>NZ_LGEC01000158.1 GCF_001279585.1 Nocardiopsis sp. NRRL B-16309 | reverse complement strand
GTGCACGCCCTCGTTCCTCGGGTGTGCACCTCCAGGGCCTCCAGAACCCCGTCGGCGCCCTCGCCGTGCCTTCTTTGGGCCTCCGCTCGTTCCTCGCTTCGGCCCGACCAACCCCCCTGGGGCTCCCGCCACCTGAATGGCTCCCCTTCAACCCCCTGTGGTCACGGTGGGCTGATCGGCCCAGCTCCGACCCCCTGGGTCCAGATGGGCGGGTCCGCTTTGGCTCGGGCGCCTTGAGAACGGGAACCTTCGGCCCGACGACCGCTTGGGGGCAGGGTGGGCGGGGCCGCTTCGGTTCGCGCCCGTGGGTGCCCCCGCCCTTGCCACCGTCGCCCGTCTCCGTGCCCGCGACCACCGTTCCGGACCGGTCCGGCTTGCGATCCGTGGGTGCTTCTGGGGCCTT
>NZ_LGEC01000157.1 GCF_001279585.1 Nocardiopsis sp. NRRL B-16309 | reverse complement strand
CATCCCGCCAACACGGGGGACGCCGGAGCAGCAAAGAAGGACGCGGTAGGGCTCGACCGGCGTGCATCGCAGTACGACGTCGGGAGCCGGTAGCACCGCAAAGCAGGACCGGCATCCCGCCAGCACGGGGGACGCCGGAGCAGCAAAGAAGGACGCGGCAGGGCTCGACCGGCGTGCATCGCAGTACGACGTCGGGAGCCGGTAGCACCGCAAAGCAGGACCGGCATCCCGCCAGCACGGGGGACGCCGGAGCAGGAAGGAAGGACCGGCATCTCGCTCTCACAGGAGACGCCGGAGCAGTAAGTAGGACCGGTTTTCCGCTCACACAGGGAAGACCGCAGCAGGACCGGCATCCCGCCAACACGGGGGACGCCGGAGCAGCAAAGAAGGACGCGGTAGGGCTC
>NZ_LGEC01000156.1 GCF_001279585.1 Nocardiopsis sp. NRRL B-16309 | reverse complement strand
GTGTTGCAGCTGGACACCGACGGTCTCGCGCAACGCGTCGCGATCGGTGTCCGGGTCGTGGCCGAACACGCTCACCCGCCCGCCGTCGCGCCTCCGCAGCCCGGTGAGGCATTCGACGGTGGTGGGCTTCCCCCCCCCGTTGGGTCCGAGGATGCCGAAAATCTCCCCGCGCTCCACGCTGAACGAGACGGCGTCGACGGCGACGTGGTCGCGGTAGGTCTTGCGCAGTCCCTCGACTTCGATCACTGGCATGGCGTGCTCCCGCTGTCGGTGGTGGGTGGGACGAGGACCAGCGCTGGGTCGAAGGTGGTCACGACCTGCACGCCGGCCTCGGTGAGGTCGGTGTCCGGTTCCTCCAGCCAGCCGGCGATGACGGCGTCGATGGCGCCGCCGATGGCCTGGGCGAGGACCCGGGCG
>NZ_LGEC01000155.1 GCF_001279585.1 Nocardiopsis sp. NRRL B-16309 | reverse complement strand
CGTGGAGCGCGGGGACGTGCGCACGGTGCTGTCCGCACCGGAGCACCCCTACACCCAGGCGCTGCTGGACGCGGTGCCCCGGGTCGAGGTCTCCCGCGCCCAACGGCGCGCCAGCGACCGCGCCGACCGCGCCGAGCGCGACGCGAAGGCCGGCGTCACCACCACCGCCCCCGCCGACTTCCAGGCCTTCACCCCCGGCACCTCGGGCGACTCCTCCGATGAGACTCCTCTGCTGAGGGTGGAGGAGGTGGCGCAGCGGTTCCGGGTGCGCGGTGGGATGTGGGGGCGTTCGACGGACTTCTGGGCGGTCAGGGACGTGTCCTTCGAGCTGCGCCAGGGCGAGACGCTGGGTGTGGTGGGCGAGTCGGGGTCGGGCAAGTCGACCCTGTCGCGGATGATCATGCGCCTGTTGGAGCCCACC
>NZ_LGEC01000154.1 GCF_001279585.1 Nocardiopsis sp. NRRL B-16309 | reverse complement strand
GCCGGTCCAGTGCCCGATCGCGCTGGCGACGGCGGTGAGCAGGGCGTCGTTGACCTGTGTGTTGAAGACGGCGGGCAGGTCCTGCAGGAGCGCGCGTGCCTGCTCGGTGCTGAGAACGGCCTCGTGCACCCGGCTGTGGCCGATGGTGTTGGGCTCGGTGGGCCCGTCGGTGGGGAGGTCGCGGGTCGGGGCGGACTGCTCGTTCCAGTACGGGATTTCCTGGGAGGTGTCGGTACCGCGGCTCTCCTCGTGCAGTCGGTGGGCCCATTGCTGCCAGGAGCTGGTCTTGGCGGGGAGGGCGGGTTCCTGTCCGTCGCGCAGTTGCTGGGTGAGGGTGTCGAGGTCTTCGAGGATGATGCGCCAGGACACCACGTCGACCACGAGGTGGTGGGCGACCAGGAGCAGCCGGTTCTCGCGCTCGACCCCTTC
>NZ_LGEC01000153.1 GCF_001279585.1 Nocardiopsis sp. NRRL B-16309 | reverse complement strand
GCCGGTCCAGTGCCCGATCGCGCTGGCGACGGCGGTGAGCAGGGCGTCGTTGACCTGTGTGTTGAAGACGGCGGGCAGGTCCTGCAGGAGCGCGCGTGCGTGTTCGGCGTCCAGGACGGCTTCGTGGACGCGACTGTGGCCGATGGTGTTCGGGTGGGTGGGGCCGTCCGCGGGCAGAGTGGTCGTCGGTGCGCTCTGCCGGGCCCAGTAGGTGTGCTCCCGCAGGGTGTCGGTACCGCGGCTCTCCTCGTGCAGTCGGTCGGCCCATTGCTGCCATGAGCTGGTCTTGGCGGGGAGGGCGGGTTCCTGTCCGTCGCGCAGTTGCTGGGCGAGGGTGTCGAGGTCTTCGAGGATGATGCGCCAGGACACCACGTCGACCACGAGGTGGTGGGCGACCAGGAGCAGCCGGTTCTCGCGCTCGACCCCTTC
>NZ_LGEC01000152.1 GCF_001279585.1 Nocardiopsis sp. NRRL B-16309 | reverse complement strand
GGGAGAGCTGGCTCTGGAACCACAGGCCCTGCTGGATGGGGGTCTGTGGGTAGCAGTCCGCCAGAGGACGCGGAGTCGTGGCCGAGCGCCACTCCGGCAGCGGCCGTAGTTCCGCCATGAGGTCGTTGATCTGGGTCTGGTCGAGTCCGCTGGCTGGCAGGTCGGAGGGGCTGTAGACGGTGGCGTCGGGGTCGTGGGCCTGGCGGGTGAGTCGGCCCAACACGTCCAGGGTGTGGTCGGCGATGCGTTCCACGGTTTCCTGGCGGAAGGCGGTGGGGTTGTAGGTCCAGCGCATGTGGAGGCGGCCGTCGTGGACGTGGCTGACGATGTCGATCTGGTAGGGGCGCTGGTTGTCGGGGTGCCAGTCGGGTCCGGCTTTGCCGGAGTGGGCGGCGAAGCCGCCGGAGGCGTCGAACTGGCCGAGGTAGTTGAA
>NZ_LGEC01000151.1 GCF_001279585.1 Nocardiopsis sp. NRRL B-16309 | reverse complement strand
CTGGTAGGGGCGCTGGTTGTCGGGGTGCCAGTCGGGTCCGGCTTTGCCGGAGTGGGCGGCGAAGCCGCCGGAGGCGTCGAACTGGCCGAGGTAGTTGAAACTGATCTGGGCGGCGGGTCCGAATCCGTCGTCGGCTCGGTCGGGGTTGTGGGCGAGGAGGCTGTAGCCGATGCCCTGGCGGGGGCGTGTTCGGAGGAGTTCCTTGGTCCGCTGGAGTCCTTCGGTGAGGCGGTCCGGGGAGGGGACGGGCAGCCGGACGGGGGAGATGGTGGTGAACCAGCCGACGGTGCGGGAGAGGTCGATGTCGTCGAAGAGGTCTTCGCGGCCGTGGCCTTCGAGGTCGATGCGGACGTGGTCGTCGCCGGTCCAGTGCCCGATCGCGCTGGCGACGGCGGTGAGCAGGGCGTCGTTGACCTGTGTGTTGAAGACGGCGGGCAGGTCCTGCAGG
>NZ_LGEC01000150.1 GCF_001279585.1 Nocardiopsis sp. NRRL B-16309 | reverse complement strand
CTGGTAGGGGCGCTGGTTGTCGGGGTGCCAGTCGGGTCCGGCTTTGCCGGAGTGGGCGGCGAAGCCGCCGGAGGCGTCGAACTGGCCGAGGTAGTTGAAGCTGACCTGGGCGGCCGTTTCCGGTTCCAGTGCGCGGTCCGGGCCCGCCCCGTGGGCGAGCAGGCCGTAGCCGATGCCCTGGCGGGGGCGTCGGCGCAGGAGTTCCTTCGTGCTCTTGAGCCCCTCGACGAGGTCGTCGGGTCGGGCCACCGGGAGTCGGACGGGGGAGATGGTGGTGAACCAGCCGACGGTGCGGGAGAGGTCGATGTCGTCGAAGAGGTCTTCGCGGCCGTGGCCTTCGAGGTCGATGCGCACGTGGTCGTCGCCGGTCCAGTGCCCGATCGCGCTGGCGACGGCGGTGAGCAGGGCGTCGTTGACCTGTGTGTTGAAGACGGCGGGCAGGTCCTGCAGG
>NZ_LGEC01000149.1 GCF_001279585.1 Nocardiopsis sp. NRRL B-16309 | reverse complement strand
CGTGTGCCACTATCACTTGGCCACTACAGATAATAAGATGCTCGCGCACACTATTCACAAATCAAAACACCAACCGCAAGCTCCGACACCACTCACACCACCAGAGGCTGAAACAGCCCCCTGACAGGGTTCTGAGAGTTCTCAGAGGCGGTCCGCGGGAGACAACTCGACCGCCCAAACCCCTCACAGGGCCAAGGCGGTCAGAGGTTGCTTCCTCAGACACCCAACAGCGCGCCCCCCGACGCTTCTAGTCGTCGGAGGTCAAGTTCGTCTTCTTCAAGCCACTCCCGACACCAGTGCAGAACTGCACCGGCCGGGTCCACTTTCGAGTCCGGTCGGCGTAGGAAATGCCGACCTTCAAAAGACTCCTTAGAAAGGAGGTGATCCAGCCGCACCTTCCGGTACGGCTACCTTGTTACGACTTCGTCCCAATCGCCAGCCCCACCTTCACTCA
>NZ_LGEC01000148.1 GCF_001279585.1 Nocardiopsis sp. NRRL B-16309 | reverse complement strand
GTGGGTGCCCCCGCCCTTGCCACCGTCGCCCGTCTCCGTGCCCGCGACCACCGTTCCGGACCGGTCCGGCTTGCGATCCGTGGGTGCTTCTGGGGCCTTCGACCAGCTCACGGGTGGACTCCCGCACCGCGACTGTGCGAGGCTTGCAGCGATGTGGCGGGAGACGGTGGGAGCACATGGACCCGACGCGGGAACCGACACACGACCGGTGCGCCATCACCTCGTGCGGGTGGTGCGATCGGGACGGAGTCGACTGCCGGTTCTGTTCAGGGACCGGATGGTGGCGGCCCGAACAGCCGCACCGGGACGGCAGCGGAGTGATCGTGTGGCTCAGAATCGACGAGCCCTGCCGCGGCTGTGCCGGGACGGGCAAGGAACACGACTCGACCGCCGCCCGATGAGGGTTCGACGGGTCATGGCCGGACGAGGAGTGGGACAGTGCGCTGGGTGACCTATCTGTCGCCGAGCGGTGGGCGCGAGCGTGCCGCCGTACTCGACGACGGTGACGTGCTGGGCCTGCCCGGCGACGAACGACTCACGGACCTGCTCGACGCCGGGCTCGCCGTGCTGGGCGCGGCCCACGAGCGCGCGGTGGCGTCCCCCATCGAGATCATCGTCGAGCCCGAGGCGCGGATGTGCGCCCCGGTCGTCCCCCTCGCACCGGTCCCGGTGCGCGCGGGCGACGACCTGTGGGACGTCCATCCGGAGCTGGTGGTCGGCGTGGACGACCCCGTCGCCCCCGAGGCCGTCTCGGCCAGGGCCGGGGTGGCCGCGGTGAACTCCGGCGACCGGTCGGTGCTCGCCTACACGCCCGCCTGCCTGTGGCTGGACGCCGACGGTCGGCCCGCGCAGCTGAGCCTGGGCCCGGCCCTGGTGACCGCCGACGAACTCGGCGCCGCCCCGCTGGGCGTGAGCGCGCAGAAGGAGGAGCGGGAACTGGGCCGCGGCCTGGTCGATCCCGCCGACGCCTGGCTGACCGCCGGGCCGGGCCGGATCCGCGCCGTGCTGCCGGTGGCCACACCGCCGCTGGCGGCCGACGACGAGCTGTTCGTGGACGCCGACGTCCTGGGCACCTTCGAGGTCCGGGTGGGTTCGCAGGTTTAGGGTCCGTCCGAAACCAGGCATCGCGGGCCGCCCGCACCTGCTCAGGGCGTGAACTCCCAGTGCCAGGGCTCGAAGCCGCCGCGCGCCCAGGACGGGTTGTCCCACCCGTGGTCCGGCGCCGTGGCCAGCATCCACTCGTGCTCGGGCGAACCGACCCGGTGCACGCCCCCGCACAGGTCCACGGCCAGGCCCAGCCCGTGCTGGCTCGTCCCCGGGCGGGCGGCCATGCCGGGCGTCATCTCCTCGAACAGGCGCACCTGCTCGTGGTAGGGGCGGTAGGAATCGGCCACGCACATCCGGCGGCCGAACTCCGCCCGAAAGGCCCCGTCCAGTTCGATGAAGGCCTGCGCCGCGTCCGCCCGCAGCCGTTCGCCGGGCTGGGGGAGCGGGCACAGCAGGGCCTCGGGGATACGTCCGTTCGCGTGGGCGGCGGCGGAGGAACCGGAGGCGCATCCGTGACCGCCCGCGGCCGGTGCGCCGGAGGAGTCCCCGTCGGCGGGGCCGGGCAGCGCGGCGGCCGTCCGCGCGTCGGCCAGGGCCTCCTCGTGGCGCGCCTCCTCGGCGTCGGGGTCGCGTTCCTCGGCGAGCCGGGCCTCCAGCCGGGTCTGCTCCTCCACCAGGGTGCGGACGTACCCCTCCTGCTCAGCCACGGCGGCCTCGGCCTCCTCGCGGGCCGTCCGCGCGGCCTCGGTGGCCTCGGCCTGCTCGTCCTCCACGGTCTCGGCCACCTCGGCGAGCGTGCTCGTGGCGATCCGCGCGGCCTCGGCCCGGTCCAGGTCGGCGGAGCGGTGCTCACCGAGCAGCGTCAGGTAGGCCCCGCGTTCGAGGAGTTCGCTCGGCCCGTTCGGACCGGTCCAGGCGTGCACCATGTCCAGGTCACCGCCCATGTAGGCCGTGGCGGCCTGCTGGGCGGCGGCCGTGCGGGCCCGGGTGCGGTGCCCGTCCGCGCTCTCGGCGCGCTCCTCGGCGGCCTCGCGCGCCTCGGTCAGCTCCGCCAGCCGGGTGCTCTCCCGCCGGTAGCGCTCGATGCGCTCCACCGCGGTACGGCGCAGGGTCTCCATTCCCGCGCGCAGCTCCGCGAGCTCCACACGCGCGTCGCCGGGTCCGGCCTCCGGTCCCGCGTCGGAGTCGGCCGCTCCGGGGGCCGCCGACGTCAGGGCGAGGACGACGGCGGTGCCGAGGGGGAGCACGACCGTGACCGAAAATCGGCGTCCCGTCGCGGGCCGGCGGAAAGGGCCGTCGGAACCCTGTGGTCGTTTCGTGTCACCGTGCGTGTGCGCAATGGGGCATGGGTCGGCTCGCATTCCCGCATCCTCCTCAGGACCTGCGTCAACGTCTTGTCACGATGTCATGTCGAGGCGGTCTTGATGGGGATGCTGGGGGTGTGTCCAAATAGTTACCTCATGGCCGGTGTGGGTTTCGGTCACCCCGTCTGACCAGGAAAGTTGGTCATAATGCCGACAGGAGAGGCATTATGTCCCTGGGTCAGCGTGGATGATCTTGCCGAAGGCCGCCAAACGGTCGAAGCGAGCCCTTCGCGCCCATTGGTACGCTATCCACCGCACGTGCACCCAGTGCAGGACTTCGGGTGTGCGGCGCCTCTCCTCCCAGGCGAGTCCGGCGGACAGTCTCACATCTCCCCACATTCCCACCGCTTCCTCTGGTGGACCAAGTGGTCTATACCGGTTCTCCTCCGAAGAAGGAGTCTTCGGTCTGGAGCGGTCAATCCCTGGGTTCAACAGCCGTTCGAGGCGGTGACACGAAAGGTTGCGAGGGTCCGTGTCGACACGAGCGACGAACAACGGGGCCAGCGCGCAGAGCGAGGCAGCGCAGGCCGAACATGCCGATGCCCCGCGACGGCGCAGAGCCAAGTGGTGGCGGCCGCGCCACTGGCGGGTGCGGTCCCGACTGGTGGCGCTCATCGTCATCCCCACCGCCGTGGCGCTCGCGCTCGGTGGTCTGAGGGTCTACGAGGCAGCGGACTCCACGGTCACCCACGCGCACATCGAGAGCCGCGCCGAGGTCGGCGTTCTCATCGTGCAGCTGGCCAACCAGCTCGGCCGCGAGCGCACCGCGAGCGCGATCTACATCTCCGACAACGCCGACCCCGAGCGCCGTTCGGACCAGCTGCGCCAGGCCCTGGAGGAGGAGCGCGCCGAGTCGCAGTCCCTCCAGACCAGCCTCGAAGCGCAGCTGGAGGACATCGGCGAGATGGACGGCGGCCTGGCCCAGACCCGGCTGTCCACCATGAACAGCCAGCTCGGCACCCTCAGCAACCTGCGTGAAGAGGTCGACGACACCCGCATCACGGTGCTCCCGGTCGTCACCAAGTACCGGACCATCTCCCGGGCCCTGGCGGACTTCAACCAGACGATCGCCGACGAGACCGACGACACCGAGCTGCGTGAGGGCGTGCGCGCGCTCACCGCGCTGTCGAGCGCCCGTGACCAGCTCTCCTACGAGACCGCGCTGATGAGCCACTCGCTCACCAGGAACACGATGACCGGCGGTATCGCCGAGGCCATCGACTCCAGCCGGGCGCGCTACGAGAACGAGATCTCCAACTTCATCCAGGCGGCGTCGCCGGCCCAGAGGGCCGTCTTCGACGAGCACTTCACCGGCCTGGAGGTCAGCCAGGTCTCCACGATGCGCATGCGCGTGATGTACCGCGCCGAGCGCGGGGACGACCTGACCGGTGTGACGGAGAACGACGGGCCCGAGGACTACGCGGTCATCGCCAACACCGCCCTGGACCGCCTGCAGACGGTCGAGGAGGAGATCGCCGACGGCATCTCCCAGGCCGCGGGCGAACTGCGCGAACAGGCCATGATGCGTGCGCTGGGCGACCTCGTCGTCGTCGCGCTCGTCCTCCTGGCGGTCTTCGTGCTCACCTCGCTGGTGGTCCGCTCCCTGGTGCGCCCGCTGCGCACCCTGGAGGACGGCGCCCGCCGCGTCGCCGAGCGCGACCTGCCCGAGGCGATCAACCGGATGCAGGAGGCGGGCACCGCCCCCGACTCCGTCCGGGTCACGCCCATCGAGGTCGACACCCGCGACGAGATCGGCGAGGTGGCCCGCGCCTTCGACGACGTCCACCGCGTCGCGCTCACGCTGGCCTCCGACGAGGCGGCGCTGCGCAGCAACGTCAACGCGATGTTCGTCAACCTCTCCCGCCGAAGCCAGACCCTGGTGGAACGGCAGCTGCGCCTCATCGACGGCCTGGAGCAGTCGGAGCAGGACTCCGACCGCCTGTCCGACCTCTTCCAGCTGGACCACCTCGCGACGCGTATGCGCCGCAACAACGAGAACCTGCTGGTCCTGTCCGGACAGGACAACACCCGCAAGTGGGCCCAGCCCGTCCCGCTGGTCGACGTCCTGCGCGGCGCGGTCTCCGAGGTGGAGCAGTACGAGCGCGTCAACGTCCGAGCCCCCTCCCACATCTCGGTGCTCGGCCGCCCGGTCAACGACGTCATCCACCTCGTCGCCGAGCTGGTCGAGAACGCCACCTCGTTCTCGCCCCACGACACCGAGGTGCTGGTCAGCGCCAAGACGCTCGACAACGGCGGCGTGCAGGTCGACGTCACCGACAGCGGTATCGGCATGGCCCCGGACGACCTGGAGGCGATCAACGCCCGCCTGGCCGCCCCGCCGGTCATCGACGTCGCGGTCTCGCGCCGCATGGGCCTGTTCGTGGTCTCGCGCCTGGCGCACCGCCACGGTGTCCGGCTCCGGCTCCAGGAGGCCCACGGCGGCGGCACCACCGCCATCGTGGTCTTCCCGCCCGACCTGCTCATCACGCCGGTCGAGGGACAGCACTCGCTCGGCGGCGCGGACGCCCGGCCCGAACTGGCCGCGGCGGCGCCCGAGACCTACGCCGACGCCGAGGCGGCCTTCGCCTCGACCCCGGCCGCGGTCGAGCCCGGCGACGCCTGGCAGACCCGTGAGACGACCGCGGGCCCGGGTGAGCTGGGCGGTCTGCCCAAGCGCCAGCCCGGCGGCGCGCGCTCGGACGAGCACCCGCCGAGCGGCCAGGACCTGTGGGGCAACGACACCTCCTCCGGCTCCGCCTGGCAGCCCACCGCGGGCAGCGGCGTCACCGGCAACGGAGCGGGCACTCCGCCCGTCGTCGATCCCTACGACGTCCCCGAGGAGGAGGCGCCGGCCCAGGACACGGGCCGCAGCCTCTTCGACCCCGCCCCGCGCGCCGACACCGGCGACTCGCCCTTCGGCGACCACGGGTCGGTCGGCCGCTCCTCGGACACCGGGTCCTTCAGCCGTCCCACGGACACCGGGGCCTTCAGCCGCCCGGAGACCGACTCCTTCGGCCGGCCGGCCGACACGGGGGCCTTCCGCCGTCCGACCACGGACACGGGGGCCTTCCGACGGCCGCTCGACGCCTCGGAGTCCTACGACGCCTTCAGCGGCGCCGGCTCCGGCCAGGCCGACGGCGGCGCCAACGGGACCGGGTCCTTCGACCGGCACGGGGCCGCACCGGCCTCGCCGCGTCCCGAGGACACCGAGACGTTCCCGGCCGTCTCCTCGGCCTGGGACACCGGCGCGCAGCAGCCGCCGCAGGCCTCGCACCAGGCCCCGGCCCCGCAGGCTCCCGAGGCACCGGCCTCGGGCAACGGGAACTGGCGCTCCGGCGGTTCGGACTCCCGGGAGGGCTACGGGTCCACGGCCTACCTCTCGCGGCGCTACGGGGGCACTCAGGGGCCGAACAACACGGTCGTGCCCCCGACCCCGGGCGGGGACGACAACGACTCGCTGCCGATCTTCGACGCGATCGAGTCCAACTGGTTCAAGCGCCGCACCGGCGGACCTACGGTGGACACCACCGAGACCGGGCCGATCCCGCAGGTCGGGGCCGAGTCGCCGAGTCCGGCCACCGCCCAGGCCACCCGTGAGGAGCCCGCTCCGCGGTCCAACGGCAGTGCCGGATCGGAGCAGGAGTGGAACTCCGCGGCCGACCGCGGATGGAAGGCCGCGCGCACCGCGGCGGAGCCGCTCGCGGGCGGTCTCACCACCTCGGGGTTGCCAAAACGCGTTCCCAAGGCAAACCTTGTCCCGGGGACCGCCCCCAAGCCGGAGAATTTCAAGCAGATGCCCACGCGCAGTGCCGACCGGGTCCGCAACCGATTCTCTGGTTTCCAAAAGGGTGTTCGGGACGGCCGAAACCGACTCGGCGACCGCCCGACTGAGGAGTGACGTCAGTGCAACCTGGTGGGACGGGGTCCCCCTTATTCCTCGAAGCCGGATGCAATAGCATCTACCGAGCTTCTCGGACGCGCGACACCCGACGCTTGAAGAGAACACCACACGAGGCTCCCGGCGTCCCCCACAGGAGGGGCCGGGCAGTTCGCAGAGGCAGTGCTGTCACATGCCGTGCCGGCGGTAGCAGTGCCGTAAGACCAGCCGGCGAACTTGGACAGGAGATCAGATGAGTCGACAGGTGAACGAGCTCAACTGGTTGATCACTGACTTTGCCGACCGGGTGCCTGACGTCGCCCACGCGATCGTCGTCTCCTCAGACGGCCTTCCGTTGGCGTCGTCGGCAGGATTCCCGGCGGACCGGGCCGACCAGCTGGCGGCGATCGCCTCCGGCCTGTCCAGCCTCACGCAGGGCGCGGCCCGGGTGTTCGAGGGTGGCGCGGTCGCGCAGACCGTCGTGGAAATGGAGCGGGGGCTCATGCTGATCATGGCGATCAGCGACGGCTCCTGTCTGGCGGTCCTGGCCGCGGCCGAGAGTGACCTGGGTCTGGTCGCGTACGAGATGACACTGCTCGTCGAGCGGGCGGGGCGGGCGCTGACTCCAACGGCGCGCACCTCGGGAATCCACTGATCCACCACCGACAGGAGGAAGTGGTGGCACCTCACAGTAGAGATGCCGGGAGCGCCTCGTGGTTCGGGCAACAACCGGGCGGTCCCCCCACAGGGGGAGTGCCGGCTGTTCCGGGCGGCGGAGATGTTCCTCGACCAATGCAACAACCGTTTGACCAACGACCAGCGGGGGGCAGCGCGCCCAGTTCTCTCGTGCGCCCCTACGCGGTCACCAAGGGCCGTACCAAGCCGAAGTCTCAGCTTCCCCTGGAGGCTCTGATCTCGGCCACCGCGGCCGCTCGCAACGAGTCTGGGACGCTGACGCCCGAATGGCAGGCGATCAGCGACCTGTGCCGGGAATGGCGTTCCGTGGCGGAGATCTCCGCGCTGTTGCGGATGCCTCTCGGTGTGGCGCGGGTGCTTGTGGCGGACATGTCCGAGCAGGGACTGGTCCAGATCAGGTCTTCGCTCAACAACGAGGCCCGTCCCAACACCAACCTGCTTGAAAGGGTGCTCAGTGGACTTCGCAAGCTCTAGCCCAGCCGAGGAAGGCGGTGCTGGGGGGAACGCGATGACGTCGGTCAAGATCGTCGTCGCCGGGGGCTTCGGTGTCGGGAAGACGACATTCGTAGGCTCCGTCTCCGAGATCGTGCCGCTGACCACCGAGGCGGTCATGACCAGCGCCAGTGTCGGGGTCGACGACCTCGCCAAGACGCCGGACAAGCAGACCACCACCGTGGCCATGGACTTCGGTCGTGTCTCCCTCGACTCGGACCTGATCCTGTACCTGTTCGGCACCCCCGGACAGCACCGGTTCTGGTTCATGTGGGACGACCTGGTCAAGGGCGCGATCGGTGCCGTCGTCCTGGTGGACACCCGTCGTCTGGCGGACTGCTTCCCCGCGATCGACTACTTCGAAGAGGCGCGTCTGCCCTTCATCGTGGGGATCAACGGGTTCGACGGGTACTACCCCCACGCGGCCGACGAGGTCCGGGACGCGCTGACCCTCAGCCCGGAGATCCCGATCGTCCAGGTGGACGCCCGTGACAAGGCCTCCACCAAGTCGACGCTCATCACCCTCGTCGAGCACGCCATCACGGTGGGGGACCCCGAGGGCGCGGCCGGACAGCCCACCTCCACCGGAGGCCAGAACTCCTGGCGCTGACCAGGGCCGGGGTCCCGCACGAGCACGGCCCGGTTCCCGCACGGCGGGGACCGGGCGCCCGTGCTGGCATGATGGATCCATGAGCTCTCCCTCGCATCCCGACGCGGCCGCGATGACCCAGAGGTTCCGACGGGTGGCCGAGCGAGTGGTCGACGCCCTGCTCTCCGACGCCCCCGAGTGGGCGCTGGATCTGGGGGACGCCCGCGGTGCCGACCGGCTGTCCGACCACTCGGTCGAGGCGGACGCCGCCCGGGTCGCCCTGCTCGCCGACGCCCTGGGTTCGCTGGACGAGATCGACGGCGACCTCATCCCCGAGGGCGACCTGGTCGACCTGGAGATCCTGCGCTCCAAGGTCAGTGCCGACCTGTGGCACCTCACCGAACTGCGTCCGCACACCTGGGACCCCCTGCTGCACTCGCCGGGTGGGGCAGTCCTGTCCCTGGTCGAGCGGGACGTCCTCCCGCTGTCCGAGCGCCTGGAGGCCCTGGCGGCGCGCTGCGCCGGGCTGCCCGACTACCTCGCCACCGCCCGCGCCCGCCTGGACGAGGGCCCCGGGATGCCCCGGGTCCACGTCGAGACGGCCCTGGCCCAGCTCGCCGGCGCCCGCGAGCTGCTCACCACCGACGTCCCAGCGCTCGCCGAGCGCGACTCCGGCCTGCGCGGCCGGGTCGAGGACGCGGCCCGCGCCGGGCTGGCCGCGGTGGAGGAGCACGGGGCGTGGCTGCGCTCGCGCCTCGAGACCGCCACCGCCGACCCCCGTCTGGGCGAGCGCGACTTCGCCGCCCAGCTCTGGTACACGCTCGACTCCGAGGTCTCCCCCGAAGCCCTGCTGATCCGGGCCGAGAGCGACCTCTTCGCCACGGAGGAGGCCATCGCCGAGGCCGCGGCGGAGTACGAGGGCCGACCGCGCCGCCCCGGCCAGGTCGCCGAGGTTCTCTCCGCCCTGGCCGGTGCCGCCGCCACCGACTCCGACACCGTGCGGCCCTCGTGCGCGCGGGCGCTGGAGCACCTGGACGCCAGGGTGCGCGAGCTCGGCCTGGTGACCGTCCACGACGATCCCGTGCGCATCATCCCGATGCCGCGGTCGCGCCAGGGCGTGGCGGTCGCCTACTGCGACGCCCCCGGACCCCTGGACCCCGCCGCCCGGGACCAGCCCACCCTGGTCGCGGTCGCCCCGCCGCCCGAGGACTGGCCGGCCGAGCGCCGCGCGTCGTTCTTCCGCGAGTACAACGGCGCCATGCTGCGCAACCTCATGGTCCACGAGGCGGTGCCCGGGCACGCCCTGCAGCTCGCCCACGCAGCGCGCCACGACGGCGGCACACGCGTGCGCAACGTCCTGTGGAGCGGCACCTTCGTGGAGGGCTGGGCGGTCTACACCGAGGAGCTGCTGGCCCGGCACGGGTGGACCGGCGGCACCGACGAGGCGTCCCGCCGCGAGGACCTGGCCCTGCGACTGGTCCAGCTCAAGATGCGCCTGCGGGTCGTCCTCAACGCGATCCTGGACGTGCGCCTGCACACACGCGGGCTCACCGAGGCCGAGGCCGTCGCCCTGCTCACCGAGCGCGGCCACCAGGAGGAGGGCGAGGCGGTCGGCAAGTGGCGGCGCGCCCAGCTCACCAGCGCCCAGCTGTCCACCTACTACGTGGGCTACACCGAGGTCGCCGACCTGGCCCGGGACCTGTCGGCGGCGCGTCCGGGCGCCGACGCGCGCCAGATCCACGACGCGATGCTCGCCCACGGCTCGCCGCCCCCGCGCCACCTGCGCACGCTGCTCGGCCTGTGACCCGAACCGGGCCGCCCGCCGAGCGGTGCGCGGCCGGGCCCCGCGGGCGGGTGTGGGCGGACGCACTCCCGCCGAGCGGTTGGCGGCCCGGCCCCCGCGGGCGGACGGGTGGACGCACTCCCGCGGACCGGTGCGCGGCCCGGCCCCCACGGGTGGGTGCGCGGCAGGACCCACGGGCGGCCGGTCGGGTGTGCGCGCAGGCGGGCGGACGCCGTTCCCCGCGGGCGCTTCTATGCTGGGTCTACGACGAACCCGGACGACGGAACGGACGAGCGATGAGCGGTGGCCCCCAGCGGCCCGAGGACGGGCCCAGCGATCTCCCGGGTACGGGCACGGGGACTCCCGACGGCTGGGACCGGCTGTGGACGCCGCACCGCATGGCCTACATCAAGGGCGAGGGCAAGCCCACCGGGTCCCGCCCCGAGGACGGGTGCCCGTTCTGCCGGGCGCCCGGACTGCCCGACGCCGAGGGGCTCGTGGTCGCGCGCGGCAAGAGCGCCTACGTCGTCCTCAACCTCTACCCCTACAACAGCGGCCACCTGCTGGTGTGCCCCTACCGCCACGTGTCCGAGTACACGGGACTGGACGAGGACGAGACCGCGGAGGTCGCCTCCCTCACCCAGGCCGGGATCCGCGCGCTCGGCGCCGCCTTCCGCCCCCAGGGGTTCAACGTCGGCATGAACCTCGGTACTGTCGCCGGTGCGGGCATCGCCGCGCACCTGCACCAGCACATCGTGCCCCGGTGGGGCGGCGACACCAACTTCATGCCCGTCATCGGACACACCAAGGTCCTGCCCGAGATGCTGGAGCAGACCCGCGCCAAGCTGGCCGAACACTGGTCCCGCGACTGACCCGGGCCGGCCCGGCCGCCGAGACCGCGCGCGGCGGGGCCGCCGGCGGCCCGCTCAGCGCCGGGACGACGCGCCGCCCCCACCGGGCGCGGTTCCCACCCCCGCGACCCTTCCCGTCCTACGATCACAAGAAGACATGCTGAGAATCCTTCGTCCCCTGATCTCCCGGATCACCGCTCCGCTCGGACGGAGCCTGGCCCGGATCGGCCTGACGCCGAACATCGTCACCATCGTCGGCGCCGTGGGCGTCGTCGCGGGTGCGCTGTACTTCTATCCGCGCGGCGAACTGTACGCGGGCTCGGTGGTCATCACCGTCTTCGCCCTGTTCGACATGCTCGACGGCGCCGTCGCCCGGGCCAAGGGCACCGCCAGCGAGTTCGGCGCCTTCCTGGACTCCACCCTCGACCGGGTCGCCGACGCCGCCATCCTCGCCGGCCTCCTGTGGTGGTTCATCGGCGACGGCGACGACCCGCTGCTCGCCGGGCTCACCCTGTTCTGCCTGATCACCGGGTTCATGGTGTCCTACATCAAGGCGCGGGCGGAGGGCCTGGGCGTCAACTGCGACGTCGGCATGGCCGAGCGCACCGAGCGCCTGATCATCATCCTGGTCGCCGTCGGCGTCAGCGAGTTCGGCGTCCCCTACATCCTCGCCGGAGGACTGTGGCTGCTGGCCGGGCTCAGCCTCGTCACGGTCCTGCAGCGGCTCATGGAGACGCGCGCCCGGCTCAACGACCGCGATCCCCGTTTGGCCGCCCGCCGTCGCGGTGAGGAGTCCGAGCAGGACTCCGGTGGCCCCGGCGCCGCCCGCGACACCGACGAACAGAGCAACTCCGGGTCCGACGCGGGCAGCGGGACCTGAACCCGGGAGGAGGGGGACACGACGTGGACGAACGCACGGCCGCCCTGGCCTACTCGGCCGGGTGGGCGATGGTCCGCCGCTCGCCCGAACGCGTGGGCCGGGCGGTGTTCCGGCACATGGCCGACCGGTCCTGGCGCACGCACGACGCCGCCACCCGGGGCTTGGAGCGCAACCTGCGGCGCCTGCTGGGCCCCAGGGCGAGCGACGCCCAGCTGCGCGCGCTCTCGCGCGCGGGCATGCGCTCCTACATGCGCTACTACTACGAGATGTTCCGGCTGCCCGCGATGGACTCCGACCACCTCGTGCGCCACACTCGCCAGAGCGGCATCGAGGTCCTGGAGGGCCACCTGCGCGAGGGCCGGGGCGTCATCGCCGCCCTGCCCCACATGGGCAACTGGGACCACGCCGGTGCCTGGATCGCCCTGCGCGGCCACACCCTGACCACCGTGGCCCAGCGGCTGCGGCCCGAGAGCCTGTTCCAGCGCTTCACCGCCTACCGCGAGTCCCTGGGCATGGAGGTGCTGCCGCTGAGCGGCGGCTCCGACACCGTGGGCACCCTCGCCCGGCGGCTGCGCGGGGGCGGGCTGGTGTGCCTGCTCGCCGACCGCGACATCAACGGCGGCGGCCCGGAGGTCGACTTCTTCGGGGAGAAGGCGCGGATGCCCTCCGGCCCGGCGGCCCTGGCCCTGAACACGGGCGCCGCGCTCATGCCCGTCTCCCTCTGGTACGACGGCCCCGACTGGAACATCCGCGTCCACGACGAGATCCCCGTCGCGCCCGGCGCCCGCCGCACCGAGCGCATCCGGGACACGACCCAGGCGCTCGCGCACGTGTTCCAGGACGCCATCGCCGAGCATCCCGAGGACTGGCACATGCTCCAGACCGTGTTCAGCGCCGACCACGACGCCGACCGGGCACGGGACCTCGAACGGATCGAGCGGGGAGGGTGAGCGTGGGCATGCGCGTCGGCCTGGTCTGTCCCTACGCCTGGGACGTTCCGGGCGGTGTGCAGCAGCACGTCGGCGACCTCGCCGACGCGCTCGCCGCCATGGGCCACGAGGTGTCGGTGCTGGCGCCCGTGGGGGACACCGAGGCGGCGCTGCCCGACCACCTCGTACCCGCCGGGCGCCCCGTACCGGTGCCCTACAACGGGTCGGTGGCACGGGTCGCCTTCGGACCGCGCGCCGCCGCCCGGGTCCGGCGCTGGATCGCCGAGGGCGGCTTCGACCTGCTGCACATCCACGAGCCGGCCGCGCCCAGCGTCTCGCTGCTGGCGTGCTGGGCGGCCGACGGGCCGCTTGTGGCCACGTTCCACACCTCCAACCCGCGCTCGCGCGCCATGGCCGTGGGCTCGGGCGCGCTGCGCTCGGCCATGGAGAAGATCAACGGGCGCATCGCCGTGTCCGAGGCGGCCCGCCGCACCCTGGTCGAGCACCTGGGCGGCGACGCGGTCCTCATCCCCAACGGTGTGGCCGCCGACGCCTTCGCCCGGGCCGAACCCCTGCCGGGCTGGCCGGGGGAGGGCGGCTCGCTCGGATTCCTGGGCCGGGTGGACGAACCGCGCAAGGGGCTGGCCGTCCTGGCGCGGGCCTTCGTCCGCCTGGCCGAGAGCCGCCCCGGGCTGCGGCTGATGGTCGCGGGGCCGGGCGATCCGGAAGCCGCGCTGGCCGACGTTCCGGCCCGCCTGCGATCGCGGGTGGCCGTGCTGGGGCGCCTTAGCGAGGCCGACCGCGTCCGCGCCTACCACTCCACCGACGTCTTCTGCGCCCCCAACCTGGGCGGAGAGAGCTTCGGGATCGTGCTCACCGAGGCGATGGCCGCGGGCGCGGCCATCGTCGCGAGCGACATCCCCGCCTTCGCCGCGGTCCTCGACGGCGGGGGAGCGGGGGACCTGTTCGCCGCCGGGGATTCCGACGACCTCGCCGCGCGCGCGGGGGCCCTGCTGGACGACGGCGCCCGCCGCGCCGAGCTGTCGGCGGCCGCGCGGCTGGCCGTGCGCGCCTACGACTGGGGGACCGTCGCCGCCGACGTCGCCCGCGTGTACGAGACCGTCCTGATGTGGGACGGCGCCGGCCACGGCCACCCGTCCGGCGTCCGCCTGGACACCGGGCCCAGCGCCACCGCGCTGCTGCGCAGAGGGCAGGTGTGACCGTGTTTCCCGTGACCGTCGCCGTCGCCGTGGTCCTGGCCGCGCTGGCGCTGGGCGTGTACCTGTCCTGGCGGGCCACCCGGCTGCACCGGCTCCACGTGCGCGTGGACATCGCCCGGGCCGCGCTGGAGGAGGCCCTGCGCAGGCGCGGCGCGGCCGTGCTGGACCTGGTGGCGGCCCGCGTGCGCGCGGCCGACGACCCGCGCGGCGGCGACCACGGCCAGGTCCCGGCGCCGGTCGAGGAACTGATGGCCGCGGCCACCGCCGCGCTCGCCACCCGCGGCGCGGTGCGCGGGCGCGGAGGACCGGGCCACGGGGCACTCGGCCACGGCGGACTGGACCCCGCGGTGCTCGGCGACGGAGGGCCGGACGCCGCAGGGCCGTCGGAGGACGGCCGGACGGGCCCGATCGACGGGGGTGCGGCGCGGCAGGCGCGCTACGAACTCGCCGAGAGCCGGTTGTCGCGTGCCCTGCGCGCCGCCGTCGAGCCCGCCGACGGCCACGTGGGGGCCGTGGTCGGAGTTCCCTCGGAGGAGGTCCGGGAGCGCCTGGCCGCCGTGGCGGCCGCCGCCAGGAGCGTCCAGCTGGCCCGCACGTTCTACAACGACGCCGTGTCCGACACCCGCCGGGCCCGCCGGTCACGCCCGGTGCGCCTGTTCCGGCTCGCGGGCACGGCGCCCCTGCCGGACTACTTCGACATCGACGACCAGGCGCCGCGTACGCCCTACTCCATGGCCGAACCGGACACCCTGTAAGGGCGGGACCCGCGAAACCACCGATCTGGCCAAACCACCCCGGAGGGTGAGGAACTACCATGGGGGCCTGGTAGACCCCAGGGCGCGCGGCCCCGACGGCGTCCGCGCGCCCTCCGCGCGAGACCCGCGCCGCCGACCGGGGGACCACCACAACTCTGCGCACAACTCAGACGGGACGGGAGTCCACCACCGTGGCCACCAACGCATCGAACCCCACCGACAACGCCGTCGGTACACAGCGCGTCAAGCGCGGCATGGCCGAGCAGCTCAAGAACGGCGTCATCATGGACGTCGTCAACGCCGAGCAGGCCAAGATCGCCGAGGACGCCGGTGCCGTCGCGGTCATGGCCCTGGAGCGGGTCCCCGCCGACATCCGCAAGGACGGCGGCGTCGCCCGCATGTCCGACCCGGACATGATCGACGGCATCGTCGAGGCGGTCTCCATTCCGGTCATGGCCAAGGTCCGCATCGGACACTTCGTCGAGGCCCAGGTCCTGGAGTCCCTCGGCGTCGACTTCATCGACGAGTCCGAGGTCCTCACGCCCGCGGACGAGGCGTACCACATCGACAAGTGGGCGTTCACCGTCCCCTTCGTGTGCGGTGCGACCAACATCGGCGAGGCCCTGCGCCGTATCGCCGAGGGCGCCGCCATGATCCGCTCCAAGGGCGAGGCCGGCACCGGCAACGTCGTCGAGGCCACGCGCCACATGCGGTCGATCCGCTCCGAGATCAAGCGCCTGGGCACCCTGGACGAGCCGGAGCTCTTCGGCGCGGCCAAGGAGCTGCGCGCCCCGTACGAGATCGTCAAGGAGGTGGCGGCCCTGGGCAAGCTCCCGGTGCCGCTGTTCTCCGCGGGCGGCGTGGCCACCCCGGCCGACGCCGCGCTGATGCGCCAGCTGGGCGCCGAGAGCGTCTTCGTCGGCTCGGGCATCTTCAAGTCCGGCGACCCGGCCCGGCGCGCCGACGCGATCGTCCAGGCCACCCTGCACTACGAGGACCCCGCGGTCATCGCGCGCGTCTCGCGCGGGCTGGGGGAGGCCATGGTGGGCATCAACCTGGATGACCTGGCCGACTCCGAGCGTTACGCCGGACGGGGCTGGTAGCAGGACCGCCGCCGGCGCGGCCGTCCCTCCCGCGCCGGCACCGCGACACCACGCTTCGACCACGAGTGAGGCCGTTCTTGACCGCCAGACCCACCATCGGCGTCCTCGCCCTGCAGGGCGACGTCGCCGAGCACCTGCACGTGCTCGACCGGCTGGACGTGCACGCCGTGAAGGTGCTCGGCCCCGACCACCTCGACACCGTCGACGCCCTGGTCCTGCCCGGTGGGGAGTCCACCACCATGTCCAAGCTCGCGCTGCGCTACGGGCTGATGGAGCCGCTGCGCAAGCGCGTCGCGGCGGGCATGCCCGCCTACGGCACGTGCGCGGGCATGATCATGCTGGCCGACCACCTGCTGGGGGGCACCGCCGACCAGGAGACGGTCGGCGGCATCGACATGACCGTCCGGCGCAACGCCTTCGGCCGCCAGACGGAGTCCTTCGAGGCCGCGGTGGACATCGAGGGGGTGGGTGCGGAGCCGTTCGACGCGGTGTTCATCCGGGCGCCGTGGGTGGAGTCGGTGGGGCCCGAGGTCAGGGTGCTCGGGAGCGTCCCCGGCCCCGACGAGGCCGGTAGGATCGTCGCCGTACGACAGGGCGGCCTGATGGCCACGTCCTTCCATCCCGAACTGACCGGCGACGCGCGCATCCACCGCCTCTTCGTCGACATCGTGAAAGGACAAGCATGAGCGGCCACTCCAAGTGGGCCACCACCAAGCACAAGAAAGCCGTCATCGATGCCAAGCGCGGCAAGCTCTTCGCCAAGCTGATCAAGAACATCGAGGTGGCCGCGCGTACCGGTGGTGGGGACCCAGACGGGAACCCGACGCTCTACGACGCCATCCAGAAGGCGCGGAAGAACTCCGTCCCCCAGGACAACATCGAGCGCGCCCGCAAGCGCGGCTCCGGTGAGGAGGCCGGCGGAGCGGAGTGGCAGACCATCATGTACGAGGGCTACGCCCCCGGCGGCGTCGCGATGCTGGTGGAGTGCCTGACCGACAACCGCAACCGCGCCGCCTCCGAGGTGCGCGTGGCGGTGACGCGCAACGGCGGCAACATGGCCGACGCCGGCTCGGTGTCCTACATGTTCAACCGCAAGGGCGTCGTCATCGTGCCCAAGGAGGGCACGAGCGAGGACGAGGTGACGCTGGCGGTGCTGGAGGCGGGCGCCGAGGACGTCGAGGACCTGGGCGAGGCGTTCGAGATCGTGTGCGAGGCCACCGACCTGGTGCCGGTCCGCACCGCGCTCCAGGAGGCGGGCATCGACTACGAGTCCGCTGACTCCAGCTTCCTGCCGACCATGGAGGTCCCGGTCGACGCCGAGACCGCCAAGAAGGTCATGCGGGTCGTGGACGCGCTGGAGGACTCCGACGACGTGCAGAACGTCTTCACCAACGCCGACATCCCCGACGAGGTCATGGCCGAGATCGGCTGAGGACCCGTCGGTACGCCTGTGCCCTCCCCACGCGCGGGGAGGGCACAGGCGTGTCCGGGGTGCCTCCCGCCCCGAGTGCGCGGGCGGTGTCGAGCGGGCGCCGTACGACGAGCGCACCCTGCACCGGATGACGGCGACGCGCCGCACGACGTTCGTGGTACCCGACCACCTGGCGCACGTCGCCCACGAGTCCGCCGGACGCGCCGCACGACGTTCGTGGTACCCGACCACCTGGCGCACGTCGCCCACGAGTCCGCCGGACGCGCCGCGCGGGCCGGCGGCCGGGAACCGCCTCGCCGGTGCGTCGGGCGCCGGTGCGCTCAGGCGGTCATGTCGAGTTGGGCGATCACCTTGGTGGGGCGGATCCGCACCACCAGCTCGCCCGGTACCCCGTTGCGCCTGCCGAACTCCTCGGCCCGGTCCTCGCCCATGTAGCGGCCGGCGATCACGGTCGCCGTCCGCAGCAGCTCGTCGGGGTCCTCCGAGACCTCGGCCAGGCCCTGGACCTGGACGAACGCGAACGGCGGCTCCTCCAGGTCCACGCTCATGGCCACGCGCGGGTCGCGCAGGATCGACCGGCCCTTGGCGGTGGCCCGGCCGGTGTTGAAGACGACGACCCCGTCCTCCACGACGAACCAGACCGGTGCCACGAGCGGGCGCCCGTCCGAGGCGGTGAAGGCGAGCTTGCCCGTGCGCGTCCCCGCCAGGAGGAAGTCGCGGACCTGGGGATCGGTGATGGAAGCCATGGGCCCACGCTAGCGCCGCGCCCCGTGCCCCACCGGGCACGACACGGTGCCGGGCGGCCCGAGCGCCGCCGGAGCACACGGCATCGATACGATCCACGCCACAACGGCGTTCACACGGGACGGCCGGAACCGAGAAGGGGTGCCATGGGTGAGGTCGTGCCGGACGACGGTACGTGGCGGATCAGCGCCGGTGAGGGTGTCGAGCTCGCGGGCCGCTGGTGGAGGTGGGTGTGGTCGGCGCCGCAGGGAGGCGATCCGGTCGGGGACACCACCGGCCGGTACGCGGCCCACGACCAACCGGACGACCTGTGGTTCCTCGCCGGCACCTACGGGGGCAGGGTCGTGCGCCGGTGCGAGGTGCCCACGGGCCGCCCCCTGTTCTTCCCGGTGCTCAACTGCGTGAACAAGTCCAGAGCCGTCAAGGAACCGGTGGGCATGCCGGTCGCGCGTGCCGACGCGCACCTCAACGGTGTCCACCTGCCCCTGGAGGAGTTCTACGGAAGGTTCCGCGGCCCGTTGTGGTCGCGCTGGTACACCTGGGGGCTCTGGGGCGCGATCGCTCCTCTGAACCCCGGCGGATACGTCCTGGAGATCAAGGCGGACACCGGTCAGGGGTTCTGGGTGGACACCACGTACCACCTGACCGTGGTCTGAGGCCACGGCGACCTCTCGCGGGCGGCGCCGCTCCTCGAAGACGGTCAGACATGGGACGGGACGCGCGCGTCCTCCCTCGTCGGTCCGCCGAACTCCGCTTCCAGGGGCAGCCCGAGGGCGTGCCCGACGGTGCTCCCGAGGTCCTCGCCGGGGATCGGTGCCAGGACCGGGCGCGCCGCCAGGAGAGCCCGGGTGAGCCGCTCCTGCCGTTCCAGGTCGCGGTCGGCCGCGGGCGCGACGCGCAGCGCCGACCCGTCGGGGTTCTCGTAGCCGGTGCACCACTGGGGGCTGGGGACGGCTCGGGCGGCCGCGTGCGGTGCGTCGGCCGTCCCCGACGTCCGGTCGAACGCGTCGGTGTGGGTGACCACCAGCGAGTCGACACCGCCGGTGGCCGCGAGCGCGTACCGGTGCGCCACGAGGTCGAGGTGCCCGACCCGGAACGGCCCCTGCCAGGGGTGGGTCCCGTTGTGCCGTTCGGGCAGGACCGCCCCGAGCGCCGGGTCCTCGCTCACCAGCGGCCCGGCGCCGTGGCGTGTGGTGTAGGTGCGCACCACCCCGATCCGGCGCGCCTGACCGGGGCGTCCGGCCTCGGCCAGCAGCGCCAGCGGATTGGCCGTGGTCGTCGTGGACCACGTGGTGTAGGGGTGGAACCCGTGCCACTCGTCCAACAGCACGCCCTGGGCCCCCTCGAACACCACGGGGGCCGAGGCGAGCAGGTGTGGCAGGTGGTCCTCGTCCACCAGCCGCACACGCTGCGCGAACGCCGCGTAGGCCGCCACGCACTCCTCCACGTCCAGGCCGTCCTGCCTGCGCGGGGCACCGTCCGGACCGCCCGACCGGTGCGGGGCACCGGCCGGGCTGGGCGAGAGGCGTCGCCCGCCAGGGCCCTCCTCCCGGGGCAGGTCCTCGGCCACGTACGCGGCCAGTCGGCGCAGCTTGCGGCGCAGCCGTGCCGGATGCGCGCAGTCGCCCGCGGTCGGGGCGTCCCCGGGGTGGGCGAGGGCGTAGGCCATGGTCTCGCCCACCCCCATCCCGCACGAGCCGTGCCGGTCCGCGCCCCGGGCCAGCTCGCGGGCCCGGTTGGCCGCCTGGTGCCAGGGGGTGCTGATCAGGGCCCGCCGGTCCACGGTGACCAGCGAGAACGGGTCGCGGATCCCGAGTTCCGCCAGATGGCGGGCCTCCGCGGCCAGCGCGAAGGGGTCCACCACCGCGAACCGCGACAGGTGGGTCGGCACGGGGCCGCCGGGAGCCAGGGTGCCCGCCCCGAACTGGGCGAACGTGTGGTGCCGTCCGTCGGGCGTGACGACGTTGTGCGCGGCCTGGGCGCCGCCGTTGGCGCGCACGACGGCGCCGTAGCGCCGCCGTGCGCACAGCAGGTCGACGGTCACGCCCTTGCCCGCGTCGCCGAAGCCGAGGTCGACGACGATCGCGTGCTCGTCGGCCCCGTGGCCGGGAGTCCGGTTCACAGCCGGTCCACCCCGCCGCCGGCCCCGGTCCCGTTGCCGTCGGCCGCGAGCCGGTCGAGGGCCGGCGCCACCACGACCGATCGGCGCGAGGCGGCGATCGGCGCCAGGGCCTTGCCGACCGCGTCGCCTGCGTCGGAGCCCGCCTCGGCGAGATCGTCCAGCCCCTCCTGGAGGTCGATCGCCTCCTCACCGAGACCCACCGTGACGGCGATCGTCTCGCACACCGCGTCCAGGTCGTCCAGGTAGATGACGTTCTGGCCCAGGTGGGTGTCCCAGAAGCCGCGGACCCGGTCGTCGTGGAAGTAGTGGCTGCCCGTCGGCATGACGAAGTAGACCTCGAACCGGCGGCGCAGCTCGGCCAGGATCACCGGGAACGGGATGTTCTCGCCGATGTCGTCGCCGATGACGTCGCGCACCTCCCGCGCCTTGACGGCGCCGTAGGCCATCTCGTCGCCGATGATGAACAGGTAGCCCCGCCGTCCGCGCTTGTCGAGGCAGTCCATGGCCGTGTGCCGGGCCATGAAGTACATGGCCAGCTCGTAGGACTCGGTGGCCTGTCCGCCGCCACCGCCCTCCAGCAGGATGCGGTCCAGGTCGTCCTCCAGCTCGTTGCCGGACTCGAACTGGCCGACCTGGAGCGGGGCGCGGTCGCAGGTGGCGTCCCCGATCCCCCCGAACAGGATCTGCGGATCGTCCACGTAGCCCTTGCGCAGCAGCAGGCCGAACAGGTCCGGCAGCTTCGCCTGCAGGCCCCGGGGCACGCGTCCCATGGAGCCGGTGACGTCGAACAGGACGGAGATGGCGAGGGAGTTCGGGTGGGCGTCGGAGTCGCGGCTCTCGCGGACGGTGACACCGTGCGGGTCGAGCGACGGGTGGACCTTCCACTGGTCGCGGGGCACGGACGAGGCGACGTTGTCGGTGTAGCCGAAGCCGCTGGCGCCGACGGAGGCGTTGTAGGCCTGGCGGGCGTGGTAGGCGTCGGTGGACCAGTTGCTGCTTCCCATGGGGTTCTCCTTCTACGGGGGTGAGGGGCGCAGGGGCGGGGCGCGCGGTTCCGGCGGGTGCGCGGCCGGGTGGATCGCGGAGGGTGGGGCTCGTGGGAGCCGGGGGTCGTGTGGTGGGTCAGGCCGTCCGGGTGCCGTGCCCGGTACCGCTCGGGGGAGCGGACGGCATGTGGAAGGGGCGGAACCGGCGCGGCCCGAACTCCCGCTCCAGCGCCTCGTCCAGGTCGCCCAGCAGGGCGAGCCCGTCGCCGGGGCGGCGCTCGGGCGCGGGCAGGGAGCAGCCGCGCGCGAAGGCGCGCAGCCGCCGGGGCAGGCGGTCCCCGGTGAGGTACTCGACGCAGCGGGTCGCCATGTAGACGTCCGTCGCGGGCACCGCCGGCCGCCGGTCGGCCACCTCGGGCGGGTACAGGTCCTTGCGGTGGGCGACCATCGCGGGAATGTGCGGAGCCGTGTGCGCGGCCGCGGAGGTCACCGAGTAGCACCAGTCCACGAGCACCAGTCCGTGCTGTTCGGGGTGGATGAGCACGTGCTCGGGAACGACCGCGCCGTGCACGACCCCGGCCGCCGCGGCGTTGCCGATCGCGACGAGGAGCCGCCGCCACATCCAGGCGGCGTCGCGCGGGTCGACGCCGTCGGGATGGGCCCGGCGCACCTCGGCCAGGGAGTGGAAGCCGACGAGGCGTGTGAGCACGTTGGCGCGCCGTTCGACGCCGGTCCCCGCGTCGCGGTGGCGGATCGACTCCACCAGCGAGGGCACGAAGGCCCGGTAGCGCTCGTGGCCGCGCTCGCGGACGCGTGCGAGCGCGGTGGCCTCGGCCCGCATCAGGTCGTTGTCGCGGGGGGAGCGGGGCAGCTTGAGCACCGCGTCCCGCCACGGGGCGCCGGGCCCCGAATCGTCCCGGTAGCGGACGCCGTGCAGGTCGGCCACGTCGCCGCGGGCCAGGGGGCGGCGCACGTGGTAGGTGTGCGCGCGGGTGACGAGGGTGGGGTCGCCGAAACTCAGGTCGCCCGCGACCATGTCCTGGAAGTGGCTCCACAGCCGCGTCAGACGGGTGAACGCCGTGGCGGCGTCGGCCGTCCGCGCCGGGGGAGCGAGGTCCGGGTGGACGCGCCGGGCCAGCCGCCGGTACGCGGCGGCCGCGGCCGGGGGGACGTCGCCATCGTCCTGGACCGGGCCGAACAGGGATTCGGGGTTCTCGGCCAGCGCGATGGAGCGCAGTGCCGCGTCGAACTCCGCGGTGCCGTGCGACATGCTCATCGTGCCCTTCTGGGTGGTGGGGGGATACGGGCGGGGAGGGTCAGCCCGCGGGGGAGGACTGGGCCCCGCGCAACAGCGGCGGGTGCAGGAACGCGGCGCCGCCCGGCCGGTAGAGGCGGGCGCGGCGGCCGCCGCCGGGGCCGCCCCGCTCGGCCAGGCGGCCGGTGTCCTCGACGAACCCGGGGGTGGCGAGGATCTTGCGGTGGAAGTTGGCCCCGTGCAGGGGGCGTCCCCACACGGCCTCGTAGACCTCGCGCAGGGCGGTGATCGTGAACTCGGGGGGCAGGAAGGCGGTGGCCAGCGCCGTGTACTCCAGCTTGGAGCGGGCGCGTTCGACCGCGTCGGCGACGATGCGCGCGTGGTCGAAGGCGAGGTCGATCTCGGCACGGCCGCCGCGGTCCCCTCCGTCGCCGTGCCCGAGCGCGGACCAGGGGATCCAGGCGGCCTGGTCGGCGTCGGTCTCGGGGTCGGGCAGGTCGGGGGCCAGGAGTACGTAGGCCACGGAGATCACCCGCATGCGCGGGTCGCGGTCGAGGGCGCCGTAGGTGCCCAGCTGTTCCAGATGGAGTTCGGTGGGCAGCGGGGTCTTCTCGGAGAGCACCCGCAGGGCGGCGTCGGGCAGGTCGGGGTCGGCGGGGCCGTCCGGTCCGTCCTGGGCCCGGACGAACCCGCCGGGCAGCGCCCACCAGCCGAGCTGCGGACGGGCGGACCGACGCATCAGCAGCACGTGGGGGACCCCGGCGCGGATGGTGAGGGCGACGACGTCCACGGTGACCGCGGCGGGCGCGTAGGCACCGGGGTCGTAGGCGTCCAGGAAGCGGCGCTCGCCGTCGTCCCGCCGTGGTGTCCGCTCGCCGCTCACGTGTTCCCCCAGTTGTTCTCAAAGTGAGTTTTTCTCTTGCTGAGATCAACTTAGCACCGTGAGCGGATTCCGTCCATCCCTGGAGGAATCCGAGCCCGTTCCTGGGCCGTAACGGCCGGTGCCGGCGGGCGACACGCCCGGGGCGGCGGGCGGCGGGCGTCGGCGGGCGCCGCTAGCATGGTGCGAACGGACGTTCGAGAAGGGTGGCGCAGGTGCGCGTGGTGGGGATCGATCCAGGGCTCACTCGGTGCGGTGTCGGCGCCGTCGAAGGCGCCATCGGCCGCCCGTTGACCCTGCTCGGGGCCGACGCCGTCCGGACCAGCCCCGACGACGACCTCCCCCAGCGGCTCGTGGCCATCGAACGCGGCATCGACGCCTGGCTCGACCTGCACCGGCCCGACGCCGTCGCCGTCGAGCGGGTGTTCGCCCAGCACAACCTGAGCACGGTCATGGGCACCGCCCAGGCCAGCGGCATCGCCCTGGTCTGCGCCGCCCGGCGCGGGCTGCCCGTCGCCCTGCACACGCCCAGCGAGGCCAAGGCCGCCATCACCGGCAGCGGACGCGCGGACAAGGCGCAGGTCGGGCACATGGTCGCGCGTATCCTCAGACTCGACGCACCCCCCAAGCCCGCCGACGCGGCCGACGCCGTCGCCCTGGCCGTCTGCCACATCTGGCGCGGCGGCGCCCAGGCCCGCGTGGCCCAGGCACAGCAGGACTTCGCCCGCAAGGTGGAGCTGGCCCGCCAGGCGCGGGGCCGGTGACACCCGCCCCCAGGAAGGAGACGGGCACCCCCTCGGGTGCCCCCACGCCATGATCGCGTTCCTCACCGGCCGGGTCGCCGCACGCGGCGCAGGCACCGCCGTGATCGACGTCGGCGGGGTCGGCATGACCGTCCAGTGCACCCCCACCGCCCTGTCGCGCCTGCACGTGGGCGAGACCGGCACCGTCGCCACCAGCCTCGTCGTCCGGGAGGAGTCCCTGACGCTCTTCGGGTTCGCCGACGACGAGGAGAAGCACATGTTCGAGCAGGTCCAGACCGCCTCCGGCGTCGGACCACGGCTGGCGCTGGCCATGATGTCGGTCCACAGCCCGGCCACCCTGCGCCACGCGGTGGCCACCGAGGACACCGCCGCGCTCACAAGGGTGCCCGGGATCGGCAAGAAGGGCGCCCAGCGCATCGTGCTGGAGCTGGCCGGAAAGCTGGAGGGCCCGATCCTCACCGACGGCACCCTGCCCGGCACGGCCGAACCCGCCCCCGCCCCCGACGACGCCTGGCGCGGGAAGGTGGTCTCCGGCCTGGTCAACCTCGGCTGGTCGGCCAAGGACGCCGAGACCGCCGCCTCCGCCGTGGCCGCCGAGGCGGAGGACACCGCCGACGTCGCCGTCCTGCTGCGCAGCGCCCTGCGCAGGCTCAGCCGCGCCTAGGGAGCGGGCGGCGGACGCCCGCCCCGCCGCACCGCCCTAGGGTGTGCGCGGTACCCAACGAACACGCCCCGACAAGGAGACCGGCCCCCATGGAACCCACGGACGAGCCGTCGGCCTACGAGCGCGACGCCGTCTCACCCGACGCGCAGGGTGACGAACGGCAGCTGGAGGGCGCCCTGCGCCCCCGGGCACTGACCGAGTTCGTCGGGCAGGAGCGCGTCCGCGAGCAGCTCTCCCTGGTCCTGCACAGCGCCCAGCGGCGGGGCCGCGCCCCCGACCACATCCTGATGTCGGGCGGGCCCGGGCTGGGCAAGACCACCCTGGCCATGATCATCGCCGGTGAGCTCGGCGCGCCCCTGCGCATCACCTCCGGCCCGGCCATCGAGCGCTCCGGCGACCTGGCCGCCGTGCTCTCCACCCTCCAGGAGGGCGAGGTCCTGTTCCTGGACGAGATCCACCGGATGGCCCGGCCCGCCGAGGAGATGCTCTACGTCGCCATGGAGGACTTCCGGGTCGACGTGGTGGTCGGCAAGGGGCCCGGCGCCACGGCGATCCCCATCGAGATCGCGCCCTTCACCCTGGTCGGCGCCACCACCCGGGCCGGGATGCTGCCCGCGCCGCTGCGCGACCGCTTCGGCTTCACCGCCCACATGGACTTCTACCGGCCCGACGAGCTGGAGCTGATCCTGCACCGCTCGGCCGGCCTGCTCGGCGCGCCCATCGAGGACGACGCCGCCCGCGAGATCGCCGGGCGCTCGCGCGGCACGCCCCGCATCGCCAACCGGCTGCTGCGCCGGGTGCGCGACTACGCCGAGGTGCGCGGCGACGGTCGGCTCACGCTGGAGACCGCGCGCGCCGCCCTGCGCCTCTACGAGGTCGACGAACTGGGCATGGACCGCCTCGACCGCGCCATCCTCGACGTCCTCCTGCGCCGCTTCCGCGGCGGGCCCGTCGGCCTGTCCACGCTGGCGGTGTCGGTGGGGGAGGAGGCGGAGACCGTGGAGGTGGTCGCCGAGCCCTTCCTCGTCCGCTCCGGCTTCCTGGCCCGCACCCCGCGCGGGCGCGTGGCCACCCCGCAGGCGTGGGCGCACATGGGGCTGACCCCGCCGCCGGACGCCGCCTTCGGCGCGGCCGTCGCCGACGCGAACGGCACCGGGGCGAACGGTGCCGGGACGAAGGCCACGGGCACGAACAGCACGGGTGCGAACGGTGCCGACGCGAACTCCACCGGCGCGAACGGTGCCGCGCAGCCCTGACCGGCGATCGTTAACACACCGATCTCCACTGGTGGGCCGACGGTGACCGGCGCCACGTAAGCTGGGTCCACCAGCCGACGCGGGGCCCCGCCCCGCGCACCCCGCGGATGTCTTTTCGGCACTCGCGGAACGTGTCGGGCCCGTCGAGCGTTACAGGTGACGGGTGCGACCCGGGATGAATCCGGGTGGCATGCTCAAGGTGGTCGTCGCGGTGTCCGAACCGGGATCCGTCGGCCACACGACGAAACGTCAGGAAGGACGCCCCCGTGCAGGGCATTTACCATCTCGCCGCCGAAGGAGAGCCCGCGGGCGGGCTGCTCTCCATGATCCTGCCGTTCCTGCTCATCCTGCTGGTCTTCTGGCTGCTGTTCTGGCGGCCGAACCAGAAGCGCCGCCAGCAGGAGAACCAGATGCAGGCGGCCCTCGTGCCCGGCGTCGAGGTCATGACCAAGGCGGGCATCTTCGCGACCGTCGTGGAGATCCACGACACCGACGTGCTGCTGGAGATCTCTCCGGGCACCCGTATCCGGATGCTCAAGGCCGGCATCGGCGAGGTCATCACGCCCGCGGCCGACGACACCCCGGTGGAGGACCGCCCCGACTTCGGCGACGACGACAAGCCCCAGAGCTGATCCCGCCCGGTCCCCTCGGGGACCGAGACCGGAAGGGCCGGCCTCGTCCGCCCTCCGACGGCCACAGACTTCGGTACCGGCTCCCCGCGCGGGGGCCGGTACCGCCGTGCGTGGCCACCCGCACCCGCATCCCACTGCAGAGGCCCCGCATGACGACCGACACCGCCGACGCCGTTCCGGACCTGGAACTCATCCAGTCCCGCATCCGCGACGTCGCCGACTTCCCCGAGCCCGGCATCCTGTTCAAGGACATCACGCCGCTGCTCAACGACCGGCACGCGTTCGCCGCGACCGTGGCCGCCCTGGCGGCGCCCTTCCTCGACGCCGGAGTGGACCACGTCATCGGGCTGGAGGCGCGCGGCTTCATCTTCGGCGCCCCCGTCGCCCTCGAACTGGGCGCGGGCTTCGTCCCGGCGCGCAAAGCCGGGAAACTGCCCTCGCGGACCATCGGCCGGGCCTATGATCTGGAGTACGGGACCGCGACCGTCGAGATCCACGCCGACGCGCTCCACCCGGGCAGCCGTGTGCTCATCGTCGACGACGTCCTCGCGACCGGAGGCACCGGCAGGGCCGCGGTGGAACTCGTCCGCACAGCGGGTGGTACGGTCGTGGGATTCTCGGTCCTGATGGAACTCGCCGCGCTCCAGGGACGCGAGAAGCTGCCCGACGTGGAGCCGCACTGCCTCCTCTCGGTCTGATCCGGCGATCCGCGTTCCACCCTCTCCGTCCCCACGGGAATGGGAGGGGGCCCGCCATCGTTGATGTACTCCTACACCAGGGGTCACACCCCAGGTGATACGTGTCACACAGGGTCACGTGGGAGGCGCCGGAGCGCGACCGGGAGACGCAGATCGCTCCCGCGACCGCGGGGCGGTCCGTGGGGGAGACACCGCGGCGGCCGCGTCGGAGACTGGCCCTTGACGACACGCACGTGTACCGGTGGAGCCGGGCGACGCCTTCGCCATCGGCGTTGATGACGCCCGCGCGACCGGACGGACCGCGGGAGGTAGGCATGCCCAACGAAGTGGTTTCGACCGGGGCCGTATCGGCGAGCGGACCGCGGCCGGACGCCTCCGGGGCCCGGCGCCCGGACGCGCCGGGAGGGCAGGCCGACGTCACCCGTGCGCCGGCGCGGAGCGATCAGACACCTGTGTCGGCGAGCGAAAGACCACAGGGGGACCGCCCGGAGGGCGCCGCGAGCGATGCGGCGCCCTCCGACGTCTCCGGGGCGGGGGCACCGGGGCGCGCGGCGTCCACCCCCTCCACCACGTCCTCCACAGTGCGGGTCCGCAGGCGACTCGCCCGACTCGGCGCCCAGCGGGGAGTAACGATGAACCCGGTGCTCGAACCACTGATCAAGACCGTGCGCGCCACCCATCCGAAGGTGGACGTGCGGCTGATCGAGCGCGCCTACGAGGTCGCCGCGCACCACCACCGCGATCAGAAGCGCAAGAGCGGCGACCCCTACATCACCCACCCGCTGGCCGTGGCGACCATCCTCGCCGAGCTGGGCATGCAGGAGGCCACCCTGGCCGCCGCCCTGCTGCACGACACCGTCGAGGACACCGAGTACTCGCTGGACGAGCTGCGGGCCGACTTCGGGGACGAGATCGCCGAGCTCGTCGACGGCGTCACCAAGCTGGACAAGGTCAAGTACGGCGAGGCGACCCAGGCCGAGACCGTCCGCAAGATGGTCGTGGCCATGGCCCGCGACATCCGCGTCCTGGTCATCAAACTGTGCGACCGCCTGCACAACATGCGGACCCTGCGCTACCTCCCGTCGAAGGCCAAACGGGAGAAGAAGGCCCGCGAGACGCTGGAGATCTTCGCCCCGCTCGCCCACCGGTTGGGCATGAACACCATCAAGTGGGAGCTGGAGGACCTGGCCTTCGCCACCCTCTACCCCAAGCGCTTCGACGAGATCGCCCGGCTGGTGTCCGAGCGCGCCCCCCGCCGCGACGTCTACCTCCAGGAGGTCATCGAGGCGGTCTCGGCGGACCTGCGCGAGTCCAAGCTCAAGGCGACCGTGCGCGGGCGGCCCAAGCACTACTACTCGATCTACCAGAAGATGATCGCCCGCAACTGCGGCTTCGACGAGATCTACGACCTCATCGCCGTGCGGGTCCTGGTGGACAGCGTCCGCGACTGCTACGCGGCCCTGGGAACTATCCACGCGCGGTGGAACCCCGTGCCGGGGCGGTTCAAGGACTACATCGCGATGCCCAAGTTCAACATGTACCAGTCGTTGCACACGACGGTCATCGGCCCCTCGGGCAACCCGGTCGAGCTGCAGATCCGCACCCGCGCCATGCACCGCCGCGCCGAGTACGGCATCGCCGCGCACTGGAAGTACAAGGAGGACCGCGGCGGCGGCTCCGAGCCCAAGGCCAAGGGCACCACCGACATGCAGTGGCTGCGCCAGCTCATCGACTGGCAGCAGGAGACCAAGGACCCGGGCGAGTTCCTGGAGTCGCTGCGCTTCGACCTGTCGGTGCAGGAGGTGTTCGTCTTCACCCCGCAGGGCGACGTCATCTCCCTGCCCCAGGGCGCCACGGCCGTGGACTTCGCCTACGCCGTGCACACCGAGGTCGGCCACCGGACGGTCGGCGCGCGCATCAACGGCCGCCTGGTACCGCTGGAGAACGAGCTGCACAACGGCGAGGCCGTGGAGATCCTCACCTCCAAGGACCCCGACGCCGGGCCCAGCCGCGACTGGCTGAACTTCGTCAAGAGCGCCCGCGCCCGCAACAAGATCCGGCACTGGTTCACCAAGGAGCGCCGCGAGGCCGCGATCGAGCAGGGCAAGGACGAGATCGCCAAGGTCATGCGCAAGCAGGAGCTGCCGGTCAAGCGCATGTTCAGCGGCGAGGCGCTCATCGCCCTGGCCAGCGACCTGCGCTACCCGGACGTGGACTCGCTGTACGCGGCGGTGGGCGAGCACCAGGTGAGCGCGCAGAACGTGGTGTCCAAGCTGGTGGACTCCATGGGCGGGCTGGAGAGCCACACCGAGGACATCGCCGAGTCCGCGCTGCCCGGCAGGACGGCGGTCCGCCGGACCAAGACCGGCAACCCGGGCGTGGTGGTCGAGGGCGACTCCGACGTGTGGGTGCGCCTGTCCAAGTGCTGTACCCCCGTCCCGGGGGACGACATCGTCGGCTTCGTCACCCGCGGCAACGGCGTGTCCGTGCACCGCGCGGACTGCGTGAACGCCAAGACCCTGGACACCGAGCGCATGGTGGCGGTGCAGTGGCGGCCCACCGAGGACTCGATGTTCCTGGTGGCGCTGCAGGTGGAGGCCCTGGACCGCTCCCGGCTGCTGTCCGACATCACCCGGGTGCTCTCCGACCAGCACGTCAACATCCTGTCCGCGACCGTGCAGACCAGCCGCGACCGTGTGGCGCAGAGCCGGTTCACCTTCGAGATGGCCGACCCCGCCCACCTGGGGAGCGTGCTGCGGGCGGTGCGCGGCGTCGACGGCGTCTACGACGTCTACCGCGTGCGCAACTGACACGCCGGTCCCGGCACCGGTGAAGGTGCCGGGGACCGGCGCGGTCCGCCGCCCGGACCCCGATCAGATCCGGATCGTGGTGGACCTCACGATCGCGAACACCGGGTGCCCGGGGGCCTCGTCCACGAACGCGTTCTCTGGTGCGTCCGGCGGGGTCTCGAAGTACGGTCCCACCACGGCAGCCCTCGGGTGCTGCAGGTACTCCTTCAGCAGCGGCGCCGCCTCCTCGGGTTCCAGCTCCCGGACGCTGATGAGCTCGATCCAGCCGCCCTGGCGCAGGGTGGCGAACCCGTCCTTGCGCAGGTTGCGCACCCAGTCCACCTCCCCGTAGGGGGCGACCAGGCAGCGGCCGCGCTCGCTGTCCAGGACGCTGATCGGGATGGTGCGCAGGAACCCGGACCTGCGCCCCCGCGTGGTGAGCAGGTGCATCTCGGGCGGGCACGCCCCGTACTTGACGAAGTTGCTGATGACGGCATTGGCCGTACGCCGCAACCGCGTCATCTCGAACCGCTTCGTCGGTTCGTTGACCATCTCGGCAACCCTCTCGGTCGGATACCTCCATTGTGGAGGGTCGGCACGGGCCGCCGCACCCCGGTATGCCCGTCCGGGGTGCGGCGCGCGGAGTGCGGGCCCCGGTCACCGGAAGGCGGAGAGGCCCGTGACCGCCTGGCCGATGCTCAGGGCGTGGATCTCCTCGGTGCCCTCGTAGGTGGCCACCGTCTCCAGGTTCACCATGTGCCGCATCACCGGGTACTCCAGGGTGATGCCGTTGGCGCCGTGCACGGAGCGGGCGGCGGCGGCCACCCGCTGGGCGGCGGCCACGCAGGAGAACTTGCCGAAGCTGACGTGGTTGTGGTGGCACTCGCCGGCGTCCTTGAGCCGGCCGATCCGCAGCGCCGTCATGTTCGCGTGGTTGACGTCCACGACCATGTCGGCGAGCTTGCGCTGCGTGAGCTGGAAGCCGGCGATCGGCCGTCCGAACTGCTCACGGGTGAGTCCGTACTCCAGCGCCGCCTCGTAGCAGGCGCGCGCGGCCCCGGCCGCGCCCCACACGATGCCGTAGCGGGCCTCGTTCAGGCAGGACAGCGGTGAGCCCAGGCCCTTGGACAGCGGCAGGACCGCGTCGCCGGGCAGGCGCACGTCCTCCAGCACCAGCTCGGCGGTGATCGAGGCGCGCAGGGACAGCTTCCTGTGGATGACGTTGGCGGAGAAGCCGGGGGTGTCGGTGGGGACCACGAACCCGCGGATGCCGTCGTCGGTGGCGGCCCACACCACGGCCACGTCGGCGACCGAGCCGTTGGTGATCCACATCTTCGTGCCGTTGAGCACCCAGTCGGAGCCGTCGCGGCGGGCGCGGGTGCGCATGGAGCCGGGGTCGGACCCGGAGTCGGGCTCGGTCAGGCCGAAGCAGCCGATCGCCTCGCCGGCGGCCATGCGGGGCAGCCACTCCCGCTTGTGCTCCTCGGAGCCGTACTTGTGGATGGCGGCCATGGCCAGGGAGCCCTGCACGGACACGAAGCTGCGCAGGCCGGAGTCGACCGCCTCCAGCTCGCGGCAGGCGAGGCCGTAGGCGACCGCGCTGGAGCCGCCGCAGCCGTAGCCCTCCAGGTGCATGCCCAGCACACCGAGGTCGCCGAAGGCCTTGGCCAGGCCGCGCGGGTCTGGCAGGGTCCCGGCGTCGAACCAGTCCGCCACGTTCGGCAGCAGTTCGCGGGTGGCGAAGGCGCGCACGGCGTCGCGGACGTCGCGTTCGGTGTCGGACAGCGTGGCGTCCACGGCCAGGAAGTCGCGCGGGTCCGGGGCGGCGGGCCTGTGCTGGGAGTCGCTCATCGGTGGGTGTCCCTTCGTGGTGCGGTCGGCCCGGCGGGCCGGTGGTCTGTGCCGTGGGCGGCGGTGGGTCGGGTGACGGACGGTCGAGTGGCGGCGGATCTGGTGTCGGCCGGTCGCGCGGCGGTCGGTCGGGCGGCGGCGCGGGGCCCGGCCGGGATCGGTGAGGGCCCGGCCGGGCGGATCACACGTCCGCCTGTTGTACGGCGCCGCGCTTGACCATGGCGTCGATGCGCTCGGGGCCCACGCCGAGCTCGGTCAGGAGCTCCCGGGAGTGCTGTCCGAGCAGCGGCGGCGGGGTCAGCGGCGGGGGAGAGCCCGCCAGCCGGAAGCCGGCGCGGACCTGCTCCAGCAACCCGGCGGTGGGGTGCTCCACGGTGCGCAGGACGTCGTCCCCGCCGGCGTCGGCCGTGCGGAGGGCGTCGAGCACGCCGCGCACGCGGCCCACCGGGACACCCGCCTCCACCAGGACGGCCATCCAGTGGTCGGCGCCGCGCGAGCGCAGGGTGCCGGTCAGTGCCGCGACCAGCTCCTCGCGGTGGGCGACGCGCCCCCGGTTGGTCGTGTAGCGCGGGTCCGCGGCCAGGTCGTCGCGGCCGATCGCGGCGCACAGCCGCAGGTAGAGCGCGTCGTTGCCCGCGGCGACGACGATGTCGGCGTCGGCGGTGGGGAAGACCTGGTAGGGCACGATCGTGGTGTGCGCGTTGCCCATCCGGGCCGGCTCCTCGCCCGTGACCAGGGCCTGCTGTGTGAGGTTGACCAGGCCCGACAGGGTCGAGTTGATGAGGGACACGCTGACGTCCTCGCCCACGCCGGTGGCCCGGGCCCGCATGAGGGCGCCCAGGATGCCCACGGCGGCGTTGAGGCCGGTGAGTACGTCGGTCAGGGCCACGCCCACCTTGCTCGCCGGGCCCTCCGCCGGGCCGGTCGTGGCCATCAGCCCGCTCTCGGCCTGGACGACGATGTCGAACCCCGGCCGGCTGGCGGGCTCGTGCTCCGGACCGAACCCGCTCACCGAGCAGTACACGACCGCCGGATTGCGGGCCTGGACGGCTCCGTAGCCCAGGCCGAGCCGTTCGGCGACGCCGGGGCGGAAGTTCTGCACGACGACGTCGCAGGAGGCGCACAGGTCCTGGACGGCGGCGAGGCCGTCGGGGTCCTTGAGGTCCACCGCCAGGCTGCGCTTGTTGCGGTTCACCGACAGGAAGTAGGCGGACTCCCCGGGGTGCGTGTCCGCGGAACCGGATGTGTCCGGCGCTTCCGGTTTCCCGGGCGCGTCGTCGGCCGGGCCTGCCCACGGCGGCCCCCAGGCACGGGTGTCGTCGCCGCGTCCGGGCTGCTCGACCTTGACCACCTCCGCGCCCATGTCGGCGAGGAGCATGGTGGCGTAGGGGCCCGCCAGGACCCGGGACAGGTCGGCCACGCGTACCCCCGCCAGGGGCAGCGGCGCGGTGCGGGATGGGGTGTCGGTCACGGGCGTGGTCACTCCTTGCCGTCGGGGTCGCCGGGCAGCTGGTCGCCGTCCCGCATCTGGTAGTAGGTCTCCAGGCAGCGGCGCAGGGCGGTGGTCAGCGCGGCACCGGACTGGCCCGCGTACCTGGTCTGTACCCGCTGGACGATCTCGGCGATGTCCTCGGTGACCGAGGCGCCCTCGACCAGGGCCCGGAAGAAGTCCTTGGCCAGGTCGGTCAGCAGGGTGGTGTCCGCGGCGACGATCCGGCCGTCGGAACTGTCGACGGCGAGCACGACGCCGAGCCGCTGGTACTGGGAGTGGCTCGCCACCGAGTCGGGCAGACGGGCGTAGCCGGAGATCAGGACGACCCTCGGGTCGCGGAACAACTGCTGCATTCGGTCGTCGCCGGGCAACGGACTCACCTCTCGCTCGCGGGCAGGCATGCGAAAACTCCAACGCTCTGGAGTCTCGCGCCTGGAGGGCGGCCGGGGGAACCGGACACCCGCGGCGTGAGGGCAGGCAGTGGGATCAGTATGGCGCAGCGGGTCCGCGGGGTGTCAAGCGGGGGGTGTCGTGGGCCACACCAGGCCGCGGGGTTGACCGTCCGTGGCGCTGTGCTAGCCTCCTGAGCAGGTCACGAGTACCAGCGCTAAGCCCCGGCTAGCTGGTCGGCAACCCTCCATCCGCGGTGGGGTGCCCCGGGTGAGGACCAGGTCCCGACACGACCGTGTCAGACAAGCGCGGACCCCTGAGGCGTCGCCGTTCCCGGCACCCCTGTGGGTCCCACGACCCACAGAAGAGGTGCCCCATGACCGTCGTCAGCCGTACCCACACCGCTCCCGCCGCCCGCACCGCGCCGTCCGACGCGTGCACGATCGTCGCCGCCGAGGGCGGTGTCCCGCTGGTCACCGGCGAGTGCGTGGAGTACGCGAACTTCGACTACGCGGCGAGCGCCCCGTGCCTGACCCCCGTCGCCGACGCGCTGGCCGCGGCCCTGCCCTACTACGCCAGCGTGCACCGCGGCGCGGGCCACCACTCGCGGGTGAGCACCGACGCCTACGAGCGCGCCCGCCGCAGCGTGGCCCGGTTCCTGGGCGTGCGGACCGAGCCCGCGGACGCGGTGGTGTTCGTGCGCGGAACCACCGACGCGCTCAACCTGCTGGCGCGGTCGGTGCCCGAGGGCTGCACGGTGGTGGTGTTCGAGTCCGAGCACCACGCGAGCCTGCTGCCCTGGGAGCACCCCGCCTCCCGCGCCGGGCGGGTCGAGCGCCTGCCGTTGCCGTCCTCCCCGGAGGAGGCGGTCGAGGCCGCCCGCGCGGCCCTGAGCGCGGCGCCCGATGGCCCCACCCTGCTGTGCGTGACCGCGGCCTCCAACGTCACGGGCGAGATCTGGCCGGTGGAGGAGCTGGTGGCGGTCGCGCACGCCGAGGGCGCCCGCGTGGTGGTCGACGCCGCCCAGTACGTGCCGCACCTGCCGTTCAGCCTCACGGCGACGGGCGCCGACTACGTGGCCCTGTCCGCGCACAAGCTCTACGCGCCGTTCGGCTCCGGAGTGCTGGCCGGACGCGCCGACTGGCTGCGCGCGGCCACGCCGTACCTGTCCGGCGGCGGCGCGACCCAGCTGGTCACCGAGCACGACGTCGTGTGGAACGACCTGCCCGCCCGGCACGAGGCGGGCAGCCCGAACGTGCTCGGCGCCGTCGCCCTGGCCGCCGCCTGCGATACCTTCACCCCCGACACCCAGGAGCGTCTGCACATCCGCGAGTCGGTGCTGCTGGAGCGGCTGCGCGCGGGCCTGGCGGAGATCGGGGGCGTGCGGGAGCTGGCGCTGTGGGGCGAGGAGCACCCGCGGGTGGGCATCGTGTCGTTCACCGTGGACGGCCTGCCCGCCGACCTGCTGGCCGCGGCGCTGTCGGCGGAGTACGGCATCGGCGTCCGCGACGGCCTGTTCTGCGCCCACCGGCTCACCCACGCGCTGCTGGCCGAGGGCCACACGCAGGCGGTGCGGGCGAGCCTGGGCGTGGGCACCACCGTCGAGCACGTGGACCGGCTCGTCGGCGCGGTCGCCGACCTGGTCGCGCACGGGCCCCGGTGGGAGTACGTCGACTGCGACGGCCGCCTGGTCCCGGCCCCGGACCCCCGTAACGTGCTCTGACACCCGGCTGGCCGGTGTAGGCCATCGCCGGTTTCCGTGCCACCGGCCGGGAACGATGTGGTGGATGCCCGGCCTGGAGTGAGCCGGTGGTGGTGCCCCGGCCGGGAGCGAGGCGTGGACGCCCGAGCCCGGAACGGGGCGGTCGGTGCTCGGCCAGAAACGGAGCGGTGGATGTCCTGGCCGGGAGCGAGCCGGTGGTGCCCCGGCCGGGAGCGCATCAACCTCTTGTGCCCCAGGGAGCCACAAACGGCGAAATGGGTCGCATAACACTCAGGGATGTGTGAGGGATCACGTTCCCAGGGGGTACGATCGGGGCCCTGACGGCAAGGCGCGATGCCCCGGGGCCCGATCGGTCCGTGTGGGGGGACCGCTCTGCCTCCCGCGAGCGAACCGGCTGGGGGAGCGAGTACGTGACGGATGTCCGGGGGCCGAAACCGGGCCGCATGACGGCCGCCTGCCACCCGCCTGCGCAGATTCCTCCCCAGCTCTCGCGCGTGGTGAGCCTCGGCGCGCGTGCCCGGCCTCCCGAACCCGCCGTGTCCGAGGAGACCCGAGTGCACCAGGCCTTCCTGGGGCGGGTGATCGACTTCCTGTGCGCCGACGCCGGCGTCACCCAGTTCGTCGACTGGGGTTGTCCGGTCCCCGGTACCGCCGAACGCGTGCGCGCCGCCCGCGCCGACGCCCGGTTCGTCCACGTGGCACCGCAGGGCACCGCCGGGATGCTGTCCTCCTCCGGCACCGCCGTGATCACCGCGGACGGTTCCGGCGACGGTGCGCTCACGCGGCGCCTCAGCACCTCCGGGCTCGTCGACTTCGACGAGCCCGTCGCCGTTCTGATGACCCGCCCCTTCACCGCGGACGACCCGCCCGCCGACGTCGGAGCCCTGCACGCCCTCATGCGCGGCGGCGGCTTCCTCGCCCTGGCCTCGACCGCCCCCCGGCGCACCGTCGAGCGCGCCTTCCGCCCCTTCCACCCCATCGAACCCGGGGTCGCCGACCTCACGTGGTGGCCCTACCCGGACGAGGACGTGTCCGCCCGGGGCACGGGCATCCTGGGAGGATTGGGCCGAAGGCTCCGCTGAGGGTGGTGGCCCCGCTCTTTCACGACGTGGCTCGCGGGACCTTGGTGGGCGACGGGCGAGAGGATGGGGCCGAAGGCCGCGTTGAGGGGTGGCCACGTCGGGGACGGTCCCGAAGAGGGGTGCTCCCGGCGCTCCACGACGTGGCCCACGGGGCGACGGCGACGAGCGTGCCCGCACGACGAAGGGGAGGGCCGCGATGGCGGTGAGGTGGAACGGCGAGATCCTGGCTCAGGTGCAGTTCTACTGGGACTTCTCGCTCTGGCCCCGGTTGGAGGGGCTGACCGAGGACGAGTACCTGTGGGAGCCGGTGCCCGGAGCGTGGACGGTGAGCCGGGGCGAGGACGGGCGGTTCCGACCGGACGGCGTCAGCCCCGAGCCCGACCCGCCGCCGGTCACGACCATCGCCTGGCGGCTGGGGCACATGGTCGTGGACGTGCTGGAGACCCGGATCAACTGGCACTTCGGGGACCGCACCTACACCCGCGACACGGTCAACTGGCCCGGCAACGTCGACGAGGCCAAGCAGCGCCTGCGCCACGCCTACCTCGCGTGGTCGGAGCAGATCCAGTCCATGGACGACGACGCCCTGGCCGCCCCGGTGGGCGGCGCCGAGTCGGCCCAGTGGTCGGACTTCCCGATGGTCGCCCTGGTGCTGCACCTCAACCGGGAGCTGATCCACCACGGCGCCGAGGTGGCGCTCATCCGCGACCTGTACCGCGCGCTGCCGCCCGACCGCCACTGAGCCGACGCGAGCCGGTGGGCAGGGAGCCGGTCACACCACGTGCAGCGGGTCCACCCGGACCTGGGCCAGGTGCTCGTCTCGGCGCGCGCTGCGCGCCGAGGCGGCGACCTTCAGCGCCCGGGCCAGGGCGCCGACACCGCTCCGGGGCACCCGCAGCAGGGCGCGCTCCCTGGGGTGGGTGCCGTCCTCCCGCCGCACGGTACCGCTCTCGGCGGCTCCCTCCCGCGCACCCCGGTCGGCGCCCGACGCGCGGTCCGGGGCGACCGGGACCGGGCCCAGGAGTTCGACGCCCTCGGGCAGGTCCACCTGGTCGAGCAGCTCGCGCACGTGCTCGGGGGCGCCCGTGACCGAGGCCATCGAGACCGCGGGCGGGAAGCCCAGTTCGCGGCGCTCGGCCAGTTCCCGTTCGGCGAACCCGGAGGGGTCCCACCGGACCAGGGACTGCACCACCGGCAGGGCGACGTCGGCGGACACCACCACGGTGCCCCCCGGCCGGACCAGGGCGGCGGCGTTCAGCCAGCGGCGCAGGGCCTCCTCCGACGCGCGCAGGTCCATCCGGTTGAGCAGGGCCCAGCCGTCCAGCAGCACCGCGGCCGCGTACCCGTGCTCCGCGACGGGCTCGGCCCCTGGCGTGGCGACCACGAGCGAGGGCCGGTCGCCGACCTCGGTGAGCACCTCCTCCCGCCCGGACGTGCGCACGGTCAGCGATGGGAAGGCGCGGCCCAGCTCCTCGGCGGTGCGGCGGGCGCCCACGACGACGGCGCGCATCCGGGTCACCCCGCACTCCGGGCACGCCCACTGCCCGGCCATCCGCCCGCACCAGCCGCAGGAGGGCATCGCGTGGGCCGTGGTGATCGACAGCGGGCCCCGGCAGCCGTCGCAGCGCGCGGGTTCGCGGCAGCCCGCGCAGGCCAGGGTGTTGAGGTAGCCGCGGCGCGGGACCTGGAAGAGCACGGGGCCGGTCTGCGCGGCCTCCCGCGCGGTGCGCCAGGCCAGGCTCGGGATTCGAGCGGTCCGGGCGGCCTCGTCCCGGGCGAGTTCGCGGTCGTCCCCGGCTGCGCGGATCTGCGGGGCACGGCGGCGCAGGGTGGCGCGGTCGGCCGTGAGCGACCCGGCCCACCCGGACTCGACCAGGAGCTGGGCGTCGGTGGTGCGGGTGCGGCCGCCGATCAGGGCTCCGGCACCGGCGCGGTGCGCGCGCATCGAGAGCACGGTGCGGGCGTGCGGATAGGGGGTGTGCGGGTCCACGTGCAGGTCGTCGCCGTCGTCCCACAGCACGACCAGGCCGAGGTCGCGCACCGGAGCGAAGATGGCGGTGCGCGATCCGACCACTACCTGGATCCGTCCGCGCCGCACCGACAGCCAGCGTCGGTACCGGGGGGTGGGGCCGAGGTCGGAGGGGAGCGCGACATGTCTGCCCTCGCCCAGACGCCGGGTCAGCGCCGCGTCCACCGCCCGGACGTCACGGCTGTCCGGGACCACGATCACTGTCCCGCGTCCGGCGTCCAGGGCCGCCTCGGCGGCCGCAGCGATGGCGTCGACCCAGTCGGCGCCCGGCAGGGCGTTCCACACCGTGCGGGCCGGACTCCCCTCCCTCAGGGCTCGGACGAAGGCGGGACCGTCGGGATAGGGGTCCCAGGGCGACGGGGCGCTCTCCCGATCGGTCGAGACCTTCTTCCCCGGCTCCAGCGGCCCGTCCGGATCCCTCGCCCCCGGAACCGCTTCCGCCGGGTCGGGTTCCTTCTCCACCCGTGCGCGGCGTGGCGGGATGGCCAGCCGGAGGACGTCGTTCAACGTGCCCGAGTACCGGTCGGCCACAGCCCTGGCCAGGTCCAGGATCTCCGGGGCGAGTACCGGTTCCGGGGAGACCACCGAGCTCAGGTAGGCCAGCCGGCCCGGAAACTCCGATCGATCAACCCGCTCGGCGATGAACCCGCCGAGCTGCCGGTTCTTGAAGACCACCGTCACACGACAACCCGGGACGGCGGCTTCGTCCAGATCGGCGGGGACGCGGTAGTCGAAGTAGCGGTCCAGGTGCGGCAACGGTGTGTCCACGATGACGCGCGCGACCGGGAGCCGATCGGCGGGCCGCTTCGGCACCGGTCGGTCGGCCTGCTCGGCCTTGGCCTTGGCCGCGGCTTTGGGGTCCACCAGCTCCGCGAGGTCGAAGAGGGCGTCGCTGGGCTGGTCGGGCTGCGCTGTCATCGTCTCTGGTGTACCAGAATCCTCGGACACCTCCCGGCGTTCGCGGCGGGCCGGGCGGGCGCGGCTGGTAGAACTGGGGGACCGACAGACCGCGCCCGCCGGGCCCCGTGCTGCCTCGTGACGGAGTCCGGCGGCGCCCCCGCCCCGGCGCGCGGCGAGCTCCGGGGACGGACCCCCGGCCAGTGGAAGGACTTCTCCCGATGAAGCTTGTCTTTGCCGGAACACCGCAGGTGGCCGTGCCATCGCTGCGGGCCCTCATCGACTCCGACCACGAGGTCGCCGCCGTCGTCACCCGGCCCGACGCCCGCTCCGGGCGCGGGCGGACGTTCTCGGCCAGTCCGGTGGGCGAGCTGGCCGCGAGCGAGGGGATCGAGGTCCTCAAACCGGAGAAGGTCCGCGACCCGGAGTTCCTGGAGCGGCTCGCCGAGATCGCTCCGGACTGCTGCCCGGTCGTCGCCTACGGGGCGCTGCTGCCCCAGGCGGCGCTGGACATCCCCCGGCACGGGTGGGTCAACCTGCACTTCTCCCTGCTGCCCGCCTGGCGGGGCGCGGCGCCCGTCCAGCACGCGGTGCTGCACGGTGACGACGTCACCGGCGCGTCCACCTTCCGGATCGTCAAGGAGCTGGACGCCGGACCGGTCTTCGGGACCGTCGCCGAGGACGTGCGGCCGACCGACACCAGCGGCGACCTGCTGGAGCGGCTGTCCCACTCGGGGGCCGAGCTGCTCAGGCGCACACTGGACGGGATCGAGGCGGGAACGCTGAGTCCGGTGGAGCAGCCGAACGCCGAGGTGACCTACGCGTCCAAGCTCTCCACCGAGGACGCCGAGGTCGACTTCACCGCGCCGGCGCGGCGGGTCGACCGCGTGGCCCGCGCGTGCACCCCCGCGCCGGGCGCCTGGACGACGTTCCGGGGCGCGCGGCTGAAGCTGGGCCCGGTCACGCCGCTGCCCGAGGCCGACACCCCGGTGCTCGACCCGGGGCAGCTGCACGCCGACAAGAAGCGCGTCATCGTCGGAACGAGCACGCACCCGGTGGTCCTCGGCGAGGTACAGCCGCAGGGCAAGCGGCCCATGGCGGCCGTGGACTGGGCGCGTGGCGTGCGTCCCACCGAAGACGACCGCCTGGGACGCTGAGCTGGCATAGCATCGTGCTGACCCTTCCCCGGCTCTGTTGAGGCAGTTACACGTTGAGCGAGCAGTCCCGATCCCCGTACCGCCGCCCCCGACGCGGGAAGCCGAATCAGGGCGGTGGCCAGGGCAAGGCCGGGCCGCCCCAGCCCCGTGACCCGGCCCGCCGGGTGGCCTACGACGTGCTGGCGGCCGTCGAACAGCGGGACGCCTACGCGAACCTGCTCCTGCCCGCGCTCCTCAACGAGCGGGGGATGAGCGGGCGCGACGCCGCGCTGGCCACGGAACTCACCTACGGGACGCTGCGCCGCCAGGGGACCTACGACGCGATCCTCGAAGCCTGCGTGGACCGCACGCTCGCCTCGGTGGACCGCGAGGTGCTCCCGGTGCTCCGGCTGGGCGCGCACCAGCTGCTGTCCACCAAGATCCCCCCGCACGCGGCCGTCAGCGCGACCGTGGACCTGGCGCGACGCGTGGTGGGCCACCACCGGGGACGGTTCGTCAACGCCGTTCTGCGCAAGGTCTCCGCCCGTGACCTGGACGCGTGGACCTCGGTCATCGCCCCGGACCGCGAGCGCGACCCGAGCGGCTACCTGTCCGTGGTGCACAGCCACCCGCGCTGGGTGGTCAAGGCGCTGGCCCGGGCGCTGGGCGAGCACTCCTCCACCGGGCTGGTCGAGACCGAGCGCCTGCTCGTCGCGCACAACGAGCGGCCCCGCGTGACCCTCGTCGCCAAACCGGGCCGGTCCACGGTCGCCGACCTCGTCGCGGCCGGAGCCGAGGAGGCACGGTTCTCGCCGTTCGCCGCCTACCTGCCCGAGGGCGACCCGGCGGGGATCCGTGAGATCCGCCAGGGCCGCGCCGCCGTGCAGGACGAGGCGAGTCAGCTCGTCGCCCTGGCGCTCACGCGCGTGGACGCGCACGGGGACGACCGGCTCTGGCTCGACATGTGCGCCGGCCCGGGCGGCAAGGCGGGCCTGCTGGCCTCGCTCGCGGGCCAGCGCGAGGGCCACCTGCTGGCCTCGGAGGCCCAGCCCGCCCGCGCGGGACTGGTGACGTCCGCCGTGCGCCGCGCCCCCCGCGACGCCGGACGCGTCATCGCCGCCGACGGCACCCGGCCCGCCTGGCGGCCGGGGGTCTTCGACCGGGTCCTGGCGGACGTGCCGTGCACCGGCCTGGGGGCCCTGCGCCGCCGTCCGGAGTCCCGCTGGCGGCGTACCCCGCAGTCCGTCGTCGACCTGGCGCCGCTCCAGCACGACCTCCTCACCGCCGCCGCCGACGCGGCACGCCCGGGCGGCGTGGTGGCCTACGTGACGTGCTCGCCGCACCTGGACGAGACCGACGCGATCGTCCAGGGCGTCCTGGCCGAGCGCGATGACCTCACGCTGCTCCGCGCGGCCGACTACCTCGACGAGGTCCCCGACCTCGCCGCCGGGCCGGACGGGAAGTACGTCCAGTTCTGGCCGCACGTCCACGGGACCGACGCCATGTTCCTGGCCCTGTTCCGCAGGACCGGGGCCTGACCGATCGCGCCCTGTCCCAGGGTGGGGAGTCCCCGTCCTGGGAAGGAAGGCAGGGGACACACCGGCACCGGCCGTGTCCGGGACCCGGCCACCAGCGGGCGGTTCCCGGGCCGAGGAGCGAGAGGGACGGATACGTGAGTCCGAGCGACACTCAGGGCGGCTCGCCGCGGCGGGGCCGGACGCTGAACATCATCCTGTGGGCGGCCCAGATCCTGCTCGCGGCCTTCTTCCTGTTCCAGGGCGGTGGCAAGCTGCTCGGAACCGAGGACTCGGTCCGGCTGTTCGACGACATCGGCCTCGGCCAGTGGCTGCGGTACGTCACCGGAGTCGTCGAGGTCGCCGGCGCTGTCGGCCTGCTGATCCCGCGGCTGTGCGGACTGGCCGCGTTGGGGCTGCTGGGAGTGATGGTCGGCGCCACCGCCAGCAACCTGATCACGCCCGGCTACCAGGCCTTCGCGGTGCAGACGACGGTGCTCGGCGTCGTCTTCGCCCTGGTGGCCTGGGGCCGCTGGCCGCGGACGCGCGAACTGGCCACGCTGCTGCGGCGGTGATCCCTCCCCGCCGGATGCGTCGCCCCCGGTGGGAGAGGGTGCGTGTGCGGGCTGGCTAGACTTCGGTGCGTGGCCATCCAGATCTCACCCAGCATCCTGAACGCCGACTTCGCGCACCTCGCCGACGAAGCCGCCGCCGTCTCGCCCGCAGCCGACTGGCTGCACGTCGACGTGATGGACGGGCACTTCGTCCCCAACCTCACGCTCGGCCTGCCCATCGTGGAGTCCCTGCTCAAGGCGACCTCCACGCCGCTGGACTGCCACCTGATGATCGACGACCCCGACCGCTGGGCGCCCGCCTACGCCGAAGCCGGCGCGGGCAGCGTCACGATCCACGCCAAGGCGGCCGGCGCCCCGGTGCGCACCCTGCGGGAGATCCGCAGGCACGGCGCCCGGGCGGGCCTGGCGCTGAACCCCGCCGAGCCGGTCGACCCCTACGCCGACCTCATCGGCGAGATGGACATGCTCCTGCTGATGACCGTCGAGCCCGGATTCGGCGGCCAGAAGTTCCTCGACCTGGTCCTGCCCAAGATCCGCCGCGCCCGCGAACTCCTCGACAGCCGCGAGGCCTCCGTCTGGCTCCAGGTCGACGGCGGCGTCAGCACCGAGACCATCGAGCGCGCGGCCGAGGCCGGGGCAGACGTCTTCGTGGCGGGCTCGGCGGTCTACGGCGCCCAGGACCCCGCCAAGGCCGTGGAGTCCCTGCGCGACCTCGCCACCGCCGCGGCCAAGGCGTAACGATTCCGGTGCGCTGCTCCAGCACCACTGGCCCCTCAGATCCCGGCCACCCTAGGATGACCGCTCGACAGTCGTAGATCTCGCTTGGTCGCGGCTCCGTCCACCGCTGTGCGTGAGCGCGAACCGGGGGAGCGGCGGCGTGAGCGCGTTGCCAGGCGTGGAACCGTGGAGTGCACGTTGAACGCTGGGAACCCCGAGCAGTTGGCCATGGACGTGCTCTGGGAGGTGGAGACCACCCCCATTGTCTGGCTCCAGGGGATGGGCGACTGGCTCGCCGTCCCCTTCGGACTCCTCACCGATCTCGGTTCGCAGACCTTCGTGATCGCGCTCGTCGCGCTGATCTTCTGGAGCGTGAACGCCAAGGTCGGCGCGCGCCTGTTCGTCGCCGTGGCCGTGTCGGCGGTCGTCAACTACTTGTTCAAGTCCCTGTTCTACGGCGCACGCCCGTACTGGTTCAGCGCCGACATCTCCGCCCACTCCGCCGAGGAGAGCTTCGGCGTCCCCTCCGGCCACGCCCAGCACGCCACCGTGCTGTGGGGCTACCTCGGCGCCAAGACCGGCGACCGGCGGTGGATGTGGGCCGCGGGCGTCCTCATCGCACTGATGGGCCTCTCCCGCGTCTACCTCGGCGTGCACTTCATCAGCGACGTCCTGGCCGGACTCCTGTTCGGCGGCGCCCTCCTGTGGGCCACCCTGCGGTGGGAGGACCGCATCGCCGCCTGGTGGCGCGGACTCGACACCGCCCGCTGGGTCCTCTACCTCGCGCTCGCCTCCCTGCTCCCGTGCGTCCTGGCCACCCTCTGGCAACTGGGCGTGCGCGGCGACTGGACCCCTCCGGCGGACTGGATCGGCGCCGTGCCCCTGGATCCCGCCGCCTACACCCTCGTCAGTCTGTACTCCCTCGGCGGCGTCCTCATGGGCGGCGTCTGCGGCCTCACCCTGCTCGACCGCCGCGGCGGCTACAGCGCCTCGGGCACCCTCGTCGCGCGGATCGCCCGTTTCGTCCTGGGCATCTCCGTCGTCCTGCTCATCCAGGTGGTCGGCGACATCGCCACCGGCGGTCTGGAGGGCCTCGCCGAGGCCGTCGTCGCCTACGCGGTCTACACCGTCCTGGCCTTCTGGGCGCTGTTCCTCGCACCCGAGCTGTTCGTCCGCACCGGTCTGGCCACACGGTCCGACCAGGCCACCGACACGCCCACCGGCCCCGATCACGCATGACTCCCGTCACACCGGCTATGCGGCCAGGTGATCGAACGGTTAAGATCATGATCGTTGAGACGAAAGTCAGACGCGTGCTCCGGGGTCGGTGAAAGTCCGAACCGGCGGTGACAGTCCGCGACCCGGCCGAAGCCATCGGCCGGTTGAACCGGTGGAATTCCGGTACCGACGGTGAAAGTCCGGATGGGAGGCAGCGCGTGTCGGGACGGTCCGACCGCTGCGCCCCGTGTGCGCCGTGTCGCCGACCCCGCCGTGGACCCGTTCCACACCCTTTGCCCCGGAGCCTCTACAGGTGAAGGGAATGCGAAGGCGTGTTCACAGGAATTGTGGAAGAACTCGGCGAGGTCGTCTCCATCGAACCCGCCGGTGCCGCCGGTGAAGCCGTCCTGCTCACCGTGCGCGGCCCGCTGGTCAGCTCCGACGCCCGGCACGGCGAGTCCATCGCGGTCAACGGCGTGTGCCTCACCGTCGTCGCCCAGGGGCCGGACACCTTCACCGCCGACGTGATGAAGGAGTCCCTCGACCGCTCCTCCCTCGGCGCCCTCACCCCCGGCTCCCCGGTCAACCTCGAACGCGCCGCGCGCGTCGACGGCCGCCTGGGCGGCCACATCGTCCAGGGCCACGTCGACGGCACGGCCGGCCTGCTCTCCCGGAGCCCCGGCGACAACTGGGACGTCCTGCGGTTCGGACTCTCCCGCGAGCTGTCCCCCTACGTGGTCGAGAAGGGGTCGATCACCGTCGACGGCACCAGCCTGACCGTCTCCGCGGTCAGCGCGCCCGGCGCCGACGAGGAGTACTTCGAGGTCAGCCTCATCCCCGCCACCCTGGAGGCCACCACCCTGGGCTCCCTCGCGGTCGGCGCCACCGTCAACGTCGAGGTCGACGTCATCGCCAAGTACGTCGAGCGCATCGCCGCCGTCGCGGCCGCCCGGAACGCCGCCGGCGCCGACGCCTAGGGTCCCCTCCGGCCGTGCGGCCCCCGACGCCCGCGGCACCCGGAGGGTCCGGCCCACCACCGACCACGCACAGAACCACCCACGCACTCTCAGGGAGCGGCCATGACCGTCACCGACACCAGCCCGGACACCAGAGGGATCGAGCAGGCCGTCGTCCTGGACCCGATCCAGGACGCCATCGCCGACTTCGCCGCCGGGCGCGCCATCGTGGTGGTGGACGACGAGGACCGCGAGAACGAGGGCGACATCATCTTCGCGGCCGAACTCGCCACCCCGGAGCTCCTGGCGTTCATGATCCGCTACACGTCCGGGGTGGTGTGCGTCCCGCTGGAGGGCCATGACCTGGACCGCCTCGACCTGCCGCTGATGACCGCGCGCAACGAGGAGAGCCTGCGCACGGCCTACACCGTCACCGTCGACGCCCGCGAGGGCGTCAGCACCGGCATCTCCGCCGCCGACCGCGCGCACACCATCCGGCTGCTGGCCGACGCCGACAGCCGCCCCGTCGACTTCGTCCGCCCCGGCCACATCCTGCCCCTGCGCGCCCGTCCGGGCGGCGTGCTGGCCCGCCGCGGGCACACCGAGGCCTCGGTCGACTTCGCCCGCCTGGCCGGACTGCGCCCCGCCGGGGTCCTGGCCGAGGTCGTCAACGACGACGGCACCATGGCCCGCCTGCCCCGCCTGCGCGAGTTCGCCGACGAGCACGGCCTCAAGCTCGTCTCCGTCGAACAGCTCGCCGCCCACCGCGTCGCCCTGGGCGACACCCTCACCGCGGAGCAGGCCGCCCCGCCCCTGGTCACCCGCCAGGTCGAGACCCGCCTGCCCAACCGCTACGGCGAGTGGCGCGCGATCGGCTTCACGGGTACCACCGACGGGGCCGAGCACGTCGCCCTCGTCCTCGGCGACCTCACCGACGGCACCGACGTCCTGGCCCGCCTGCACTCGGAGTGCCTCACCGGCGACGCCTTCGGCTCCCAGCGCTGCGACTGCGGCGAGCAGCTCGACGCCGCCATGGCCGACATCGCCGAGGAGGGGCGCGGCGTCGTCGTCTACCTCGGCGGCCACGAGGGCCGCGGGATCGGCCTGCTGCACAAGCTGCGCGCCTACAGCCTCCAGGACCAGGGGGTGGACACCGTGGACGCCAACCTGCGCCTGGGCCTGCCCGCCGACGCCCGCGAGTTCGGGGCCGGTGCCCAGATCCTCACCGACCTGGGTGTGACCTCGGTCCGGCTGCTGTCCAACAACCCGGCCAAGGCCGAGGGGCTGGAGCGGCACGGCGTGCGCGTCAGCGAACGCGTGGCGATGCCGTCCTTCGTCACCGACGACAACATCGCCTACCTGCGGACCAAGCGCGACCGCATGGGCCACGTGCTCTCCGGCATCGCCCGCTAGCGCCCCGCCCCCGACCCGCCGTACCGTACGAAGGAGATCCGCACATGAGTGGTGAAGGCCGCCCCGAACCCGATGACGTCGACGCCGCCGGACTGTCCGTCGGCATCGTCGTCACCCGCTGGAACGCGCCCATCGTCGAGCCGATGCTCGCCAACGCCCTGGCCGCGGTCAAGGCCTCCGGCGCCGCCGATCCCGTGGTCGTCCGGGTCGCCGGAGCCGTGGAGATCCCGGTCGTCGCCCAGGAGCTGGCGCGCCAGCACGACGCCGTCATCGCGCTGGGCGCGGTCATCCGGGGCGGCACACCGCACTTCGACTACGTGTGCCAGTCCGTCACCCACGGGCTCACCGAGGTCGCCCTGCGCCAGTCCACCCCCGTCGGCAACGGCGTGCTGACATGTGACACCCTTGAACAGGCGCGTGACCGCGCCGGCCTGCCGGGCAGTGCCGAGGACAAGGGCGCGGAGGCGGCGCTGGCCGCCCTGGACACGGCGGTGGCCCTGCGCGGGCTGCGCCGCTGAGTCCCGCGCGCGGACCGGCCGCGGGCGAACCCGCGGCCCCGGCCCGGTCACGGCCAGGACGGACGAGGTGGACCCCTCCCGTCGGCGGACGCCGACGGGGCTCGGAGCGGAGCAGTTGGTGCGGACTGAGGAACAAGCGGTGGACGAGGTCTCCGGGCAGCCGACGCTGCCCATGACGTGGCGGCCGCGCGCGATGCGCTGGGTCGCCTACGGCCTGGCCCTGCTGGTCGTGGCCACCATGGGCGTGCTCTCCGCGACCCTGCCGGAGGACTGGCGGATCATGGACCGGGTGATGCTGTTCGGGCTCGGCCTGGTCATCGCCGCGATCCTCCACCTGCTCGGACGGCCGCGCCTGGTGGCCACCAGGGACAACGTCACCATCGTCAACAGCATCCGCACCCACGTGCTGGCCTGGCCCGAGATCATCGACGCGCAGATGCGCGAAGGGGAGCCCTGGCCCTCGGTCGACCTGTCCGACGGCAGCACGCTCGCGGTGATGGGCATCCAGAGCGCGGACGGCGAGCTCGCCCGACACCAGCTCAGGGACTTCCGGGCCCTGCTGCACGAGCGCGGCGAGGCGCCGGAGCCGGACCGCACGTGAGTCGTTCGTAGAGACGTACAAGGGGAGTCGCCGTTTCTTGAGTGAACGGCGACTCCCCTTCCGTTGTGCGGGGCACATACCGTGGAAGGCGAGGCCCGCGCCCTTCCCCCGCGAGCGCCGGGGGACGCGGGACGAGTGGAAGAAGGGGTGTCGCGTGAGGGATATCCGAGCGGCCGTGTCGCGGCTGTACGCCTCGGGTGAGACGTTCGCGCTGGCCACGGTCATCGACACGGACAAGAGCGCACCGCGCGGGCCGGGGGCGGCCATGCTGGTCAGCGCGTCCGGGGAGGTCACCGGGAGCGTGTCGGGCGGCTGCGTGGAGGGCGCCGTCTACGAGGAGGCCCTGGAAGCGATCCGTACCGGCGAGCCGGTGCGGCGCACGTACGGCTACAGCGACGAGGAGGCGTTCAGCGTCGGGCTGACCTGCGGCGGGACCCTCCACATGTTCGTCGAACCCCTCAGCCGGGACTCCTTCCCCCAACTCGGTGCCGTCATCGGCGCCGTCGACGAGCACCAGCCGGTCGCCGTGGCCACCGTCGTGGCCGATCCCTCCGGCGCCGACCGGGTCGGGATGCGCCGCGTGGTGTGGCCGACGCACGCCGACGGCGACCTGGGGGCGGCCGGCGGACGCCTGGCCGACGCGCTCGACGACGACGTGCGCGGCATGCTGGCCCAGGGCAGCACGGGGGTGCTGCGGTACGGGGCCGACGGGCAGCGGCGCGGCGACGAGCTGGAGGTGTTCGTCCAGTCGTTCACGCCCGCGCCGCGCATGCTGGTGTTCGGCGCCATCGACTTCGCCGCGGCCGTCGCCGACCTGGGCACCTACCTGGGCTACCGGGTCACGGTGTGCGACGCCCGCCCGGTCTTCGCGACCCGCAAGCGCTTCCCCACCGCCGAGGAGGTGGTGGTCAAGTGGCCGCACGTGTTCCTCGACGAGATCGCCGACCAGGTGGACGAGCGGACCGTCGTGTGCGTGCTCACCCACGACCCCAAGTTCGACGTCCCGGTCATCAAGGCCGCCCTGGCCACCCGTGCGGGCTACATCGGCGCGATGGGGTCCCGGCGCACCCACGAGGACCGGCTGGAACGGCTGCGCGAGGCGGGCGTGGACGAGGAGCGGCTGGAGCGCCTGCACTCACCGATCGGGCTGGACCTGGGCGCGCGCACGCCGGAGGAGACGGCGGTGTCGATCGCCGCCGAGCTGGTCCAGGTGCGCTGGGGCGGCAGCGGACGGGCCCTGCGTGAGACATCGGGACGAATCCACCGGGACACACCGGATCCGGGCCCGGTTCCGGCCGGATTCGGTCACGCTCAGAGGTGAACCGAAAAGCCGCGTTCCGGAAACGCGCTGGTCACGGCCGAGTGTGAAAGTCGGCCCTGAAATTTCAGCGGGCGAGTGACCGAGGTCCCCAACCCGGTCGGCGACCGCGTGACATCATCTCGTCATGGGCAGTGGGGACGTGGAGGGAACGAACCGGGGAAGGCCGGCCTGCGTGGCGGGCCTGCTGTTGGCGGCGGGCTCGGGGAGCAGGCTCGGCCGCCCCAAGGCGCTGGTCGAGGTGGGTGGGGAGCGCCTGGTCGACCGGGGGATCCGCACGCTGACGGAGGGCGGCTGCGACCCCGTCATGGTGGTGCTCGGGGCGGCGGAGACGTCCGTGCCGGGCGCCCACACCGTGCACAACCCGGACTGGGCGACCGGCATGGGGTCGTCGGTGCGGGCGGGGATCGACGCGCTGCCCGACACCGTGGACGCGGTCCTGGTCGCGCTGGCCGATCAGCCGCTCGTGACGCCCCTGGCGGTGCGGAGGCTGATCGACGAGTACGACCGGGGCGCCCGCGCCGCGGTCGCCACCTACGCCGGCAACCCCCGCAACCCGGTCATGCTCGGACGTGAGCACTGGTCGACCGTGCACGCCATGGCCAAGCAGGACGTGGGAGCGCGCCCGTTCCTGCGCGCGTACTCGCACCTGGTGACCACCGTGGCCTGCGACGACATCGCCAGCCCGGACGACATCGACACCGCGGAGGACCTGGCGCGCCTCAGCGGCATGCTCGACCGGGCCTGACACCCCGCGACGCGGACGGCGGGGGGTATCAGGCGCGAGACGGCCTGGGGAGTGTTCTTCTGCGGGCTTTCGGGTGAGCGAGCGGGTCGTCGGTCCCTCTCTCGCACGCCAATGCGCGACGTTCAGCCTGGTTGCCGCACGAGCGCGGAGGCGCGGCGAGAGGCTGCCCTGGCGGCCGCGAGCCCGGATGCCGCGCAGGACACGACCTAGCCGCGGGCGGACGTGGTGATCCCGAACGTGTGCTCGGTGGACTCCCCGGGCTCCAGGACGATCAGGTCCCGGCCCGTGGCCAGGGCGTTGGGCGGACAGGTCATCGGCTCCGCGGCCAGGTGCGCCCGGTGGGCGGGACCGCCCAGCGTGTCGGCGCTGAAGACCTGGAGCCAGCCGAACGAGGCGTCGCACCACAGTTCCACCCGGTGCTCCGGTCCGATGAGCCGCACCCACGCGCGCCCGTCCCCGTCGCGGGCCAGGTCGGTGAACGCGGTGTCCAGCACCGTGTCGCCCAGTGCGCGCCCCGGCGAACGGAAGTCCAGCCCGCTGCCCTCCACGGGCTCCGGGGGACCGGACGGCAGCAGGTGCTCGTCGACCGGCTGGTGGGAGCCAGCGGTGATCTCCACCTCGACCTCTCCCCGGGCGGCCAGCTCCGACAGCGGCTCGCCGAGCGTGAGGTAGGGGTGGAAGCCCAACCCGAACGGCGCCGGACCGGAACCGCGGTTCGACGCGCTGGTCGAGACGGTCAGCCCCGTCCCGGTCAGCGTGTAGGTGACGCTCAGGTCCAGGGGGAACGGGAAGGCCGGGGTGCCCTCGAAGACCAGCCGCAGGGTCACCGCGTCGTCGGCGAGGTCGACGGGGGACCACTCCAGGTCGTGCACCAGGCCGTGGATGGCCGTGCCCGTGGCGGGGTTGTTGATCTCCAGCTGGAACTCGCGACCGCCGAACGCGTACCGGCCGCCGCCGACCCGGTTCGGCCACGGGGCGAGCACCTGGCCCTGGAAGGCGACCGGACCGCTGCCTCTGGTGTAGGGCCACACCAGGTCGCGACCACCACAGGTCAGGGACTGCAGTCCCGCCCCGGACCGGTCGACGCGCGCGCGGAAGTCGCCCGCGCGCAGCTCGATCACCTCAGCCACACGTCACCCTTTTCAGCTCGGAGTCCGGCCGTGTGCCGAACCGGGCGATCATAGCCCACCAGCACTTGTGCGCGCTCACACCCGCCCGGGTCCCGGACCGGCCGGACCGGCCGGACTGGCCGTTCGGGCCGGTCGCGCGGGTGTCCGCGACCGGCCCGTGGTCCTTCGAGGTCCCACGCGGCCGTGCCCCGGCGCAGCCGGGCGGCACCCGCGGACGGCCACGGCATCGCGCTGATCGCGCCCACCGCCGGGGCCAGGGGGCCCAGGGGCCGCCGGATCAGCCGAGCAGTCCGTCCAACGGGATGAGCACGCCCGACCCCAGCGCGACCAGGCCGGTGGACAGCAGGACCACCACCATCAGGAGCGACCCGGCCAGCGCCAGCCGGAACGCGGCCAGGCGGCGGCGGGCCCGGGTGGCGGGCCGCTTGCTCGCCGCCGTGCGCCCCAGGACCACCAGCACCACCGACAGCAGCACGGGCCACCACCAGGACGTGCCCATGGCCCCGGGCAGCAGTCCCGTCACCGCACCGGTCACCTCCGACAGCCAGCCGAGCACCGCGCCGTCGCTCGCGTCGAGCAGCCCGGTGTAGGCCGAGGTGACGAACTCGCTCTCGGGGTAGAAGCCCTCGGAGGGGCGCAGCGACCGGCCGAGCCCGTCCACCAGTCCCAAAAGAGCGGCCGGGTAGGCGAAACGGCGGCACTTGCCCGCCGACATCGCCCGCTGGATCTGGCTCATGGTCCGGTCGACCCGGCGCTGGGCCCGCTCCTGCTCGCGGCGGGTGCGCGCCGTCTCGGTCGCACGCTGTTGCCCGTGGTCGCCATAGGCGCCCGGCACCACCGGGACATCCGGCCTGGTCGGCGCCGTGGCGGCCTCCACCCGGCGCTGTTTCGCGGTCGCCAGCCGCTCCTTGGCGCCCGCCCAGCGCTCCCGCGCCGAACCGGCGAGCGAGGCCCACCGGTCCTGGCGCCGGGCCCGCCCGTCCGCGCGCTCGCGCGCACTGACGACACCGCCGACCCGCACCGCCTCGGGCAGCAGCAGGAGCGCGGTGAGCATCGAGCCACGCGTCGCCAGGGCGTCGCCGCCCGAACCGTCGCGCAGCGCCGTGCGCCGCTGCTCGGTCCACCACGGGGCGTGCGGGGCGGCGCTGCGCTGCGTGGGGTGCCACGACTGGCGGCGCAGCAGCGAACGGTGCTCCGAGGCGGTCTCGGGCACCAGGACCAGTTCCACCGCCTGGGCCCACACGGCGTCGGTCTCGTGCGCGGCGGGCCGCCGGGGCGCGTCCGGACCCGAGCCGACCAGCCGGTCGACGGTCTCGCCGACCCGGCGCATCAGGAGCGGTACCTCGTGCTGCACGCGTTCGAGCAGGGCGCACCGCCCCGAGCCGCCCGAACGGCACTCCGGGTGGGGGCACCAGTGCTGGGCGCCCAGCCCCACTGCCCCCGACTCCACGGCCTCGCGCACCAGGGCGTGGCGGCTGGCCTGCCCGGTGGCCAGGGCGAGCAGCCCGTCGGCACTGATCTCGTGCCCGCGGTAGCGCGGCGGCATCCCGGGCACGTAGCGCGCGGCCAGGGCGCTGATCGCCACGTGCGCGAGCTCCGGGTGGTCCTCCAGCCCGGTCAGGTAGGCGCGGTCGAACGTGTAGTCGTTGACCTCCCGGTCCAGCCAGGTGCGCAGCTGGGGCCAGTGGCTGCGCAGCCACAGGGCGCCGGTGTCGGAGCGGTCGAGCAGGTCGAAGGCCAGGCTCGGCGGATCGTCGTGGTTGGTCCCCGCGAACTCGATCGGGCGCAGCCGCCGCACGGTCCGGATCTCGGGCCGCTCACCGGCCAGCCACTGCGTGACCTCGTCGTAGCCCCAGCGGGCCGACGGGGTGGGCGCGAGCAGGCCGCGGACCAGCAGGCGCCAGCGCTCGTCGGTGATGGCGGAGATGTCCACCTCGGTGTTGCGCGCGGTCAGCCAGTTGCCGCCGCGCTCGGGGCGGCGGCCGGTGACCAGCTCGTGCGCCATGACGCCCAGGGACCACCAGGCGGCGGGCGCCTCGCGTCGGCCCTCGACGACCTCGGGAGCGGCGTAGTCCTCGGTGATGGCGAGTCCGCCGTAGACGCGGCTCATCGTGGCGCGCACGGCGCCGCCGAAGTCGGTGAGCGCGACCACCGGCGGGTCCAGCGAGCGCACGAGCAGGTTCTCGGGCTTGACGTCGGTGTGGTTGTGCTGGAGCTCCACGTGCCAGTGGCGCAGGCACTCCGCGACGGCCGCGACGACGGCGCGGGCCCGCTCCTCCTCCAGCGGCGCCTCGTCGATCACCGAGCGCAGGGAGCCCAGGGGGAAGAACTCCTGGGCCTCCCAGGCCAGGTCGTCGCCCCAGGAGCTGGCGGCGGTCCCGTACCCCTGGACCGCCGGGGTGTGCGGCGAGGCCGTGCCCCGGGCGCGCAGGCGGTCGAGCAGCTCGCGGTTGATGTCGTGCCCGGGCCGGTAGACCTTCAGGGCCAGTTCGCGTTCGGGCTCGTCCACGGGATGGGCGCGGTAGACGACCGCCTCCCCTCCCGCGCCGAGGTGGCCGAGCACGTGGTAGCGGCGGCGCAGCTCGGCCGGGACGGCGTAGCCGAGGTCTCCGGCGGGGCCGACGACCACGCGGGTCAGGAGCCGGTTCACCCAGTCGAGGAGCGGGCCGAAGAGAGTGCGCCACCAGGGGGCCGCGCCGCTCGTTCCTGCCTCGCCCAACGTGCGGCGGGGCGCCTTGGCGGTCGCGGGGGCGGCCGAGCCCCCGGGCAGGACGCTGGTGCGGTCGGCTCCCGGGCCGGCGACCCGGGTGGGGCCTGCGCCGGGCTCGACCACACGGGTGGCCTCGACACCGTCCCGCCGGTCGCCGCCGGGACGGAACACACGGGTGACCCACCGCGTGGCGCCGGCCGCCGGGCCGGTCCGGACGGTGGGTCCGGTCCGGCTCGTGGGTGCCGCGGGGTCGATCCGTCGGGTCGGAGCGTTGTCGTCACCGGATTCGGGCGTGACCATTATGGTCGGAGCCACCCTTCGGAAGAGGCGTTCGTGTCGTGGGCGTGCGGGGGAGGGGACTGCGGTTCCAGAGTAGGCGTGCCCACCGCGTCGGTGCGGCGCTCATCGCCGGGACCGCGACCGTGCCGATTCCCCCATGCCCCATAGGACTCCCGGCGACGCCTTTGAGTTCCGTCGCGGCCCCGGTGGGTCGTGTGGTGTTCGCGGCGCGTGCGGTGGCCGCGCCGCTGGTCGGCCGGGCCACCGGTCCGGCGGGCCATCGGTCGAGCGGCGAGTCGGCGGTCCGGCGGGCCGCTGGTGGGCCAGGCCAGCAGTCGGGCGGGTCGCTGGTCGGGCGGGCCACCGGTCGGGCGGTGCGGCAGCGCGGCTGTGAACCGGTCGCTGGTCCCGGCGGACCGGCCGTGGTGGGCGGGCGGCGCGGCGGCCCTCGGTGGCCGTCCGCGGCGGGTCAGTGCTCGCCGCGCGGGGCGAGGCCCAGTCGCGCGCACCCCTCCTGGTACATGCGCACGACCTCGGCGCGGATCTGGGTACGTTCGGTCAGCGGCTCGGACCAGGGGATCCGGATCGTCTGCTCCGCGTCGCCGACCGTGACCGCGTAGTCGCCGCCCTCACCGTCCAGACCGGTCATCCTGGCCGCGGTGGCCTCGGGCCGGCCGCCCAGGGAACGGCAGATGACCAGGGTGTCCTCGGGGTGGTCGCCGTTCATGTGCCGGGTGACGGCGGCGACGACCTCGGGGGAGAAGGGGCTGGACGGCAACGGGTCCTCCTGGCGGGGCGAGGGAGCGCACGGCAGTGGGGGAGGGCGTGTGCCCTCCCCCACTGACGATAACCGAGGCACGGCACGGGAGACGACGGTGTGTCGTCAACCCGTGGGGTGCCGTCCACGGGCCCGGATCAGGCCTGGTGCGTGAACTCGGCGTCGATGTCGATGGTGATCTTGTCGCCGACGACCACGCCGCCGCCGTCCATCGGCATCTCGATGTCCACGCCGAACTCCTTGCGGCTGATCGTCGTCGAGGCGGTGAAGCCGGCGCGGTCCAGGCCGAAGGGGTCGAGGGTGGAGCCGTTGAACTCCAGGTCCAGCTCGACCGGGCGGGTGTTGCCCTTGATGCTCAGCTCGCCCTTGAGGACGAAGTCCTCGCCCTTGGCGGCGATGCCGGTGGAGCGGAAGGTGAACTCGGGGAAGTTCTCGGTGTCGAAGAAGTCCTTGGAGCGGACGTGGTTGTCACGGTCGCCGTTGTCGGTGTTGAGCGATCCGGCGTCGATGACGGCCTCGACGGAGGCCTGCGTCGGGTCGGCGGGGACGGTGAGGGTGGCGTCGAACTTCTCGAAGCGGCCACGGACCTTGCTGACCATCATGTGGCGGACGGAGAAGCCGACGACCGAGTGGGCGGCGTCGATCTTCCAGGTGCCGGCCTTGAGTTCCTGCGCTGCCATGGGGTCTCCCTGTGGGTTCTGCGGCCCCACGATCGGGACCTGCGTTTGTTGTGCCTGAGCGGTAACAAAGTTCTGGAGAAGAATCTTCCTTGGAAGTAGATTAGGCGGCAGGGCCTGCTCACGCAAGCGGCTCACGCCTCCGTCCGGGTGGCACCGGACACACCGTCGGGCGACCCCGGCGGAGCGTGCCCGCCCCGCCGTTCCGGGCCCCCGCCCGTGCCGGGCGATCTAGGATGGACACCATGGAGCAAGCCGTGTGGCTCGACGCCGCGGAACAGCACGTCTGGCGTGGGTTCCTCCGCATGAACACGCGGATCTACGACGAGCTCGAACGGGATCTGCGGGAGAGGAACGGGGTGTCGCTCATCGAGTACGGCATCCTGGCCCACCTGTCGGAGGCGCCCGAGCGGCGCATGCGCATGCGCGCGCTGGCCGACAGCGTCATCGTGTCCAAGAGCCGCCTGTCCCACCAGGTCGCCCGGCTCGAACGGGGCGGCTACGTGCGCCGCGAGCACTGCGACGACGACCGACGCGGACTGTGGGCGGTCCTCACCGACGAGGGCGCGGACCTGCTCCGCGCGGCCGCACCCGGGCACGCCGCGCGGGTGCGCTCGCTGATGTTCGACCGGCTCTCCGCCGAGCAGGTCGACCAGCTCGCCGCCATCGTCAGGGTCCTGGAACCGGACCGGACCTGACACGGCCGCGGCACCGACCGCCGTCCCCCGACCACAGATAGAGTCAGAGCCCGTGAGCAGACCATCGATCATCGGCGCCCAGAACTTCCGCGACGACGACGGCAGCGTCGACCCGGACGTCGAGGCCCGACTGCGCGACCACGCCGTGGGCCTGGTCGGCGACCGCCAGGTCCTGGACGCGCTCAGCCGTTCCCGGCTCCTCATCCCCGTGGTCGCCGTGGCCACCGAGACCGGCAAGGGCGTCGGCGGGCTCACCAAGGACAAGCACAGCGAGGTGGCCGTCCCCGTCATGACGGGCAAGGACGGGCGGCGCGGCGTCCTCGCCTTCACCTGCGTCGACGCCGTCCGGCGCTGGCGGGCCGACGCCCGGCCGGTGCCCTTCACGACCAAGGACGCCTGCCAGGCCGCCGTGGAGGAGGGCGCCGACGCGCTCGTCCTCGACGTGTCCGGGCCGACGCCCTACACGATCCAGGGGCGTTTCCTCACCCTGCTCGCCGAGCAGGGCGCCGTCCCCGAGCCCAAGGACGACCCGCAGGTCCTGGCCCTCATCTACCGGGTCACGCACGCCGAGTTCGGCATCGAGCGCGTACGCGTGCACCCCTCCGAGCGCGCCGACATCGGCATCCGCCTGGAGCTGGAGGAGCGCGACGACGAGTCGCTGCGCCGGGTCGCCGACCGGCTGGCCGCCGAGCTGCGGCACGTGCTGCCGGGCGGCGTGGAACTCAGCGCCGTGGTGCGCGCCCGGCGCGACCGGGGCTGATCCCGCCCGCGCCCGGTGGTCCGCGGACCGCGGCACTCCTGTGGTTCTCCGGCCGCGCGGTCCAATCGCGCACGGACGGTCCTCCCTCCGAAGCCGAGTTGTCCACAGGCCGCGCGTGCACCTGTCCTCCGGCGCCGCGGACCGGTATTTTTCGGTCATGACCACCCCCTCGACGCTCGGACTGGACCCGACTCTGTGGACGGTCGCGGCGACCGCCTGCCTGGCCCTGCTCGGGCTGGGCGTCGGCCACACCGCCGGCCGCCTCGTGCACCTCTTCGGCGCCGCGGACGCGTCCGGCGACCCGCTGCCGGGAGCGCCGAGAACGCTCGCCGCGCCCGCCGGCCAGAGCGAGGCCACGGCGTCGGCGTCCGAGACCGGGAGCGTCGCCGGGGCGCCGCCCGCCGCCGCTCCGGGGGAGGACGAGGAGGGGCCGCCGCCACCGCGCTGCCCGTTCTGCCGCGCCGAGCTGACCTTCGTCCCCTGGACCCCGACCGTCGCCTCCCGGGCCTTCCGCAGACGCGGCGCCTGTCCGCACTGTGAGCAGGTCATCCGCCCCCACCTCGCGGTCGTCGCCGCCACCGGCGCGCTGTTCGCGGTCGTGGGGACCGTCGCCGCCACGGACCCCCGGTGGTCGCCCGTCGAACTGCTCGCCGTGCTGTGGCTGGCGGTGCTCACCGCGGTCCTGTCCGTCATCGACCTGCGGGTGCTGCGCCTGCCCGACCCCCTGGTCGGCCCGGGATACGTCGTGGCCTTCCTCCTGCTCGCCGCCGCGGTGTTCCTGCCGCCCAGCGGCCAGGGGCTGGACCGCGCGGGGGCGGCCCTGGTCAGCATGGTCCTGGTCACGGTCCTGTACTGGCTGCTGTGGCGGGTCTCCCCGCGCGGGTTCGGCTTCGGCGACGTCAAGCTGTCCGGCCTGACCGGGCTGTACGCGGGCTGGGCGGCGGGTCCCCTGGGGGCGCTCGTCGCGGTGTTCTGGGCCTTCGCCGCCTTCTCCGCGCTGGGCCTGGTGCTACTGGTCCTGCGGCGGCTCAGACCCATGCAGCCCTTCCCGCTGGGCCCCTTCATGCTCGGCGCCACCCTCGTCACCGTGCTCGTCGGGGCGCCCCTGGTGGTCCATCCGTGAGCCCTGGTGCAACGAGGCGCTTCCATCCGTGGGAAGATCGTCACCATGTTGCGTTGGCTGACCGCAGGGGAGTCCCACGGGCCGGCACTCGTCGCGATTCTGGAGGGCCTCCCGGCCGGTGTGTCCGTCACTTCTGACGACATCGCCGCCGCGCTGCTCCGCCGCCGCGCCGGGTACGGACGAGGCGCCCGGATGAAGTTCGAGCAGGACCAGGTCTCCGTCATCGGGGGTATCCGGCACGGCCTGACCCAGGGGGGTCCGGTCGCGATCGAGGTCGGGAACACCGAGTGGCCCAAGTGGGAGAAGGTGATGTCTCCCGATCCCGTACCCGCCGAGGAGCTGGACGGCGTGGCGCGCAACGCGCCGCTGACCCGGCCCCGGCCGGGGCACGCCGACCTCGTCGGCATGCAGAAGTACGGGCACGAGGAGTCCCGGCCGATCCTGGAGCGCGCCAGCGCCCGTGAGACCGCCGCGCGCGTGGCCATCGGCGAGGTGGCCCGCCAGTTCCTGCGCCAGGCGCTCGGCGTGGAGATCCTGAGCCACGTGGTGTCCATGGGGCCGGTCGCCGTGCCCGAGGGCTCGGTCGAACCGCGTCCCGAGGACCTGGCCGCGATCGACGCCGATCCGCTGCGCTGCTTCGACCCCGAGACCAGCGCCCGCATGGTCGAGGAGGTCGACGACACCAAGAAGTCCGGCGACACCCTCGGCGGCGTCGTCGAGGTGCTGGCCTACGGGCTCCCGCCCGGCCTGGGCAGCCACGTGCACTGGGACCGGCGCCTGGACTCCCGCCTGGCGGGTGCCCTCATGGGCATCCAGGCCATCAAGGGCGTGGAGGTCGGCGACGGCTTCCGCACCGCGGCCCGCCGCGGATCGGCCGCCCACGACGAGATCGAGCCCGGTCCGGAGGGCGTGCGCCGCCGGACCAACCGCGCGGGCGGTGTCGAGGGCGGCATGAGCACCGGTGACGCACTGCGCGTGCGCGCGGCGATGAAGCCCATCGCCACCGTCCCCAAGGCGCTCGACACCATCGACGTCACCACGGGCGAGGCCACGCGCGCCGACCACCAGCGCAGCGACGTGACCGCCGTCCCGGCGGCGGGCGTGGTCGCCGAGGCCATGGTCGCCCTGGTGCTGGCCGAGGCCGCCGTGGAGAAGTTCGGCGGCGACTCGGTCACCGAGACCGGCCGCAACCTGCGCGGCTACCTGGACTCCCTGGAGATCCGCTAGGACGTGCGACCCGGCCCGCCCCGTCCACCGACGGGGCGGGCCGCCGTCGTCCCGGTGCGGTTCCGGATTCCCGCGTCCTGCCTACCGCCGTCGTCCGGGTGCGGTTCCGGATCCCCGGATCCGTACCCACCGCCGTGACGCGTCGCGGGTGTCCATGTCCTGGGACTCCGCGCACGGCGGAGCCGCGGTTCTGCTAGACAGGGAAGCACACATACCCGGCAGGACCCCCGCGCTCGCGGGGGTGGACCCTTCGAGGCAGGCTAAGCGTGGCTAGAGCGATCGCGGTGCTCATCGGTTCTCCCGGATCGGGGAAGTCGACCGTCGGCCGGGCGCTGGCCGATCGTCTGGGCGTCGGCCTGCTGTGCACCGACAGCGAGATCGAGAAGCGCGCGGGCAAGCCCATCAGCGAGATCTTCGTCGAGGACGGCGAGGAGGCCTTCCGCGCCATGGAGCGCGAGATCGTGGCCGAGGGACTGCGCGAGTGGGAGGGCGTGATCGCCGTCGGCGGCGGCGCCGTCCTGGACGAGGACACACGTGCCGACCTGGCCGACCACCACGTGGTCTACCTCCAGGTCGAGTTCGGCGAACTGGCCCGTCGCGTCGGCATGGACGTCGCCCGTCCGCTCCTGGCGGGCAACCCCCGTACCCAGCTGCGACGGCTGCTCAACGAGCGCCTGCCCGTCTACGAGGGCCTGGCCACCGTCACCGTGCCCACGACGGACTTCCACCCCGAAGAGGTCGTCGACGCCATCCTGCCCACCCTCCAGGACGCCGGAAAGGCCCACAAGTGAGCGTGACCCGCATCGGGGTGGGCGAGCCCGCCTCCCGCTACGACGCCGTGATCGGCAGCGGAGTCCTGTCCGAACTCCCCTCGCTGGTCGGTGACGCCGCCCAGGTCGCCGTCATCCACCCCGAGGGCCTGGGAGCCGTGGCCCGCCCCGTCGTCGGAGTCCTCGAAGCCGCCGGGTACACGGTCCGGCCCATGCCCGTCCCCGACGGGGAGGCCGCCAAGACCGCCGCCGTGGCCACCGACCTGTGGTCGCGGCTGGGACGGCACGCGTTCACCCGCACCGACGCCGTCGTCGGCGTCGGCGGCGGTGCCGCCACGGACCTGGCCGGGTTCGTCGCCGCCACCTGGCTGCGCGGCGTGCGCTCGGTCCTGGTCCCCACCACACTGCTCGGCATGGTCGACGCCGCCGTGGGCGGCAAGACCGGCATCAACACCCCCGAGGGCAAGAACCTCGTGGGCGCCTTCCACCCCCCGGTCGGCGTCCTGTGCGACCTCGCCACCCTGCCGAGCCTGCCCACGGCCGACTACATCGGCGGCCTCGCCGAGATCATCAAGGCCGGATTCATCGACGACCCCGTCATCTGCGACCTGATCGAGGACGACCCCCGGGGCGCCACCACCCCCGAGGGCCGGCACACCCGGGAACTGGTCGAACGCGCCGTCCGGGTCAAGGCCGACGTCGTCTCCGGCGACCTGAGGGAGAGCGGCCGGCGCGAGATCCTCAACTACGGGCACACCCTGGGCCACGCGGTCGAGCGCGCCGAGAACTACACCTTCCGGCACGGCTACGCCGTCGCCATCGGCATGGTCTTCGCCGCGGAGCTCGCCAGGATCACCGGCCGCATCGACGCCGGACTCGTGGAACGGCACCGCACCATCCTGTCCTCGGTGGGACTTCCCACCTCCTACGCCCCCGAGGCCTGGCCCCGGCTGCGCGACGCGATGAGCGTGGACAAGAAGGCCCGCGGCGCCACACTGCGCTTCGTGGTCCTGGACGGCCTGGCGAAGCCCGCCATCCTCAGCGGCCCCACCGACGAACAGTTGGCGCAGGCCTACCGCGCGGTCGCGGGCGACGCCTGAGTTCCGCGAAGCCACTAGACTGCAGTCGGGCGACATTCGCACTGGTGCACCGGGGTCGACCCCCGAGGTGCCCGCACACCGCCCCACTCATCACGACCGGGCCGCGAGTCCGGTGACCGACGTGTCAGACCCCTTGGAGAGACGACCGAAGTGGCCACGACGAACGACATCAAGAACGGCACGACCCTGCGGCTCGACGGCGGCGTCCTCTGGAATGTCCTGGAGTTCCAGCACGTCAAGCCGGGCAAGGGCGGCGCGTTCGTCCGCACGAAGCTGAAGAACGTCCTCACGGGCAAGATCGTCGACAAGACCTTCAACGCCGGTTCGAAGGTCGAGTTCGCCAGCGTCGACCGCCGTGAGATGGAGTACCTGTACCACGACGGCGACTCGTTCATCTTCATGGACACCACGACCTTCGACCAGATCCCGGTCGGCGAAGCGGTCGTCGGCGGCGACAAGGACTTCCTCCTGGAGAACACCCGGGTCACGGTGGCCACCAACGAGGGCAACCCGCTCTACATCGAGCTGCCCGCCGCCGTCGAGCTGGAGATCACCCAGACCGACCCCGGCGTGCAGGGCGACCGCTCCACCGGCGGCACCAAGCCCGCCACCGTCCAGACCGGCGCCGTCATCCAGGTGCCGCTCTTCATCACCGAGGGCGAGCGCATCAAGGTCGACACCCGCACGGGCGACTACCTCGGGCGAGTCAACTGATGAGCGGAGCACGGCGCAAGGCGCGGCGGCGCGCGGTCGAGGTCCTCTACGAGGCCGAGGTCCGCGCTATCTCCGTCGAGGAGGTCATCAAGCGCCGGCGTGCCCAGCCCGAACCGCCCATCAACGAGTTCACCGAGAACCTGGCGCGCTCCGTCGACGGTCGGCGCGCCCGTATCGACGAGCTTCTGGGCACCTACGCCATCGGCTGGACCCTGGAGCGGATGCCCGTCGTCGACCGCAACATCCTGCGGATGGGCGCTTTCGAGCTGCTCTGGGACGACGAGATCCCCGACGGCGTGGCCATCGCCGAGGCCGTCGGCGTCGCCAAGGAGCTGTCCACCGACGAGTCGCCGAACTTCGTCAGCGGACTTCTGTCACGCTTGATGGAGAACAAGGCGACGCTCGCGCTCTGACATCGGCGAACGAGGGCCGGCGGGGCCGGGCACAGTGATGGAGGGGACGTCAGGTGACTGACAGGAGCACTGCGACCGCGACCGCCGACAGCGGCGGGCCGGGCGCCGGCGGCACGGCCGGACCGGTGCGGGCGGCCAACGCCGCGCGGACCGCGGTCGTGTGGGACGCCCTGGAGGGACTGCTGGCCCGGCTCGGTGACGGCGGACCCCTGGAGATCGTGGACGCGGGAGGGGGCACCGGCGGCGCCGCCGTCCCGCTCGCCGAACTCGGCCACCGGGTCACGGTCGTCGAGCCCAGCCCGGACTCGCTGGCCGCGCTGGAGCGCCGGGCCGCCGAGCGCGGAGTCGCCGTACGCGGCGTCCAGGGCGAGACGCGCGACCTGTCCGGGCTGTTCACGCCCGGCAGCACGGACCTGGTCCTGGTGCACAACGTCCTGGAGTACGTCGAGGACCCGGCCGCCGCGATGCACGACGTGGTCGGCATCACCCGGCCCGGCGGCGCGGTCAGCGTGCTGGTCACCAACGCGGTGGCCGGCGCCCTCCACCGGGCCCTGGCCGGGCACATCGAGGACGCCCACCGGCTCCTCGTCGACCCCGACGGCCGCTGGGGCGAGAGCGACCCCATGCCGCGCCGGTTCACCCGTCAGCAGCTGTTGGCGCTGATCGGCGGAGCCGGTCTGGAGCAGGAGAGCATCCGCGGTGTCCGGGCGTTCGCCGACGTCCTCCCCGGGCACGCCTGGGAGGGCGACGCGCAGGCCGGACAGCGCCTGGTGGAACTGGAGCGGGCCGCCGCCGAGCACCCCGAGCTCATCGGGATCGCCACCCAGCTCCACGCCGTCGCCCACCGCCCCTGACCTCGGCCCCGCGGAGCCCGGTGGTCGGCGTAAGCTGGTGTGTGGGCGCCCTACCAGGGCGTTCACGAAGGGCGGCCTCCGATCCCGTGCGGTCAGAGGTGGGCCGTTCGGCCGCCCCCGAGTCCAGGGAGCAGCGAGGGGCGCGCCAGGGTTCCGCGGGCGCAGACGGGGTCGCGGCGGGAGGGACCGCGCCGAAGGCGTCCGCCTGGGCGGGCGACGGTGCGGGCCCGCGAGCGAGCCGCGCCGGCGACGAGGAACCCCGGACTCCGGGCGTCCCGAGCCCCGTACCGAGCCTGCGAGGTCGTGGAGAACATTGAGCCGACGGCAACTGGAACGCGGCGCGGCGCTGCGGGGGATGGTCTCCGCCGAGGGCATCGTGCCGCTGGGCGCCGACTTCCCCGCGGACGGTTCGGGCCCTGACACCGACTGCCACATCCTGCACCTGGACATGGACGCGTTCTTCGCGAGCGTGGAACAGCTGCGCAACCCCGAGGCGCGCGGCCGTCCGGTCATCGTCGGCGGGACCGGCCCGCGCGGCGTCGTCTCCTCCGCCGACTACCTGGCCCGGGCGAAGGGCGTGCACTCGGCGATGCCGATGGTGCGGGCGACGCGCCTGTGCCCGGACGCCGTGGTCTTCCCGCCCGACGGCCGCGCCTACCGGGAGGTCTCCGAGGCGGTCATGGACATCCTGAGGTCCGTGACGCCCCTGGTGCAGCCCCTGTCCCTGGACGAGGCCTTCCTGGACGTCTCGGGTGCCCGCCGCCGGCTGGGCGGCCCGGTGCGCATCGCCGCGATGATCCGCGAGCGCGTCCGCGCCGAGCAGCGGCTCACCTGCTCGGTGGGCGTGGCCGCCACCCGCTTCACCGCCAAGCTCGGCTCCACGCACTGCAAGCCGGACGGCCTGCTGCTCGTCCCCACCGACCGGGTCCAGGGCTTCCTGGACCCCCTGCCCGTCGGGGCCCTGCCCGGCGTGGGCGACAAGACCGAGCAGACCCTCGTCAAGCTCGGCCTGCGCACGGTCGGAGCACTGGCCCGGGTCGAACCCGACCTGCTGCGGATGGAGCTCGGCACCAAGGCGGGCACCCGGCTGTCCGAGCTGTCCCGCGGGATCGACACCAGTGCGGTCGTCCCGGAGTCGCCGGACAAGAGCATCGGCGCGGAGGAGACCTTCGACGTCGACGTCGGCGACCCGGACGTGATCAACCGGGAGCTGCTCCGGCTCTCGGAGAAGGTGGCGCGGCGGCTGCGCGCGACCGAACAGGTGGGGCGCACGGTGAGCGTGAAGCTGCGGCGAGCCGACTTCTCCACGATCTCGCGGTCGCGCACCCTCCCCGAGAGCACGGACGTGGCCCGGGAGATCAGCGCCGTCGCGCGCGAACTGTACGCCGCCGCCGGGATGGAGCGGGTACGCCTGAGGCTGGTGGGTGTACGGGTCGAGGGGGTCACCCCCGCCGACCAGGCACACCGCCAGTTGGCACTGGGGGAGGAGGACACCGGGTGGAGGGACGTGGAGCGCGTGATGGACCGCGTTACCGCACGTTTCGGGCAGGGCGCGATACAGTCGGCAGTGCTGGCCAAACGTGACGAAAACGACGTATGATGCGGCAACTTCCGGTCACCGTGAAGCGTTCCAACAGTAGGATCGCAGTCAGGGGTAGCAGAGAGGCATGGAAGCTGGTGTTTCCGATACAGGGCGCGGGTATCGTGGCCGTAGTGGGCCAGGTACACACGCAGCTTTTCTTTCCAGCAGGCGCTAGTGCACCGTATTCTGGGCATACCACTGACCAAGAGACTGTTTATCAGTACCCGTCACCCCAACCGGGGACTGTCGTAGGGAGGCGCCGTGCCGCTCTCTGAACACGAGCAGCGCATGCTCGACCAGATCGAGCGGGCGCTGTATGCCGAGGACCCGAAGTTCGCGAACACCGTTCGGCAAACGAACCCCGCGGTCCATTACAAGCGCTGGATCATCAAGGCCGGTCTCGGATTCGTCATCGGCGTCGTCCTGCTGTTGGCCGGGCTTCTGATCGGCAACCCGGTCATGCAGGTGCTCATCAGTGTCCTCGGTTTCATCGTCATGCTGGCGTGCTTCCTCTGGGGGGCCAACGCCTGGCGCAAAGCGGCCGGTGGCGGCGCCGAGGCCGCGACCGCGGCGGCGGAGCCACGGCAGCGGCGCAAGGGCGGCGGCAGCCGTCCGGGCATGATGAACCGCTTCGAGGAGCGCTGGCGGCGTCGCCAGGAGGGCAACGAGTAGCTCGGTTCGCCTCCCGCCGCCACGAGGACCCTGTTCCAGGGCGGGGCGCGGGGGCGTTCGCTTCGGGACCCAGGGGTTCCGGAACCCACGTGGTGGGGGCCGCACGGTCACCGTGCGGCCCCCACCACGTTCGTGTTCCACCTGCCTGTGCTCGTGCGCCCGGTGCCGTGCGCCTCGGCCCGCCGATGACCGGGCGCGCGCCGCCGGGCCGTGTACTCCGCCCGGTGCCGGACCCCGCCCTACGCCGGTGCGGGGGCGGGGCGCGGGGCCGCCCAGGGGGGGAGCGAGCGGGGCAGGAGCACCGCGCGCAGCCGCGCCCCCCGAGAGGCCGCCGACATCAGGCCCGCACGGGCCGTGAGCAGGTCCTCCCGTAGCCCCGTCCCGTCCGCGGGCGCCGGAGCGTAGCGCGCCGACTCCTCGGCCAGGGCGAGCCGCCACAGCGCCGCGCGCGTGCGCGCGTCGTGCCCGGCCAGCCGCTCGGCTGTCGCCCTCGGGCTCTCAGCCAGGTCCCACACGCCACCCAGGTCCAGCCACGTGTCACGCAGTTCGCGCCAGGCGGTGTGCGCACCGGCGACCGGTGCGGCCCCCGGCAGCCCGGACGTCCGCGTCCAGCGCACGAGCACCCGGGCCAGCGCGGGCAGCGACAGCAGGAGTAGGCCCCCGGCCACCGCGCCCGCCGCGGGCAGCCACGACAGGTCGGTGTCCGAGGTGCCGTCGTCCCCTCCGTCGGCCATCGGCGCGGAGGCCTCGTCCTCCGGCGACTCGCTCTCCCGTGGCGACTCCGACGGTTCGTCGGCGGGCGTGCTGGGCTCCGGCGGTGCGGGCTCCTCGGCGCCGGGCTCGGGCAGCTCGACCGGATCGGTGCCCGGCGCCCTGCCACCGGAGGAGTACTCCGGAACAGTCGCCGAGCCCTGGCCGGCGTCCGACGACGCCGGGGTCGGCTCGAAGCGCACCCAGCCCACGTCCTCGAAGTACAGTTCCGGCCACGCGTGGGCGTCGCCCACGGTCACCGACCAGCGGTCGCCCTCGATGTTCTCGCCCGCGGTGTAGCCCACCGCCACCCGCGACGGTACGTCGGCCTGGCGCGCCATCACGGCCATGGCGCCCGCGAACTGCTCGCAGTAGCCCACCTGGTCGGTCAGCAGGAAGTGCGCCAGCGGGTCGACCCCCTCGGGCGCGGAGGGCGGGGACAGGTCGTAGGTGAAGGACCCGTCGGTGAAGTACTCCTGGATCGCGACCGAGCGCTCGTAGGGCGTGTCGGCGTTGGCGGTCACCTGCTCGGTCAGCTGCTCCACCGCCGGGTCGAGGTCGTCGGGCAGGTCCAGGTGGCCACCGCCCAGCGACCGCGGGTTCCCGGCCGCCGCCAGCTCGTCCCCGGAGGGTTGGTGCTCCACGGACTCCACGGTGAAGTTCAGACCGGTGGTCGGGCTGCTCGTGGTGAAGACCATGTGGGACGCGGGATCGATGTACCACTGGCCGGGGACCTCGACCGAACTCGCCCAGTACGGCATCGGGAGGAAGTCCACCCGCGGCGAGTCGGAGTCCATGGAGATCTGGGTCGTGACCGTCTCCTCGGGCGCGGGTTCGGACCATCCCGCGGGCAGCGGCAGCTCCCCCGAGGCCTCGTTGTCGTCGGAGGCGTTGACGGGCGTCATCGTCCAGTTCACGCCGTCGAACTCGTCGAGCGCGAACATGCGCAGGTAGTCCGGGTCGTCACTGGTGGAGCGGTAGGTGAGCACCGTGCGGTCCGAGAGCGACCCCAAGTCCCGCCGCAGCGACACGAACGGGTGTGGGGTGGTGATGTCCTCCCCGCCCGTGCGGATGTAGGTGCCGTCGGCCAGGTCGTTGAAGACGTCGCTGCGCAGGGACGGGACCGCCGCGGGCAGGGAGAGCGCCAGCAGGATCGCCGCGGTCACGGCGACCGCCGTCACCGCGAACCGGCGCAGACCGCCCAGGACGCGGGCCTCCGGCCCCTCGTAGGGGACGAACATGCCCCACTCCCGGCCGCGTACCCACATGTCCGCGGCCAGCAGGCCGAGGAACCCCGCCGCGGCGGCGGCCATCGCTCCCCAGGCCAGGGTCTCGCCCTCCACGACCAGAGGTACGGCCAGCAGCGCCAGCAGCAGACCGCCCACCATGCCCGGGCAGCGCGCCGTCACCGCCAGGAAGTCCGCGGTGATCATGAACACGACGAACACCACCCCGATGATCAGGGGCACTCCGGCGGAGGCGGCGACCGGCGGTGCGTTCGTGTCGATGGTGTTCAGGCCCTGCTGGAGCGTCCTCGCCAGGTGCGCGATGCTGTCGGCCGTGGGAACGACACCCGCAAGTGCGTCCCCAGCGGCGAACATCGGGGTGATCAGCACGGCGGCCGCCAGCAGTTGCAGGAGCGGCACGGGCAGCAGGTTCCAGCTGGTCAGCCGGTACAGCGCCGACACCGCGGTGACCGCGACCATCAGCACGACCGCCGGGACCCACCAGGGGCCGCGGAGCAGCGAACTCAGCAGCGGCATCGCCAGGAGCAGGCAGACCAGGGTGGCCAGGGGCATCAGTGTTCTCAACGCCGACCCTCCCGGGACGGGTACGGAGCGGCGGCGCCCTCACCGGCGGTCGCGCGACGCCACAGCGCGGGCAGTTCGGAGGCGGAGGAGACGATGAGGACGCGCCAGCCGCCGGAGGTGAGGACGTCGCGCACACCGCGGACCGACTCGGGCAGTCCGGGGGCGGGGGCGGCCTCGGGCGCGGAGGGATGGGCGGGCCAGGCGCCGTGCGCGCACAGCACGGCGACCCGGGCGGCGGCGCCCCGCACCGCCGACAGCGCGGCGGCCTCCTCGGCCGAGACCGCGCCCAGCACCGCCACGAGCAGGCTGGAGGAGGCGCTGCGGGATCCGCCGAGCTGGTCGATCCCGCCGAACAGGCCGGGGGCGTCCGAGGCGCGGGTGACGGCCAGACCGTCCAGCACACCGGAGGCGTCGGCCGTGTGCATCCGGCCTCTCTCGGTCAGGAAGCGCAGCTCGTGGCCGCCGTCGATCAGGTGCACGGCCACCGACGCCGCCGCGCTCACCGCCGTCTCCAGTGAACCGCCGGGGCCCTCGCCCCGGTGGGCGCTCCGACGGGTGTCCAGCAGGATGGAGCTGTTCTCCCGCCAGTGCTGTTCGTCGCGGCGGACCATCAGCTCGCCCTGCTTGGCGGTGGAGCGCCAGTGCACGCGGCGCAGTTCGTCGCCGTGCCGGTACTCGCGCGGCACCGGGTCCTGTTCGCCCACGCCGCTCACCGTCCGGCGCGGGGACTGCTCGCCTTGGGAGCCGTCGGCCCCGCCCAGCGCGTCCAGCGGCACGACCGGCGGGGTCACGAGCAGGGTCGAGGGCGCGCCGACGTCGCGGGTGACGCGTACGCACCCGAGCGGGTCGGCGACACCGATCCGGAGCGGCCCCACCGGGTAGCTGCCGCGCACCGCGGGGCGTACGAGGTAGGTGACGTCGCGGACCGCGCGCGGACCGAGGTGGCCGATGGTGTAGCGGGGCTCGGTGCCCAGCGGCGCCGGGAGGGTGTCCTCGACGAAGAGCGCGGAGACCGGCCACGTCCGCGAGGTGTTGCCCACCCGCACCAGGACCCGGGCGTCGTGCCCGGCGGCGACCCGGACCGGGACGACCGACCGGCTGTGCGCGATCCGCGCGGTCGCGCCCACGACGGTGAGCGCGGACAGCGGCGGCACGGCCAGGAGCAGGACGCCCACGGCGACGAGTTCGCGCTGGCCCAGAACGGAACCGGCGACCACCGCGACCAGGCCGAGGACCAGCATGCACACACCGCGGGCGGTGAAGCGGCGGCGCCGGCGCGGCCGCGCGGCGGGTGCCGGCGCGGAGTCGTGGGAGGCGGGTGCGGGGGACCGCACCGGAGGTGTCGGGATCACGGGGGCCGTCGGTCGGTGGTGGTTGGCGTTGGGGTGGGGCTGCGCCGCTGGCGTCCCTTGGGGGTGGTGGTGGGAGACGTCGGGTTGGGACTGCGCCGCTGGCGTCCCTTGAGGGTGGTGGTGGGAGACGGGTGGGCGCATGTGCCCTCTCTCGGGCGTCGGGGCGCCGCGGGGGCGCGGTCGGTCAGTTCGGGCCGGGGACCGGAAGGCGCGCCACCAGCTTGGCGACGATCTGCTCGGCGGTGAGCCGTTCCATCTGGGCCTCGGGTGCGGGCAGCAGCCGGTGCGCGAGAACGGGGACCGCCAGCGCCTGCACGTCGTCGGGGACGACGTAGTGGCGCCCGTCCAGGGCGGCGTAGGCGCGGGCGGCGCGCACCAGGTGCAGGGTCGCGCGGGGAGAGGCGCCCAGGCGCAGCTCCGGGCTGGTCCGGGTGGAGTTGACCAGGTCGACGACGTAGCGGCGCATGCCGGGGGCGACGTGCACCGAGCGCACCTGGTCGGCGAGGTCGCGGACCCGCTCGGCGTTGGTGACCGCGGCCAGGGAGTCCAGCGGTGAGCGCGAGCCGTGCGAGTCGATCATGTCCAGCTCGGACTGCGGCGAGGGGTAGCCGACCGAGACGCGCGCCATGAACCGGTCGCGCTGGGCCTCGGGCAGGGCGTAGGTCCCCTCCATGTCGGCGGGGTTCTGGGTGGCGACGACCATGAACGGCCGCTCCAGGGCGCGGGTCTGGCCGTCGACGCTGACCTGGCGCTCCTCCATGCACTCCAGCAGGGCCGCCTGGGTCTTGGGGGAGGCGCGGTTGATCTCGTCGCCCAGGACGATGTTGGCGAACACCGGGCCCGGGTTGAACTCGAACTCGTGGCGGTCCTGGTGGAAGACGCTGACCCCGGTGATGTCGCTGGGCAGCAGGTCGGGGGTGAACTGGACGCGCTGGACCGAGCAGTCCACGGCGCGGCCCAGGGCCTTGGCGAGCATGGTCTTGCCGACGCCGGGGACGTCCTCGATGAGCAGGTGGCCTTCGGCGAGGAGCACCGTCAGCGCGATCCGCAGCACCTCCGGTTTGCCCTCGATGACGGTCTCGATGGCGGTCGTGATCCGGTCGGCGACGGCGACGACCTCGCTGACGCCGTCGTGGGCACCGCCTGCGCCCCCGCGGCCGCCGTGGTGTGTGTGGAGTGACACGAGAACCTCCGCTCCGTCTGGTCTTCGTGTACCGATGGTCGAACCGAGGCTACCGGCTTGGTCACCGGCGTGGAGCGATACTTCGCACTCGCGGAAATTGTGACGCTCGTACCGGTGCCGTGGTTCTGGCCCCGCCCCATTCCCGCCGGTGTCCGCCGGGCCGCGAGGGGCGGGGGTCGGCCAAAGAGGCCGAAGGGCCCGAATCGCCCACCTTCCATTCGCGCCCGCGTCGCGTGGGGCGACCCCGGAATCCAGGGAACCGGTGTTCCGGCCCGCCCGGAATCCGCCACGTCTCGCGCGCGCGTGCGCCCGCGCGTCGCGGCGGCGTCGCACCACCTCAGCGGGCTCGTGGTGCGGCGCGGGCGGGCCGTGGGTGGCACGCCAGCGCCCTCCACTCTGCTCCACCCCGCTGACCTGCGCATTTATCGATTCTTTGCGGCGCGAATCGGGATTGAAGCTGTTGACGGTGGGGCGGAGTGGAGTAAGGTGGAGCATCGTGGAGCTGGTGAATTCTCCACTTCGGGGTGAGGAGGGTGCCACTGTGTTCCTCGGCACTCACACGCCTCGCCTCGATCAGAAGGGACGGTTGTTCCTTCCGGCGAAGTACCGCGACGAACTGTCGGGGGGATTGGTGATCACGAAAGGCCAGGAGCACTGTCTCTACGTCTTCCCGACGGCGGAGTTCCAGCGCGTCACCGACGCGCTCAGCTCGGCCCCGGTCACCGCCAAGGCGGTTCGCGACTACAGCAGGATCCTCTTCGCCAGCGCGTCCGACGAGTCCTGTGACAAGCAGGGCCGGATCACCATCCCGCCGAAGCTGCGCGCCTACGCGGGACTCGATCGCGACTGCGTCGTGATCGGTGCCAACACCCGCCTGGAGGTCTGGGCGGACGAGGCGTGGTCGGACTACGAGGCCGAGCAGGAGCAGGCTTTCGCGCGACTGTCGGAGGAGGTGCTGCCCGGGGTGCTGTGAGCCCGGTGGCGCCATCGTCGGGATCACCAGCACGAAGTCCACACCCTTGCACGTCGGAGTCCGGCAACGGCCTCCGGAGACGGCACACACGAGCTGGCGCGACTTCCCCGGTGCCAGGTGGTGAACGCGGGTCCGCCGGAAGGTGGACAATAGCGGCCGTGTCCGGACGGCCCTGCCGGAACCCGGCCGGGCCACGCGACGGACACCGCGGAGCGTACGAACGACGCGACCGCGGCGACTCAGGGGGAGACGGCGACAGCGTGGAGGATCGGCGGCGCATGGGGGACAACGGGCGGCGGGAACACCCCGGCCGCGACGGCGGGCCACACCGTGGGCACGGCTCCGGTGACATCGAGGACCGCATCCGGGCCGCGCGCGAGGGGATCGACCCCCTCCACGTGCCCGTCATGCTCGACCGCATCGTGGAACTGCTCGCGCCCGCGCTCAGCGAGCCCGGCGCCGTCCTGGTGGACGGCACCCTGGGGCTGGGCGGGCACTCCGAGGCCCTGCTCAAGGCCTGCCCCACCCTGCGGCTCGTCGGCGTCGACCGCGACACCACCGCCCTGGAGCGCAGCGCCGCCCGGCTCGCGCCCTACGCCGACCGCACCCACTTCGTGCACGCGGTCTACTCCGAGATCCCGCGCGCCCTGGACGAGGCGGGCGTCTCCGAGGCCGACGCGGTCCTGCTCGACCTCGGGGTCTCCTCACCCCAGCTGGACGAGACCGACCGCGGCTTCGCCTACGCCCACGACGCGCCGCTGGACATGCGGATGGACCGCACCCAGGAGCTCACCGCCGGCCAGGTCGTCAACACCTACCCCGTCGCCGAGCTCACCCGCGTCCTGCGCGCCTACGGGGAGGAGCGCTTCGCCTCCCGTGTGGCCCGGGCGATCGAGCGCCGGCGCGCCCAGGAGCCCATCACCTCCACCCGCGAACTCGCCGAGCTCGTCCGCGACGCCATCCCCGCGGCCACCCGCCGCACCGGCGGCCACCCCGCCAAGCGGACCTTCCAGGGGCTGCGCATCGAGGTCAACGCGGAACTGTCCATCCTCGAACGCACCCTGCCCGCGGCCCTGTCCCGGCTCGCCGTCGGCGGACGCATCGCCGTGCTGTCCTACCACTCGCTGGAGGACCGCATCACCAAGCGGGCGTTCGCCGCGCTGGCCAAGGACACCACCCCCGCGGACCTGCCCGTCCCGCTCCCCGACCGGCAGCCCGAACTCCGACTCCTCACCCGGGGGGCCGAGCTCCCCACGGACGAAGAGAACGAACGCAACCCGCGTGCGCAGTCCGCCCGTCTCCGGGCGGTCGAACGCGTGCGCAGGCCGTCGCGGCAGTAGGGAGACCACATGAGCACCAGGACGGACACACGCCGTGCCTCCTCGCGCGGCACCGCCGGCACCAGGACCCGGCCGGGGACCAAGGCCGTACCCAAGGCCGCGCCCAAGCGCGCGCCGGCACGCCCGGCGACCACCGCCGGGGCACCGCGCGAGCACGCGGGGCGCGCACCGCGCATCCCCTTCGTCCTACTCGTGCTGTGCCTGCTCGGGGGAGCGCTCGTCGGCCTGCTCGTCCTGCGCAGCGTCGTGGCCGAGGAGGCCTTCGCCATCACGAGCCTGCAGGCGGAGAACCGCGAGCTGTCCTACGAGGAGCAGCAGCTGCGGGAGAGCGTCGCCCACCTGGAGACCTCCGAGCGGATCGCCTCGGAGGCCGAGGAGATGGGCATGGAGCCCGGTGAGGGCCCGCTCTTCCTCGACCTCGACGAGGGCCGGGTGTCCGGGAGCGTTGGGAGCGGTGATTGAGCACGCCCCGTGACCGGCGCCCCCGCGACCCCCGCAGACCCGGCGCGTCCGGGCGCTCCGGCTCCAGACCGAACAAGCGCCCCCAGCGCGAACCGCGCCGTCCCGACGGCGGCACGCGCGCGTCCGCGGCGGCGCGGGCCGCCCAGGGCGGGTCCAGCGCGCGCCGGGTCCGCCGGGCGCCGGAGGGCGGTGCCCCCCGCCGCCGTCCCGCGCCACCGCCTCCGCCGCCGCCCCTGCTGCGGCGCACCTTCCACCGGGGCGACCCGCGCAAGCGGCTCAAGCTCGGGGCGGCGCTGATCGCGGTCGTCATCCTGCTGTTCGCCGGCCGCCTGGTCCAGATCCAGGGGCTGGACGCCGAGACCTACGCCGAAGCCGCCTCCAACCTGCGCCTGCAGACCATCGACATCCCCACGCTGCGCGGCCAGATCACCGACGCCGGGGGCCACCCCTTCGCCCTGTCGGTGGAGGTGCGCACCGTCTTCGTCGACCCCGAGGAGGTCGAGGAGGACGAGCGCGACCAGCTCGTGGACGAACTCGTCACCCGCTTCGACCTGGAGGAGGACGAGGTCGAGGCCAAGGTCGACGCCAGGCCCAGCCGCTACCAGGTGGTGGCGAACGAGGTCACCCCCGAGGCGTGGGGCGAGATGCGCGACCTGGGCCTGTCCGGTGTCGGCGCCCAGGTCGACTACGACCGCGTCTACCCCGAGGAGACCGGTGCCGCCGACCTGGTCGGCTTCGTCGGAGCCGAGGGCCACGGACTGGAGGGCCTGGAGGGCTACCTCGACGGCACCCTGGCGGGCGAGGCCGGCAAGCGCCAGGTCGAGGTGGGCGCCGACGGCACGCAGATCCCCATGGCGGGCGGCCTGGTCCGCGACCCGGTTCCCGGCCAGGACGTGCGCCTGACACTGGACCGCGACCTGCAGTTCCACATGGCCCAGGTGTTGGCCGAGCGGGTCGAGGAACTCGACGCCGAAGGGGGCAGCGCCATCGCCATGCTGCCCACCGGCGAGGTCATCGGCATGGCCGACTACCCCAGCTACGACCAGAACGACATCCAGGCGACCGGGCCCGAGGAGTGGTCGAACGGGGCCGTGCACGAGACCTTCGAGCCGGGCAGCACCAACAAGGTCATCACCATCGGATCGGCCCTGGAGGAGGGGCTGACCACGCCCGACACGGTCTACACCGTGCCCTACGCCCAGCAGTACTACGACCAGACCTTCAAGGACTCCAGCTACCACGAGACCCAGCGCCTGACCGTCAACGGGATCATGGCCCACTCCAGCAACGTGGGCACTATCAAGATCGCCGACCAGGTCGGAGCCGGCGTCCTGCACTCCTACATGGAGGACTTCGGGCTCGGCCAGCCCACCGGGCTGCACCTGCCGGGGGAGGAGGCGGGCGTCCTCACCGACCCCGACGACTGGTGGGGCACACAGCTGCCGTCGGTGTCGATCGGCCACAGCCTGTCGGTCAACGCCACGCAGATGGCGTCGGTGTACGCGACCATCGCCAACGGCGGTGTGCGGGCCGACCCGACCATCGTCGCCGGGACGGTCGACGCGGACGGGGAGTTCACGCCCTCGGACGACCCCGAGCAGCGGCGGGTGGTCAGCCAGGAGACCGCGGACCGGCTCGCCCTGATGCTGGAGGCGGTCACCAGCGACGAGGGCACCGCCCCCCAGGCCCGCATCGACGGCTACCGCGTGGCGGGCAAGACCGGTACGGCCAACCGCATCAACCCCGAGACCGGGACCTACGAGGGCGGCGGCTACACCGCGACCTTCGCCGGTTTCGCCCCGGCCGACGCGCCGGAGGTCGTCGTCCAGGTGGTCCTGCACAACCCCCAGGACACCTACTACGGCGGCGAGGCCGCGGGGCCGGTGTTCAACGACATCATGTCCTTCGCCCTGCAGTCGCTCAAGGTGCCGCCGACGGAGACCGAGCCGCCCGCGATCCGCCTGGAGGAGTGACGGGACCGGCCGATGGTCACGGGGGCGGACGGCGCGGTCGGTGCCGCCCGTCCCCGCCGTTCGCTCACGGGGCGGCGGAGGCCAGGTGCGCGCGCACCGACCTGACGTGCTCGGGGCCGGTCCGGCAGCACCCGCCGACCAGTGCCGCCCCGGCCTCCCACCAGCCCCGGGCCGCGGCCCCGAACTCCTGCGGTTCGCTCGTGCCGGTCCAGCGCCGCGCCGCGGCGTCCCACCTCTCGCCCGAGTTGGGGTAGGCGACCGCCGGGACGCCCGCCTCGGCGACCGTGCGCACCAGGGACGGCACGAACCGGGGCGCCGTGCAGTTGGCGCCGACCGCCACCAGACCGCCGGCGGCGTACAGCGGCGCCAGTTCGGCCACGGCCTCGCGCATCGGGGTGCCGTCGTTGAGGTGCTCGCCGTCGCGGCACGAGAAGCTCACCCACGCCCGCACGCCCGGCGTCTCCCGGACCAGCCGGGCCAGGGCCCTCGCCTCGACCTGGGAGGGGATGGTCTCGCAGGCGACGAGGTCCGCGCCCGCGCCGACGAGCAGCCGCCAGCGCTCCTCGTGCCACCGGTACAGGCCGTCCTCGTCGAGGCCGTAGTCGCCGGTGTACTCCGAGCCGTCGGCCAGGGACGCGCCGTAGGGCCCCACCCCCGCGGCGACCAGGCCGGACCCGAACGCGTCCCGCTCGGCCAGCGCCAACTCCACCGAGCGCACGACCAGCCGCTCCGCCTCCGCCCGCCCGTACCCCCGGGCGGTGAACGCCGGAACGCTCGCCTGGTACCCGGCGGCGATGGCCACGTCGGCTCCCGCCTCGAAGTAGTCGCGGTGCGCCCGGCGGATCACGTCGGGATCCTCGGCCAGCAGACGTGCCGACCACAGCCCGCCGCCCAGGTCGCGGCCGTAGGACTCCAGGAGGGTGGCCAGGCCGCCGTCCAGGACGAGCGGCGTGTTTCGGGCTTCCATGGGAACGAGGCTAGTCGAGGGTGATCGGGCGGCCCCGGGCGTAACCTGGGTGAAACGCCAGTTCGGAGATTCCTCCCTCATCGCAGCGTGGAAATTACCGAGCGGTCCTCCACAGCCGTTAACCTCCACTCGTGCCACCGGTAATGCGACCAGAACACACTCAACTCCGTCCGCTGTCCGCCCTCGCGACGCTGCTCGGGCCGGACGCCACCCTGCTGCGCCCCGAAACGGGCGCGCGCGAGACCGCCGAGGTGCCCGGCGAGGAGGTGCACGTCCGCGGCATCACCCACGACTCCCGCAAGGTCCGCCCCGGCGACCTCTACGCCGCCCTCCCCGGCACCCGCGCGCACGGCGCGGACTTCGCCGCGCAGGCGGCCGGGGCCGGAGCCGCCGCCGTCCTCACCGACGCGGCCGGGGCCGACCGGGCCACGGCCGCCGGCCTGCCCGCCCTGGTGGTCCCCGACGCCCGAGCCGCGCTCGGCACGGCCGCCTCCTGGGTCTTCGACGACCCCGGCCACGACCTCCTCCTGGTCGGCACGACCGGCACCAGCGGCAAGACCACCATCACCTACCTGGTGGAGTCGGGACTGCGCGCGGCCGGGATGAACACCGGCCTGATCGGCACCGTCGAGATGCGCGTGGGCGACGAACGCGTCGCCTCCTCCCTCACCACCCCCGAGGCCACCGACCTGCACGGGCTCTTCGCCGTCATGCGCGAGCGCGGCGTCACCGCCGCGGCCATGGAGGTCTCCAGCCACGCCCTGGCGCTCGGCCGGGTCGGGGGGACGCGCTACGACGTCGCGATCTTCACCAACCTGTCCCAGGACCATCTGGACTTCCACTCGGACCTGCGCGACTACTTCGAGACCAAGGCCCGCCTGTTCTCCGCGGAGTACTGCGACATCGCCGTGGTCAACACCGACGACCGCTTCGGGCGGGCGCTGGTGGACATGGTGCGCGGCGACGGCGCCGTGCCCGTCACCACGTTCGCCGTGGAGGGCCGGTCCGACGCCGGGCCGGAGAACGGGATGGCGGCCGACTGGCAGGCCGTGGACGTGGAGCTGGGCGCCGCGGGCAGCACCTTCCGCATCGTCGGACCCGGCGGGATGGAGGCCGACGCCTCCGTCGCCCTGCCCGGCCCCTTCAACGTCTCCAACGCGATGGCCGCCATCGTCGGGCTGGTCGAGGCCGGCCTGCCCCTGGAGACCGCCATCGCCGGTGTGGCCGCCGCGCCCGGGGTGCCCGGGCGCATGGAGCAGGTCGTGGTCGGCTCGGTGCCCAGCGCGGTCCAGGACTTCACCGCGCTCGTGGACTACTCCCACAAACCCGGGGCCATCGAGGCCGTGCTCACAGCGCTGCGCGCCACCACCGAGGGCCGCCTCACCATGGTCGTGGGCTGCGGCGGGGACCGCGACCGCGCCAAGCGCCCGCTCATGGGCGAGGCCGCCGCGCGGCTGGCCGACCAGCTCATCGTCACCAATGACAATCCGCGGACCGAGGACCCCGTCGCCATCGCCGCCGCCATGCTCGAAGGCGTCGCCAAGGTGCCGGAGGACCAGCGCGCGCGGGTCACGGTGGAGTTCGACCGGGCCGAGGCGATCGGCCTGGCCGTGGACCGGGCCGGCCCCGGGGACGTGGTCGTCGTGGCCGGTAAGGGCCACGAGACCGGCCAGTACGTCAAGGGCGAGGTCCTGCCCTTCGACGACCGGGAGGTGCTGCGCCAGGCCATCGAGGGACACCTGAGCATGAGTGCCCGCGAGCGCCTGGGCGTCGCCCTCCAGGACATCCACCGCGTGCCCGACCTGGGTTGACACCGGGCCGCCCCCGCGGGGCGGACACGCGCGCCGGGGAGCGGGGGCACGCCTCCCGCGCCCCGGCGCGCGCACCCGGCGACGGGCCCCTTGGCTGGTGACGTCCCAGCCCACGGACGGTCACGAACTGGCGCATATTGCTCCACACGGGCCCCGTGGGGACCCCGGGGACCCCAACATGTTCTAAGGTAGGTCCGGCAATCGCAGCCTGACACGTGCCGCCCACGGTGGCGCCCGCGGGCTCGGCTCCGGCCGGTCCCGTGGTGACGCCCGTACGGCACAGCGCGCACGGCACCCGCGGTGCCATCCCCTGACCTGACTCCGGCCGGGTGGCCTACAGCCCCAGCGGCGCCGTGGGACCGGCCTGACATGAGGAGTGGATTTGATCGCGCTCACGCTCGATCGGATCGCTGAGATCACCCAAGCCGCCATCGGCGGATCAGCGCGCCCCGACGCCGTCGTCGACGGCCCCGTCGTCATCGATTCGCGGCAGTCCGCTCCGGGGGCGCTCTTCGTCGCCCTGAGCGGCGAACGCGTCGACGGACACGACTTCGCCCGGCGGGCCGTCGAGGCCGGTGCGACGGCCGTCCTGGCCTCCCGCCCGGTGGACGTGCCCCACCTGCTGGTGGACGGCGGGGACGACGCGGTCGTGGCGGCGCTGGCCCGGCTCGCCCGGCACGTGGCCCTGGAACTCGGCGACCCCCGGCGCGGAGCGGAGGCCACCGAGGTCATCGGCGTGACCGGCTCCTCCGGCAAGACCACCACCAAGGACCTGATCGCCCAGGTCGTGGGGCGCCTCGGGCCGACCGTGGCCCCCTCCGGCTCGTTCAACAACGAGATCGGCCACCCGCTGACCGTGCTGCGGGCCGACACCGGCACCCGCCAGCTCGTCCTGGAGGTGGCCGCGCGCGGCATCGGGCACATCGCCCACCTGTGCCGGGTGGCCCCGCCCCGGATCGGCGTGGTCCTCAACGTGGGCAGCGCCCACATGGGCGAGTTCGGCGACCGCGACGCCATCGCCCGGGCCAAGGGCGAGCTCGTGGAGTCCCTGCCCCCGGGCGGCGAGGGCCGCGGCAGCGGCGGCGTGGCCGTCCTCAACGCCGACGACCCCCGGGTGAGCGCCATGGCCGCGCGCACCACCGCGCGCGTGGTCACCTACGGGCTGGCCGACGACGCGCACGTGCGCGCCACCGACGTCGTCCTGGGCGACGACGGCGCGCCCTCCTTCACACTGCACCTGGGCGGTCGCACGGCCCAGGTGCGGTTGGCGCTGGTGGGCGCCCACCAGGTGCACAACGCGTTGGCCGCGGCCGCGGTCGCCGACGAACTCGGCATGGACGCCGACGCCGTCGCCGAGGCGCTCGGGGCCGCCACGCCGGTCAGCCGGTGGCGGATGGAGGTCACCGAGCACGACGGTGCCACCTTCGTCAACGACGCCTACAACGCCAATCCCGAGTCCATGCGGGCGGCGCTGACCACACTGGGCGCGCTCGCCCGCGAACGCCGCTCCATCGCCGTCCTGGCCCACATGGCCGAACTCGGCGGGGACGGCCGCGCCGAACACGAGAAGGTCGGCGAACTGGCCGCCCGCACGGGCGTGTCCCACCTGATCGTGGTGGGCGCCGAGGCCGAGGGCATCGCCGTCGGAGCCGAACGCGCCGCCCGGGCCGGGCAGTGGGACGGGGAGACCGTCAGGGCGGCCGACGCGGAGGCGGCGGCCTCGGCACTGCGCGAACGGATACGCACGGGAGACGTCGTCATTGTGAAGGGATCTCGGGTGGCAGCGCTCGAAAGGGTTATCGACCACATCACCAAGGGTGATGTCCAGTGATCGGCATCTCCATCGCGGCGGCGCTGTCGCTGATCCTGTCCATGGCGCTGATGCCGCCGCTGATCAAGCTCCTCTACCGGTTCAAGTTCGGCCAGGAGGTGCGCGACGACGGCCCCGAGGGGCACAAGACCAAGCAGGGCACGCCCACCATGGGCGGCGTCGTCATCATCCTCGGCGCGGTGATCGGCTACTTCGGCTCGCACCTGGTGCTCTGGATCGTCCAGCCCACCGCCACCGGACCCACCGCCTCCGGCCTGCTGGTGATGTTCCTGTTCGTCGGCATGGGCTGCGTCGGCTTCCTCGACGACTTCATCAAGATCTACAAACGCCGCAGCCTGGGCCTGCGCAGCGGCGCGAAGATGGTCGGCCAAGCCATCGTCGGCGTCGGATTCGCCTACGGGGTCACCATGTTCCCCAACGGGTACGGCTACACCCCCGCCGCGCCCAGCCTGTCCTTCCTGCGCGACTTCGGACCGCCCCTGATGGTGGTCGTCTTCATCGCCTGGGCCCTGTTCCTCATCGTCGGCTTCTCCAACGCGGTCAACCTGACCGACGGGCTCGACGGCCTGGCCACCGGCGCCACCATCCTGTCGCTGGTCGCCTACGTCATCATTGGCAACTGGCAGCTGCGCCAGTCCTGCGTGTCCTACCTGGCCAACAACTGCTACACGGTCCGCGACCCCCTGGACCTGGCCGTGGTGGCCGCCGCCGCGCTCGGCGCGTGCATCGGCTTCCTCTGGTTCAACGCCCCGCCCGCCAAGATCTTCATGGGCGACACCGGTTCGCTCGCCCTGGGCGGCCTCATCGTCGGCCTGGCCATCACCACCCGCACCCAGCTGCTGCTCCTGCTCATCGGCGGCCTCTTCGTCATCATCACCCTGTCCGTGATGATCCAGATCACTTCCTTCCGCCTCACCGGCAAGCGCGTGTTCCGGATGGCGCCGCTGCAGCACCACTTCGAGCTCAGGGGCTGGGCCGAGACCACCATCGTGATCCGCTTCTGGATCATCCAGGGGCTGTTCGTGGCCACCGCCATCGGCCTGTTCTACCTGGAATGGATGCCGAGGTAGCACCGTGCCGCACGAACAGAGCCCACCCGCCGCCCACCCCCCTCGACCGACGCCTCCGGCCTCTCCGGGCGCCGGGCCCGACTTCGCCGCGCGGCTGAAGGGCCGATCGGTCTGCGTCGCCGGCCTGGGCGTGTCCGGGCCCCCGGTCGCCCGCGCCCTGCTGGCCGAGCAGGCCCGCGTCGTCGTGGTCGACGGCCGCGACGACGACACCACCCGTCCGATCGCCGACGCCCTCACCGCCGAGGGGGCCCGGGTCGTGCTGGGCCAGACCCCCCTGCCCGAGGACTGCGACCTCGTCGTCACCTCGCCCGGCTGGCGGCCCGACTCGCCGCTGCTGCTCCGGGCGGCCGAGGCCGGCGTCGAGGTCATCGGCGACGTCGAACTCGCCTGGCGGCTCAAGCCCGCCGACCAGGTGTGGCTGGCCATCACCGGCACCAACGGCAAGACCACCACCGTGCGCATGCTGGAGTCCATCCTGCGCGCCGACGGCCGCGACGCGCTCGCGGTCGGCAACGTCGGGACCCCGATCATCGACGCGGTCCGGCCCGACGCCGACGGCGGCCACCACGACGTCCTCGCCGTGGAACTCTCCAGCTTCCAGCTGCACTGGTCCAGCAGCGTGCGACCGCACGCCGCCGCCGTCCTCAACGTCGCGGCCGACCACCTGGACTGGCACGGCGGACTGGACCCCTACGCCCGCGCCAAGGGCCGCGTCTTCGCGCGCGGCACCCTCCGGGTCGTCAACACCGCCGACGCCTGGTCGGTCCGCCTGGCCGAGGAGGACGGTGACCCGCACACGCCGCTCGTCGGCTTCCGGCTGGACACGCCCCGGCCCGGCGAGCTGGGCGTGGTCGAGGACCTGCTGGTGGACCGCGCCTTCGTCGCCGAACCGGCCAGCAGCGCCGAGGAACTCGCCACACTCGCGGACGTGCGCCCGCCGGCACCCCACAACGTGGCCAACGCGCTCGCCGCGGCCGCGCTCGCCCGGTCGGTGGGCGTCGCCCCCGCCGCGGTCCGGGAGGGGCTGGCCGCGTTCGAGCCCGAACCGCACCGCATCGCACACGTGGCCACGGTCGGCGGGGTCGACTACGTGGACGACTCCAAGGCGACCAACCCGCACGCGGCGGCGGCCTCCCTGAACTCCTACGGCTCCGTGGTCTGGGTGGCCGGCGGCCTGCTCAAGGGCGCCGAGGTCGACGAACTCGTCGCCGAGGCCGCCTCCCGCCTGCGCGGCGCCGTCCTCATCGGCCGCGACCGCGCCCGGATCCGCGAGGCGCTGGAGCGGCACGCGCCCGACGTCCCCGTGGTCGAGGTGGAGGGACCCGTCGAGAACGCACCCGGGCGGCCCACGGTCATGGACACGGTGGTCGCCGAGGCCGCCGCCCTGGCCGAGGAGGGCGACACGGTGCTGCTGGCGCCGGCCGCCGCCTCCATGGACATGTTCACCAACTACCCCGAGCGGGGCCGCTTCTTCGCCGAGGCCGTCCACCGCCTGCTCTGAGTAGTCGCTCACCGCCCGTGCGTGACCAAGCGCGCGCGGGCGGCGAGTCGTGTGCCCACCACCACGCTCCCACGCGCCAAAGATGACCAACACGCGGGAAATGTCCACGGTTCCCGACCCGCCGGTACGCCAGTATTGAGGCGCTAATCGTGCGGAGGGTGTGGATGGCGACGACGACGGTTCCCCGGGTGGTCCCGGGGCGTGCGGTGACCGGTGGCCGGGACAGGCCCGTGTGGCGCGCGTGGGCGCGGTCGCTGGACCGTCCCCTCACCTCCTACTACCTCGTCCTGGGCAGCGGCGTGATACTCATCGCCCTGGGACTGGTGATGGTGCTGTCCTCGACCATGGTCGACTCGATCACCGAGACCGGCTCCGCCTTCTCCATGTTCCAGAAGCAGGCGGTCTCGGCCTCCATCGGCCTGCCGCTCATGCTGATCGCCTCGCAGATGCCCCCGTGGGTGTTCCGCCTGGTCGGCTATCCCGCGATGATCGTGTCCGTCGCCCTGCTCCTCATCACCGCGTTCCAGGGGACCGAGGTCAACGGGGCCGTGCGCTGGCTGGAGGTCGGGGGCGTGGTGATGCAGCCCTCCGAACCCGCCAAACTCGCCTTCGCCTTGTGGGGCGCCAACATCCTGGCGCGCAAGGACGAACTGCGCGAACTCACCGAGTGGCGGCACCTGCTCATCCCGCTGCTGCCCGGCTGCGGCCTGCTGGCGCTGCTCGTGCTGATCGGCTCGGACCTGTCCACCACCCTGGTCCTGCTGCTCACCTTCCTGGGACTGCTGTGGGTCGTGGGCGCCCCGGGCCGGCTCTTCGTCGCCATGATCGGCCTCGTCCTGACCCTGGCCGTCATCGTCATCGCGATCGAGCCCTACCGGCTCCGGCGCGTGACCCACTTCCTCGACCCGGCCGCCGACCCGACCGGGGCGGGCTTCCAGTCCCTGCACGGCCTCTACGCGCTGGGCACGGGCGGCATCCTGGGCGTGGGCATCGGCGCCAGCCGGGAGAAGTGGGGCTTCCTGCCCTTCGCCGAGACCGACTTCATCTTCGCCATCATCGGCGAGGAGTTCGGCCTCATCGGCACCCTGCTCGTGCTCTGCCTCTTCGGCGTCCTGGGCTACGCCGGGCTGCGCGTGGCGAGCAGGGTCACCGACCCGTTCGCGCGCCTGGCCGCCGCCGCCATCGTGACCTGGATCCTCGGGCAGGCCATGATCAACATCGCCGCCGTCATCGGTCTGCTGCCCGTGACCGGCATCCCGCTGCCCCTGGTGTCCTACGGCGGATCGTCGCTCATCCCCACCATGATCGGGCTCGGGGTGCTGCTCTCCCTGGCCCGCACCGAGCCCCAGGCGCAGAAAGCCCTGGCGGCCCGGGGTCCCGGTTGGGCACAAAGGGCTCTAAGCTGGCTTGGCCTGGACAAGGTCGCGTCCCCCCTCAGGGAACGGGTCGCGAAGACCACCTCCAGGCGTCCCACCACGGCGCGCGGCCCGCGGACGCCGGGCCCCCGCGGCGGGACGACCACGGCCAAGCACAGGAACGGACCGGTCCCGGCAGGCGACCGGCCAAGGAGGAATAGGCGACGATGAGGGTAGCCCTCGCCGGAGGCGGCACGGCCGGGCATATCGAGCCCGCACTCTCCCTTGCGGACGCGTTGCGGCGGCTCGAACCGAACACGGAGATCCTGTGCCTGGGGACCGAACGGGGCCTGGAGACCAGGCTGGTACCCATGCGCGGATACGAACTGGGCCTGATCCCCGCGGTCCCCCTTCCGCGCAGGCTCACCCCCAAGCTGCTCACCGTGCCCGGCAAGCTCGCGGGCGCGCTGAGCGCGGCGGGCGACCAGCTGGACCGGCTCCAGGCCGACATCCTCGTCGGTTTCGGCGGCTACGTCGCCACCCCCGGCTACCTGGCCGCGCGCCGGCGCCGCATCCCCACGGTCGTGCACGAGGCCAACCCGCTGCCCGGTCTGGCCAACCGGCTCGGCGCCCGCCTCACCCCGCACGTGTACACCGGGCACCCCCACGCCCAGATCCGGGGCGGCCGGTTCATCGGCATCCCCCTGCGCCGGCAGATCTCCACGCTGGACCGGCTCGCCATGGGCGACAAGGCCCGTGCGTTCTTCGGCCTGCGCCACGACCTGCCCACACTGCTGATCTTCGGCGGCTCCCAGGGCGCCCAGCGGCTCAACGAGGCCGCCTTCGCCTCCCGGGCCTACTTCCGCGACCGGGGCGTGCAGGTCCTGCACGTCGTGGGCCCGAAGAACGCCGACGAGCCCCAGGACCTGACCGAGGACGGGATCCCCTACGTCGCGGTCCCCTACGTGGACCGGATGGACATGGCCTACGCGGCCGCGGACGTGGCGATGTGCCGCTCCGGGGCGATGACCTGCGCCGAACTGACCGCCGTCGGCCTGCCGGGCGCGTTCGTGCCGCTGGCCATCGGCAACGGCGAACAGGCCAAGAACGCCGAACCGATCGTCAGCGCCGGCGGCGGGCTCATGGTCCACAACTCCGACATCTCCGCGGAGTGGATCGCGGGCGAGCTCATCCCGCTGCTCACCGACACCGACCGCGTCGTGACCATGTCCGAGGCGGCGGCCCGGATGGGCCGCCGCGACGCCGACGAGGCGCTGGCGCGCGAGGTCCTGGCGATCGCCAGGGGCGACAACCCCACGCCGGAGATCCCGATCCCAGACGACGACGCCGAGGACGAGGCGTTCTACGACGACGGGAAGGACGCACGATGAGCCTGGTGCAGGCGACCGAACCGGTCCCCGTCGACAAGCTCGGACGGACCCACTTCATCGGGATCGGCGGTGCGGGGATGTCCGGCATCGCCCGGGTCCTGCTGCAGTCCGGGGTCGAGGTCTCGGGCAGCGACGCCCGCGACGGCGACACCCTGCGCGAGCTGGAGGCGATGGGCGCGACCGTCCACGTGGGCCACCGCGCCGACCACCTCGGCACGGCCGAGACCCTCGTGGTCTCGTCCGCGATCCGCGAGGACAACCCCGAACTCGTCGAGGCGCACCGCCGCGGCCTGCGGGTCCTGCCCCGGGCCGCCGCCCTGGGCGCGCTCCTGCTGGGCCGCGAGGGCGTCGCGGTGTCCGGAACCCACGGCAAGACCACCACGACCTCGATGGTCGCGGTGGTGCTCCAGCACCTGGGCACCGACCCCGGCTACGTGATCGGCGGCAAGCTGGTCACCACCGGCCTGGGCGCCGACGCCGGCACGGGCGACGCGATCGTCGCCGAGGCCGACGAGAGCGACGGCTCCTTCCTCATGCTCTCCCCGAAGATCGCCGTGGTGACCAACGTCGAGGCCGACCACCTCGACAACTACAGCGGTATCGAGGAGATCCACGCCAACTTCGCGTCCTTCGTGGACCGGGTGGAGCGCACGGTGATCGTCGGGATCGACGACCCCGGCGCCCGCAAGGTCGCCGACCTCGCCCGCGAGCGCGGCAAGCGGGTGCGCACCTACGGCGAGGCCGCCGACGCCGACTACCGGATCACCCGGATCAGCGCGCGGGGCTTCGCCACCGAGTTCACCCTGGAGACCGCGGACGAAGAGGACCCGATCGAGGGCGTGGTGGCCGTTCCCGGCCGGCACAACGTGCTCAACGCCGCCGCGGCCGTGGCCGTGGCCGACGAACTCGGCCACGACCTGCAGGTCGCCGTGGAGGGCATCGCCGACTTCGTCGGTGCGGCGCGCCGCTTCGAGCCCAAGGGCGAGGCCGCCGGTGTGGCCGTCTACGACAGCTACGCCCACCACCCCACGGAGATCGAGGCCGACCTGCGCGCCACCCGTGCCGCGCTGGCGTCCCTGGCCGACGAGGCGGCCGAGCAGGGCCGTCCCGAGGGCCGTGTCGTCGCCCTCTTCCAGCCGCACCTGTACAGCCGCACCCGCTTCTTCGCCGAGGAGTTCGCCGCCGCGCTCAGCCTCGCCGACGAGGTCGTGGTGATGGAGGTCTACGCGGCCCGCGAGGACCCCGAGCCCGGGGTCACCGGCGAGCTCATCACCTCCCGCGTCTCGCACGACCACGTGTACTACGTCCCGGGCCGCGAGGAGGTCGTGCGCGCGGTCGCCGACCTCACCCGTCCCGGAGACATCGTGCTCACCATGGGCGCCGGAGACGTCACGGAACTGGGCCCGCGGATCGTCGAAGCCCTCTCCTAGTACCGGGAGTCCCATGGCATGCCGGGGCGCCGGGGATCGCCTGCGGGCGCCGGGAGTTCGGTGCGTCGCGGGGGACACGTGGGAAACGCGCTCCCGAGAAGCTTGAATTCGGGGTCCCGGCCATGGGACCACTGAGTCCTGCGGAAGGGGTGCCCCACAGAACCTCGCGGGGCGCCGGCCGCCGGGGTCTCGGGGGTCGGACGTGCACAGACGGCCCTGCGGGGCCGCCGGAGTGAAGGGTCGGCCGCCCCTGTGGCGCGACCACAGGGGGTCAGGCGTGGGCCGTTCGGCCCGCGGGGGTCGCCTGGCGCCGTGGTACCGAACTCGCGGGGGCACCAGAAGGCGCGAGGGCCCCGTCCACCAGGCGCCCGAGCGAGGAACGGGCGGAGGTTCAAGGCAGGCACGGGGAGGGCCCCGTCCCCAAGGCACCCGAGCGCGGAACGGGCGGCGGCCCACGAGAAGACGGAGGACCCCATGACCACCGACCAGGAGGCTCCCGCGCCCGTCGCGCGGACCAGGTCCGATCCGTGGAAGGTCGCCTTCGTGGCGCTGCTCGTGGTCTCCCTGGTCTGCGTCGTCACCTGGGTCCTGCTCGGTTCCCGGCTGCTGGTGGTCCGGGGCGTCGCGGTCACCGGCCTGGACCGGGTCTCCTCCGAGGAGGTCGTGGCCGCCGTCGACGTGAGCACGGGCACGCCGCTGATCCGGGTGGACCTGGACCGCAGCGCGGCCCGGGCGGAGTCCCTGGACCTGGTCGAGTCCGCGACGGTCACGCGCGGCTGGCCGGCGACCCTGCGGGTGGAGGTCGTCGAGCGCCGACCGCTGCTCGCCATCCGCGTGGGCGAGGAGTACCGGCTGGTGGACGGCGACGGCGTGCGGATCGAGGACTCCTCGACGCGGCCCGGCACGCATCCGCTGGTCAGGGTCACGGGGGAGATCGAGGGCAGTGACGCGGTGCGGGCCGCCGCCGCCATCGTCGAGCAGGCGCCCGACTCGCTGCTCGCACAGATCCAGCTCATCGACGCCACCGACACCGAGGCGATCTCCGTCGAGCTCGGCAACGGCGCGCTCGTGGAGTGGGGTGATCCCGAACGCACCCGGGACAAGAGCGAGATCCTGCGCGTCCTCATGCGCGAGCACCCGCCCACCGAGGACCGGGTCTACGACGTCGGCACCCCGGATCTGGCCATCGTCCGGTGAAGGGGAATCCTGGTACGGGACAAGGCTTCCGGGTGTCGGCCGAGGAAGGCGGTGAAGCTGTCGCACGGTCACCGCGCGACAGCCCGGCGGGGTCACCGATCACCCGACGAGGACATTCCAGACGCGACGCGCCGAGTGCGCACTTCGCTTCCTTGCGTTATACGCCGTTAGGCTGACCTCGTCATCGGTTGCCCGTAGTCGGCGGTCCGCTTACTGTCGGGAAGCACAACCAACGTCAACAAAGCAACAAAACACGCTTTTGGGGTACGCGAGACCGTGGTGTCCGTCGAGAGGACGGGCCTCGCCGGGAGGCAGAACCGGCGCGGGAACGGTCCTGGTGGCCCCGGGGCCCGAGCAGCGGCGCCACCGGCGCACGCGGCGGCGGGTCACCCGAAACGCACACTGTAGAACCGGATGCCGAACCAGAGGCGTATCCGGTGGCCCACCGCCACCGGAGACGGTGACGGAACGGCGTATGCGAGCGGAAAGGCCCCTCGTCGTGGCAGCACCGCAGAACTACCTCGCGGTCATCAAAGTCGTCGGCATCGGCGGCGGCGGTGTCAACGCCGTCAACCGAATGATCGAAGAGGGGCTCAAGGGCGTCGAGTTCATCGCCATCAATACCGACGCCCAGGCGCTGCTGATGAGTGACGCCGACGTCAAGCTCGACGTCGGCCGAGAACTCACCCGCGGCCTGGGAGCCGGAGCCAACCCCGACGTCGGCTGCAGGGCGGCCGAGGACCACCGGGAGGAGATCGAGGAGGTCCTCAAGGGGGCCGACATGGTCTTCGTCACCGCGGGCGAGGGGGGCGGCACCGGTACCGGCGGCGCCCCGGTCGTCGCGAACATCGCGCGGTCCCTGGGCGCCCTCACGATCGGTGTGGTCACGCGGCCCTTCGGCTTCGAGGGCAAGCGCAGGGCCACGCAGGCCGAGTCGGGGATAGCGATGCTCCGCGAGGAGGTCGACACACTCATCGTGATTCCCAACGACCGGCTGCTGTCCATCTCTGACCGCCAGGTCAGCGTGCTGGACGCGTTCAAGGCCGCCGACCAGGTCCTGCTCTCCGGTGTGCAGGGCATCACCGACCTGATCACCACACCGGGCCTGATCAACCTGGACTTCGCCGACGTGAAGTCGGTCATGTCCGGGGCGGGGTCGGCGCTCATGGGCATCGGTTCCGCGCGGGGGGACGACCGTGCGGTCGCGGCGGCGGAGATGGCGATCTCGTCGCCCCTGCTCGAAGCGAGCATCGACGGGGCGCACGGGGTGCTGCTGTCCATCCAGGGCGGTTCCGACCTGGGGTTGTTCGAGATCAACGAGGCCGCCCAGCTCGTGGCGAACTCGGCGGCGCCCGAGGCCAACATCATCTTCGGCGCCGTCATCGACGACGCCCTGGGCGACGAGGTCCGTGTGACGGTGATCGCGGCGGGCTTCGACGAGCCCGAGGTCAACGGAGGGGTCGCCCGGGAGCACCGGCCGGTGGACCCTCCTGAGGCCGCCGCCCCCACCGGGGGCGTCACGTCCGGCCGGGAGGGATCGTCCGCCCAGGCGGCGCCCACCGCCGCGGGCGCGAGCGGGGCGTCGGCCAACAGCATGCCGTGGATCGCGCCGTCCCGACCGGCCGAGCCCGCTCCCGCTCCCGCGCAGGAGACCACGCGGCCGGCGGCACCGCCGGTGAGCCGTCCGGCCGAGCCCGCGCCGTCGTACCAGGCGCCGCCCGCCCAGGCCGAGCCGGAGCCGGTCGCGGCCGAGCCGACCGCGCAGGCGGGGCCGGAGCACGGTGCGGCCGAGGCCCAGCCGGCGGAGACCTTCACCTACGGGGGTCCCGCGCCCGAGCCCGCGCAGCCGGAGGCGCAGCGGTCCGAGCCGCAGGAGCAGCACGAGGAACGGCAGGACGGCCAGTCCAACCACATCCACGCCGTCTCCGACGCGTCGGCCGACCGCCGGGGCGAGGTGCCCACGCCACGGCGCCGGGTGATCTTCGACGACCCCGACGACCTCGACGTGCCGGAGTTCCTGAAGTAGGCGCTCCCGAACGGAGCGAAGAACGGGGTTCCGCCCACCGGGCGGGGCCCCGTTCGCGTGTGCGGGGGCCGCTGCCCGCGTAGGCCGTGCGCGGCCACCGGTAGCATCGACGTGCCAACGGCCCGGACGCCTCAGCGCCTCCCTCGCCACTACGGGAAGACGGGTGAGTGGGGCTGGAGCCGGAGGCTCGGTCGAGGGTGGAAGCCCCGCCCCGCACGCAGTGCTCGGGGCGATGGCGGGTGACGGGCAGGTGGGGCTGGAGTCGGAGGCTCGCGGTTGAGGGTGGAAGCTCCACCCCTCGCGTAGCGCCCGGTGGGGCGATGGTGGGCGACGGGCAGGTAGGGCTGGAGCCGGAGGCTCGCGGTTGAGGGTGGTAGCCCCTCGCACGGAGTGCTCGGGGCGATGGTGGGCGACGGGCAGGTAGGGCTGGAGCCGGAGGCTCGCGGTTGAGGGTGGAAGCTCCACCCCTCGTGAAGCGCCCGGTGGGGCGATGGTGGGCGACGGGTGGGAAGGTGTGGACGGATGGGCGACGTCATCGATCTGGGGCACGGGGTCCGTGCCGCCGTCACCGAACGGAACGGGGGCGTCTCCGCGCCGCCGTTCGCGTCGCTGAACCTCGGCCTGGGCTCGGGGGACGAGCGGGCCCCCGTCCTGGAGAACCGGGAGCGGGCCGCCGCCCGCCTCGGCTTCGGGCCCGAACGCGTGGTGTGGATGAACCAGGTGCACAGCACCGACGTGCTCGTGGCCACCGAGCCCGGCGGCGTGGGGACCTGTGACGGCGTGGTGACCACCCGGCCGGACCTGGTCCTGGCGTCGCTGGCCGCCGACTGCCTGCCCGTCCTGGCAGCGGACGGGGCGGCCGGGGTCCTGGGCGCGGCCCACTCGGGGCGTCTGGGGACCGCCGGGGGCGTGGCCGCCCGCCTGGTGGAGGCGATGGTGGACCAGGGCGCCCGCCCGGACCGGATCCGGGTCCACCTGGGTCCGGCCATCTGCGGCACGTGCTACGAGGTTCCGCCCGAGGTGCAGGCCGAGACCGCCCGGGACACGCCCGAGGCGGCGTGCTCGACCCGCCAGGGCACCACCGGCGTCGACATGCGCGCCGCCGTCACCGCCCAGCTGCGCCGCGCGGGCGTCACCGAGATCTCCAGCGACGGCCGCTGCACCCTTGAGAGCCCCGAACTCTTCTCCCACCGGCGGGACGCGCCGACGGGCCGGTTCGCGTCCTTCGTCTGGCGCACCTGACGATCGCGCGGCCACTCCCGGCCACACCGGGGCCACCTCCGGCCATCCGACGGGTCTTGCCAGGACGGTCGGGAGCGGGGCGGTCCCGGTCTCGGGTAGAACGGTCCCGTGGCCCCCGCGTTCACACCATGCACACCAGACACCTCGTACATCAGGGAGTGCTCCGCCCCCGGAGCATGAGAAGGGACACCGTGTCACACGCCGACTCCGCACGTGTCGAACAGGTCCGGGCGAACCTCCGCGCGGCGCGGGCCAGGATCGAGGCCGCCTGCCTCAAGGCCGACCGGGACCCCTCCGAGGTGTCCCTGATCGCGGTCACCAAGACCCACCCCGCCAGTGACGTCCGGATTCTGGCCTCCCTCGGTGTGACCGACGTGGGCGAGAACCGCGACCAGGAGGCGGCGCCCAAGGCCGCCGAGACGGCGGACCTCGGTCTGACCTGGCACTTCGTGGGTCAGCTCCAGACCAACAAGGCGCGCTCGGTGGCCTCCTACGCCGACGTCGTGCACTCGGTGGACCGCGCCAAGCTGGCGCGGGCCCTGGGCGAGCGGGCCGAGGCGGCCGGGCGGCGGCTGACCTGCCTTGTCCAGGTCAACCTCGACGAGGACTCGCGGGCGGGCGTCATCGGTCCGCGCGGCGGTGTCGACCCCGCCGACGCGCTGGACCTGGCCGCGCGTGTGGAGGAACACGACGCGCTCACACTCGGCGGCGTGATGGCCGTGGCCCCGCTGGGCGGGGATCCCTCGGAGGCGTTCGCCCGGCTCAAAGGGGTCGCGGACCGCATCCGCGATCGCTACGCTCGGGCCACGATGGTGTCCGCGGGGATGAGCGCGGACCTGGAATCGGCGGTCGAGAGGGGGGCGACACACGTGCGCCTCGGCACGGCGTTGCTCGGCGACCGCGGGCCGATCGTGGGGTAATGTCCCCACATAGACCTTGGAGCCCGTCTGTGGAGTTCGCCCGAATGGGCGTCGATCCCGCTCACACGGGCCGGACGGGTGATGTTGAACAGTCGGCTGCGGTGTGAGGGCCGCGGGGACGACGGAGGACATGAGATGGCCGGCGCGATGCGCAAGATGGCGGTCTACCTCGGCCTCGTGGAGGACGACCGTTACGATCACCGTTATGCGGACGAATATGATGAGTTCGATGATTTCGACGAGGGCGCGGAGGTGCAGCAGCGTGACCGCGACGCCGAGCCTCCACGTGGCGAGGAAGTACGGGGCGGCGACGTGACGGACGCCGGCGACTACCTGGGTTCAGGTGACCGACGCGGTGGTACCACCATGACGGCCTCGACCGCGGACCTGGCGCGAATCACCACGCTCCACCCACGCACCTACAACGAGGCGCGTACTATCGGAGAGCATTTCCGGGAGGGCACGCCGGTGATCATGAACCTGACCGAGATGGTCGACAGCGACGCCAAGCGTCTCGTCGACTTCGCGGCTGGTCTGATCTTCGGTCTGCATGGCAGTATCGAACGCGTGACCAACAAGGTGTTCCTGCTGTCCCCGGCCAACGTCGAGGTGACCGCCGAAGACAAGGCGCGGATCGCCGAGCGAGGGTTCTTCAACCAGAGCTAGACCGTCACATCCGTCCAGAGATTGGGTCGAGGAACGACCGTGATTTACGTCCTGTCCGGGCTGCTCTTCGCGCTACAGCTCTTCCTGTTCGTGCTGATCGCGAGGGTGGTTCTGGAGATGGTCCAGTCCTTCTCCAGGGACTGGCGTCCGCGGGGGTTCGTTCTCGTGCTCGCCGAGATCGTGTACTCGATCACCGACCCGCCGCTGAGGTTCCTGCGCAGGTTCATCAAGCCCGTACGCCTGGGGAGCATCGCACTCGACCTGAGTGTGCTGGTCCTCTTCTTCGGTGTCTACATTCTGATGTTCCTCATCCGGGGCTTCATCTAGTCAGATGGAACCGGAGGTGACTCTTGTGCCTCGGGTTCCGATATGTGGTCTTGGTCATGATCTGGATTGCCGTAAGGTCACGATCAGGTAGCGTCCCTACGGACAGACTCCAAGCGCGCCAAGGAGACGAACATGCCGCTGACACCCGCCGATGTGCGGAACAAGCAGTTCAGTACAACCCGGCTTCGGCCGGGGTATGACGAGGAGGAGGTCGACGCCTTCCTCGACGAGGTCGAGTCCGAGCTCGACCGCCTGATCCAGGAGAACGAGGAACTGCGCGGCAAGCTGGCCGAGTGCCTGCGGGGCAAGGTCCCCAACGCCGGCATGCAGGACTTCCAGCAGCCCCAGGAGGCCGCTCCTGAGCCGCAGATGGAGCAGATGCGCCCCGAGCCGGTCCAGGCTCCCCAGGCCGTCGAGCCCCAGCAGCCGCAGCAGCAGATGCAGATGACCGGCGCCAACATGGCGATGGGCGGCGAGGAGAACATGGACACGGCCGCACGTGTCCTGGCCCTGGCCCAGCAGACCGCCGACCAGGCGATCTCCGACGCCCGCCGCGAGGCCGACGAGACCCTGGGCCGCGCCCGGCACGAGTCCGAGGACATCCTCGGCAAGGCTCGCCGCCAGGCCGACCAGATCATCGGCGAGGCCCGCGCGCGTTCGGAGAACCTGGACCGCGACGCCCAGGAGCGCCACCGCCAGGTCATGGGCAGCCTCGTGCAGCAGCGCGAGGAGCTGGAGCACAAGGTCAACGTGCTCAAGGACTTCGAGCGTGAGTACCGCAGCCGCCTGAAGGACTACTTCGAGCGCCAGCTGCGTGAGCTCAACGAGGAGGGCAAGCCCGCCGAGGCCAACCCGAACACCACGGGCGGCTTCCAGACGATGGCTCCCCCGACGGGCGGCACGCCCGCGCTGCAGCAGCACGGCCCCGGCGGCAACCCGTTCGGCCAGCCCGAGCCCGCGCAGCACGGTGGGTTCCACCCGGGTGAGGCCCCCCACGAGCGTCGTTGACCACCAGCGGCACGCGGCTCCGAACAACTGAACACTCCGGCTCCACATGTGTAAAGGCCCTGGTCGATCCGTGATCCTGAGCATCCTCGCCACCGTGGCGGTGCTGGCGGCCATCGCCACCATCGCGGCTGCCCTCCTCCTGGCCGAGACCACCCTGGTGTACTTCGCACTCGGGCTCGGCGGAATCAGCGTCCTGCTGCTCTTGGCGGCGCTGGTACAAGGCGGGATACGTGCGGCAGGACAGGATCGGACGCGCACCGGGACGGACGGTTTGGGGAAGTCGTCCGTCCCCGTCACCACGGCGGTGACGGCACCGGGAACACACCACGGGCCGGAGGACTCCGGGCGCGCGCCCGCACCGGCTCCCGAGCCGGTGCGGGACGGTGTTGTGTCGGAGCACGGAAGCACAGGATTCACACCGGTCACGGGGGACTGGCCGGAAACGGCCGCCGGGTCGCCTGACCCCGACCCGGGCCGCCCGCACGGACACCCGTCCGCCGACGAGGTCCGGACCGCCCCGGAACCGGAGCCCTTCGACCACCGGATCCCGCACCAGGGCCGGACCGAGGGCCACACCTGGGCGGCGGTGCCCGAGGAGCGCGACGCGGCACCGGAACCGGAGTCCCTGGACGCGGAGTCCTTCTCCGACTGGACCCCGACCCGGCCGGACGAACCGAGCGCGGCCGAGGGGGCGGAGGGCGACGAGGAGCGGGTGCTTCCCACCCCGCCCGGCGACGGCCCCGCCGTGGCCGTTCCGCCGACGGAACCCCAGGACGGTCCGGCCGACCACGCCGACGAGATCGGCGCCCCGGCCGAGGCGGACACCTTCGCGGCCTTCGCCGCGCGGGCCCGGAGCGGCGCCGCGGCGCCCGAGACCGGTGAGCCGGCGGACGACGAACCCGGCGCCGACCACGGCACCGCGGGGACGGCTCCCTCCGACCACGCGGACTCCGCCGCCGGTGAGACCGACGACGCGGACACCGTGGAGCCGCGCGACACCGTCCGCCACGAGGAGCCCTCCGCCCAGGAGGACGGCTTCGAGGACACCGAGCCCGACGACGGGCCCACCTTCCACTACCGCGTCCCCACCGCGGACGCCTCCGACGAGGCGGGTACGGCCGGGCCCGTGGTCCGTGAGGAGTCCGACGACGCGAGCGCGGAGGACACCCGGGCCGAGCGGGATGAGCTCGACGACGCGGCCACGGACGACACCCGGGCCGAGCACGGCGAGGCGCGCACGGACGAGACCGGGGCCCAGGCCCGCGACGAGTCCGACGACGCGGGCACGGACGACACCCAGGCCATGGTCCGCGACGAGCCCGACGGCGCACCGGCGCCGACCGGCACCGTCGGGGCGGACGCCGAGCCGACCGAGCACGTGTCCGAGTCCAAGCACGCGTCCGAGTCCGAGCACGGGTCCGGGACGGCCGGATCCGACGGGGCCGCCGAGCCCACCGATCCCTCGGACGCTGTGGCGGCCACCGCGGCGGACGCCGCGGACAGCGCGTCCGGCGACGAGGCCCCGGCCGCCGACGCGGTCGAGCCGGCCGGCTCCGGCACCGACGCTTCCCCCGCCTTCTCCTACCGGGTACCGGGCCCCGCCGACGACGCGGCGGAGCGCGGCGGGGACGGGGACCCGGCGGCGGAGACGCCCGCCGACCAGGGACCGCGCACACCCCCGGCGTCCCCCTACCGGATACCGAGCACGCGCACCCGGCCCGCCGAGGCCGTCGGCACCGACGACGGGGCGGAGCGCGCCGCGGACGGCGACGACGCGGCGGAGACGCCCGCCGACCAGGGCGCGCGCAGGCCGGTGGGGTCCCCGTACCGGATACCGGGCGCGGGCACCGGCACGAAGAGCGGGCCCGCCGATGCCGCGGACTCCTCCGAGGCCGACCCCGACGCGGACACGACGGCCGCCTTCTCCTACCGTGTGCCGGACACCGGCACCGACGGCGCCGCGGAGCCCCACGCGGACGGGGCCGCGGCGTTCACCTACCGCGCGTCGTCGGCGGACCGCGACGAGGACCCGTCCGCGTCCTACGCGGCCATCCCTGACCCCGACGACGAGCCCTCGTCCTCCGACGAGCCCTCGCGCAGGCAGGACCCGGACCAGGTCCCCTGACGCCGGCACCCGACCCGGACACAGCGCCCGGGCACACACCCCGGACACACGACGGGCGCCGCTCCCACCGGAGCGGCGCCCGTTCGCCGTCGGTCAGGCCCGGCGGAAGCCGAACGCCACACCGAACTCCTCCGAGGAGGCCGTGTGCAGGTCCCCGGCGATCTCACCGGCGACGAACGCGTCCGCCAGCACCTCGCCGGCGATGGCCTCGGAGTGCTCCACGAGCGCCTGCTCGGTACCCGGGTCCGTGGCCGACCACCACACGTGGATCCGGTCCGACACGTCCAGCCCGCTGTTCTTGCGCGCCTCCTGCAGCATGCGCACCATCTCGCGCGCCAGACCGGCGCGGCGCAGCTCCGGCGTCAGCTCCAGGTCCAGGGCGACGGTCTCACCGGACTCCGAGGCGACCGCCCAGCCCTCGCGGGGCTGCTCGGTGACCAGCAGCTCGTCGGCACTGACCTCCACCGGTTCGTCCTCCACCTGGACCCGGGCCCAGCCGCTGGCGCGGACCTGCTCCACCAGCAGGGCCGGATCGGCCGCCTGGACGGCCTTGGCCACCAGAGGCGTGCGCTTGGCGAACCGCTTGCCCAGCGAACGGAAGTTCGGCTTGACGATGTAGTCCACCAGGTCGCCGCCCACGGAGGACAGCGAGTCCAGCCGGGCCACGTTGAGCTCGTCGGAGATCTGCGCCCGTAGCTGCTCGGGCAGCTCGGCGAACCCCGGAGCGCCCACCAGGGCGCGCGCCAGCGGCTGCCGGGTGCGCATGGCCGAGTCGACCCGCGCCGAGCGCCCCAGCTCCACCAGGCGCCGCGTCAGCGCCATGTGGCCGGACAGCTCCGTGTCGACGAGCTCCTCGCGGACCTCGGGCCAGGACGCCAGGTGCACCGAGTCCGCCGCGTCCGGGCGGCGGATCGACGACCACACGTGGTCGGTCAGGAACGGCACGATCGGCGCCATCAGCAGCGTGACGGTCTCCAGCGCCTCGAACAGGGTCGCGAACGCCGACGCGCCCTCGGGGGTGCTCGCCCCGCCCCAGAACCGGCGGCGGGAGCGGCGCACGTACCAGTTGGACACGTCGTCGACGAACGCCGTCAGCCTGCGTCCGGCCGTGGTGGTGTCGAAGGCGTCCATGGCACTCGTGACGTCGCGGACGACCTCGTTGAGCTCCGAGAGCAGCCACCGGTCCAGCAGCGGGCGGTCCTGGGGCGCGGGGGCCTTCTCCAGCATGGAGTGGTCCCAGCCCTCGCCGGCGTTGGCGTACAGGGTGAAGAACGACACGGTGCTGTAGTAGGTGAGCAGCACCTTGCGGACGATCTCCTCCAGGGCGGCGTGGCCCACCCGGCGGGCGGTCCACGGCGAGCCGCTGGCCAGCATGAACCACCGCAGCGCGTCGGCGCCGTGCCGGTCCATCACCGGGATGGGCTCCATGACGTTGCCCAGGTGCTTGCTCATCTTGCGGCCGTCCTCGGCGAGGATGTGGCCGAGCACGACCACGTTCTCGAACGAGTTGCGGCCGAACACCAGGGTGCTGACGGCCAGCAGCGAGTAGAACCAGCCGCGGGTCTGGTCGATGGCCTCGGAGATGTACTGCGCGGGGAAGTTCTCCTGGAAGGTGTCCGCGTTCCGGTGCGGCGCGCCCCACTGGGCGAACGGCATGGACCCCGAGTCGAACCAGGCGTCGATGACCTCGGGCACCCGCCGGGCCACCCGCTGCTCCTCGGGCAGGGAGGGGTCGGCGTCCGGGTCGGGGATGACGATGTCGTCCACGTACGGGCGGTGCGGGTCCAGGTTCGACAGGTCCTGCCCGCTCAGGCGGCCCAGCTCCTCCAGGGAGCCCACGCAGATCTGGCGCCCGTCGGGGAACTCCCAGATCGGCAGCGGGGTGCCCCAGTAGCGGTTGCGGGACAGCGCCCAGTCGACGTTGCCGCGCAGCCACTCGCCGAAGCGGCCCTCCTTGACGTTCTCCGGCACCCAGTGGGTGACGTCGTTCTGCGCGATCAGCTCGTCCTTGACCGCCGTCGTGCGGATGTACCAGGACGGGAGCGCGTAGTACAGCAGGGCGGTGTGGCAGCGCCAGCAGTGCGGGTAGGAGTGCTCGTAGCTCTGGTGCCGGTAGAGCAGGCCGCGGTCCCTGAGGTCGCGGACCAGCGTCTTGTCGGCCGTCTTGAAGAAGACTCCGCCCACGAGGTCCAGGTCGGCCTCGAACGTGCCGTCGGCGCGGACCGGGTTGACCACCGGCAGGCCGTAGGCGCGGCACACCGCCATGTCGTCGGCACCGAAGGCGGGCGACTGGTGGACGAGGCCGGTGCCGTCCTCGACGGTCACGTAGTCGGCGAGCACGATGTAGTGCGCGGGCTCGTCGAAGTCCACCAGGTCGAAGGGCCGCTGGTAGTTCCAGCGCTCCATCTCGTCGCCCTCGAAGCTCTCCCCGGTGAGCTCCCAGCCCTCGCCGAGGACCTTCTCGAACAGCGGGCGGGCGACCAGCAGCCGCTCGTTGCCGTCGGTGGCCACCACGTACTCCACGTCCGGGTGCACCGCGACCGCGGTGTTGGACACCAGCGTCCAGGGGGTCGTGGTCCACACCAGCAGGGAGGTGGGGTGCTCGGGCGAGGCCAGCGGGCCGGAGGTCACCGGGAAGCGGACGTAGACCGACGGGTCGGTGACGGTCTCGTACCCCTGGGCGAGCTCGTGGTCGGACAGGGTGGTGCCGCAGCGCGGGCAGTACGGGCTGATCCGGTAGTCGCGGACCAGCAGGCCCTTGTCCCAGATCTGCTTGAGCGCCCACCAGACGGACTCCACGTACTGCGGGTCCATGGTGCGGTAGGCGTCGTCCATGTTGACCCAGTAGCCCATGCGCTCGGTCATCGCGGTGAACGCGTCGACGTTGCGCAGCACGGACTCGCGGCAGCGGTCGTTGAACTCGGCGATGCCGAAGGTCTCGATGTCCTTCTTGCCGGACAGGCCAAGTTCCTTCTCCACGGCGACCTCGACGGGCAGGCCGTGGCAGTCCCAGCCGGCCTTGCGGTCGACGTGGAAGCCGCGCATCGTGCGAAAGCGCGGGAAGACGTCCTTGAAGGCGCGTGCCTCGACGTGGTGGACGCCGGGCTGGCCGTTGGCCGTGGGCGGACCCTCGTAGAAGACCCAGTTGGGTCCGCCGCGGGTCTGGTCGAGCGAGCGCTCGAAGACGTTCTCCTTCGACCAGCGGCCGAGGATCTCGCGCTCCGTCGCTGGCAGGTCGATCTGCGCGGGCAGCTGGGGCAGCGCGCGGGATGCGGGCCGGGGGTCGTTGGCCACCGTCGTACCTTTCCATCAGGGGTGTTCCTGACGGAGGGACGAGGCCGGGGCCCCGCGGTACCACCCTCCTTGGATCCGTGCGCGGACCGACGGGCGGCCTGTCGCGGATCCCACTTCGTTGCGCTGTGCCGGTTCTACTGGGGCGCGCGGTGACGGCGGCCCGTTCCTCCGGCGGCTCCGGGGTGATCTTCGCGCTGGTCGTACCCCCGGGCTCCCACCGTCCCCGGGTCGCTGGGCCGGACCCGGCCCTCTAGGCTGTGGTCCGTCCGGTCGGGGCCAGCACTACTCGTCCCCATCGACACCATCTGGGAGCCAGGATAACGCAGCGCGGTGGAGCCACCGCGCCATTTCGGAGAGGGGCCGTCATGGCGGAGGGTTCGCGGGGCGCGGTCATGGTGACACTGCACGACCGCGAGGACGCCGTCGAGCTGGCCGAGCAGCTCCAGGAGCAGGGCTACGAGCCGTGCCGGGTGCACCGCGACATGCTCGCCGGGGAGGACGACGCCGAGGACGCGGACTGGGTGATCGAGGTGCTGACCGGCCCGCACGGCGGACCGGCGGTGTTCGACGAACCCCACCTGGGCGCGCTCGCCGAGGACTACGGCGGCTTCGCCGTCGCCGAGTAGGCGAGGCCTCCGGGCAGGTCCCGCGCCAGGTGGCGTGCGCCGCGCGCCCGATGCCGCGCGTCGCGCATTCCCTGTCGGCTTGCGGGGCGGGCCCGTACCGGGTGGCCCCGGTCCCGCGCCGTCTCCCGTGCTCCTCCCGCCCCTGGTGCCCCTTGTCGGCGGCCGGCGGGGGCGACAGGATGGCGCCATGAGGATTCGCCGAGCAGGGGTCGGGGACGCCGAGGCCGTCGCCGGCGTGCAGGTCCGTTCCTGGCGGGCCGCCTATCGCGGCATCATGCCGCAGAGCTTCCTGGACGGCATGGACACCGGGCGCCGGGCGGACCGCTGGGCGCGGTGGATCGGGGACGCGGAGGGGCCGCGGGAGGCGATGCTGGTCGCCGAGGAGGCCGGGAGCGTCGTGGCCTTCGCCAACTTCGGCCCGTTGGAGGACGCCCCGGACGTGCCGGAGGTCGCCGCCTTCTACTCCGTGCCCGAGGTGTGGGGCACCGGCGTCAACCAGCGCCTGATGGGCGCGGTCACCGACGCCCTCGCGGCGGGCGGGTACACCGAGGCGGTCCTGTGGGTGCTCTCGGCCAACGACCGGGCGCGCCGCTTCTACACCGCCCAGGGCTGGCGGTCCGGCGAGGCGGTCGAGCGGTGGGGGCCGATCAACGGCGTGTACGTGCACAGGGTCCGTTTCCACCGCCTCCTGGACGGGGCGGCGGCCGGTGGCGCTGCGCGGGGATGATTGCCATGCGGCCGCGGATTGCCTAAGCTTCCGGCACCATGCGCGGCACCGCCCGAGGGGGAGCCCTCGCAGCTCAGCGGGGGTACGGAACGGTGGCGCTCCGTTGTGGAGGGGGAGTGCGATGAAGGCCACGAAGATCGCCGGACTGCCGGTCGGGTCGGGCGAGGAGCCCTGGACGACCGACGAGATCTCCGAGGTGCGCGACCGTCTGGAGGCCGACGTCGCCACGGCGAGGGAGGAGATCCGCGAAGCCGAGGACGCCCTCGCCGAGCGGCTCACCGACCCCGTGGAGGGTGCCGGTGACGATCCCGCCGACACCGGGGCCAAGGCCTTCCAGCGCGAGCACGACCTGGCGTTGGCCTACAATACACGTGACCTGCTCGCCAAGAGCGAGCAGGCGATCGAACGAATGGACGCGGGAACCTACGGGGTCTGTGAGTCATGCGGCCGGGCCATCGGAAAGGCGCGCCTGCAGGCGTATCCACGGGCCACCCTGTGCGTGACCTGCAAACAGCGCGAGGAGCGTCGCTGACTGAGGTAGAGCCCTCTGGGGACCAGAACATGACCACGAACGACGACACGGGTGCGCGTCCGCGCAGGTTCGTGCTCCTGCTGCTCGTCGCTCTCACCGCGATCATCGTCGACCTCGCCACCAAGCAGTGGGTCCTGTCGACCTTCAGCGAGGGCGAGAGCGTCGACGTGATCGGCAGCTTCCTCCAGTTCACCCTGGTGTTCAACACCGGCGCGGCGTTCTCGCTCGGCACCGGCTACACCTGGGTGTTCACCATCATCGCCAGTTGCGTGGTCCTCGCCATCGCCTACATCGGCCGACGCGTGCGCAGCGTGTGGTGGGCCGTGACGCTCGGACTGATGATGGGCGGCGCCGCGGGCAACCTCGTCGACCGCTTCTTCCGCGACCCGGCCCCGTTCCACGGGGCGGTCGTGGACTTCATCCGGCTGCCGAACTACCCCGTGTTCAACATCGCCGACTCCTGCGTGGTGGTCGGCGCGATCCTCGTCGTGGTGCTGACCTTCAAGGGCCTGGGCATGGACGGTGCGATCGTCGAGGACACGCGGGAGACGAAGAAGACCAGGAAGGGCCGGGGCGGCCCGGACGACTCCACCGAAGGGAAGGGCCAGTGAGCGACACGCGTAGCCTGCCCGTGCCCGACGGGTTGGAGGGCGACCGGCTCGACGCGGCGATCGCCCGGCTGTTCGGGCTCTCGCGGACCCGCGCCGCCGAGCTGATCGTGGACGGCAGCGTCCTGGTGGACGGGTCCGAGGCGGGCAAGTCCGACCGCGTGCAGGCGGGCGCCTGGCTGGAGATCACCCTCCCGCCGCCGCCCACCGCGCCGGTGCCCCGGGCCGAGGCCGTCCCGGGCATGAAGATCGTGCACGAGGACACCGACATCATCGTGGTGGACAAGCCGGTCGGGGTGGTCGCCCACCCCACGGTCGGCTGGACCGGGCCGAGCGTCCTGGAAGGACTGCTGGCCTCCGGCGTGCAGCTGGCCACCAGCGGGGCCGCCGAGCGCCAGGGGATCGTGCACCGGCTGGACGCCAACACCACCGGCCTGATGGTCGTGGCCAAGAGCGAGACCGCCTACAGCGTCCTCAAGCGGGCGTTCAAGGAGCGCACGGTCGACAAGCGCTACCACACGCTCGTCCAGGGCCACCCGGATCCGCTCCGGGGGACCGTGGACGCGCCGATCGACCGGCACCCGGCCGGTGACGGGCGCTGGGCCGTGGTCGCGGGCGGGCGCCCCTCGGTGACGCACTACGACACGCAGGAGGCCTTCCGGGCCGCCAGCCTGTTGGAGATCAAGCTGGAGACCGGGCGCACCCACCAGATCCGGGTGCACATGGCGGCGCTGCGGCACCCGTGCGTGGGTGACCTGCTGTACGGCGCCGACCCCACCCTGGCCGAGCGCCTGGGCGTGCGGCGCCAGTGGCTGCACGCCGTGCGGCTGGGCTTCGACCACCCCACCGAGCACCGCCCGGTGGAGTTCTCCAGCACCTACCCCGAGGACCTCGCCACCGCGATCGACGGACTGCGCGAGGACTGACCGCCGACCTCGCCGCCGGGGCGTCCGGGTTCGCCCCGGGCGCCCCGACGCGTGTCCGGCCCTCCCCGGCCGCGGCGCGGATCAGTGGTCGGCCACCGGTCTGGCGGGCCTGACCCGCAGCAGGCCCTGGCACAGGGCGGCGCCCACGATGATCACGACGGCGCCCAGAGGCTGGTTCCAGGCCAGGGTCTCTCCCATGAGGACCACACCCGCGACGACCGCGACCAGGGGCACCACGTAGGTCACCGTCGTGGCGACCGTCGCCCCGGCGGCGCGCACGATCGCGTACTGCAGGATGTAGGCGGCCCCCGTGCCCAGGGAGCCGAGGAGGACCACCGAGACCACCACCTGCCACGTCACCCCCGTGGGCACCCCGTCCAGCACCGGCGCCAGGAGCACCAGCGGCGCCGCGCCCAGCAGGAGCTGGAGCGTGCTCAGCTCCAGGGCGCCGTGCGGGCTGCCCGCGACGAAGCGGCGCAGGTAGGGCGTTCCGATCCCGTAGCAGGCGGTCGCGCCGACGACGAACAGCATGCCGAGCTGGGCGTCGCGGTCGCTCACGGCGACCTCGCCCAGGGAGTTCCACACGCCGAGTACGGTCAGCACGCCCAGGAAGCCGACGCCCAGGCCGAGGATCCGGTTCAGGTCGGGGCGCTCGTCGCTGAGCAGCAGCATCGAGAACACCACGGCGAACAGCGGTGTCGAGGCGTTGACGATCCCCATCAGCGCGGACGGGATGAGCTGGGCCGCGTAGCCGAACAGGGTGAAGGGGATCGTGTTGAGCAGCAGCGCCGTCACGAACAGGTGCCACCACAGGCGCGGCGAGCGCGGCACGCGTCCGCCGCGCAGGGCCAGGACGGCCAGCAGGGGGAGGCCGCCGCAGAGCATCCTGCCCAGGGACAGCTGTAGCGGGGTCAGCGCCTGTGCTCCGACCTTGATGAACAGGAAGCTCAGCCCCCAGATCAGGGCCAGCAGGACGAACTTGGCGCGCCAGTCGGACAGGATCCGGGAGGCGGTGCCGGGCGAGGCCCCGGACGGAGCGAGAACGGACATGGTCTGGTTCTACCGTGGTCCCATGTCTTAGGTCTACTTCGCTTTTCTTAAGGCACCAGTTAGCATCCCTTACATGCTCAGTGTCGACCGCCTCCGCGTCCTCCACGCCATCGCCGTGCACGGGTCCCTCAGTGCCGCGGCCCAGGCGCTCCACGTCACCAACTCGGCCGTGTCCCAGCAGCTCACCAAGCTCGAACGCGAGACCGGCCAGCCCCTCGTCGAACGCAACGGCCGGGGCGTGCGCCTCACCGACGCCGCCGAACTCCTGGTCGAGCACACCGCGCGCATCCTGTCGATGGTCCAGCGCGCCGAGGCCGAACTGGAGGCCCACCGCGACGACGTCACCGGCCACCTGCGCCTGTCCGGCACCCCCACCGCCGTGCGCGGCCTGCTTCCGCACGCGCTCAACGCCCTGAACGAGGCCCATCCCGGGCTGCGCCTGGAACTGCACGAGGAGGAACCGCACGAGAGCCTCCCGGCCATGGTCCGCGGCGACGCCGACCTGGCGATGATCATCGACTGGGTCGGCTCGCCGCTGGAGCTGCCCCCGGGCATGAGCCGCGCCTCGCTCATGGAGGACATCGGTGACATCGCGCTGCCCGCCGACCACCCCCTGGCCCACCGCGAGCTGCTGGAGATCGACGAGATCCTCACCCTGCCCTGGATCAGCTGGTCCAAGGCCTCGATCTGCAACGACTGGCTCCACGACATGATCCGCTCCCGCGGCGCCGAACCGCGGATCGTGCACAACGTCGAGGAGCACCAGACCAAGCTCGCGCTCATCGCCGCGGGGATCGGCGCCGCCGTCATGCCCAGGCTGGGCCGTGGGGCCGTGCCCGAGGGAGTACGCGTCGTCCCCGTCCAGCCCGCGCTGGTGCGCCAGGTCTACGTGTTCTGGCGCACCGACGCCTCACGCCGCCCCGCGATCCGCGCCACCGTCCGCGCGCTGCGCGAGGCCGCCGCCACCTACACCGAGTGAGGCGCGCCGCGGCCGCCCCGGTCGGCCCGGGACGGCCGCGCGCCTACTCGGACCCGGCGCCCGGCCGGTCAGGGGCAGCGTCCGCCGTGGAGGACGCGATCCTTCGGCCGGGAGCCTTCGGCCCTACTCGGACAGCAGACCGGTCAGGGTGGCGGACGGACTGATGACGTCCGGGTCGGTGCGCACGTCCACCAGGGTCGGCAGATCGGCGTCCACCGCCTCCACCAGCGCCTTCTCCAGTTCCGCGCGCGTGTGCGCCGTCGCCCCCCGCGCGCCCAGCGACCGCGCGAACCCGGCCAGGTCCAGCGGCCCGCTGATCCGCGTACCGGCGATCCGGCCCATCTCACGCGCCTGGTGCATCGCGATCGTGCCGTACAGGCCGTTCTGGAACACGACCACGGTGATCGGAGCGCCCTCGCGCACGGCCGTCTCCAGCTCCTGGCCGGTCATCATCGCCCCGCCGTCACCGGCCACCGCGACCACCGTGCGCTCCGGCGCGGCGATCTTGGCCGCCACCGCCGCGGGCACGGCGTAGCCCATGGCCCCGCTGGTCGGAGCCAACTGGGTCCGGGGATGGCGGAACCACCAGCCCCGGTGCAGGAAGCTCGCGAAGTTGCCCGCGTCATTGGTGATGAGGGCGTCCTCGGGCAGGGCCTCACGCATGCCCTCCACCACCGACCACGGGTGCAGGCCCGGACCGAGGTGGTCGGCGGCCTCGGGCGGGACCGTGGACGCGTCCACCCACGCCCGCCGGGCCGCGCTCCAGTCGCGGTGGGGCGCTCGGACCGGGGACGCGGCCAGAGCGCGCAGGGCCGCGGCCGCGTCGGCGACCGCGCCGAACCACAGGTCGGTGGTGGCGCCCACCTGGCCCGGGTCGATGTCGATCTGCGCCACCTTCGTGCGGGCGCCGCCCCGCGGCAGGGTGAAGCCCTGCGTGGTGGTCTCGCTCAACCGGCAGCCGACCGCCAGGACGGCGTCGGCGTCGCGCAGCGCCGCCAAGGTCTGTGGCGGACACCCCAGCCCCAGATGTCCCAGGTAGAGCGGGTGGTCGTTGGGGAAGACGTCCTGGCGCCGCCACGCCGCGTAGACCCCGGCACTGAACCGCTCTGCGACGGCGACCAGGTCCTCCCTGGCCGCGCGGGCGCCGCCGCCCGCGATGATCACCGGGCGGGCCGCGCGGGCCAGCAGGCCGGCCAGCCGGTCGCGGTCGCCTTCTGAGAGCGGGGGACGGGGCACCTGGAAGGGCACGGGCGGATCCTGGCGGCCCACCCGCTGCCCGAACAGGTCGCCGGGCACCGCGACGGCCACGGGTCCGGGCCGCCCGCTCGTCGCGATCCGGATCGCCTTCGCGGTGACCTCCGCCAACCGGTCGGCGCGGTGCACGGTCGTGGACCACTTGGTGATCGGCGCGTAGAACGCGGTGAGGTCGACCTCCTGGAAGGCCTCGCGGCCGAGCCGCTCGGTCTCGGCCTGGCCGAGGAAGACGACCATCGGCGTGGAGTCCTGCATGGCCGTGTGCACGCCCACGGCGAGGTTGGCCGCGCCGGGGCCCCGCGTGGCCGCGGCCACCGCCGGTATCCCGGTGAGTTTGGCGTCGGCCTCGGCCATGAACCCGGCGCCGTTCTCGTGGCGGGTGGAGACCAGGGACATCCCGGGGTGCCGGTCGATGGCGTCGGCGAGCTCCAGGAAGCTCTCTCCGGGAACGGTGTAGCACCGTCGGATCCCGGCGGCGGCCAGGACCTCCACGGCCGCGTGCGCGGCGGTGTCGGCGGGGGGTTGGCGGCGGTCAGGGGTCATGGGGCGGGGTCCTTCCGTCGTTGCAAGGTCCACTCGGCGCGCCGGGGCGCGTGCGGCCGACTCTGGCACCCGCCCCGGTGCCGGTCAAGGACGGCCGGGGCCGGGCGGGGTCAGCCCGCGCCCAGGGCCCGCAGGCCCGCGGTGGTGGCCGCCGCCGCGACGATCACCACCAGGAAGGGCGCCCGCAGCACCAGGGCGAGCACGGCCGCGCCCAGTCCGGCCATCCGCGCGGTGTCCCAGGAGAGCGCCTGGCCGTCGCCGCGCAGGGCCTCCACCGTGATGAGCGCGGCGAGCAGCGCGAGCGGGACGGCGGTGGCGAACCGCTGCAGCCACGGATTGTCGAGCAGGCGCCGGGGCGCGGACAGGCCCGCGAACTTCAACAGGTAGCAGCCCGCCGCGGTGGCGATGAGGGCGATCCACAGGGTCATGCGCGGGCCTCCTCGGCGGGTTCGGTCGCGGTCGTCGGTGCGGTGCCGACCGGGCGCACGAGTGCGACCAGGGCGGCGGAGGCGGCGAGCAGCACCGGCACGCCCGGCGGCAGCAGCGGGGTGGCGGCCAGGGCGATGCCCGCTCCCGCGACGGCGATCAGCCACGCACGGCCACCGCCCTCGCGCAGCCGGGGCCACAGCAGGCCCAGGAAGATCGCCGGTCCGACCGCGTCCAGGCCGAAGGCGTCCATGTCGCTGACGCGCTCGGTGGCCAGCGCGCCCGCCAGGGTCGTCACCACCCAGAACGAGCCGAGCACCGCGTAGGTGGTCACGAACGCCGTGCGGGCCGAGGTTCGGTCGGACTGGGCCAAGGTGATCGCGGCGGTCTCGTCGATGACGCCGTGCGCGGCGAGGGCGCGCCTGGCGCCGCGCCAGCCGAGGAGGTCGGCCAGGCGCAGCCCGTAGAGCGTGTTGCGGGCACCGAGCAGGAGGGCGCCGAGGACTCCGGCGACCAGGCTGCCGCCTCCGGCGATGACGCCGACGAGCGCGAACTGGGAGGCGCCGGTGAACGCGAACAGGCTGAGGAACAGGGCCTGTGCGGGGGACAGGCCCGCGGCCACCGCGGCCGTGCCGAAGGCCAGGCCGGCGGCGCCCACGGCGACACCGATCCCCAGGCTGTCGCGCACGGCGGGCGACTTGAGCAGAGCGAAGGTTCTCACTCGACGAACCGTAGGAAGGGTGGCCCGGTGGTGTCTTGAACGTTCTTGCGCGGGCCCCGCTGGGCTGGAGCCGAACGCCGCGGGCGGTCGCGAGCATGGTGTCACCGGGTCGTGGGCGCCCGGTGCGTCAGGAGGCCAGCAGGGCTCTCTGGTAGGCGCCGGGCGGTACGCCCAGGTGTCGCCTGAAGTGGCGGGTGAAGTGGGGCTGGTCGGCGAACCCGACCCGCGCCGCGACGTCGCCCGGCGGGTGGCCCGATCGCAGCAGGGCGCGGGCGCGGTCCACGCGCACCTGGTTGACGTAGGCGTGCGGAGGTAGGCCGTGGGCGGCGCGGAAGGCCCGGGTGAGCGCGAAGGGGCCCATACCGACCTCGGCGGCGAGTTCCTCCAGGGTGGGCGGGTCCAGCAGCCGTGCCGTGAGGACGCGGCGGGCGCGTTCCACCTCGGGGCGGGCGGAGTGCGCGGTCGGCTCGGCCACCGGAGCGCGCCCGTGCGTGCGCAGCAGCAGTCCGAGCCCCTGCCGGGTCAGGGCGGAGGCGGTCAGCGCGTCGCCGTGGTCGGCGGCCAGATGGGCGTCGACCAGGATCCGCGCGACCTCGGGGGCGTGGATGCCGGATTCGGTGAAGGCGGGGGTCCCGCGCATGCCGAGTTCGGCGGCGATGTCCCCGACGACGTCGGGGGAGGGGTAGAAGACCCGGTAGCCCCACCCCTCGGGGACGCCGGCGTGTCCGGTGTGGACCTCGCCCGGGCCGACGACGGCCAGTCCGCCCGGGCCCACACGGGCACGGCCACCGGGATGCGTGTACTCCTCGATCCCGCCGGTGATCACGCCGATGGTGTACGTGGGATGGGTGTGCCGCACGAACGACGTGGTGACGAAGCGCGCGGTGAGCAGTTCGGTGCCGGGCAGACCCGGGAAGCGCCAGTAGCGCGCGTGCTCCACGCGCGGATCCTCGACGTTCGGGTGTACGTCCCTGGGCTGGCCCATACGTCCAGATTAGGTCCCGGCACGGGGGCGCCCGCACTGGCGCCGGTTGGGGTCGCGGGGTGGTCGGTGCCGGTCGGCGGGGCCCTGTTCCTCGGCCCCGGTGCCCGGTCGCCGGCCGTCGACGCACCCGCTAGCCTGCGGGGATGAGCACGAATGAACTTGTGATCCGCCTGGCCGAGGACGCCCGCGACCTCGCCGCGGTGTTCGTCATCCGCGGTGCCGTGTTCGTCGCCGAGCAGGAGGTCCCCATCGAGGAGGAGTGGGACGGCCGCGACCCGGCCGCGGACCAGTTCGTGGCGCTGCTCGACGGGGTGCCGGTCGGCACGGTGCGGCTCGTGGCCCAGGGCGGAGCCGACGGCGGTACCGGCGGGGAGTCGGGGCTGCTGGGACGCCTGGCGGTACTGCCCAAGGGCCGGGGATCGGGCACGGGTGCCGCGCTGGTCAAAGCTGTGGAGGAGCGGGCCCGCGAGCGCGGGTTCTCCTCGGTGGAGCTGCACGCCCAGACGCACGCCCTCGGCTTCTACGAGCGGCTCGGCTACACCGCGCACGGTGAGGAGTTCCTCGACGCCGGGATCCCGCACCTGCACATGGTGCGTCGGCTCGACTGATCCCGGGTGGTCCGGTGCGCGGCCGAGCGGTCACGACCGGCCGGGTGACCAGGCACGACAGGGCGCACTTGCGATGGTGTGACGGGGAGCGCACGGTTCGGAGATGTCTTCCTCGAATACTACCGAGTAGGATTCGGTTCGGTGTGGGTGACTCCACGCCCCAGCACCACCGATCCGACGAGGAACACATGACGGTCCACACCCAGCCGGTCGCCGAAGCCCCCGACCCCCGGTCCTTCGGTCTCCCCGTGGTCGAGGACGGCTCCATCCCCGCCGAGCTGCGCTCCCTGGTGTCCCGCGTGCACGACCTCATCGACGCGGTCGCCAACACCGGCGCCGACAGGGAGACCCTGGCCGAGGCCGCCGCCGTCGTCGAGGACCTCACGGGACGGCTCGACGTCGACCGCCGCCAGATCGGCACCATGGTCGAGCGCACGATGTCCGACGGCACGACCGAGTACGGCACCATCACCAACATCGTCTCGGGCGACACCAACCCCGTCGCCCCGCCGCTCTTCCTCGAACGCGTCCCCGGTGGGCTGCGCGGCGAGGTCACCCTCAACACCGTCTACCAGGGGCCGCCCGGGCTCGCGCACGGCGGCTGGGTCGCCGCGCTCCTGGACCAGGCCATCGGGAGTGCCTCCGCGGTCGAGACCAGCCCCGGCCTGACCGCCAAGCTGGAAGTGAACTTCCGCAGGCCCACGCCGCTGTTCACCCCGTTGGAGGTCGTCGGCCGCGTGGATCGGACCGACGGCCGTAAGGTCTTCGTCTCCGGCGAGATCCGCGCCCACGGCGAGGTCACCGCCGAGGCGACCGCCCTGATGATCCGCGTCGAACTTCCGCACTAGGCCACGGCGGCGGCTCGGCCGTTCAGGACCCGCCCGTTCCTGCGGCGCGGTGCCCCGCCGCTTCCGCCGCCCTCCGTGGCACCTCGGGGCACCCGGTGATACCCCGTGGGCCATTCCGTGGGAGGGAACACGGGCCCCACGCTCCCCACGCGGTGCTCGGACCCGGTACAGTCGTCCCCATGACCCACCGCAGCTATGTGTTTAGCCAGCCGACGCACCCGTCGGCCGCGCTCGCATAGGCGGATCAGGGAACGTCGGCAACAGAGCACTCGGGCGATCGCGCCCCGGTGCTCTTTCGTTTTCCAGGCGGCCGACGCTCCCCACGCGCACCCAGTCCGGCGGAACGGACGGCCGCACCGCGACCGGTTCACACCCGTTGGAGGCCACCGTGCACACCCCGACCACCACTCCCGCGCCCGACGAGCGCATCCGCGAACTCCGCGGCCGCATCGACCGGATGGACGCCGAGCTGGCCGCGCTCCTGGAGCGCCGCGCGCTCGTCGCCGCCGAGGTGCAGCGGCTCAAGCCCGTCGGGTACTTCGCCGGCCGCGACCCGCGCCGCGAGCGCGAACTGGTCGAGCGCATGGCCGAGCACGCGCCGCGCCTGGGGGCCGAGCGGCTCTCCGCCATCATGGACAGCGTGATCAGCGCCGGTCTGTCCGCCGCCCAGGAGGACGCCGAACGGCGGAGGTGAAGAGCCGCGCCGCGGCGGCACGCGTGGCCGTGGGCGGACCCCACCGCGCACAGGACCACGGCGCGGGCACACGGGAGGGCGCGGTGTGAGATTCAGCCCGGGTGCACGGGTTCCACGGCGTGGACGCACCCGCTCCACGGAGCGGCGCGCGTGGGTTCACGGCGGGGCGGCCGGGTTCACCGGCACGCCACGTCCACCCACACCAGGCGGTGGTCGGAGCTGGGGAACGGACAGTCCCCGGTGAGCCGGAAGAGCGGGTCGTCCGGCGCGGGCCAGAACACGCCCGCGCCACGCACGCCCAGGTCGGCCGACGGCAGCACGTAGTCGGCGCGCAGGTGCCCGGTCGCCGCCGGTGCGGCCGGGTCAACGGCCGCCCGGCCCAGCCCGCCCCGGCTGGAGGGGCGGGGGTCGGTGATCCCCGGGTGCTCCAGGAGCTGACGGATCGCCTCGGGGTGGCCGTCGCCCGCGCGGGGGTCGGCGTTGAGGTCGCCCGCGACCACGAACGGGGCGCCCGGGGCCAGGCCGCCCCGGTGCCCGGCGTCGTCGTACAGGTGTGAGGCGCCGGGGGAGAGGTAGTCGACCCAGAACCGGATCTCGTCGTGGTTGCGCAGGACGTTGCGCCGCTCGGGGCCGTCGAAGGCCGGGGGCGTGGGGTGGCTCGCCAGCAGGTGCACGGGACGACGGCCGCCGACGTCCACCGGGACGTCCCAGTGGCTCTTGGACGACAGCCGCAGCACCGCCAGGGCCCCGGGCGAGTGGAACGGATCCCCGGTGTCGGGGCGCACCGGCAGCAGGGCGCCCGGCAGGTCCGCCCACCGGAACTCGCGGAAGGTCCGGACCCGGTCGGTCAGCAGGGGGTACCGCGAGAACACGGCCATCCCGTACTGGCCTGGGAAGAGCCCGAACCCGAACGCGTCCCTGGCATAGGCCGTGCTCCCCGGCGCCGTGACCACCCGCCCGTCGCCGTCCAGGTCCGCCCCGGACGGCACCCCGGTGTTCACCGGGGCCGTGTAGAGGTAGGGGAAGTCCACGCCCTCCGCGCCGCCCCGGCCCACCGCCAGGTAGGAGTCCTGGAAGAGCCGGGGGCCGAGCCCGTGGTGGTCGTGGTCGAACTCGGTGACCAGCAGCACGTCGGGGCGCACCCACTGGACGATCTCGGCGACGTTCCCGATCTGGGGGTGGTCCGGCGCGGACAGCTCCCTCAGCAAGGTCCCCGGGGTCGGTCGGGACAGGGCGGCGTTGAACGTCGCGAAGCGCACCGCGCCCTCGGGCGGAGGCGGCGGCACCGACGGCGACGCACCCGGGGCGGGAGGGACGGGTCGCACCCCGGACGCCGTCAGCACGAGCGTGGCGGTCGAGCTGCGGTGGCGCATGGTCGGGATCCTCTCGGGGCGGATGTGGAGGAACGGTACCGCCGGGAGGGCGACCGTGTGTCCACAGGCGTCGAAAAGGTCTTGGACCGGCCCGCCCGCCTTGCTTCAACGCGTTCTAGCGAGGAATCCCGGTCGATCACGACCGGGAGGAATCGCTTCCCTCACCCGCCCGAACGGTCAGTCCGTGTGTTTTTGCTGGTCGATGTACTCAGCACGGCCGCGGCCCGCTCCCGGATCCACCGGGCGCTCACCGGCGAACGGGCCTTCCGCGAGCCCTGGCTGCGCGACCTCGCCCGCACCCTCCGCCCCCGCTGAACCGCCCTCCCGCGTACGTCAGTGTGCCTCCCCGGCACCGCTGACGGATCGGAGCCCGTGAACCGGAGATCCGTCGAAGGCCGCGTCGCCCGGCACGGGCTCCGGATCGACCCAGGACACGTATGTCCGAGCGTCCCCAACAGTGCACACCCGAAGGGCGGTGCGAAGGGAACCGAACCTTCCGTGAACGGGCGCGGTGTCGCCGGTCAGGACGACACGGCCGTCGCGGAAGCGCTGGCCCCACGCGAGGATGACGCCGTCGTACTCGTCGAAGTCCATTGCGAAGACCGCGAACCGGCGGGGAGCCTCTTCGGAGGCCAGGGCATCGGCTTCGGCACGTAGCGCTTCGGGCGTGATCGTCAGAGTGTTGGACCGGCACGTGCTGTTGTTCTCCATGCACCGAGGTTGGGACACGAACGTCACCCTGCGCTACCGGTTCCCGCTCACCACAGGAGCCGTGGGTTCTCGTCCGAAATGCCGGATGGCCTGTGGAGGGCTGTGGGCAGGCGCTATCCGCTGTGACCACGGATGAGGGAACGGTGACCAGGTGATCGAACTCGGCCTGTGGAAAGCCCCCACCGACAGTGAACGTAGAACTACGCTGAGAAGGCCGTTCGCTGGGATCGGCGACACGGTCACCCCCTCGCCCCTACCGGAGTGCTGTCATGACTGACCTGCGCGTAGTCCCCGATGAAGAGCCGGACGAGCCGCAGCGCCCGACTCCACTGGCGCTCAGGTACTACGCGAGCGAACTCAAGCGCCATCGCGAGGCAGCGGGTCTGACGCAGGCGCAGCTCGCCGATCAGATCCCGTACTCCAAGTCCATGGTGTCGATGATCGAGACCGCCAAACGGTCGCCGCTGGACGCCCGCGAGGGCGACAGGGCCACATCCAAGTTCACTGCGTACTGCGACCAGGTACTCAACACCGGGGGTGCCCTCAGCCGGATACTCCCCTTGTTGGAGGACGCCGCCGAGGCCTACCCGCCATGGTTCAGGCCCTACGCGAACCTGGAGGCCGAGGCGACGGCGATCTACATCTTCCAATCACAGTCGATACCCGGACTGCTCCAGACGGAGGAGTACGCCCAAGCGCTGGCCCGATGCCTGTACCCGGCTCCCACCGAGACGGAAGTCGGACGTCTGGTCACTGCTCGCATCAAACGTCAGGAGATCCTGGAACGGCAGGAACCACCGCACCTCTTCTTCGTCATCGACGAAGCGGTCCTCAAACGGTGCGTAGTGACAGGCGCGGAGAAGAGGCAACAGCTCCAGAGGTTGATCGACATCTCCCAGCGCCCGACTGTCAAGCTGCTTGTCGTCCCCTTCACCATTGGTGGCCATCCAGCCATCGACGGGTCGCATGTCATCCTCGATCTGCCGGAGGGTGAGTCCGCACTGTACGTTGAGGGCCCGGGAAGCGCGACCGTCACCACTGTTCCCAGTGAGGTGAGGTCTGCGCAGCTGCGCTTCCTCGCTTTGTGCAGCACTGCACTACCGCCGTCTCTGTCGGCGGAGATGATCAAGAAGTACATGGGAGAGACATGAACAGGACCCCCTCCGCGACGGGTATGCAGTGGCGGAAGTCCTCCTACAGCAGTGCCCAAGGCGGCGAGTGCGTGGAGGTGGCCGAGGGTGATCACGGCATGAACCTTCGGGACTCCAGGAATCCCGGACTGGGCTACTTCTTCTTCGATTCGGATGAGTGGAGAGCATTCCTCACGTCCGCTGAACGGAGCTGACCTCTTCAGCCCTGCTGGGGTCAGGGGCATCTGGCTTCCGATTGAGCTGACCGAGTTCTCCCGAGGCCCAGGCCGGGTGGCGGGACGTGCGGTTTGGAGATGGGAACCCTGGTCACCACCTCTCTGTGAGCAGGCACCCGGGATGCCCGAAGGTCCTGTGACCGCCTGTGGGTACGGGTCGCCCACTGTGAGCGGCATTCCGGTGTCCGGGGTTCCGTGACCGGGCATCGCTACGGCAGGCCGAACTGGACGGCGGTTCCAGGACCACCTCTCACCGCTGGGCTCGTGTCTTCGTGGCACGGGCCCAGTCGGTTGTCCACAGGGGGCCGCGAGAGTCGTGGGAAAGTCGTAGGCTCGGGAGCATCACCAGTCCATCGACCCTCCTGGGGGCACCCGAGCCATGGCCGACTCGTTCACCCATCTGCACGTCCACACCGAGTACTCGATGCTGGACGGCGCCGCGAAGCTGAAGCCCCTGTTCAAGGAGGCCGCGCGGTTGGAGATGCCTGCGGTCGCCATGACCGACCACGGCAACATGTTCGGGGCCTACGAGTTCTACCAGCAGTCCAAGGGCTCGGGCGTCAAACCCATCATCGGCATCGAGGCCTACGTCGCGCCGGAGTCGCGCTTCCACAAGAAGCGGGTGTTCTGGGGCCGGGCCAGCGGTTCCGACGACGCCTCGGGTGAAGGCGGCAAGGACATCTCCGGTGGCGGTCGTTTCCTGCACATGACGATGCTGGCGCAGAACGCGACCGGGCTGCGCAACCTCTTCAAGATGTCCTCGCTGGCGTCCATGGAGGGCTACTACATGAAGCCCCGGATGGACCTGGACCTCATGGCGGAGAACAGCGAGGGCATCATCGTCTCGACGGGGTGCCCGTCCGGCGGTGTGCAGACGCGGCTGCGGCTGGGCCAGGAGAAGGAGGCGATCGAGTACGCCGCCAAGCTCCAGGACATCTTCGGCAGGGAGAACGTCTTCCTGGAGCTGATGGACCACGGCGTCGACATCGAGAAGCAGGTCCGCGACGGCCTGCTCGAGGTCGGCCGCGAGCTGAACATCCCGCCGCTGGTGACCAACGACTCCCACTACGTGTACGAGAGCCAGGCCTCCGCGCACGACGCCCTGCTGGCCGTGGGAGTGGGCAAGAACCTGGACGACCCCACCCGGTTCCGCTTCAACGGCTCGGGCTACTACCTCAAGACCCCGGACGAGATGCGCGGCCTGCTCGACTTCGACGAGTGGGCCCAGGGCTGCAAGAACACCCTGCTCATCGCCGAGCGGATCGAGCCGGACGCCTACGACTCGGTGTTCGCCCATCGCGACCTCATGCCCGCCTTCCCCATCCCCGAGGGTGAGACCGAGTCCTCCTGGCTGCGCAAGGAGGTCGAGCGCTGCCTGCCGAGCCGCTACCCCGACGGGGTCAGCGCCGAGTACCGCCAGCGCGTCGACTACGAACTCGGCATCATCAACGAGATGGGCTTCCCGGCCTACTTCCTCGTCGTCGCCGACATCTGCCAGTACGCGCGCCGCGAGGGCATCGCGCTGGGGCCGGGCCGCGGCTCGGCCGCCGGGTCGATGGTCGCCTACGTCCTGGGCATCACCGACCTCGACCCGATGGCGCACGGCCTGCTGTTCGAACGGTTCCTCAACCCGGAACGCGTCAGCATGCCCGATGTCGACCTGGACTTCGACGAGCGTCGGCGCACCGAGATGATCGACTACGTCACCCGCCTGTACGGCGAGGAGCGCGTCGCGCAGATCCTCACCTTCGGCACCATCAAGGCCAAGGCCGCCGTGAAGGACTCCACGCGCATCCTCGGCATGCCCTACTCGGTCGGCGACCAGATCACCAAGGCCTTCCCCGCCGCCGTGGGCGGGGCGGAGATCCCGCTGGACGCGGTGTTCAACACCGACCACGAGCGGTACCCGGAGACCACGGAGCTGCGCAACCTGGTCGAGAACGACCCGCAGGTCTCCAAGGTCATGGAGACCGCGCGGGGTATCGAGGGCCTGACCCGCGGCACGGGTGTGCACGCCGCCGGCGTCATCCTGTCCCGCGACCCGCTGCTCGACGTCATCCCGCTGCACAAGCGCGACACCGACGGCGCCATCATCACCGGCTTTCCCTACCCTCAGTGCGAGGACATGGGTCTGCTCAAGATGGACTTCCTGGGCCTGCGCAACCTCACGATCATCGACGACGCGGTCAAGAGCATCAAGGAAGCCGAGGGTGTGGACCTGGACATGTCCAAGGTCCCCCTGGACGACAAGAAGGCGTACAAGCTCCTGGCCCGCGGCGACACCCTGGGCGTGTTCCAGCTCGACGGCGGCGCCATGCGCAACCTGCTCAAGCGGATGGAACCGAAGAACTTCGGCGACATCACGGCCGTGATCTCGCTGTACCGGCCGGGCCCGATGGCCGCCAACGCGCACAACGACTACGCGGACCGGTCGAACGGGCGCCAGGACGTCACCCCGATCCACCCGGAGCTCAAGGAAGCGCTGGACCCCATCCTCGGCGAGACGTATCACCTGATCGTCTACCAGGAGCAGATCATGGCCATCGCCCAGCAGATGGCCGGGTACAGCCTGGGCGGCGCCGACCTGATGCGCCGCGCGATGGGCAAGAAGAAGAAGGAGGCCCTGGAGAAGGAGTTCGAGAAGTTCTCCGCCGGGATGATCGAGAAGGGCTTCTCCCGGGAGTCCATGCAGGCGATCTGGGACGTCATGCTCCCCTTCGCCGGGTACGCGTTCAACAAGTCGCACGCGGCCGGATACGCCCTCGTCGCGTACTGGACCGCCTACCTCAAGGCCAACTACCCCGCCGCGTACATGGCCGCGCTGCTGACCTCGGTCAGTGACGACAAGGACAAGATGGCGGTCTACCTGGCCGAGTGCCGCGCGCAGGGCATCAAGGTGCTGCCGCCGGACGTCAACGAGTCCGGTCTGCGCTTCACCCCGGTCGGCCGGGACATCCGCTTCGGCATGGGCGCGGTCCGCAACGTCGGCGCGAACGTGGTCAACTCGATCATCAAGACCCGCACGGAGAAGGGCAAGTTCACCTCCTTCACCGACTTCCTGTCCAAGATCGAACTCGCCGCCTGCAACAAGAGGGTCATCGAGTCGCTGGTCAAGGCGGGCGGATTCGACTCCCTGGGCCAGCCGCGGCGCGAGCTGTACCGCCACCACGAGACCGCGGTGGACGGCATGATCAGCTCCAAGAAGCAGGAGGCGCACGGCCAGTTCGACCTGTTCGGCGGAGGCGACGACGAGGACTCCACCCCCATCGGGCTCAACATCAACTGGGGCGACGAGGAGTGGGACCGCAAGACCAAGCTCGCCTTCGAGCGGGAGATGCTGGGCCTGTACGTCTCCAGCCACCCGCTGGCCGGGGCCGAGCGGGTGCTGGCGCGCTCGCGGGACACCTCGATCGCGCAGGTCGTGGCGGGGGAGATGGCGCGCGAACGCGGTGAGGTGCGGATCGCGGGCCTGATCTCCAAGGTGGACAAGCGCACCAACAAGGCGGGCAACCAGTGGGCGATCGCCACGGTGGAGGACCTGGACGCCTCGATGGAGGTCCTGTTCTTCCCCAAGACGTATCCGCTGTACGTGGACGCCCTGCTGGAGGACACCGCGGTCACCGTCAAGGGCCGGCTCAACGACCGCGACGGCACGTACTCGATGTTCGCCTCGGAGATGTCGATCCTGGACATCTCCCACGTCACCGAGGGCGAACCGCCGGTGCTGCTGACCGTGGACGAGAAGCGGCTCACGCCGGAACTGGTGGCCGACCTGCGCCAGGTGCTGGACACCCACAAGGGAGAGACCCCGGTCCGCATCCGGGTGGACAACCCGGTCCGGTCGCGGATCTACGCCGTGGACAAGTACACGGTCCGGATCTCCCCGGAGTTCAACGGTGAGATGAAGAGCCTGCTGGGGGCGTACGCGGTCGACTACTGACCGCCGGACCCGCCGGACCTACTGAACCCGACGGACCCGCACGACCCCGAAGTCCCCGCGTGCCCCACGGCGCGCGGGGACTTCGTCGTGCTCGCACTTGCCATGGCGAAGTTAGCGATATATCTTTGAGCTATCGCGACTTACCAAGACAGTCGCGCTGTATCGATCGAAGGAGAACACACCATGAGTGCCATGGCACTTCCCGGTCCCTGGTCCTGGAACGCGCGCGGCGGACGTTCCGGCCGTGCCGGGCGTTCGCGCGGATTCTGGGGCTGGGCCCCGGGCGAGGACTCCCGCGGTCCGCTGCACGGCCGCCACGGGGAACACCACGGCGGTGGGCCCCACGGACACGACGACGGCGGACCACGCGGGCACCGGGCCCAGTTCGGGCCGCCGCCGCCCACCCCGCCCCAGCCCCCGTTCGGCCCCCCGCCTCCCGGCGTCCCCCCGTGGGGAGGTGGCCACCCTGGACACCCCTTCGGCGGGTTCGGCCCCGGGGGCGGGTTCGGCCCCGGCCGGGGCGGGCGCGGTGGCCGCGGCGGACACCGCGCCAAGCGCGGAGACGTGCGCACCGGCATCCTGCTGCTGCTCGCCGAGGAGTCGCGCAGCGGCTACGAGATCATCCGCGAGGGCCGGGAGCGCAGCGGCGGGATGTGGCGGCCCAGCCCAGGCTCCGTCTACCCGATGCTCCAGCAGTTGGAGGACGAGGGCCTGGTCGTCCAGGAGGAAGGTGAGGGCCGCCGCCGTCCCTACCGGCTCACGGAGGAGGGCGTCGACTACCTGGAGGAGAACGCCGCCGGACTCACCCCGCCCTGGGAGGCGGTGGCCGACGCCTACGCCGACAGCCGGTCCCGTTACGAGGACATCGGCAACCTCGCCTACCAGCTGAGCGCCGCCGCCGCGCAGGTCGCGCAGGCGGGCACCGACGAACAGGTGGAGCGGGCCAAGCGGCTCCTGGGCGACTCGACGCGGAGCCTGTACCGGATCCTCGCCGAGGAGGACACCGGGCCGGCCGCCCCGGAGGCGGACGCCAGCGACGACTGACCCGCCCGCGACGCCGCGGCCGAGCGCGGGGGCTATTCGCCGGTGGTGCCGTCGGCGAGTTCGCGCAGCACGTCCAGGTGCCCGTTGTGCCGGGCGGTCTCCTCGATCATGTGCACCAGCACCCACCGCAGGGTCGTGCGCCCCCGCTGGTCGGTGATCGCCCGGGCGGAACTGCCCAGTTCGAGCCGGGCGGTGATCTCCCGCGAGCGCGCGCACTGGGCGTCGTACTCGTCCAGGAGCTCGGTGAGCGGCCGGTGCAGCCCCGCCCGGAACTCCCCGTCGGGTTCCGCTGCGGAGTAGGGCGCCGGATGCGGTTGGTTGAGGAGCACCACCTCGAACCAGAACCCCTCCACCCAGCGCAGGTGGGAGACGATGGCGCCGATACTCATCAGCGGTGACGCCGGCAGGGGCGTGGCGGAGGACAGCTCAGGAGCCAGACCCGCGCACTTGACCCGCACCGTGGACCGGTGCCAGTCCAGCCAGGACAGGAGCATCGTGCGCTCGTCCGCGGCCATCGGCGGGTCGACACGCGTCGACGCGGACAGGGTGACAGGGCTGTTCATGTCGCTCATGCCGGTATTCTCCTTCCGGCCATGCCCCGAGGCCACCGGTTTTCGGGGTGACGGGGACGGGGAGGTCCGGATGACCGAGGACAGGCGGCCCGCGGGGGTACGACGCCAACTGATCGTGGGGGCGTGCCTGTTCGGAGGCGTGGCGCTGCTGGGTGCGCTCCTCGGGCCGCTGTGGTGGGAGCTGGTTCCCGTCCGGGCCGAGGGCACCTCGCTGGGAGACGGCGAGGTCTTCACCGGTACGAGCCAGGACGTGTTCGCCGCCGAGGGCTACTTCGTCGTCATGACCTCGATCGCCGGGCTGGTCACCGGCTACACCGCCTACATGGTGCAGTTCCCGCTGGCGCGGCGGATGTTCCAGGACCTGCGGCTGGTGTGCCTGCTGGCGGGGTTCGCGGGTTCGGTCGCGGCCACGCTGCTCACCTGGCGGATCGGCGTCGCACTGGACGCCCCGCTGCACGCCGCCATGGCGGCGGCCGAACCGGGGGAGACCGTCGAGGTCGGCCTCCGGCTGCGTGCCACCGCCTTCCTGGTGGCCTGGCCCTTCGTCTTCGCCCTGCAGTACGCGCTGCTGGATCTGATCAGTGCGATCCGCCGTGACCAGCCTGGTGTGCCGGAGCGGACGTCAGCGCGCAGCCCCGTCGTCGTCGGGGCGCCCGACCCCGGCTTCGGAGACTCCGACCGCGGTTCCGTGCCCGGTTCGGACCCTGCTCCCGGGGCCGGTCACGCAGACGACAGCGGTCCCGCAGCCGCTTCCGACCATGCTCCCGGAACCGGTCACGAGCGCGAGAGTGCCGCCGAGCGCGGCTCCGCGTCCAGCCCTGGACAGGGGGCCGACCACCGTCCCGACCACGACCGCGGCCCCGCGCCCGCCACCGACCGCAGTGCCGCTTCCGATCCTGCCGCCGGCCCCGCTAACGACCCCGCCGCCGACCGGCCCGCCGGCCACGGCGGGGATCCCGAGCCGGGCCGCGACACACCGCGGGCCCCGGCGCGGGGCGGACGCTCGTCGCGTCCGCCCACCCATCGGGGCCCGTCCGACGGCCGACCGCGGGCCGACGAGGCCTGACTCGCCGCCGTCACAGCGCCTGGACCGAGTCCTCGTACATGGCGTCGAGCAGGTCACGGTACTTGTCCTCGACCGCGCGCCGCCGCATCTTCAGACTGGGCGTGATCTCGCCCTCGTCCACGGAGAGCTCACGGGGCAGGATGGTGAACTTCTTGATCGTCTCGTGCCGCGGCAGGTCCCGGTTGAGCACGTCGATGGCCTCCTGCACCATCTGGCGCACCTTGGGCTCCTTGACCAGCCCGGCGTAGTTCAGGTCACCCAGGCCGTTCTCCCGCGCCCAGACCTCGATCGCCTCCGGGTCCAGGGCCACCAGCGCCACACAGTAGGCGCGCCGGTCGCCGTGCACGACGAAGTTGCTGATGTAGGGGCACACCGACTTGAACCGGCTCTCGATGCCCTGCGGCGCCACGTACTTGCCGCCCGAGGTCTTGATCAGCTCCTTCTTGCGGTCGGTGATCCTCAACCGGCCCTCCTCCAGGACACCGATGTCGCCGGTGGCGAACCAGCCGTCCTCGGTGAGCACCTCCTCGGTGGCGCCGGAGAGGTTGTGGTAGCCGCGCATCACGCCGCCGCCGCGCAGCAGCACCTCGCCGTCCTCGGCGATCCGGACCTCCGTGCCCGGCATCGGAAGCCCGACCGTGCCGAAGCGCACGTCGCCCGGCCGGTTGACGAAGGAGCCGGCGCTGGTCTCGGTGAGCCCGTACCCCTCCAGGATCGTCACGCCCGCGCCGTAGAAGAAGCGCCCGATCTCCGGTGCGAGGGGAGCGCTGCCGGAGACGAAGAACTTGAGCCGTCCGCCGAACCTGGCGCGCAGCTTGCTGAACACCAGCCGGTCGGCCACCGCGTGCTGCAGGGCGAGCAGACCCGCGGGCTCCCTGCCCTGCTCCTTGAGCCGGGCGACCCGGTCGCCCACGCCCACGGCCCAGGTGAAGATGCGGAACTTGGCGGCCCCGCCCTCCTTGGCCTGCATGACCACGCGGTTGTAGACCTTCTCGAAGATGCGCGGCGCCGCCGCCATGAACGTGGGCCGCACGATCGCGAGGTTGTCGACGATCTTGTCGACGCGCCCGTCCACCGCCGTCCTGAACCCCATCCGCAACTGGCTGACCTGCATGTACTTGCCGAAGACATGGGACAGCGGCAGCCACAGGTACTGCACGTCGTCGCCGGTCATCAGGTCGTGGCCCTGCGCCTTCACCTCCTCCCCGAGGTCGTGGACCGCCTGCGCCTCGTACAGCCAGTTGGCGTGGTCCAGCCGGACGCCCTTGGGCCGCCCGGTGGTGCCGGAGGTGTAGATGAGGGTGGCGAGGTGGTCGGGCCGGACCGCGTCCACGAGCTCGTCGAACAGGTCGGGCTTCTCCGCGGCCAGCTCGGCGCCCCTGGCCTCCAGTTCGGCCAGCGTCATGACCCAGTCGCCGTCGCCCTCGCCGTCGAAGACCACGACCTTGGACAGCCCCGGCATCCGGGGGCGCTGGTCGACGAGCTTGGCCACCTGCTCCGCGTCCTCGGCGAAGGCGACCATGCTGCCCGAGTCGGAGACGATGTAGGCGCAGTCGGGCGGTGTGGAGGAGGGGTAGATGGTCGTGACGGCACCGCCGGCGCACAGCACGCCGAGGTCGGCCAGGATCCACTCGATCCTGGTGCCCGAGTCGATGGCGCACCTGGCCTGGGAGGTCACCCCGAGGGTGTGCAGGCCGAGTGCGATGTGGCGCACCCGGTCCAGCGTCTGTGACCAGGTGAGGGACCTCCACTCCTCCGGAGCGCCGGTCGTGTTGGGGACGGGGTGGCTGAAAGCCTCGTGGTCACCCGATTCCCGTACGCGGGAGAGGAACATGTCGGGGACGGAACGAGCGGGGGATTCACTGTTGCCCATGTCACAAAGCTACCCCTGGGTAGGGGTTGCGGCAACAGTCGGTACACACGCTCCGGCCCCGGACCGGCCAGGGAGTGTTCTTCTGCGGGCTTCCGGGTGAGCGAGCGGTCGTCAGGCCATCTCTCGCAGGACGATGTGCGAAGTTCAGCCTGGTTGTGCTGCACGAGCGCAGAGGCGCAGCGAGAGGCAGCCTGGCGGCCGCGAGCCCGGAATGCTGCAAGAAACACGACCCAGGACGGATCAGACCGCGCCGATCGGCGCGGTGACGGCCTCGGTCAGCGAGAGCAGGTCCCGCGGCGCCAACTCCATCTGCAGCCCGCGCCGCCCGGCGGAGACGAACACCGACGGAAGGCCCGTGACCGAGGAGTCCACCACCGTCCGCAGCCGTTTGCGCTGTCCCAGCGGGCTGATGCCGCCGCGCACGTACCCCGTGATCTTCTCCGCGCGGGCCGGATCCGCCATCGCGGCCTTCTTCCCGCCCACCGCGGACGCCAGCGCCTTGAGGTTGAGTGTCGTGCTCACCGGGACGACCCCCACGGTGAAGACCCCGTCCACCTCGGCGATCAGCGTCTTGAAGACCCGCGCGTGCGGCACACCGAGCGCGTCGGCGGCCTCCGCCCCGTAGGAGTGCCCGTCGCCGTCGACCGAGTACGGATGGAGGGTGAAGGTCGTCTTGGTCCGCCCGGCGGCCACGGTCGCGGGCGTGGCTTGTGCACTCATGGATCCCCTGGTGGTGTGTCGGCGCGCCTGAGCGCGGGTCTGCGTCCCGGCACGAGAGCGCGCCCCGGCCGTTCCGGACGCACACCCGGCCCGCCCAGCAATCTAGTTGAACGAGACGCCGTTGTTGAGGAAGGGGCCCGCGGGGAGATTGGGAAGAGTGGGAGCCGCCACGATCCGGTTCTCCCTGCGCAGGAAGCGCGCGGCCACCGCGAGCCGCGTCGCGGCGTCCTCCGCCTCCAGCAGCCGCTGCTTCTCCGCCTGGTCCAGCACCGTCGAAGCCGCCACCGAGTAGGACAGGGCGATCGGGTCCTTGGGCAGGTCGGGCGAGGTCTCGGGCGCCATGCCGATCGCGGCCAGGCGCTCACAGTAGACCTCGTACAGGTCCCGGACCCGTTCGGCGTGTTCCTCCACGTCCGGCCCCAGGGGCTCGGGCAGGAAGGACACCGAGGCCTGCGCGTACTCGTCGGGGGAGGAGGGGTCGACCTCGGACAGGTCGGTGACGGAGAACCGGGCGCCGCCCTCCACGACCAGGTCGTAGCGCCCGTCGCCGTAGGGCCGCACGTCGCGGACCACGGCCGTGCACCCCACCGCGCTGATCCTGGGCAGTGACGCGTGCGAGCCGCCGGTCGTCGGCACACCCGTCTCCGCGCCGCCCGCGCCCTGCCCGGACTCGCTGGCCACCTCGTGGCCCAGTTCGATCCACACCACTCCGAAGCGCCGCGGCCCGCGTGATCCCTCCCCGGCGGCGGAGGACTCGGCTTCGGTGTCGAGCAGTTCCGACACCAGGCGCCGGTAGCGCCGCTCGAAGATGTGCAGAGGGACGCTCATACCGGGGAACAACACGGTGTTCAGCGGAAAGATCGGCAGTGCCACGGGCATACCCCCAGTATGCCGGTCATGACGCGCTGCGGGCGTCGCCGTCCCGGCGCGCGGCGCACAGTGGCGCCCCGCGCCGGGCACACGCGAGCGTCCCGGGGCGGGACGGCCGGTTCTCCCCTCAAAGACCGGCCGAGCCGGCGCCCCGGGACGCGTGGACGGGCCACCCTCCGGTGGCCGTGGCTGCCGCCCCGGTCAGGAGACCGAGGGTCCGGCCGTGCCAGGAGCGCCCTGGCTGCCGGCGTCGTCGCTGGGCATGTCGCGGGCGACGAAGGTCTCCACGTCGAACAGGTTGCCGTTCGAGCGGTCCACCACGTTGAGCAGGGTGGACATCTTGGCGACCTCCTCGGTCTGCTCCTGGATGAACCACTGGAGGAACTGCTCGCCGGTGTAGTCGTCCTCGTCGCGGGCCACCTTGGCCATGCGCAGGAACTGGTCGGTCACCTCGCGCTCCTGGCGCAGGGCCAGGGCGACGAGGTCGCGCGGAGCGGTGAAATGCGTCTCGATCTCGTCCACGCCCGGCATGGCGAAGTCGATGTCGCTGTCCAGCAGGAAACGCACGATCATCATCGCGTGGTCGCGCTCCTCGAGCGACTGCTCGTAGAACACCCGGGCCAGCTGCGGGAGGTCCTGGTTGTCGAACCAGGTCGCGATCGCGACGTACTGGTGCGAAGCGGTGAACTCGTGCCGCACCTGGTCAACCAGGAGGCGGTGGAACTTGGAAAGGCCGCTATCCGAACTCTTAACTGCAGTCATGGCCCCACGATAACGCAAACAATGGCGATATGCGAAACGCACACGAGCGTCTCGGAATTAGTTAGGCAAGCCTTTCGCAATATCGCTGAGGTTAGGTATTCCAAAGTAAGGCGACACTTATTCGTCCGGTATGCGGGGGGCTGTTCCACGATGCCCCCGCGACGGTGTTCGCCCCGGTCGCACCCGCCGTGCGCGGATGTGGTGTCCATCATTCGGACACCGCCACCCGCCAGGCGGGCGGAGCACCCTAGACTGGGGCCGTGATCAGTCGAATCGACCTCCGAGGCACCCAAGGCGACCCCCGAGAAGCCCTTCCGCGGGCGGAACTCGACGTGGCGGCCGCCGTCGACCGCGTGCGACCGCTGTGCGAGGACGTGCGCCATCGCGGAACCGAGGCACTGATCGACCTCACCGAACGCTTCGACGGCGTCCGGCTCACCGACATCCGCGTCCCCAAGGACGCGATCGACGCCGCCCTGGCCGACCTCGACCCGGTCGTGCGCGCCGCGCTGGAGGAGTCCATCCGCCGCGCCCGCATGGTCCACCGCGACCAGCGCCGCACCGACCACACCACCCAGGTCGTCCCCGGCGGCTCCGTGACCGAGAAGTGGATCCCCGTCGACCGCGTCGGCCTGTACGTACCGGGCGGGCGCGCGGTCTACCCCTCCAGCGTCATCATGAACGTCGTTCCCGCCCAGGAGGCGGGCGTGCGGTCCCTGGCCGTCACCTCGCCGCCCCAGAGCGACTTCGGCGGGCTGCCGCACCCGACCATCCTCGCGGCCTGCGCCCTGCTGGGCGTCGACGAGGTCTACGCCGTGGGCGGCGCCCAGGCCGTGGCGATGTTCGCCTACGGCGCGGGCGAGTGCGGTCGCGTCGACATGGTCACCGGCCCGGGCAACATCTGGGTCGCCGCCGCCAAGCGCCTGCTCAAGGGGGTCATCGGCATCGACGCCGAGGCCGGTCCCACCGAGATCGCCATCCTGGCCGACGCCACCGCCGACCCCGACTACGTCGCCGCCGACCTCATCAGCCAGGCCGAGCACGACGTCGTCGCCGCCTCCGTCCTGGTGACCCCGGACGAGGCCCTGGCCGAGGCCGTCACCGCGCGCCTGGCCGTCCGCGCCGCCGCCACCAAGCACGGCGACCGGGTCCGCGAGGCCCTGGCGGGACCCCAGTCCGGGATCGTCCTGGTCGACGACCTCGACCACGGGCTCGCCGTCGTGGACGCCTACGCGGCCGAACACCTGGAGATCATGACCGAGGACGCCGCGGGGGTCGCCGACCGCGTGCGCAACGCGGGCGCGATCTTCGTCGGCGACCACTCGCCGGTCTCCCTGGGGGACTACGCCGCCGGATCCAACCACGTCCTGCCCACCGGCGGCTGCGCCTGCCACTCCGGTGGTCTGAGCGTGCAGACCTTCCTGCGGGGGGTGCACATCGTCGACTACACCCGCGACGCGCTGGCCGACGTCGCCCACCATGTCATCGCCCTGGCCGAGGCGGAGGACCTGCCCGCGCACGGCGAGGCCGTGGCCGCGCGGACGGACCCGAGCCGGAACTGAGCCCGGCGGCACCGCCGGGAGGCGCGGGATGCGGTCACCGCGAGCACGGCGGCCCGGACTCGTCCGGCGCCGGTGCGTGTCGGCGCTCGCGACACCGGGTCTCCCAGCACGGCCCGGACGCCGTCCACCCGAACGGACGGTCCCGCGGCCACCGGCCCGCCCGCCGATGTCGAGGGGTGGTGCCGCGGCCCCGGGCCCGTCCCGAGGGACGGCCGCGCGGCCACCGGCTCGCCGTCAAGGGAGACGGAGGTCCGGGCGGCTCCGGGTCCACCCGAACGGGTGGTCCCGCGGTCAAGGGCTCGCCTGCCAGCGTCGACAGGCGGTGCCACGGCGCCAGGCCCGCCCCGGCGGGCGGCCCACCCACCGGCCACCGGCCCGCCCGCTGCGGTCCGCACCGGGCGGCCCGACCACGGCGGGGCCGCCCGAACGGACGGCCCGACGGCCACACGACCCACCGGCCCACAACCGAGCATGAGCGTGACACACGTGAGCTTCAGCCTCAACGACCTGCCCCTGCGCGACGACCTCAAAGGCCAGTCGCCCTACGGCGCGCCGCAGATGGACGTGCCGGTGGTCCTCAACACCAACGAGAACCCGCACCCGCCCTCCGCCCGCCTGGCCAAGGCCCTGGCCGAGGCGGTCGCCCAGACCGCCCTCGACCTGAACCGCTACCCCGACCGCGACGCCGTGCGCCTGCGCGAGGGCCTGGCCGCCTACCTCGGCCACGGGCTGACCGCCGCCCAGGTGTGGGCCGCCAACGGCTCCAACGAGGTCCTCCAGCAGATCCTCCAGGCCTTCGGCGGGCCCGGCCGCACCGCGATGGGCTTCGAGCCCTCCTACTCGATGCACCCGATCATCTCCCGCGCCACCGGCACCGCGTGGGTGTCCGTCCCGCGCGACGCCGAGTTCCGCGTCGACGTCGAGGCCGCCCTGGCCGCCATCGAGGAGCACCGGCCCAGCGTCATCTTCCTCACCTCGCCCAACAACCCCACCGGTACCGCCGTGGACATCGCCGACATCCGGCGGCTGGCGGAGGCGGCGCCCGGGGTCCTGGTCGTGGACGAGGCCTACGCCGAGTTCCGCCGCGAGGACACGCCCAGCGCCGTGACGCTCCTGGACGAGCACCCGCGGCTCATCGTCTCGCGCACCATGTCCAAGGCCTTCGCCCTGGCCGGCGCGCGCGTGGGCTACCTCGCCGCCCACCCGGCCGTGGTCGACGCCCTCCAGCTCGTCCGCCTGCCCTACCACCTGTCCGCGGTCACCCAGGTGGTCGCGCTCACCGCGCTGGACCACGCCGACGAACTCCTGGGCGCCGTCGCCGACCTGCGCGCCGAACGCGACGCCCTGGTCGCCTGGCTGCGCGAACACGGTTTCACCGTCGCCGACTCCGACGCCAACTTCGTCCAGTTCGGCGAGTTCGAGGACCGCACGAGCGTGTGGCGGGCGATGCTCGACCACCAGGTGCTCATCCGCGAGGTCGGCCCGCCCGGCTGGCTGCGCGTCACCGTCGGCACCCCGCAGGAGATGGCCGCCTTCCGCGCCGCCCTGCTCGCGGCCACTGGGCGCTGACCGCCCACCCGCAGCCCGCCCACCCGTCGCCACCAGCAACGAACGGCCCCAGGGCCGCCTATCCTCAACGCCAGGAGGGACCACCATGAGCCGCATCGGACGCGTCGAACGCGCCACCAAGGAGACCAAGGTCAGGGTCGAGATCGACCTCGACGGCACCGGGGTCGCCGACGTCTCCACCGGCGTCGGCTTCTTCGACCACATGCTCGACCAGCTCGCCAAGCACGGCCTGTTCGACATCACCGTGCGCACCGAGGGCGACCTGCACATCGACTCCCACCACACGATGGAGGACACCGCCCTGGCCCTGGGCGCCGCCTTCCGCGAGGCCCTCGGCGACAAGCGCGGCATCCGCCGCTTCGCCGACGCCAAGGTGCCCCTGGACGAGGCCCTGGCCGAGGTCACCGTCGACGTCTCGGGCCGCCCCTACCTCGTGCACAGCGAGCCCGAGGGCATGGCGCCCGTCATCGGCCGCGACTACGACACCACCATGACCCGGCACATCCTGGAGTCGTTCGTCGCCCAGGCGCGCATCGCCCTGCACGTCCACGTGCCCTACGGCCGCAACGCCCACCACATCGTCGAGTGCCAGTTCAAGGCCCTGGCCCGCGCCCTGCGCACGGCCACCGAGGACGACCCCCGCGTGAGCGGAGTCCCCTCCACCAAGGGCGCCCTGTAGATGGACGGCGACCTGTGGGGGCTGTTCTTCATCGTGCTGGCCGGATTCCTGGCCGGCGGCACCTACGCCCTGTGGAAGACCAACCGGGCCCTGGCCGTCGCCCTGGGCGGATGCACGGCGCTGGCCGTGGCCGCCGGCGTACTCCGGCTCGGCTACCTCTAGACCCCGGCGACCTCGAGTAAAGGAAGCACACCCATGCCCGCACACGTGGTCGTCTTCGACTACGGCTCCGGCAACCTGCGCTCGGCCCAGCGCGCCATGGAGCGCACCGGCGCCGAGGTGACCGTCACCTCCGACCCGCGCGTGGCGCTCGACTCCGACGGGCTCGTCGTCCCCGGCGTCGGCGCCTTCAGCGCCTGCATGTCCAGCCTGCGGGCCGCCGGCGGCGACCGCGTCATCGGCAGGCGCGTGGCCGGGGGGCGCCCCGTCCTGGCCATCTGCGTGGGCCTGCAGGTCCTGTTCGACCGCGGGGTCGAACAGGCCGGCGTGCACGCCGAGGAGAAGGCCACCGAGGGCTGCGGCGAGTGGCCCGGCACCGTCGAGCGCCTGCGCGCGCCCATCCTGCCCCACATGGGCTGGAACACCGTCCGCGCGCCCGAGGACTCCGTGCTCTTCGACGGCATCGACCCCGGCGACCGGTTCTACTTCGTGCACTCCTACGCCGTGCGCACCTGGGAGCTCGCCTCCCACAACCCGCGCGTGAACGCGCCCAGGGTCACCTGGGCCGAACACGGCGAACCGTTCGTGGCCGCCGTCGAGAACGGGCCCCTGAGCGCCACCCAGTTCCACCCGGAGAAGTCCGGCGACGCCGGCGCCCGCCTGCTGGCCAACTGGGCCGCCACTCTGTAGCGCCACCACCCCACCGAGTACGAGAAGGCAAGATGACCGGCGAGACCACCACGACCGCACCCGTCCTCGAACTGCTGCCCGCCGTGGACGTGGCGGGCGGCCAGGCCGTCCAGCTCGTCCAGGGCAAGGCCGGTTCCGGCGGCCAGTACGGCGACCCCTTCGAAGCCGCCACGGCCTGGCAGAACGCCGGCGCCGAGTGGATCCACCTCGTGGACCTGGACGCCGCCTTCGGCCGCGGCCACAACCGCGACCTGCTGCGCGACATCGTCGGCCGCCTGGACGTCAAGGTCGAGATGTCCGGCGGCATCCGCGACGACGAGTCCCTGGCCGCCGCCCTGTCCACCGGCTGCCGGCGCGTGAACATCGGCACCGCCGCGCTGGAGAACCCCGAGTGGTGCGCCAGGATCATCGCCGAGCACGGCGACCGGATCGCCATCGGCCTGGACGTGCGCGGCACCACCCTGGCCGCGCGCGGCTGGACGCGGGACGGCGGCGACCTGTTCGCCACCCTGGAGCGCCTGGAGTCCGAGGGCTGCGCGCGCTACGTCGTCACCGACGTCAACAAGGACGGCACCCTCAAGGGCCCCAACCTCGACCTGCTGCGCACGGTGTGCGAGCGCACCGACAAGCCGGTCGTGGCCAGCGGCGGCGTGTCCAGTCTCGACGACCTCCGGGCGATCGCCACGCTCGTGCCCGAGGGCGTGGAGGGCGCGATCATGGGGACCGCGCTCTACGAGGGGGCGTTCACCCTGGAGGACGCCCTGGCGACCGTGAACGGAGTGAACCCGTGACCCTGGCCGTCCGAGTCATCCCCTGCCTGGACGTGGACGCCGGCCGCGTGGTCAAGGGCGTCAACTTCGAGAACCTGCGCGACGCGGGCGACCCGGTGGAACTCGCCGGGACCTACGACCGCGGCGGCGCCGACGAGCTCACCTTCCTGGACGTCACCGCCTCCAGCGGCAACCGGGAGACCACCTACGACGTGGTGCGCCGCACCGCCGACCAGGTGTTCATCCCCCTGACCGTGGGCGGCGGCGTGCGCAGCGCCGACGACGTCGACCAGCTGCTGCGCGCGGGCGCGGACAAGGTCGGCGTGAACACCGCCGCCATCGCCCGCCCCGAGCTCATCTCGGAGATCGCCGAGCGCTTCGGCCGCCAGGTCCTGGTGCTCTCCGCCGACGTGCGCCGCGTCCGCGAGGGCGGCGAGCCCACGCCCAGCGGGTTCGAGGTCACCACCCACGGCGGGCGCCGGGGCACCGGCACCGACGCCCTGGAGTGGTGCGAGCGCGCCGCCGACCTGGGAGCGGGCGAGATCCTGCTCAACTCGATGGACGCCGACGGCACGAAGGAGGGCTTCGACCTGGAACTCATCCGGGCCGTGCGCGCCCGCGTCGACGTGCCGCTGATCGCCTCCGGCGGGGCGGGGGCCGTGGAGCACTTCGTCCCGGCGGTCGAGGCCGGCGCCGACGCGGTCCTGGCCGCGACCGTCTTCCACTTCGGAGAGTTCACCATCGACGACGTCAAGCGGAGCCTGCGGGAGGCCGGCCACCCGGTGCGCTGAGGACACCGCGCGCGGACCGGACCCGCGCTCCGCCCGGGCCGGTCCGGGGCCGGTCCGGGACCGCGGGGGCGTCCTTCCCGCGGTGTCCGGCGCGACGCCGTGCGCCACCGGTCGGACGAGGACCGGCGGCTCCACGGGCGGGGCCGTGCCGCGGGCCGGCACGGCCCCGCGCGCTTTCCCGAACATGTGGTGAACGACACGTCCGCGCCGCTCATCCCATGAGGTGAACGAGGATCATCCTCGGCGGGAAGGAACACCTCTCATGTCCACCACATCGCGCACCCGCCCCACGGGCCGCCTGGCGGCCCTGCTCTCGGCCGGACTCCTGGTCCTGGCCGTCGCCCTGGCCGGCACCTCGTCGGCCTCCGCCCACGACCGGCCCGCCGCCCCGGTCCCCACGCCCGCCGCCGGCGCCGAGCCCTGGCCCGAGTACGGCACCGGTGACGCCGACGTCGACGTCGCGGCCGCCAAGCTCCTGCTCATCGACCTCGGCTACGACCCGCACATGGACTACTCCCACCCCATCCCCTTCAACGCGCAGATGGAGGCGTCGGTCAACGCCTACCAGGCCAACGGCGGCCTCACCCAGACCGGGCGGCTGGACGAGCCGACCTGGGAGCTGCTGAGCGACGACACCTTCGGCCTCTACCGGCGCGGCTCCAGCGGACCCGTCGTCGAGGCGGTCCAGCGCCTGCTCAACGCCAAGTACGCCCTCCACCTGGCCACCGACGGGCTCTACGGGCCCCAGACCGAGCGGGCGGTGCGCTCCGCACAGGACCACCTGGGCACCGACGTCGACGGCATCACCGGCCCCGCCACCTTCCGCGCACTCATCGCCTACCAGGGCTACGACCGCTGAGCCGTCCGCACGGAACGCGCCCCCCGACCCCGGGCGCCGCGCCCGCCACCTGGACGGAATAGCCCCGCAGCGGCCGACGCTGAAACAAACCGGTGGAACCTGTCGCTGACGCTGGATAGGTTGACCCGGCACGCGCACGGCCCGCTTCGGCATGCCCGGAGGACGCCGCGCGCCGGGGCCGCTGCCCGGTCGGCCGCACGCGGCCGACCGCACGACGAGAACGGGGGGCGCATGGCGCAGGGGACGACGACGCGGGACCGGAGCGAAGGGGAGGACGGCGCGCCACCCGAAGAGGGCAGGGACGCCTCCTCCGGGCGGGCCCCCGCAGCCGGGCCGGAGCGCCACACCCGGGTCTTCGCACGCGGCCTGCGGGTCATGTGGGTCGCCGCGCGGACCGAACCCCTCGTCTTCCTCACCGCCGTGGCCGGTGCCATGCTGCACGCCTTCGTCACGGTCGGGTCCGCCTCCGTCCTGGGCCATCTCACCGACGCCACCATCCTGCCCGCGTTCGCCAGCGGGGAGACCACCGCCGCCGCACTGCTCACCGCGGCCGCCCTGCTCATGGGCGTGGGCCTGGGCAAGGCCGTCGGACTCGCCCTGCGCCGCCTCTTCGCCGGGCTCCACCAGTTCCGGATGCAGGCCCGCTACCGCCGCGCCGTCGCCCGCAAGTACCTCGAACTCCCGCTGGCCTGGCACCACCGCCACCCCACCGGACAGCTGCTGTCCAACGCCAACGCCGACGTCGAGGCCGCCTGGTCGCCCCTGGCGCCCCTGCCCATGGCGGTCGGAAGCGTGTTCATGCTCCTCACCGCGGGCATCGCCATGATCGTCACCGATCCCGTCCTGGCGATGGTCGGCTTCGTCGTCTTCCCGGTCCTGGCCGTGGCCAACGTCGTCTACCAGCGCCGCGTCTCGCCCATGGCCTCCCGCGCCCAGGCCCTGCGCGCCGAGGTCAGCGGCGTGGCCCACGAGTCCTTCGACGGCGCCCTCGTCGTCAAGAGCCTGGGCCGCGAGGACACCGAGACCGAGCGCTTCACCCACGCCGCCCACCGCCTGCGCGACGCCCTCATCCAGGTCGGCCGGATGCGCTCGCTGTTCGACCCCTTCATGGAGGCCCTGCCCAACTTCGGCGTCCTCGCCGTCCTCCTCCTGGGCATGTGGCGCCTGTCCACCGGCGCCATCGACCCCGGCGACCTCGTCCAGATCGCCTACCTCTTCACCCTCATGGCGCTGTTCATCCGCGCCTTCGGCTGGATCCTGGGCGACCTGCCCCGCAGCGTCGTCGGGTGGGACCGCGTCCAGTCCGTCCTGCGCGCCGAGGGCACCATGGAACACGGCGACCGCACGCTCGACGACACCCCCACCGGCATCGCGCTCAGCGCCCGCGACGTCACCTTCTCCTACGCCGACGCCTACACCGCGGACGGCGCCGTGCACGACCTCATGGACGACACCGCCACCGGCGCGCGCACCACCGTACTCAACGGCGTCGACCTCGACATCGCCCCCGGGCGCACCGTCGCCCTGGTCGGCCCCACCGGATCGGGCAAGTCGACGCTGACCACCGTCCTGATGCGCCTGGTCGACCCCGACGCCGGCTCCGTCTCCTTCGACGGCGTCGACGTCCGCGACCTGGCCCGCGACCAGATCCCCACGCACGCCGCCCTCGTCCCCCAGGGCACGTTCGTGTTCGAGGACACCGTCCGCGACAACATCACCCTGGGCAGGGCCATCGACGACGACCAGGTGTGGGCGGCCCTGCGCCTGGCCCGCGCCGACGGGTTCGTCGGCGCGCTCGACGGCGGCCTCGACGCCCGGCTGGGGGAGAAGGGCACCACCCTCTCCGGAGGCCAGCGCCAGCGCCTGGCCCTGGCCCGCGCCATCGTGCGCCGCCCCCGCCTGCTGATCATGGACGACGCCACCTCCGCCGTGGACCCGCAGATCGAGGCCCAGATCCTGGCCGGACTGCGCGAACGCGACGACGCGGCCACCGTGGTCGTGGTCGCCTACCGCCGCGCCACCATCGAACTCGCCGACGAGGTCGTCTACCTCGAAGGCGGTCGCGTCCTGGCGCGCGGCACCCACGACGAACTCCTGCACACCTCGCCCGGCTACACCAAGCTCGTCACCGCCTACGAGCGCGCCTCCGCCGAGGCCGCGCGGGACCCCGTCCCCGAGGAGCCGGGGCCCCTCGACCCGCGCCCCGTCGACACCTCCCTGACCGATCCGACCGCCCGCGCCGGAGCGAACGGCGGCGCGACCACGGAGGAGACCCGCCGATGAGCGCACCAGCCCCGACCCGCTCCGACGAGCGCGCCCCCGACGACGACGGCGGCCGGCGCCGCTCCCTGCTGTCCCTGCACCGCTCCACCGACACCGCCATGGGCACCCTGCGCCGCGGCCTGCAGCTCTCACCGGAGTTCGCCAAGGGCCTGTGGATCACCCTGGCCCTGGCCGTGGTCGCCACCGCGGGCAAGATCATCGTGCCCGTCGCCGTCCAGCAGATCATCGACAACGGCCTGACCGGCCCGGACGGGCCCGACCTGGCGTTCGTCACCCGCATGGTGGCCACCTGCGCCGGCCTGCTCGTGGTCACCATGGCCTGCTCCTACCTGATGAACCTGCGCCTGTACCGGGCGACCGAGTCCGGGCTGGCCACCCTGCGGCGCAAGGCCTTCCGCCACGTGCACGACCTGTCCGTGCTCACCCAGAACAGCGAGCGCAAGGGCGCCCTGGTCTCCCGCGTCACCAGCGACGTCGACCAGATCAGCACCTTCATGCAGTGGGGCGGCCTGCTCCTGATCGTCAGCTCCGGACAGCTGCTCGTGGCCACCATCCTCATGGCCGTCTACTCCTGGCAGCTGACCATCGTCGTCTGGGTGTGCTTCCTGCCCCTGCTCTTCGGCGTGCGCTGGCTGCAGAAGCTGCTGTCCAAGGCCTACCTCAAGGTCCGCGAGCGCACCGGCGACATGCTCGGCGCGGTCGGAGAGACCGTCATGGGCGCCGCCGTCATCCGCGCGCACGGCACCGAGGAGCGCACCGCCGGACGCATCGACACCACCGTGCTGGCCACCCGCGCCGCCCAGGTCCGGGCCCAGCGCCTGTCCATGGCCGTCTCGCCCTTCGCCGAGATCGTCGCCGCCGTCGGCAACACCGCCGTGGTCCTGGTCGGCGTGTGGCTCGGCCTGGGCGGCGGCCTCACCGCCGGGCAGCTCATCGCCTTCCTCTTCCTCATGACGCTGTTCATCCAGCCCATGATGATGGCCACCGAGATCTTCAACGAGGCCCAGAACGCCATCGCCGGGTGGCGGCGCGTCCTGGGTGTCCTGGACACCGTCCCCGACATCGCCGACCCCGGCGAGGCCGGGCACGTGCTCCCGCGCGGCCCCGTCGAGGTGCGCTTCGACCACGTGACCTACGCCTACCCCGAGGGCCCCGTCGTCCTGGACGACGTGGACGTCACCATCGCCCCCGGCACCCGCGTCGCGGTGGTGGGGGAGACCGGATCGGGCAAGACCACCTTCGTCAAGCTCCTGACCCGGCTCATGGACCCGGCGCGGGGCACCGTCCGACTCGACGGCGTGGACCTGCGGGAGGTCGCCTTCACGTCACTGCGCGGGCGCGTGGTCATGGTGCCGCAGGAGGGCTTCCTCTTCGACAGCTCCCTGGGCGACAACATCCGCTTCGCCCGACCCGAGAGCACCGACGCCGAACTGGAGGCCGCCGTCACCGAACTCGGGCTGGCCGACTGGCTCGGCAGCCTCGCCCACGGGCTGAACACCCCCGTGGGCCAACGGGGGGAGTCGCTCTCGGCGGGGGAGCGCCAGCTCGTCGCCCTGGTCCGCGCCTACGTCGCCGACCCCGACCTGCTGGTCCTGGACGAGGCCACCTCGGCGGTGGACCCGCACACCGAGGTGCGCATCCAGCGCGCCCTGGACCGGCTCACGCGGGGCCGCACCTCGGTGGCCATCGCCCACCGGCTCTCGACGGCCGAGGCGGCCGACCGGGTGCTCGTCTTCGACGACGGGCGCGTCGTCCAGAGCGGCGCGCACGCCGAACTCGTCGACCGGCCGGGGGTCTACGCCGACCTGTACGCCTCCTGGGCCCGCTCCTCCGCCTGAGGGGCGCACCGGCCGCACCCGGCGGGCGCGGCCGGGCCGGTACCCGGCGGGTGGCCGGTGGGCCCGCCTGCGCTGGTGGGGGAGGCGCACCGGTCCGGGGCCCTGTGCGTGGGGGCCTTCCTCCGGTGGGCGCGGCCGGGCCGGTACCCGCAGGGCTTGGCCCGCCGTCCCCGTCAGCGCGGGGCGCCGTGCCACCAGTGGGCGGCCAGCAGTTCGGCCACGAGCGGCTCGACCAGCAGGCTCACGTCCGCGTCCCCGTCGCCCGGATAGCGCACCGTCAGCTCCGCCCCCGGCACGCGCTCGTGCCCGGGGGTGGGACCCACGGCCACGAACCGCCCCCGCAGCTGCCCCAGGTGCTCGGCGAAGCGCTCGTCGTAGGCCGACCCCGCGAACAGCAGCGCGCGGTAGTCCGTCACCGCCGCCAGGTACCGGTCGGTGTGCGACCACTCCCCGGTCTCGCACACGTGCGCCACCCGAACCGGCCCCCGCCGTACGATCTGCGCCCCCTGCCACGCCGACGCCAGCCGCTCCGCCGGCGCCACCATGTGCACCCCGTGCGGGGAGTCCAGGACCCGGGCCGCCTCGGGCACCCACTCGGGGGCGCTCTTCAGCAGCGACCCCGTCGCGTTGGCCGCCCGCAGCAGCAGACCCGGCAGGTTCTGCGCGCTCCCGGACGCCGGAGCGCCCAGCCGGTGCCCCAACAGCAGCAGCAGGGCCATCGCGTGCTGGTAGGCGCGGCATCCCAGCCCGCTGGCCTCCTCGCCGGCGTGCAACGGCACCAGCAGGTCCGCGTAGCGCGTGACGACGGCATCCGGGTCGGGCGTCAGCACGATCACCGGCGAGCGGGCCACGTAGCGGTCGAGCACCGTGCACAGTTCGCGCTGGCCACCGCCCAGGGACACCCCCACCACCAGCGTCTCCGGGCCGGCCGGGGGCTCCTCCGCCGAGGAGGAGAAGTCGGCGCCGGCGCCCACGCCCGCGCGGCGCAGCCGGGCGGCGGCCGTCTCGCACAGGTGGCGGGCCGGCCCCAGCCCCAGCAGGCGCACGGACGCGGGCTCGTCGTCCAGCAGCGCGGGCAGCGCCGCGAAGGGGTCCCAGCGCGGGAAGCGCCTGGACAGGGCGGTCAGCGCCGCGGGCATGCCGGAGAGGTCGGCGGACAGGGACTCGGCGGTCAAGGAACTCCCCACTCCCGTGTGTGCCCCGCGGGCGGCGAGGCGTCGGACGCACGAACTGTAGCCGGACACGGCGCTTCCCACCGACAGCGCCGGCGCCCGACACCGCCCCGGTGCCGGGCGCTCGCGCGTCGGCCATAATCTGGGGGCATGAGCCTCACCAGCCTCGACCCGGGCATCGCCGCACGGCTGAAACGGAACCCCGACGGACTCGTCCCCGCCATCGTGCAGCAGCACGACAGCGGCGAGGTCCTGATGCTCGCGTGGATGGACGACGAGGCCCTGCACCGCACCCTGACCACGGGCGCGGCCACGTACTGGTCCCGCAGCCGGGGAGAGTACTGGGTCAAGGGGGCCACCTCCGGAAACACCCAGCGTGTGGTGTCGGTCGCACTCGACTGCGACGGCGACACGCTGCTCGTCCGTGTCGACCAGCACGGAGCCGCCTGCCACACCGGCGACCACACGTGCTTCGACGCGGGACGGCTGCTGTGAGTTCCGACCGCGCCCGCGACCGCCGCGAATACGGGATCACCACCCTGGCCATGGTCGCCGGGGCGGCGCTGCTGCTGGCCGCGGCCGGACGCCACTGGGTCACCGGCGTACTGGACGTGCCCGGACCCGTCGCGCCGACGGCGATCGACCTCACCGGTGCCGACCTGACCGGCACGCCCACCGGCGTCGGCTGGGCCGGGCTGGCCGCGGTCGCGGGGCTCTACGCCGCGCGCGGCTGGGTCCGCCGCGCCATCGGACTGCTCACCGCGGCCGGCGGCGTGCTCGTGCTCGCCTCGGTGTGGAGCGCCACACGGCCCGGTGTGCTCGCCGACACGGTCGCCTCGCACGCCGCCGCCTCCGGCGGCACCGCCCAGGTCGCCGCCGAACCGGATCTGGCCGCGCTCGGCCCGGCCATGGCCGCGGCGGGCGCCCTGGCCCTGCTCCTGAGCGGCCTGCTGGCGACCGTACGCTCCCCCGCGTGGCCGGGGATGGGCACCAGGTACGATCGGGACGCCGCACCGCGACAGCACCAGGCGGAGACACCTTCCGACCTGTGGAGATCCCTGGACGCCGGTGACGACCCCACACTCGACGCCCCCGGGCGCGGCGACGGGCGCGCCGACGGCGCGGACCGCACCGCACCCGAGGGTGGCACCGCCACCGCTCCGCTGGCACGACGGCCAGCCGAACCGAAGGAGAACAGCTGATGGCCGACGGACACCACGAAGAGCACGAAGACCACGGCAACACCCTGTCCGCGTGGTTCCTCACCGCGTCCTGGCTGATCGTGTGGTCCGTCGGCGGCGTCGCCATCATCGCGGGCGGCGACTTCCTGCTGTGGACCGGTCTGACCCTCGGCGTCAGCGTGGTGTGCGCGGTGATCGCCGGGGTCATGAAGAAGGCGGGCCTGGGCCGCAAGGAGCCGCGCCCGGTGCCGCCCACGCGCGAGGAGTGGGAGGCGGCCCGTGCGTCCTCCGTCACCGCGGGCCAGGCCTGACGCCACCGTCCTCCTGTGACGTTTGCCCAGCTCGCAACGACTGGGTAACGGAAAATGGACGAAGGTCGCATAGGGCGGGTAGATTCTCTCCACCGGTCCTGTCCGCCGCGTATGTTTCAGCAGATGGATGTCTCGCCGATCTGGCATCATTCGTTACTGCCCGCGGCTCTCGTCCGGTGACCCAGCCCTGCCCCGTGTTGGGTCGGTGTGCGTTCCGTACGCCGCGTGCAAACCCCTTGTCCCTTTCAGGAAAGTTGTTCCGATCATGAGCTATGGTCCCCCGCCCCCCGGCAACCCCCCGCCCCCCGGTGGCGGCTACGGCGGCCCGCCCTCCGGCGGCTACGGTGCCCCCATGGGCGGCGGAACCCCGCCCGACAATGGTCTGACCTGGGCCATCGTCGCCATCTTCTGCTGCTGGCCCTTCGCCATCCCGGCCATCATCAACGCCACCAAGGTCAACGACCTGTGGAACCGGGGCGACCAGGCCGGTGCCATGGAGGCGCAGGCCCAGGCCAAGAAGTTCACCAAGCTCGCCTTCATCCTCGGCGGCATCGCGTACGTACTGCTCATCGCCTTCTACGTGCTGATGTTCATCGTCGCCGCCGCGAGCACCCCGACCTACTACTAGTCGTCGGACCCCCGGCGCGCAGGCGCCCTCCTCTGCCCCCGTACGCCCACGGCGTCCGGGGGCAGAACCCTCTCCCACCCCGTAGGCTGGTCGACGTGCACCCACCCCACACCCACCAGAGCGAATCCGACCCCCCGGAAGCGCCGACGGCCGCCCCGTCGTGGACCGACCGGCTCCGGCAGCGGGTCGACGCCCTGCCCCCGGTCGTGTGGCCGGCCGGGCTCGGCGCGCTCGGACTCCTGGGTGCCACACTCCTGCACTTCGTGGACCCCAACGAGCCCGGCAACTACCCCACGTGCCCGTGGCTGCTGCTCACCGGGACCTTCTGCCCCGGCTGCGGCACCATGCGCGCCATCGCGCTCACCACGCACCTGGACATCACCGGCGCCCTGAGCATGAACCCCCTGCTGTTCCTGCTGGCCCCCTACATCCTGTGGGCCTACACGCGCTGGTTCTCGTGGACGATCCGGCCTCCGAAGACGCCGCCGAAGCTCACACCCGGCTGGTTCCTGTGGGGCATGCTGATCGTCATCAACGCGTACTGGCTGCTGCGCAACCTGCCCTGGTTCTCGTTCCTCGCGCCCGGCGTGCCCCTGCTTCCCGGCTGGTGACCGCATCTTCCCCGCGCCGGTCCTCCGGCACACCGAACCGTGACACCCCCGTGTACGTCCCAGTTGTGGACACAACTCCTCACTCCTCCCGGAAGGCAGATTCATGAGCTACGGACACCAGGGCCCATCCGGTGGTTACGGCACCGGCGGCTACGGTCCGCCCCCCGGCGGCTACGGCCAAGGCCCCGGTTACGGTCAGGTCCCGCCCGCCGGCGGCCCGCCCAAGAACTACATGGTGCACAACATCCTGGGCATCCTCAGCTGCACCGTGATCGGCATCATCGGGCTGATCTTCTCCCTCCAGGTCAGCAGCAAGTGGGAGATGGGCGACTACGCCGGCGCCGAGTCCGCGGCCAAGACCGCCAAGATCATGGGGATCATCGGCCTGGTCAGCTTCATCCTGATGATCGTCTTCGTCGTGCTGTACATCCTGTTCTTCGTGGTGCTGGTCGGGCTCATGGCCACCGCCCCGACGACCACCTACTGACGGACCCGCGGGTGGGGGCGGCGCCCCCACCGGCCGGGTGGGTGGATACGATGACGAGCACACGGTGTGTCGGCGGCTCAACCGAAGCCCGCCGCGCGCGGACACCGCCCCAGACGGGTCCGACCACCGTGACCGGCCAATTCACGTAGGGAGCGGTAACTGGTGAGCGTGCTCGACGAGATCCTCGACGGGGTACGCGCCGACCTGGCGGAGCGGGAGGCCGAACTCCCGCTGGACCGCCTCAAGGCCCTGGCCGAGTCGGTGCCCACCCCCAAGGACGCCGAAGCCGCGCTGCGCCGCCCCGGAGTCCACGTGATCGCCGAGGTCAAGCGCGCCAGCCCCTCCAAGGGGCCGCTGGCCTCGATCGGCGACCCGGCCGCCCTCGCCCGCGACTACGAGGCCGGCGGAGCCGCCTGGATCAGCGTCCTGACCGAACAGCGGCGCTTCAAGGGCAGCCTCGCCGACCTCGAAGCGGTCCACAAGGCGGTCGACACGCCGCTGCTGCGCAAGGACTTCGTGGTCAGCTCCTACCAGCTGTGGGAGGCCCGCGTCTTCGGGGCCTCCGCGATCCTGCTCATCGTCGCGGCCCTGCCCCAGGAGGCGCTGGTCTCCCTGGTCGAGCGCGCCCGCTCCCTGGGACTGACCCCGCTCGTGGAGGTCCACGACGAGGACGAGGTCGACCGCGCCCTGGAGGCCGGAGCGACCGTGGTGGGCGTCAACGCCCGCAACCTCAAGACCCTGGAGGTCGACCGGGACACGTTCGCCCGGCTCGCCCCCCGCATCCCCGCCGACTGTGTCAAGATCGCAGAATCGGGGATCCGCGGCCCGCACGACCTGCTGGCCTACGCCGGCGCCGGCGCCGGCGCCGTCCTCGTCGGGGAGAGCCTGGTCCGCGGACGGAACCCGCGCGAGGCCGTGGCCGACCTGGTGACCGCGGGCGCCCACCCCGCGCTGCGCGACAGGAACTGAGGACCGGGATGGGAACGACGACAGCGGTGACCGACCGGACACGTCCGGGCCGCCGATGGCGATGGTCCTAGAGCACGTTCCGCGCGGGTTCCCCGTACCTCGTCGCTCCCAGGGCCCGTCTCGTACCGAGCACACCCTGCGGCGACGACCCAGCAGCACGTCCGCCGCGTTCCCACCGGCCCGCGGCGAACAGCATCCACGGCACACGCCACGCCCCAGCCCGACCGCGCCGCCCGAGCCCGGTGGCGCGCGGACGGCCGACCCGCGCGGCCCGCGGCCACGCCCGGGACGCCACCGCGGTCGGCCCCGTCTGTAGGAGACTTCGCATGAGCAACACCCCGCCGGTGCCGGACGCGCACGGGCACTACGGCCGCTTCGGGGGCCGGTTCGCCCCCGAGGCCCTCATCGCCGCCCTCGACGAGGTCGAGGCCGAGTGGGAGAAGGCCCGCCAGGACCCCGCCTACCAGGCCGAACTCGACGACCTGCTGCGCACCTACACCGGGCGCCCCAGCGCCCTCACCGACGCGCGCAACTTCTCCGAGCACTGCGGCGGGGCACGCGTCCTGCTCAAGCGCGAGGACCTCAACCACACCGGCTCGCACAAGATCAACAACGTGCTCGGCCAGGCCCTGCTCACCAAGCGCATGGGCAAGACCCGCGTGATCGCCGAGACCGGGGCCGGGCAGCACGGCGTGGCCACCGCCACCGCCTGCGCGCTCATGGGCCTGGACTGCGTGATCTACATGGGCGAGGAGGACACCCGCCGCCAGGCGCTCAACGTCGCCCGCATGCGCATGCTCGGCGCCGAGGTCGTGCCCGTCACCATCGGCAGCCGCACCCTCAAGGACGCCATCAACGAGGCGTTCCGCGACTGGGTCGCCAACGTCGACCACACGCACTACCTCTTCGGCACCGTCGCGGGCCCGCACCCCTTCCCCAAACTCGTGCGCGACCTGCACTACGTCGTGGGCGCCGAGGCCCGCGACCAGGTCCGGGCCCTCACCGGGCGCCTGCCCGACGCCGTCGCCGCGTGCGTGGGCGGCGGCTCCAACGCCATCGCGATCTTCGCGGCGTTCATCCCCGACGAGGGCGTCGCCCTGTACGGCTTCGAGGCCGGGGGAGAGGGGCCCTCGCGCACCGCCGCCTCCATCACCGCGGGCAGCCCCGGCGTCTTCCACGGCGCCCGCACCTACCTGCTCCAGGACGAGTACGGGCAGACCCTGCCCAGCCACTCCATCTCCGCCGGACTCGACTACCCGGCGGTGGGCCCCGAACACGCCTACCTCGCCGACACCGGGCGCGCCCACTACGAGCCCATCACCGACGCCGAGGCCATGGAGGCCTTCCGGCTGCTGTGCCGCACCGAGGGCATCATCCCCGCCATCGAGAGCGCCCACGCCCTGGCCGGAGCCCGCAAGCTCGGCGAGCGCCTGGGCCCCGACGCCGTCATCCTGGTGAACCTCTCCGGGCGCGGCGACAAGGACGTCGACACCGCGGCCGCCTACTTCGGCCTCATGGACTCGGACCCGGAAGGACAGGCGCGATGACCGCCACCACGCTGCAGACCACGCTGGCCGAGACCCGGGCGGCCGGCCGCGCCGCCCTCATCGGCTACCTGCCCGCCGGGTTCCCCGACGTGGAGTCCTCCGTCAAGGTCGTGGAGGCCATGGTCGAGGGCGGCTGCGACGTCGTCGAGGTCGGCCTGCCCTACTCCGACCCCATGATGGACGGCCCCACCATCCAGCGCGCCGCCGACCGCGCACTGGCCGCCGGGACCACCACCGACGACGTGTTCCGCGTGGTCGAGGCGACCGCCGCCACCGGCGCCGCCGCGGTGGTCATGTCCTACTGGAACCCGATCGAGCGCTACGGGGTCGGCCGGTTCGCCGACCGGCTGGCCAAGGCGGGCGGGGCCGGGGTGATCACCCCCGACCTCATCCCCGAGGAGTCCCAGGAGTGGGTCGAGGCCTCCACGGCCGCCGGACTGGACCGGATCTTCCTCGTGGCGCCCTCCTCCACCGACCGCAGGCTCGCGCTGACCACCGACGCCTGCTCGGGCTTCGTCTACGCGGCCTCCCTCATGGGGGTCACCGGCACCCGCGCGCAGGTCGCCGACACCGCCGAGACCCTGGTGCGCCGGGTACGGGAGACCACCGCCGACTCCGGCCTGCCGATCTGCGTGGGCCTGGGCATCTCCACCGCCGCCCAGGCCGCCGAGGTCGCCGCCTACGCCGACGGCGTCATCGTCGGTGCCGGGTTCTGCCAGCGGGTCCTGGACGCCCCCGACCTGGAGACCGCGCTGACCGCCGTCCGCTCCTTCGCCCAGGAGCTCGCGGCGGGCGTGCGCCGCTGACCGCACGCGCATCCACACCACGGTGGCCGCTCCCTCGGGGGCGGCCACCGTTGTCGTGTGGCGCTCCCGGGCGCGCTCCTGTCGCGGGCACCTCCGGGCCCGCACCGGAACCCGGGCAAGAAAGCGGTAAAGAAGGTGAGAATCCCGTGAGATCCTACCCGCCGCCTCCGATTCGGCCACCGTGGGGACCGGATCGATGGTGGTATGGAAACGGCGCGCGGCGGGAGCCTCCGGACGCGTCCGGGGCCCGCCATCCGAGTGCCACCGGGGCGCTGCGACCAGTAGTATCTGGACCACTACCCTGAGCGATGCCACCGGTGTCCTCAGCGTCGCCCCCGACCCGACCCACTCCGCGAAGGCCCCACGATGGACACCGCAGACGACACCACCGCGCCACCCGCGTCCCCCACACGCTGGCCGGCCGTCCAGCCCTGGATCACGCTCGCCTGCCGTCTCGGGCTCGCCGGCGTGCTGCTCTACGCGGCCGTGTCCAAGTACCCGCCCGCCCTGTCGATCCAGGCGGTGGAGGCCTACGACCTCTTCCCGGTCGAGATCGCCGAACTCATCGGCTACACCCTCCCGCTCTTCGAGATCGCCCTGGCCCTGCTCCTGCTGGTCGGGCTGGCCACCCGCTTCACCGGGGCCGTCAGCGCCCTGCTCATGATCGCGTTCATCGCCGGCATCGTCTCGGCCATGGCCCGCGGCCTGAGCATCGACTGCGGCTGCTTCGGCGGCGGGGGACAGGTCGACCCCGGCGAGACCAGCTACGGGCTGTCCATCGCCCGCGACATCGGCTTCGCCGCACTGGGCGCCTTCATCGCGATCTGGCCCCGCTCACCCTTCGCCGTCGACCGCGCCCTCGGCCTGTTCCGCTGAGACCGCGCGCCGAACGGCGACCGACCGACACCGCACGTCCAGAAACCGAGGAAAGCATGGGGAGTGAAGCGCGCAAGCGCTCGCGCGAAAGGCTCAAGGAGCAGAGGGCGAAGGAGAAGCGCGCCGCGCAGCGCAAGAAGACCCTCCTCGTCGTCGGCGTGGCCGCCATCGTCGTGGTGCTCATCGTCGGCGTCGGCTACGCCGTCCTGACCGCCGACCGGCGCGACAGCGGATTCGAGGGCGCCCTGCCGCCGCAGGTCCTGCAGGAGGACGGCAGCGTCGTCCTGGCCGAGGAGGGCGTGGAGGCCCCGGTCGTGGAGGTCTACGCCGACTACCAGTGCCCCGCCTGCCGCCAGTTCGAGCTGCTCAACGGGGACACCCTCAAGGAGAGCGCCGCCGAGGGCGAGGCCATCGTCCACTACCGCCCGGTCAGCATCTTCGCCCAGCAGCCGGCGCCCATCAGCAGCAACTCCCTGCGGGCCGGAGCCGCCGCCCGGGCCGCCGCCGACGCCGGGGTGTTCGTCCAGTACAACGACCTGCTGTTCGAGAACCAGCCCGCCGAGGGACAGGAGGGCTTCACCGTCGCCGAGCTCCAGGAGTGGTTCCGCGAGGCCGGAGGCACCGAGGAGGAGGCCGAGACCTTCGACGCCCGCGTCGAGGAGGAGGCCGAGGTCGTCGAGCGGTTCACCCAGGACTACCTGCCCGCACTGACCGAGTCCGCCGCCGAGGAGATCGGCGAGGACACCCTGGGCACCATGGTCCTGTCCGACCTCATCTCCTGGGGCGCCGACCACGGGCACGACCCCTCCTTCCTGGAGGGCACCTACACGGGCGAGATCATCGATGCCACGGGGACGATCTACACTCGCTACAGCGGAGACAACATGTTCCGCGGAACCCCCGCCGTCTACATCAACGGCGAGCTGCTCTCCAATGACACCGCCATGACGGTCAGGGGCCTGACCCAGGCGATCGCCGAGGCGGACGCCGGCGAGGTCCAGACCGAGCCGCTGGGCGACGGGGGCGAAGCGGACACATCCCAGTAGCCACCCCCGCACGCGGGGCGAACCTGAGAGCAGAGCAGTGACTGTGTCGTCGACAGCTTCCGAGGGCGCGGCCGAGTACGGCCGCGCCCTCGCGGCCATTCCCAGCCCCGAGATCAGCTCGATCCCGATCGGACCCCTGGAGATCCACTTCTACGCCCTGTGCATCCTCGCCGGGGTCATCGTGGCGGTGTTCTGGAGTGAACGCCGCTGGGCCCGCATGGGGGGTGAGAGCGGCACCATCATGGACATGGCCGTGTGGGCCGTGATCCTCGGCCTGATCGGCGGCCGCCTCTACCACGTCATCAGCGACGCCCAGCTCTACTTCGGGCCCGGCCGCGAACCCATCCGCGCCCTGTACGTGTGGGAGGGCGGCCTGGGCATCTGGGGCGCCGTCCCGCTGGGCGCCGTGGGCGTGTGGATCGTCGCGCGCAAGCGCGGCCTGTCCATGTCCAAGCTCTCCTTCGCGATCGCGCCCACCATCCCGCTCGCCCAGGCCATCGGCCGCTGGGGCAACTACTTCAACCAGGAGCTCTTCGGCGCCCCCACCGACCTGCCCTGGGCCCTGCGCATCAACCCCTACCCCGAGGGCGGCCTGCGCCAGGGCATGATCCCCGGCGAGACCCTGTACCACCCCACCTTCCTCTACGAGTCCCTGTGGTGCCTGGGCCTGGCCGTCCTGCTGGCCTACCTCGGCCGCCGCTACGAGGAGCGCCTCGCGGGCGGACGACTGTTCGCGCTCTACGTCATGGGCTACTGTGTGGGCCGGTTCTGGATCGAGTACCTGCGGATCGACCCGGCCAACGACTTCTTCGGCCTGCGCCTGAACAACTGGACCTCCATCGCGGTCTTCCTGGGCGCCCTGGTCTACTTCGTGTGGGCGGGCCGCCGGCTGGACCGGTTCTCCTCCGCGGTCGTCCCGCACGGGCACGACGCCGGAACCCAGGTGTTCGGTCCCACACCCGAGAGTGATGTCGCTGACGACAGCACCGTCTACAGCGCCGTGGACGCCGAGGATTCGGAGATCGGAACACGGAACGGCAGTTCAGAGGGGGCGGGGACGGAATACCACCCGAGCCCTGAGCGATCTAGTACCGAGAGCTCCACCGAGAGCGCATCCGAGGACACGGGCACCGACTCCGGGACCAAGCCCGAGTAGCGCAGGGGAACCATCTGGACCTGCGGCCGTGTCCGGCCACACCCAGCGGTGCTCCCCGCACCTTCGAGCAGACCCCGGGTTGACGATTGAGAAAGACCGTGAGCAGAGCTGAGTCCCGGTCCGGGCGCAGAGGTCGGCGCGGCGGTACACGCCGCGCCGACCGGGCCTACGACCGCCCCGACGACCTCGGGCCCGACACGGGCACCGACGGCTACGACCCCGAGGAGGACTTCTCCGCGGAGTACGGCCACACCCACACCCGTGCCGACGAGTCCGAGCGCTACGACGAGGGCCCCGACGACCAGGCACAGGACGAGGCCCGCGACGACGGCGCCGGCGGCGAGCCCCGGCGCAGGGGATCGAGGCGCGCCTCCCGGCGCCGCCGCGGCGGCTCACGCGCCCCCTCGGCCGTGGGACGCGGCGGTGTGGGCAAGGTCTCGGCCTTCTCCGCCTCCGCCATCAAGAAGGTCTCCGTCCTGGGCGACCGGCCCAACCAGATCGTGTACACGCTGGCCGAGCAGAGCAAGCGCAAGCGCGGCACCGCCGCCCTGGGCGTGCTGCTGGGCGCCTTCGGCGTCGCCCTGGTCGCCCTGCTCGGACTGCTGGTCTTCCAGCTGACGACCACCTCCGACGGCGTGATCGAGGGCGGTGACCAGGCCGTCGTCATCCCGCCCGACGGGCACGGCACCCTCACTCCGGATCTGTACCTGTCCGAGGGCAACCGCGACGACGTCTTCGGAGCCATCAACGAGCGCCCCGAGGGGCACGAGCCGATGACCGAGGACGCCGTGTTCGGCCCGGTCGAGGAGATCGAGCTGGACGGCATGTCCCTCGAACTCCAGGACAGCTCGGTGACCGACTCCTGCACCTCCATGGTGTGGGGCGAGGACCTGGGCCAGAGCCTGGTCGACGGCAACTGCGTCAACGCCGCGAACGGTGTCTACACCGACTCCGGCGGAGAGTACGTCGCCCAGGTCTCGCTGTTCGACCTGGCCAACAGCGACGCGGCCGCGGACGTGGCCGCCGTTCTGGACCCGAGCAACCCCGAGCACAGCGCCGGATTCGTGCTCTCGCAGACCGGTGACGTGCAGGCTCTGCAAGAGGGCTACAGCCAGGCCAGCACCCAGGTCATGGGCCACTACCTGGCCGTGTTCTGGGTCGCCCGCACCGACGGCTCCGACCCCGGCGACGACTCCGACATGGCGACGCTGAGCGTGGCGTCCATGAACGCCGTGCGCTACGTCTACGACGAGGTCGTGGAGGCCGACCGGGACTAGGCCAGCCCGGGGCCCGAGCACCGCCCGCCATCGCCCACGGGGCGCATGGCGGGCGCTGTGTTTCCACCCGGCGCGGAGCCCTGGGCTCCATCCTCGTCCTGGCGCCCTCGGGGGCCCCGATAGGATCTCGGACAGATCGACCCATCCGCCAGGGTCGTGCGGAGGCCGGGCCAGGCCCGCCTCCCGCCCGAGCGAACACGGGCCGGTCCGCGATCACGCGGACGGCCCGCCCCGAGGAAAGGTCCATGGTGTCCCCTTCCGAACCGCCGGCGTCCGGCTCCGTGGGACGTCGCAGGAAAGTCAGCGAACCCGGCGCTGCGGCCCCCGTCGAGGACGACGGCCGGTCCCGGCGGTCGGGAGGACGGCGCCGCGCCGGAGGCCGCAGGAAGCAGGAGGCACGGCGCGGCCGGCCCCTGCTCTTCGCCCTCGTGGGCGTGCTGGTCGTCGCGCTGATCGGCGTCGGAGTCGTCTTCTACCTGCGATCCGGTTCCCAGGAGGGCGGATCCGCGCCCGTCCAGGCGCGCCCGGCCGCCTACCAGGTCGTCGACAGCGGCGAGATGAACACCGTCCTGGCCTCCCGTGAGGACGACTCACGGGTCCTGAACGAAGGCGAGTTGTTCGAGCGCAACAACGCCGAGATCTCCAGCCAGAGCCTGGAGTTCACGCTGCGCGACTCCGACCTGGTCGAGGACTGCTCACAGGCCGTGTGGGGCCAGGACGTCCGGGACGCCCTCGCCGCGGCCGACTGCGCGCAGGCGGGCCGTGCCACCTACGTCTCCGACACCTACTTCGGCGTGGCCGCCGTGTTCAACCTCGGCGACGTCGAGGGCAGCCGTGCCGTCGCCGCCGCGATGGCCGAACCCGAGGACGCCGAGGGCGGGGAAGAGGACGAGGACGCCGCGGCGGCGCCCGCGACGGGGTTCGTCGTGCCGCCCTCGGGCCAGGACCCCTTCAACCGGCTCGGTGAGGGCTACAGCGCCGCCGACGCCATCATCAGCGGCCACTACCTCGTGGTCGTGTGGGTGCAGCCGACCGGTTCTGAGTCGGTCGAGGACCGGGTCAGCCTGTCCAGCCCGCTGGTCGCGCTGGCCAACTTCCGCGACCCGCTCTACCGGCGCATGGTGAACCTGCGCGAGGAGGAGCCCGGGGGGAGCACCGACGGGACCGGGACCACGGACGGCACGACCGACGGCACCGGGACCACGGACGGGACCGGTACCACCGACGGGACGGGCACCACCGACGGCACCGGGACCACGGACGGCACCACCGGCACGACCGGCACCGACTAGGGAGTCTTTTTTCCAGGCTTTCGGGTGAGCGAGCGGTCGCCAGGCCATCTCTCGCAAGGATGTGCGAAGTTCAGCCTGGTTGTGCTTCACGAGCGCAGAGGCGCGGCGAGAGGCAGCCTGGCGGCCGCGAGCCCGGAATGCTGCAAAAAACACGACCCAGGGAACTCCCGCGGCCGCCGACCCGCACGGGTCGGCGGCCGCAGCCGTGCGCGGACCCAGGGAACGGCTCCGGAGCGGACCCGCCGCGCAGCGGGGCGAGTGTCCGCGGAACACGCCCTACGCCTCTCCGATCTCCGCCAGCAGGCCCTGGGCCACCCCGCGCAGCTCGGCGAACCGGTGCTCGGGCAGGTCGAGCAGGCTGTGCCCCGCCACCCACCCCGGCGCCGACGCCACCGCGTGCCGCGCCGTGCGCTTGTTCACCGGCCGCCCCAGCCACGCCGACACCTCGACCAGGCCGCCCCGCAGCGTGGACGTCAGCGTCCCGTGCGCCCGCCCCTTCACGTGGGCCAGCAGCCGGTCGACCGCCGACGCGGTGTCGGACTCCGGTCCCCGCAGGAGCCGGACCGCGGTCAGATCCGACCGGCCGAAGCCGCGCAGGAACCGCACCCCGAAGCGCGGCTCCAGCATCGCGCGCAGCGCGCGCTGGCCCGCCTCGTCCCGGACGCACGCCGCGGCGGAGGGCACCAGCACGTACACCGTGTCGGTGGTGGCGGCCAGCGCCGCGCGCGCCGCCAGCCGCTCCCAGCCACCGGTGAGGTTGACCACGGCGAACCCCGCCGCCGGGGCGGGGGAGTCCATCCACGTCGAGAGCCGGACCCTGCCTCCGCGCGTCACCTCGGCGGGCCACTCGCCCACCAGCGTCGGCTCCCCGGCGACGGAGGCACCGCCCTGGTCCTCGACCGCCCTGGCGGCCACGCCCAGCGCGGCCTCGGCGTCCAGTCCGCCCCTGGCCTCCTTGGCGTTGACGCCCTGGCTGTACACGCGCGCGGCCTCGTCCGTGCCGCCGGGAGGCGTGCGCGAGAGCGGGCGCAGCACGTACAGGTCCGAGGCGGCACCGATCGACTCGGCCGCCTGGTAGCGGTTGAAGTCCGGCCACATCGACTCCACCAGCAGGTCCATGCGCAGCAGCCGGGCCTGCGTCGTCGCGGCCAGGCGCGGGGTGGCCTCGCTCGCGCCGTAGGCCACCAGGACCCGGCCCCTGCGGGGGTCGGCCATGCCCTCCAGCCCCCGCCGTACGAACAGCTCCACCCCGTCGGGGGTGTAGGGCGGATCGGTGAACACCACGTCGGCCACGCCCCGGACCGTCGAGGGCAGCCCCAGCCGGAGGTCGGCCGCGTGCGTGCGCACCGGCAGCCCCAGCGAGGCCGACAGCGCGTCGATGTGCGCCAGGACGCGCTCGTCGACGTCCACGACCACCGTGCGGGCACTGGGGCACACCAGGGCCAGGGCCACCGACGTCAGGTCGTGGTCGCCCACGCACAGCACCGTGCGATCGGACAGGTCGAAGCGGGTGGTCAGGAACAGGGCGCGGCGCAGCGCGGTGTCGGCGGTCGCGGTGACGTGGTCCAGGTCCAGGTCCGACTCGGGGCCCTCGACGACCGCGCGGGCCAGTTCGGCCGCGTTGCGGGCGTGCCGCGGCACCATGTGGGCCACCGGGTCGGCCAGGTCGTCGAGCGAGGCGCCGCGGTAGTCGGCGGGCCGGACCAGCCGGACGCGCCCCTGGCCCTCACCGCCCTCGGTGACCAGCTCACCGGCCTCGTCCAACCCGCGCAGCAGACCCGCCACGACCGAGTGCGCCACAGCGCTGGCGCGCACGAGGTCGTTGGCGCTCCACCAGCGCCCGTCGGACAGCAGGGCCAGCACGCGGCGCGGGCGCGGGGCGTCCACGCCGTGCGCGTACAGCAGCCGGTAGGCCGCCTCGGGCAGCGGCGGGGCGGGCGCGGGCAGCGGCGGTGCCGTGGCATCCGCCGGGAGGTCGTCTGTGCGCGCGGCGCCGGAGCCGGCGGCGCCGGGAGAAGTCGGGTGTCCTGCCATGCGACGATCGTCCCACGTTCGCGCCGGTTCACCGGCGCCCTGGTCAGACGCGCGGCGAAGGATGAGGGGGATATCACCCCCGCACAGTCTTCGTCCCCACTTGGGTGGGGCGTTAACAGCGGGGTAATGTGTGGTCAGGGTCCTCGGCGTCCGCATGCCCAGGTTGAGGTCACCGCCTCCGGGCGGAGTCTTGATCCACTTTGGGAGGTTTACCGGGGTTCCCTCGTGGAAAAACCGGCAAAGCCAGCTTTCATCGGACACACCCGTCCGAGAGAGACCGTGTCACCTCCACGAGGCGGCACACCGCGTGACCAACGACGTAGCGCGCGGCCGCACTTGGTCTAGACCTGCGATTCGCATCGCCGCTGGACCAGCATGTATAAGAGAACCTGCCCCAACGAGGGCGACCCGGCCGACACCGACGCCACGAGGACGTGGACACACGCGGTGACGGACAGGCGCCCGCCACAGGGGACCACCGCCCTCACAGGCGGCACAACTCGATCACGCAGCAGGGCCAATGTCGTCCCGGATGCGCTTTTCACGAAGCCGACGAAAGACGACAGGAGGGTAGATGCCTGCTGCTCAGGTGCGGCGTTCGTCCGTCCGAACGAACGCGGAAACCACTTCCCAGGGCCTGTACGACCCCGCCTTTGAGCACGACGCCTGCGGTGTGGGCTTCGTCGCCGACCTCACTGGACGTCGCAGCCACGACATCGTCGAGAAGGCGCTCACGGTCCTCCGCAACCTCGACCACCGCGGAGCCTCCGGAGCCGACCCCGACGACGGCGACGGCGCGGGCATCCTCACCCAGATCCCGCACGAGCTCTACACCGAGGTCTGCGACTTCACGCTCCCCGAGGCCGGCGCCTACGCCACCGGTATCGCCTTCCTGCCCTCCGACGCGGCCGAGCGCACCGCCGCCGTCGCGGCCATCGACGCCATCGCCGCCGACGAGGGCCTGACCGTCCTCGGCTGGCGCGAACTGCCCTTCGAGCCCCAGTACAGCGGCCCCGCCGCCCGGCAGGCCATGCCCTACTTCGGGCAGCTCTTCATCACAGGCACCCCGGGCACCGCCACCGAAGGCCTCACCGGCATCGCCCTGGAGCGCTACGCCTACTGCGTCCGCAAGCGCGCCGAGCACGAGACCGACGTCTACTTCCCGAGCCTGTCCCCGCGCACCATCGCCTACAAGGGCATGCTCACCACCCCGCAGCTGGAGCCGTTCTTCCCCGACCTGTCCGACCGGCGCTACGCCTCCGGCCTGGCCCTGGTCCACTCCCGGTTCTCCACCAACACGTTCCCGTCCTGGCCCCTGGCCCACCCGTTCCGCTACGTCGCGCACAACGGCGAGATCAACACGGTCAAGGGCAACCGGAACATGATGCGGGCCCGCGAGGCCAAGCTCGCCACCGACCTCATCCCCGGCGACCTCGACCGCATCTTCCCGATCGTCGACCCCGACGACTCCGACACCGCGTCCTTCGACGACGCCCTGGAGCTCCTGCACCTGGGCGGACGCTCCCTGCCGCACGCGGTGCTCATGATGATCCCCGAGCCGTGGGAGAACCACACCGAGATGGACCCGGCCGTCCGGGCCTTCTACGAGTACCACTCCACGCTCATGGAGCCCTGGGACGGACCCGCCTCGGTGTCCTTCACCGACGGCACCCTCGTCGGCGCCGTCCTGGACCGCAACGGCCTGCGCCCCGGGCGCTACTGGGTCACCGAGGACGGCCTCGTCGTCCTGGCCAGCGAGGCCGGCGTGCTCGACATCGACCCCGCCGCCATCGTGCGCAAGGGACGCCTCCAGCCCGGCCGCATCTTCGTCGTCGACACCGCCCAGGGGCGGATCATCGAGGACGAGGAGATCAAGGCCGAACTCGCCGCCGAACACCCCTACCAGGAGTGGATCGACAACGGCGTCCTGCGCCTGGCCGACCTGCCCGACGCCGACCCCGCCCCGGTCGCCGAACTCAACCTCGCCCAGCAGGTGTTCGGCTACACCGAGGAGGAACTGCGGATCATCCTCACACCGATGGCCCGCACCGGCGCCGAGCCCATCGGCTCCATGGGCACCGACACCCCGGTCGCCGCGCTCTCCGACCGCTCACGCCAGCTCTTCGACTACTTCTCGCAGAACTTCGCGCAGGTCACCAACCCGCCGCTGGACGCCATCCGCGAGGAGATGGTCACCAGCCTGTCCACCCTGCTCGGCGCCGAGCACAACATCCTCGACGCCGCGCCCGGTGACACCCAGCGCCTCGTCCTGCCCACCCCCGTCGTGGACCAGGCCGAACTCGCCGCCATCGTCGCGGCCGGCCGCACCAACCCGGCGCTGAAGACCTTCACCGTCGACGGCACCTACCCCGTCGACGGCGGCGGCGACGCCCTCGCCGCCCGCCTGGAGGAACTCAACGACGAGGTCTCGGCCGCCATCGCCGACGGCGCCCACATCCTCGTGCTCAGCGACCGCCGGGCCGGCGCCACCCGCGCCCCCATCCCGTCGCTGCTGCTCACCGGCTCCGTCCACCACCACCTGGTACGCGAGAAGACCCGCACCGAGGTCGGCCTGCTCGTCGAGGCCGCCGACGTACGCGAGTGCCACCACGTCGCCCTCCTGGTCGGCTACGGCGCCTCCGCGGTCAACCCGTACCTGGCCCTGGCCACCGTGCGCGACCTGGTCGAGCGCGGCACCATCGGCGGCATCGACGCCGACACCGCCGTGCGCAACACCGTCAAGGCCTACGGCAAGAGCGTCCTGAAGATCATGTCGAAGATCGGCGTGTCCACGGTCAGCTCCTACACCGGCGCCCAGATCTTCGAGGCCCTCGGACTGGGCCAGGAGGTCATCGACCGCTGCTTCACCGGCACCACCTCACGCCTGGGCGGCGTCGGCTTCGACGTCCTCGCCGAAGAGGTCGCCATCCGCCACCGCCGCGCCCACACCGCCAACCCCAACGCGCACCGGCGCCTGGAGGTCGGCGGCGAGTACCAGTGGCGCCGCGAGGGCGAACCGCACCTGTTCAGCCCCGAGACCGTCTTCAAGCTCCAGCACTCCACCCGCACCCGCGCCTACGAGATCTTCAAGGAGTACACCTCCAAGGTCGACGACCAGGCCGAGGAGCTCATGACCCTGCGCGGGCTCTTCCGCCTCAAGGAGGGCGTGCGCGAACCGATCCCCGTCGACGAGGTCGAACCCGTCTCCGAGATCGTCAAGCGCTTCTCCACGGGCGCCATGTCCTACGGCTCCATCTCCGCCGAGGCACACGAGACCCTGGCCATCGCGATGAACCGCCTCGGCGGCAAGTCCAACACCGGCGAGGGCGGCGAGGACCCGGCCCGCTTCACCCCGGACGCCAACGGCGACCTGCGCCGCAGCGCCATCAAGCAGGTCGCCTCCGGCCGCTTCGGCGTCACCTCGCACTACCTCAGCAACGCCGACGACATCCAGATCAAGATGGCCCAGGGCGCCAAGCCCGGCGAGGGCGGCCAGCTGCCCGGCCACAAGGTCTACCCGTGGGTCGCCCGGACCCGCCACTCCACGCCCGGCGTCGGGCTCATCTCCCCGCCGCCGCACCACGACATCTACTCCATCGAGGACCTCGCCCAGCTCATCCACGACCTCAAGAACGCGAATCCGTCCGCGCGGATCCACGTCAAGCTGGTCTCCGAGGCCGGAGTGGGCACCGTCGCCGCCGGCGTGTCCAAGGCCCACGCCGACGTCGTCCTCATCTCCGGCCACGACGGCGGCACCGGCGCCTCGCCGCTGAACTCGCTCAAGCACGCGGGCACCCCCTGGGAGCTCGGCCTCGCCGAGACCCAGCAGACCCTGCTGCTCAACGGCCTGCGCGACCGCATCGTCGTCCAGACCGACGGCCAGATGAAGACCGGCCGCGACGTCGTCATCGCCGCCCTGCTGGGCGCCGAGGAGTTCGGCTTCGCCACCGCGCCCCTGGTCGTCTCCGGCTGCGTCATGATGCGCGTGTGCCACCTGGACACCTGCCCGGTCGGCGTCGCCACCCAGAACCCCGCCCTGCGCGAACGGTTCTCCGGCAAGGCCGAGTACGTCGTGAACTTCTTCGAGTTCATCGCCCAGGAGGTCCGCGAGTACCTCGCCCAGCTCGGCTTCCGCAGCATCGACGAGGCCATCGGCGCCGTCGACCTGCTCGACACCACCGACGCCGTCCAGCACTGGAAGGCCCAGGGCCTGGACCTGAGCCCCATCCTGCACGAGGTCGAGCCGTGGGGCGGCGACCACCGCTCCCACACCCGCGCCCAGGACCACGGCCTGGAGAAGGCCCTGGACAACACCCTCATCCAGCTCAGCGAGGGTGCCCTGGACTTCGGCCAGCCGGTCAGGCTCGAACTGCCCGTGCGCAACGTCAACCGCACCGTCGGCACCATGCTCGGACACGAGGTCACCAAGCGCTACGGCGCCGACGGCCTGCCCGACGACACCATCGACGTCAGCTTCACCGGCTCCGCCGGACAGTCCTTCGGAGCGTTCGTCCCCAGGGGCGTCACCCTCCGGCTGACCGGCGACGCCAACGACTACGTCGGCAAGGGCCTCTCCGGCGGCCGCCTCGTCGTACGGCCCCACGCCGACTCGCGACTCGTCGCCGAGGACCACATCATCGCGGGCAACGTCATCGGCTACGGCGCCACCTCCGGAGAGATCTTCCTCCGCGGCGTCGTCGGCGAACGCTTCTGCGTCCGCAACTCCGGTGCGCTCGCCGTCGTCGAGGGCATCGGCGACCACGGCTGCGAATACATGACCGGCGGCCGCGCCGTCGTCCTCGGACGCACCGGACGCAACTTCGCGGCCGGCATGTCCGGCGGCGTCGCCTACGTCCTGGACCTGGACGCCCACCGCGTCAACGGCGAGATGGTCGAGATCGAGGCCCTCACCGACGAGGACCGGGCGTTCCTGACCGACGTCCTGACCCGCCACCACGCCGAGACCGGCTCCGCCGTCGCCGAACGCCTCCTGGCCGCCGGCGACAGCGGACTCGACCGGATCAGCCGGGTCATGCCGCGCGACTACAAGCGCGTCCTGCTCGCCCAGGCCGAGGCCGAGCGCGAGGGCCGCGACGTCAACGAGGCCGTCATGGCCTCCGCGCAGTCCTGAGCGTCAGCGAACACGAGAGGAGGAAGAACACATGGCTGACCCCAAGGGTTTCCTGAAGATCACGGAGCGCGAGCTCCCGGCACACCGCCCCGTCGACGTGCGCATCCAGGACTGGCGCGAGGTCCACGAGGACTTCGACCGAGGAACCGTCACCAAGCAGGCCTCGCGCTGCATGGACTGCGGCATCCCCTTCTGCCACAACGGATGCCCGCTCGGCAACCTCATCCCCGAGTGGAACAACCTCGTCTACACCCACGACTGGGCCGAGGCGATCGAACGGCTGCACGCCACCAACAACTTCCCGGAGTTCACCGGACGGCTCTGCCCCGCCCCCTGTGAATCCGCGTGCGTGCTCGGCATCAACCAGCCCGCCGTCACCATCAAGAACGTCGAGGTCTCCATCATCGACCGCGCGTGGGAGGAAGGCTGGGTCAAGCCCCTGCCGCCCGCCACCCGCACCGGTCGGAAGGTCGCCGTCGTCGGATCCGGCCCCGCCGGACTCGCCGCCGCCCAGCAGCTCACCCGAGCCGGGCACGACGTCACCGTCTACGAGCGCGCCGACCGCATCGGCGGCCTGCTCCGCTACGGCATCCCCGAGTTCAAGATGGAGAAGCGGCACATCGACCGCCGCCTCGCCCAGATGACCGCCGAGGGCACCACCTTCCGCACCGGCGTCAACATCGGCGTCGACATCACCGTCGACCAGCTGCGCGCCGACCACGACGCCGTCGTCCTCACCGGCGGAGCCACCGCCTGGCGCGACCTGCCCGCCACCGGCCGCGAACTCAAGGGCATCTACCAGGCCATGGAGTACCTGCCCCTGGCCAACAGGGTGCAGGAGGGCGACATCGAACGCGCCCCCATCCACGCCGAGGGCAAGCACGTCGTCGTCATCGGCGGCGGCGACACCGGCGCCGACTGCGTGGGCACCGCCCACCGCCAGGGGGCCGCCTCCGTCACCCAGCTCGAGATCATGCCCAAGCCTCCCAAGGAGCGCCCCGACCACCAGCCGTGGCCCACCATGCCCATGCTGTACAAGGTCACCAGCGCCCACGAGGAGGGCGGCAAGCGGATCTACTCCGTCAACACCCTGGAGTTCCTCGGCGACGAGGACGGCAACGTGCGCGCCCTCAAGCTCGTCGAGGTCAAGCGCACCGACAAGGGCTTCGAACCCGTCGAGGGCACCGAACGCGAGATCCCCGCCGACCTCGTCACCCTCGCCATGGGCTTCGTCGGCCCCCAGAAGGAGGGCATGATCGAGGCGCTCGGCGTCGACCTCGACGGCCGCGGCAACGTCCAGCGCGACGCCGACTACCACACCAGCGTCGACGGCGTCTTCTGCGCCGGCGACATGGGCCGCGGCCAGTCGCTGATCGTGTGGGCCATCGCCGAGGGCCGCTCCGCCGCCGCCGGCGTGGACCGCTACCTCAGCGAGGACACCACCCTGCCCGTGGCCATCCCGCCGACCGAGCGCCCGCTCGTCTAGGACGGCCGCAGGACAGAAGGACAGAAGGACAGCAGGACAGCAGGACCGCGGAAACGCGGAAACGCGGAAAACGCGCCGGGCGCGGGGGACCACCCCCGCGCCCGGCGCCGTCCCACCCGCGCCACCGGCCGGACACCCACGGCGACGTTGCCCACCCGTGACCCCGCCGTGTCGGCCACCCCACCTCCACCGCCCACCATGGACACCGCGGACGGACCGCCACACGTGGCGGCCCGCGCCGACCCGAACCTCCCCGCGCCCCCGGGCCCACCACCCCCCACCCCGGGAAAGGCACCATGCTCTACCGCATCATCGGCGAAGCCGCCATGGTCGCCCACGCGGCCTTCATCCTCTACATGGCCATCGGCGGCTTCCTCGCCTGGAAATGGCCCCGCACCTTCTGGATCCACCTCGGCTGCGCCCTCTACGGCCTCAGCATCAGCGTCGTCGGCTGGATCTGCCCCCTCACCCACGTCGAGAACTGGGGCCGTGAGCGGGCCGGACAGGCCGGACTCCCCGACGAGGGCTTCATCGACCACTACCTCACCGGCGTCATCTACCCCCAGGAACACCTCGTCACCGTGCAGGCCGGCGTCGGCGCCGTCGTCATCGCCTCCTGGACCGGCCTGGCCCTGCTCACCCTCCGCCGACGACGCGCCAGGGACCACGCGCCCGCCTGAGGCGCCGCCCCGCGCTTGCGGAGAGGCGCCACACCCCGCGCCCAAGGGCCGAACCCCCCGCGCCCAAGGGCCGAACCCCCCGCGCCCAAGGGGCCGAGCCTCCACACCCCGCGCCCCGGCCCCGCGCCACACCCACCACGGCCGACACCGCCGCCACGCCCGCCCGAACCAGGCGTAAAAATCGCGAATGGATTGACCCACAAGCCGTACGCCCCGCCGACCGACGGTCGTACGGTCGAACCATGACAGTCGTGACCTGGGACTCAGTCCGCGCCGCGGAACACTTCACCATGCGCAACGCCCGGCTGATCGACCGGCAGCGCTTCGCCCACCTCTTCCAGAACGGCCCCACCCACCCCGTCCGCTCGGCCCTGGCCGCCTACCGCAACCTCGACGGCGGCTACGGCAACGGACTCGACCCCGACCTGCGCGGCCACGCCAGCCAACCCCTCGCCATCGAGACCGCCCTGCGCTACCTCGACGAACTCGGTCCCATCCCCCACGACATCGGCCAGGGCGTCTGCCGGTACCTCTCCGGCGTCAGCCAACCCGACGGAGGCGTCCCACCCGTCCTGCCCACCGTCCGCCACACCGAAGCCGCCCCCTGGTGGCGCCACACCACCGACTTCAGCGCCCGCCTGGACACCACCGCCCACATCACCGGCCTGCTCCACAAGGGCCGCGTCACCCACCCCTGGCGCGACACCGCCACCGCCTACTGCTGGAAGCACATCGACACCCTCGCCTGGACCAACGGCCACGAAGCCGTCGGACTCTGCACCTTCCTCCAGCACGTCGACGACCGCCAACGGGCCATCCAGGCCATCAACCGGCTCTCCACCAAACTCCGCGCCGTCATCGACGTCCGCCTGCACGACCACGGCAGGGCCCACACACCACTCGACCTGGCCACCAACCCCCAGCACATCGCCAGGCCGCTCTTCACCGACACCGAGATCGAACGCAACCTCGACCTCTTCGAGAAGCAGCAGCGCCCCGACGGCGGCTGGGACGCCAACTGGGAACACTGGGACGCCACCGCCACCGCCGAACGCGAAGGCATGCGCACCATCCAGCGCCTCGGCATCCTGCGCGCCTACGGACGCGTCAGCGGCTACCTGCCCCAACCGCGCCGCGACGCCTGACTCACCCCAGAGCCGGCCACCACACCCCCGCCGCCACCAGCGCGTCCCGGTCCACCACAGGACCCCCGCGCCCCGTCACCGCGCGCACCGCCGCCACCGACCCAGCACCGCCGTCCGCCGCGCCCGGCAACACCGCCTCCACCGCCACCATGTCGGCGCCCCCGAACACCAACCCCGTCACCACACCCAACCCCTCACGCGAACACCACGGCTCCCGACCCAGCGCGTCCGCCAGGTCCAACCCGTGCACCAACGCCTCCACCACCCGCGTCACCAGGAAATCCGTCAACCGCATCGGATCACCGTGCCGCGTCACCACCACCCGGCCGCCCTCCTCGGACGCCAACCGCGCCAGGAGCGGACGCCACCGCTCCCGCAGCACCCGCCCCGGCTCACCCGCGTCCGCACGCCGCTCCGCCGCCACCAGCGCCGAACGCACCCGCTCACCGTTCACCTCCGGCGAGAACCGCACATCCGGCGCGTAGTACCCCGCCGCCGACACCAACCCCACCCCCGGCCCCGGCGGCGCCTCCTCCAACATCAACCCCACCCGCAGCAACGCCCCCACCGTGTGCACCGACAACGCCGCCACATCCCACGGAGCACACCGCGAAGGCAACACCGCCTCCGCCTCCGACAACCCCGACAACACCCCCTCCAGCGCCGCCGACTCCGCCCGCAACGCCGCCACCACCTCGCCGTGACCCGACACCGCACACCCCCACGACACACCCGACACCGACGACCGCACCCTACGGAACCGCCCCCCACCACCCCCCGAC
>NZ_LGEC01000147.1 GCF_001279585.1 Nocardiopsis sp. NRRL B-16309 | reverse complement strand
TGAGTGAAGGTGGGGCTGGCGATTGGGACGAAGTCGTAACAAGGTAGCCGTACCGGAAGGTGCGGCTGGATCACCTCCTTTCTAAGGAGTCTTTTGAAGACCAACTCTTTCCTATGGTTGGTCGGACTCGAAAGTGGACCCGGCCTGGTGCCCGTGTGGGTGCCGGTGGTCGGGAGTGGCTTGGATGAGAATCGAACTTGACCTCCGACGACTAGAAGCGTCGGGGGGCGCGCTGTTGGGTGTCTGAGGAAGCAACCTCGGCTGCTGATTCTCCGGTTTCCGGGGGGTCGGTGGCCGGTGCTGTTTCCCGCGGACCGCCTCTGAGAACTCTCAGAACCCTGTTCCTGGGTCCCGTGTGGGGTCTGGTGGGTGGGTGTGAGTGGTGTCGGAGCTTGCGGTTGGTGTTTTGATTTGTGAATAGTGTGCGCGAGCATCTTATTATCTGTAGTGGCCAAGTGATAGTGGCACACG
>NZ_LGEC01000146.1 GCF_001279585.1 Nocardiopsis sp. NRRL B-16309 | reverse complement strand
GGCGCGATGGCCCTGGTGGTGGCGCCGCTGTCGATCGAGTACGGCGTCGACTACCTCATCGCCGCCACGATCCTGGCCGGACTCATCCAGGTGGGCCTGGGTCTGTTGGGCGTGGCCAAGCTGATGCGGTTCGTGCCGCCGAGCGTGATGACGGGGTTCATCAACGCGCTGGCCATCCTCATCTTCCTGGCCCAGCTGCCGCATCTGGCGGGGGTCGGGGTGCCGATCTACGCCATGGTCGCGATCGGGCTGGTGATCATCTTCGGTCTTCCGCTGCTGACCAAGGCGGTGCCGGCGCCGTTGGTGGCGATCGTGGTGCTGACCGTGGGCGCCCTGGCGATGGGGCTCAACGCCCGCACGGTGGGGGACATGGGCGAGCTGCCCAGCACGTTCCCCATCCCGCTGATCCCGAACGTGCCCTTCACCCTGGACACGCTGACGCTGATCGCCCCCTATGCGATGACGCTGGCGCTGGTGGGGCTGATGGAGTCTTTGATGACCGCCAAGGT
>NZ_LGEC01000145.1 GCF_001279585.1 Nocardiopsis sp. NRRL B-16309 | reverse complement strand
CCGCGGAAGTCCCCGGCGATACCCACCGGCCAGTTCAACGGCGTGGGCCGCAACCCGATCCGCTGCTCGATCTCGTCCAGCAGCTCCAACGGCTCCCGCCCCGGCCGGTCCCACTTGTTCACGAACGTGATCACCGGCATCTTCCGCGCCCGGCACACGTCGAACAGCTTCAGCGTCTGCGGCTCCAGACCCTTGGCCGAGTCCAACAGCATGATCGCGCAGTCCACCGCCGACAGCACCCGGTAGGTGTCCTCGGAGAAGTCCGCGTGACCCGGAGTGTCCACCAGGTTCAGCACCCGGTCCCCATAGTCGATGCGCAAAGCCGCCGAGGTGATCGAGATCCCCCGGTCCTGCTCCATCTCCATCCAGTCCGAGGTCACACCCCGACGGTCACCCTTGCCGTGCACCGCACCCGCCGAGGAGATCGCCGCCGCGTGCAGCGCCAGGGCCTCGGTCAGCGTCGACTTACCGGCATCCGGGTGCGAGATCACCGCGAACGTCCGCCGACGCCCCGCCTCCCGGGCGACCTCGG
>NZ_LGEC01000144.1 GCF_001279585.1 Nocardiopsis sp. NRRL B-16309 | reverse complement strand
GTGCAGGTGGGTGAGGTCGGGGGGTGGTGTGCGGTCGGTGGGGGTGTCTTCGCGCAGGATGCCCAGGGCGTGGTCGAGGTCGGCGGTGGCGGTGCGGGCCTGGTCGGCGATGTGGGTGAGGGCTTGGCGGGCGAAGTCGGGGTCGGTGTCGAGGAGGCGGGCGGCGGTGGCGGCTTGGAGGGTGACCACGGACAGGGCGTGGCCGAGGGAGTCGTGGAGTTCGCGGGCCAGGCGTCCGCGTTCGGCGAGGGTGTGGGCGTGGGCTTGGGCGGCGGCCAGGCGTTCGGTGGGTGTGGGGCCCAGGAGGCGGGGTGCGGTGCGGGCGAGGAGGTGGCCGGTGAGGGCGATGGTGTAGAGCAGGGCGGCTACGAGTGCGAGGGCCAGGAGGGGGCCGATGAGGCGTTGGGTGGGGGTGAGGTCGTCGTGGCCCATGAGGGTGAGGGGGCCTTGGGAGGCGGAGTAGGGCTGGGGTGTCAGGGGTGCGGTGGCGAGCAGGGCGGCTTCGGTGAGGGCGACCATGGTGGCCAGGCTGGCGGCCATGCCGATGAGCAGGTGCAGGCACAGCCACAGGG
>NZ_LGEC01000143.1 GCF_001279585.1 Nocardiopsis sp. NRRL B-16309 | reverse complement strand
GAGGTCTTCGAGGATGATGCGCCAGGACACCACGTCGACCACGAGGTGGTGGGCGACCAGGAGCAGCCGGTTCTCGCGCTCGACCCCTTCCAGGCCGGAATCCTGGACCCCGGTGAACAGGACCGATCTGAACAGGGGGGCAGCGGAGACGTCCATGCTGGTCTGCGCCTGGCGGGCGAGGTCCAGCATGCGTTCCCGGTGTTCGGTGGGCGGGTGTGTGGACAGGTCGTGTTGCTGCCAGGGCAGGGTGTGGGGGACGTTGGTGATTTCGGCGTGCCAGTGGTCGCCTTCGCGCAGGAAGCGGGTGCGCAGTGCGTCGTGGTGGTGGAGCAGGGTCTGGAGGGCTTGTTGCCACTGTTGTGGGGTCAGGTCGGTGTCGGCTTCGATCAGCAGGGACTGGTTGACGTGGTCGGGGTGGGTGAAGTCCTGGTCGAAGAACCAGTGCTGGATCGGGGTGAGTTGGGTGGGGCCGGTGACTGTTCCCTGTTCGGCCCGCACGTGTGTGCTCTGGCGTTGTTCGGTGACGGGGGCGAGTTCGGCGATGGTCTGGTGCTGGAAGAGCTGTTTGACGGTCAGGTGGAGGCCGTGCTGTTTGGCGCGGAAGAC
>NZ_LGEC01000142.1 GCF_001279585.1 Nocardiopsis sp. NRRL B-16309 | reverse complement strand
GCGGGAGCCGTTGGAGCTGCTGGACGAGATCGAGCAGCGGATCGGGTTGCGGCCCACGCCGTTGAACTGGCCGGTGGGTATCGCCGGGGACTTCCGCGGGCTCATCGACCGGGCGAGCGGCACCTACACGAAGATGACGCGCCAGCCGGGCGGGGCCACCAAGGCCCTGGAGGAGGTGCTGGACGCGGACGAGGCGGCCCGGATCGAGGGCGCCGAGTGGGTGCAGGCGCAGGAGGAGATCGAGCTGCTGGAGGCGCTGGGCGCCGACTTCGACCACGACTCGTTCATGGCCGGGGAGTCCTCCCCAGTGCTCTTCGGCGCGGCGCTGCCCAACTTCGGTGTGGGGCAGCTGCTGGAGGCCGTGGTGGGCCTGGCTCCGGCCCCGGCGGCCAAGGCCGACGCCGTGGAGCGGGAGCGGCCGGTCGAGGCGCCCTTCTCCGGGCAGGTGTTCAAGATGCAGGCCAACATGGACAAGAACCACCGCGACCGGATGGCGTTCGTGCGGGTCTCCTCGGGGCGCTTCGACCGCGGGATGGTCCTCACGCACGCGGCGACGGGCCGCCCCTTCGCGACCAAGTACTCCCAGGCGGTGTTCGGCTCCGAGCGCTCCACC
>NZ_LGEC01000141.1 GCF_001279585.1 Nocardiopsis sp. NRRL B-16309 | reverse complement strand
GGTGGAGCGCTCGGAGCCGAACACCGCCTGGGAGTACTTGGTCGCGAAGGGGCGGCCCGTCGCCGCGTGCGTGAGGACCATCCCGCGGTCGAAGCGCCCGGAGGAGATGCGCACGAACGCCATGCGGTCGCGGTGGTTCTTGTCCATGTTGGCCTGCATCTTGAAGACCTGCCCGGAGAAGGGGGCGTCCACGGGACGGGGCTGGTCCTTGGTGTCGGGTTTCGCGGTGGGAGCGGGGGCGAGGCCGACGATGGTCTCCAGCAGTTGGCCGACGCCGAAGTTGGGCAGCGCCGCGCCGAAGAGCACCGGGGAGGACTCCCCGGCCATGAACGAGTCGTGGTCGAAGTCGGCGCCGATCTCACCGAGGAGTTCGATCTCCTCGCTCGCCTGCTCCCATTCCTCTCCTTCGATCCGCGCCGCCTCCTGCGCCGACAGCGTCTGCTCCAGGGCTTTGCTGGCGCCTCCGGGAGTACGCGTCATCTTCGTGTAGACACCAGTGCCGCGGTCGATGAGGCCGCGGAAGTCCCCGGCGATACCCACCGGCCAGTTCAACGGCGTGGGCCGCAACCCGATCCGCTGCTCGATCTCGTCCAGCAGCTCCAACGGCTCCCGC
>NZ_LGEC01000140.1 GCF_001279585.1 Nocardiopsis sp. NRRL B-16309 | reverse complement strand
GAGGTCTTCGAGGATGATGCGCCAGGACACCACGTCGACCACGAGGTGGTGGGCGACCAGGAGCAGCCGGTTCTCGCGCTCGACCCCTTCCAGGCCGGAGCCGGTGTCGGAGCCACGACCGGGTGCGCGTGATCCGGTGAACAGAGCCGCTCGCAGCAGGGGTGCGGTGCTGATGTCGATGCTGGACTGGATCTGGTCGGCGATGCGCTGGACATGGTCGTCGTGTTCGGTGGGCGGGTGTGCGGACAGGTCGTGTTCCTGCCAGGGCAGGGTGTGGGGGACGTCGGTGATTTCGGCGTGCCAGTGGTCGCCTTCGCGCAGGAAGCGGGTGCGCAGTGTGTCGTGGTGGTGGAGCAGGGCGCGCACGATGTGTTGCCACTGTTGTGGGGTCAGGTCGGTGTCGGCTTCGATCAGCAGGGACTGGTTGACGTGGTCGGGGTGGGCGAAGTCCTGGTCGAAGAACCAGTGCTGGATCGGGGTGAGTTGGGTGGGGCCGGTGACCGTTCCCTGTTCGGCTGTGGCGCGGACGTGCTGGCGTTGTTCGGTGACGGGGGCGAGTTCGGCGATGGTCTGGTGCTGGAAGAGCTGTTTGACGGTCAGGTGGAGGCCGTGCTGTTTGGCGCGGAAGAC
>NZ_LGEC01000139.1 GCF_001279585.1 Nocardiopsis sp. NRRL B-16309 | reverse complement strand
TCTACGCCTGGCGGCGCCAGGACCGTATCGACCAAGGTCTGGCCCCGGGCCTGACCAGCACCGAGAAGAGCGAACTGGCCGCAGCCAACAAGCGCATCGCCGAGTTGGAGGCCGAACTGGCGATCCACCGCCGGGCCAGTGAGCTGCTGGGCAAGGTGGTGCCCCCAAAAGACGGTTCGAGGCGATCGCGGTGATGGCTGCCGAGGGACATCCGGTCCAGGTCGCCGTCCGGGTGCTGGGGGTCTCGGAGTCCGGGTTCTACGCCTGGCGCGACCGCGGCCCCTCGGCCCGCTCCATCCGGCACGTGCTGCTCACCGACACCATCCGCCAGATCCATGCCGCCTCCAACGGCGTCTACGGGGTGCGGCGTGTGCACGCCGAACTCACCCTCGGGCGAGGGATGCAGCTCTGGCACGGCACGGTCGCGATGCTGATGTCCCGGGCCGGCCTCAAGGGAGTCGCCGGCCGCCCGAGGTGGCGGCGGGCGCGGCCGGATCTGGTCTCGTCCGACCTGGTGGACCGTCAGTTCGCCCGCCAGGGCCTGGACCAGCTCTGGGTCACCGATATCACCGAGCACCCCACCCGCGAGGGCAAGGTCTACTGCGCGGTGGTGCTGGACGTGTGCTCGCGGCGTGTGGTCGGGTGGGCGATCGATTCCTCGCCCACGGCGGCGTTGACCACGAACGCGCT
>NZ_LGEC01000138.1 GCF_001279585.1 Nocardiopsis sp. NRRL B-16309 | reverse complement strand
CCGCGATCCACCGGCAGGCGAGCCGCCAGGCGTTCGGTGACCGCGCCCGCGTCCAACACCACCACACCGCCATCGGGCACCTCGGCCAACGCCGCCCCCGCGATCCGCTCCCCCTCCACATCCCTGCTCGGGAGCCGCGCCGGAGGGGTCCCGTCGAGGGGCACGCCGCGCACCGCCTCCGGCCCGTGTGCGGCGGCGCCACGGATGCGAGCTCGAACAGGCATGCCAGCCTCCCATTCATCCCTCGACCGGAAAACCGAAGCCATCGGTCGAAAGGGAGTCTTTATGGTGAACAAATAATTAATGCGGGATTGCACTCCAAAGAATCTGCGCCAACCTTCTACCATGATTCGCGAAGCGCGCACAATGACAGGCAGTGTGACCTACATTTCCGAGGGCGGCCACGCCATACCCTCGCCGCACATAATGCCTGCTCAGAGCCAGTGTTGGCCGGCGCGTCCACGAGGCAACGGGCCCATCCCGGAAAAAGGCTTCACGAGGAGTTCCATATCCGGGTGCCGCGATGCTATTTTCGTCCGGCCTGGAGCCCTGGGCGTGCAGCGGACGCACGGGGGACACAAGCGTGAGCGGATTCGCTTTCGTGCTTTGGTGCGTGGAGGGAACCGGCCAAGGAGACAACCCACATGCCACTCAACCACCACATGAACAACACCACCCGCTACACCCTGGCCACCCTCACCGGCATC
>NZ_LGEC01000137.1 GCF_001279585.1 Nocardiopsis sp. NRRL B-16309 | reverse complement strand
CGCAACCGCACCCACCGCCAACCCCCGGACCCCCGCCGCCGACCCCGGCACCACACCAAGGGCCCGCCCACCACCGACCCCCAACCCCGCCAAGGCACCACCCCAGGCCTCCCACCCCCGGGGCCCGACCGCGACACCACAACACAACCGCCACAACAAAAAGGGCCCGTCCGCACCGGACGAGCCCCACAGCCATGCCTCACTCCAACCGCAACCACCCCGTACGCACCCGAAACCCCCCACCCGACTCCAACCGCTCCACCACCGCACGCTCCAACCGAGTCCCACGCGGCGCCGCGGCCACATCCACCTCCGGCATCCCGAACACGAACCGGAACACATCCGACTCCCCCGGCACACCAGCCCCCACCAACTCGAACCGCCGCTGGAACCGCACGATGTTGGAACCCTCCCCCAACACCTCACCCCACACCGGATCCAACAACCACGACGAACACGTCGCCACCACCGGATCAAACCCCAGATGCGCCCGCGCGAACGACCGCGCCCCCGCCAACGCCGCATCCACCGACACCGGGTCCAACCCACCCGACGGAATGTGCAACCGCAGACACCGATCCCCCGGCGCGAACCCCGCACCCAACGACCGCGCCTCCTCCCGCGACAACCACTCCACGCCCCCCTGATCCACCAGCAGCGCCGGCTCCAACTGCAACCCGCCCACCCAGAACAAACGCCCCCGGAACTGCGTCGCCACCCACGACGCCGTCTCCACACTCAACCGACCGAACATCCGACGCGACCGCGCCACCTGCACACCCACATCGGCCAGCGTCGCCACCGTCACCGACCGGTCCACCCCCCACGACGCGTGCCGCTCGAACAACGCCGGAACCATCGCCGCGAACGCCCACAACGACGCCACCCGCACCCGCGCGTCCCCCGCACCCACCAGCGTCGGCCAGTCCCGCCAACCCCCCAACGGCAGATCCACGTCCGCGCACAACCGCCGGTACATGCACTCCACCAGGTGCCACAGCTCCGGCGGCCACCCCTCCCCCGGCCACAGCCCCTCCACCTCGGCCCGGTCCCGGGGCTCCAGCGCGAACAGGTCCAGCACCCCCGCCGGATCCGCCGGCACCTCCAGCGACCGCACCGGGTCCGGCAGCCGCTCGGCCTCCTCCAGCCACGCCCGCACACCCGCACCCAAACCGAACCGCTCCACCACCGCTGCACTGTCCATCAGGACATCATCACCCAACCCCCACGGCCCACGCGAGTGAGGCCGACCTCACAGGTGGGCATAGTGTTGACGTACACCACCCATCACCAACAAACCGACCGAAAACGAGGACCGCCACCGATGTCCGACCCGGCGCAGCTCCTACGCGACTGGATCACCACCTACGACACCCCCGCCACATCGGTGGCACACCTGCTCTGCGACCGCCACCACCCCGACACGGTCGCCACCACCGAGATCGGCCCCACCCTCACCGCCACCACCCTCACCTTCGGCGAACTCGCCGAACGCTCCCACGCCCTCGCCGCCGGCCTGCACGACCTCGGCATCACCCCCGGCGACCGCATCGCCACCATCATCCCCAAGGGCATCGACCTCACCGTCACCGCCCTGGCCGCCTGGCGACTCGGAGCCGTCCTCGTCCCCCTCCTGCCCTCCTTCGCCCCCTCCGCCATCGCCGAACGCCTCACCAACTCCCGCACCCGCCTGGTCATCACCGACGACGAGTACCGCACCAAACTCGACCCCGGCCCCGACATGACCAGCACCCCCGCCTGGGACATCGCCACCACCGGCACCCACCCCCTGCGCGAAGGCGACCACACCCTCACCACCCTCACCGGCCCCACCCCCCGCACCGTCCCCGACACCACCCTCACCGGCGCCGAGCCCCTGGCCATCCTCTACGTGTCCACCGTCGTCGGAGCACCCCGCGGCGTCACCGTCCCCGTCCGCGCCCTGGCCGCCATGCACGCCTACCACCACTTCGGACTCGGCGTGGAGGACGACGACGTCTACTGGAACACCGCCGACCCCGGATCCGCCTACGGCCTCTACCACGGCCTCATCTCCCCCCTCCTGGCCGGACACGGATCCCTCGCACTGCGCGCCGGATTCTTCGACCCCGAACTCACCCTCGACGTCCTGGGCATGTACGGCGTCACCAACCTCGCCGCCGACCCCACCACCTACCGCACCCTGCGCGCCGCCACCAAGACCCTGCCGCCCGAGGTCATCGTCCAACGCCTCTCCAGCGCCGGAGAGATCCTCGGCCAGGACGTCATCGACTGGGTCACCGACGTCTTCGGCGTCCCCGTCCGCGACCACTACGGCCAGACCGAACTCGGCTGGTGCGCGGGCATCCCCAACGGCGGAACCGACGGCACCGACACCGCCCTGGTCCCCGGATCCATCGGCCCCGCCTTCCCCGGGTGGGACGTCACGATCCTGGAGCCCATCTCCGACGACCCCGCCCCCCTGGGCAGCTACGGCCGCATCGCCATCAACCTCGCCGAGAGCCCCCTGGCCTGGTTCGACGGCTACATGGACAACGAGAGCGCCTCCCAGCTGCGCTTCACGCCCGACCGCGCCTACTACCTGACCGGCGACACCGGGTTCCTCGACCGCCGGCGGCAGCTGTTCTTCTCCACCCGCGACGACGGCGCCATCGTCACCCGCGGCTACCGGGTCGGCCCCAGCGAGGTCGAGGCCGTGCTCAACGCCCACCCCGCCGTGGAGGAGTGCGGGGTCTACGCCGTGCCCGACGACCTCGCCGGCCAGCTCGTGGGGGCGCGGATCGTGCCGGCCGCAGGGCACGACGGCTCCCCCGCGCTGGCCGATGAGCTCAAGGAGTGGGTGCGCAGCCGCTTCGCCGAGCACGCGGCGCCCGAGACGGTCGACTTCGTCCCCGAACTGCCCCGCACGGCCTCTGGCAAGATGCGCCGCGCCCGGCTGCGCTGAGCGCACCGGCACTGGTGGGCACGCCCTCGACGGGGCCGCCGCGGACGCGCCCGCGCACTGCACGCCGCGGGCGTACTGCCGCATGGACCCGTGGGCCCCCCGCCGGCGGGTCAGCGCGCGTGACGGCCGCCCCTCCCGCCAGGACCCGCGGAGGCCGCGGTCCCGAGGCGGGACCGCGGCCTCCGACCGTCAGGCGGGGCGGCCTGCGCAGGTCAGGGGACGAGTTCGTCGATGCGGGCGGCCAGCGACATGTCGTTCTCGGTGATGGCCCCGACGGCGTGCGTGGTCAGCGAGAGCCGCACCTTGTTGTAGCGGATGTCGATGTCGGGGTGGTGTCCGACCTGTTCCGCGGCCTGGGCGATCGTGTTGACCAGGTCGATGGCCGCCACGAAGTCGGGCAGCCGCACGGTCCGGTGGATGTCCGGCTGGTCGGGATCCCAGTGCCAGTCGGTCAGCCGGGTGATCCCCTCGCGAATCTGGTCGTCGGTGAGCTTCATGGGTCCTCTCCCCGGTGGTGCCACTTTCGGTGCCAGTGGGTGACTGGACGGTGCCCGCGCGGTGGCCTTCCCTGCGTGCGCCATACCCGGGTGCGGGACCCCTCTCACCCATGCCGCGGCGAACCCTGTGGTGTTCGGTGCGGCGAAGCCGCTCCTTTTTGCTGTAGGTGCTTTTTCAAAGCACGCGCCACCTTTACGACGTAGATTTTGAATGTTGCCAGATCGAGAGCTTCCACTCTGACCTGCGACGTCCGTGCCGATCGCACCCCCGAACGGCCTTCCGGCACTTGCGCTATCACCCTCCGGGGCTGTTCACTCTGGGGAACTCCGGATACCCCCTCCCCCGGTGGACGCCTTCCCCGTCGTCCTCCCCTCCCCCGGAAGCGAGCCCATGCCCCAGCACACGCGTCGATCGCTGCGGGCCCGCATGATCACGCTGGTGCTCATCCCCAGCACCACCCTGCTGGTCGTGTGGGCCCTGCTCACCACCGTGATGCTGACCGACATCCGCGAGCTGCGCACCACCGCGTCGGCCACCGAGGAGATCGGCGGTCCGGTCGTGGAGGTCATCGGCGAGCTCCAGCGCGAGCGCCGCGCCACCATGGCCGCCGCCAGCGGCGCCGACGCCGACCTGCACGACCTGGCGCAGGCCCGTGAGCGCACGGACGGGGCCGTGGCGGTCCTGGACCGGCGGATCGCGGACTTCGACGCCGACCGGATCCCCGCGCCGGCCCTGCGCTTCCAGAACGCCATGGCACGGATCGACGGCCACCGCGCCAGCGTGGACGGCCTCTCCCCCGCGGAGATGACCATGAAGGAGGCCGCGGGGACCTACACCGACGTCATCGAGCACGGGCTGCGCGTGTGGGACTCCCTGGTCGCGCTTTCCGACCCCGAACAGGTCCCCCACCTGCGCTCCCTGACCTCGCTGATGCGCACCCGCGAGCTGCTCAACCAGCAGGACGCCGTCCTGGCGCACGCGGTGGCCACCAACTCCTTCCCCGCCGAGTCCCACGCCGCCTTCGCCGCGGCGGCCGGAGCCCAGCGGTACGCCTGGGCGCGGGTGGGCACCGAGCTCAGCGACCAGGACCGCCAGGACTACGTGGCGCTGGAGTCCTACTCGGTGCTGCACACCGTCTACTTGCTGCAGGGCAGCATCGTCGGCACGCCCCTGCGCCGGAGCGGCACGATTCCGGTCAACACCCCCACCTGGCGCGGAGCGGCCGAGGCCGTGGACATCCGGATGCGCGAGGTCGAGGAGGCGCAGATGGAGCGGGTCGTGGCCCTGGGCCACGCCCACGCCGCCTCGCTGCGCGACCAGGTGCTGCTGATCAGCGTTCCCGCGCTGGTGGTGGCGCTGGCCTCCAGCGCGGTCGCCGTCACCGGAGCCCAGCGGGTGGGGCGGCGGCTGCAGCTCCTGCGCTCGGCGACGCTGGAGCACGCCCGGGTGCGGCTGCCCTCGGTCACGGCGCGGCTGCGCCGGGGCGAGGAGGTGGACGTGGACGAGGAGGTGCCGCGGTTGGGCCGGGGGCGCTCGGACGAGATCGGCGGGGTCGCGGAGGCCTTCGACACCGCCCAGCGCGCCGCGGTGGCCGCGGCCGTGGAGGAGGCGCAGGTCCGGGCGGGGGTGCGCAACATGTTCCGCAACATCGCGCGGCGCACGCAGTCGCTGGTCCACCGCCAGCTGGGGCTGTTGGACTCGCTGGAGCGCGGCGAGACCGATCCGGCGGTCCTGGAGTCGCTGTTCCGGATCGACCACTTCAGTACGCAGCTGCGGCGCAACGCCGAGAACCTGATGCTGTTGAGCGGGGACGCGCCCGTGCGGCGCGGGTGGGCCCCGGTGGGGCTGTACGAGGCGGTGCGGGCGGCCTCCAGCGAGATCGAGGACTACACCCGGGTGCGGCTGCGGCGGCTGCCCGACGTGGCGCTGCGGGGCGATGTCGGGGCGGGCGCCGTGCGGCTGCTGGCCGAGCTGTTGGAGAACGCGACGGTGTTCTCCCCGCCGGGGACCGAGGTGACGGTGACCGGTGAGCGCGCCCGGGACGGCGGGGTCGTGCTGCGGGTGCGCGACCGGGGTCTGGGGATGGGCGAGACCCAGGTGGAGCGGGCCAACGCGCTGTTGGCGGACGCTCCCCGCTTCGATCTGGGCCGGGTGCGCGAGGATTCGCAGCTGGGGCTGTTCGTGGTGGCCACGGTCGCGGCCCAGCACGGCCTGGAGGTGTCCTTGGCGTCCTCGGCGCAGGGCACGCTCGCGGTGGTGGTGATCCCCGAGGACGCGCTGGTGCCGAACGAACCGGCCGGGCCGGTGTGCCTTCCGGTCGCGGCTCCCGCGCCCGTTCCGGAGTCGTCGCCGGCGCTCGCGCGGACGGTGGTGCGGCCGGAGGCGCGTGTGCCCGAGCCGGCCGGTGCGCGCCCTGGCGGGTCCTCCCCGGGTCCGGCGCCCTCGGCGCCGCCGGTGTCCCCCTCCTCGCCCGTGGGCGGCGGCGGTGGAGTGCCGGAGCGGGCGGGGGAGCCGGAGGCGGTGGCCGCCGCGGTGGTGGCGAGCGGTGAGGCGGGCGGTGCGGCCGGTGGGGAGTCCGAGGACACCTACATGGGTCTGCCGCGGCGTCGGCGCGGGGGCCGCCGGGAGCCGGTGTCCGAACCGGCGGCCCCGTCGGGGCGGGAGCCGGACGGGCAGCGGTCGCTGTCGGAGATCCGGTCCATGATGAGCGCGTTCCAGGCCGGGACGATGCGCGGTCGCGCGGAGTCCGAGGGTCCTGGTGGTGAGGCGGGTGCGCGCGGTGCGGGCCCTGGAGAGGACGTGGAAGGGTGAGGCCGATGTCGGCGGGTGCTGCGGCGGAGGACCGGGTCACGGACGGCGGTACGGGGGGTGCTTCCCCGGCCCAGACGTTGGACTGGCTGTTGAGCGACCTGGTGGAACGGGTGGTGGGCGCGCGGCAGGCGCTGCTGCTGTCGTCGGACGGGTTGCTGCTGTCCTGCTCGCGGGGGTTGGACCGTGGGGAGGGCGAGCGCCTGGCGGCGATCGCGTCGGGGTTCGCGAGTCTGGCTCGTGGGGCCAGGGCGCAGCTGGGGGCGGCCGAGGTGCGTCAGACCGTGGTGGAGATGGACAGTGTGTTCTTCTTCGTCCTGGCGGCCGGGCGGGGGGCGTCGTTGGCGCTGGTCGCGGAGTCCTCGTGCGACATGGGCCAGGCGGCGTTCGAGGTGAACCGCCTGGTGCGCCAGGTGGGTCCGCATCTGTCGGCGCTGCCGCGACGGCGGGGTGGTGGCGTGGGGTGAGCGGGGTGCCGCCCGGTGAGCCGGGGGAGTCGAGTCTGATCCGTCCGTACTCGGTGACGGGTGGGCGTACGCGTCCGTCGCGCTCGGATCTGGCCCTGACCTCCCAGGTGGTGGCGGTCCCGTCGATGGACCCGGTGGAGCTCGACCCCGAGCCGGGGCTGTTGCTGTCGCTGTGTGCGCGGCCGGTGTCGGTGGCGGAGGCGGCCTCGCGTTCGGGGTTCGCGCTGGGAGTGGTGCGGATCCTGTTGGCCGATCTGTTGGATCAGGGCTACGCGGTGGTGCACAGCTCGGAGTGGGAGAAGCGGCGTCCGGACGCCGCGACGCTGCGGTCGGTACTGGAGCGTATTCGTGCGTTGTGAGGTGGAGTGGCGTTGGACGTGATGGCCTCCGAGGGGGCGGGACCTGTTCCCGACACCTTGAAGATCCTGGTCGCCGGGGGTTTCGGGGCGGGCAAGACCACCCTGGTCTCGGCGGTGAGCGAGGTGGAGTCGCTGCACACCGAGGAGGTGATGACCTCCGAGAGCGTGGGCGTGGACGACCTGGCGGGGGTGGAGGGCAAGACCACGACGACGGTGGCGCTGGACTTCGGCCGGATCACGTTGGACGAGTCGACGGTGGTGTACCTGTTCGGGACGCCGGGGCAGAAGCGGTTCTCGTTCATGTGGGAGGAGTTGGCGGAGGGTGCGCTGGGCGCGGTGGTGCTGGCGGACACGCGCCGGTTGTCGGACTCCTTCGGTGCGATCGACTTCTTCGAGAGCCGCGGGGTGCCGTTCGTGGTCGCGGTGAACTGCTTCGACGGCCAGCGCACGCACCGCGGCGACGATGTGCGGGTGGCGTTGGACCTGGAGGACCAGGTGCCGTTGCTGCTGTGCGACGCGCGCAGTCGGGAGTCGGCCAAGGAGGTGCTGGTGGAGTTGGTGGCGCTGGTGCTGCGGATGGAGTTGTCGGGGGTCTGAGGGTGTGCGGTGGCGGGGTCCGGCGCGGGGGCGCCGGGCCCCGTTCGTGTGCGTGGACGAGGTCGGGGGTGTGTGGTGTGGGGTCGTTCGTGTGGATGCACGACCCCTCCCCCGTTTCGGCAACTGATTTCATTGCGCTTTCAGGCTAGATATCGTGATTCAGTTGTCGGGCCGATTCTTTGCGAGTGATTCACTTGCACTCAGGACGTGATGTCTGTCATGGTGGGCTGGTTCACAAAAGCCCTGAAGCCATGCAAGTGGTGATATACCTCGCAGGAAGGTCGATCTGTTGCCAAAGACGACCCCTCAGCTGGAGCGCGTCCTCAAGCTCCCGCATCTGGTGCTGTTCGGCCTGGCCTACCTCGTGCCGACGACGATCCTGACCGTCTACGGCGTGGCCACCGCCATGTCCGGGGGCCGCCTGCCCTCCGCGGTGCTCGTCGCCCTGGTCGCCATGCTCTTCACCGCCTACTCCTACGGGCGGATGTCGCGGGTCTACACCTCGACCGGCTCGGCCTACGTCTACGCCCAGAAGTCGCTCGGGCCGCGTACGGGGTTCATGGTCGGCTGGACGATGATGCTGGACTACCTGTTCCTGCCGCTGATCAACTACATCACCATCGGGCTGTACCTGAACGCCCAGTTCCCCTCCGTGCCCGACTGGGTGTGGATCGCCGGCTTCCTGGTCGTGATCACCACCCTGAACGTGCGCGGCATCCAGATCGTGGCCCGGGCCAACACCTTCATCGTCGGCGCCCAGGTGGCCTTCCTGCTGCTGTTCTTCGCCCTGAGCACGCGGCACCTGTTCGGACAGGCCGACATCCACCCGCTGGCGCCCTTCGCGGGCACCGGGCTGGAGATCCTGCCCGTCATCGCGGCCGCCGCCATCCTCACCGAGTCCTTCCTGGGCTTCGACGCGGTCACCACGCTCTCGGAGGAGGCCGAGGACCCCAGCCGCGACGTGCCCCGGGCGATCATGCTCGTCACCCTGCTGGGCGGGCTGATCTTCCTGGCCGCCTCGTGGTTCGGCCACATGGTCTTCCCCGACCACTCCCGCTTCACCGACGTGGACTCCGCCGCGCTGGACATCATGCGCGCCCTGGGCGGCGACCTGCTGGCGGCGCTGCTGACCACCGCGCTGATCATCGGCTCCTTCGGGTCCGCGCTCAGCTCCCAGGCCAGCGTCTCGCGCGTGCTCTACGCCATGGGGCGCGACGGCACACTCCCCCGGGGCGTCTTCGGCCGCCTCAGCCCCCGCTACTCCACCCCCGCGGCCAACATCGTCCTGGTCGGCGCGGTGTCGGTGGGCGCGGTGTTCCTGGACATCGAGACGGTGGCCTCCTTCATCAGCTTCGGCGCCCTGGTGGCCTTCTCCGCGGTGAACCTGTCGGTCATCTGCCACTTCGTGGTCCGCGAGCGGATGCGCACCCGCGCCGACCTGGTGCGCTACGGGCTCATTCCCGGCGTCGGCCTGGCGCTGACGGTGTACCTGTGGACCAACCTGAGCGGTCTGGCCTTCGCCATCGGCGGTGTGTGGGCGCTGGTCGGGCTGGCCCAGCTCGCCTACGTCACCCAGGGGTTCCGCCGGCCCCCGCCCGAGATGGACTTCGACGAGCGCAACCTGGCCGAGCGCGTCGAGGCCTGACCCCCGAACCACTCCCCTGGCACACGTCGGCGGCCCCGGAGCACGATGCTCCGGGGCCGCCGGTGTGCGCGGGCGGGAGGACTCCGACGTGTCAGGGTGTGCGCCCGGTCAGGGCCAGGAGCCGGTCCTGGGGCGAGGCACCGTCCGGGACCGCCGCGGGGGCCTCGAACATCGGGGCCGGCCCCAGGGGCCGGTCCCCGGTCCACACGCGCAGCTCGGCGACCAGGCCGGGGTCCAGGCGCTCGTCGGCGCCCACCGCCCGGGCCAGGTCCCACGCGTGCACGGCCAGGTCGAAGGTCATCTCCCACAGGTAGTGCTCGCCGGGGGCGTCGCCCATGGACAGGTGCACGGTGCGCTCCAGCGCCCCGGGTGAGAGCCAGGCCAGGCGGGCCTCGCGGGAGGCGATCGCCCAGGTGGCGGCGGGTTCCTCGCCGAGGTTGTCGCCCGCCAGGTCCTCGGCCAGGTCCCGCACCCGGCCGCCGGAGAGCAGGTGGGGCACCCACAGCTGTTCGGTGACCAGGTGGTCGACCAGGTCGTGCACGTCCCAGTCCCGGCAGGGCGTGGGCCGCCCCCAGTCGGCGGTGCCCACGGCCCTGACCCGTCGGTCGAACTCGCCCATGGCGGTGGCGTGCAGGTCGATCAGCTCCGGCATGTCTCCCCCGCGGCGGCGTCGAGGCGGTCGTAGACGGCACTGGTGACGAGCGCGTAGACGGCGTGGTGGAAGAGGTCGACGCCGATCTCCTTGGCGCCCCAGCGCCAGGCGGGCGGGGCGGTGCCGGTGGCGGGCAGCACGGCCTGTTCGGCGCCCCACACCGCCGCCATGTGGGCGGCCGCGGCCACCGGTCCGCTCAGTCCGGTGGCGCCGATGAGCCCCCGGGCCGCGCCCCAGGCGGTGCCGTAGCCCCAGTGCACGATCGTCTCGAAGCGCCCGGAGTCCCCGGCGGGCTCGACGCCGAGCACGGTGCCCGCCACGTCGGCCGGCGTCGAACTCGCTCCCCGCTGGCGCAGCTTGGCCTCCAGCGTGCTGGAGACCGTCATGGCCGCCGTCCCTACCGCCCCGGCGAGCATGCCCCGGCCCGCGCAGGAGGCGACGGTGGCCAGTAACGCGGTCGTCCTCATCACTGTCCCCGATCGTCGTGGTCCGTGTCCTGGCGTCGGGGCGGCAGCGGCCGCCCCTGCCAGGTGTACGCCGTCCGTGCCGATCCGTCGCGGCCATCTCCGGGCGTGTCGCGGATGGGACCCGGCCGCATGGGGCAGGGGTGGGCGGCGGGAGCTCACACGTGGGCGGGGGGCAGCCGGTCGTGCCAGGGCAGGGCCGCTTCGAGCTGGGCGGCCACCATCAGCAGCAGGTCCTCGCGCCCGGCGGCGGCCACGAGTTGGACGCCGATGGGCAGGCCGCGGGGGCTCTGGGCCAGGGGCAGGCTGATCGCGGGGTGCCCGGAGACGTTGAAGGGCGCGGTGAAGGGCCCGTAGGACAGGATCCGGCGCAGCCAGGAGCGCACCGAGTGGCCGGGGGCGTCGTAGTCCAGGGTGCCGTGCCGTGCGGGCGGACGTCCCAGGGTGGGAGTGACCAGGAGGTCGTGGGTGTCCAGGAACCGGGAGACGGTACGGGTGACGCGGTGCTGGGCCTGCAGGGCACCGGCGATCTCCACGGCGGTGCACCGGCGGGTCTCGGCCAGGACCTGGCGTGAGACGGCCTCCATCATCGCGGGGTCGGGGCGGTGGGGCAGGCGCAGCAGGGCGGTTCCGGTGGCCGTGGCGGCCAGGAGGCAGCCCTCCACCACGTCCTCCGGGTCCAGGACCGGGGCGTCCTCGTGCACGGTGTGCCCGATCCACTCCAGGGCCCGGGCGGTGTCCAGCGCCGCCTCGGCCACGCCGGGGTCGACGTCCGTCTCGGCCCAGGGGCGGGTGGTGACGGCGATCCGGAGCCGACCGGGGTCGCGGAGCACGGCCTGGGCGAAGGGGCGTGCGGGTGCGGGCGCGACGAACTTCTCCCCCAGCGGCGGGGCGCCCAGGGCGTCGAGCAGGTGGGCGGCGTCGCGCACGGTGCGGGTGAGGCCGAACTCCGTCACCAGCCCGTAGCCCGCCTCCCCCGCGTCGGGGCCGCAGGGCGTGCGGCCGCGGGTGGGTTTGAGGCCGACCACGCCGCAGGCGGAGGCCGGGACCCGCAGTGACCCGGCCCCGTCGTTGCCGTGGGCGAAGGGGACCGCTCCGGCCGCCACGAGCGCGGCCGCTCCCCCGCTGGAGCCGCCGACGCCGAAGTCGGTGTCCCAGGGGTTGCGGGTGGGGCCGTGCCGACGGGGCTCGGTGGCGAAGTTGAGCCCGAGTTCGGGTGCGGTGCTCTGGCCCAGGGCGGTGAGACCGGCGGCGCGCAGGCGCTCCATCAGGGCGTGGTCGTGCCGGGCCACGGCCAGCAGGCCGCGGCTGCCCAGGGCGGAGGGCACTCCCCGTGTGAAGGGGCCGCTGTCCTTGATGACGAAGGGGACCCCGGCCAGCGGCCCGCGGGGGTCGTAGGCGGTGGAGGCGTCCAGGAGCGGCCCGGTGAGGGCGTTGAGGCGGGCGTGGGCGAGCGTGAGCGCGTCACGGGCGGCCGACTCGACCTCGGCGGCGCTGACCTGGCCCTGCCGGATCAGGGCGGCCAGTCCGACCGCGTCGTGCCGGGCGTAGTCGTGCACGTCCACCGCTGCTCCTCGCCGGTTCCGGGCCGCCGGGTCGGGGCGGCCCGGCGCCACGGTAGTGCCGCGGTCGCGCGGGGCACCAGCGGTTTTCCCGGCGGCGCCGCGGTGGCCGTTCCGGTCACCACGGACCGGAGGCGGATCGGGAACGCGGGGGGCGGACGTGGCGGCCGGTCAGGTCGGGCACGGAACGGGAGCGCATTCGGAGCGCGGACGCGGCGGCCGTCAGGTCAGGGGCCGGACGGGCGTGGCGGCGGCCGCTCCGTTCGGGCAAGGGCCGGACGGAGGCGGAGGTGGCCGCTCCGTTCGGGTCAAGGGCCGGACGGAGGCGGAGGTGGCTTCCGGTCCGTTCGGGTCAAGGGCCGGACGGAGGCGGAGGTGGCTTCCGGAGCCGGGGGGCGGGTCCGCTCAGGTGTCCTCTCCGACGGGAGCGGTCACGACGCGGCCCACGTGCTCGTCCAGGGCCCGGCGCGCGGCGGGGTCCAGGCCGGTGTCGGTGACGAGCACGTCGCAGCGGTCGAGCGGGGCGATGGTGCTGACGCCCACAGTGCCCCACTTGGTGTGGTCGGCGACGACCACGAGCGTGCCGGCGGCCTCGACCAGGGCGCGGTCGGTCTCGGCCTCCATGAGGTTGGGGGTGGTGAAGCCGGACCTGACCTGCATGCCGTGCACGCCCAGGATGAGGACGTCGAGGTTGAGGCCGCGCAGGGAGGTCAGGGCCAGGGGGCCCACGAGGGCGTCGGAGGGGGTGCGGAATCCTCCGGTGAGCGCCACCGTGCGGTCGGAGCGGGGGGCGCTGTGCAGGACCTGGGCCACGCGCAGGGAGTTGGTGACCACGGTCAGCCCCGGGACGTCGCACAGGTGTTCGGCCACGGCCGCGGTGGTGGTGCCCGCGGACAGGGCCACGGCGCTGTGCGGTTCGACCAGGGCCGCCGCGGCCCGGGCGATGGCGCGCTTCTCCTGCGCCTGGCGGGTCGACTTGGCCTCGAAGCCGGGTTCCTCGGTGCGCGGCCCCTGGATGGTGACGGCGCCGCCGTGCACCTTGCGCAGGGCGCCGCGGCTCTCCAGCGCGTCGAGGTCGCGCCTGATGGTCATGTCCGACACCGCCAGACGCTCGACGAGGTCGGCGACGCGGACGGCCCCGGTCCGCCGTACCTGGTCGAGGATCTGCTCCTGCCGTTGGGCGGCCAGCAATCCGTCTCCCGTCTCTGGATTTGTTTGAAGATGTTGGTAACAGCCTGGCATGTTCCGCGCCCGTGTCAATTCGACCGTGGATACCTGTTGGAAAAAGTTCGTACCTGTTGACAACCGGGGTGCTACGTGTGGAAGATCCACGTGTGACCGCCTTCACACCCCTTGGGAGGAGCCCACGATGCACCCCAGACCTCCGGCGCCGCGCGGACCGCGGCGCCGCACCCTGCTGCGGGGACTGGCCGGGGCCGGGACCCTCGCCGCGCTGCCCGCCCTGGCCGGATGCTCCACCCGGGATCCGAACACGGTCACGCTGGTCTCCAACCGCGCCAACGACGCCCAGCGCACCGCCGTGCGGGACAGCGTCGACCTCTTCGAGGCCGGCTCCGACCACAGGGTGGAGATCAACACGATCGACGCCACCTCCTTCCAGGAGAGCATCAACAACTACCTGCAGGGCACGCCCGACGACGTCATCGGCTGGTTCGCCGGGTACCGCACCCGCTTCTTCGCCGAACGCGGCCTGATCAGCGACGTCTCCGCCGTGTGGGAGGGCCTGGAGGGCGCCTTCACCGACCAGGTGCGCGACCTGTGCACCGCCCCCGACGGCAGGCAGTACATGGTCCCCGACTCCACCGCGCCCTGGGCGGTCTTCCACCGCAGGAGCCTGTTCGAGGAGAACGGCTACGAGGTCCCCGCCACCCGCGCCGAGTTCGTCGAGCTGTGCGAGCGCATGCGCCGCGACGGCCTGGAGCCCCTCGCCTCCGGTGTGCGCGAGGGCTGGCCCGCCATGGGCATGTTCGACCACCTCAACCTGCGCATCAACGGACCCGAGTACCACCTCGAACTCCTCGACGGCGCGCACTCCTGGGACTCCCCCGAGGTCCGCTCCGTCTTCGGCGCCTGGGCCGAACTCCTCCCCCACCACCAGCCCGACCCCCTGGGCCGGGGCATCAACGAGGCGCAGACCGCCCTGGTGCGCCGCGAGGCCGGGATGATGCTCTGCGGCATGTTCCTCACCCACGTCTTCCCCGAGGGCGAGGACCTGGACGACCTGGACTGCTTCCCCTTCCCCGAGTTCGACCCCGAGATCGGCGCCGACGCGATGGAGGCGCCCGTCGACGGGTTCATGGCCTCCGCCGCGCCCCGCAACCCCGAGGGCGCCCACGCCCTGCTGGCGCACTTCGGCACGCTGGAGGCCGAGGAGCTCTACACCGCGGTCGACCCCCAGGCCCTGCCCGCGCGCGTGGACGCCGACATCAGCGGCCTGAGCCCCCTCAAGGCCAAGGTCAAGGACATGGTCGACAACGCCGGCGCGCTCACCCAGTACATGGACCGGGACTCGCGCCCCGACTTCGCCTCCATCGTCATGATCCCCGCGCTCCAGCGCTTCCTGAGCCGGCCCGACGACATCGCCGACCTGACCGCCACCATCCAACGCCAGAAGCTGTCCATCTTCGGCCAGTGAGGAGCAAGGCATGGCCTCCCCCGGCACCGCCGCCGCACCACCGGCGGCCCCGCCCCCGCCCGAACCCCGGCCCCGGCGCCCCCGGACCGCCCTGCGCCACGACCGCGCCGACCGGATCTCCCTCGCCCTGATGCTGGGCGTGCCCGCACTGCTGGTGCTGGGCCTGGTCTGGATCCCCGCCGCGGTCACCGTCGTGCTGTCCTTCACCCGCTGGGACGGCATCGGCGGGCTGGACACCATCGAGTGGGTCGGCACCCAGAACTACGTGGACGCCGCCACCATCTACCCGCCCTTCGAACCGGCCCTGCGCAACAACCTCGTCTGGCTGCTGGCGCTGTTCACGGTCCCCACCCTGCTGGGCATGTTCCTGGCCGTCCTGCTCGACCGCGAGCTGCGCGGGGGCCGGATCTACCAGAGCGTCTTCTACCTGCCCGTCGTTCTGTCGCTGGCCCTGATCGGGTTCATCTGGCAGCTCGTGTACTCCAGCGACCAGGGCCTGCTCAACGCCTTCCTCGCCCTGTTCTCCAACGCCCCGGCCGTCGACTGGTTCGGTGACCCCGACATCAACCTGTACGCCGTGCTGGTCGCCGCGGGGTGGCGGCACACCGGCTACATCATGCTGCTGTACCTGGCCGGGCTGAAGGCCGTCGACCCCTCGCTGCGCGAGGCCGCGGCCATCGACGGGGCCGGGCCGGTGCGCACGTTCACCAGCGTGGTCTTCCCCGCCCTGCTGCCCATCAACCTGGTGGTGGTCGTGGTGACCGTCATCGACGGGCTGCGGGCCTTCGACATCGTGTGGATCATCAACCGGGGCCGCAACGGGCTGGAGCTGATCTCCGCGCTGGTGACCTCCAACGTCATCGGCGAGGCCAGCCGGGTGGGCTTCGGCTCCGCCCTGGCCGTGGTCATGCTCGCCATCTCCCTGGTCTTCATCACCATCTACGTGTCCACCGTGCTGAGAGGGGCCCAACGGTGACCGCCACGACCCTGCCCGCGGCGCGCCGCCGCCGGATCCGCCCCGCCCGGGCCGCCCTGCACACCTTCCTCGTCATCACCGCGCTGGCCTGGTTCTTCCCCGTGCTGTGGGCGGTGATCAACTCCTTCCGCGACTACGACTACACGACCGTGCACGGCTACCTGTCCCTGGGCGGGTTCACCCTGGACAACTACGTCAACGCCTGGGACCAGGGCCGGATGCCGGTCTACTTCCTCAACTCGCTGGTGATCACGGTCCCCGCGGTGCTGCTGACGCTGTTCCTGTCCTCGTGCGCGGCGTTCGTGCTGAGCAACTACTCGCGCCGCTTCAACCTGGTGATGCTCGCGGTGTTCCTGGCCGCGAACCTGCTGCCGCCCCAGGCGCTGCTGGTCCCGCTCTTCCGGCTCTACACCTCCATCCGGCTGCCCTACTGGATCAGCGAGTCCGGTTCCCTCTACGACAGCCACATGGGCATCGTCCTGATCCACGTGGCCTTCCAGATCGGGTTCTGCACGTTCGTGCTGAGCAACTTCATGAAGGCCATGCCCTCCTCCCTGCTGGAGGCGGCCAGGGTGGACGGGGCGAGCGTGTTCCAGCAGTACTGGAAGGTCGTGCTGCCCCTGTGCCGCCCCAGCCTGGCGGCGCTGGCCACCCTGCTGGTGACCTGGATCTACAACGACTTCTTCTGGGCGCTGGCGCTGCTGTCCAGCGGTGACAAGATGCCCATCACCACCGCGCTGCAGAACCTGCAGGTGTCCTTCTTCGTCGACTACAACCTGCTGTCGGCCGGGTCGGTCATCGTCGCCCTGCCGACGCTGATCGTGTTCTTCCTGCTGCAGCGCCACTTCGTGGCGGGACTGACCCTGGGAGCGAGCAAGGGATGAGGCACGACACCGTCGAACTGAGGGCCGCGGGGACCGCGCTGGTCCTGGCCGTACCCGAGAGCGGACTGCCCCACGTGCTGCACTGGGGCGCCGACCTGGCCGGTACCGCGGGCCTGGCCGCGGTCGCCGTGCCGTCGGCCGCCAACAACGGCCTGGACGCGCCGGTGCCGGTCTCGCTCCTTCCCACCCAGGGCGAGGGCTGGCGCGGCCACCCGGGGGTCTCCGGCCACCACGAGGGGCGGGCCACCTTCCCGCGCTGGACCGTGGACGAGGTCGTCGTGGACCCCCTCGGCGGCCAGGACGACCCGAACGACGCAGAGGGCGACCAGGGCGGCGTCCTCACCGTCACCGCGCACGCCGCCGGGCTCGGCCTGCGCAGCGAGGTGCGAATGGAGGCCTCCGGGCTGGTCCGTGTCCGCCACACCGTCACCAACACCGACCCCGCCGTGTGGACCCTGGACTCCCTCCTGGCGACGATGCCCCTGCCCCGCGAGGCCGGGGAGGTCCTGGACCTGACCGGGCGCTGGTGCCGCGAGCGCGCGCCCCAGCGCCAGGAGCTCACCATGGGCACCCGGCTGCGGGCCTCGCGCCGCGGCCGCACCGGGCACGACGCCCCGCTGGTGCTCACCGCCGGCGGTCCCGGGTTCGGATTCCGCCACGGCGAGGTGTGGGGGGTGCACACCGGCTGGAGCGGCGACCACGTCCACCTGGCCGAGCGCCTGCCCGAGGGCGCCGGACAGGCCGACGGCGTGCTGGCCGGGGGAGAACTCACCCACCCCGGCGAGGTGCGCCTGGCCCAGGGACAGAGCCACACCACCCCGTGGGTGTACTTCTCCTGGTCCGACCAGGGCCTGGACGGAATGTCCGCGCGCGTGCACCGGTGGCTGCGCTCGCGTCCGTCCCACCCCAGCTCGCCCCGGCCGGTGGTGCTCAACACCTGGGAGGCCGTCTACTTCGACCACGACCTGGACACGCTCACCCGGCTCGCCGACACCGCGGCGGCCCTGGGGGTGGAGCGCTTCGTGCTGGACGACGGCTGGTTCCGCGGCCGGCGCGACGACACCGCCGGGCTCGGCGACTGGACCGTGGACACCGAGGTGTGGCCCGACGGCCTGCACCCCCTGTTCGACCACGTCCGCTCCCTGGGCCTGGAGGTGGGGCTGTGGGTGGAGCCGGAGATGGTCAACCCCGACTCCGACCTGGCGCGCGCCCACCCGGACTGGTTCCTGTCCGCCCCGGACCGCCTGCCCCCGCCCAGCCGCCACCAGCACCTGCTCGACCTGGCACGGCCCGAGGCGTTCGATTACGTGTTCGAGCACCTGGACGCGCTGCTCGCCGAGTACCGCCCCGACCACGTCAAGTGGGACCACAACCGCGACCTGCTCGAACCCGTGCACGCCCCCACCGGCGGCGCGGGGACCCACCACCACACCCGGGCGGTGTACGCGCTGCTGGACCGGCTGCGCGCCCGCCACCCCGGGGTGGAGATCGAGTCGTGCTCCTCCGGCGGCGGCCGGGTCGACCTGGGCATCCTGGAGCGCACCGACCGGGTGTGGGCCTCCGACACCAACGACCCCCTGGAGCGCCTGGCGATCCAGCGCTGGACCGAACTGCTGATCCCGCCCGAACTCGTGGGCGGCCACGTCGGCGGGCCCCGGTCGCACACCACGGGCCGCGTCGCTGACCTGTCCCTGCGCTGCCTGACCAGTCTGACCGCGCACGCGGGCATCGAGTGGGACATCACCGGCTGCGCGCCGGAGGAGCTCGACACCCTGGCGGGGTGGATCGCGCTGTACCGGGAGCTGCGCCCGCTGCTGCACTCGGGCGACCTCGTGCACGCGGACGCGCCCGACCCCGCCGAACAGCTGGACGGGGTGGTGGCGCCCGACGGGAGCGAGGCGGTCTTCCGGTACGCCCGGCTGGCGGCCTCGGCCCGCGGCCTGCCGGGCCGGGTCCGCCTGCCCGGCCTGCGCGAGGACCGGACCTACCGGGTGCGCCGACGGGAGGAGGCGGGACCGCCCCGCACCACCGAGCAGGCGGCGCCGCCGTGGTACGAGCGCGGTGAGGTGGAGGTCTCGGGCGCCGTGCTCGTGCGCTCGGGGATCCAGCTGCCCAACCTGGACCCCGCCCAGGCGCTGCTGTTGCACCTGCGCGCGGTCTGAGCCCGCGGTAACCGCGAGGCGCGCGCCTCGCAGGTGCGGTCCAAGGACCTGGCGGAGGAGCAGGAGTGGCCCCGCGGCCAGTGCCGTGTCGTTCTCGGGAGGGCTCCGACGGCGTGGACGCACAGTGACGGGCGGACCCTGGGAACGCCAGGACCACACCGAGCGGACCCGCGCGGACGAACACCGACCCCGACCGCACTCGGATCCGTGCGCGGGCCGCCACCGGACGCTAGACGCCCGGTTCGAGTCGGTCGTTCCGCGAGGGCCGCTGACCTCCCACCTCGTTGTGAAGTCCTCGGAGCCCCACGTCCTCCCAGTGCCTCAGCACCTGGGCGGCCATACCGAACGCCGCCGCCATCTCGCCGATGGACAGGCACTCACTTGACTTCATGTTGACATGAACTTGCAGGATTCCAATGAACTGTCAAGCGAGAGGGAGAACGATGCAGGAAGAGACACGCCGTCGACGTCGCTTGGGCCGAGGAGGACCGGAGGTTTCCTCGATCGGGCTGGGATGTATGGGGATGAGCCATGCCTACGGTCCGGCGGACCGCCGCGAGGCCCTGCGTGCTCTTCGGCACGCCGTGGAGATCGGGGTGGACCTCCTCGACACGGCCGACGCCTACGGCGACGGACACAACGAGGAACTCGTCGGAGAAGCGGTGCGGCACCGTCGGGACGACGTGGTGCTCGCGACGAAGTTCGGGCTGCGCGGTGCCCCCGGCTCCCGTTCCCTGGTGATCGACACCTCACCGGAGTGGGTGGTAGCGGCCTGCGAGGGTTCGCTGCGTCGGCTGGGGGTCGACACCGTGGACCTGTACTACGTCCACCGCCGCGACCCCCGGGTGCCCGTGGAGGAGACGGTCTCGGCGATGGCCGGTCTCGTCGCGGCGGGCAAGGTGCGCTGGCTCGGTATGTCGGAGGTCAGCCCGGAGACCCTGCGGGCCGCCCACGCGGTACACCCCATCACGGCCGTGCAGGTGGAGTACTCGCTCTTCACCAGGGACGTGGCGGAAGGCGAACTGTGGGACACGTGCCGCGAACTGGGGGTGGCCCTCATTGCCTACTCACCGATCGGCCGGGGACTGCTCAGCGGCTCGTACGTGTCCGACGAAGGCGATCAGCGCCGCTCCCTGCCCCGTTTCTCCGAAGAGAACCTGCCGAGCAACCTGGCACTGGCCCAGGCGGTCCGCCAGGTGGCCGCCGACATCGGCTGCACACCGGCGCAGGCCGCGCTGGCCTGGGTCCTGGCCCAGGGGGAGGACGTCGTCGCCATCCCCGGGACCCGAAGCGTCGCCCATCTCGTCGACAACGCCGCCGCACGCGACATCTCGCTGACCCCGGACCAGATCGACCGGCTCTCACGGGCGGTCCCGCCGACCGGTGTCGCCGGAGAACGGTACCCCCAGCACGCGCTGGCCTGGGTGAACCGCTGAGTGACGAGGAGAACGACTCGATGAGACAACGCATCCACGCCCGACTGCACGCCGCCGTGCACCACCGCGGCGGCGACGGCTTCGACCGGCGACGGAGTGAGTCCTACGACCGGCTGGCACAACGGACGCTGCGGGGACTGTACCGGCGGGTGGCCTCCGACGTCGCGTGTGCGGCGCCCCCGCGAGGACAGGTGCTCGACGTGGGAACCGGTCCGGGGCGGCTACTGCACGAGGTCGCCGCGAAGCGGAGCGATCTGTCCCTCGTGGGCGTCGACCCGTCCGAGGACATGATCGCGCTCGCCGAACGGGTGTCCGCAGAGCGCGGATCGGCCGGTCGCACCGCCTTCCGTGTCGCCGACGTGGCGGCACTCGCCCAGGCCGACAACAGCGTCGACCTCGTGGTGTCGACGCTGAGCATGCACCACTGGCCGGATCCGGAGGCGGCCGCCGCGGAGCTGGCCCGCGTGATCCGCCCGGGGGGCCGACTGATGGTCTACGACTTCCGCTTCGCGCCGGTCGATGAGGCGATGACCGCGCTGAGTCGACACCCGGTGTTCGCGCAGGAGCCGCCGGTGCGCGAACCGGTGCGCACCGGCTGGTTTCCCCTCGCCGTGTTCCAGCTCCTGGCGCTGTCCGCGTCCGGGTGAGCTCGCACACGACTCGTCTGACTGAGGCCCGGCCCGCCGACACGGGCCTCAGTCGGACGGGGAGGACGAGATGTCGGGTTCGACCGCCGTGTACGTGTCCGACAACGCCCCGGCTCACCGGGTCAGGGGCCGGCTAGGACGTCCCAGGCCATGCGCACGAGGAGGGCCAGCACGACCACGAGCAGGACGGCGCGGACGAACCCGGAGCCGCGCCTGAGCGCCATGCGCGCGCCGATCTGGGCGCCGACGATGGTGCTCACGGCCAGCCCCAGGCCCAGCAGCCAGTCGATGTGGCCGCCGAACGCGAACACGACCAGGGCGCCGAGGTTGGTGCACACGTTGACGATCTTGGCCGAGGCGGAGGCGGTGACGAAGTCCATGCCCAGGACGGCGGTGAGCGCGATGATGAGGAAGACGCCGGTGCCGGGGCCGATCAGGCCGTCGTAGAAGCTGACGCCGAGCCCGGCCAGGGCGATGGCGGCCAGGAGGCGGTTGCGGGTGCGCAGCCGGGGGTCGGCGACCGAGCCCATGGCGGGGCGGAAGTAGACCAGCAGGGCCACACCGGCCAGGACGACCATGATGACGGGCTTGAGGACGTCGGCGGTCAGGGCGGTGGCCAGGACCGCCCCCAGCCCCGAGCCGACCAGCGCGAGCGCGGAGGTGGGCAGGACCACGCCGCGGTCCAGGGGCACCTTGCGGGCGTAGGCGATGGCGGCGGAGGTGGTGCCGAAGACCGCGCCGAGCTTGTTGGTGCCCAGCAGGGTGGCCAGGGGCGTGGTGGGCGCCGCGACCAGGAGGGCGGGCAGGAGGAGCAGCCCTCCCCCGCCGACGACGGCGTCGACCCAGCCCGCGGCCACGCCGGCGAGCAGGAGCAGGCCCAGGATCTCGGGGTCGAGGGTCACGGGTGGGCCTGGGGGCGTGAGGGGATCATGGGTTCTTTTCGGTGCGCGGGGTGTGTCGTGGCGATTCTAGCGAGAGGGCCCCTGTGAGCCGCGCCTCGCTGGACATTCAGCCGTTCAGCCACCTTTACGACGTAGATCTTGAAAGCGCATCCGGGACCGCCCCCATCTGCCGCCCGTGGAGCCTCCGGCTCCGACGCGCTCGGCGTGAGACCGACGCGAGGAGCACAGGCCCCTCGGCCGGTCGAGCGCACCCGCGGCCCGCCCTCCGCCAGGCGTGCTCCCCCGCGGGAGGCGGTGCCGCGCTCACCCGCGGAACCGGCACGGACGGCGCAGACGCCGGCGGCCCTTCAGTCCCGTGTGGCCTGGTCCTCCCCCTCCGGACCCCTCCGCCCCCGCGACCACCTGACGGAGAGGATCGTGGCGGTCCCCACGGCGACGAGCACGGCCAGTCCGCCGACGGGGACCCACAGGGGCGACCCGACCACGGAGCTGATCCAGAAGAGTCCCGCCACCGCGTATCCGCTCCCCGCGGCCAGGGCCAGGACGTTCACCAGGACCGTGGTCAGGTTGTGGGAGGAGCCGGCCTCGGACTGCGCCTGGTAGCTGACACCGAACCCTCCCGGAAGGCCGAGGCCGAACTGCTGGACCTCGGGCGGCCGCAGCATCACGTGAGGAGGCGGATCCGGGACCCCGGGTCGCGAGGAGGCCGGCGGCGCGGGCTCCGCCGGAACCTCGTCCTCCAGGTCCTCGGAACTCGCCACCTCGACCTCGGCCCCCGTCGCCCCGTGCGGTACTTCGCCGCTGAGGTCGTCCATGTCGGATCCCATCGGTCAGGCGCTCCCTGGGCGCTCGACGCGGATCGGATCGTCCGCCTCGTGCGTCGGCACCTCGTCGCTGAGGTCCTCCTCGCTCAGAACCACGAGCCGGTCCTCCTGAACGTCCTCCGGCATGCCACCCCCGCCCCCGTCAGTCGATGACCATTGGCGTTCAGAAGGTGACCCATTGCAAGCATCTACGGTGGCGCGTCGCCAGATACAGTCAACGTATGTATGATTGATGCACATTGGCTGTTCTCAACGCGTACCAGCGCCGACTTCGGGCAGCATGTCAGCATCGGCGCTACGTCAGGAAGGTGGCGATCATGGCCGGCACGCAACCGCGTCAGGAGACCGAGGACCAGGCCGCGGTCACCAAGGTGCATCGGGTGACCGTCAACCTGACCGAGAAGTCCCACGAGAAGCTCGAAGAGACCGTCAAGCTCACAGCACGGAACAAGACGGACACGATCAACCGCGCCATCCAGGTCAACGCCTGGTTGGAGGAGGCCGTCCAGAACGGAGCGAGCGTCTTCGTGCAGGAGGGCGGGAGCGGGGAGCTGCAGAAGATCGTGCTCCTGTGAGTCCCCCGTGGCCGTGAGACCGCGGGCGGTGAGACCGCCCGCGTCGGCGGCACCGCCGACGTCCGCGCGCCGTCATCGGCGGAGGCCGCGGTCGGCGTGCGGGGTCCGGACCCTGGTCCGCGACCGTCCGTGTCCGCGGCTCAGCCGTCCTGGGCGTTCTTCGCGTCCTGGGCGTTCTTCGCGTCCTCGGCGTTCTTCGCGTCCTCGGCGTCCTGGCGCTGGATGCTGGAGACGAACGAGGACGCCACCGCCGCCGTGAGCACGCCCACGAGCGAGATCCCCATGATCATCAGCACCACCGCCACCAGGCGGCCCTGGAGGGTGACCGGGTAGAAGTCGCCGTAGCCCACGGTCGTCACCGTGACCACCGACCACCACAGGGCGTCGCCGAACTCGGTGATGTTCGCGCCGGGGGCGTGCTGTTCGACGTCCAGCACGGCGATCGCGCCCAGGAAGGTCGTCAGCGCCGCCGCGCCCGCCACGTAGACCGAGGCCCTGCCGCTCAGCGTTCCCGCCATGGCGCGGTTGAGCATGCGCAGGAGGGCGAGCAGCCGCAGCAAGCGCAGCGTGCGGAACATGGGGACCAGGATCAGCAGCACGTCGTACCAGTTGCGGAGCGCGTACCGCACGCGGTTCTCGGCCAGGGTGAGCCGGATCCAGAAGTCGACCGCGAACGCCACCCACACCGTCCACGACAGGACGCGCAGGGAGGAGCGCAGGTCGCCCTCCAGGCCGGGGTCGATGACGGGCCAGGCGTAGGCCACCAGGAACGCTCCGGCCAGGAACAGCATCGGGATCTCCACGCGCCGTTCCCAGCGTTCGACGCGCTCGCCGAATCCGGTCGCGCCATCCCTCTGTCCGCGCTCTTCGCGCTCGCCGCTCTCGTGTGGTGCCGCCATGGGGGACAGGTCTCCGTTCTACGCTGGATCGCCACAGGTCAGTGCACGTCCACGTAACCAGAGAGCGGACACCGCCGCGACACCCGGGTTGGCGGTCAGAACTCCCCGGCGGACCACCACCGGCGGGCGTCGGCCAGCACCTGCGGCGGGATCCCGTGTCCACCGGGGTGTTCGCGAGCCGTCACCTGGGCGCCCCGCTCCCCCAGTTGGGCGGCCAGCAGGCGCGCCTGGTCGACGGTGGTGATGGGGTCGGTCCGTCCCGCGCCCAGGAAGACGCGTGTGCCGGACAGGTCCACCGGCTCGGGCTCGCGGCCCTGCAGGGGCGCTCCGGCGGCGAAGAGCGCGGCACCGGCCAGCAGGTCCGGGTGGAGCAGCAGCAGGGCCGCGGCCGTGTTGGCTCCGTTGGAGAACCCGCTCGCCACGATCCGCCCCGGGTCCAGGTCGTAGGCACGGGCCGCGGCGGTGACGAAGGCCGCCAGCTCGGCCGCCCGGGCGATGAGGTCGTCGACGTCGAAGACGCCCTCGCGCAGGCGGCGGAACCAGCGGTGGGCGCCGTGTTCGTCGACCTTGCCGCGCGGCGAGAGCAGGGCGGCGCCGGGCGCCAGGGCGCGGCCCAGGGGCAGCAGGTCGTGCTCGTCGGCGCCGGTGCCGTGGAGCAGCAGCACGGTGGGCGCTCCGGGCTCGGCCGCGGGCTCGAACACATGGACGAAGTCGTCGGTGGTGGTCACTGCGCGACCCGGACCTCGGGCAGGCGGGCGGCGATCTGGTCGCGGTCGGGCTCCATCCACGGCGGGAGCTTGAGGGAGCGGCCCAGGTCCAGCAGAGGCTCGTCGTAGTCGAAGCCGGGCCCGTCGGTGGCGATCTCCAGCAGGACCCCGCCGGGCTCACGGAAGTAGATCGAGGTGAAGTAGCAGCGGTCGCGGATCTCGGTCACGCCCACGCCGTCGTCCACCAGCCGCTCGCGCCAGGCCCGCTGGACGGGCCCGTCCGGGGCGCGGTAGGCGACGTGGTGCACCGTTCCGGCGGCCACCAGGCCGCGCTCGGCGCGGGGCCGGGCCAGCACGTCGACGATGGTGCCCACCCCGGCTCCGGCGTCGCCGGTACGAAAGCGCAGGCGGTCGCCGACCTCCTCGGCCAGGTGGAAGCCCAGCTGCCCGCCGAGCATCTCGGCGGTGCCCTCGACGTCGTTCTCGGTGAGGGTGACCGCGCGGATGCCGCGGACGGCGTGCTCGGCGGGGACGCCGGCGCCGTCCCAGGGGTCGGTGTCGTGGTAGTCGGCGCTGGCGGCGAGTTCGATGACCAGGCCGTCGGGGTCGCGCAGGCTGAGCACGTCCTCCGATCCGCGCTCGGCGGGCCGTGTGGTGGGCACCTCCAGGGCGGCCAGGTGCTCGGCCCACCAGCCCAGGGAGCCCTCGGGAACGGAGAGGGTCGTGGTGGTGGCCTGGCCGGCGCCGCGCCGCCCCTGTGGCGCGTCGGGCCAGGGGAAGAAGGTCATGATGGTGCCGGGGTGGCCCGCGCGGTCGCCGTAGTAGAAGTGGTAGGTCTCCGGGGCGTCGAAGTTGACCGTGCGCTTGACCATGCGCATGCCCAGGGCGTTGAGGTAGAAGTCCGCGTTGGCCTGGGGGTCGCCGGCGATCGCGGTCACGTGGTGGATCCCCGAGGGCCGCACGTCCATGTCGTCACCTTCCGTCGAGCTCTCGCCCGGACTGGCACCGGGAAGTAGTTCAAAATTAAACTACAGGCGCCCGTCCGTCCCGTCGATGATGCCGCACCGCGCGTGTCTCGGGGCGGGGGCGCGCACGGGCCCGCCCGCGGCACGGCGGTGCCGTGCCCCGGGCGGGCCCGTCCCGTCCGCTCGCGGCGGCTCCCTCCTGGTCGCGGCCCGGGTGCGGTCGCTCGTCCTGAGCCGTGTCGCGGGGGCACTCGCGCAGCGAGAGGCGGCCTGACGGCCGCGAGCCCGCGATGCCGCGCACAACACGACCTAGTTGCAGTCCTCCCAGGTGTTGGCGCGGTCGTCGATCCTGCTCCGCAGGATCCTGGGCCGGCCCGGGTCGCCGACCAGGACGTTGGCGGTCCCGTCGACGTAGAACCCGTAGGAGAAGACCTCGTACTGGTTGGGACGGCCGCGCCAGGTGTCGGTCCAGACCTGGTTGCCGTAGTCGTTGGCCTGCCAGGCCCACGAGTAGTGCTCGACGTCGAAGCTCGGGTTCTGCCGCACCGTGACGGTCTGGTACTGGGCCTCCCACCAGGCGGTCCTGCCGCCGGCGGGATCGATGTTGAACCAGTCGGAGTGGGTGCGGGTCTCGGTGTCGGACCACTCGGCGCCCATCTCGACGGTGACGCTCGCGGTGAAGGCCCCGGAGAAGCCGGTCTCGGCGCCCACGGCGACCGAGATGCTCTCGGTGAAGGTCGCGGTCTTGGTGTAGTCGAGCCTGATGCCCCGGCTGCCCTGTTGGGTTCCGGTGCAGTTGGTCACGGGCTCGGAGACCCGCTTCCACCAGTGGCCCGTCCACTGCGAGCGCAGGTCCGTGCGGTCGTAGCGGCAGCGGCCGCGCACGTGCTCCCACGGCGGGTTCAGCGCGCGCTCGCCGTTGCGCACGTTGTGCACCGGAGCGCGCCCGCCTGCGCTGCTGTCGCGCACCTCGCCGGTCTGCACGTTGAGGTAGAAGTCGCGGGTGTCCCTGCTGCCGTCGCCGCAGAACTCGGCCAGCACCCTGTCGGTGCTCCAGCCCTCGCGGTGGTCGCCGTCGGCCGGGTTCCTGAGGTCCTCGATGCCGAGGTCCCGGAAGTCGGCGTGGGCGGGCGAGGCGGCGGCCAGGCCGGTCGTGACCGCCATCATGCACACCACCGCGGCTGTCAGTGTTCTCTTCAGCAGCACGCTCACTCCTTTTCTGTCGGGGGAACGCAGGAGTCACTGCTGGACACTTCGTGATGTCGTGCCCACGACGAGTATTCGCGCGTGGTCGCGCCCCTGACCATCCGAAGATGTCGGATTCTGTGCGGTTGTGGTACCGATCCGCTGGGCGCGTCACTACGGTGGCCGACACCGACCACGGGTGCCCCCCACCGAAGGAGACACAGCGATGACGCCGAGGACCCCCCACCGCGCCACCTGGCGGACCCGCGTAGCGGCGGCCCTGGCCGCGCTGGCGATGACATCGGCCGTGGCCGTGGCCGCGGCGTCTCCCGCCCAGGCACGGGACGGCTCGCACTTCCTGCGGGTGAAGACCCCCGGCAACGCCCAGTCCGTCTTCATCAGCGGACGCGGGTGGACCGCCTACGACATCATCGGCGAGGGGTACCGGACCCTGTACGAGCAGTCGATCGACACCTGCTACATGTACACGGGCCACAACGACGGAGCCGACTGGGCGAGTGTGAACAGCGGTCTGATCGCCCACACCAACCAGGCGGACGGGTTCCAGAGCGTCAGCGACGTCGACGGCGCGCAGCGGTCCAATCCCGCCTGGACCGACGGCACCGCCCTCACCGTCACGACCTACGGCTCCCGGGACTGCACCAGCGGGCAGAACGGCCGCTGGCGGAACGTGCGCGTGCCCTCCGACGACCTCTTCTACCTCTGGCTGGACCTGACGAGTCTGCCGCAGAGCTGAGCCCGGGCGGGGGCCGCGCGGGGGTGTCCGGGCGCGCTCCCGGACTAAGGTTGAATACTCAAGTGACTTCCCCGCGAGAGACCGCCCGCGTTCTGGTCGTCGACGACAGCCCCGGCATCCTGTCCATGCTCACCGTCACCCTGGAGTTCGTCGGCTTCGAGGTGGTGACGGCCCGGACCGCCGCCGAGTGCCTGGAACGCACCCGCGAGACCGGACCCGACGTCATCCTCCTGGACGTCATGCTGCCCGACACCGACGGCTTCGTCCTGTGCCGCAGGCTGCGCGGCGCGGGCGTGGACGCCCCGGTGCTCTTCCTGACCGCCAGGGACACCAGCGAGGACAAGGTCCGGGGCCTGGAGCTGGGGGACGACTACGTCACCAAGCCCTTCGACCTCAGGGAGGTCGTGGCCCGGATCCGGGCGCTGCTGCGGCGCACCGGCTGGGCCGAGCCCGAACCGGCGCTGCGGGCCGCGGGGCTGGAACTGGACGAGGACGCCCACGAGGTCCACGGGCCCGGGGGCGCCGTACGCCTGTCGGGCACCGAATGCCGCGTATTGGGGCACCTGATGCGCAACGCGGGCCGCACGGTGTCCAAGGAGGACCTCCTCCTCCGGGTGTGGGGGCGCGACTTCGAGGGTGACGGGGGCCTGGTGGAGACCTACGTCTACTACCTGCGGCGCAAGCTCGGCGACGACGGCCGCTCGCTCATCCGCACCGTGCGCGGTGTCGGCTACCTCCTGAGGGCCTGATGTCGCCCCTCCCCCTGCGTCCCCGGCCCGGAGGCACCCGCCGCTCCGGCCCCGGCCTGGTGCTCACGGTCGCCCCGGTGGTGCTGTCCCTGGTCGCCGCCGCGGCCTTCACCGGGCTCTACCTCTTCCTCGCCGCGCGTACCGAGCGGCTGGTGGTCGAGCAGCTGGAGCTGCACGCCGCCGACGCCGCGCTGGACCGGCCCCTGGACGAGGGCGCGCGGATCGGGGCGGCCGAGGACTCGCACACGCTCGTGGTCGACGAGGCGGGGACCGTCCTGCACGGTGTGGGCGCCGCGGACCCCGTCGCCGACTTCGATCCGGACCTGTTGCGCGAGCTGGCGCGCGAGGGACGGGTGGCCGCGGTCGGTGACGGGGTGCACCGCGTAGCGGTGGCGGCGCTGCCCGAAGGCGGCTACCTCGTCGCCGCGTGGGCGCCGCCGTGGGAGGAGCGGACCACCGCCTGGGGCGTCCTGGCCCTGTTGACCACCCACCTGGTCGTGGCGGTCGCGGCCACGGTCACCGAGCGGGCCGAGCGCCGGCTGCTGCGCCCGCTGTCGACCCTGACCAGGACCGTGGAGGCCATCGCCGCGGAGGGCCTGCGCGAACGCGTGGCGCTGGAGGGAGCGCCGCACGAGATCGCCCGCCTGGGACGGTCGTTCAACACGATGCTGGAGCGCCTGGAGCGGGGGTTCGAGCGCCAGCGCTACGCGGAGGAGCGGCTGCGTCGCTTCCTCGGCGACGTCGGACACGAGCTGCGCACACCGCTGACCGCCCTGACGGGGTACCTGCAGCTGTGGCGCCTGGGCGGGCTCGAACGCGAGGCCGACCGGGACGAGGCGCTGCACCACATGGAGGCCGAGACCCGGCGGATGGCTGTGTTGGTGGAGGAGATCTCCCTGCTGGCGCGCCAGGAGCGGACGCGCCCGCTGGAGCGGCGCGAGGTGTGTCTGGTGGAGGTGTGCCTGGCCGCGGTGGGCAGTGCCCGGGTCGTGGACCCCGACCGCCGCCTGCGGGTGGAGGTGAGCCCGGACGAGCACATCGTGCTCGGCGATCCCGAGCGCCTGCACCAGGTCGTCGCCAACCTGTTGGCCAACGTGCGGGCGCACACGCCACCGGGCACCGAGGGCGTCCTGCGCCTGTCGCGGGAGGGCGGCCACAGCATCGTGGACGTGGTCGACGACGGCCCGGGGATCCCGCCCGGCCTGGGCGAGCGCGTCTTCGAGCGGCGGGTGCACGGCGCGGGGCACGACGGGGAGGGGCTGGGACTGGGGCTGTCCATCGCGGCCGAGGCGGTGGCGGCGCACGGCGGCACGATCGGCGCGGTCCCGCACGAGGAGGGGGCCTGGTTCCGGGTCCGACTGCCCTCGTCGGGCGGGGGTGACGGCGTGGCGCGCTGAGGTTACGTTGAGGTAGGGCTGAGTTCGGCATGACCTCGGTGCTGTTCGATCGCCCTATGACGCCCGAGGACACGCACCGATCCCCCGTCGCACCCCATGCCCACCTCGCACTCCTGCTCGGGAGACCGTCGCCGCGCTGGGACGCGGTCGCCGACGAGGCCATTCGCGTCCTGACCGGGGACCGTGCCCGCACGGCGCTGTCCTCCGGCGGGGGCCGCGTGGTCCTGCCCTGCCGTGACGAGCGGCGGGCCGCGCACACGGCGGCGTCCGTGCGCACCGCGTTGCGCGACCGGCCGGTGTGGATCGGGCTGGCCTGGTCGCCCGGGGGCGAGGGGACGCGGGCGGCGCACGAGGCCGGGGACGTCGTGCGGCTGTCGCGGGGGCTGCGTCTGGCCCCGGGGGTGTACCGGCTGCGCGACGTGATGATGGAGTACGCGTGCGCCGGGTCGCCGCGGGTGCGTGCGGCGATGGTGGCCCGGATCGCGCCGGTGGTGGCCGACGCGGTGCTCAGGCCGACGCTGGAGGCCGTGATCGACGCCGGGGGCAACCGCAGCCGGGCGGCCAGGGCGCTGTTCATCCACCGCAGCACGATCGACTACCGCCTGGGCCGGGTGCGAGTGCTGACCGGCCAGGACCCGGCCGACTCGCGGGGGCTGCAGTACCTGCGCACGGCGCTGGCCCTGCACCAGGCGCCGGCGTCGGACGCGGCGGCGGGCGTGGACCCGGTCCCGGAGGTGGGCGGCGACGACCCGGGGCACCGCGTGTCCAGGGTCTGAGGGACCCGCACACCCGGCGGCCCCTCCGACGGGGTGCGGCGGCCCGGTGGTCAGTCCCGGTCGGCCGGGGCCGCGGGCAGGCGGCGCAGGCGCAGCGCCACCAGGGCGGCCGCCGCGCACAGGCCCAGCGCGAAGAGCACCGCGCCGTTCCAGCCCGCCGTGTCGTAGACCAGGCCGCCCAGCCAGCCGAAGAGGCTGGAGCCGAGGTAGTAGGCCAGCGTGTACACCGCCATGGCCTGGGCGCGCCCGGCCGACGCCCGGGCGCCCACCCAGGCCGAGGCGGTGGCGTGGGCGCTGAAGAAGCTGAAGGTCAGCACCAGCAGGGCCGCCAGCAGACCGAACAGCACGGCGGCGAACAGGCCCGCCAGACCCGCCGCCATGAGCGCCGTGGACACCGTCAGGACGGTGTAGCCGCCGAAGCGGGCGGTGGCGGATCCGGCGACGGCCGAGCCGAGCATCCCGGCGGTGTAGGACAGGAAGAGCAGGGACGCGGCGGCCTGGGACAGCCCGAAGGGTTCGTCCGTGAGCCGGAAGCCCAGCAGGTTGTACACGGTCATGAACGCGCCCATGAGCAGCAGGGCCTGGGCGTAGAGGGCGGGCAGCCCGCGGGTGGTCAGAGCCGAGCGCAGGCGCGCCGCCAGGGACGGGCCCGCGGCGCGGCCCGACGGCGCCGCCGCGGGACGGGGCACCCGCCTCCGGGGCAGGACCAGGACGAACACGGCCAGGGCGAGAAGGCCCAGCAGGGTGTTGGCGGCGATCCCCCACGCCCATCCGCCGTGGTCGGCGGCGAACCCGGCCAGCAGCCGTCCCCCCATGCCGCCCAGCGGGTTGCCCGCGATGTAGAGCCCGGTGGCGCGGGGCGCGTCGGCGGGGTGGATCTCCTCCGCGAGGTAGGCCACGGCCGCGGCGGGGACCCCGCCCAGGGCGGCGCCCTGCAGGGCGCGCAGGGCCAGCAGCAGCGGGAGGTCCCCGGCCAGGGGCGCCGCGCACCCCAGCAGGGTGGCCAGCAGCAGTGAGGCCGTGATGACGCGGGCGCGGCCGAAGCGGTCGGCGGCCCCGCTCCAGATGAGGGTGAACCCGGCCAGCCCGCCGGTGGCGACGGAGACGGTGAGCGCGGCCTGGCTCGCGGAGGTGTCGAAGCCCTCGGCGATGGCGGGCAGGATCGGCTGGACCGACCAGAGTTGGGCGAAGGTGGCCACGGCGGCGGCGACCAGGGCGACGACCGTGCGGCGGTAGGCGCGGCTGCCCGCGCGGGGGCGCGGATCGGTGGCGGTCGGGCTGGTCACGGTCATGCGTCCACGCTAGACAGACCCGTTTCATACGTCCAATGCATGGTTTGCCGCTGATGCATACTGGAATGCATGGATGAGGTGGATGCACTGGCCCAGGTCCTGGTGCCCCGGCTGCGGATGGTCGCGGCGGTGGCCCGCACCGAGCACGTCACCCAGGCGGCCGAGTCGCTGGGCGTGCCCCAGCCCACGCTCAGCCGCGCGCTGGCGCGGGTGCAGGAGGAGATGGGGATCGCGCTGGTGGAGCGCACGGGGCGGGGCGTGCGGCTGACGCGGGCCGGGCAGCGGCTGCTGCCCTACGTGGAGCGCGCCCTGGCGGACCTGCGCGAGGGACTGGCCGACCTCACCGGCGCGGAGGAGGGCCGGGTGGCGCTGACCTTCCTGCCCACGCTCGGCGTCGAGGTGGTCCCCGCGCTGCTGCGGGGCTTTCGCGCCGAGCATCCGGGGGTGCGCTTCACCCTGACCCAGGAGCCCTGGGCGGAGTCGCTGCGGCGGCTGGCCTCGGGCGGGGCGGACCTGGCCCTGACCTCGCCGCTGCCCGCGGACCCGGGCCTGGCGTCGGCGGTGCTGCACACGCAGTGGCTCCGCCTGGTGGTGCCCGAGCACCACCGGCTGGCGGCCTCGGCGGGGCCGGTCTCGGCGGCGACCGCGGCGGCCGAGGAGTTCGTCCTGCTCAAGCCCGGGCGGGGGGTGCGCCATCTGACCGACCGGCTGCTGGGCGGAGCGGGTGTGACGCCGCGGGTGGCGTTCGAGGCCGACGACATCGCCACGGCGCGGGGGCTGGTGGCGGCGGGCCTGGGGGTGTCGGTGCTGCCCGCCCGGCCGCACGGGCCGCTGCCGGGCACCGTGGAGCTGGGCCTGGCGGAGGAGGGCGCCGACCGGCCGGTGGGGGTGGTTTGGCCGCGGGCGGCACGCGGCGGTGGGCCCCGGGCCGCGGAGGGCGCGGACCGGTCGGCCGGCGGTCCCGCGCCGGGGGCCGCCGCCGGGGGCGGGCGAGGGGACAGGGGGTTCGAGCCGCCCGCGGTGGCGCTGTTCCGCGACTACGTGTGCCGGGTGGGTCCGCGCATCATCCCCGACCTGACCGGTTGAGCGGACCGCCCCGCCCCGGGGTTCGGCCGGGGCGGGGACGGGGACCGGAGGGGGCAGGGCCCGGCCGGGCCGGAGTGGAACCGCACCGGACCGGAGGAGAGCAGGGAGCCGGACCGGAGCGGAACTCGGGCCGGTACGGGGAACGGCCCCGGTGTCCCGCCTACTCGACGGTGACGGTCTGCTCCATGCCCATCGAGCGGTGGCTGCCCACGGAGCAGTAGAAGGTGTAGGTGCCCGGCTCCAGCGTGACGGTGCCGGTGGTGCTCTCCCCGCCGTCGATGAGGGGGATGACCTGCTCGTCGCCCAGCTCCTCGACGACGAGGTCGTGCGGGGCCTCACCGGCGTTGTCGAAGGTGATCTCGACGGTCCCGGCGGGGAGGGTCTCGGGGATGCCGTCGTAGGCCATCTCCGAGGCCGTGACGGTGATGGCCTCCACGGCTTCGCCCGCCGTGTCGCCGGACTCCTCCGTGCCGTCCTCGGCGCCCGCCGTGTCCTCGGTCGCGGACTCCTCTGCCGCGGTCTCCTCCGACGCGGGCTCCGCGGCCTGGTCATCGGAGGAGCAGGCGGCCAGGCCGAGGGTCGCGGCGGCGGCCAGGGCGATCAGGGCGAGGCGTGACATGGGGTGCTCCTTGGTTCGGAGGCGCACCGAACGGGATCCTGTCGGTTCGGTGCCGGGCGGGGGCGCGGCCGGGCCGGTGACTCCCAGCAGCACTGTGGCCACACTATTCGCATGACTTCCCGGCAAACAAATGAACCCTCAAGTGAATCGGGTCACAGGCTTCACGGTCCGACCCTGGTGCCGCAGTCGGTGCCCCTGCACGGGCGCGGCGCGCTCCGGTTGGAGAGGCTGGTCCGCCACCACGGGCTGGAAGACCTGGACCGGTCGGCCGAGGACGTGCACCAGCGTGGCCAGCCGGGCCCGTGACAGGCGCCGGGCGGGGCCGGGGCGTCCCCACACGCGCCCCGGCCCCGGCGTCCTAGAACGGGTAGCGGGCCGGGTCGGCCTGCATGGTGACCCACTGGGTCTCGGTGAACGCCTCCAGGTTGGCGCGCGTGCCCCCGAAGCGGGACCCCGTGCCCGAGTCGCCCACGCCCCCGAAGGGCGCCACCGCCTCGTCGTCCACGGTCTGGTCGTTGATGTGCACGATCCCGCTGGGCACCCGGTCGGCGATCTCCATCCCGCGCATCGGGTTGTGCGTGAGCACGCCCAGGCTCAGCCCGTACTCGGTGGTGGTGGCCAGCTCCACGAGCTCGTCGATCGAGGAGAAGCGCACCACCGGGGCCACCGGACCGAACACCTCCTGGGCGTAGGCGGGCGTGGCGGCCCCCACCCGGTCCAGCACGGTGGGCCGGTAGAACAGGTCCTGGTAGGTGCCGCCCGCGCGCAGCTGGGCGCCCGCGTCGACGCTGCCGGTGACCAGGGAGTGGATCTTGTCGCGCTGGCCGGCGTCGATGACCGGCCCCAGCGCGGTGCCGTCCTCCTCGGTGCTGCCCACGGTCAGGGCGTCGGCCTTGGCCGCCAGGCGTTCGACGTAGGCGTCGGCGACCGCCTCGTGCACCAGGTGCCGCCCGGTGGTCATGCAGATCTGGCCCTGGTGCAGGAACGATCCCCAGGCGCCGATCGAGGCGGCGGCGTCCACGTCGACGTCGTCCAGGACCACCAGCGGGGAGTTGCCGCCCAGCTCCAGGTGCGCGCGCTTGAGGTGGCGCCCGGCGGCCTCGCCGACCTTGCGCCCGGCCTCGGTGGAGCCGGTGAAGGAGATGACCCGCACGTGCGGGTCGGCGATCAGGGCCTGGCCCGCCTCGACCCCGCCGGGCAGGACCTGGAACACGCCCTCGGGCACCCCGGCCCGGCGGAAGACCTCGGCCAGGACCGCGCCGCCGCACACGGCCGTGCGCGGGTCCGGCTTGAGGATGACGGCGTTGCCGACGGCCAGGGCCGGTGCGACCGAGCGGATGCCCAGGATGAGGGGCACGTTGAAGGGCGCGATGACGCCCACGACGCCGACGGGGACCTGGCGGGCGAAGCTCAGCCGCGGCTTGGCGGTGCGCAGGATCTCGCCGTGCGGCTGGGAGGCCAGTGCGGCGGCCTCGAAGCACTCCGCGGCCGAGACGTGGACCTGGAAGCCCGCCATCCCGGCCGCCGCCCCGCCCTCGCGGCGCAGCCAGCCCGAGATCTCCTCGGCGTTGGCCTCCAGCAGGTCCCCGGCGCGGCGCAGCACGGCGGCGCGCTCCTCGAAGGAGGCCGCGGCCCAGTCGCGCTGGGCCCGCGCGGCGCGGGCCGCGGCGTCGCGCACGTCCTCTCCGCCGGCGATGCCGATGCGGCCCAGGACGGTTCCGGTGGACGGCGAGACCACGGGCGCGTCGCCGCCCTTGGCCGGGGTCCACGTTCCGGTGAAGACGGCCGAGGTGTGGTCGTCGGCGAGCAGGGTCACGGTGTGTCTCCTTCGACGGTGATGGCGTGTGTCGTGCGCGGGGCTGTGGTGCGCGGGACGGTCGGGGTCAGTGCACGGCGGTCGAGGCGCGGGCGGCTCCGGTACCGGCGCCGTCGGCCGGGTTCTCGGGGGCGCCCTTGGCGCTGTTCTTGGCCTGCTGGATCTCGGCGTAGACGCGGGCGCGCAGCTCGGTGAAGCGCTCGTCCTGGCGGGTGGTGAGCTGGTCGCGCTCGGCGGGCAGGTCGACGGTGATGTCGTCCTGGACGACGGTGGGCGAGGACGACAGCACCAGGACGCGCTCGCCCAGGTAGACCGCCTCGTCGATGTCGTGGGTGACGAACAGGACGGTGACGCCCATGCGTCGCCAGATGGCGCGGATGAGGTCCTCCAGGTCGGCGCGGGTCTGGGCGTCCACGGCGGCGAAGGGCTCGTCCATCAGCAGGACCTGGGGCTCGTAGGCGATGGCGCGGGCGATGGCCACGCGCTGCTGCATGCCGCCCGAGAGCTGCCAGGGGTAGGCGTCGGCGAACGCGGTCAGGCCCACGGCCTCCAGCGACTCGGCGACCAGCTCGGCGCGGCGCGCCTTGCCCAGCTTCTTCTCCTTGAGCGGGAGTTCGACGTTGGCGCGCACGCTCATCCACGCGAAGAGGCTGCGGCCGTACTCCTGGAACACCACGGCCATGTCGGGCGGCGGGGCGGTGACGGGCCGCCCGGCCAGCTCGACCGTGCCGCTGGTGGGCGGCATGAGCCCGGCGATGCACTTGAGCAGGGTCGTCTTGCCGCAGCCGGACGGCCCGACCAGGCAGACGAGTTCGCCCTCGGCCAGGTCGAAGGTGAGGTCGCGGACGGCCTCCACCTCCGTGGCTCCCCCGCGGTAGACCTTCTGCAGTCCGGTGACCTTGAGCATGGTGCCGTGTTCTCCTTGGTGGTTCATGGCGCTTACTCCCCCCGGTGGGCGGCGCGCAGGCCGCGGTACCAGTACAGGACGCGGCTCTCGGCAAGCTCGAAGAGCGCGGACAGGGCGAAGCCGATCAGGCCCAGCAGCACCATGCCCGCCCACATCTCCGGGATGGCGAAGCTGCGCTGGAACTGCACGATGGCGAAGCCCAGGCCGCTGGAGCTGGCGAACATCTCGCTGATGACCATGAGGATGATGGCCAGGGCCAGGGCCAGGCGCAGGCCCGCCATGATCTGCGGGCTGGCCGAGCGCAGGACCAGCACGCGCAGCCGGGTGGTGCCGCCGATGCCGTAGCAGCGGGCGGTGTCGGCCAGGACCGGGTCCACGGCCCGGACGCCCTCGACGGTGTTGAGCAGGATCGGCCACACGCAGCCGGAGACGATGACCAGGATCTTCATGGAGTCGTCGATACCCGCGAGCAGGATCATCAGCGGGACCAGGACCGGCGGCGGGATGGCGCGCAGGAACTCCAGGACGGGTTCCAGAGTGGCGCGCACGCGTGAGGACATGCCCAGAAGCACGCCCAGGGACACCCCGATCAGGGCGGCCAGGGTGAAGCCGGTGAGCAGGCGGGCGATGCTGGGCAGCACGTCGGCGAACAGGCGCTCGGAGAACCACAGCTCCACGAACGCGGACGCGATGAGGTCGGGCGTGGGCGTGTAGTAGCTGCTGGAGGTGGCGCTGGCGTAGGCGTAGACGCCGATGAGCACCACGGGCAGGAGCAGGACGTGGAGCGCGCGGCTCCCGGCGCGCCGGGCGGCGCCGCCGCGGTGCGGGCGCCGCGGCCGGGCGCCGCGGGCGGGCGCGGGCGCGGACCCGGCGGGAGCCGGGGCGGCCGGGCCGGTCTGGGTGGGCTGGCTCATGCGGTGGCCTCCCCGCGGACGGACGTGTGCCAGCGCAGGACGCGCCGTTCCAGGACGCGCACGCCGGTGTTGATGACCACGCCCAGCGCGCCGGTGGCGACGATGAGGGCGTAGACGGACTCGACGGCGCCGCTGGACTGGGCGACGGCGATCTCCCGGCCGATGCCGGGGGAGCCGATGATCAGCTGGGCGGTGATGGACAGGATGAGGGCGACGGCCGCGGCCAGGCGCACCCCGGTCATGAGGTAGGGCAGGGTCGTGGGCCACACGACGTGGCGGACCCGGGCCAGTCGGCCCAGCCCGTAGGAGCGCGCGGTCTGCTCGGCGACGGGGTCGACGTCGGCGACGCCGTAGAGCACCTGGATGTAGATGAGCCAGAAGCAGGCGTAGACGACCAGGAGCAGGGTGGAGCGGATGTCGGTGCCGTAGAGCAGCACGGCCAGCGGGATGAGCGCGACCGAGGGGATGGGGCGCAGGAAGTCGACCGTGGAGGTGGTGTAGGCGCGGACCCGGGGCAGGGCGCCCAGGGTGAAGCCGAGCACGACCGCGGCGGCGAAGGCGATGGCCAGGCCCAGGGCCCAGCCGGCGAGGGTGTCGCCGACCGCGGTCCAGAACCCGGGCGTGGTGGCGCGCACGCCCAGGGCGGCCAGGACGTCGGTGGCGGGCGGCAGGTAGCGGTCGGAGACCACGCCCAGGCGCGGCACGGCCTCCCACAGCGCGAGCAGGGCCAGGATGCCCAGGGCCCCGAGCAGGGGTCGGCCCAGGTCGGCGCGGGTGGGGCCGCGCCGGCGGCGGACGGCGGGCGCGGGCGGGTCGGGCGCCCGGGTGGCGGGTGTGGCGGTCATCGGATCATCGTGTCCAGGTCGGGTGCGGAGTCGGGGAGGGCGTTGACGGCCGCTGTGGTGGGGATCGTCGTCCGGTGCGGTCGGGTCATGGTCGAACGTCTCCTGGATCGCGTGCGTCGGGCGGGTGGCCCGCCCGGCGGGGGGTGCCGGGCGGACCGGGGGGTCGGGCGGCCGCGGGGTTCGGGTGGCCAGGGCCCGGCGCCGGGTGGGGGCAGCGCGTCCGCGGGCCAGCGGTCGCGCGCGTCCGCGGGTTACCGGTAGAGCGCGTCCAGGTCGGGCTCGGTGTCGACCAGGCCGTCCTCGACCATGAGGTCGGCGAGGGTCTGGACCGAGTCGGTGTCGATGGCGGCGGGGAAGCGCGGCAGGGTCAGCTCCTCGATCACGCTCTGGTCGATCTCGGTGTAGGTGGTGATGACGGAGCGCACCTCGTCGGGGTTGGCCTCGGCGTAGGCCAGGGACTCCTCCAGGGCCGCGGTGAGGTCGTCGAAGAGTTCGGGGTCCTCGGCCACGCGCGGTTCGGCGGCGAAGTAGGCGGCCACGGACAGGTTCTCGTGGGTGTCGACGAAGTTGGAGGCGATCTCGCGCTCGCCGGACTCGCGGATGATCGAGGCGAAGGGCTCCACGGCCCAGACGGCGTCGATCTGTCCGGTCTCCAGGGCGGCGGGCATGTCCGGGAAGGGCAGTTCGAGGAACTCGACCCCGGCGGGGTCTCCCCCGGCCTCGCGCACGGACTGGCGCACGGTGGTGTCGCCGATGTTGTTGAGGTTGTTGATCGCCACCGTGGCGCCCTCCAGGTCGGCGGCGCTCTCGATGGGGCTGTCCTCGGGGACGAAGACACCGCCGAAGTCGGCGCCCTGCTCGCCCACGGTGGTGGCGCCGTTGGAGAGGGTGACCAGGGGCAGCCCCTCCTCACGGGCGACGATGAGCGACACCAGGTTGCTGAACCCGAGGTCGAACTCGCCGCTGATGACGCCGGGGACGATGGCGGCGCCGCCGGAGCCGGACTCCAATTGCAGGTCGATGCCGTGCTCGGCGAAGATGCCCTGTTCCACGCCGAGGTAGACGGGGGCGACGTCGACGATGGGGATGACGCCCGCGGTGAGGGTGGTCAGTTCGCCGTCCTCCTGCGAGGACGCCCCCTGCGCCCCGCAGGCGGTGGCGGCCAGGAGGGCGGCGCCCGAGGTGAGGGCGACCAGTGGACGGCGCATGGGAACTCCAAAACGGTGGAAGAGGCAGATCAGGGCCAACTTGTGCGAGCTACGAACATGTGTTCTTTAAGCGAACATAAGTGATCCGAGTCACGGGGTCAAGACGTCGACGGGGTTCATTTCGGGCACGTGAACGAGCTGGTGGTGGGATGAATTCACCTGGTCACAGCCGCACCTCCGGCACCACGGGCGCTCGCGCGCACCCCGGCCCCGACACGGCGTACCGGGGAGTCGCCCAGGAGGATGGATAGGCTAGCCTTACCTTTTAGTAGGGTGACGGGACGCGCGCAGTGCTCCCGCGACCGCCCCCTGCGCCTGCCCCCGACCGTGCCCCGACCGGATTGGACGCGACCGTGCGCCTGCCCACCGCCCCCGACGGCAGCCGAGGATGCTCGGCCCTGGCCCGCTACACCGGCGAGCAGATCGCCGGGACGGCCGGCCGGACCGGCGGCTGGCTCCTGGTGGAGCACAACGGGCCCTGGCGCCACCCCGCCCTGTTCAGCCCCGGCCTGGACCGCGGGGTCGTCGCCGAGATGGCCCGGCGCCTGGCCGGCCGCGACGTCAAGCCGCAGCTCATCAAGCGCCCGGGCCGGAGCCGCACCGACGGCGGCGGCCCGCTGCGCGCCTACCTCGCCCACACCGGCCGCGACGGGGCCTGGGTGCGGCGCGTGGACTTCCGCGACCTCGCCGAACTGCTGGAGTACGACGTCACCGCCGCGGAGCGCCCCGAACCGCCCGGCTTCGGCACCCCGGTCGACCACACCCTGTACCTGGTGTGCACCCACGCCAAGAAGGACCCGTGCTGCGCGGTCCTGGGCCGCCCGGTGGCCGGTGCGCTGGCCGGGGGCGAGGCCGAGGTGTGGGAGACCACCCACCTGGGCGGCGACCGCTTCGCCGCCAACCTCGTGGCCCTGCCGCAGGGGGTGTACTTCGGCCGCCTGGACCCGGACTCGGCGGTGCGCACGGTGGCCGCCTTCGAGCGCGGCGAGGTCGTCCCGGACCACTACCGCGGCCGCTGCACCGACTCCCCCGCCGCCCAGGCGGCCGAGGCGGCCCTGCGCACCCGCCTGGGCACCGTGGGCCTGGACGAGGTCGTCCACCTGGACGAGTGCGAGACCGGGACCGGGGTACGCGTCACCCTGGGCCACGGCGGCGGCGTGTACACGGTCTCGGTCGCCACCGTCGAGGGCCGGGCGTGCCCGACCACCTGCTCGGCCGCCGAGCCCACCCGCCCGGTCCACCACGAGGTCACCGACATCTCGCTGGCCCCGGCCCAGGCCGTCGCCCACTGACCACCGGCCCCCGGGCCGGACCCCGCGGCCGGATCCCCACGAAGGATCCCGCGTCCCGGAAACGACGAACGCGGCGGCCCCCGGATCGGGAGCCGCCGCGCGCGTGCGGGGTTGGACCGGTCAGGCCCAGAAGCCGAACCCGTACAGCAGGAAGTTCGTGGCGGCGATGACCCCCAGGGCCAGCACCGCGCCGGTGACGAACGCCGTGCGCAACGACCGCACCAGGAACTCCAGCGACACCAGGTTGTTGAACAGGAAGTACCCGAGCATCGTCGCGCTCCAGAAACCGGCCATGCTCAGCGGCTCGAAGCCGAAGGCCCTGCCGTTCCACAGCTGCGTCTCGGTGGTGAACCACTCCCAGGCCAGCGAGGCACCGTAGCCCAGCGGGATCTGGACCAGCGGCAGGATCAGCAGCGGCAACAGCTTGACGAAGCCCCACACGCCCGGCTGGTCGGCGTGGCGCGCCTGGGCCTGGGCCCGGCGGGTGGCCTCCTGTTCGGCGCGCAGGCGCTCGCGGTGCACGCGCTCGGCCTCCTGGCGGCGGCGCTGCTCCTCCACCTGCCGCTGCTGCTCGGCCCGGCGGCGCTGCTCCTCCGCCTGCTGCTGGGCCCGCGCCTGCTCGGCCTGCATCCGGCGCTGCTGCTCCTGCTGCTGGTACCCGGCGGTGTCGGCACCGCCGCGGCGCTCTCCGTACAACCCCGCGTAGGGGTCGTCACCGCCGGAACGGGCCTGCCGACCGTACTCCCCCTGACCGTGCTGTCCCTGGCCGTACTGCCCCTGGCCCTGGGTGTACTGCCCCTGGCCCTGGCCGTACGGGGCCTGGCCGTGGGCGTACTGCTGCTGCCCGTACTGGGCCGTGGGCGGCGTCCCCGGCTGCTGCTGCGTGGCGGGGAACCGCGCGGTCGGCTGGTAGCCCTGCCCCTGGGCTCCGGACTGGAGCCCCTCGGAGCCCATGACCGACGTCGCGCCGTGGTCGCCCGCGGCGGGCGCGCCGCCCGCCGGGGCGATCCGGGTGGCCTGGTCGTCGCCGAGCGCGCCCGCGGCGGCGGCTCCGGCCGCGGCACCCGCGGCCCCGCCCAGCGCTGCGGCGCCGCCCGCGCCCAGGACCTCGGTGCGGCGGTGCCCGCCGGTGGCCTGGGGGTCGTTCGCCGAGCCCGACAGCGCCTGGTTGACCTTGGCGACCTGCTCCTGCACGCCCCTCATCACCGTCGGCGGCAGCCAGGCCGTGCCCGCGGGCACGTCGCCGAGGTAGTCGAGGATCTCACCGGGGCTGGGCCGCCCGGAGGCGTCCTTGGACAGGCACGCCGCCACCAGGTGGCGCAGCGACTCCGGGACCGCGGACAGGTCCGGCTCGCGGCTGATGATGCGCATGACCATCGTGGGCATGCTGCCCTCGCCGAAGGGGCCCGTGCCCGTGGCGGCGAAGGCCAGGACGGCCCCGTAGGCGAAGAGGTCGCTGGCGGGGCCGAGCGCCTCGCCCTGGACCTGTTCGGGGCTCATGAAGCCGGGGGTGCCGATGACCGACTGCGTGGCGGCGGTGCCGTCGGTGGCGCGGGCGATGCCGAAGTCGATGACCCGCGGCCCGTCCTCGGACAGCAGGACGTTGCCGGGTTTGAGGTCGCGGTGGATCAGCCCGACCCGGTGGATCTCGGTGAGCGCCTCGGCCAGCCCGGCCGCGAGCACGTGCACGCTGGCCTCGGGCAGCGGACCGTGCGCCTGGATCGCCTCGTCCAGCGGCAGGGAGGGAACATAGGAGGTGACCAGCCAGGGCACCTCGTCGTCGGGCCCGGCGTCGATGACCGGGGCGGTGAAGGCGCCGCTGACCTGGCGGGCCGCGGTCACCTCGCGGGCGAAGCGCTCACGGAAGGAGGCGTCGGCGGCCATGTGCGGGTGGATGCGCTTGACCGCGACCGCCCGCCCCCCGGCCGAACGCCCCAGGAACACCTGGCCCATGCCACCGGATCCCAGGCGGTTGATCAGCCGGTACCGGCCGATCCTCTCCGGATCCGCGCTCTCCAAGGGAGCCAACGTCCTCAACCTCCGACTCTGCCGTGTGTCGTCCCGGGCCCCAGCGATCGTAGCCAACCGCCGGGCGCGGGCCGACCATCACGACCGTTCGCGCCCGGTGCGCCTTTCCGGGCACACCTGGGGCGCGGGCGCCGCGCCCACTCGGGAGGGGCCCAGTCTAGGGCGTGTGGGATCCACAAACTGTCGAAGGTGTTCGCGCCGGTGTCGCGAGACCCGTCGGACCGAGGCGAAGCGGGCAACGAGTGGGCGCGCGCACGAGTTCCCCCATGACCGGCCCCGGCCAACCGGTGGAGGGCCGCCCTCCCCCGCGACGGGTGGCCCTAGTCTGGCCGTGAACGAGCACGTGCGCCCGGCCACGGGCGCACACCGCCGGTGTCGGAGCGCCGCGTTGGCCAGGGTCCACCCACTCGTCCGGCGGGTAGCGGACCCGAGAGAGGACCTGCACCATGCCCTTGCCCGACACCCTGCGCCCGGACTCGCTGCGCGTGGACGCCCGGCTGCGTCTGGCCCGGGGCGCCTCCTGGGTGGCCGCCCAGCGGGGCGACCACCCCAGCCGCCTCCTGCACTGGCCCTGGCGGGAGAACCCCTATCCCACCTACGCCCGCCTGCGCGCCCAGGGCCCGGTCGCCACCAGTTCGCTGGGGTTCCTGAGCGCGAACTCCCACACCGCCGTGCGCGAGGTCCTGCGGGGCCGCGACTTCGGTGTCGGGCCGCCCGAGGGCTTCGCCTCCCCCGCCCAGTTCCGTTCGGTGGGGCTGTCCTTCCTCCAGATGGACCCGCCCGAGCACACCCGGCTGCGCGCACTGGCCCGGCCGGCGTTCACCCCCCGCAGGATGCGCGGATACGCCGAGGAGATCGAGAAGATCACCGCCGAGCTGCTGGACCGGGCGCTGGCGCCGGGCGGATTCGACCTCATGGCCGACTTCGCCCAGAAGCTGCCGATCGCCGTGATCAGCCGGCTCCTGGGCGTGCCCGAGCGCGACGACGCGGAGTTCGTGCGGATCGGCAACCTCCTGGGCGGTGCGCTCGACGGTGCCCAGTCGGCGCGTCACCTGCGACAGATCCAGGACGCCTCGGCAGAATTGGACGTGATGTTCGAGCGGCTCATGGCCGAGCGCCGCCGGGACCCGAGGGAGGACGTGGTCTCGGCACTGGTGGCCGACACCGACGCGGGTCGGATGAGCGCAGCCGAGATGCGGGACATGTGCCGTCTGCTGCTGTTGGCCGGTTTCGAGACCACGGTGAACCTGATCGGGAACGGGATGATGGCGCTGCTGCGCCACCGGGACCAGTGGGAGCGCCTGGTGGCCGACCCCGGTCTGGCGGGGCGCGCGGTGGAGGAGGTCCTGCGGTTCGACTCGCCCGTGCAGCTGACCGGCCGCTGGGCGCGGACCGACACCGTCGTGGACGGGGTGCGGGTGCGGCGCGGCGGGCAGGTGATGGTCCTGATCGGATCGGCCAACCGCGACTCGGCCCACTTCGCCGACCCGGACCGCTTCGACATCACCCGAACCGGCGCCGGTGACCACCTGGCCTTCTCCGGCGGCGAACACTACTGCCTGGGTGCGCCCCTGGCCAGGCTGGAGGGGCAGATCGCACTGCGGGCCCTGGCCGAGCGCGCGCCGGGGCTGCGGCCCACCGCGATGCCCACGCGCCGGCGCACGCTCACCGTGCGCTCGCTCTCGGCGTTTCCCGTCACGACGGGGCCCCGGTAGCGATGGGCGCGGGCACGAGGGGGGCCGGTCCGCGGCGGCGGTCGCGAACCCGGGGAAGGGCGGTCCTCGTCATGGCCGTTGCCGGATGTACCGCGATCATGTGCGTGACGGCGCTGCTGGCGCTCACACAGCCCTGGGCCGACGACGGCCCGCCCACGGACGCCGGGGAACTGCCGGCGCTGGCGCGGGCCCACGGAGTGGACCTGGGCGTGGCGGTGGCGGTCGAACCGCTGCTGTGGGACGGCGGGTACCAGGACGTGGTCGAGGGGCACTACACGTCGCTGACCGCCGAGAACACCATGAAGTGGGAGCACGTCCAGCCCGAGCGGGGCGTGTTCGAGTGGAGCGGCCCGGACACGGTGGTCCACTTCGCCGAGTCCCACGGCATGGACCTGCGCGGGCACACCCTGCTGTGGCACAACCAGCAGCCCTCGTGGCTGTCCGAGGGCGTCTGGACCTCCGCGGAGCTGCGGGAGGTCCTGCGCGAGCACATGGAGGCGCTCATGGGGCGCTACCAGGGCCGGATCGGGGCGTGGGACGTGATCAACGAGCCGTTCGAGGACGGCGGGCCCTTCCTGCGCGAGAACCTGTGGTACCAGGTGCTGGGCGAGGACTACATCGCCGAGGCGCTGTGGATGGCGCACGAGGTCGATCCCGAGGCGCGGCTCTACATCAACGAGTTCAACATCGAGGGCGGCGGCGCCAAGTCCGACGCCCTGTACGCGCTGGCCTCGGATCTGCTGGACCGCGGGGTGCCGCTGCACGGCATCGGGTTCCAGAGCCACTTCGTGCACGGACAGGTCCCCGAGAACCTGGCCGAGACGATGACCCGTTTCACCGACCTGGGCCTGGAGGTGACCGTCACCGAGCTGGACGTGCGCATCGCCGAACCGGTGTCGGAGGAGGCGATCCAGGAGCAGCGGGAGGAGTTCCGCCACGTCGTGGCGGCGTGCCTGGACGTGTCCGGCTGCCGGGGGGTGACGGTGTGGGGGGTCGGCGACGCGCACTCCTGGATCCCCGAGTGGTTCCCCGGCTACGACGCGGCCACGCCCTTCGACGAGGACTACGAGCCCAAGCCGGCCCTGTGGGGCATGGTGGACGCGCTGTCGCGGGAGCCGTCGGAGCGCTCGGCCGGTTCGCGGCGGCGCGGCACCGGCCGGGTGCCCGGGGGCACCCGGCGGAGGCCGGTCAGGTGAAGGTGTAGGGGGTCAGGTACTCGGGGACCCGGACGGTCGAGCGCGGGCAGACCCGGCGCACGATGCGGGTGAACTCCTCGACTCCCATGCCCTCGCCCGTGCCGTCCACGGGCGGGTTGGCGAGCTCGCGCTCGAAGTGGTCCCAGTGGACGGGCACCACCGTCCGGGGGCGGTCCAGCGCCTCCAGCAGGCGGGGCACGTAGTCGTGCGTGCTGGAGGTGTTGGGCAGCGCGACCATGGCGATGTCGGGGGCGAGTCCGCTGACGGCGCGCTCCACGAAGTCGCTGCCGCCCATGAAGAAGGCCGAGGGGCCGGAGGCGGGCGTGACCTGGAAGGCGAGGGTGTCGCCCTCGGGCAGGTCGGCGATGGTGGCCGGGGCGGTCGAGGGGACCTCCGTCCGGTGGCCGGGGAAGGCCAGCGAGTGGTTGCGGTTGCGGCTGTGCAGGGAGGGGACCACCTCCACGACGCAGTCCCCGAAGTCGAGCACCTCGCCGCCCTTGACCGGCGAGGTCTTGGCCGCGGGCACGCTCATGGCCTGGGCGAGCAGGCTGGTGGTGAACGTCCCGACGACGCGGGCCTCGGTGGTGGTGGCGATGTGCGGGACGTCGGCGAAGTGGTCCCAGTGCGCGTGGGTGACCAGGATCAGCCCGTCACCGCCGATGTCGGCGGTGTGCTGGTCCACGACGGCGGCGTCCACGGTCAGCGCCGTGGCGGAGTCGAACGTGCGGTCGGGGTCGAACAGGCCGGTGTCGAACCGGGAGAGGTAGGGGTCGATGAGCACCGAGCGCTCGGGCAGGTCGATCCGCCAGCCGCTGACGCCCAGCCACCGGTAGGTCGGCCCCTGTCCCGCCCCCGGCCGCGGCGCGGCGGCCGGAGCCGCGGCGGCGGGGGTGTTCCCGAGCAGGGGTGCCAGGGCGCCGCCAGCGGCGGCGCCGCGCAGGAATCCTCGTCGTCCCATGGACATGTACGGCCTCGTCTCGTCGTCTCTCAGGTGAACGGGGCACAGCTGACCACGGGCTCTGACCAGGCGTCCAATAACTCCGGCGGTTCCGGTGATAGGTGTTCGCCTATCGGATGACGTCAGTGGGGCCGTCGGGGAGCGCGGGGCCGCGCGGATCGGTTTCCTCCCGCCCGCGCAGTTCCTCCACCGCGGCGCGGGCGGCCCGGCCCAGGGCGGCGTCGACCTCGTGGCCGTTCCCACCGGCCTCGGCGCCCACCGCCGCCACGGCGACGGCGTAGCGGTGCCCGTCGGGGTACTCCACGACCCCGGCCTCCATGCGCAGGCCGGGCAGGGTGCCGGTCTTGCCGCTGACGTGGACGGGGGGCGCGAACCCCGAGGCCAGGCGGGCGCGCACGAGCTGGCGGGCCATGAGTTCGCGCACGAAGGCGCAGGCCCGCGGCGGTGCGGCGGCGTCGGTCCACACGAGCTGGAGCAGGCGGGTGAGGTCGCGCGGGGTGCTGGAGGTGACGCGGGCGGGGTCCGGCGGGTGCGGAGCCGCGGGGTCGGCCCCGGCCGCACGGGCGTCGTCGAGCATGGCGCGCAGGAGGGCGCGGGGGCCGCCGGTGAAGCGCGTGTGCTCCAGGCCCAGTTCCCGCACGAGCAGGTGGACGGGCTCGGTGCCCACCCGCTCCTCGATGAGGTCGGCGGCGGTGTTGTCGCTGATGGTCATGGCGAGGTTGGCGCAGTCGCGCAGGGACAGCTCCACGTCGTCGGCGAACCCGGCCGTGCCCGAGCCGCCCAGGCGGTCCTGGCGCCGGGCCACGACGCGTTCGGCCGGGTCGAGGGCTCCGGTGGCGGCCTGTCGGGCGAACTCCAGGGTGATGAGGATCTTGGCCACGGAGGCCAGGGCGAGGGGTTCGTCGGCGCGGTGGCCGAGTTCGCCGGTGCCGTCGATGTCGCGGACGTGCACGCGGGGCTCGCGGGTGTCGGTGGTGCTCACCCCGGCTACGGTAGCGAGGCCGCCGGATAGGGTCGGCGCGTGGATCTGGGACGTCATCTGCGGTATTTCCTCGTGGTCGCGCGGGAGGGGCACTTCGGCGACGCGGCGCTGGAGCTGGGGATCGCCCAGCCCGCGCTGAGCCAGTCGGTGCGGCGATTGGAGGACGAACTGGGCGTGGCCCTGTTCGACCGCTCGCGCCGGCGTGTGGAGCTGACCCCGGCGGGTCGGCTGCTCGTCGACCAGGCCCACCAGGTCGTGGGCGCCGAGGCCCGGCTGCGGGAGACGATGCGGCGGGTGCGCGACGGTGAGCTGGGCGCTCTGCGGGCGGGTGTACCGCCGGGGACGTCGGCGGTGGAGCTGCGCGGCCTGCTGGAGGGCATGGCCGGCCGGGCGCCGGACCTGGACGTGGACCTGGGCGAGATGACCGGCGCGGAGCTGGTGCGGGCGCTGGGCGCGGGCGCGGTGGACACCGGTCTGGTCACGGCGCCCTTCGACGGCGCCGATCTGGTGGGGCGCCTGGTGCGCAGCGCGCCGGTGGGCGCGGTGGTGCCGCGCGACTCGGTGTGGGCGCGCGCCCGTGAGGTGTCCCTGGCCGACCTGGCGGGGCGGGACCTGGTGGTGTCGGCGCGCACGGCCGCGCCGGAGTGGTTCGAGCGGGTGCTGGCGGTGTGCCGTGACCACGGGTGGGTGCCGCCCCGGGTCCGTGAGGCGGGGGACGCGGAGTTCCTGCTGGGCCTGGTGCTGGCGGGGCGCGGGGTGGCCCTGGAGACGGCGGCCACGGCCGCGCGGGAGCCGCGCCTGGCCTGGCGGCCCCTGGCGGGGGCGCCGCTGCTGCGCAGGACGGAGGCGGTGTGCCCGGCGGAGGGCGCCCATCCGGCGGCCGCGATGTTCGCCGAGGTCGCGGCGGAGGTGTTCGCGGGCGCGCGCGAGGAGGGCCGGCTCACGGCGGGGGCCGGTGAGCAGCCCTGGTCGCTGGTGTACGGGGGTGAGGGCGAAGCCCTCATCCTGCCCGGGGAGGCCGGTACGCAGCGTCCCGAGACGGTGTGACGGTGCGCAGGCGCGCGGCCTGCCCGGGGAAGCGTCCGAAGACCGTGGTGCGCGCGGGCCGTAGCGTGAGCAGCGAGGCGGACGCAGAACGTCCCGGGACTGTACGACGGCACGAAGGCCCACGGCCCGGCAAGCGAGGCGGGCGCGGGCACAGAGCGCTCACCGGGCGCGGAGCGCACCGGAACGGCCTCCGGCCGGTCCGTGCCCGACCGGGCGCGGGCCGGGTCGGAGAAACCCGACCGGCGCGAGGGCCGGGCTCCGGCCGGGCACGAAGACGCACCGCGGCGAGCGCGGGCGTGCCGGGGGCGGTGCGCGGGTCAGTCCGGCTCGGCGCGCCACATCGGACTGTAGGACTCCGTGAGGTCGTCGGCCGCTTCGCGGGTGTCGGGGTCGTCGGTGACCGGCGCGCGGGCCACGAGTCGGCCGAGCAGGTCCCACGCTTCGACGTGGACCAGGAGTTCGGCCAGGCGCAGGTACTCGTCGTCGTCGGCGGTGTCGAGATGCTCCAGGACGAGCGGTTCGAGCAGGGGCACCAGGTCGTCCTTCGGTAGGCCCGCGATGGCCCGTCGGGCCGCGAGAGCCCAGCCGTGGGACAGGGAGAGGTCGACGAGTTCCTCGAGGAGGGCCGGGACGTCGTCCGAGCGTGCCGCGAGGAGGTCGAGCGCGGCGCGCCGCTGCCAGGGCCCCGCACCCGCGGCCAGGGCGGCTCTGAGGATCCCCGGCCGGTCGCGGGCCGTGTTGTGGAAGTCGGCTTGGCGGCGGATCGCCTCCCGCTCTGCCTCGACGAACGCCTGCCAGAGCTCGTCGTCGGATGGTGGGGTGCTGGTGCTCATGGGTTCCTTCTCCGTCGGGCGGTCGCATCGGTAGGGTCGGAGCGTCGGACCACGACCACACCCCGAGGTGTTCGGTATGCGTTAGGCCCGTGCCCCGCCGGTCCTCCTTCGTCACCACGAACCACACCATGACGAAGGAGAACCGGCATGCGCCAAACCACCCCCGCCGTCACCGTGCCCGCCGCGCTGGCCGCGAGCACGACCGAGATCTTCGGACCGGAGTGGGCCGCCGCCCTCCCCCGGCTGACGGCACGCCAGTGTGACCTGTGGGGTCTGCGGCCCAGCGGCGCCCCCATGCACGGCCTGGTGTCCCTGGTCGTACCGGTCCGGCGCGCGGACGGCTCCGCGGCCATGCTCAAGGTGCAGCCGGTGGACGAGGAGACCGAAGGCGAGCCGATCGCGCTCGCCGCGTGGGCGGGCGACGGCGCCGTGCGGCTCCTGGACCACGACCCCGCCACCGGCGCGATGCTGCTCGAGCCCCTCTCCCCCGAACGGGACCTGTCCCGGGTGGAGGTCACCGAGGCGCTGACGGTGATCGGCGGGCTGCTGGCCCGGTTGACCGCCCGCCCGGCGCCCGCCGGTCTGCGGGACCTCGGCCAGGTGACCCTCAACCTGGCGGAGCGGGCCGACCGAATCGTGGCCGCTGGGCTGCGCTCGGAGGCCGACGGGGCGCTGTTGGCCCACCTGGCGGCGCGGGCGCGCGAGATCGCGGCGGAGCCGGGTGACCGGCTGCTGCACTGGGATCTGCACTATGCGAACGTCCTGGCCCCGCTGCCCGGCGCCGGGCGCGAACCGTGGCTGGCCATCGACCCCAAGCCGCTGGCGGGCGATCCCGCGTTCGACCTGGAGCCCGCGCTGGACAACCGCTGGGACGAGGCGGTGGCCACGGGTGACGCCCGCGGGGAGACGCGGCGCCGCTTCGACCTGCTGACGGGGGTCGCGGGTCTGGAGCGTGACCGGGCGCGGGCCTGGACCCTGGTGCGGGTGCTCCAGAAGTGCGTGTGGGCGGTCGATGACGGCGCGGACCGGCTGCCGCCGGTCCACGTCGCCATCGCCGAGGCACTGGGCCGGTAGTCCTCGCCGCGTGGTCCGGGCTCCGCTAGCGCGCGGGGCCCGGACCGGGGCCGTAGCCCTGGCCGGGATGCCCGTGGCCGTATCCGGGACCGTGGCGCGGGGGCGGGCCCTGGTGCGGGCCCTGGCCCGGAGGCGGTCCGGGACGCTGGTGTGGAGCGGGGCCCTGGTGCGGACCGGGCGCGTGACCGGGCGCGTGACCGGGACCGGGGCCCTGGCCGGGGTGGCCCTGGTGCGGACCTGGACCGGGATGGCCCTGTCCGGCAGCGTGTCCGGGTGCGGGACCCGCGCCGGGCGAGGCCTGGAGCGTCTGCATGAGGTGGTGGTGCAGCTCGGTGGCGACCTCCCGGCCCTCGCCCCAGTCGAAGACACCGAAGTTCATCTTGGGCGAGATGCGCAGGTTCGTCCCCTGAGGGAGGGGGTGCAGGTCGACGAACACGCTGAAACCCCAGGTGAGCAGGCTCATCCCGGTGGAGAAGGAGTAGCGGTAGCCACCGCCGGGCACCGGATTCCCCCTGCCGGAGGCCCTTGTGCAGCGCTGCACGGCAGCGGGCAGGCTGTTCCACACGTGGTTCAGTGAGTACGGGATCTGGAAGTCGTGAGTCGCGGCCATGCTCTCAGTCCTGGGCTCGGAATCCGCCGCGGCATGAACTCCGGGGCAGAGGATTCACCGCGCTCGTTCGGTGCGCCGAATCCTACATGTCCCGGCACCGCCGGATGGCGGTCGTAGCCCGCCGCACGGCGCTGCCGCTCCCCGCCTCGCGGACCGAGAATGGTGACACAGCACACACCACGCACCGCCGACGCCCGGAGGCCGCCATGACCACTCCTGCCCGTCCACCGTTCGACCCCGAGCTGGCCGCGGCCCTGACCGTGGTCAACGAGCAGGTGCCGCCCAGCATCACCGCCGAGATGATCCAGCAGATGCGGTCGGCCGGGATGGACGACGCCCCGATGCTCCAGGCCCCCGACGACCTGAGCCTGGACGGGGCGTTCACCGAGGAGGCCCACGACGTGCCCGGCCCCGAGGGGGAGCCCGACGTACCGGTCATCGTGTGGCGGCCCACGGACGCCCCCGCTCCCACCAGTGCCCTGTACTGGATCCACGGCGGAGGGATGATGCTGGGCTCGCACCGGGGCTATGAGATCTCCGGCCTGTTGGAGGTGGCGCGGGAGCTGGGCGCGGCCGTGGTGTCGGTGGGCTACCGGCTGGCTCCGGAGCATCCGCACCCCGCGCCGGTGGAGGACTGCTACACGGGTCTGGTGTGGGTGGCCGAGAACGCGGAGAAGCTGGGCATCGACCCCGACCGCGTCGTGGTCGCCGGAGCCAGCGCGGGTGGCGGGCTGGCGGCGGCGACCGCGCTGCTGGCCCGTGACCGGGGCGGGCCCCGGCTCGCCGGCCAACTGCTCATCTGCCCGATGCTGGACGACCGCAACGACTCGGTGTCCGCGCACCAGATGGCGGGCGTCGGCGTGTGGGACCGGGTGTCCAACGAGACCGGATGGACGGCGCTCCTCGGCGAGAGCCGTGGCGGGCCGGACGTGTCCCCCTACGCGGCCCCGGCGCGCGCCGAGGACCTGTCGGGGCTGCCTCCGGCGTTCCTGGACGTGGGTTCGGCCGAGACCTTCCGCGACGAGGTCGTGGCCTACGCCTCGGCGATCTGGGCGGCGGGGGGATCGGCCGAGCTGCACGTGTGGCCGGGCGGCTTCCACGGTTTCGACGGCTTCGCGCCCCAGGCGGCGCTGAGCGTGAGCGCCGTCGCCCAGCGGCCGACCTGGCTGCGCCGGGTCCTGGGGACCTGATCAGCGGCACAATGGGTTCATGAGGGAGCTGCTCGGCAGGATCTCGGCACTCGACCCCGAGGCGGGCGAGGCCGTCAGGGTGATCGCCTACTTCGATTCCCTGGCCGGTGCGGGCGTCGAACCGCTCGTGCGGGGCGCGGCCGTGCTGACGGGCGTCCCCGCCGGGTTCGTGGACCGCTCGCGCGGCGTGGCGCTGCGCGTGACGCCGGAGGGGTCGGTCGACCGCGCGGCGGCCGACCCGGATCCGTCCTGGAGTTCCGTTCCGGTCCGGGCCGTGGGCGGCGTCCTGTGGCTGGAGCGCACGGGTGAGCCGGGTCCTGTGGGGGCCATGGTGCTGGAGCGGGCCTCAGCGGCCCTGCGCGCGCACCTGGAGCTGACGGGGCCGGTCCAGGGCAGCCGGGAGGCGCTCCGCGAGGTGCTGGTCGACCCGCACGTCGCCGAGTCCGTCCGGGTACGGGCGGCCCGGCGGCTGGGGATCGGCGTCCACACCCCGGTACGCGCGGTGGCGACCCCGGAGGGGGCCGCCCGCGTGGTGGCCGCCGCCGACGCGCCCGTACCGGGGCCCGAGCGCGCCGGGGTCGGACCGGCGGTCGAGGTTCCGGGGCTTCCCGAGTCCTGGGCGCAGGCACGGCGGGCGCTGCGCTTCACCGCCGAGGGCAGGGGAACCGACCCGGGGCCGCGCGTGGCCTACGCCGAGGAGCTGGGCGGACTGCTCGTGCTCGCGGACGCCGTGATCCGTGGTTCCGAGCCCGTCCCCGACGTGGTCGCTCTGGACCGTGTCGGTCGCGAGAGCCCGGTGCTCCTGGAGGCGTTGGACGCGGTGGCGGCCGCGCCGAGCCTGCGGGCCGCCGCCACCGCGCTGGGGACGCATCACTCCACGCTCCAGGAGGGTGTGGGCCGGGCCGAGCGGGTGCTGGGCTGGCCGGTCCGCGACGTGTCGGGGCGCCTGCGCCTCCAGGTGGCCCTGGCGCTGCGGCGGTTGCACCGCAACGCGTGAGGTCGGCGACTTCCGCTCACGCGGAACGCGAGCGGGAGAAGACCGCGCGCACGCTCACACCGACCGGGGTGTGGTCCCATTCCCAGTAGTCGGCGAGCCGATCCACCAGGGAGAGCCCTCTGCCGCCCTCGGTGTCCGCTCGGCGCGGCCTGGGGTAGGAGGGGTTCTCGCGGTCGCAGGCCCCCTCGTCGGTGACCCGCAGGACGAGGGTCGCCGGACGGTGGAAGAGCTCGATGGTGGTGTGTCCGCCGGGAAGCCCGCTGCGGCTGTACAGGAGTGCGTTCGTCGTGAGCTCACTGGCCGCGACGCACAGTTCATAGGCCAGGGTCGGAGTGACCTTCGCGCATTGGGAGACCCACCTGCGGACGACCGAAACGTAGCCGAGGTGGTGTCCGATGATGATGCCGCAATGGTCGGGAGAGGCGGTCACGAGTCGCCGGGGCGGGTCGAGGAGCGGAATGGCCGCGATGGTCATCGGAGATTCCTCCGAACCCGCCGCGAACCGGTGTTCGGCGGCCCGGGAATGACGCTCTCGCCGAGCCGGACTTCGGTACGATCAGGCACGTTCTCACCCTTTTCTGCTGGGAGTGGGAAACCACGCCTCGGCACCGGCCGTGGTCGCCGAGGCTGTCGTGTCGCCCGTCCCGCCCCCATGGCGGTGGGGACGGGACGGGCGCACCATTCGGGCACATATATGCCGCGAACCGTGCGTTTCCGACTCCGAACGGCGGGATCGGGACTCAGAAACCTCGAACGTTCATCACGCCCTCGGTTTCCTGAATCCACCATGCCTGACCAGCCGAAAGACTATCCAGCTGTGGCCAGGAACTGAATCACAGATTCGCCAGGGCATTTCCTGTTGGCGTCGATCGTGGTTTCCTGTAGCCATGGCCAGTCGCACAACCCCCGCCGAGCACGCCGCCATCTCCCAATTCGGCACCGAACTACGCCGACTGAGAGAACTGTCCGATATGTCGCAAAAGGACCTCGGCAATCGAACCGGGACGTCGAAGCAGCAGGTCGGGGCTGTGGAACGGGCGATCCGCAAGCCGTCGAAGAAGTTCGCGGAACTCGCCGACAGGGCACTCGATGCCCACGGAGGACTACTGAACCTGTGGCCCGGCGCGAAACGGGCACAGCCGTGGTGGCTGGAGAAGTTCGCCGAACTGGAGACCAAAGCCCAGGTCATCAACGAGTTCCAGCCGCAGGCCGTCTCCGGCCTCCTGCAAACCGAAGACTACGCGCGCGCACTGGTCAACGCCGCCTTTCCGCCGCTCCGCCCCGATGAGGCGGAGCACCACCTCGAAGGGCGACTCGAACGCCAGCGAGTCCTGGCGCGGGAGCAGCCTCCCCTGGCCCTGTTCGTGATGGACGAGGCGACCCTGCGCAGGCCCGTGGGAGGTGAAGCCGTCATGAAGGAGCAGTACAAGGCTCTCTTGGAGAAGGCACAACTACCCCATGTGCAACTCCAGATCCTCCCGTTCGACCGGGGCGCACACAGCGCGATGAACGGCCCACTGATCCTGCTCAACATGACCCATACAGAGTCGCTCGTGTACGCGGAGACACCGGGTTCAGGCCAGGTGATCACCGACGCACGAGTCGTGGCAGACTGCCGTCAGCAGTTCGGAGCACTATGCAGCATGGCGCTCTCACCGGCCGAAAGCCTCGACTTCATTGCATCGCTGTAAGGAGTAGCAACGTGAACGACTGGCACAAGTCCAGCTACAGCGGAAACACAGGGCATTGCGTCGAGGTGTCCGAGGGCGCCACGACAGCGGTGCGGGACACCCGGAACCGGGACCTGGGTCATTTGTCGTTCGACTGCCAGGAATGGTCCGCGCTGGTCAACGCGGTGCGCACGTCCGACTGACCCCCTCAACCCGCACTCCTCCCCCAACGGCCGGGCCCCGTCACCGCGGTGACGGGGCCCGGCCGTTGTGCGGCGCCTGGGCGCTCACCCACGGCAAGGCCACCGGGCCCCGCCGAAGCGGCGGGGCCCGGTGCCGCGCCCGGGGCGCGCGGTCGTCAGGACAGGGTGATGCTGTCGATCTCGGCGTAGCCGGTACCGCCCTCGAAGTGCGGTGAGCCCTTGGCCAGCCGGATGACGTTGTATCCGGCGCGCAGGTCCACGGTCACGCTCGTGGTCTCGAACCGCCCCCACCCAGGGGTCGGGGGGTAGGAGACGGTGGACCAGTCGCTCCCGTTGTAGGCGAGCCCGTGCGTGGAGGTCGCCCCGGTGCCGTTGGCGTAGTCGATCGCCATCGTGTAGCTGCGGGCTTCGGGCACGTTGACGGTGAAGTCCACGAAGGAGTCCGACCGCATGTCCTCGTCCCCGTCGATACCGCCGACGTAGTAGCCGTTCGACGCCTCACCGGAGGACCTGGTCTGCGCGTTGACGACCGTGGCGTTCTCCGCCTCGTACACCCGCTGCCAGGACGTGGCCGGTCCGCCCTCCGGGGTGACCAGGAGCTGGTAGGCGCCCTCGGCGTCCATACCGTCCACGGGAACCGAGATCCGGCCGTTGGAGACGGGCATGGTCGCCTCGCGCACGACGGTGGGCGCGGAGACGTGGGTGTGCCGACCCGAGCCGGGGGTGGACAGGATCCGCACGTCGACCGACGAGCCGAACGCGTCCAGGCCGGTGACGTCCACGGTGTTGTCGCCCCAGTCCCCGCCGAAGGCGACGTTGACGGTCTGGCGGCTGGCGTCGTAGGAGGCGACGCCGTCCAGCCAGCTCTCGGGGGTCGTCCGCACGATGTTGCCGGTCATCTCCCCGTACCAGCGGTAGAGCCAGTACGAGGCGGTCGGCTCATTGTCCAGGGTGAACAGCCCGTCGAAGGTCCCGGCCTCGAACCAGTAGGCGCGGTGCGCCTCGCGTGCCCCGTGGCGCTCGAACACGCTCATCCAGTGCAGGGCCACGCTGGGGACGTCCATCTGGTTGAAGCTGTTGTACTCGTTGATGGCGATCGGGCGCGGCGAGATGCCCAGCCGCTCCTCGATGGCGCGGTAGTCGGCGACGTGGTCGTCGAAGGAGTCCCAGTTCATGTCGTCGAGCTCGTGCCAGACGATCACGTCCGGAACCGTGTCGGTGTCGCGGGTGTGGGTCATGAAGTCGAGCATGTCGTCGTGGCGGTAGACCGACGGGCTCGGTCCCACGATGGGGGTGACCGCGTCCAGCGAGCGCACCAGCCGGTAGGTGCGGGTCCAGCCGTCGTTGAAGGAGCCCGCCTCCTCGGTGTCCCACGTCCAGTCGGGCTCGTTCCACAGCTCCCAGCCGTGGATGTTGGTCGTGTCGGTCGCGGCCAGACGGTCCTCGACCATGGTCGTGACCTTCTGCTCCCAGTCGCCCCACCCCTGCCACTCATAGGGGAAGGTCGGATAGATGTCGGGCAGGCGGATGAACTGCTGGGCGCCGGCCCTGGTGATGTTGTGTCCCACGTCGAGCGCGTCGCAGCAGGGTTCGGTGGCGCCGTTGCCCAGGTGGGTGGTGCCGGGCGGGGGCTGGGTGAAGCTGGTCGGGTTCAGCGGCAGCAGCATGTCCGTGGTCGGCTGGGAGTCGGAGCCGACGCCGTAGAGGCCGCCGGCGGCGACCTGTGTCGCCGGGCGCACGACCTGCCCGACGTCGACGGTGAGGGTCAGGTCGGCGGCGCTGGCCGGGGAGGCGGGGCCCGCGACGACGAGGCCGGCGAGCAGGGTGAGGGCGGACAGGCGCGCGAGCGCCCGTGTCAACGGGGGGTGCATGGTTCTCCTCAAGGAGGTGTCGAACCGGTTCGACAACCCGGTTCGCGACTGACCGTAGTTTCGAACGCCGTTCGCCGCAAGACACCTTCCGGACATGTCTGCCATCGGGGACCGGAGCGGACCCGCACGTCAGCGCGGCCACCCGAGCGGGCCCTCGCCTCCGCTGGCCAGAGCGGGCGGGGGCACGCACCCGGCCGCCGCCCCCTGGCACCCGTCCCCCGTCCCGTCCGGCCGCGCCGCCCGGCTCCTACTCCACGACGGTGATGCCCAGCGCCCCGAGGATGGTCCCCGCCTGGGCCGGGCTGATGGTGGCCCCGCGCAGGTACCCGGCCTGGTCCAGGGCGAGTTCTCCCAGGTCGGCGCCGCGCAGGTCCGCGCCCTGGAAGCGGGCGTTGACGAGGTTGGCGCCGCGCAGCCGCGACTCCATCCACACGGTCTCGCGCAGGTCCGCGCTCGCCAGGTCGGCTTCGTCCATGCGCAGCCCCTCCAGCGTCCGGCCCCGCAGGGACAGGCCCTTGCACCGGGCCAGCATGAGGTTGCAGTGCGCGAAGGAGTACCCCACCCCCCGCAGCGACGTCAGGCCCGCCCCGGTCATCCGGCAGCCGGTGAACTCCGCGTCGGTGAGCAGGGCGCTCTGCCAGCGCGTGTTGGCCAGGTCCACCCGCTCGAACCGGGCGTCGGCGCACTCCGCACCGGAGAAGGCCGCGCCCGCCGCGCTGCCGCCCGTCAGTCGCGCCCCGTCCAGGAGCGCCCGTTCCAGCCGGGCGCCGTCCAGGCGGCAGTCGGTGAAGACGGCGTCCACGAGGTCGGTCTCGCGCAGGTCGGCCTGGGACAGGTCGCAGCGCACGAACTCCTGGCGCTGTCCGATCGGCTTGGCGAGCGCGTCGCGCAGGTCCGCGCCGGACAGGTCGGCGTCGGCGGTCAGGGGTGTGGAGAGGTCGGTGCTCATCGCGCGCACCCTAGCCTCCCCCGGTGACAGAACCGGGGAGGGTGCGCCGACGGCCGCGACCAGCGCGGCGGTGACGCGGTACCGGGCGCGGGGTCCGGCCCCGGAGGCGGACCCGTCCCGCCGCGAGGGCGGGCCCGGACCGGCGCCGGCTCAGTCGCGCAGCTTCAGGGCCAGGAACAGGTCGACGCGGTGTTCGAGGCTGCTCATGTCGCGGCCGGTCAGCTCCTCCACGCGGCCGATCCGGTACCGCAGGGTGTTGACGTGCACGTGCATGGCCGAGGCGCAGCGCTGCCAGGAGCCGGAGTGCTCCAGGAACCGCTCCAGGGTCGTCACCAGCTCCGAGCGGTGGTCGCGGTCGTAGGCCACCAGCGGCCCGAGCAGGCGTTCGCGGTAGGAGGTCTGCACCTCCTCGGGCACCGAGGCCAGCAGCAGCTCGTGGGAGTCGATCTCCGCCCCGGCGATCACGCGCGAGCGACCGCCGCGCAGCTCGGCCAGGCGGCGCGCGTGCCGGGCCTCCACGGCGGCTCCGCGCAGCTCGGGCACGCCGTGCGCGGCCGAGCTCAGGCCGACGGCGAGCCGGTAGTCCAGCAGCCCGCCCTCCAGGACGCGCGCGCGGTGGACGAGTTCGGACCGGATCTCCTCGGCGCGCTCGCGCGCCTGCGACTCCCCGCCCTCGACCGGGACGACGGCCAGGGTGTCGTTCTCGCCGGTCACGACCGCGCCGGGCCAGTCAGCGACGAGTTCGGTGAGCACGCGCCGCGCCAGGTCGGGGACGCGCGGCTCGGGCATCATCACGGCGCTGACGATCACGTGCCCCGCGTCCTCGGTGCCGGTGGCCACGCCCGTGCCGTCCATGAGCGCGGTGACCTCGTCGAAGCGCTGGGCGGCCAGCAGGCGGGGCAGGCCCTCCAGGTGGCGGGCGTCGGTCAGGGCGCGCTCCTCGACCCGGCTGCGCGCCAGCACCGACACCGACACCAGTTCGGCGACGGCCTCGTGCTCCTCGTCGCCCCACACCTGGTGGTCGCCCGCGCAGACCAGGAGCCAGTTCGACAGCGGATGGGAGTCCTTGGCCTGGACGGGTACGACGGTGAGCACACGGCCGCCCTCGACGGGCAGGCGGGTGGTGTGGGGGAAGGCGGGCCAGGTCAGGGCGCGGGCGGCGATCCACTCTCGGTCGTGCTCGGGCAGCGGTTCGGTGGTGGCGGCCACGTGGCGGCCGGTGGAGGAGATCACCCAGGCCCGCATCGAGGCCTGGGTGGCGGCGTCGGCGAAGGCGGAGGGGAAGTCGGCGCCCGCGGCGACCTCCGCCATCAGGCGGCGGTGGCGGTCACGGGTCTCGGCGATGGTGGTGAAGCGGCGTTGGGTGAGCGAGCGCAGGACCTCTTCGGTGACCGCGCCGAAGGAGGTCTCGGAGGGGACCTCCACGAGCGGGATGTCGTGTGCCTGGCAGGCGGCCAGCAGGTCCGGGGGGATCTCGCCCAGGGCGGTGCCCGCGCCGATCGCGACGGCGCCCGCGCTGACGACGGAGGCCACGAAGGTCTCGGAGTCCTGGGGCCGGGTGCGCCACATCATGCCGGTGAGGACGAACTCGCCCCCGCGCAGGTAGCGGGCGGGCTCCAGCAGATCCGTGGTGTAGGCCCAGCGCACGGTGCGGTGCTGGTGCTCGGCTCCCGTCAGGAAGCGCAGGTGCAGCCGCTTGACGGCGACCAGCTCACTGATCTGCATGGATGGTCCTCTGAACTCTCGTGGGCGGGCCGCGGCCCGTGGGCGGTGCGCGCGTCGGGCGTCGCGCGCGGGAGGCGGTGGTGGCACTCGGCACCGATTGTTCGCCTGTTCGTCGCTTGTAGGAAACGACCAACGATAACGGTTCGTTCCACTGGCACTTCATGGCATCGCGTGCTAGTTGGGCTCCCACCTGGGGTGGTGTACTTCACAGCAGTACCGGATTTACCGAGGAGTTGCCTAACCCGACCGCTGACCGACCCGACCTGGCGAGCAACGAGGACAAGCATGGAATTCCTGAGTCCCTCCACACTGGAGGAGGCGCTTGAGGCCAAGAGCGCCCACCCTGACGGGGTCCCCATCATGGGCGGAACCGACGTCATGGTGGAACTCAACTTCGACAAACGGCGCCCGTCGACCCTGATCGACCTGGCCCGCGTGCCCGAACTGGGCGAGTGGGGCACCGACGGCGACCACACCCGCCTGGGCGCGGGTGTGCCCTACACCAAGATCGTCGAGCACCTGTCGCGGAGCGCTCCCGCTCTGGCGAAGGCCTCGCGCACCGTGGCCTCCCCGCAGATCCGCAACCGCGGCTCCGTGGGCGGCAACCTGGGCGGCGCCTCGCCCGCGGGGGACGCCCACCCTCCCCTGCTCGCCACCGACGCCGTGATCGAACTGGCCTCGGTCCGCGGCCGCCGGCGGGTCCCCGCCCGGGAGTTCTACCTCTCCCTGCGCACGACCGCCCGCCAGGACGACGAGCTGATCACGGCCGTCCTGCTGCCCGAGCCCAAGGGCCCGCAGCAGTTCGCCAAGATCGGCACCCGCAACGCCATGGTCATCTCCGTGGCCGCCTTCAGCCTGGCCCTGGACGCGGAGAAGCGCACCGTGGGCACGGGTCTGGGCTCGGTGGCCCCGACCCCCATCCGCGCCGAGGAGGCCGAGGAGTTCCTGGCCGCCGAGTTCGACTGGGAGGGCGCGACCCTGCCGTCGGAGAGCCTCGTGCGGCGCTTCGGCGAGCTGGTGGCCTCGGTCACCCGCCCCATCGACGACCAGCGCGGCACCGCGCAGTACCGCACCCACTCCATGGCCGTGATGGCGCGTCGCGCGCTGACCTGGTCGGCCACCGAGTACCGGAAGGGAGTCACGCGATGCGCGTGAACGTCAACGTCAACGGCGAGGACATGACCGCCGAGAACGTGTGGCCGGGCGAGAGCCTGCTGTACGTGCTGCGCGAGCGCCTGGGCCTGCCGGGCAGCAAGAACGCCTGCGAGCAGGGCGAGTGCGGCTCGTGCACCGTCTACTTCGACGGTGTGACGGCGTGTTCGTGCATGATCGCCGCCGGGCAGGCCGAGGGCCGCGCGGTACGCACGGTCGAGGGTCTGGCCGAGGAGCCCGGCAAGGGTTCGGACCGCACCCTGGGCACCGTCCAGGACGCGTTCGTCGAGGCCGGCGCCGTCCAGTGCGGCTTCTGCACGCCGGGGCTGCTCGTGCAGACCGACGACCTGCTGGAGCGCACCGTGGGCGCGGGCAAGGGCGCCCCCGACGACGCCGAGATCCGCGAGGCTCTGGCCGGGAACCTGTGCCGCTGCACCGGCTACGAGAAGATCCTGGACGCCGTGCGCCTGGCCGCCGGCCGCCGGGCCGAGAGCGGAGCCGCACATGAGTGACGTGACCGTCATCGAGGGCGCCCACGTCGTGACCGTGGACGGCGGGGAGTACCCCCAGGGCCACATCGTGGTGCGCGACGGCCGCATCGGGGCCGTCGGGCCCGGCCCGGCCCCCGAGATCCCGGGCGCCCGCAAGGTCGACGGCCGCGGCTGCCTGGCCACGCCTGGCCTGGTCAACACGCACAACCACCTCTACCAGTGGGCCACCCAGGGGCTGTTCGCCGATGGGACCCTCTTCGAGTGGCTGGTGGGTTCGTACGAGATCTGGCACCGCCTGGACGCGGAGGTCGTGGGGAACACGACGTCGGCGGGGATGAGCCACCTGGCGCTGTCGGGGTGCACCACCGCCTCCGACCACCACTACATCTTCCCCTCGGGCCGGGGCGACATCGTCGCCGCCGAGGTGGCCGCCGCCCGCGAGGTCGGCATCCGCCTGGACCTGGCCCGCGGGTCGATGGACCGGGGCCACAGCTCCGGCGGCCTGCCGCCGGACAGCGTCGTGGAGAGCCTGGACGAGGCGCTGGGGGCCACCGGCGCCGCCATCGACGCCCACCACGACGCCGCCTCCGACGCGATGACGCGCGTGTCCGTGGCGCCCTGCTCGCCGTTCTCGGTGAGCCGGGAGCTGATGGTCGGCGCGGCCGAACTGGCCCGCGCCAAGGGCGTGCGCCTGCACACCCACCTCGCCGAGACGCTCGACGAGGAGGAGAAGTGCCTGGCCGAGTTCGGGTGCACCCCGGTCGAGTACGCCGAGAAGCTCGGCTGGCTGGGCGCGGACGTGTGGTTCGCGCACGCGGTGCACCTGTCCGACGCCGCCATCGCACGGATCGCGGCCACCGGAACCGGTATCGCACACTGCCCCACCTCCAACGCCCGTCTGGGCGCGGGCATCTGCCGCACCACGGAACTGCTGGAGGCGGGCGCGCACGTGGGCCTGGGCGTGGACGGCCCGGCCTCCAGCGAGCTGACCCCGCTGGCCGGGGAGATGCACCAGGCGCTGCTGATGGCGCGCGCCCGCAGGGGCCCGCAGGCGCTCAGCGCCCGCCAGGCCCTGCACATGGCCACCCTGGGCGGCGCCCGGGTGCTGGGCCGTGACGCCGAACTCGGCTCGCTCACCGTCGGCAAGCTCGCCGACATCGCCCTGTGGCGGGTGGACGGGTTCGGCTACGACGTGATCGACGACCCGGTGGTGGCGACGGTCTTCGGCCCCACGCCGCCCCTGGAGCGCCTGCTGGTCGGCGGCCGTACCGTCGTCGACCGCGGGGAGCTTCGCACTCTGTCCGCCGACACCGCCGCCGCGCGCGGCCGGGCCGCGCACCGCGCCCTGCTCCAGGAGGTGAACCGCTGATGGCCACGACGACCGCCCCGACCGTCACGGACCTGTCCAGTACCACCAGGGACGGCCTGGGGTCGAGCCCGCGCCGCCCCGACGGCACGCTCAAGGTGACCGGGGAGTTCGCCTACTCCTCGGACATGTGGATGGAGGACATGCTGTGGGGGATGACCCTGCGCAGCCCCCACCCGCACGCGAGGATCCTGGGCATCGACATCACCGAGGCGCTCAAGGTCCCGGGCGTGGAGACCGTGCTCACGCACGAGGACGTCCCGGGCGCCAAGCGCTACGGCCTGGAGTACAAGGACCAGCCCGTGCTGGCCTTCGGCAAGGTGCGCTACAAGGGCGAGCCGGTGGCCCTGGTGGCCGCCGACCACCCCGAGACCGCGCGCCGCGCCCTGGAGCGGATCAAGGTCGACTACGAGGTCCTGCCCCCGGTCAGCGACTCGCGCCGGGCCGCCCTGGACCCCGAGTACCCGCTGGTCCACGAGGAGGGCACCCTCAAGATCCACGAGGAGTACCACCAGTCCGGCAACCGGGTGCGCTACCAGCCCATCCGCACCGGCGGGTTCCGGGACGTGGCCGGGGAGAAGGAGCGCGAGCGCGAGGTGCTGGACGCCCTGCGCGCGCGGGCCGACGCGGTCGTGGAGACCGAGTACGAGGTCGGCATGCAGGACCAGGCGTTCCTGGGTCCCGAGTCCGGCCTGGCCGTGCCCGAGGAGGACGGCGGCGTGCACCTGTACGTCGCCACCCAGTGGCTGCACAGCGACCTCTGGCAGATCGTGCCCTGCCTGGGCCTGCCCGAGGACAAGGTGCGCATGACCATGGCGGGGGTCGGCGGGGCCTTCGGCGGCCGCGAGGACCTGTCGATGCAGATCCACGGCGCCATGCTCGCGCTGCGCACCGGCAAGCCCGTCAAGATCGTGTACAACCGCGAGGAGTCCTTCTACGGCCACGTGCACCGGCACCCGGCCAAGATGCGGTTCGAGCACGGCGCCAAGGCCGACGGCACCCTGCTGTACGCCACGCTGGAGATCATCGTGGACGGCGGCGCCTACGCCTCGGCGACGCCCGCCGTGGTGGGTGTGGCCTCCTCGCTGGGCATCGGCCCCTACGAGGTGCCCCACGTGCTGGTGGACGCCTACGGGGTGTACACCACGAACCCGCCGTGCGGGGCGATGCGCGGGTTCGGCGCGGTCCAGGCGTGCTTCGGCTACGAGTCGCAGATGGACAAGCTCGCCGAGAAGCTGGGCATGCACCCGGTGGACCTGCGGATCAAGAACGCCATGTCGCAGGGTTCGCGGATCATCACGGGCCAGGAGCTGCACAGCCCGCTGCCGATGGCGGACATGCTCCAGCGCGCCCGGGACCTGCCGATGCCCGTCGACCGCTCGGAGCTGCCCGACCCCTCCGACCTGCGCACCCTGCCGGGCGGCGTGGCCGGGACCACGCACGGCGAGGGCGTCGTGCGCGGTGTGGGCTACGGCGTGGGCCTGAAGAACCTGTGCTTCTCGGAGGGCTTCGACGACTACTCCACGGCGCGGGTGCGGCTGGAGATCGTGGCCGGCGAGCCGAACGTGCTCGTGCACACCGCCGCCGCCGAGGTCGGCCAGGGCCTGGTCACCGTCAAGGGCCAGATCGCCCGCACCGAACTCGGTGTGGAGAACGTGGCCATCAACCCGTCCGACACCCGGGTGGGCTCGGCCGGGTCCTCCTCCGCCTCCCGCCAGTCGTACATGACCGGCGGCGCGGTGAAGATGGCCTGCGAGGCCGTGCGCGCGTCGGTGTTCGCGATCGCCCGTGAACGCGGTGTGGTCCCGGCCGACCGCGACGACGCGGACCTGTCCCTGGCGGGCGGCAAGCTGGTCTCGGCGGCCGACGGCGTGCTGACGTCGCTGGCCGACCTGCTGGGCGAGTCCGCGAGCGGCGGCACGGTCGTGGAGGAGACCCGCGAGCACCACCACCGCCCCACGGAGATGATCGACCCGGTCCTGGGCCAGGGGTCCTCGCACACCCAGTTCGGGATGTGCGTCCACCGCGCGGTGGTGGACGTGGACGTGGAGCTGGGCCTGGTCAAGGTCGTGGCCCTGGACGCGGTCCAGGACGTGGGCAAGGTGCTGCACCCGCAGCAGCTGGCCGGCCAGATCCAGGGCGCCTCGACCCAGGGCCTGGGCCTGGCGCTGATGGAGGAGATCCAGGTCAAGGACAGCGAGATCCGCAACCCGTCCTTCACCGACTACCTGATCCCGACGATCCTGGACACCCCGCCGATGCGCATCGAGGTGCTGGAGCACCCCGACCCGCACGCGCCCTACGGGCTGCGCGGCGCGGGTGAGCCGCCGACCCTGTCGTCGACCCCGGCGATCGTGGCGGCGGTCCGCGACGCCACCGGACGCGCGCTGACGCACGCGCCGGTGCGCCCGGAGGACATCGTCGGTATCGACCTGTAGGGCGCCTCCACCGGACGCGCCCCGGGTGGGGGCGGCGGACCGCTCCGCCGCCCCCGCCACACCTGAACCGCCCGCCCCGGCTCCGCCGGCGCCCTCGGCACCGGGGCGGGTGCCCGGCAGGACAGCGTGGTCCTGCGCCTATGCATACGTGGCTACGTTCCGTAGTCATCCCCCCACACATGGCGAGCTTCGCCATGCTCATCTCCCTCCAGGAGGGGACATGACCAGTACCAAGGACGGTGTGGCGCCCGAGGCGCCCACCGCACCGGCTCGATCCTGGCTCGACCGCTTCTTCTTCATCAGTGAGCGCGGATCCACCGTCGGCCGCGAGATCCGCGGCGGCCTCACCACCTTCATGGCGATGGCGTACATCATCGTCCTGAACCCGATCATCCTCGGCGGCGTCCCCGACGCCAACGGGGACTTCCTCTCCCCCGCACAGCTGACCACCATGACCGCGCTGGCCGCCGGGCTCGTCACGATCATGATGGGCGTGGTGGGGCGCGCGCCGATCGCCTGCGCCGCCGCCCTGGGCGTCATGGCGGTGGTCGCCTACCAGGCGGCGCCCGTGATGAGCTGGCCCGAGGTGATGGGCCTGGTGGTCTGGCAGGGCATCGCCATCATCCTGATGGTGGTGACCGGTGTGCGCACCGCGGTGATGAACGCGCTCCCCCACAACCTCAAGATGGCGATCGGCGTGGGCATCGGCCTGTTCGTGTCGCTGATCGGCCTGTCCAACGCCGGGTTCGTCAGCGCCGGCGAGGGCGGCCTGCTCCAGCTCGGCGCCGCGGGCGGCGGAGGCCACCTCGACGGCTGGCCGATCCTGGTGTTCGTGGCGGGCCTGGTACTGGCCAGCGTCCTGCTGGTCCGCCGGGTGCCGGGCGCGATCTTCTACGGGATCGTGGGCGCCACCGTGTTCGCGATCGTCGTCCACTACGCCGCGGGGCTCGACGACCAGGCGTGGGGCAGCGGCAGCCCGAGCCTGCCCGGCAACCCTGTCGCGGCCCCCGACTTCGGCCTGCTGTTCCAGGTGGACATGTTCGGGGCCTGGACCTCGGCGGGCGTGACGACGGCCGGGGTCATCCTGTTCACGCTCGTGCTGGCCGGGTTCTTCGACGCGCTGGGCACGATCCTGGCCATCGGCACCAAGGCCAACATCGCGGGCGAGAACGGGCAGATGCCGCGGGTGAACCAGATCCTGGTCACCGACGGCGCGGGCGCCGTGACGGGCGGCCTGACCAGCTCCTCGGCCACCCTGGTGTTCGTGGAGTCCACCGCGGGAGTGAGCGAGGGCGCCCGGACGGGTCTGGCGAGCGTGGTGACGGGGCTGTTCTTCCTCGCCGCGATCTTCTTCGCGCCGGTGTTCGGCATCGTGCCCGCGCAGGCGGCGTCGGTGGCGATGGTGCTGGTGGGCGCCATGATGATGATGCACATCCGCGAGATCGACTGGTCGGACATCTCCATCGCGATCCCGGCGTTCCTGACCATCGCGATGATGCCGTTCACCTATGACATCGCCAGCGGTATCGGGATCGGGATCATCGCCTACACGCTGGTCAAGTCCGCCCAGGGCCGCTTCGCCGAGGTCGGCTGGCTGATGTGGCTGCTCTCGGCCGTGTTCGCCTTCCACTTCGCGATGCACGCCCTGGGGCTCTGACCGCGCCCTCCCCCAGGGGCGCGACGGGCAGGGGACCCGGAGGCCGGTTCGCACACATGTGTGGACCGGCCTCCCCTTGTGTCCGGAAAAAGTAAGGGGACTGTTACCTCCCAGCAAGGATCTCCGGCGCCGCGGGCCACGTCACAGTGACAGAGGAAGAACCCGACCAGCGATACCCCGCAGACAGGGCGCACGCCATGACCACTCCCCTGACCCCTTCCGACCCGACCGCCATCGGCCCCTACGCCCTGGCCGCCCGCATCGACGCCGGCGGGCAGGGCACCGTGTACCTGGGGCACGCCGAGGACGGCTCACCCGCCGCGGTCAAGGTGCTGACCGGGCTGTGGGGCGAGGACGGGCGCCAGCGGGCGCGCTTCGCCCGGGAGCTGGCCGCGGCGCGCACGGTCGCCCCGTTCTGCACCGCGGCGGTGCTGGACGCCGACATGGACGCGGACGTGCCCTACATCGCGAGCGAGTACGTGCCCGGACCGACCCTGCGCTCGGCGGTGATGGACGAGGGCCCGCGCACGGGGGCGGCCCTGGACCGGCTGGCGATCGCGACCGTCACGGCGCTGGCCGCCGTGCACGAGGCGGGGGTCGTGCACCGCGACCTCAAGCCCGGCAACGTCATCCTGGGGCCGGACGGGCCCCGGGTGATCGACTTCGGCATCGCGCGCTTCACCGACGCCACGCAGCAGACCACGACGGTCGCCGGCACGCCCGCCTACATGGCGCCCGAGCAGATCCAGGGCCTGCCCGCGGCCTCGGCCGGCGACATGTTCTCGTGGGCGGCCGTCATGGTCTTCGCCGCCACCGGACGGCACGCCTTCCCGGGTGAGAACACCATGGCGGTCATCGACCGGGTGCTGACCAGCGAGCCGGACCTGGAGGGCGTGCCCGAGCGGCTGCTGCCGGTGCTGGGCCGCTGCCTGGACAAGGACCCGGCGGCGCGGCCGAGCGCTGTGGAGGTGCTGGACCGGCTGATCGGGCGCGCGTCGGCGGTGGCCGCTCCGGTGGAGCGGACGGCGGTGCTGGAGCAGGCGTCCACGGCCGTGGACCAGGGCACCGCGCGCATCCGGGTGGGGCCCTGGGTCCCGTTCGCGGACGCGGCGGGCACGAAGGGGACGATGGACTCGGCGTCCGGGGGCGGCGCGGGGGCCGGTCCGGCGGCGGGGCCCGGGATGCCGGGCGACGCGGGCGCCACGCCCCAGGGGACCTGGGGTTCGGGCGCGGCCGGGCCCGAGGGGTCGGGGGCGTCGGGCGCCGGAGCCGGGCCCGCCGGGACGGCGGAACACCCCACCGGAGGGCACGCGCACACCGCCTTCGGAAGTGAGCGCTCGGGGTCGGAAGGGCCCGCGCACACGGGGTTCGGGAGCGAGGGTTCGGGGTCGGAAGGACATGCGCACACCCCCTTCGGGAGCGAGGGTTCCGGGACAGGAGGGCCCGCGAACACGGGGTTCGGGAGTGAGGGTTCCGGCACGGCTGGACCCGCGGGACACGGTTCCGGCGGCGCCGGCTCCGGCGGGCACGGCCCGGGTTCCGGCGGCCCGGGAACCGGGGGGCACGGGTCCGACGGCCCCGGCTCCGGCGGCCCGGAGGCGCCCGGTGCGGGCTCCGGCGACCGCTGGAGCCCCGACGAGGTCCCGACCGAGCACGGCGGCTTCCCCGCCCCGGGCGGTGTGGCGCCCACGGCCCGGATCGGGGTCCCGACGACGCGGACGCTGAGGCCGCGGCCCGGGCCGCCCGCGGGGGGCCGCCGCTCGGACCGGCGGCGCACGAGGCCCGCGCTCGTGACCGCGGGCATGGTGGCCGTGCTGGGGGTCCTGGCGGCGGTGCTGCTGTGGTCCTACGAGCGGGGCACGCCCGGTTCGGTGGTGCCGACCGGTTCGACCCCCTCCGGCTCTCCCGTGGACACCGTCACCGACGAGCCCAGCGGATCGCCGGAGCCGGGGGTTCCGGTGGACACCGTGGAGGACCCGTCGGACACACCGGTCGTGGAGGAGGAGACCCACGAACCGGAGTGGACCCCGCCCGTGACGGACTGCGCCACCGATCCGCACGCCGAGGGGTGCGCCGAGACCGAACCGGACGTGTGCGAGTACGACCCCGAGTCCTGCGACGATCCCACCGGCGACCCCGGCACGGGCGACGGCACGGGTGACGGCACCGGCGATGACGGCCAGGGCACCGACGACGATGACGGCACCGGCGGCGGAGAGGACGACGGAGCGAACGGCGACGGCGCCGGGACCCAGGGCACGACCGCCCCCGAGGGCGGCGAGGTCACCACGACCCACGGCGGCGAGTTCTAGCGCGCGTTCTCGGCGGAGCGCGGCCGACGGGCGAACCGCTCCGGGTCCCCGTTGCGGGGGATGGCACGGCGGGCGCCGCGTGGCAGGGTGGTCGGCAGTCGGGGCGGTCCCTGCCCGGGGCCCGCCCGCCCCCACCGGTGGAGGACCCCCGTGCACCACTCCCCCCGCCGCCGAGCCGTGCTGGGCTCGGCGCTCACCGCCGCGTTCGCCCTCGTGAGCGCTCCCCCGCCCGCCTCGGCCTCGGCCGTCTCCGTCGATCGCGCGGCGTGGATGGCGCCGCTCCCGGACTCCACCGCGCTGACGTCGCTGTCCCTGCCCGGCACCCACGACAGCGGGGCCTGGACCGGCAGCGTGTGGTCGCGGACCCAGGACCTGACCCTGACCGGCCAGCTGGCCTCGGGCGTGCGCTTCCTGGACGTGCGCACGCGCCACTTCCAGGACGCGTTCACCATCCACCACGGCGCGGAGTACCTGCACCTGAACTTCACCGACGTGGTGCGCGACGTGGCCGCCTTCCTCGCCGGCCACCCCGGCGAGACCGTGCTGATGCGCATGAAGAAGGAGCACACCGAGGAGGGCAACACCCGCACCTACGAGCAGACCCTGGACCACTACATCGAGCACGACCCCGACACCCGCGACCTGCTCGCCGACCACCTGTGGGTGCCGCCCGAGCAGGGCGGGAACCGCGTGCCCGCCCTGGGCGAGGTCCGGGGGCGCGTGGTGGTCGTGCAGGACTTCGCGGCCGGCCGGGACTACGGCGTGCGCTGGAACGCCGGTGCGCTCGACGTCCAGGACGACTACCGGGTGCCCACGCTCTTCGACATCCCGGCCAAGTGGGAGAGCGCGCGGTCGCACTTCGGGGCCGCCGCCTCGGGGCCCGCCGACACGCTCTACGTCAACCACCTGAGCGGCAGCGGGGCGCCGTGGGCCAACCCCCGCGAGGTGGCCTGGGGCGCCCTGGGACTGCGGGGCGTCAACGACCGCGCCGTGGAGTTCCTGCGCTCGTCCGACGCCCACCGCACGGGCGTGGTGGTGATGGACTTCCCCAGCGAGGAGCTGACCGATCTCGTGCTGGACCACAATCCCGGAGCGTGAGCGCCACCTTGACGATGTAGATCTTCACCTCGCGTGGGACGAGTCCGTGCGGCGGTGCGCGCCGCCCGTGGGGGGCGGCACCGCGGCACGGATCCTCCCAAGCGTCCGCCCCCGGTACGGAGATACGCACAGAACCCCCGTGGAGCGGTGGTCCGGCGCCCGAAGATCCGGCACGCTCGTTGACAGCACCCGCGGCCGCCCATAAGTTGTCAGTGTCAACTTCGCAGCAATGGGACGGACCCACATGGACGTGGAAGTCAACGGCTCCTCCTGCCCGGCACCCGACGGACCCGGCGGCACGGCCGCCGAGCACCTGCGCGACCGGCTCGGCCTGACCGGCACGAAGGTCGCCTGCGGGACGGGCGTGTGCGGCGCCTGCACCATCCTGGTCGACGGCTCCCCCACCGTCTCCTGCCTCCTGCCCGCCGACGGCCTCGCCGGGCGCTCGGTCACCACCGTCGAAGGGCTCGGCGGCGACCACCCGGCCCAGCGGGCGTTCGCCGCCCACGACGCCATGCAGTGCGGCTACTGCACCCCCGGCTTCGTCGTGGAGGCCTCCGCCTTCGTCGACACCTGGCGCGCCGAGCACGGTGACACCCGGCCCGACCGCGACGCCATCGCCGACGCCATGGCCGGGCACCTGTGCCGGTGCGGCGCCTACGAGGGCATCTTCGCCGCCGTGGCCGACGCCTGCGCGGGCGCCTTCGACGAGCCCTCCGACGAGGACCCGCCCCGGATCGACGCCTTCGACAAGGTCACCGGCCGCGCCGAGTTCACCGCCGACCGGATCCCCGAGGGCACCTGGGAGGGCGTGGTCGTGCGCTCGGCGCACGCGCACGCACGCGTGCTCTCGGTCGACCCCGGCGGCGCACGCGCCTCCGACGCGCACACGTCCGGCACCGGCCGGTCCGCGCCCGCCGGGGACGCCGGGGAGGCCGTGCCGGTCCTGATCGACCTGCTCGGCTCCGACCGCACCGTCCGCTACGTCGGCCAGCCGATCGCCGCGGTGGCCGCGCCCACCGCGGACGGGGCCCGCGCGGCGGCGGCCGCGGTCTCGGTCGGCTACGACCCGCTGCCCGCCGTGCTGGACACCGACGCCGCCCAGGCCCCCGGCGCGCCCGTCGTCTATCCCACGCGGGCCGAGCAGCGTGCCGCCCCCAGCTACTCCGAGGGGCCCACACCGCCCGGGCGCTGGAACGGCAACACACGCGGCCCCAGCACCGTGAGCTGGCGCGGGGGCACCGCCGTCCGCCGCCTGCGCACCGCCACCGACCGCGAGGACCCGCTCCTGGTGGCCCAGGAGTACACCACCGCCACCCAGGTGCACAGCCCGCTGGAGCCGCACGTGTGCGTGGCCTCGTGGGAGGACGGCGACCTGCGCCTGCGCGTGTCCACCCAGGCGGTGGTCCAGGTGGCCGACCGCGCCGCCGCGCGGTGGGAACTGCCCCGCGAACGAGTGCACGTGGTCACCGAGTTCGTCGGCGGCGGCTTCGGCGGCAAGAACGGCCTGAGCACGGACGTGGTGGCCGCGGTGGAGCTCTCCCGTGCCGCGGGCGCCCCGGTGCGCGTATCCCTGGACCGCGCCGAGGAGCTGACCGACGCCGGGCACCGGCCCGGCACCCGCACCCGGGTGGCCCTGCTGGCCGACGGCGAGGGCCGCCTGTCCGCGATGACCGTGGACTCCTACGGCGACGGCGGCGTGTCGACCGGGTCCAACGCGGCCACGCTCGCGTTCCTGATGTACGGGCGCTCGCCCCGCCGGGTGCGCGACTTCGACGTGGTCACCCACCGGCCGCCGGGCAAGCCGATGCGCGGCCCCGGCGGGCCGCCGATGGCCTGGGCCCTGGAACAGGCCGTGGACGAGATGGCGCTGCGCCTGGGCGAGGACCCCCTGGCCCTGCGCGCCCGCTGGGACGGCAACCCCAAGCGCCGGGCCCTGTACGAGAAGGCCGCCCGGATCGACCTGTGGCGCTCCCGGCCGCGCGGCGGGCGCACCGGCCGGTTCCGCCGAGGCGTGGGGGTGGCCGCCGCCAACTGGATGTACCTGCTCGCGCCCCGGGCCAAGGTGGAGCTGTCCGTGGAGGACGGCGCGCTGGTGGCGCGCTCGGCCACGCAGGACCTGGGCACCGGCATCCGCTCCGTGCTCAGCGACGTGGTCGCCGACCGGCTCGGCGTGCCCGCCTCGGCGCTGCGCGTGGAGATCGGGCACAGCTCCTCGGTGCACGGCACGGGCTCCTACGGCAGCCGCACCACCACCTCGATGGGCCCGGCCGCCGCCGAGGCCGCCGACCGGATGCGCGCCGCCCTGCGCGAGCACGCCCCGGACGTGCCCGCCGCCGGGCCGATCCCCGAACGCGCCCTGAAGGAGGCGCTGACCGGCGCCGAGGGCGTGCGGGTGGTCGGCGAGCGCCGGGCGGACCGCTGGGGGCACCTGAGCCCGGACATGGACGACCTCGCGCTGGGCCGCGGGCTCACCGGCGCCGTCCACGTCATGGAGGTCGAGGTCGACACCCTGCTCGGACGGGTGCGGCCCACCCGCTGCTGGGCGGGGATCGCCGCCGGACGCGTCTACTCCGAGCGGCTGGCGCGCAACCAGTGCGAGGGCGCGGTGGTCCAGGGGGTCGGCTACGCCCTGTTCGAGGAACGCCGCGACGACCCGGCCACCGGTGTCGTGCTCACCGACAACATGGAGGACTACCGGATCCCCGGGATGGGCGACGTGCCCGAGACCGAGGTGTACTTCCACCAGGAGGGGTTCGAGCACGCCCGGGGCGGCGGCGTCGGCCTGGGCGAGGTGTCGGTCGTGGGCGTGGCCGCCGCACTCGGCAACGCCGTCCGCGACGCCACCGGCGTGCGCCCGCACGAGCTGCCCATCCGACCGGACCGACTGATCAGGGGCCTGCGATGACCATCACCCGACCGACGGACCTGGGGGCCGCCCTGGCCCGGCTCGACGGCACGGGCGCCCGCCCGCGCGCCGGGGGCACCGATCTGACCGCGTGCCTGGCCGCCGGGGTGGTCGGGCCCGCCCCGGTGGTGGACCTGACGGGTGTGGCCGACCTGCGGGGGGTGGCGTGGGCCGCCGACGGGTCGGCGCGCGTGGGCGCGCTGACCAGGATCGCCGAGCTCGGCGGCGACCCGCTGCTGGCCGACGCCTATCCCGCCCTGGCCATGACCGCCGCCGCGCTGGCCACACCGCAGGTGCGGGGCACCGCCACCGTGGGCGGCAACCTGCTCCAGCGCAACCGCTGCTGGTACCTGCGCAACCCGGCCTTCGACTGCTTCCAGACGGGCGGGGACTCGTGTCCGGCCCGGTCCGGGGACCACCTCTACGGGGTGGTCGTGGACCAGGGGCCGTGCGCGGCCCCGCACCCGTCCTCCCTGGCGGTGGCGCTGCTGGCGTACGGCGCCTCGGTACGGGTCGCCGGCGGGCGGGAGCGGGACGTTCCGGTGGCCTCGCTCTACGACGGCGCGGACCCGACCCGCGACCACGTCCTGGGCTCGCGGGAGGTGCTGGTGTCGGTGGCGCTGCCGGTCCCCGCCCCCGGGGAGCGCGCCGCCTACCTGCGCGCGACGGGGCGCTCCCGCGCCGAGTGGCCGCTGGTCGAGGTGGCCGTGCGGTTGGTGTGCGAGGACGAGGGCACGGGCCCGGTCTCCTCGGCCTCGGTGGCCGTGGGCGGGGTGGCCCGCACGCCGCTGCTCCTGCCGGGAGTGGCGCAGGCACTGGTCGGCGCGGTGCCCGGGACGGCGCCGGACGAGGGCGTGGACGCCGCGCTGGCGGCGCTGGCCGACCTGTGCGACCCGCTGCCCGCCACCGGCTACAAGGTGGACCTGCTCTCGGCGACCGTGCGCGCCGGGGTGGAGCGGGCCCTGGGTCTGCCCGAGGAGTGAACCGTGCCGCCCGGCGGACGGCACACCGTGCGCCTGCGCGTCGGTGACGGTCGTCGGGAACGGGAACGGGGACGACCGGTGCTCTTCCGGGGCCGTGGCACGGATCCTGCAGGAGCGGGGGCGAGGGCCCTCGCCCCGGCAGGGCGGGCCCGCGCCGACGGACCCGGGAGGCGACGATGGAGGACCTGGACCGATCGACGGCCGCGGGCGCGGCTCCGGGCGGTACGCCCCTGGGGCCGCCCTTCGACCTGCTGGAGTCGGAGGCCGCGTCCCTGCTGGACCGGGTCGCGCTCGTGCGGCCCTTCGCCCTGCACGAGACCATGGTCCCCGCCGCGGCCCCGCCGGCCGGCGCCCTGCTGGAGATCGAGCGCTTCCTGGCCCGCGGCCGGCGGCTGCTGCTGCGGCGCGTCGGGCTCTTCCTGCACCGGTTGCGGTCCGCCGCCGACGGGGCCGATCCCGCCCGTGCCCAGCGGGCCTTCGTCCTGCTGCGGCTGGAGTTCAACGACCTGCTGTCGCAGTTCGACCTGTTCGCCGACGTCGTCACCCAGCGCAGCGAGCACGGGACGGGGGTGTGGCTGGCCGGGCTCGACGCCGCCGCGGCGGACGGGCTGCGCGCCGCCGCTCCCCTGGCGGAGGGCCGGGCCGGGCGCGTGCCCGAGGTCGTGTGCTACCTGGACCGGGGGCCGGGTGCGGCGATCCGCCGGGCCCGCACCCGTCTGCCGGGAGGGCCGCCCAACCCGGTGGCGATCGTCCGCGTGCCGCGCGAGCGCATGGTCGGCACCGGGATCGCGTCGTCGCTGATGCACGAGGTCGGCCACCAGGGCGCCGCCCTGCTCGACCTGCGCGCGTCCGTGGGCGACGAGGTGGCGCGGCGGCGGGCGCGGGCCCCGGTGCGGGACCGCGCGGCCTGGGATCTGTGGCAGCGCTGGCTGGGCGAGGTCGTCCCCGACTTCTGGGCGGTGGCGAACGTGGGCGTGTGCGCCACCCTGGGCCTGATCCAGGTCGTGAGCCTGCCGCGGGCGTTCGTGTACCGGGTGTCCCCGGACGGTCCCCACCCGGCACCGTGGGTGCGGGTCCTGTTGAGCGCCTCCATCGGCGCGCGCCTGTACCCGCACCCGCAGTGGCGGCGGCTGGGCCGCGCCTGGACCGCGCTCTACCCCGCCGACCCGGGCCGGGCCGGCTTCGACCGCCTGCTGGCGACCCTGCCGGAGCTGGTGGAGCTCCTGGTCGAGCACCGCTCCCCCGCTCTGGGCGGGCGCAGCCTGGCGGAGTCCATGCCGCTGGACGAGCGCGCTCCGGCCCGGCTGCGCGGGACGGCGCTGCGGTGGCGGCGCGATCCGCGCACGGCGTCGGCTCTGACGCCCTCGGCGGCCTTCGCCGTGCTCGGCCAGGCCCGCGCCGACGGCCTGATCCGCACCTCCGACGAGTGCCGCCTGGTCCGGGGCCTGTTGGAGGCGTGGGCGCTGGACCGCGCGCTGGGCGGTGCCCCGCCCACCGCACCGCGCGAGCGCGCCGGACCGGCGGCCGGACCGGCGCCGCGCGTGAGATGCTCGATACCGGACCGGGGTTGAGACGGGGAGGCCGTCATGCACCCTGTACTGGGGCAGGTGCCCCTGCCGCGCCTGGAGCCGCGCTGCACGCCGGAGCAGGTCGCCTACGCGCGCCTGCTGTCCCTGGACGGCGCGGCGTTCGAGTCGGCCGTGGCCGCCGAGCTCGACGCCAACCCGGCGCTCGACCGCCAGGACGCCGCGTGCCCGCTGTGCGGCGGCGTCGTCCGGGGCCCGTGCTGCGCGCCGGCCCGGCGGCGCGGGGACGGCGGCGACCTCCCCGCCCGCTCCACCGGCTCGTGCGAACTCGTGCCCGCCGCCCCCACGCTCGCCGAGGCCCTGCTGCGCGACCTGGCGCCGCTGGTGCCCGGCGCGGACCTGCCGGTGGCGCGCTACGTCCTGGCCGCGCTGGACGGGCACGGCCTCCTGGACGGCACTCCCGCGCAGGCCGCCCGTGCGCTGGGGGTGGACGTGCGGCGGGTGGAGGGCGTCATCGGCGCCCTGCGCGAGGTGACCTGCCCCGGGGCGGCGGCGTCGAGCCTGCGCGAACACCTGCTGCTGGACCTGGCCGCCCTGGACGACACGCCCCCGGTCCGGCTGGCGCGGGCCCTGGTCGGGGAGGCGGCCGACGCCCTGGCGCGCGGCGGGGCGGCCGCCGCGGCACGGGCCCTGGGCCGCTCGCGCGACGAGGTCGCCGCCGCCTGCGACTTCCTGCGGTCGCACCTGCACCCCTACCCCGTGCTCGACGCCGGCCGCGACCACGCGGCGCCGGTGGTGTACACCGTGCCCGACGTGGTGCTGAGCGCGGACGGGGGCGTCCTCGCCGCCCGCGTCGTCGAGGCCGACCGCGTGCTCCTGCGGGTGGACGAGCGCTTCGACCGGCTCGCCCGTGCGTCCGAAGCGGCGAGCGGGGCCGTGCGGGCCCGCGAGGCCGTGGACCGGGCGCGGCTGTTCCTGGACCGGGTCGCCCGCCGCTGGTGGACGATGCGGGCCGTGGCCGAGGCCGTCGCCGCGCACCAGAGCGACTTCGTCCTGTCCGGCGGCCCGATGCGCCCCCTGACGCGCAGCGCGCTCGCCGAACGCCTGGGTCTGCACGAGTCCACCGTGGGACGGGCGGTGCGCGACCGCTCGGTCCGGCTGCCCTCGGGCCGGACGGTCCCCTTCGCCCTGTTCTTCGCGACCGCCCCGGGTGTGCGCGAGGAGCTGGCGGCCATCGTCGCCGGTGAGGACCGCCCGCTGACCGACGCCGAACTGGCGCTGGAGCTGGAGCGGCGCGGCCACCGGGTCGCGCGGCGCACGGTGGTCAAGTACCGGGCCCAGCTCGACATCGCCCGCGCGGCCGACCGGGGCTGAACGCCCGGGCCCGGCGGACTCCGCGAGCAGCTCCCCGCGGTCCCCCGCCCGAGGCGGTCTCCGGCTCCCGCGCAACCGGCTGCGCGCTTCGGGCCGCTCCGCGCCCGCCTCGCGCAGTGCGTTGCGCGTCGGACGCGGCTCCGCCGGGGGGACGGGCGTGGCACGCCTCCTGCTGTGTGGTGGACGAGGGCATTGGCAGCACGGACCCGAGGGGGGAGACCGATGCACGATCTCGATCTGATCCTGCAGCACGACGACGACACCTCGTACGGTGACGGGGCGACGGAGGAGACCGAACTGGCCTACGAGCTCGTGGACGCGGACGGACCGGAGGAACTCGACCGGTTCATCGGCGGGCTGGTCCGCAAGGCGGCCCGGTCGGTGGGGCGGACCCTGCGCTCGGACGTGGGCCGGGCGGTCGGCACGGTGGTGCGGGACGCGGTCTCCGGCGCCGCCGACACCGGCGTCTCCGCGCTGGCCGGTTCCGTGGGCGGAGCGGTGGGCCGGCGGGTCGGCTCCCGTGAGGCCGGCGAGCGCATCGGCCGCCGGATCGCCGCGGGCGCCCTGAAGCGCTTCGGCCAGGGCGAGCTGGAGTCCGACTCCGGCGAGGCCGACCTGGAGGTGGCCCGCGACCTGGTCCGCTTCGCCGAGGAGACCGCGCGCAGGGCCGCCCGCTCCCGTGTGGGCGCCAACCCGTGGCGGGCGGCGGTGGACGCGGCGCTGGCGGCCGCGAACGAGGTGGGCGTCGACATCGGCGGCCGCGGACGGGCCGACGGCGACCGGGACGGCGCGTCGCGGGACGAGGGCGACGGGGACACCGACGAGTTCGGCTTCCCCCAGGAGTCGGAGGACGACCCCGGGGACGGGTTCGCGGACACCGGGGACGCGGACGAGGGCGAGGAGATGGAGCTGGCGGCCGAACTGCTGTCGGTGACCGACGACGCGGAGCTCGACGAGTTCCTCGGCAAGGTGTTCCGCCGCGCCCGCAAGTCGGTCAAGCGCGCGGTGCGCGGTCCGGTGGGCCGCAGGCTCGGCCGCGCGCTGAAGGGCGTCGCGAAGAAGGCGCTGCCGATCGCGGGAGGCGCCGCGGGCACGGCTCTGGGCGGCCCCATGGGCGGCACGGTCGGCGCGGCGCTCGGCTCGGCCGCTGGGCGCATGTTCGAGCTGGAACTGGAGGGGCTCTCACCCGAGGACCAGGAGTTCGAGGTCGCCCGCCGGTTCGTGCGGTTGGCCGACGAGGCCGCCCGACAGGCAGCCCTGGCTCCGCCGGACCTGGAGCCGCAGGTCGCGGCCAGGCAGGCGCTGGCCGGCGCCGCCCAGCGCTACGCCCCGGGCCTGGTGCGCACGGAGTCGGAGGTCGGCGCGCCGCGCTCGGGCCGCTGGGTGCGCCGGGGCCGGAGCATCGTCATCACCGGCGTCTGAGACCCGGACGCGGAAGGAGGACACACGATGTCCGACACGACCGAGGGCCTGCTCCGGCTCATCCGTGATGAGCCCGGGCTGGCCGAGAAGCTGACGGCGGACATGCTGGTCGAGATCGCGAGGGAGCACGCCGACCAGCCCCCCGCCGACACCAAGGCGGAGCTGGTCCCGCAGGTGCGGGCCCTGGCCGAGCGCTCCGAGCCGGTCCGGGGGGCTGATGAGCTGGGGGAGCCCGTGCGGGTGCGCGTCGAGGGGCCCGTGACGACGCAGCGGGACGCGCGGGCGGAGACGTCCAACGAGCTGCTGTTCGCCAAGATCCGCGAGCGCAGCGCGGCGATCTCCTACGGCGCCTACGCCGACTTCCTGTCCAAGGCGTTCTGCTCCGAGTACGGCGGTGAGGAGGCCGACCACTCGCCCTACTTCGGCGCGGACGCCTATGCCCACCTGCGCGAGGCGACCGAGAAGTTCCTCATGTGCGAGGTGGGGACGGACGACCGGGGCGAGCACACCCGCGAGCGCAACGAGGAGAGCCTGGCGCGCCTGGCGCACCACGGCTTCGAGGACTACGCGCAGCTGAGCAGGGAGTTCCGGCGCCAGTACCTGATCGACCTGGCCAAGGAGGGCGAGCGCGAGGCGCGCGTGCTGCCCTACACCAGGCGGATCATCGAGGCCCTGGGCGATCTCCCGCTCAAGACGACGCTGGGATCGGAGTGCTACGGCATCGTCCGCTCCAGGGTCTCGCCGCCGTGCCTGCTGGAACTGATCTGGTCGTACTGGCAGGAGCAGGGCATGCTCGTGCAGACGATGCAGTCGGTGAGCCTGCGCTTCCAGAACCGGGAGGTGGGTCCCGGCCACCCGCTCGCGCACCTGGAGATCGACCCGCTCCGGCCGCTGAACAACCTGATCTGGGGCTACATCCAGGACGAGCCGCGGCGGCTGAGCGTGCTGCGCCGGACCTACGAGTACGACCACCAGTACGGGCTCCGGCTGCGCGGCAAGGCCGTGCCCGCGCTGAACCCGGCCGACAGCCGCCGCCGGTTCCTGGAGGCCTTCCACGACCTCCTGCACCTGGCGACGATCTTCTTCAAGGAGGACGACGACACCAACTACCGGGCGGACGGCTTCCCGATCCTGAACGCGCTCAAGGAGCTGCACCTGATCCTGGCGCAGGGCGCCCACAACCAGTTCGGCGACCTGCCCTGGCAGGCCCGCCAGGAGATGCTGATCATGCAGTGGCTGCTGGCCCGCCCGGAGATGCGCGACTTCCTGGGCGGACGCGCCATGGTGCCCTACGCCGAGCCCTGGATGGGCCGGGTGGAGACGATGGCGGCCCTGCGCGGCTGGCACCCCGCGGCCGGGGTGACCCACTTCCGCGACCTGGCGGTGTTCGGCGAGCAGATCCTGCTCTCGGCGCGCCAGGACGACTGGGTGGGCGCCTCCGACGTCGAGCGGGCCTCGAACTGGGCGCGCTTCTGGCGGCCGGAGATCCAGGGCTACATCCACGCCTACCGCGCCGCCACGGGGGTCGACCTGTCGGCCGACGCCATCGACTCGGCGCAGACGCGCATGCGCTACACCGAGCCGTCCAGGCTGCTCGCCCAGCGCGGGAACCGCTCCAAGCAGGCCCTGACCTGACAGGGTCCCGGACAGCTCCGCCGCGGCCGGTGACACGGCCGGGGCGGAGCGGGGAGGCCATGATGACGCACAGCACCGATCGGCCGCTGCCGCTCGACGCACTGTGGAACGACCCGGACGACGGCGCGGAGGAGGCGTTCCTGCCCTGGTGGCCGTTCCCCTCCGAGGTCGTGGTCGAGGACCGGACCGACACGCCGTTCCCGCACTCCGAGCACAAGCGGGACAGGCCGCGGCCCGCCGACTCGGTCTACGCGCTGGTCCTGCACCAGATGGCGTTCAGACGGAGCAGGAGCCGCGGCCCCGGCCGCTACGACGGGGTGACCGCCCACTACATCATCACCGAGAGCGGGAGGCTCGCCCAGCTCCATCCGGTCACCACCTACCTCTTCGCCTCCAACGGGTTCAACTCCGGGAGCGTGGCGGTCGAGTTCTCCGGCAACCTGCCCAGCGTGCGCGGCAGGTGCTGGAGCCCGGACACGCACGGCTGCCATGAGCTGACCAGGGCCCAGGTCGACGCGGGCCGGGGCCTGCTGCGCCACCTCGTCCGGGAGATCGGGCTGACGCACGTGCTGGCCCACCGGCAGGCCAGCGGTTCCAGGACCAACTGCCCGGGACCGGACATCTGGTACAACGTCGGCCAGTGGGGGGTGGACGAGCTGGGCCTGAAGGACGGCGGACCCGGCTTCCACCTCAAGGGGGCGAACCCGATCCCGGACCAGTGGCGCACCTGGGGCCGCTCGCCCGCCCGGTGAGCGGTTCACCCGGCGTGCGGGGAGGCGTCGTCGGAGGCCGCGACGTGGTCGTGCTGCCACATCTGGAGGGTGCGCACGCTGACCCCGAGGCGTTCGGCCGCCCGGCGCAGCGCCCCGGTGCGGCCCCGGCGGGCCTCCTCGGCCAGGACCAGGCCGATCAGCTCGTCGCGGACCGCGTCCTTGACCTGGGGCAGCGTCGCACCGCGCGCCAGGGCCGCGCGCAGGGGGCCGGACAGGGAGCGGGCCAGCGGCTCGGGCCCGCGGTCCGGGCGTTCGTCGGGCGGCACGTCGCCCACGGTGACCAGGCCCGGGCCGGCGTGCCGTGCGGCCATCCGGTACACGAGCTGGCGCAGTTCGCGGACGTTGCCGGGGTAGTCGAGGGCGACGAGCATGTCCTGGACCGCCCGGTCGAAGCACGGCCGCTCGTGCTCGGGCATGGCGTGGCGCAGGAAGTGCTCGGCCAGCGGCAGGATGTCGTCGGGGCGCTCCCGCAGGGGCGGCAGGTGGAAGCGGGACACGGCGATGCGGTAGTAGAGGTCGCCGCGGAAGCTCCCCTGGCGGATGTGCTCGCGCAGGTCGCGGTTGGTGGCGCAGACCAGCCGGAAGCGCGTGGTGCGCCAGGCGTTGCCGCCGACCCGCTTGTAGGTGCCCTCCTGGATGACCCGCAGTAGTTCCGCCTGCAGTTCCAGGGGGAGTTCACCCACCTCGTCCAGGAACAGGGTGCCCTGGTCGGCCAGGGCGAAGGCACCGTCGCGCGCGCCGACCGCGCCGGTGAAGCTGCCCTTCTCGTGCCCGAAGAACTCGCTGCCGGCCAGGGTCGGGGTGATGGTGGTGCAGTCCACCAGGACGAGGGACGAGCGCCCCGACCGCCGGTCGAGGGCGTTGACGAGTCGGGCGACGAGTTCCTTGCCGGTCCCGGTCTCGCCGGTGACGAGCACGGGGTTGTCGGTGAAGGCGGCGGTCTCGGCCAGGTCGGACAGGACCGAGCGCCAGACGGCGCTGCGGCCGACGAGGTGGTCGCGGACCACGGCCGAGTCCAGGATCTCCTCCAGTCGGCGCCACCGCCGCAGCCGGGCGGCCACGGCGCGCACCGCGCGGTCCCCTCCCCCGGCCCAGGGCAGGACGTCGGCGGCCCCGTGGCGCAGCAGCGGCCAGGCGTCGAGCGGCGGCGTCTCCTCGTGTCCGAGGCAGAGCACGAGGACGCGGCCGGCCCGGCCCATCTCGTGGACGAGGTCGTGGACCCGGCCGTCGGGCGCCGCGCAGGCGAGCACCCCGTCGCCGTGCGCGCCCGGCCGCCACGGGACGAGGTGGAGCCCGGTCGCGGCCAGGCGCTCGCGCGCCTGGTCCGCCGCGGTGTGGGCGCCGTCGCCCACGGCGTGGAACCAGCACGGGCCGATCGCGGGATCCTCGGACACGGTACTTCCCATCCATGGCACCGCCGGAGCGGTGCCAGGGCGCGTTCGCGGACGGGTCGGCGCGGAGCGGGAGCGCGACAGGGCGCCCCGGCGGGCGCGGCTCCACCGGCCGACACCACGGGTTCGCCACGGCGCGACCACCCTACGGCCGTGCCGAGCGGCCGTTCCAGGAGACACGCGGGGCGCTCCGGCGCGGGTCGGCGCGGACCCGGCCCGGTCTGCCCCGATGCGAGGGCCCGACGGGAGGGTCAGTCCCGGGGCAGCACCGCGACGGGGACGCCGTTGAGGACCGCGGTGCCCGAGAGCGGGTCCACCACCGAGGGGTCGGTGACGGCGTTGACGTTGACACCCGGGTTGCGCGCGGCCACCGCCATACGGGTGCCGGGCAGGCCGTGCCCCCAGCCGTGCGGCAGGCTCACCACCCCGGGAGCGACGGTGTCGGTGCGCTCCACGGGAGCGCTGACCTCGCCGGAGGCGCTGCGCACGGTGGCCTCGGCTCCCTCGGCCAGGCCCAGTCGGTCGGCGTCGTCGGGGTGGACGTGCAGGGTGCAGGTGTTGCTGCCGCCGGTGAGCCGGGGGACGTTGTGCGACCAGCTGTTGTTGGAGCGCAGGTGGCGGCGGCCCACGAGCACCAGGGAGTCGCGGCGCGCGGCCAGGCCCTCGCTCAGGCGGGCCACGTCCGCGGCCACGGGCGCGGGGCAGGCCTCGATCCGGCCGGAGGCGGTGGACAGGATCTCGGGGACGCGGGAGTCCAGTGGCCCCAGGTCCACGCCGTGCGGGGCGTCCAGCAGGCTCTGGAGCGTGAGGCCGTCGGGGCGGGCGCCGAAGGCGTCGCCGTAGGAGCCCAGGCGCAGGAGCAGGTCGACCCGGCGCTCGAACCAGGTGCCCGGGTACAGGGCGGCGGCCAGTTCGGCGGGGTCGCGTCCGTGCACGGAGGAGTCGGGATCGGCGACGGCGCGGCCGAGGATCCGGACGGTCTCGGCCTCGTCCACCGCGTCGGGGTCGGCGTCGGGACCCTGGCCCGCGGCGATCTGCACGAGGCGGCGCAGGATCAGCGACTCGTCGGCCCCGCCCTCCTCCACGGGCAGGGGCGCGGGCGAGTAGCGGACGGTGTTGCGCACCGCCAGCTCGCTGAAGGCGAGGTCGAAGTGGGCGGTGCGGCTCGGCGGCGCGGGCGGGAGGATCACGTGCGCGTGCCGTGTGGTCTCGTTGAGGTAGGGGTCCACGCTCACCATGAACTCCAGGCCCGCCAGCTCCCGGTCCAGGCGGTCGCCGCCGGGGGTGGACAGCACCGGGTTCCCGGCCACGGTGACCAGGGCCCGCACCTGCCCGGCGCCGGGGGTGGCGATCTCGTCGACCAGGGTGGCCACGGGCAGTTCGCCCTTGGCCTCGGGCAGGCCGCGCACGCGGCTGCGCCAGCGTCCGAGCTGGAAGGGGCGGCTGCGGCCGGCCCCGGCCGGGCGGTGGGCGGGGCGGGGGAAGAGGGCGCCGCCGGGGCGGTCGAGGTTGCCGGTGATCAGGTTGAGCACGTCCACCAGCCAGCTGGTGAGGGTGCCGAACTCGGCGGTCGTGGTGCCCACGCGGGCGTAGACGGCGGCGGTGGGCGCGGCGGCCAGGTCGCGGGCCATCGCGCGGATGCGGTCGGCGTCGATCCCGCAGACGGGCGCGACGGCCTCGGGGGTGAACTCCTTGGCCAGGGCGCGGACCTCCGCCAGGCCCTCGACGTGTTCGGCCAGCGCTCCGGGGTCGGCCAGGCCCTCGGCGAAGAGGGTCTGTGCCATGGCGAAGAGCAGGTAGGCGTCGGTTCCGGGCCGGACGGGGACGTGTTCGTCGGCGAGGTCGGCGGTGCGGGTGCGCCGGGGGTCGACCACGACCAGGCGTCCCCCGCGGGCGCGCAGCGCCTTGAGCCGTCCGGGGAAGTCGGGGGCGGTGCACAGGCTGCCGTTGGACTCGACCGGGTTGGCGCCGAGCATGAGCAGGTGGTCGGTGCGGTCCAGGTCGGGGACGGGGATGGCCAGGGGGTCGCCGAACATCAGGCCGCAGGAGACGTGCTTGGGCATCTGGTCGACGGTGCTGGCGCTGTAGATGTTGGGGGTGCCCAGGGTGCGCGCGAGCAGGCTCGTGTAGAGCTGTCCGGCCAGGGTGTGCACGTTGGGGTTGCCGAGGTAGGCGGCGACCGCCTCGCGGCCGTGGCGGCGCACGACCCCGGAGAGCCCGGCGTCGACGGCGGCGAAGGCCTCGGGCCAGCCGACCTCGCGCCAGTGCCCGCCCTCGCGCACCATGGGGCGGCGCAGGCGGTCGGGGTCGTTGTCGAGGGCGGGCAGGGTGGCGCCCTTGGGGCAGACGAATCCCGCGCTGAAGACGTCCTGGCGGTCGCCGCGGGCGGCGGTGACCCGCCCGGTGTCGATGGTGAGGGTGAGGCCGCAGGTGGCTTCGCACAGCGGGCAGATCCGAAGTGCCGTTTCCATGGGGGCTCCCGTTGACATACCGGACGGTCGGTTTGGAACGACACTACCGCCGCCCGCACCAGGTGTACAGGTCGGGGGCGCTCTCGCGGGGCCCGTGACGTGGGCGGCGCGCCCGACCGTGCGGACAGCGGACGCACGAGCGGGCCCGCGGACGAACGGGGCCGGACGGGACCGGGCCGAACGACCCGCGGGCCCCTGCGTACGTCGGCGCGCGGACGCGGCGCCCGGCACGTACCGGGCGCCGCGTTCGACGGCTCAGCCGCGCAGGTAGGCCTGGTGGGCCAGCTCCCGGCAGACCACCGCGAAGTCGAGTCCGGCCGCGCCCGCCGCCATGGGGAACGTGGAGGTCTCCGTCAGCCCGGGGGCGACGTTGGTCTCCAGGAAGGTGACCTGGCCGTCCCGGCCCACGATGACGTCGGTGCGCGACAGGTCGCGCAGGCCCAGCGTCTCGTGGGCGGTGAGCGCGACCCGCGTGGCCGCCTCCAGGGCGTCGTCGTCCAGGCGCGCCGGGCAGAAGAACTCGGTACGCCCGGCGGTGTAGCGCGCCGCGTAGTCGTAGACGCCGCCGTCGGGGACGATCTCCACCGGCGGCAGGGCCATCGGGCCGTCCCCGGTGTCCACCACGCCCACGGCCAGCTCCGTGCCCTGGACCTGCTCCTCGATCAGCGCGGAGTCGCTGTAGGCGAAGCAGGACACCAGCGCCGCGGACAGGTCGTGCAGCGAGGTGACCGGCGCGGCACCGAAGGCGGAGCCGCCGCGGTCGGGCTTGACGAACAGCGGCAGGCCCAGGCGGTCGGCCAGCCGCTCCAGCAGCGCCGGGGCGCCCAGGTCGTGGAAGGCCGACTTGGGCAGGGCGGCGCCGCGCGCCACCCGGACCCCGCGCGCCGCCAGCAGCGCCTTGGCCGCGGGCTTGGAGTAGGCCAGGCGGCAGGCCTCGGGCCGGGCGCCCACGTAGGGCGCGCCGACCAGTTCCAGGACCTCGCGGATCGCTCCGTCCTCGCCCGCCGATCCGTGCAGCACGGGGAAGACCACCTGGGGCGGGTCGTCGGCGAGCCGCCGCAGCAGGGTGGAGTCCACGTCGGCGACCTGCACCTCCACGTCCAGGCGCCGCAGCGCCTCGGCGACGCTGCGCCCGGAGTGGACGCTCACCTCGTGTTCGGGGGACAGTCCCCCGGCGAGAACGAGAACGCGATCAAGGTCGGCCACGGCGCGGACCTCCTTCTGTGCTGCTGTCATGGTGCGGGGTGCCCTCACGGCTGTCTCAGGGCAGGTCGGGGGCGGGTGCCTGGCTGCCTTCGGTGGGCGGGGTCAAAGTGGTGCCGAACGTATCACGCAGGTCGACCTCGCCCTCGATCGCGCCGACCAGGCGCCGCACTCCCTCGCGGATCTCCTCCGGCGTGGGGTAGCAGAAGCTCAACCGCATGTTCGCACGGCCGCGCTCGTCGGCGTAGAAACCGGTGCCCGGCACGTAGGCGACGCGCTCGGCGACCGCCCGGGGCAGCATCGCCTTGGCGTCGATGCCCTCGGGCAGGGTGGCCCACACGAAGAAGCCGCCCTCGGGCCTGGTCCACGTGCACCCGGCGGGCATCATCGCGGTCAGCGCGTTGAGCATGGCGTCGCGGCGCTCGCTGTACATCGTGTTGAACACCTTGATCTGTTCCTGCCAGGGGAAGGTGTTCAGGTAGCGGCGCACCACGAGCTGGTTGAACGTGGAGTGGCTGAGCATCGCCGACTCGGCGGCCAGGACGAGCTTGGCGCGGACCGCGGCCGGGGCCAGCGCCCAGCCGATGCGCAGGCCCGGCGAGAGCGTCTTGGACAGCGACCCGAGGTAGATGACGTTGCCGTCGCCCTGGGAGAACAGCGTGGGTTCGGGGTCGCCCTCGTACCGCAGCAGCCCGTAGGGGTTGTCCTCCACCACCAGGACGTCGTGGCGCTCGCAGATCTCCATCACGCGGGCGCGGCGCTCGGCGCTCATGGTGATGCCGGCCGGGTTCTGGAAGTTGGGGATCGTGTAGAAGAACTTGACCGTGCGGCCGGCGCGGGCGGCCTCGGTGAGCGAGCGCTCCAGCTCCTCGGGGATCACTCCGCGCTCGTCCATGCCCACGTGCCGGATGTCGGCCTGGAAGGCGGCGAAGGTGTTGATGGCGGTGACGTAGGTGGGGGCCTCGCACAGCACGATGTCGTCCGGGTCGACGAAGACCCGGGTGATGAGGTCCAGGGCCTGCTGGGAGCCGACGGTGACGATGACGTCGTCGGGGCTGGCGGTGATGCCCTCCAGCGTCATGTAGTCGCAGATCTGCTCGCGCAGGACGGGGTCGCCCTGGGCGGAGCCGTACTGCAGGGCCGCGGCGCCCTCCTCGGAGACGACGTCCTTGACCAGTTCGCCGATCTGGTCGAGCGGCAGCGCGGCCACGTTGGGCATGCCTCCGGCCAGGGAGACGACCTCCGGGCGGGACGCGACGGCGAAGAGTGCCCGGACCTCCGATGCGACCATGCCCTGTGCTCGGCGTGCGTAGCGGCCGACGTGCGGGTCGATACGCGAGCCCTGAGGGTTGGGCTGCTGCTCTCGGTGGTCAGCGGACACGATCCACCTCCGAAGAAGGACGGAAATAGCGGGGCCGCCCGGGAGCCGGCCCCGACCATCGTTGGTCTGGAGTTCGACGCCTGCCGCGGCCCGGTGGTTCACAGGGTGCCGGTGACGCGGTGGAGCCGCGTGGTGGCCCTGTGGGGTTCGGGTTGTGCGAGCCGTGGATGAACACGGTTCGGTAAATGTCCAGAGTGTAGCCCACGAGCGGTGTCGGCCCCGGGGCCAGGCCCGATCCGGGCCCGCACCGCACCGGCGATCCGCTTCCGGTGGACCCGCCCGGTGGCGGGCCCTGCCGCCTGGATCCCCGCTCCGGTGGGGGTCTCACACCCCGGATTGCCAGAACATGGCGGACTCTTCACTCTTTCCACCCGAGTCGGACATAGACCGCAAGCAGCCCATCAGCGACATTGGTCACTTCGGGTGCGCACGCAGTGACACCCGACACCGGATCCCGCACCTGGAGGGGGAACCATGGGAGTCCGCTCGACCACCGTCCTCGCGCCGCTCTCGGGCCTGCTGCTGGCCTGCGTGCTCACGACCTCCTGCGCGCTCGACGACGGCGACGGGGAGGCCGACCCCGAACGACTGGAACTGGAGGCGGCCGCCGACGCCCTGTCGGTGTCGGTCCTGCGACCGGGCGCCGAACGCGCCTTCGCGCGCGGCGGCCACGCCCTGGACGGCGGCCTGTCCTGCACCAACGAGGCACCGGCCGAGCCCTCGGCCGACCCCGAGGGCTCGGGTCCGGCGGGCGACGGCACCGAGGAGGCCGACGGCTCCGGGGAGACCGCGGGCTCAGACGGGGCCGACGGCTCCGAGGGGGCCGGGGCCACCGGGCAGGCCAGCCCGCCGGACCGCGGCGGGCTGGCGGTCTACTGCACGGGGGTCACCGGTGAGGGCGAGGAGGTGGCCTTCGAGGGCCGGCTGGCCCGCGCCGCCCTGGCCGCGCGCGGGGCCGGTGACGACAGCCTGCCCGGGGAGTTCACCGGCAGCGTGGCCGGTGAGCGGGTCTTCGCGCTGGACTGCTTCCAGTGCGCGCCCGAGGCGGCCGACGGCGGCGCGCGGGACGCGGAAGCCGCCGAAGACGGCGACGGCGGGGGCGCGGGCGGTGGGCCCGGCGCCGCGACGCCCGAGGTGTCGGAGTAGCACCGGTACCGGGCGCGTCCCCTCTCGCGCGCCCGGCACCGGCTGGGCGGCGGTGCGCCCGGAGGCGACCTCACTCCAGGGCGCACCGCCGACACGGTGACCCGGGGACTCCCCCGACCCCTCCGGATCACCTGCGGCCCGTGGGCTCGTCCGCCCCTCCCTCGAAGGCCCCCCTCAAGGCTCGAAGGCTGTGGACGTGCTTCCGACACCGGGTCGCGACCGTCGTTCCCCCTGCTCAACCCGACGACCGCCCCAACTCCGGGCCGCGTGGGTACAGACAACACCAGTCCCTGCCGTCACAGCAATGGTTGCACTAGGTTGCGACTCCGTCGCCAAGAGCGACCGCCGTGGTCCCCTCCGGCACCGCGTTCCGCAGTCGGCGGACCCCGGGGGCCTCGGACCCCGGCAACAGGTCGGCGCGGCTGTCCGGATAGCTCACCCGCACCCGGACGTCCTCCACGAACCGGTAGGGGCGGCTCTCGATGATCCCGCCCAGGTGCCGGCGCACCCGCGAGAGCTCGGCGCGCACGGTCACCACGTGGCCGCCGTCCCCGAACACGTCCTGCGACAGCTGCACGCCCGTGCGCCCCTCCCGGTGCACGGCTAACAGCAGCAGGAGTTCGGCGTGGCGGGGCGTCAGGCGGTGGGACCACTGCCCGCTCGGCCCGGCCACCGAGACCGACGGGCTGCCGCCCGCCAGGTCCAGGGTGATCGTGGAGGGCGTGTCGCCCTCCACGTGCAGCGGCCGTACCAGCCACCCGCCGGGCAACGGCTCCAGGGAGCACTCCCCCAGCGCGGGGAGCCAGGCAGTCCCAGTGTCGCGCGGCGTGGGCAGGAGCACCCGGCGCACCGGCTCCATGTTCACCACGGCGGCCGTCCACCCGGCCTCGTCCACCACCATCGCGCGCCCGCCCAGTCCGGCCAGCAGGGGCGCGGCCACCGCCCGCAGCCGCTCCAGGTGGGTGTGGTGGATGCTCTGCAGGTGCGCCTCGGCCAACTGGGCCACGGCGTGCACCAGCGCGAGCGTCGAGGGATGGATGGTGTTCACCGGGCCCGTGACGTCGATGGCCCCGAGCAGGCGGCCGTCCCGGGGGTCGTGGATGGGGGCGCAGGCGCAGGTCAGGGTGTGCAGCTGGCGGACGAAGTGCTCGGCCGAGTAGACCTGGACCGGGCGCCCCACCACCAGAGCGGTACCGATGGCGTTGGTCCCGGTGCTGCCCTCGTTCCAGAACGCCCCCTCCACGAGCCCGACCCGGTCGCCGGCCGACCTCATGCGGTGCGAGCCGTCGCGCCACAGGATCTGGCCGGCGGCGTCGGTGACCAGCATGATGTGGTCGGCCTCGTCGGCCACCGAGACCAGGGACCGGCGGATCAGCGGCAGCACCTCGGCGATGGGTGAGCTGGACCGGTACGCCTGGAGCTCGTCCAGGCGGGTGACGCGCGGCGGCGGAGCGCCGTCCGGATCGATCCCGAACCGGCGCATGCGCTGCCAGGAGTCCTCGATGACCGGGCGCAGCCGGACCGGCGCCGGACGCCCGCAGAGCGAGGCTTCGTGCACCTTGCGCAACAGGCGCGCGTGTTCACGCGCGTCGACCCCCGCGGGAAGGGCCGTGTCCAACGGAGGAAACGACATGTGGCCCCCTGACATCGACGTGGCTACGGCGATCCCCAGTTTCGTCCTTCGGCCTCGCCCGAGACGGTGGAATCGACAGAAACGTGTGCGGCGCACGTGCCGAGTGACGCCTTTGCGTCCTGGTGCGAGGTTCTGCCCGAGGGCTGGGGGCCTCCGGCCGGATCCACCAGGATCGGGCATCGGGCACACGCGCCCCAGTCCGTGGCCGGATCCGGCCACGGACTGGGCACGGACGGGGCACGGACACCCTCACGGACGTCGCCGGGAGAGGGCGAACCACAGGCGCATGCGCTGTTCGGCGTCGGACAGGTCCACGCCCAGGTCGCGTTCGATCCGGCTGATCCGGTAGCGGACGCTGTTGCGGTGCGTGCCCAGGTCGGCGGCGGCCCGGTCCCAGTTGCCGTGACGGGTGAGCCACACGTACAGGGTGTGGCGCAGGGTGCGCGCGGAGTCCGTGTCTGCCGCCAGCGGCCCGAGCACGCGGCGCGTCAGGTCGTCGACGCCCTCCGGGTCCAGGAGGGTGTCGAAGGGGTCGGTCCCGGTGTCCCACAGCAGCGGCGCGCCGCAGGCGCGGGCGCGGACCAGGAGGGCGGCCGCCTGGCGGTCGGCCCCGGCCAGGCCGCACGGCTGGACCGGCGCACTGAGCGCACCGGTCCAGCCGTGCAGGCGCAGCTCGTCCAACTGGTCCCGGTGGGCGTCCTCCCCCCGGTCGGCGAGCACCGCCCGCAGGCGCCCCTCCCCCGCGGCCCCGCTGTACTCCAGGACCGACGTGTCCAGGGGCAGGGCCGCGGGTGCGGTGTGCCGCCCCGCCCGCGCACTGGCGTGCAGCACCCGGTAGGCCACGCTCCCGGAGGCATCCGCCGTCCCCGAGGCACCCGGAAGACCGGAGGTCCCAGCGGACCCACGGGCTGCGGAGGCACCAGGCGTCCCCGAGGCACCCGAGGCACCGGGGAGGTCGCCCGGGGATCGAGTCGCATGGCCAGGGGTCCCAGGGCCCTGCGGACCGACCGTGCCAGTGGCCCGGGAGGCACCCGAGGCACCCGGAAGGCCGGGGGTCCCAACGGACCCACGGGCTGCGGAGACACCAGCCGTCCCCGAGGCACCCGAGGCACCGGGGGAACCGCTCGGAGTGCCGGAGGGCGTCGGCCTCCCGGCGGGAACCGGTGAGCCCTCGGACGCGGAAGACCCCCGGGGGTCCGTGGTCGCGGCCGGGTGGGCGTTGGCCAGCTCGGCCAGCAGGGGTTCGGTGGCGCTGGTGACGCCGCCGTCGAGGAGCAGGCCGGTGAGCAGGCGGCCCGGGACGGGCGGGGCCTCGTTCGAGGTGCGGGCCAGCAGGTCGAGCAGGGCGGTGGCGGTGCGCAGGACCGCCCGGTCGGTGATGCCGAGCGGCTCGGGGCGGCCCACCAGGACCACGCCGTGGTCCTCGGGCGGCGTACCCACCGTGTGCAGGAAGACCTCGTCGTCCCTGGAGCGGGCCTTGGCGCTGCGCGGGCCGCGCACGGAGGAGAGCTTGCCGAGCAGGTCGGACAGGTCGGACAGGGCCGCGGGGGCAGTCGGGGTGCGGCGGAGGGCCTCGGGAGCGGCGAGGGCGGCCCAGCCGTTGAGCGACTCGGCCAGGACGCGCAGCACGCGCCCCACCGGGTCGGGGTCGGAGACCGCGCGGGCGAGCACCTGGTGGGCCTCGCCCAAGCGGCGCAGGTCGCGCAGGCGGCGCTCCTCCAGCTCCTCGCCGACGGCCTGGCTGACGGCCGTGAACGGCGTGGGCCTGGGGACCTCCACCAGGGGCAGGCCCTGCTGGTGGCACTGCTCGATCAGACCCGCGGGGACGGTGTCGTGCACGGGGGTGACGCCGAAACCGACGGCGCTCACGCCCGCGCCGACCAGCGAGGCGACGTAGGCGCGCAGCCCGGCCGTCGTGGCGGGGAGGTTGACGCCGGCGGTGAGCAGGAGTTCGCCGCCGCGCAGGTAGACGGCCGGGTCGTCGAGCTCGCTGACCACCGCCCAGCCGATGCCGGGGTCGCCCGCCGCCACGACGGTGCCCAGGCCGAGGTCGCGGCGGCCGACCACGGTGCTCAGGGGCACGGAGTGGGCGTCGTCGCGGGGCGCGGTGTCGGCCATGCGCGGTCCTTCCCCGCGCCGGGGGCGCGGACGTGTGTCGCCGGTGTTGCGTCCACGGGTGCGCGGACCGCACGTTGTGGATGGTTCGTCCAAAGCCGCTTCGGATCTGGTGCGGTTCGTCCACTGGAGAGGAGTGTAATCGGTACCTAACCTGACGGCAGCCCGCGTGACCTGCGCCGACCGCACCGCCGTCCACGCCCCGGGGACCGTCCCCGCACGACCGCCTCCCACCGGCCGCATCCGCACACGACGACGACGTCCACCGACGCACCGACAGGAAGCACACCGATGAACGCACCGATCGGACCCACCGACTCCAGCCTCGTGCCGCGCTTCGCCGGACCGGCGACCTACGCGCGGCTGCCGCGCATCGACCAGGTCGACAGGGCCGACATCGCCGTGGTCGGCGTGCCCTTCGACACCGGTGTGTCCTACCGGCCCGGGGCGCGGTTCGGCCCCTCGGCCATCCGTGAGGCGAGCCGCCTGCTGCGGCCCTACCACCCGGGCCTGGACGTGTCCCCGTTCGCCTCCGCGCAGGTGGTCGACGGCGGCGACATCGCGGTCAACCCGTTCTCCATCGGCGACGCGGTCGAGACCGTCGACCAGGCGGCCTCGGAGTTCGTGCGGGCCGGGACCAAGCTCGTCACCCTGGGCGGCGACCACACGATCGCGCTGCCCCTGCTGCGCTCGCTCCACCGTCAGCACGGCCCCATCGCCATGGTCCACTTCGACGCCCACCTGGACACCTGGGACACCTACTTCGGTGAGCCCTACACGCACGGCACCCCGTTCCGACGGGCCGTCGAGGAGGGCATCCTCGACACCGAGGCGATCGCGCACGTGGGCACCCGCGGCCCGCTCTACGGCAAGCGCGACCTGGAGGACGACCGGCGCTTCGGCTTCGGCATCGTCACCGCCGCCGACGTGATGCGCAAGGGCGTGGACGAGATCTCCGACGCGCTGCGCCAGCGCGTGGGCCGCCGCCCGCTGTACGTGTCCGTGGACATCGACGTCCTGGACCCCGCCCACGCCCCCGGCACCGGCACCCCGGAGGCGGGCGGCCTGACCAGCCGCGAGCTGTTGGAGATCCTGCGCGGCCTCTCGACCTGCAACCTCGTGGGCGCGGACGTGGTGGAGGTCGCCCCGGCCTACGACCACGCGCAGATCACCGCCACCGCGGCCTCGCACGTGGCCTACGACCTCGTGAGCGTGCTGGCGCTCAACCACGGCCTGGGGGACTGAGTCCGTGGCACCGCGCACCGGTGGTGACCTGGTCACCGAGACCCTGACGGCGCTGGGCGCCCGGGTGGCCTTCGGCATCCCGGGCCAGCACGCGCTGGGGCTCTTCGACGCCCTGCGGCGCTCGGAGCTGGAGTTCGTCTCCGCCCGGGTGGAGAACAACGCCGCCTTCGCCGCCGACGGCCACGCCCGCCGGACCGGGCGCGTGGCCCCGCTGCTGGTCTCCACCGGGCCCGGCGCGCTCCTCACCCTGGCCTCCCTGCAGGAGTCCCGGGCCTCCAGCGCCCCGGTGCTGGTGATCAGCAGCCAGGTCCCGCGCGCCGGGCTGGGCGGGGCCCGCCGCGGCTTCCTGCACGAGCTGCCCGAGCAGTCGGCGAGCTTCGCGGGCGTCACCAAGTCGGTGTGCACGGTGCGGCACGCCTCGCAGATCCCCTCGGCGCTGGCCGCGGCCTGGCGGACCGCCGCCGCGGCCCCGGCCGGTCCGGTGCTGGTGGAGATCCCGCAGGACGTGCTGCTGGAGCCGACCGCCGTGCCGCCCGTGGCGGACGTGGACGGCAGCCCCGCGCCCCTGGAGCCGCGCGCCGAACTCGTGGCCGAGGCCGCCCGGCTGCTGGACGGGGCGCGGCGCCCGGTCGTGCTCGCCGGCGGCGGTGTGAGCCGCGCGGGCGGCCACGGCGCGCTGCTGGAGCTGGCCGAGGCCCTCCAGGCGCCGGTGGCGACCACTTTCGGCGGCAAGGACGCCTTCCCGTGGACGCACCCGCTGTCACTGGGGTCGTGGCTGGAGGACCGGCACACCACGGACTACCTCGCCGACGCCGACGTGCTCCTGGTGGCCGGTTCGGGGCTGGGCGAGCTGTCCAGCAACTACCACACCCTCGCCCCGCGCGGCCGCGTGGTGCAGGTCGAGGCCGACCTGGGCAAGCTGGAGTCCAACCTCCCGGCGCTGGGCGTGCACGGCGACGCCGCCCTGACGCTGGCCGCGCTGGCCGAGCGGGTCACGCGCCGACCGGCCGACCCGGCCGTGGCGGCGGAGGTGGCCGGGGTCAGGTCCGCGGTCGCCGCCCGTCTGGACGCCCAGGACCTGTCCGCCGAACGGGAGGTGCTGGCGGCCGTGCGCGCGGCGCTGCCCGACGACGCGCCCAGCTTCTGGGACATGACGGTGCTCGCCTACTGGGCGTGGTCGGCGTGGGATCCGCGCGGGGGCCGGATGTTCTCCGCGCAGGGCGCGGGCGGGCTCGGCTACGGGCTGCCCGCCGCCTTGGGCGCGGCGGCCGCCGGCGGGGGTCCGGTACTGGCCGTGTCCGGCGACGGCGGCGCCATGTACTCGATCGCGGAGCTGGCGACCGCCCGCCAGCACGACCTGGACGTGACGTGGCTGGTCGTCGACGACGGCGGCTACGGCATCCTGCGCGCGTACATGGAGGACGCGTTCGGCGAGGCCGCCCACACGGAGCTGGCGCGCCCGGACTTCCCCGCGCTGGCCGCGGCGTTCGGTGTCCCCTCCACGCTCACCACACCCGAGCGGCTGCGCGGGGACCTGGCGGCGGCTCTGGCCTCGCCCGGCCCGCACGTGGTCGTCCTGCCCATGGTGCTGGGGCTGTTCGCGCCCAGCCACCTTTTCTAGGCCCCGCACGGCGGGCACCCACCCGCCCGCCGCGCGTCAGCCCTGCGGCACTCCCGCCGCGCTCCCATCCCCATCCCCCGACCAGGGGCACGCCCTTCAGGAGGACCCCGTGTCCACACCCGACCACACGCCGGCCACCGGCGCGCCGCAGCGCGTGACCGAGGTGGAGGCCTTCGGTGTCGCGCCGATCCCGGTCCGGGCGCAGACCTCGCGCCCCTTCGACCTGTTCCGCCTCACCTTCGGCGGCGCCAACACCTTCGCCACCATCATCCTGGGCACCCTGCCGATCGCCTACGGGCTCGGCTTCGCCGCCGCGGCCGCGGCCACGCTGGTGGGCGTGGTCCTGGGCGCCCTGATCCTGTCGCCCATGGCGCTGTTCGGCCCGCGCACGCGCACCAACAACGCGGTCTCCTCCGGGGCGCACTTCGGCGTGGTGGGGCGCTCGCTGGGCTCCCTGCTGTCGCTGCTGACCGCCGTCACCTTCTTCTCCATCTCGGTGTGGGTCAGCGGTGACGCGATCGTGGGCGCGGCGACGCGCTTCGGCTTCGAGGGCGGCCAGGGGCTGCGCGCGACCGCCTACGGCGTGATCGCGCTGGCGGTGTTCGCCGTGTGCGTGTACGGCTACCAGTTCATGCTGCTGATCAACAAGGTCGCCGTCGTGGCCGGCAGCGCGCTGATGCTGCTGGGCGCGGTGGCCTACGGCGGTTCCTTCGACCCCTCCTTCGCCGGGACCGGGGACTACCTGCTGGGCGGCTTCTGGCCGACGTGGGTGCTCGCGGTGCTCACGATCATGTCCAACCCGGTGTCCTTCGGCGGGTTCCTGGGCGACTGGGCCCGCTACATCCCGGCCACGTGGTCGACCCGGTCGCTGCTGGCCGCCCCGTTCCTGGCCCAGGTCGCCACCCTGCTCCCGTTCGGCTTCGGCCTCACCACGGCCACGCTGGTGGCCGACCCGGGCGACTACGTCGCGGGCCTGGCCGTGGCCTCACCGCTGTGGTACGCCCTGCCGCTGCTGCTCGTGGCGCTGATCGGTGGCCTGTCCACGGGCACGACCGCGCTGTACGGAACAGGGCTGGACTTCTCCTCCCTGGTGCCGCGGCTGAACCGCGTGCAGGGCACCGTGGTGGTGGGATCGCTCGCGCTGGTGCTGATCTTCGTGGGCACCTTCCTGTTCGACATCGTCGAGACCATCAACGCCTTCGCCATCCTCATCGTGCTGCTCACCTCGCCGTGGATGGTCGTGATGATGCTCGGATACGTGTTCCGGCGCGGCCACTACCTGGTCGATGACCTGCAGGTGTTCAACGAGGGCCGCCGCGGCGGCGCCTACTGGTTCACCCGCGGCGTGAACTGGCGGGGCACGGCCGCCTGGGCGCTGGCCGCCGCGGCCGGACTGCTGTTCGCCAACACCCCGATGCTCGTCGGCCCGCTGGGCGACCTGGCCGGCGGCATCGACCTGAGCCTGCCCGCGGCGCTGCTGACCGCCGCGGTCGTCTACCCCGTCGCCGTCACCGTCTTCCCGGAGCCCCGGGAGGTCTTCGGTCCGCAGGGTCCGCGCTGGGTCCCCTGTGCCGAGAGCGGCGACGAACCCGACCGCGTCCCCGTGGCGCGCTGACCCGCACGTCCCACACCGACCGACGAGACGAGAGACCATGCGTACGCACGCGTTCGACATCCTGCCGAGCTTCATCGACGGCGCCCCCGTCCTGCCCGGGGGCGACCGGGTCCTGGACCTGGTGGACCCGGTCACCGGCGAGGTGGCCGGCCGGGCGGGGATCTGCGGGGCCCCGGAGGTGGAGGCGGCCATGACCGCCGCCGCCCGCGCCTTCCGGAGCTGGCGCCGGGAGGCCACCCCGGCGCGGCGCCAGGAGGTGCTGCTGGGCCTGGCCGACGCCCTGGCCGCGCGGGCCGAGGAGTTCGCCGACGCCGAGTGCCGCGAGACCGGCAAGCCGCGCGCCTCCATGCTGGAGGAGGAGATCCCCTTCTGCGTGGACACCCTGCGCTTCTTCGCCGGGGCCGCGCGCCACCTGGAGGGCCGGGCCGCCGCCGAGTACATGGGCGGGCACACCTCCTGGATCCGCCGCGAGCCGGTGGGCGTGTGCGTGGGCGTGACGCCGTGGAACTACCCGCTGATGATGGCGGTGTGGAAGATCGGTCCGGCGCTGGCCGCCGGGAACACGGTGGTGCTCAAGCCCGCCGAGACCACACCGACCACCACGGTCATGCTCGCCGAGATCGCCGCGGACGTGCTGCCGTCGGGTGTGCTGTCCACGGTGGTGGGCGACCGCGACACCGGCCGCCTGGTGGTGGAGCACCCGGCCGCGCGCCTGGTGTCGATCACCGGCTCCACCCGGGCGGGCGTGCAGGTGGCGCGGGCGGCGTCGGCCGACCTCAAGCGGCTGCACCTGGAGCTGGGCGGCAACGCGCCGGTGCTGGTCTTCGACGACGCCGACGTGGCGGCGACCGCCGCGGGCGTGGTGGCCGGCGGCTTCCTCAACGCCGGGCAGGACTGCACCGCAGCGACGCGGGTGCTGGTGCAGGAGGGCGTGCACGACGCGTTCGTGGCGGAGCTGGCGCGCCTGGCCGCCGAGCAGACCACGGGGCTGCCGAGCGGGGAGAACGGCGACTTCGGACCCCTCAACAACGCCGACCAGTTCGCGCGGGTGACGGGGCTGCTGGAGCGGCTGCCCGCGCACGCGGTCGTGGAGACCGGCGGGCAGCGCGTGGGCGAGCGCGGCTTCTTCCTGGCGCCGACGGTGGTGTCGGGGCTGCGCGCGGACGACGAGATCGTGCGCGAGGAGGTCTTCGGCCCGGTCGTGACGGTGCAGCGCTTCGCCGACGAGGCCGAGGCCGTCGAGCTGGCCAACGGGGTCGACCAGGGCCTGGCGTCCTCGGTGTGGACCGCCGACCACGCGCGGGCGATGCGCGTGAGCGCCGAGCTGGACTTCGGCGCGGTCTGGGTGAACTCCCACGGTGAGCTGACCTCGGAGATGCCGCACGGCGGGTTCAAGCACTCGGGATACGGCAAGGACCTGTCCGCCTACAGCCTGGAGGACTACACCCGCGTCAAGCACGTGATGAGCTCGCTGGGCTGACCGGGGTGCGTGCGGCCGGGGCCCGTTCTGCGACGGGCCCCGGCCGCAGCGCCGGGAGGCGCGTCGCCGGGGCCGAGCGGCATGTGCCGGGCCGCGGGTGGGGGGCCAGGGGCCCGGCCGCAGGACCGGGGGGCGGATCGCCGATGGCGGGCCCGCCTCCCGGCCTCCCCCGTCCGGCTACTCCTCCCGCATGTCCCGCAGCGCCTCCTCCACCCGGTCGAGGGTGTAGTGCGCGTCGGTGTAGCCCGCGACGGTGTTCTTGCCCGCGGGGTAGGCGCGGCCGTCGCGCACGGCGGGAAGCTCCTCGTAGAGCGCGGTCGCCTGCAGGTCCTCCATGAAGGGGTTGATCTCGCCGCGCAGGTTGGAGTCGAGGAAGAGGACGTCGGCGTCGCCCACGGCCGAGGTGAGCTTCTCGTTGGACAGCACGGCCTCCGGCTCGTCCTCGTCCGCGACGATCTCGTTCTCCTGCTCGGACCAGGTGAAGCCGAGCGGCAGCAGCAGCGTGCCGGTCATGTTGTCCTCACCCCACACGTAGACGCTGTTCTCCTCGTAGGACCCGATGACGCCGACCGTGGTGCCCTCGATCTCGTCGGCGTACTCTTCCGCGATCTCCTGCTGGCGCGCCTCGAACTCCTCCGCGAGCCCCTCCACGCGGTCGGGCACCCCGAGCGCGTCGGCGATCTCCTCCGTGCGCTGCTCCCACCGCGCGCGGTCGCCGCCGCGCAGGGTGAAGGTGTACACGGGGGCGACGGCCCGGAGCTGCTCGGCGACCTCCTCCTCGTAGATGTTCGGGGCCAGGATGAGGTCCGGCTCCAGCTCCGCGATCGCCTCCAGGTCGGGCTCGACCATGTCGGTGACGACCGGGACCTGCTCGACCTCGTCGGCGATCTCCTCGGGGATGATCCCCTCCTCGAAGACGCCCTGGCCGACGGGGGTGAAGCCCAGGTCGAGCACGGGCTGGGTGGCGGCGTAGTGCAGCGTGACCACGCGCTCGGGGACGGCGGGGACCTCGACCTCGGTGTCCGTGGCGTCGGTGACCGTGCGGGTCTCCTCCTGCTCCTGGGCGCCGGTGCCCTCGCCGTCGGAGGAGGACGCGCAGCCGCCCAGGGCCAGGGCGAGGGCCGTGACTCCCGCGGCCAGGAGGGTGGGGGACGACGACTTCATGGGGTGACCTTTCGGATGGGACCGTCCGCGGCCGCCTCGCGGCCGCGGTGCCGGGTGATGACGTGAGGGCCGCCGTTGACGGGGTCCTCGATGATGGTGGCGTCGATGTCGAAGACCTCGTCGAGGAGCTCTGCGGTGAGGACCTCGTCCGGACTCCCCTCGGCCACGATGCGTCCGCCCGACATCACGATGAGGTGCCCGGCGTAGCGGGCCGCGTGGTTGATGTCGTGCAGCACGGCGACGATCGTCCGCCCGCCCGTCCGGTTGAGGTCGGCGAACAGATCGAGCAGTGAGATCTGGTGTGAGACGTCCAGGAACGTGGTCGGCTCGTCGAGCAGCAGCAGCGGGCTCTCCTGCGCGAGCGCCATGGCGACCCAGGCTCGCTGGCGCTGGCCGCCGGACAGTTCGTCGATCGGGCGGTCGGCGAGCGCGGCCATGTCGGTCTGGTCCAGGGCGCGCCGCACGCTCCGCTCGTCCTGCTCCGACCAGCGGGAGAGGATCGACTGGTGCGGATAGCGGCCGCGGCGCACGAGATCGAACACCGAGATGCCCGCGGGTGCCACGGCCGACTGCGGCAGCAGGCCGAGCCGCACGGCCACGTCCTTGGCGCGGGTGCGGTGGATGTCCTTGCCGTCGAGGTAGACGGTTCCGGCGTGCGGTCTGAGCAGGCGCGACAGGGAGCGGAGCAGGGTGGACTTGCCGCACGCGTTCGGGCCGAGGACGACCGTGAACCCGCCGTCGGGGATGTCCACGCTCAGGTGTTCACCGATGACGCGCCGCTCGTAGGCCATGGTGATGTCGTGGGCCCGCAGGGGCGGCGCCGGGGCGGACCCGCGGCCGTCGGAGGTACTCACAGGGTCCCCTTACGGTTCTCGTGGATGAGCAGGGTGACGAGGTACACGCCGCCGACGGCGACCGTGGCGACGCCGACGGGGAACGAGTGCTCGGGCACGGCGTGCTGGGCCGCGAGGTCGGCGCTCGCGAGCATGAGGGCTCCGGCGCAGGCCGCCGGGCCGAGCGAGACACCGGTCGATCCGGCGAGCCGCCGTCCGATGTGCGGGGCGGCGAGCGCGACGAACGCGATCGGACCGGCCGCGGCCGTCACCACGGCCACCAGGACCACACCCGCCACGACCGCGCCCAGGCGCGTGTGCGACGGGCTCGCTCCGAGGGAGGCGGAGACGTCCTCGCCGAGGTCGAGCAGGCCCAGGCGTCGGCCGAGGGCCGCGCCGGTGGCCAGGAGCGCGACCAGTCCGGCGACCATGGCCGTGCCCGTGTACTCGAAGCTCGTGGCGTTGAGCGACCCGACGCCCCACAGCGCCGCGACCTGCGCGAGATCGAGGTCGGCGGTCAGCACGAACCAGGTCTCCAGGCTCGCGAGCATGGCGCTCAGGCCGATGCCCACGATGACCAGGCGGAATCCCGCCACGCCGCCGCCGCGCGAGAGCAGCAGCACGATCGCCGCGACAGCGAGGCCGCCCATGAGCGCGCCACCGGCCACGAGCAGGTAGCCCGAACCGACGAAGGCCACCACGGCGACGCCCCCGGCCGAGGAGCCCGCCGTGAAGCCGATGATGTCGGGGCTTCCCAACGGGTTGCGGGTGACGCACTGGAAGAGCGCCCCGGCCACGCCGAGCATCGCCCCGAACACCACGGCGGCCAGCGCGCGCGGCAGGCGCCACTCGACGACGAACAGTTCCGCCGAGCCCGGCGCGTCCCCGAACAGCGCCAGGGCGACCTCGGCGGGCGTGTAGACGACGGCGCCGAGCATGAGGGAGGCGAAGACCACGGCCCCGGTCGCCGCGACGAGTCCCGCGCAGACCAGGACCGCGCGCACGCCGACCCGCCCCGACGCGGGGACGGGGCCGGTCGCCCGCAGCACCACGGAGCCCTGTTCGGCCCTGAGTCGGACGCTCACTGCGTGTGCACCTTCCGGTCGGTGATCAGCCAGATGAGCACGGGTGCGCCCACGAAGGCCGTGACGACGCCGACCGGCATCTCGCGCAGCGGGATGAGCACGCGCGCCACGGTGTCGGCGACGAGCAGGACCACGGGGGCGACGAGCATCGACATCGGGATGATCCGGGTGTGGTCGTTGCCGACGAGCAGTCGGCACACGTGCGGTGCCATGAGGCCGAGGAAGCCGATCGGACCGGCCACGGCCGTGGCGGCGCCGACGAGCAGGGCGACCGCGCCGATGGTGAGCACGCGTGTGCGCGCGGTGTCGACACCGAGGGAGGCGGCGAGGTCCTGCCCGAGAGAGAGGGCGTTGAGCGGCCGCAGCAGGAGCAGCGCGACGACCAGGCCGAGGACCAGGTAGGGCGCCACGCCCGCCAGGTCGGTGAGCGAGCGTCCCGCGACCGATCCCGCCACCCACGCGCGGTACCGCTCGAACGTGCTGGGATCGAAGAGCCGGATGCCCGTCGCGACGCCGCCGAGGACGGCGGTGAGCGCCACGCCCGCCAGGGTCATCCGCACGGGCGTGGCCGGTCCGCGTCCCGTCGAGGCGAGGAGTAGGACGGCGATCGTGGCCGTGCACGCCCCCGCCAGGGCGGGCCAGACGAGGGTGCCGACCGTGGCCGAGGCCCCCGTCGAGATGGCCAGGGCCACGCCGAGCGAGGCCCCCGCGTTGACGCCCAGGATGCCGGGGTCGGCCAGGGGGTTGCGGGTGTAGGCCTGGATCAGGGCGCCCGCGGCGCCCAGGGCCGCGCCCACGGCGATCGCGACGAGCGTGCGCGGCAGGCGGTACTCCAGCACCAGGACCCGCACCTCGCGCTCCCCGTCGCCGAAGAGGGCGGCGAGCACGCGCGGCGGCGCGGTGCCCTCCGTACCGACGAACAGGCTCACCAGGGCGGCCAGGGCCAGGGCGGTCAGCAGGCCCAGCAGGATCAGCGGCGTCCGCGCGCGGCTCGGGGCCCCGGCCGCCTCCGTGACGGCGGCGCGGTCGTCCCGCGCCGGGACGGTGGTCTCAGCCATGCGCCACGGTCACGGTTCCGTACGGGCCGAAACCCCACCCCAGCAGGGTGGTCTCGGTCCTGGACGCCCCGGCGGCGCGCAGGAGTTCCCCGATCCGGGCGCTGGTGCGCAGGACCGAGCCGGTGACCGCCAGGCTCGTCAGGGCGTGCTCGGCGGCGTGGTCGTCGGTGGCGGCCTTGTCGGAGGTGCGCTCGGCCAGCACCAGGGCGGGGCCCGCGGAGAGCGCGGCCCGCAGCAGTGCGAGCGCCTCCTGGTCGCCGCGGCCCTCCAGGGCGCCGACGAGGACGGCGCAGTCGTGGGGCGCCCACGCGGCGTCGGCCGGGCCGGGCAGGTGGACGGTGCGCCCGCGCGCGACGCGGGAGGCCACGAAGGGCGCCGCGTCGCCGACGACGGCCAGGGTGCGCGCGGAGGCGACCGGCGCCAGGCGGGTGAGGGGTTCGAGGACGAACTGGAGCTGGTCCGCGGCACGGTCCTGGTGGACGGAGTCCAGGGCCGGGTCGGCCGCCCGGCGCCCCCGCCAGGAGGGGTCGCCCAGGCGCGGGGAGGTGCGGCCCGAGCGCAGTACGTCGACGAGGTCGACCAGGGCGAGCGCCTCGCGGTTGGCCGGGTTGTCGAGGGAGAGCTCCTCGATCGCGGAGTCCTCCATGAGGACGCCGCCGCGGGCGGTGTTGCGGTAGCGGTCGCCGTCGCGCTCGACCAGGCCCAGCGCGGCCATCGCGTCGAGCAGGACCGCCAGGCGCGCGGGTTCCACGCCGGTCTCGCGACCGAGTTCGGCCAGGGTGGAGACACCGTAGGCGATGAGGGGGCCGATGCCGAGCGTGACGGCGGCGCGCGTGACGATCGGCGGCGCCAGCTCGGTCAGCTCGTGCACCTCCTCCAGCAGTTCCCGGGGCGACTTCTCGTCGTCGGCCGCCACGGGTTCGAGGCGCTCCGCGTCGTCGCGCGGTGCGGCGTCGCTCGCCCCGTCGGTCTTCGGGCGGCGCCAGTAGCCGACGACCTCGACGTCCTCCTTCGGGAGCCCGAGGTCGGTGCGCAGGTAGCGGCGGATGGGGGCGATGGTCATGGCCTCGCCGCCGACCCAGGCGTAGACGCGCACGTCCGGTACCGCCACCCGCCGCACGGCGTCGAAGAGCCCGGTGCCGGTGCCCGCGGGTGCGTCGCCGCGCACGAGCCACTCGATCCGGACGTCGGCCGCGGTCGGGACGTCCTGGCGGTCGGCCTCGGTGGGGACCTCGACGATCACGTGGCCCCGGGTGCCCTCGGGCGCCTCCTCCAGCCAGCGGCCGATCGCGGGCAGGGCGGTCTCGTCACCGGCGAGCAGGTGCCACTCGGCCTCGTCGTTGCGCAGCGCGCACGACTTGGGGCCCGCGAAGTGGATCTCGTCGCCCGGCCGCGCGCGAAACGCCCACGCCGCGGCCAGGCCGTGGTCGTGGCGGACGACGTCGATGTCGAAGGTGTTGGCCTCGGGGTCCCACGAGCGCACCGTGTAGTCGCGGGTCTGGGAGACGACCTCGGGGTTCCAGGCGAACCGCTTCTCCTCCTGGGTCCCGATCCGCGGCAGCGCGCCCTCCTGGGACGGGACGACGAGCTTGACGTGGTCGTCGAACCCGTCGGACCGGAACGGGGGGCGCTCGAAGCCCTCGCCCATCGTCCCCGCCGCCAGGTCCTCCCCCGTGAGCGTGAGCCGGCGCATGTTGGGCGTGACGTCGACCACCCTGGTCACTTCGGCACGGCGCAGCACGATGGGGTGGACCCGCAAGGGGCGGGAGGTACGGGGCATGGAAACTCCTGAGGGCAGCCTTACCAAAGCAAGGGGAGGCTAACCTAAAGCCCATAGCTGGTCAAACCACCCGCGAAGGCAGGAAACGACCACTCCACGTCAGCAAACGGGCACCGAAGGAACGCGAGCGAGGCGGGGGGCGCCGGGCGCCACGGACCCACGCGGCACCGGACAGAGGCGCCGCACGCGGCAGGAACGCAGGCGAGGCAGAGAGCGCCGGTCACCGGGCCACGAAAGGCGGGCGGAAGGTGAGATCGCCACGGGCGGCAGGCTCTCGCGAAGCGCGAGCGGACCGTGGACGAGACGGAGTGCCGGGCGCCGCGGTCGGCGGACGCGCACGAGTGCGCGGGGCGCAACGGGCGACGGAAGCGCATGAGTGCGGGTGCCGTGGACGGGCCGACCGGTGGTCCCCGGCGAACCGGATCGTCCTGGGCGCGGGTCACCGGGTGGGCGCGCCGGAGTCCTCACGGCGCCGTTCCGGCGGGCGTGCGCGTGTGACGGGTCGTCAGGTCGGACGAGTCGTCCCCGTGCCGGACGGCACGGGGACAGCGGGGACCCTCGTCTTCCTCACAGTGCGGCGCCGGCCCGGTTCTCGCCCAGGTGGGAGCGGGCGAGCTCGGTGACGTGCCCGGCCATGGCGTCGGGCGACTCCTCGGGGTGCTCCACGAGCCAGTCGGCGAAGGCGTCGGCGGTACTGACGGCGATGCGCGCCATCAGCTGGGCGTCCTTGGCGTCAGGGCAGCGGCGGTCGTGGGGGGCCGTCGCGCCGGGCGCGCCTCGGGTGCAGGTGGTGACGAGGTCGACGATCTCGGCCATCACGCGCTCGCGCACGCGGGTGGCCTCGGCCGCGAAGGGCTCGCCCTGGACGGCGGCGCGGCGGTACAGGACCGTCCAGCTCTCGCGGTTCTCGGTGACGTAGGTGAAGAAGGCCTGGATCCCACGGCGCAGGGGGTCGTCCCCGGCGTCGGCCGGGGGCTCGTGGACGGCCCTGCGGATGGCCTGGATGAGCCGTTCGGCCTCCCGGCGCACACAGGCGGTGAACAGACCTTCCTTGGAGCCGAGGTAGTGGTAGACGGTGGGCTTGGACGTACCGGCCGCCTCCGCGATCTCCTCCACGCGTACCGTGTGGTAGTCGCCCTTGGAGAAAGCGGTGACGGCGGCGTCGATCATCTGCTGTTCCCGGACCCGACGCGGTAGTCGGCGCTGTTTGGTCTTCACATCTCCAAACCCTAGGGGCCGGGGCGTTTTTGACCAGGGGCCATCGTCCCGAGGTCCGGCGGCCCCCGACGGCCCGAGAGCGGTCCCACGCGCGTGACCAGTAGCTATCAGTAAGTCCAGCCTGACCCAGAGTGGTATTTCCCACATCCGGCCACGTTTAGTGACCGGGATGCGCACATGGGTGCGTTTTCGCCGCCCCCGACTTGTCAGTCGCGTGCGTCGCGGATCTCCAGGGTGCAGCACTTGGCGCCGCCACCGGCCTTGCGCAGCTCGTCCAGCTCCACCGGGTGCACGCGGTAGCCCAGGCCGCGCAGCCGCTCGGCCAGGGCCACGGCCTCGGCCGCGATGACGACGTCGGTCCCGTCGCAGACCGCGTTGAGCCCCAGGACGGCCGCGTCCTCCTCCGTGGCCAGCAGGGCGTCGGGGAACAGCGACGCCAGGACGCGCCTGCTGCCGTCGGAGAAGGCGCCCGGGTAGTAGGCGACCTGGTCGCCGGAGAGCGCGAACAGGGCGGTGTCCAGGTGGTAGAAGCGCGGGTCGACCAGTTGCAGGGTGATGACGGGGCGGCCGAGGAAGCGCTCGGCCTCCTGGTGGGCGGCGGCCTCGGTCCGAAAGCCCGTGGCCGCGAGGACGACCTCGTCCAGGGTGATGAAGTCGCCCTCGCCCTCGTTGACGTGCTTGGGCTCGCGGGTCTCGGTGAACCCGGCCTGGCGGAACCAGTCCAGGTAGGCGGGCCCCTCGGGGGTGCGCTCGGCACTGGCGAAGCGGGCGCCGTAGACCCGGCCGTCGACGACCAGGGCGCCGTTGGCGGCGAAGACCATGTCGGGCAGGCCGTCGATCGGGGTGATCTCGCTGACCCGGTGGCCCAGCGACCGGTACAGGTCGCGCAGGCCCTCCCACTGCCGGATCGCCCGCGCGCGGTCCACACCTGCCGCCGGGTCCATCCAGGGATTGATCGCGTACTCGACGGCGAAGTAGGTGGGCGGGCACATCAGGTAGTGCCGCCGGGTCCGTACCGCATCCCCGGATCGAGCCATGGAACCTCCCAGACGCGCGCCGGGCGGCCGTGCCCCCGGCGGTGAGCAGGTGTGGACGGCGTCACACCGTCCGCACGGACGCGACGAAGATACCCGCGGGACAGGGCGGCCACGATGGCGATTTCCCCAAAGTCCCCGCCAGGAGTTCGGCGATTTCGTCAAAACGCCGCTCCCGTCTCCCCCGTCAGGGGAGCACGATGGCAGGAGCCCAGCACGCCCCACCCGAAAGATGTACCAACCGGTCGGTATTGCTAGGGTCACGGCAGTCCGCGATTGGAGCGCCCCCATGAGTACGACCGTCAAGGCCGCCGTCTTCCACGAGATCGACGCGCCCCCGGAGATCCGCGACGTGGTCCTTCCCGACCCCGGCCCCGGCCAGGTGCGGGTCCGCATCGCCGCCGCCGGCGTCTGCCACTCCGACCTGTCCCTGTCCAACGGCACCCTGGCACAGAAGATGCCCGCCGTCCTGGGACACGAGGGCACCGGGACCGTCGAGGCCGTCGGCGAGGGCGTGACCAGTGTGATGCCGGGCCAGCAGGTGATCCTCAACTGGGCGCCGCCGTGCCGCGAGTGCTGGTTCTGCCGCCAGGACGAGCCCCACCTGTGCGAGCACGCCCTGGACGGCATGCTGACGCCCTACGCGGCGCTCACCGACGGCACCCCCGTCTACCCGGGGCTGGGCACCGGCGCCTTCGCCGAGGCCACGGTCGTGCCCGCGCACGCCGTCGTCCCCCTGCCCGACGGCATCGACCCGTCGGTCGCGGCCGTGCTGGGCTGCGCGGTCATCACCGGCTGGGGAGCGGTCAACAACTCCGCGCGGGTGCGCCCGGGCCAGTCCGCCGTGGTGATGGGCCTGGGCGGCGTGGGCCTGTCGCTGCTGCAGGCGGCCCGCCTGGCCGGGGCCGACCCCCTCATCGCGGTGGACGTCTCCCCCGCCAAGGAGGACCTGGCCCGGTCGCTGGGCGCCACCGACTTCCTGGTGGCCGACACGACACTGACCAAGCAGGTGCGCGGGCTGACCGAGGGCCGGGGCGCCGACCACGTCTTCGAGGTCGTCGGGTCGGCCAAGGTCGTGCGCGCGGCGTGGAAGGCGACCCGGCGCGGGGGCACCGTCACCGTCGTCGGACTCGGCAGGGTCGACGACGAGGTGAGCTTCAACGCCCTGGAGCTGTTCCACCAGGCACGCACGCTGCGCGGATGCGTGTTCGGGTCCAGCGACCCGGCCCGCGACATCCCCGTGCTGGCCGAGCAGGTGCGCTCGGGCGATCTGAAGCTGTCCGCGATGATCACCGACGAGATCTCCCTGGAAGGGGTGCCCGAGGCCTTCGAGCGCATGCGCCGGGGCCAGGGCGGCCGGTCGCTGGTCCGCTTCGGCGCCTGAGGGCTCAGACTTCCTTGGCCGAGCCGTCGGTCTCCGGCTTCGTTGGAACCGACGGCGGCCGGTCACGGCTCAGGTGCATGATGCCCAGGATGTTCACGGCGGTGAACAGCCCCCAGAAGAGCAGCGGGAACAGCAGGGATCCCGCGATCACGAACAGGTAGGCGCCAGTGGTCAGGGCCGTGAACAGCGCCATGGTGAGCGCGCTGCGCCAGCCCCCGTGGGACAGGGCCCAACCGGAGAGTAGGGCGACGCCCAGGACCACGTCCCCAGGGTGGAGCCCGAACCGGACCAGGAGCAGCGGGACGAGCACCGCGTGGACGACGGCGAACGTGCCCAGCGCGCCCACGCTGGACGCCGTCACCATCCAGGCCCGCTCACCCGCGTTCCGCGGCAGGAGCGCGGCCGTTCCGGGCGGCAGCCTCGGCGGTTCGGCCTCGCCCCGCGCGATCTTGGCACGCTGGCGCGCCCCGGCCCGGATCTGGACGGCGACGCCCACGATCAGGAGCGGCCACCCCCAGTAGGCGAGAAGGGCGACCATCGTCGCGGCCGGGTTGTCGCCGAACCAGTAGACGGTCGGCGCGGCCAGCCCGACGTCGGCCACGCTCACGACGGTGGCGGTGCCGACGAAGGCCATGGCCGCCAGCACCTCGCCCAGGCTCGCCCAGCACGTGAACCGGTAGACGCGGGACGCCGGGGTCCCCGGCCGCGTGGACGGCGACTTCAGGCGCCGCAGGACCAACGGCAGGACGAGGAGGTAGGCGATCACGCCCAGGCCGATCGCGGTGGCCACGGGACCGGCCTCGAAGGTCGGGGGATGGAAGTACACGGGGGATTCCTTTGACGGGTGCCCGGCCCGCGCGGCACGGTCTGCTCCGGGTCCGGAGCACCGTGTGCGGGCCACGGCCGGACCATGGTGCCATCGACCCCGGGTCTTGTCACCCGGTGACAAAGGATATGGCGCGGAACACACACCGGCCTTGTCCGGAGGGGGCTCCGGGGCCAGAGTCGTCATCATCGCGCACGCTGTGCCCCGCGCGGCACGACGAAGGGACGGGTCCATGAGCATCGAGCAGGCCGACGCGATCGTCGTCGGAGCCGGACTGGCCGGACTGGCCGCCACGGCGGAACTGGCCGAGGCGGGCAAGCGGGTCCTGCTGCTGGACCAGGAACCCGAGCACTCCCTGGGCGGCCAGGCGCACTGGTCGTTCGGCGGCCTGATGTTCGTGGACACGCCCGAGCAGCGCCGGATGGGGGTCAGGGACTCGGCGGAACTGGCCCTGCAGGACTGGATGGGCACCGCCGCCTTCGACCGCCCCGAGGACGCCTGGCCGCGCAAGTGGGCGGAGGCCTACGTCGACTTCGCCGCCGGGGAGAAGCGCGCCTGGCTGCACGCGATGGGCATGCGGTGGTTCCCCATCGTCATGTGGGCCGAGCGCGGCGGCTACCTGGCGGGCGGGCACGGCAACTCGGTGCCCCGATTCCACATCACGTGGGGCACCGGTCCGGGCGTCGTGGCGCCGTTCGAGCGGCGGGTGCGCGCCGCGGTCGAGCGGGGGCTGGTCCAGCTGCGCTTCCGGCACCGGGTCGACGACCTCGTGGTCAGCGACGGAACGGTCACCGGGGTGCGGGGCACCGTGCTGGCGCCCAGCGGCACCGAGCGCGGCCAGGCCAGCAACCGGGACTCGGTCGGCGAGTTCGAGATGGGCGCGCAGGCCGTCGTGGTCACCTCCGGCGGGATCGGCGCCAACCACGACCTGGTGCGCCGGAACTGGCCCGCGCGGCTCGGGACGCCGCCCAAGCACATGCTCTCCGGCGTCCCCGAGCACGTCGACGGCCGGATGCTGGGCATCACCGAGAAGGCCGGCGGCCAGGTCATCAACCCCGACCGCATGTGGCACTACACCGAGGGCATCCAGAACTGGAACCCCATCTGGGCACGGCACGGCATCCGCATCCTGCCCGGCCCCTCGTCGCTGTGGCTGGACGCGACCGGCAAGCGGCTGCCCGCGCCCTATCTGCCCGGGTTCGACACCCTAGGCACCCTGGACCACATCATGCACACCGGGCACGAGTACACGTGGTTCGTGCTCTCCCAGAAGATCATCGAGAAGGAGTTCGGGCTCTCGGGCTCGGAGCAGAACCCGGACCTGACCGGCAAGGACCTCAAGCTGGTGCTCAAGCGGGTGCTGCCGGGGGCGCCCGGGCCGGTGGAGGCCTTCAAGGAGCACGGGGCGGACTTCGTGGTCGCCGACCGGCTGCCCGCGCTCATCGACAAGATGAAGGCCGTGGCGGGCGACGGCGTGCTCGACGCCGACACCGTCACCCGCGAGGTGGTGGCCCGCGACCGCGAACTGGTCAACCCCTTCTCCAAGGACGTGCAGGTCATGAGCATCCACGCGGCCCGCAGGTACCGGGGCGACCGGCTCGCGCGGGTGGCGTCGCCGCACCAGATCCTGGACCCCGCGGCGGGCCCGCTGATCGCCGTGCGCCTGCACATCCTCACCCGCAAGACCCTGGGCGGCCTGCACACCGACCTCGACGCCCGGGTGCTGCGCGCCGACGGCACCCCGCTGCCGGGGGTGTACGCCGCGGGTGAAGTCGCCGGGTTCGGCGGCGGAGGCGTGCACGGCTACCGCGCCCTGGAGGGCACGTTCCTGGGCGGCTGCCTGTTCTCGGGCCGCACCGCGGGCCGGGCCGCGGCCGCCGCACTGGGGTAGGCGCCGGGGCCCGGGCCCGGGCCGAAGTGCCCCGGTCCCGAGGTCGGTCCCGAGGTCGGTGTCGCGGTCGCGGAGTCAGAGCCGGAACCGCGGGGCTACAGTCGCCACACCGGGCTCCTGGTGCCAGAGCCACAGGGCCCCGGCCCGGGACCGCTCGGCCGCACTCCACAAGCCCTTCGGTCACGGTCCCGGACGGCCGCCCGAGCCGACCTCGGCCACCGCCTGCTCGATGCGTTCGGCCAGTTCGATGTCGCGCGTGGTCACCGCCCTGATCGAGGCCGTCCGCACGGTGAAGGCGACACCGTCGTCGGTGACCTCGTGGTACGCCCCGTGGTTCATGTCCCGGCCGATCCGCTCGACCGCGTCCACGAGCGGGCGCACCCGGTCGGACGGCAGCCGGACGGTCCTGGTCAGCCCGTGGGTGTCGCCCTCCCAGTCGGGCAGCCTGCCCAGGGCGGCGCGCAGGGTCTCCTCGTCGAGTCGGCTCGGCGCATCCGACTCACCCGTGTCGGACCGGCCGGCCGCGCCCACGGGATCGGTGACCCAGGCCGCGAGTTCCTCCGGCAGCGACGCGGCCAGCCCCTCACGCAGGTCCGGACTGGACTCGGCGATCTCCGAGAGGACGACACCGGCCAGGTACAGGCCCCGCTCCGGTCGGCGGCCGAGTTCGCGCGCCACGCGCCGGGCGACGTCTCCGGAGTCGGTCAGTCCCGTCTCGGCCGCCCCCTCCTGCTCCGCGGGTCCCTGGAGCGCCGGGGGCAGGGCCGCGTGCAGCCTCTCCCGGGTGTCGGGCGCGACCCGTGGAGCCACGACGGAGACGACGGCGCCGATCGCGCGCCGGGCCTCCTCCGCGTCGCCGACTCCCTCGTGCGCGCCGACGTGGTCGACCAATGACTGGTAGGCGATCATGTCGTACCTCCTCCTGACTCCCGGGGTGCGGCGAGAGCGACGGGGCCGAGCGGCCTCGGGTTCCCCGCGGGCCACGGCCCGCGGGAGCGGCCCCGCGGCCGTGTCACAGGCGAACGCCCTCGCTCCACCGGCCCCGCCGGGCTCCCGCTCACCGGCCTCACCGGCGCGCCTACCCAGGACGCCGCCCGGTATGCGCGGCCAGGGGGTCGCGCGGATCGGGGCCCTTCGCCCACACCCGCGCCGCCTCCTCGATGAGCGCCGTTCCCCGGACGGCCTCCGCCCCGGCCAGGGCGCCGAGGCTCACCAGGGCCGCGTCCCGGTCCTCGTCCGCCGCGACCAGGGTGTGCGCGTGCTCCTCCAGGTAGGCGCGCAGCGCCACGCCGTCCTGGTGTTCGCCCAGGACCTCCTGCAGACGGCTCGCCCACGAGCGCACGCGCTTGGCCGGGCGGCCCAGGGCGGGGGCGGCCAGGGTGGCCGCGTAGCGGGTGCGTTTGGCGGCCTTGCGGACCTCGTGCCAGGCGGTGACGCGTGTGTCGGCGTCCCGGGCGGCCGTCGCGTGGTCATGGGCGTCGGCCATCCGGAGGCAGGACCGCGCGAGGTCCTCGGCCAGGACCGTGCGCGCCTGCCCACCGGCCCTCTCGGCCAGCGGCGGGTCGGTGCGCAGACCGTCCAGGGCGTCGAGGAGAGCGAGGTAGCGCGCACCCGCCAGCTCCTCGTCGATGCGGCGCCGCTCGACCGCGCGGTGGTCGTCGACCGCCCGGAGCCAGGCCCCGGTGAGCCGGTGTCCGGCGGTGCGTTGCGGAAGCTCGGTGAGCCAGGACTCGCAGCGCTCGCGCAGCACCTCCAGGTCGCGGGCGAGGCCGAGCACGCCCGACAGGCGGCGCAGCTCGTCGGCGACCGGCCGGGTGGCGTCCCGGCGCAGGGCCCCGGGGAAGACCTGGAGCACGGCGCGGACGCGGCGGGTGGCCACGCGCATCTGGTGGACGGCGTCGGGTTCGTCCAGGCGGACCGGGGGGTCGTGGACGAGCAGGTGCTCGACCTGGTCCCAGAGGTAGGTCCGCACGACGTCGCCCGCGGTGCCGCCCGAGGACCGGGGCGCGGGGCGGAGCACGGGCCGGGGGACGCGGTCGCCGAGCACGGTCAGCAGTTTGCTCCCGGTGGCGGAGGGGACCGCGCCCGCCGCGGCCAGGCGCTCGCCGACGCGTTCCTGGAGCGCGCGGTCCCCGTCGGCGAGTTCCACCTCGACCTCCCGCCAGGTGGTGGAGTCGGCGCCGGTGGCCTCGCCGGTGACCGTGTCGTCGGCGACCAGGACGAGCGGTGTCCCGTCGGCGTCACGCAGCGCGTACTCGGTGCGCCGGGTGGCGATCCGCGCGACCGGACGGAGCTCCGCGCCGCGGGCGGTGGCGCGGACGAGGCCGGCCAGCTCGTCGGGAGCGGTGTCGGTGTCGGTTCCCAGGGGGGCGTGGAACTCGCGTTTGGCGCCCTCGCCCCACGGGATCTTGAGGTGCCAGCCGGCGTCGGTACCGCCGGTGCGGCGGCGCAGGGTGACGCCTCGCGCGGCCAGGCCCAGGTCCGCGGTGTCGACGTAGGTGGCGTCCAGCTCGTGCGAGCGCCGCTCGATGCCGCCGGGCGCCAGATCGGACAGGTCGGGCAGGACGGCGTCGGTGTCGACGCTGAACGTGGTCTCGAACTCGATGTGGCCGGGCACCGGCGCTCACCTCCGGCGGGACGTCTCGGCACCGGAGGGGATTCCGGCGCGGGCGCGGCCCCGCCCTTCAGGCCTACCCGCGCCAGGGCCGAGGAAAAGGTCACCCGCTGGAGATGAAGGGGACCGTCTCATATTCACGAATATCCGGGTTCCCTCCCCGGACCACGGAGAGTGACGAAAGACCGGCCACCATGCGAGCAAGGAGGCATCACGAGTCTTATGACAACCGGCAAGACGGATACGGAAGCGGATCGCCCACTGACCGTGGACGACCTCAGGCGGATGCCGGACGACGGACGGCGCTACGAGCTGGTCGACGGACGGCTTGACGTGTCGCCCGCACCGGTCTTCCTGCACAGCCGCGTAGAGTCCCGGCTGACGTACCATCTCAACGCGCTCGCCCCGGAAGAGTTCGAGGTCGTGGCCACCCCGGGCATCAACGTCAACGGTAACCGCTCCCACCACCGTGTTCCGGACCTGGCCGTGCTCCGCGCCGCCGACGAGGAGAGCCCCTATCTGACCAAGCCGCCGCTCCTGGCGGTCGAGGTGGTCCCTCCCGAGAGCGCCATCCGCGACCACCACACCAAGCGGCGCGAGTACGAGGAGTTCGGCGTCCGCTCGTACTGGATCATCAATCCAGACCGCGCTCTGCCGAGCATCACCGAACTCTGCCTGGAGAACGGCGTGTACCGGGAAGTCGCCACCGTCTCCGGCGAGACGATCTTCAAGACCGACCTGCCCTTCCCGCTGAGCGTCGTTCCGCACTGGCTGGTCGGCGCGGGCGACTGGCGCAGGCACATCGGCGGGTCCGACGAGGCCACCGCGTAGCAGCGCCCGCCGGTGCCGGGCGACCTCGCACAAGGTCGCCCGGCACCGTCAGGCACCGTTCTCGTCCGTCTCCGGGGCCTGCTTGCGCGGCCGCCCCCGTCGCGGCATCCCCCCGGCGTCCTTCGGCATCCGTCCGGCCTCGTCCAGCGCGCGGCGCAGAAGGAACTCGATCTGGGCGTTGGTGCTGCGCAGCTCCTGCCCCGCCCAGCGCGCGAGCGCGTCGTGGACGGCGGGATCGAGCCGCAGCAGCACCTTCTTGCGATCGGACATGCCACCCCCGAGAGCTACTGGTACAGGGTCCCGGCGTTGACGACGGGGCTGGCGGGGCGGTCGGAGCACAGGACCACGAGCAGGTTGCTCACCATGGCGGCCTTGCGCTCCTCGTCCAGTTCCACGACCTCCTCCTCGGACAGGCGGGCCAGCGCGCGGTCGACCATGCCCACCGCGCCCTCCACGATCTGCTGCCGCGCGGCGATCATCGCTCCGGCCTGCTGGCGCTGGAGCATCGCGTGGGCGATCTCGGGCGCGTAGGCCAGGTGGGTGAAGCGGCACTCGACGATGGCCACACCCGCCGCCTCGACGCGGTCGGCGACCTCCTTGGCGAGCTTCTCCGTGATGACGTCGGCGCTGTCGCGCAGGGACAGCTCCGTGTCCTCGCCGTGGGCGTCGTAGGGGTACTCGCCCGCGATGCGCCGGACGGCGGCCTCGGTCTGGATGGACACGAACTCCACGAAGTCGTCGACCTCGAAGCTCGCCCGGGCGGTGTCCTGGACCTGCCAGACCACGACCGCGGCGATCTCGATGGGGCTGCCTGAGGCGTCGTTGACCTTCATGACGGAGGTCTCGTGGTTGCGGATGCGCGTGGAGACCGAGTTGCGCACGGTGAAGGGGTTGACCCAGCGCAGGCCGTCGGTGCGGATGGTGCCGACGTAGCGGCCGAAGAACTGCACGACCTGGGCCTGGTTGGGCGCGACCATCGTCAGGCCCAGGGCCGGTACCGCGCCGACGAGGGCGAGCACGACGCCCACGGCGACGAGGAGGACCGGGGCTCCCAGGGTCGGCAGGAGGGCCAGGACGACGCCGCCCAGGGTCAGCACCGCACAGGCCGCGGCCACCGGAATCCCGTCGTAGCCGAAGGCCGCGCGCTCCCGATACCGCGGAGCTGGGGTGATGGTCGCTGCGGGTTCGCTCATCGGTTCTACCGTCCTCTCGTGGTGATGACACGACAATAGCATTGTGATATCACTTTTACGAGGCGGCCCGCCCCCGGGCCCGGACGATGAAGAGAGGCGGACGCGATGAGCACCGACGCTCTGCGACTGCGCCCACCCCACCACCGCGTGGACCGGCGTGCGATCTTGTGGTGGACCACCCGCGCACTGGCCGTGACCGTGGTCCTGACCGCCGCACCCGCGATCCCCGCCGTCATCTTCGAGCCCGCGCGCCCCTGGCTCGTGCCGGCCACCGCCGTCATCGGCGTTGTCGGCCTGCTGGTCACCGTGGCGATGCCGGTGTGGCGCTACCGGGTCCACCGTTGGGAGGTCACCGACACCGCGGTCTACACCGCCAGCGGATGGCTGTGGCAGGAGTGGCGGGTGGCCCCGATGTCGCGTATCCAGACCGTGGACACCGCGCGCGGCCCGCTCCAGCGGGTGTTCGGGCTGTCGAGCGTGACCGTGACCACCGCCTCGGCGGCCGGTCCGCTGGAGATCTCCGGACTCGACCACGAACTGGCCACCCGGGTGGCCGACCAGCTCACCGAGACCACCCAGGCCACGGAGGGAGACGCCACATGAGCGGCCCCGACGACTTCCGCCCCGAGGAGCGCGCCCAGGACCCCGCTCCCCCGGCGACGCCCCCGGTCGAGTCCGACCTCGACCACGAGCGGAGAACCGATCAGGCGGCCGACGGCGGCCAGGAGACCGGGCCCTCGGGCGACACCGAGCGGGCGGCCGGGCCCGCACACGACGGTGGGCCGTCGGTCGAATCCACGACCGGTACCGGGCAGGCGGTCGAGTCCTCGACCGGCAGCGGACCGGAGGCCGGTTCCGAGCCTTCCGAGACCGGCTCCGCTCCGGAGGAGCACGCGGGTCCGGGGAGCGAACCGGCCGGGGACTGGCAGGGACTGCACCCGCTGAGCGTGTGGGCCGGGGCGGTCGCCGCCGGGATCTTCCTGGTCCCGACGGCCGTCATCGGCACCGCGGCGATCGCCCTCTTCGCCCCTCTGCCCTGGTGGGCACTGGCCCCGATCCCCGGCACGATCGCGCTCCTGGCGTTCTTCACCTCCATCGACCTCCTACGCCTGCGCGCCACCCGGTTCCGCGTCACCGCCGAACGGGTGGAGATGCGCTCGGGCGTCGTCGCCAAGGCCTACCGTTCCATCCCCCGTGAGCGCGTGCGCACCGTGGACGTGAACGCGCCGATCTTCGTGCGCGTGTTCGGCCTGTGCTCGGTCACGGTCGGCACGGGCGAACAGGGCGGCTCCGACCAGTTCCAGCTGCTCTACGTGACCGCCGGGCAGGGCGAGCGGCTGCGGCGGGAACTGCTGCTGCGCCGACCGGCCACGGGTGCGGGCGCGGCCACCACCGGCACCGACGGGTCCGCCGACGACACCGAGGAGACCGAGGAGACCGGGGAGGTCGAGTTGGCCCGGCTCAACCGGGCGTGGTTCGCCTACGCGCCCGCGACCACCGCCACGCTCGGCATCGGTGTCGGTTTCATCGCCGCGCTGGTGGGCTTCAACGCCCAGACCGGAGGCTGGGCCTGGGAGTGGGCGTCCGAGCAGGCGAACCTGCCCACCGCCGAGGAGCTCACCTCGATGGTGATGACCCGGCTGCTGGTCGTGGTGCCCGCGTCCCTCCTGGTCCTGCTGCTGTCGGGGGTGGTCGTGCTGACCGCCGTCGCCGTGGAGACCTGGTGGAACTACCGGCTCACCCGGGAGGCCGACGGCTCGGTCCGGCTGCGCCGCGGCCTGCTGACGAGTGTGTCGCTGTCGGTGGAGGGGCGCCGCCTCAACGGCGTCACCCTGCACCAGCCGTTCGTGCTGCGCTCGGTGGGCGGCGCGGACGTGCGGGCGGTGGCGACCGGTCTGGCCGCGGCCGACGACGAGAAGACCAGCGCCAAGAGCCGCCTGTCCCCGCCCATGCCGGTCGGTCGCGCCCGCGCGCTGGCCGCGGCGCTGCTGCGGGAGGACGACTCGCCCCTGGACGTGCCCCTGGCCCGGCACCCGCGCGCCGCGCTGCGCCGCCGGTTCACCCGTGCGGGAGTCGTGGCCCTGCTGGGAGTGGCGGTCTCGATCGCCCTCGCCTGGCTGCACACGCTCGCGACGCAGGCGTGGTGGGAGGCGGTCCACGAGATCGAGGAGGAGATCATCCCGGTGCCGCTGGCGTCGCGGGCGGTGGAGACGACGCCGAGCTGGGGCTGGGCGTTCCTGGCCGTGCTGGTCGCCGTGGTGGCGTTCTGGTACGCCGTGGGTTCCTACCGCGGGCTCGGCCACGGGACGCACCCGCGCTTCCTGGTGGTGCGCAGCGGCATGGCGACGCGCGACACCGTGGCGTTGGAGCGGTCGGCGGTGATCGGCTGGCGGATCACGCGCTCGCCCTTCCAGCGCCGGGTGGATCTGGCCGACGTGGCGGCCACGACCGCCGCGGGCCAGAGGATGTACGCGGCCAAGGACGTGGGCCTGGAGCAGGGGCTGGTCTGGGCGGACGCGGCGGTGCCCGACCTGTTGGCGCCCTTCCTGGTCCGCGAGGACGGAGCCGAGGGCGAAAGCGGCGGGAGCGGCGGGCAAGGCTCCCGCGAGACGCCCTCCCAGGCGTGAGCGACGTCCTCTCCCCCGGGGAAGACCTGGTGGCCGGCACCGGAGCCGACCGCCGGGTGCGTCCTCTCCCCCTCGCCGGAGGAGACCACCGTGGCGCCGTCCCAGGCGTGAGCGGCGTCCTCTCCCCCTCACCGCAGGAGGCCGCCGCCGTCCCGATATGAGCGGCGGCCCTTCCTCCACGTCCGTGGGAGGGGGTGGCCATGGCTCCGCACCGGTACGGGCGGTGGACCCTCCCGCTCACGCCAGGTGGGACGGCCGCGGCCTCGGTCCAGCGAGAGCGGCTGCCCCGCCGCGCGGCGCCCCCGGAGGGAGGGCACCGCGCCCAAGCCCGGGCCCGGTCCGCGGACACCGCCGAGCGGCGCCCACGGGCCCGGGACCCGCGGCCTCAGGGACCCGCGCCTCAGGGAACCGGGTTGTTGGCGATGGGCTCGCTGTCCACCCGCAGGCCGCTGGTGTGGGTCAGCGCCATCTCCAGCAGCGGGTAGATCTCGAAGACCCGGCCCATGTCGAGCGCGGTCAGGACGCGTTCGGCGATGGGCGAGGGCTCGGCGAGCACCGTGTGCCGCTCCTGTGCCCACAGGATCCTGGCCACGGAGACCAGGGCGCGCACGCCGCTCGCGTCGAAGAACTCCAGCCCGGACATGTCCACCACCAGACAGTCGCACCGTGAGTCGTACGCCGCTCGCAGGAGCCGATCGCGCATCCGGTCGGCCGTGGCGAGGTCGACCTCGCCGTGGACGGGTACCACGGTGACACCTGTACAGGGGGAACGCTCCTCGGCAGAGAACCGGGCATCGCGTGCCACTCGGGACCACCTCTCACCGGACGTAACCTGTCCACTACGCAACCGCGTACGAGATCGTAACCTCTCCAGGGAGGTTCCGGGGAGGCTTTCGGTGCGAAAACCGCGCGAAATCTCGCCGTACACCGACATCGCGTTCGTGGCCGCCCGCCCGGGCCGTACCCCTGGCGGTCACCACTCCTCTCGGACACTCGGATCCGCCCCTCGCCCCCGCACCGTGCGTAGCGTCCCGGTGTGCGGTAGAAGCAGTAGGGCACCGTGCGCTCCCGTCCGCCACGGGCGGGAGACTGGTCCCGCAGGGACGCCGACCGATCGAAGGGAGGGAGCGGTGGCCGCATCCCGGCCGCGCCAGGGGCGCGCGCCGCTGGACGCACCGCCGCGCACCCCATGACCGACACCGCAGACACCCAGCCCGGCTGGTTCTCCTCCGAGGAACTGGAGAACATCCGCGGCCGCATGCCGGTGCTCTACGTCCAGGCCGTGCCCGTGCGGGTGGACGAAACCGGGGAGGCGACCCATTTCGGCCTGTTGATGCGGGCCGCGCCCGACGGCAGCTTCAACCGGTCCGTGGTCTCCGGGAGGGTGCTCTACCACGAGCGTGTGCGCGACGCCCTCCTGCGGCACCTGGAGAAGGACCTGGGGCCGGTGGCGCTGCCGCGCATCCCGACCGCCCCGCAGCCGTTCACGGTCGCGGAGTACTTCCCGACCCCCGGCGTCACGCCCTTCCACGACCCGCGCCAGCACGCGGTGGCGATGGCCTACATCGTGCCGGTCTCGGGTGACTGCCAGCCGCGCCAGGACGCCCTGGACCTGATCTGGTTCACGCCGGAGGAGGCGGCCAGTCCGAAGGTGATCGAGGAGATGACCGGCGGCCAGGGCGTGCTGCTGCGTCAGGCCCTGGCCCACGTGGGCCACGCGCCCTGAACCCCGTAGGGCTCGGGGCGGGGCCCGCGGGAGAGCGCGGGCCCCGCCCCGGCCCCGGACCGCCGCAGCATTGACGAACCAGCCCGGCCGCGGGCGCGTCCAGGCCGTGGGATGCCGCGCAGCACGAGCGGCCCCGCCCCGGCCGCGGCTCCCCTCATGGCCGTGGACGGTCACGGGACGAGCGACCCCACCTGGGCGTCCCGTTCCCGCAGGGGGCTCCCGCCGCGCGGGGCGCAGCGCGTAGGCTCGGGCGCATGTCCGACTCGCTCGTCGCCGAAGCCCTGCGGATCGCACGCCAGGCCGCGGCCCGCCCGGGGCGGCGCGCCGTCCTCGGCCTGACCGGCGCCCCGGGCGCGGGGAAGTCGACGCTCGCCCGCCACCTGGTCGCGCGGGTGAACGACCATCTGGGGGCGGGTACGGCCGGATACCTGCCGATGGACGGCTTCCACCTGTCGAACGCCCAACTCGACCGGCTGGACCGGCGCGACCGCAAGGGCGCGCCCGACACCTTCGACGCGCACGGCTACGTGGCGCTCGTCCGGCGCCTGCTCGCCGAGGCGGACCATCCCGTGTACGTCCCGGACTACGACCGCCGGCTGCACGAGCCGGTGGCCGCCCGGCACGTGGTGGATCCGCACACCGTGCTGGTGGTGACAGAGGGCAACTACCTCGCGAGCGACGACGAGCCCTGGCGGCGGCTTCGGGGGCTGTTCGAGCAGCTGTGGTACGTGGAGGCCGACGACCGGGTGCGCGAGGAGCGGCTGCGCCTGCGGCAGGTCTCGGGTGGGGCGAGCGAGGAGGCCGCCCGGGAGTGGGTCGAGCGCAGCGACCGCCCCAACGGCGAACTGGTCAAGCGGTTCCGGGACAACTGCACCCGTGTGGTGCGCCCGGGTGCCCTGGGCTCGGGCGACTCCGACACGGGAGCCCCCGACCCCGGCTGATCCAGGCATCCGGGACGTGCCCCTCGGTTCCCACGGGCACCGCCCCCGCTCCCACCGGCCGCGCCACGCCCGTCCCCTGCACCCGCTTGCGCCCCCGCCCGTCCCCCGCACCGGCTCCTGCCTCGTTTCTGGCCCTACCCCACCCCCTCGCCAACCGCGCGTTCACCGCCGTCCCCTGCACCCGGTCTCCTCCCGCTGTGGGCTTGCCTTCGGCTCCGCCCGCCCGTAGTTTGGTCATATGCCCAAGGCAAATGACCAAACCCCAACGTCCTCCGCGGAGCGGGGACGCTCCAGCCGCGCCAAGCTGCTGGCCGCGGCCGTCGAACTCATCCCGGAGGTGGGGTGGAACGCGGTCACCACACGACTCGTCGCCGCCCGCGCACAGGTGCGCCCCGGGCTCGTCCACTACCACTTCGACTCGCTGCCCGCCCTGCTGCGCGCCGCCGTGGTGACCGTCCTGGAGGAGGTCCTCTCCGACCCGCTCGCGGCCATGACCGCGATACCCGACCCGGCCGAGGGGGTGATGGCGGCTCTCCGGGAGATGGACGATTTCCAGGGCGACGACCCCGCCTCCGTCCTGGTCACCGAGGCCTACCTGGCCGCGACCCGCGACCCCGAGCTGCACGCGGTCATGGCGCGGATCGTGACCGAGACCCGCGACGCCATCACCGCGTGGCTGCGCGAGCACGGCACCCCGCAGCCGGAGGCCGCCGCCGAGCTGGTGTGCGCGTTCTTCGACGGCGTGGTCCTGCACCGGGCGCTGGGCCCGGTACCTCCCGCCGACGCCTACCTCGAACCCCTACGCCGCCTGCTCGCGGCGCCCGTACCCGAAGGAGACACCAGGTGAGAGCGATCATCATCGGCGGCGGCATCGCCGGTCTATCCACGGCGTGGTGGCTGCGCCGCGAAGGCTGGGACACCACCGTCGTCGAACGGGGTCCGGCCCCCTCCGCCTCCGTCGGCCTCGCGGCCGTGGACGCGCCGGAATCCGCCGACGGCACGCTGGACCGCGGCTACGTCATCGACTACTTCGGTCCCGGCTACGACACCCTGGAGCGGATGGGGCTGCGCGAGCGGGTGCACGAGTACGCGCTGGACCTGAACGCCGTGCGCTACCGCAGGGCCGACGGCCGCCACTCCGCGAGCATCGACGCGTCGGTGCCCGCGCGGCTCACCGGCGGTCGCTTCCTGACCCTGTTGCGCGGCGACCTGGAGGGCGTGCTGCGCGAGGCCCTGGGGCCCGGGGCCGACGTGCGGTACGGGACCGGGATCGCGGAGGCGCACCAGGACGACGGGGGCGTCACGGCGGTCCTCACCGATGGTTCGGCCGAGCGCGCCGACGTGCTCGTGGGAGCCGACGGGATCCATTCGAGCACGCGGCGGCTCGTCTTCGGGCCGGAGTCGCGCTACCGCCGCTATCTGGGGGCGCACGCCGCGGCCTACGTGTTCAGCGACCCGGAGCTGATGGACGTCCTGGCGAACGAGTTCCAGGTGGTGGAGGCCCCCGGCGTCCAGGCCGGGATGTACCGCCTGTCCGACACGACCGGGGCCGCGTTCCTGTGCCACCTGTCCCCGGACGGCTCGCTGCCGGAGGATCCGCGCGCACGGCTGCGGGAGGTCCACGGGCACCTGGGGTGGCTGGTGCCCCGCCTGCTGGCGGCCTGCCCGCCCCGGCCGTACTACGACGAGGTCGAGCAGATCATCATGCCGGGCTGGTCCGACGCGCGCGTGGTCCTGGTCGGGGACGCGTGCCAGGCGGTCTCGCTCATGGCCGGGCAGGGGGCGAGCATGGCGGTGGCCGCCGCCGAGGTCCTGGCCCAGGAGCTGGGCCGGGTGGGCCCGGGGGGACGGGCGGTACGCACGGGGGCGGGCTCGGGAGGGCCGGGCGGTGGGGCCCCGAACGCCGGAGTCGCGAACGCCGGAGTCGCGAACGCCGGAGTCGCGAACGGCGGGATCGCGGGAGGCGGGGCCTCCGGAAACGGGGCCGCCACCGAGGAGATCGCGGCGGCGCTGCGGCGCTACGAGAGCCGGGTCAAGCCGGTCATCGACGCCAAGCAGAAGGCGGGCCGCACCCTGGCGCGGTGGTTCGTACCGGCCACCCCCGCCCGCCTGTTCGTCCGCCGTCAGGCCCTGCGGCTGTCGTCGACACCGCTGGCCGAGCGCGTCATGCGCCCCTTCCTGGCGTCGCCGCGGGACACCCCTCTGGAGGCTCCCGCGGAGGGCTCGCGCCGCTGAACAGCACCCGCCCGGGCACGCTCCCGGCGCAGGTGCCGCCGCGCCACCCCGCGGACCAGGCGCAGGTACGCCGCGGCCTGGCCGCCGGTGCGCGCGTTGTCGTAGGCCGCGGCCACGATGTACTCCTTGACGAGGGCGGCCGGGCGTCCGGTGAGCACGAACGGGCGCGGGCTGTCGTCGGCACGCGCGAACTGGACGAGGGCGTCGCGTCGGCCCAGGCTCACGCACTGGCCCAGGTACCCGAACGGAGCGGTGTCGGGTGTGCGCCCGGTGAGGCCGCCGAGGACGGTCTCGGCGGCGTTCCAACCCATCGGCAGACCCATCGCGCAGGACATGCGCAGGGGCTCGCCCGCGGCGCCCGCGGTGCGGGCGGCATCGCCCGCGACGAGCACGTCGGGGTGCGAGACCGAGCGCTGGGAGGCGTCGACCACCGCGCGCCCGTCGTCGTCGACGGCCAGCCCGATCGCGGCGGGCAGACCGGAGGGGCTGAACCCGCCGTTCCACACCACGAGGTCGGCCGGAAGGCGTCCGCCGTCGGCCAAGACCAGGCCCCGGGCATCGACCGCGTCCACGCGCGCGCGTTCGCGCACGGCGACGCCGAGCCGGTGCAGCACGCGGCGCACGTGGGCCCGCCCGCGCGCACCCGCACTCGGGACGATCTCGCCGCCGGTGACGAGTTCGACGGCGATGCCGGGGTGGGACTCGGCGATCTCCGTGGCGGCTTCGACGCCGGTGAGTCCGCCGCCGACCACCGCCACGCGCTCGGGCCGGTCGGCGGCGATCCGCTCGGCGACGGTGCGCGCGCCCTCCAGGTCGGCGATGGCCAGGGCGTGGTCGTCGGCGCCGGGGACGCCTCCGGCGCGGGCCGAGCTGCCCAGGGAGAGGATGAGCGAGTCGTAGCCGAGCGTGCGCGGCCCCTGCCCACCGCGCACGGTGACCGAGCGGGCGTCGGGGTCCACGTCCTCGACCACGCCGACCACCAGGCCGATGCCGGTGCCGTCCAGGGCGTCGGCCAGGGAGTGCACGCCGACGTCCTGGCCCGCGGCGACCTGGTGCAGGCGGACGCGTTCGACGAAGTCCGGTGTGGCGTTGACGAGCGTGACGGTGACGTCGGCGCGCTCGCGCCGGGCGAGGCCGTGGGCGCGGCGGGCGGCCGCGAGGCCGGAGTAGCCGGCCCCGAGGACGAGAAGTCGGTGGGTCATGGGAATCCTGGTCCCTTCCGGGTGGCGGCGGCCCTCGTGGCCGCCCTTCGCACCACAGGACGAGACGGGCCGAGCCGGTCGTGACACGGCCGGCGGGTGAAGCGCCTCACACCGTGCCGATGGGCCGGGGCCCGCGAGAGCCCCGCCGCGCCGGAATCGCCGTTCCCGTGGGCCGATCGGACGAAAGGCCACGATCACCCCGGATGTCCATTTTCTGAGACAGACATCCCACATGGTGCACAACCGGGCTAGGATCCTGCCAGCCATCAAGTCCCGAGCTGGGAAGAAGAACGCCTATGACCGCGCAGGACGTCGCCTCGGCCGCGCCGGAACCCGATCGGCCGCGCGCCGAACCGGCGGAGCCGCCGACCAACCCCAAGCGCAAGGTCCTCACGGCGAGCCTCGTGGGCACGTCCATCGAGTTCTACGACTTCTACATCTACGCCACCGCCGCGGTCCTGGTCTTCCCGCTCCTGTTCTTCCCCGAGGGCGACGCGATGGCCGCGCGGCTGCAGTCGCTGGCCACGTTCGCGATCGCGTTCGTCGCACGGCCGGTCGGCTCGTGGGTCTTCGGCCACTTCGGTGACCGCGTCGGACGCAAGGCCACTCTGGTGGCCTCCCTCCTGACGATGGGGATCGCGACGGTGGGCATCGGCCTGCTGCCCACCTACGCCCAGGTGGGAGTCGTCGCGCCGGTGCTGCTGGCGGTGTGCCGGTTCGGGCAGGGGCTGGGACTGGGCGGCGAGTGGGGCGGTGCCGCGCTGCTGGCCACGGAGAACGCCCCGCCCGCCAAGCGCGCGTTCTACGGCACGTTCCCGCAGCTGGGCGCACCGATCGGCTTCTTCCTCGCCAACGGGGTGTTCCTGACGATCACCCAGACGATGAGCGAGGAGACCTTCCTGGCCTGGGGATGGCGGGTGCCGTTCCTGCTCTCGACGCTCCTCATCGCGATCGGCCTGTGGGTGCGCCTGACGCTGCACGAGACACCGGCCTTCGCCAAGGTGGTCGCCTCGGGCGAGCGGGTCAAGACCCCGATCGTGGCGGTCTTCCGTACCAGCGGGGTCGCCGTCGTTCTGGGCACGCTGATCATGCTCGCCACGTACGTGCTCTTCTACCTGATGACCGTGTTCTCGCTGGGATTCGGCACCGACCCCGAGGGCGGTCTGGGCTACGACCGGTCGCAGTTCCTGGTGTTCCTGCTCGTCGGCGTGCTGTTCTTCGCGCTGTTCACGCCGATCTCCGGCCTGATCGCCGACCGCTTCGGCCGCCGCCCCACGCTCATCACGGTGACCGTCGCCATCATCGTGTTCGGCTTCGCCATGGGTCCGCTGCTGGGCAGCGGGAGCACGGTCGGCGTGCTGGCCTTCCTCATCATCGGGTTGTCGCTGATGGGCCTGACCTTCGGCCCGATGGCCGCCCAGCTGCCGGAGCTCTTCCCGACCAACGTGCGCTACACGGGCGCGTCGGTGGCGTACAACGTCGCGGGCCTGCTGGGGGCGTCGTTCGCTCCCTACATCGCGACGTGGCTGGCCGGCCGGTTCGGTCTGAACTGGGTCGGCGGCTACCTGGTGCTGGTCGGCGCGATCACGCTGGTGGCGCTGCTGCTCAGCCGTGAGACCAAGGACGACTCCCTGGACGCGATCCCGTCACGGGCCGCATGATAGGAGAAACACCCCCTGCGGGAGGGCCCCGTCGGACGCGTCCGGCGGGGCCCTCCCGATGCGGGGCACCGGCGCGCTCGGGTCAGCGCGCGGCCGTCGCCACCAGCGCGGCCCACTCGACGGCCGAGAAGGACAGGTGACCGGCGTTCCGGTTCTGCGTGTCACGCACATCGGCACCGGCCCCGTGCTCACGCGCCTCCAGGCACTGGCCGCCGGTCTCGCTGTACGAACTCTTGTGCCAACCGTTGGCCACTAGATCATCTCCTTCAGCATCCGAACCGACTGGTCCACCGGCAGCGCCGCGCCCATGGCACGCTTGACCAGTTCGGAAAGCCGCTCGAACCCGTTGGGCTCGCCATCGTCTTCGTGCATGACGATACCGGTGTTCATGTCGCTCGAAGCCGCCCGGGATCCGTCGAAAAGCCGCACCATGAACAGCGGAGCGATGACGCCCACCAGGAGGGAACCCTCCGGAACGATGTGCACGCGGACCTTTCCGCCTTCGAGGAGCGAGAGCAGGTGTTCCGCCTGCTCAACCCGGATCTCCTCGGCCACACACGTCAGCGCTGTTTGCGGAAAGACCGCCGTCACATCGGGATCGTTCTTTCGGCGAAGCCTGTCATATCGCTGGCACCTGGCCGCGACCAGGCGGGAGATCTCCTCCCCCGTCATGAGCGGTTGCCCGTGCCGGAAGACGAAGCGCGCATAACTCTCCGACTGCAACAAACCGTTGACGAGCCCGGGACTGATCGACTCGATGAGTGTTGCTTCCTCCTGGAGGCGTTGCAGATCCTGCATCCACGGAGGCAGTGTGCCGCCCGCCGTATCCCGCTGCCACGTCTGAATGAGCCGGCCCTCGGCGCCCAGGACCCGGTCCAGGGTCTCCACATGCCCTCGTCTGGGAGCGACCTCGCCTTTCTCCCAGCGGCAGCACGCGGAGGGGGACACCCTCGCTCGGGAGGCGAGTTGCCGCTGCGACAATCCGGACAAAGTCCGCAGTTTGGTGAGGTGCTGGGGAAAGCGTTGCGCCATGATGAAAAGCGTAATCCGAACTTGAGTTGCGCACCCTTGCTTTGGGGATAGATGCTCGTTCCTCGCGCAATGGTGGGAGCGCGTCGGATGCTGGCTCCATGGACGAACGAGAAATCCGATTCCTGGAAGAGACCCACCCGGACATGTACTTCACCAACGGAGAGGCGGCGGCCGTCATCGGCGTCTGCCCGTCGACGCTGCGGACGTGGGCACGCGGCGGACGCCTCGACGACGTGAAGTCCTTCCGCAGCAAGTACGGCTGGCGCTATTTCCGGGCAGGGGACGTCTTCGCCCTTCGGGACGACCGAAAGGCGGCCGGGCGGCCACCCGGACACGGATTCGCGTAGAGTGCACGAGCGTGACCCCACCCGACTTCCTGACCCGGGCGCGCACGTTCTACGACGCCCTCGCCGCCGACTACACCGACCGGCTCCGTGACGCGCTCGACGCGATGCCGGTGGACCGGGCGATGCTGGGAGTGTTCGCCGAGCACGTCCGCGCGTCGGACGCGGGGCCCGTCGCCGACCTGGGGTGCGGATCCGGCCGCGTGACGGCGTACCTGCGCGACCTGGGCCTGCCGGTGTTCGGTGTCGACCTGTCCCCGACGATGGTGGAGCTGGCCCGGCGGGACCATCCCGGCCTGCGCTTCGAGGTGGGCTCGATCCTGGACCTGGACCTGCCCGACGGCTCGGTGGGCGGCGCCCTGGCCTACTACTCGATCATCCACATGCCGCCGGAACGCCTGCCCGAGGCGTTCGCGGAGTTCCACCGGGTGCTGGCCCCGGGCGGACACCTGATGCTCGCCTTCCAGGTCGGGGACGAACCCCGGTACGTCGACCGGCCGCTGGGCCATGAGGTCTCCCTCGACTTCCAGCGGCTCCGGCCGGACCACGTCGCCGCACTGCTCACGACCGCCGGATTCTCCGTGCGCGTCCGGGCGGTCCGCGAGCCCGAGCCGGACGAGCACGTGCCCCAGGCCTTCCTCCTGGCCCGCCGCACGTGACCGGAACCGGCCATCTCCGGGTCGACCGCACCTCGCAGCGGCCTTCCCTGAGACGGCCGGACCGAGGCGACCGCGTGGACCCGTCCGGCCCCGCGCCGTAGGCTCGGGACGCCCCTGTCGCCCCCACCGGAAAGCCCCCCGTGTACGACGTCGCCCTGAAGCTGGGCGTGGCCGTGGTCAAGGCCGCGTGCGGAATGTGGATCGGCAACCCGATCGCCCAGAGTGCCACCACGACGGTGGTCGACCTCGTTCAGCAGAAGGTGACCGGCAGGCGCGACCAGCGCAGGCTGGAACGCCGGTTCGCCGAGATCGAGGAGAGCATCGCCGACCGGATCGTGTCCTACCTCGACCACGAGTTCCGCGGACTGCCGGAGAACGAGCGCGAGGCCGCCGTCCTCGCCGTCGCCGACGCCTTCGAGCGAGCCGGGCTCACCGACCGCACGCTGTTCGAGCAGGATCTGGACCCGCTGTACCTGGAGCGGTACATCCGCGACCGGAATCCGCACGCCACGCGCGATCTCAGCGGCGCGGCTGTCGCCCTCTACGACCGGGTCCTGCCCGAGTCCTGCGCCTACGTGCTGGCCACGGTGTCCACGCTGCCGAACTTGCAGACCGGGGCGTTCACCGAGCTGCTGCGCCGTGAGGCCCTCATCCTGGAGCACCTGGAGGAGGTCCTGGACCGGATCCCCCGGCGGCCGGAGGGACTGGACGAGGATCCCGAGGCGGCGTTCGAGACCGCCTACCGCCGCAAGGCGGCCGAGCGGTGGGACGTCCTGGAACTCTTCGGCACCGACGCCCACACCCGGCCGTACCGCCTGAGTGTCGCCTACCTGAGCCTGTGCGTCCGCGGCTGGCCGGAGCAGGGCTCGTCCGGCGGGCCGGACGAGCCAGGCGACCGCCAGGTGGAGCAGGTCCTAGCCACGCGATCGCGCACCTTCTTGCGCGGTCCGGCGGGCGCTGGCAAGACGACCCTGTTGCGGTGGGCCGCAGTCCGTGCCAGCCGCAGCGACTTCCCCGACGAGATGTCGGCATGGAACGGATTGATCCCGTTCCTCATCCCCCTCAGGCAGTACGTCGGTCAACGCCTCCCCGAACCCGAGGACTTCCTCAGGCAGACCGGTCGCCACCTCGCCTACCAGGCGCCCAGCGGATGGGTGACTAGTGTGCTCGCCGACGGCCGCGCAATCGTTCTGATAGACGGCATCGACGAGCTCCCGCCCGGCGAACGTGAGGACGCCCGGCGCTGGCTGCGCGACCTGCTCGCCGACTTTCCCGACTGCCGATACATCGTGACCACACGTCCTGGAGCCGCGAGCGAGACCTGGCTCGACGCGGACGGCTTCGCGAGCGCGGAACTCCAGTCCTTACGGGAAGGCGATGTCCGGGCATTCATCCACCACTGGCACGAGGCCGTACGCGGTGACATCGCGGATCAGGACGAACGCGACCGGCTGACCGGATTCGAGCATGAGCTGATCCAGAAGGTACTCAACCAGCGCCATTTGCGCGCGATCGCCTCCACTCCCCTGCTCTGTGCCCTGTTGTGCGCCCTGTACCGCGACCGGAACACATCGCTCCCCCGCGACCGTATGGAGGTCTACGAGGCGGCTCTGGCCATGTTGCTCAAGGACCGCGACCAGCAGCGCGGGATCGAGGGGATCGATCTCTCCCGCCGCGAGCTTGTACTTCTGCTCCAGGAGTTGGCGAAGTGGCTGATTCTCAACGGCAGTTCTGACGCCCCGATCCCAACTGTCCGACGCCAGGTCGCACGGTTGCTCGCCGCTATGCATGGGGTCAGGGAGGACCCGGAGGAGGTCTTCGCCCACCTGGTGGTACGCAGCGGCCTCCTCCAGTGCCCGACTGTAGACAGGGTGGGCTTCCTACACCGAACCTTCGAGGAGTACCTGGCCGCCAGAGCGCTGGTAGAGGAGGACAGCTTCCCATTGCTGATCCGTCACGCGCACGACGACCAGTGGCACGAAGTCGTGGTGATGGCCGCCGGGCACTGCACCCCTGCGCAGCGCGAGGAGCTGGTGACCGGGCTACTCGAGCGCTCCGGCCAGGTGAAGCGACACCGGGATCGGTTGCTCCTGGTGGCCTTCGCCTGTTTGGAGACGTCACCGGCGCTGTCTCAGGACCTCAGTGAGGATATCCGTGCACGTGTGCGGAGCATTCTGCCGCCTCGAACCAAGGACCACGTGCACGCGCTAAGCATGGTCGGGGAGTACGCGCTGCCCCTCCTGGCAACCGTCCCTCCGCAGAACGCGCGTCAGGCAGCGAAGTCCATCGAGGCCGCGAGCACGATCGGGGGACCCAGCGCGGTCCCAGTCATAGAGCGGGCGCTCGCCTTCGGCTCCGAGTCAGTCATGCTCGCAGCGCAAAGGGCTTGGTTGAATGAGCCGAGCGAGGAGCTGGCCCGGGTCCTCTTCCCCCGGTTCGAGGAACGCCGCCCGCACTACTACATTCCGGTCGCCGCCGACCGCGCAGGGTGGCAGGCCCGATACATGCCCGGGAACCGCAGGGCCTCTGTTGAGGGCGCCAATGGTGACGACCTGGATGGGCTGTCCGGGTTGACGGCCCTCACCTTCGTCGATCTGAGAAACCGCTCCGGCACGCAATGGCATGGCATCGACCTGGCGCCACTTGCCTCTCTGCCCTCACTCATCCAACTAGACATTGACGGCGACGCCTCGGCCGAGCGCATCGCACCGCTAGCCGCGTGCCCGATCACTTTTCTCGAGCTAAGCCACCCTGAACACACCCGCGACCTGACCTATGTCCGAGAGCTCGAGACGCTTCGGCATCTCTGTTTCACCCGTGCTCTACCGTCGATCCCACTCGGCGAGCTCGTACCGGACCGAGGACTGGAGTCCTTCGGTCTGAGGCGCGTACGGCTGCGGGATCTGCGGTATCTGGCCGGTGCACCTAACACCGTTCATTCGTTGGACGTGATGATGTGCCCAGCTCTCATGAGCTTTGCCGGACTGGAGAGCCAGACCGCTTCGCTCTCGAAGCTGAGCCTGCGGCAGTTCGACTCCCGTCACGCCTCGTTGGAGCCCCTTGCCTCCCTGGAATCGCTTAGCGCGCTGCGGGTCGACCGGTGGACGTGGGAACTCGTGGGCAACGCACACTGGATCACCCGCGTCCCACACCTGCGGAAGCTCTACTTGGACTTCGGTCTCCGTACGCCGGCCACGGTTCCCGACTGGGTCAGGGAACTCCCCTACCTTGTAGAGCTGTGTCTCGAGGCCGAGAATCCGCTCTCCCTCCAAGCGCTGGCCGGGGCGGAAAACCTCACCGTGCACGTTCGGCAGCGGACCAAGGTCCTCGGTGCCGACCGGCTCGGCACGGGCTCCTCCCTCCTGAGGGCACCGGGCAACAGCCTGCCGCCGTGGTGAGCACCACCCCCGGGGCCATTGGCCAATCCGGCGCGGCGCCATGTAGGTCGGCATCGTGGCATAGAAGACTTTCAGCGACCAGTCGGGGGCGAGATCGTGTTGGCTCTGGAAGAGTTCGGCGAGAAGCGAATGGTCGAAAGTGCCCCGAGCGACAGGCGACGCATGGTCACGAGCGATCAGTACCGCGTTCGCGCAAGGGGTTCCGGGGGCCTTTCGGCGGCCATGGATCGGTGGCGCGAGACGAGGGGGTGGAAGAGTCATAGGCTCGGGACAAGGAGTCGAGACACCTGCCGGAGATGAGCCCCCATGAGCCAGACGGGCGACGAGCCGTACGAACACGACGAGCGCTACCGGCTGTCCCTGCCCCGCGCCGGGCTGGACGACCTCCTGGACGAGGTCAGGGCGCGCATGTCCGACATCTACGCGACCCAGGACCGGATCCGCACGCTGTTGGAGGCGGTCGTCTCCATCGGTGAGGGCCTGCACCTGGACCCGCTGCTGCTGCGCATCACCGAGACCGCCGCCCGGCTGGTCAACGCCCGCTACGGCGCCCTGGGAGTGATCGGCGCCGACGGCGAACTCGCGCGGTTCATCCCGGTCGGGCTCCAGCCGCAGGAGATCGCCGCGATCGAGCACTGGCCCGAGGGCAAGGGCATCCTCGGCCTGCTCATCAAGGAGCCCCACGCCCTACGGCTGAGCGACGTACGCGACCACCCGGAGTCGCGCGGCTTCCCCGAGGGCCACCCGCCGATGCGCTCCTTCCTCGGTGTGCCCATCCGCATCCGCGACCAGGTGTTCGGCAACCTCTACATGACCGACAAGCGCGACGGCGCCCGGTTCACCGAGGACGACGAGCTGCTGCTGCGGGCCCTGGCCACCGCCGCGGGCACCGCCATCGAGAACGCACAACTGTACTCACAGTCACAGAGCCGGGAGACCTGGCTCGACGCCTCCGGGCAGATCACCACCCAGCTGCTCACCGGCGCGGCGCCCGAACAGGTACTGCGCCTGGTCGCCCGGCGGGCCCGCGTGATGGCGCACGCGGACCTCGCGGTGATAGCCATGCCCGGAGCCGAAGCCCGCACGCTCACCGTGCGGGTCTGGGACGGGGCCGAGGACGACGACGGCCGGGACTGGTCGAGTGTGGAGGGGGCCTCCCTGTCCTGCGCCGACGACACCCTGTTGGGGCGCGTCTACCTCGGCGGCGACCCAGTGATGACCGACGTCTCCGAGCCCGGGTTCCGGGAAGCCGAATTCCTGAGCGACCTGGGCGCCGGACCCGTCCTCGTGCTGCCGTTCGGGCCGCCCGAGGGCGCCCGGGGCATCCTGTTCCTGGCCCGCTCCCGGGACAGGGACGCCTTCCAGGAGACCTGGCTGGGGATGCTGTCCTCCTTCGCCGACCAGGCGGCCGTCGCCCTGGAGCTGGCGGAGACCCGGCTGGACTCCGAGCGCCTGACCGTGTTGGAGGACCGCGACCGCATCGCCCGCGACCTGCACGACACCGTCATCCAACGGCTCTACGCCACGGCCATCACGCTGATGGGCACCGTGCGGCGGATCGACGACCCCGGCACCGCCACGCGCGTGCAGAGCGCGGTCACCGAACTGGACGACACCATCCGCCAGATCCGCTCCACGATCTTCGCGCTGCAGAGCACCGGTTCGGACCCCTCATGGCTGCGCTCCCGGGTGCTGGACCTCGTCAACAGTGCCGGAGACATCCTCGGGTTCGCGCCGCGCCTGCTCACGCAGGGGCCCATCGACAACGAGGTCGACGAGACCGTCGGCGAGCACCTCGCGGCGGTCCTGCGTGAGCTGCTGTCCAACGTCGCCCGGCACTCCGGGGCGACCCGGGTGGACGTGGAACTGTCGGTCGGGGACGACCTGCGCCTGAGGGTCGTGGACGACGGGTGCGGCGTCCCCGACGGCGTCGACCGCAGCGGGCTGCGCAACGTCGAGTCCCGCGCCCGGGAACTGGGCGGGCGCCTCACCATCACCACGGCGGAGGAGCAGGGCACCACGGTCGAGTGGCGAGTCCCCTGCCGTGCCCCCGCGCCCGCCCCGCGACAGAAGGGCTGAACCGGGCCGCACGATGACCGGGCCGCACGCTAGCCGTGGGCCCGGTCCTCGCCCATGGACAGCCTGGTGGCGTAGGCGGCGGCCTGGGTGCGCCGCGCCATGCCGAGTTTGGCGAGCACGCGCGAGACGTAGTTCTTCACCGTCTTCTCGGCCAGGTACATCCTGGTGCCGATCTCCCGGTTGGTCAGGCCCTCCCCGATGAGTTCCAGGACGCGCCGCTCCTGCTCGGTGAGCTCGCTGAGGGGGTCCTGGCGTACGGCGTCCTCGCGCAGCCTGCGGAGCATCCGGGTCGTGGACTCGGGGTCGAGCAGGGAGCGGCCCTCGGCGACCGTGCGCACCGCGCCGACCAGGTCGGTGCCGTGGATCTGCTTGAGGATGTACCCCGACGCCCCGGCCATGACTGCGCCGTAGAGCGCCTCGTCGTCGGAGTAGGACGTCAGCATGAGAATGCGCGTCCGCGGCAGGAGCGAGCGGATCTCCCGGCACAGCGTGACGCCGTCGCCGTCGGGCAGGCGCACGTCCAGCACGACCACGTCCGGGGCGAGCGCCGGGATCCGGGCCCTGGCGCGTGCGGCGGTACCGGCCTCGCCCACCACCTCGATGTCGGCCTCGTCGGCCAGGAGGGAGCCCACACCGCGCCGCACCACCTCGTGGTCGTCCACGAGGAACACCCGGATCGTGCCGTCACCGCTCATGGGCTGACACCCTTTCGCCACCGCCACCACTGGAAGTCCGGATCCCCGGCCACCGCGGACGGGCGGGACCACGGCTCTAGGGGAACAGCCTAGCCACTGGGCCGGGCCGACGTCGTGAGCCGAACGTCCCGCCCTGTTTGAGCCGCAGGTCACCGGGGGTAGGCGAAGAGCGAGGACCTTCGCCGCGGTCGAACGGGACCAGCGGTCCGCGTCAGGGGCACGACCGACGGTGATGATCTGGACGGGCAGAGCAGTCGATCCGGCGAGTGACCATGGGGGCGCGTGATGACTTCTTCAGGCGGTACGGACGAGTCGGCACGGGGGCACGGGAACGTCATGGGGGCGCCTTCGCCCCCGGCTCCGCGCGGGTCCTCCTCCGAGGACCTGGCGGGCACCCGACAGCTGAGCGAGGACGCGGAACTGCTGGTGGGCGCGGACATCGCCGAGAGCACGGATTCGAGCTTCACCGTGCTGGAGCGGGAGACCTGCCTCAACCTGCTGTCCACGCGCGGTATCGGGCGGGTGGCCTTCACCATCGAGGGCGACGCCGCGCCCACGGTGCTGCCGGTGAACTACGCGCTGGTCAACGACACGATCGTGTTCCGGTCGAACCTGGCGGGGACCATCATGCGCCACGGACGCGGGTACGCCGCCTTCGAGGTGGACCACTTCGACCACGAGCACCTCGAGGGGTGGAGCGTGCTCGTCTCGGGACGGTGCCGGTGGATCCGCGACACCGGTGAGCTGAGCCGCATCCCGCAGGGGCGGCTCGCCAAGCCGTGGGCCGCGGGCACGCGCGACCAGGTGCTGAAGATCGTGCCGAGCCGGATCTCCGGACGGCGGATCGCCAGGTCCTGACCCGGGGTCGGCGCCCCGGGGACGGCCCACCGCGCCCCGGGTTCGGTTCGTCCCGGTTCGGGGTACCGCTTCCCTTATGGGAGCGCTGAGTCCGCGGAGCCGACGGTGCCCGCCCGGTGTCCGGGACGTCGCCGAACCCGTGACCGCCGCCCCGCGCGCGGTGGGTCGCTCCCGCCCGGCGAGCCGGCACACGATCGACCCCTCCCCCGTTCCGGGCCGCCCGTGCTGAGCCGTCGCGGCGCGCGGGTCCTGCTCGGCGCCGGTACGGCCGCGCTGGCCGCCCTCTTCACGGTCTCCGGTGCGCCCCTGGCCGGTCTGCCCACCGTCATCGCCTCCGCCCTGCCGCCCTCTGCCGCGCCCGGGAGCCCGTGGTCAACGGCTGTACCGGCGCGGTCGAGGGGGAGCGCCCCTACAGCTCCGTCAAGGTCTCCGCGACGGCGCTGGCCGTGGTCACCGCCATGCTCGCCGTGATCCTGTTCGCGCTCTGGGTCCTGTGAGGCTCATTCGGCGGGGCGGTGCAGGAGGAAGGCCCCGCCGTACAGGGGCTGGTCCCGGCGCTGGTGGTCGGTGGACACGAACTCGTCCAGGACCGCGACGATGCGGCGGTCGAGTTCGGCGACGTCGTCGTCGGACAGGTGCAGCGCGAAGCGCGCGAACGTGCGCACGGACTCGGGTCCGGCCTCGTCCAGCTCCTGCTGGAAGGCGCTGACCGGGGCGACGGCGCCGGTACCGGGGTCGGACTGGGACCCGTCCAGCCACCAGGACTCGCCCGTGGCGCGGTAGGGCTTCTCCAGCGCCCCGCCGGCGCCGGTGCGCACGGGCTCGGCCGCCAGCAGGCCCGCGGCCACGAGCTGCCGTACGTGGTACAGGACGGTGCCGGGAGCGGTGTCGAGGCGGTCGGCGAGTTCCCGGTTGGTCAGCTCGCGGTGCAGGCACAGGCGCAGGATGCGCACGCGCAGCGGGTGCGCCAGGGCCTTGGCCTCGCGGACCGTGGCCGGGCGCCGACGGCGCGGCCCCGGGGCGGCGGCGCCGTGCTCTTCGTCGTCGCTCATGGCCGCCAGCGTAACAACCATCGGGTTGGGACAGATCGATTGAGAAAACTCAATCGATCTGTCATTGTCGATCCATGGCCACTCCCTCCTCTCCCCCGTCCGATGACAGCCCCGGCACCGGAACGACCACGCCCCTGGGCGGCCGCTTCTGGCGGCTGTGGAGCGCCTCCGCGCTGTCCAACCTGGCCGACGGCGTGCTCAGGGTCGCGCTGCCGCTGGCCGCGCTGCGGTTCACCGACTCCCCGCCCCTGGTCGCGGGCGTGACCTTCGCGCTCACCGTTCCGTGGCTGCTGTTCGCCCTGCCCGCCGGAGCCCTGGCGGACCGGGTCGACCGGCGCTCGGCGATGCTGGGCGCCAACATCGCCCGCGGCCTCGCGCTCACCGTGCTGGCGCTGGTCCTGGCCTCGGGAACGGCGTCGATCTGGACGCTGTACGCGGCGGCCCTGTGCGTGGGCGTGGCCGAGACCGTCTACGACACGGCCTCGCAGTCGATCCTGCCGCAGGTGGTGCCGCGACGCCGGCTCTCGGCCGCCAACGGCCGCCTGCACGCCGTGGAGCTGACCGCGCAGCAGTTCGTCGGCCCGCCGCTGGGCGGCCTGCTGGTGGCGCTCGGCCTGGTCGCCGCGTTCGCCGCGCCCGCCGGGCTGTGGCTGGCGGCGCTGGGCGTGCTGGTGACCGTGGGCGGCCGCTACCGCGTCGAGCGGGCCGCGCCCGCGCCGCTGCGGTCCGACATCGCCGAGGGTCTGCGGTTCCTGTGGCGGGACCGCCTGCTGCGGACGCTCGCGGCCATGGTGGGCGTGTCCAACTTCGCGACCAACGCGGCGTTCGCCGTGCTGGTGCTGTACGCGGTCGGCCCGGACTCGGCCCTGGGCCTGACCGAGCCCGGCTACGGGCTGCTGATGACCGCCGCGGCCGCGGGCAGCCTGCTCGGCGCGCTGGGCGCCGACCGGGTCGAGCGCCTCCTCGGCCGGGCGCGGTCGCTGTGGCTGACCGTCCTGACCTTCGCCCTGCTGGTGGGCGCGCCCGCGCTGAGCACGAACCCGTTCGCGGTGGCGGCCTGTTTCCTGGTGGGCGGGGTCGGGATCGCGGTGTGGAACGTGATCACGGTGTCGCTGCGCCAGCGGACCACGCCCGACGCCCTGCTGGGCCGGGTCAACAGCGCCTACCGGCTGCTGGCCTGGGGCACCATGCCGCTGGGCGCGGCCGCGGGCGGGCTCCTCGCCCAGTTCGTGGGCGTGCGGGCGGTGTTCGCGGTGATGGCGCTGCTGGTCCTGACGCTGCTCGTACCGATGGCGCGGATCGACCGCGCGGCGCTGGGCTCCGGCGAAGCGGAGCACGGGGCCGGATAGTCGCGAGGCGGGGCCGGGGTCCGCACTTCGCCGGATGGCCCGGGGGCGGGCCCGTGGTGCGCGGCAGGGGCACGGGGACACCTCCGGTCCGGTGCCGGGCCCCGTGCGAAAACCGGTGGACGGACCCGCCCGCCCGGTCCGAGCATGGGGCCATGACGGACCTGTGGCCCTCGGGGCCGGATGAGACACCGCTGACGGGCGGCAACGTGGCCGCGGAGGTCGTCCGGGCGGGCGCGACGGTGCGCAAGCCCTGGCTGGGGTCCTCCCGGTCGGTGCTGGACCTGCTGCGGTACCTGGAGCGCCGGGGCTTCGAGTGCGCCCCGGCCGGGCTCGGCCGGGACGACCGCGGTCGGCAGGTGCTGGAGTACGTGCCCGGGAGGACGGCCGACCGGTCGGCGCCGATGACCGCGGCCGAGCTGGGCCGGGTCGGCGCGATGATCCGGCGCCTGCACGACCTGACCGCCGAGTACCGCCCGCCGGACGACGCCGCGTGGGAGGCGTGGCTGCGACCGCTGCGGGAGGAGGTCGTGTGCCACAACGATCTCGCGCCCTGGAACCTGGTGAGGGACGGGGACCACTGGGTCTTCGTGGACTGGGACGGCGCCGCCCCGGGCTCGCGGATGGAGGACCTGGGCTACGCCGCGCACGGATTCGTCCCCCTGCACGTCGGCGGGGACCCGCGGGCCGACGCCCGCCGCCTGCGCGCGCTGGCCGACGGGTACGGCTGCGACGGCGCCCAGCGACGGGAGCTGCCCGACGCGATCCTGTACCGGGTGCGCGGGATGTTCCGCACCCTGGAGGAGGGGGCGCGCACCGGCGCGCCGCCGTGGGCCCGGCTGCACGCGGAGGGCCACGCCGAGCACTGGGGCCCGGCGGCCGACTACGTCGAGCGGCACCGCGACGTGTGGCTGGCGGCCCTGACCGCCTCCCGAGACGCGGGCCGCGCGGGCGGGGCCGGACGCGGGCCCGTCAGGCCGGAAGCTCCCACACCAGGGCCGCGGAGATGGGATGGCCGCGGAAGCGTTCCCACCTGGGCTTGGCCGCGATCCAGTCGTCGTCCACGGTGGCCTCCGTCAGCTCCGCCAGCCGCCACCCGGCGGCCATCGCGGCGCGCACGTGGTCGCTGAGCAGGTGCACGTGGGTGGTGATGGCCACGTCCTCCCCGGATTCGTCGGTGAAGTGCGTGGGCATGCCCGAGACCATCATGAACTGCGGGTGGTAGGCGACCAGGGCGAAGGTCGCGCCCGGAGCGGCCAGGCGCCGGGCCTCGGCGTAGAGCGGGCCGAGGTCGGGCAGGTGCTCGTCGATGAGTGAGGCGATCACCAGGTCGTAGGCGGCCTCGGACAGGCCGCTCGCGCGCACGTCGCCCTGGGTGAGGGTGTCGTGCGCGCCGCGCCGCCCGGCCAGTTCGAGCATGCCCGCGCTCAGATCGACGCCGTCCACGTGCGCCACACCCCGTCCGCGCAGCCAGGCGCCCGTGCGCCCGGTGCCGCAGCCCAGGTCGGCGGCGCGCCGGACGGCCGCCCAGTCGGGGCGGGTGAGGCCGTCGAGCAGCGCGAGGTCCATGGCGTCCAGGACGGAGTCCTCGTAGGTGCTCGACCAGCCGTCGTAGCCGGTGGCCACGTCGACGGTGCGGTAGTGGCGGGTGTCGAAGTCCGCGAAGTTCGGCATGAGCGCGAGTATGGCGTGGTCAGGCCCGTGGACGCGAGTCGTTTTCGACCACCGTCCCCCGGTGACGACCCCGATCGCCGCCCGGGCGTCGAATCCCGATGCCGCGGCCCGAACGCCGCCCCTGGGGGTCGACCCGGTCGTCCGGCCGCCACCCATGGGCGGGACACCGCACACCAGGGCCGGAGACCGAACGCCGCTCCTGGCCGCCGTGTCCGCCCGGCGACCGGAAAATCCGTTGCCCGACCGTCGCTGGCCTTCTACGGTGGGCCGCATGTGCTGCTTCTGCGCGATCGAGGGCCGGGCTCTGACCTGGTCCCTGAGCGCCCCCGAACTCGTCGTCCGGCCCCGGTCCGCCTCCCTGGACCGATAGCCGACGCCCGAGGCCTCCGTTCGGCGCGTGTGCGCGCCCGGAGGCGTCGGTTCCGCCGCCCGCACCCCACGATGCCCGACCGCGCCACTCGCGCGCTCGGGCGCGGTTGCGCGCGGCTCCTCGCTCTGTGCTCCGGTCCAGGTCCCGCCTGTCCACCTTCCTCCAGGACGGGCCGCCCGGACCTCCCTCGGCGTGCGCACAGCGCCGCCCCGATCGCGGCGCCCGTCCCTGTCGGCCACCCCCGTGGCTGGAACGGACCGCACCGTGGCACGTACCGCACGCCCGCGACGCACCTCCGCCGGAGACACCCGGCGCCGCCTGTCCCAGAACTTCCTCACCGATCCCGCCGCCGCCCGCCGTGTGGTGCGCCTGGCCGGGATCGGACCCGGCGACCTGGTGGTCGAGGTCGGCACCGGCGAGGGCGCGATCACCCGCTTCCTCGTCCCCGCCGCCGGGCGGGTGATCGCCTACGAGCTCGACCCCCGCCTCGCCGACCGCCTGGCCGCGCGCCACCGCGACCGTCCGCTGCGGGTGGTGTGCGCCGACTTCACCCGGGCTCGCCCGCCCCGCGAGCCCTTCGCCGTGGTCGGCAACATCCCCTACGCCCGCACCGCCGGCATCGTGCGGTGGTGCCTGGCGGCCCCGGGCCTGACCCGGGCCACCCTGGTGACACAGCTGGAGTACGCGCGCAAGCGCGCCGGCGCCTACGGTCGTTGGAGCCGGTTGACCGTGCTGACCTGGCCGGAGTGGTCGTGGTCGCTGGCGGGGCGGATCGGCCGCGACCGGTTCCGGCCGGTGCCCCGTGTGGACGCGGGGATCCTCGTGCTCCACCGGCGCGCACGCCCCCTCGTGGCCCCGGAGCGCCGCGCCGCCTACCGCCGCCTGGTGGAGCTGGGCTTCGGCGGGGTCGGCGGATCGTTGGGCGCGTCGCTGCGCCGGGCGCACCCCGCCCGCCGGGTGGCGTCGGCGCTGCGTGCGGCGCGGGTCGCGCCGGACGCCCCCGTGGGGGCGGTCTCCCCCGACCAGTGGCTGACCGTCTTCCACGCGCTGGACGGGTGAGCGGAACGGCGGGCCGCCCGCTCACAGCCGCAGGACGGCGAAGCACTCCCCCGGCAGGTCGACCCTGGTGCCGCGGACCCGCGGGCGCCCGTTGGCGAACACGAGTTCGCGGGGCGGGGCGTCGAGTTCGATCTCGGCGTCGACCGGGTCCAGGTTGCAGACCACCCGCAGCCCGCCGCGGACCAGGACGAGCCGGCGGCCGTCCCCGCTCACCACGACCTCGAACCGGTCCAGGCGCGGGTCGGCCAGTTCGGGTTCGTCGCGGCGCAGGGCGATGAGGGAGCGGTAGGTCTCCAGGAGCAGGGCGTGGTGCTTGTGGTCGCGCTCGTCCCAGTCCAGGACGGCGGAGTCGCGGGTGGCGGGGTCCATCGGGTCGGGGATGTCCTCCTCGGCCCACCCCAGGGCGGCGAACTCGCGGCGGCGGCCCCGTCGCACCCCCTCCACCAGGTCGGCGTCAGTGAAGGAGGCGAAGAACGGCCAGGGGGTCGTGGCCCCCCACTCCTCCCCCATGAACAGCATCGGGGTGAAGGGCGAGCACAGGACCAGCGCCGCCCCGCACGCCAGCAGGGTGGGCGAGAGGTGCTCGCCCATGCGGTCGCCGCGCGCGCGGTTGCCGATCTGGTCGTGGTTGCTCAGGTAGCCGAGGAAGCGGTGGCCCGGGACGCGCGCCGTGTCCACGGGCGCGCCGTGGGTGCGGCGGCGGAAGGCGGAGTAGGTGCCCGCGTGCCAGAACGCGCGGGTCAGCGTGGTGGGCAGCGCCTCGGGGTCGGCGAAGTCGGCGTAGTAGCCGTGGGTCTCGCCGGTGAGCGCCACGTGCAGGGCGTGGTGGAGGTCGTCGGACCACTGCGCGGCCATGCCCAGGCCGCCCGCCTCGCGGGGCAGGACGGTGCGGGGGTCGTTGCGGTCGGACTCGGCGATCAGCGTCAGCGGTCGGCCCAGAGCGGTGGAGAGCGCGTCGACCTCGTCGGAGAGCGCGGCGAGCAGCGGTGTGGCCCGGTCGTCGCGCAGCGCGTGGACGGCGTCCAGGCGCAGGCCGTCCAGGTGGAAGTGCCGCAGCCAGTCCAGCGCGCCGTCCAGGACGTGGCGGCGCACGGGGTCGGAGTCGGGGCCGTCGAGGTTGAGCGAGGGCCCCCAGGCGTTCTCTCCGGAGAAGTAGGGGCCGAAGCGGGGCAGGTAGGCGCCGGAGGGTCCCAGGTGGTTGTACACGGCGTCGAGCAGGACGGCCAGGCCGCGCGCGTGGGCGGCGTCGACGAAGGCCTTGAGGGCGTCGGGGCCGCCGTAGGGCTCGTGCACGGCCGACCACAGCACGCCGTCGTAGCCCCAGCCGTGGGTGCCCTCGAAGGCGTTGAGCGGCAGGAGCTCGACGTGGGTGACGCCGAGGCCGACCAGGTGGTCCAGCCGTTCGGCGGCGGCCCACAGGGTTCCTTCGGAGGTGAAGGTGCCCACGTGCAGCTCGTAGACCACGCCGCCGGGCAGTGCGCGGCCGGTCCAGGCGGTGTCGGTCCAGGTGTGCGCGGCGTGGTCGTAGACGCGGCTGGCCGCGTGGACGCCCTGCGGCTGCCAGAGCGAGCGGGGGTCGGGCAGCGGCTTGGGGTCCTCGTCCAGGAGGTAGGCGTAGTCGGTCCCGGGTCCGGCGGTGTCGACGGTGGCGCGCCACCAGCCGTCGTCGCCGCGCCGCATGGGGTGGTCGGCGCCGTCCGCGCGCAGGGTGACGCGGGCGGTGTGGGGCGCCCAGACGGCGAAGTCGCCGTCCACCCCCCGTCCGGGCGTCGCGGCGGCCGTGGTGGAAAGGGTCTCCTGTTCGCTCACGGAGGGTGATCTACCCCGGCACGGAGGCCTTCACGCCGGGCCGCCGCGACCCGCGACCACACCCGCCGCGCGGTCAGCGGAGGCCCTGGCCCCGGTCGGAGGTCACCGCGAGCGTGACGGCCGCGGAGACGACCGTCATCGCGGCCCCGGCACGAGACCGCGGTCCGCGCGCGGCGGTGCCGCCCGGGCAGCGGTGGCGAAGCCGTGTGGCCGCGGGCTGCGTTGCACGCGGGGCGAGGGAGCCGGAAGGTGGACACGGGAACCCAGGGGGTGAGGGCGCCCGCGCGGGTCAGCGGGGCCGGTAGGTGTGCAGGCGGACCGAGGCGGTGACCGTGACGGGCTCGGGCAGCGCGGCGATCCGCTGGCGCAGGTCCGCGGGGGTGATGTGGCGGGCGCTGGGGCCCATCCCGACGACGGTGGCCGCGTCGTCGTGGGTGAGTTCCATGGCGAAGCGCAGCGGCCGGGCCCCCTCCGGGGTGACGTCGCCGTGCAGGGACTCGGCGAGGCGCTCGTCCTTGCGCGGGTCCACCTCCAACAGGCCCAGGGGCGTCCGGAGTTCGGCGAGGTGGTCGGTGTCGGGGGTGACGACGACCAGGAGGCCGTCCGGGCGCAGGACGCGCCCGAACTCGGCGGCGTTGCGGGGCGCGAACACGTTGAGCAGGGCGTCGACAGATCCGGTGCGCAGCGGCAGCGGCCGCCAGGTGTCGGCGGTGACGGCTCCGCCGCGCTCGTGGGCGCGGGCGGCCTTGCGGACGGCGAACTTGGACACGTCGAGGGTGAGCCCGACGGCGTCGGGCCGGGCGTCGAGCACCTGGGTGAGGTAGTGGCCGGTGCCTCCGCCGACGTCGGCGACCAGGGGCGCCGGGCCCGCCCCCGCGAGGGCCTCGGCCAGCGCACGGCCGAGGGGGTCGTAGTGGCCCGCGTCCTGGAAGCGCACGCGGTCGGCGACCATCTCCCTGCTGTCGCCGGTCCCCGGCGGCGTGGCGCCGGTGAGCAGTCCCGCGTAGCCCTCCCGGGCGATGTCGAAGGCGTGCCCCCGGTCGCAGGCCAGCCCGCGCGCCCCGCGGTCGAGCCCGTCGCCGCAGACCGGGCAGGCCAGGACCGCCGCGACACGGTCGGGCATGCGCAGTCGGGGGCCGGTGTGGTGTGTGGTGTTCTCTCGCGCCATGATCGCGCCCAGCGTAGCCGGGTCGGTGCGGATCCGGGTCACTCCCGGACCAGCACGCGCTCCCTCCGGGACCAGGACGGCTCACCCCGGCGACCGGCGCGGGTCCCGGTCACTCCGGACCGACACGACCCGACCCCCCGACCAGCGCGACACTCCCCACCAGCACGGCGCTCACTCCCCGACCGACCCGACCCCGGCCAGCACAGCACTCCCACGGGTCACTCCGCTACCAACACGACCCACCGCCCGACCAACGCGGGTCACTCCCGGACCAGCACGGCGCTCGCTCCCGACCGACCCCGGCCAGCGCAGCGCTCACACGGGTCACTTCGACCCAGCACGACCCACCGCCCGACCAACGCGGGTCACTCCCGGACCAGCACGGCCACCGGGTAGCGGTCGAGCAGGTCGGCGAGGTCGACCTGGGTGAGGCCGTCGGCGGTGGCCGGTGCCAGGGCGCGCCCGGTCAGCCGGTCGGTCCAGGCACCCGGGCCCGAGGGCAGGGCGAGTGACGTCTCCCCCCACCCGCCGCCCTCGGACAGCGCGATCGGCAGCCGGGTGGCGACTACCGCCACGTCGGGCCGGGCGGCGCCCCGCGAGGTGCGCGCGAAGGCCAGCGCGTGGCGGGCGGCCGTTCCGGTGGCACCGAGCGGCAGGTAGCCCTCCGGATCGAGGTCGCGGCGCACGCCCAGACAGGTGCGCACGAGGTGGAGCTTGGCGGCGCCGGTGGCGTCCACGGGCGGGCGCCATCCCGCCTCGATCCGTTCGAGCAGCGTGGTGCGGGCCGCCCAGTCGACGGGGCGGCGGTTGTCGGGGTCCACCAGGGACAGGTCCCACAGTTCGGTCCCCTGGTAGACGTCGGGGACGCCGGGGCCCAGCAGCTGGACGGCCTTCTGCCCCAGGGAGTTGCTCCACCCGGGCCGCAGCAACGACTCGGCCATCGCGGCCACCTCGGCGCGCAGGTCGGTGTCGGCCAGCACCTGGCCGGGCCAGTCCCGCACGCGCTCCTCGAAGCCGGTGTCGGGCTCGGTCCAGGAGGTGCCCAGACGCGCCTCCCGGGCCGCCTTGAGCAGGTACTCGGCGAGCCGGTCGGGGCCGATGGGCCAGGCGCCGACGAGGGTCTGCCACCCGAGCAGGTTGAGCGCGGGTTCGGGCAGGGGGCGGCGCTCGGTCCAGCGGCGGACGGCGTCGGCGAAGTCCTCGGCGACCTCGGACAGGGCGGCCAGCCGGGCCCGCACGTCCTCCGAGCGCTTGGTGTCGTGGGTGGACAGCGTGGTCATGGTGCGCGGGCGGGCCGCGGCGCGCCGGGCCGCGGCCGTGTGCAGGTCGGCGGGGTCCACGGCGAAGCGGCCGGGGTCGCCGCCGACCTCGTTGAGGGCGACGAAGCGGGTGGCGCGGTAGAACGCGGTGTTCTCCGTGCCCATGGCCACGACCATGCCGCTGGTCTGCTGGACGCGCCGCGCGGCCTCGCCCCGGGGGTCGGCGCGCACGCGGCGGTCGATGACCTCCAGGTCGAAGGCGAGGTCGGGCCTGCGGTCGATGGCGCGCCGCACGGCCCGCGTCCAGGCCTCGTCCTGTTCGGGCAGGTAGGAGCGGTAGACGTCGAAGGCGCACAGCAGTTCGGCGACGGCGTCCTCGCGCTGGCGGTCGGCCATGGCCGAGGGCCGCGGAGTGGTGGCGGGCGGCTGTGCGGGAAGCAGGGCGGCGATGCGGCGGACCTCGGCGCGCAGCAGTTCGGCCGCGGCCTGGTGGCGGGCGCGGTCGTCGGCGGCCCCGGTGTCGGTCTCGACCCCCTGCTCGCGGGCCAGCGCGGTCAGGGCGGGTTCGCCGCCGGGGTCGGTGAACGCCCCGCAGACCTCGCGCAGGGCGTCGTAGCCGGTGGTGCCCGCGACGGGCCAGGACGGGGGAAGGTCCTCCTCGGGGGCGAGGATCTTCTCCACCACGATCCACCCGGGGAAGCGCTCGGCGAGGCGGCGCAGGTAGCCGCCGGGGTCGGTGAGTCCGTCGACGTGGTCCACGCGCAGGCCGTCGAGCTGGCCGAGCCCGGCCCAGCGCAGGATCTCGGCGTGGGTGGCGTCGAACACACCCGGTTCCTCCACGCGGACGGCCGCCAGCTCGTTGACGTCGAAGAAGCGGCGGTAGGTCAGCTCGGAGTCCCCGCGCCGCCAGGACACCAGCCGGTAGTGCTGGCGCTCGTGCGCCCGCTGGGCGGGCGCGCCGGGCTCGTGGGTGCCGGGCGCGAGCGGGTAGCGCTTGTCGTGGTAGACCAGGCAGCCGTCGGTGACGGTGAGGTCGTCCAGCGCGGCCCGGCCGCCGTCGCCGTCGTCGGCCAGGACGGGCACCAGGATCGGCCCCCGGTCGAAGTCGATGTCGAAGCAGCGCGCGAAGACCGAGGCCCGGCCGTGTTCGAGGACGTCCCACCACCACGGGTTGGCGGCGGGCTGGGCCACCGACACGTGGTTGGGCACGATGTCGGCGACCACACCGAGTCCGAGCCCGTGCGCCTTGTCGGCCAGGGCCGCGCGGGCGGTGTCGCCGCCCAGGACGGGCGCGACCCGGGTGGGGTCGACCACGTCGTAGCCGTGCGAGGACCCGGGCGCCGCGGCGAGCACCGGGGAGAGGTAGACGGCCCCCACACCGAGCCGGTGCAGGTAGTCGAGCTGGTCAGTGGCGTCGGACAGGGTGAACCCGGGGCCCAGCTGGAGGCGGTAGGTTGACGTCGGAGCGGTGTCCGCGGACGTGTCGTCGGTGCTCTTCACGGAGGATCCGTGCCCGTCCCGCCCGCGTGTCATGCATGCCACCGCGGGGTCGGCCGATCCGGGGCGCGCGGGACCCGTGTCGGGGCCGCCGCACGCCAATGGTTAAATTCTCGGCGGTGTTCCATCACCTGCGGCGACGCGTCCCCGAGGGGCCGCGCGCGGTGAACACACTGGAGGACCACCGACACCGATGAAGGGGACAGATCCAGTCGTGCCGTCCAAGAAGCGTTCGCGCACCCAGACCCGAGCCCAGCGCACGCTCGGCGCCCACCGGGGTGCGGCCTCGGCCGCGCTGGCCGGCCTGCTGCTGGCGACCACCGCCTGCGGCAGCGACGACGCCGTGCCCGGTGCGCAGGAGCTGCCGGTACCCGACGACCTGGAGTGCTTCTCCGGCAGCCTGTCCGGCGCGGGGTCGAGTGCCCAGGAGAACGCGATGACCACCTGGATCGCGGGCTACCAGTCGGCGTGCGAGGACTCGCGCGTGTACTACGACTCGATCGGTTCGGGCGGCGGCCGCAGCCAGTTCATCGACGGCGCGGTCGACTTCGCCGGGACCGACGCGGCCTTCACCCCTGAGGAGAACTCCGACGCGACGGAGCGGTGCAACGGGTCGAACGTCCTCAACCTGCCCGCCTACGTCGTGGCGATCGCCGTGGTGTTCAACCTGGAGGGCATCGACTCGCTGAATTTGCGGCCGGACACGATCGCGAAGATCTTCGACCAGGAGATCACCCGCTGGGACGACCCGGAGATCGCCGAGACCAACCCGGACGCGGACCTGCCCGACATGCCGATCACCCCGGTCAACCGCGCCGACGACTCCGGGACCACGGAGAACTTCACGCGCTACCTGGCCGAGGCCGCGCCGGACGCCTGGCCGTACGAGCCGGGCGGAACGTGGCCGATCACACCGCGCGAGTCCGCGCAGGGCAACAGCGGCATCGCCGACACGGTCGGCCGGGCCGAGGGGGCGATCGGCTACGTGGAGATGTCCCACGTGCACGACATGTCCACGGTCGCGGTGGGTGTCGGCGGGGAGTTCGTGGAGATCTCCCCGGAGGCCGCGGCGCAGGTGGTCGCCGGCTCCCCCCGCCATGAGGACAACGCGAGCGAGTACGACCTGGCGCTGGCCCTGGACTACGGCACGACCGAGCCCGGCAGCTACCCGCTGGTGCTGGTGAGCTACGAGGCCGTGTGCAAGGAGTACGACGACGCCCGGATCACCGAGCGCGTCCAGGCCTTCATGCGGTACGTGGTCAGCCCCGAGGGCCAGGAGCTGGTCTCGGGGGAGACGGGTTCCACGCCGGTGAACGACACGCTGCGCGAGCAGCTGCTGGAGTCCATCGACTCCCTCGGCACGGCGGACTGACCCGCGTCGGGCAGGACGGCCGGGCCGGATCGCGGGCACCGGTGAGGTGAGGAGTGCGCCTCACCCGCGCGTTGCCGAGTGGTCGCACGGGTCGAGGCTCCCCGCGACACGGGGAGGCCCACTCCCTGGGCCCGGCGCCAGCCGGCGTGGGTCGGCGGACTCGTGGGCGCCCGGCGTCACGCCCGGGTGGGCCCGCGCCCCCGGCGGCGGGTGCGGTGCCACGCGGCGGCGAGCCAGTCGCGGAGGCGGCCCGGCCGCCCGTCGGCGGTCGCGCCCGCCCCGGACGCCGACCGCTCCGACCGCACCGGACGCCCCTGCCCGCTCGCCCGTCCGCCGCGCGCCTCCGTCGCTCCGGGCACCCCGGCCGCGCGCGGCGCCGCCGGACCGGTGTGCCGGGGCAGGGCGATCGCGGGCCCGCGCGCGGGCCCGTCCGGATCTGTGCGCGGGGGCGGCGGGACGGACCGGTACAGCGACAGGTCGGCCAGGGTCTCCTCCCCCGCGTGGATGCGGTAGCGCCCGTGCAGGGCGGCGACCACGTCGGCGATGTCCTCCCCGTCCTCGCGGACCCGCAGCGCCCGCGCCAGGGCCCTGGTACGCCACAGGCGCACTCCGGCGTCGTGCGAGGGCGAGGCCGCGGGGAAGAGTTCGGTGAGTCCGGTCCGGTGGCGCTCGGCGCTGGCCAGGAGCCGGGACAGGGCCACCTGGCCCAGCCCCCAGGCGACGGGCACCTGGAGCAGGAAGGGCGAGGGGAAGCCGGTGAGCGGGGCGGCCCCGGCGAAGGTGATCCGCGGCTCGCGCAGGTAGTTGGCCTGGACCAGGCGCAGATCCAGGTGCGGGCCGCCGGCCGCCGCGGGGCCGTACCCGGCGCCCTCCCAGTCGGCGACCAGGGTGAGCACCAGGTCGGTCTCGGCGCTGTCGAGCAGGCGGTCGACGCAGCCGCGGACGAGGTCGTAGGAGGCGCCCCGCACGTCCACCACGGCGTGCACGAGCGGGACGCGGCGCCGGTGCGCGGGGACCCGCTCGCGGTAGGCGTGCGGGTGGGGCATGAGTTCGGCCAGGACCTCGGTGCGGAAGCGCTCGGAGGGCAGGCGGGTGCGCGCGGTGGTGGCACGGCCGACGTGCCAGGCGGTCGCGGCGGGTTCGGGCAGCAGGACGGCGCCGGCCTGCCACAGGCGGTAGCCGAACTCGGTGTCCTGGCCCAGGTCCAGGTCGGGGTCCACGCCCCCGGCCGCCTCGTACAGGCTGCGGCGCAGCGCGGCGGCGGCGCCCATGTAGGCGTGGAAGCCCAGGTGGTCGGCGTCGCGCAGGTCCTCGCTGGTCGCGAGCAGGTGGGTGATCCACTCGTGGTGGCGTCCGGTGTCGAGCGCGTCGTGGAGCCGTCCGGCCCGGGCCAGGGACAGGACCTCGGCCGGATGGGACGGGCCGGTGTCGGCGAAGCGGACCCGGCCGAGGGTGACGCACTCGGCGTGGGTGTGCTGCCAGCGGGCCTGCGCCTCGACGAAGCCGGGGGCGGCGATCATGTCGGCGTCCATCCAGAGCAGGATGTCGCCGGTGCTGGCGTGGGCGCCGTAGGAGCGTCCGAACCCGGCGCCCCAGCCGCCGTCCGGGGCGGCCAGGATCCGGCAGTGCTCGGGGCGCAGGGCGGGCAGGCGCAGGGGCGGTGAGGAGTGGTCGTCCACGACCACGACCTCGATCAGGTCACCGGGGTAGGTCTGGGCGGCCAGGGAGGCCAGCGCGAGGTCGAGGCGGCGCTGGCCGCCGCGGGCCGGAATGACCACGCTGACCCGCATCTCCGGTGTCCAGTGCCCGGTCGCGGGCGGTGTCAGCGCACCCCAGTCGTTACGGAAGACGCGGGTCGGGACACGTTCGACCCGGCCTCGATGGGAGACACCATCGCACCCTACGTACTTATTCAGTGACACAGAGTCACTATAGCCCTGTTTGGCGGCCCCATGTGGCGCTGATCACCCCGGTGTCCCGTGTCGGCACGGACTCGGCGCGCAGAGGGGCACGCACACGAGGGACGCGCCGCGCTCCCCCTGGAGCACGACGCGTCCCTCCCGGCGACGGCGGGTCAGCGCCTGGCCCCGGCGTCGGACCTGAGCATCTTCACGCCCAGCCAGACCACACCGACGACGGCCGCGATCATGACGATCCACACCAGCAGTCCGATCACGATGGACAGGAGCCAGAACAGGACCAGCACCGCCGCGACGCCCATGGCGATCTTGATCAGGAGTCGTCCCATGCGCCGAAGGATACGCGGCGGGGGCGGCGCGGACCACCCCGGCGCCGGCCCCGTCCCGCGCTCCGCGAGCCCGCGGCCTGCGCCGACGGGGCCCGCACCGACGGGCCCGCACCGACCGCGCGGATCAGCCCACGCGCACCGCACCGGTGAAGACGCTGTCCCAGTAGGAGGCCAGGTCGACCTCCTCCAGCGGCTTGGCCGGGTTGGAGCCGTGGATCATCATCCCGTTGCCGGAGTAGATCCCCACGTGGCTGGGCGCCGACTCGCTGTAGAAGAACAGCAGGTCGCCCGGCTGCAGGTCGTCGCGTGAGACCGGCGTACCCGCGTTGACCTGGTCGTAGGTGGTACGCGGCAGGCTGACGCCGGCCTGGGCCCAGGCGGCCTGCACCAGGCCGGAGCAGTCGTAGGAGTCCGGGCCGGTGCCGCCCCACACGTAGGGCTTGCCGATCTGGGCGCGGGCGAAGTCCAGGACGGTCTGGACGTCCCCCGAGGCCGCGGCGGCCTCCGCGGTCTCCCCGGCTCCGCCGGTGGAGGCGGCGGGCTCCGGGGCGAGTTCGGCGACGAGCTCCTCCTGTTCCTCCAGCGCGGTCTCGCCCTCCTCCTGGGCCGACTCCGCGGTCTCCAGCGCCTCGGCGGCGGCGGCCTCGGCCTCCTCCGCCTGTTCCTTGAGCCCCTCGAAGCGCTCGACCGCCCCGACGTAGTCCTCCAGGACGACCTCCTGCCCCACGGACAGGAAGTCCAGGTCGGCGATGTTCTGCAGGGCGTCGTCGGGCGAGACGCCGAAGAGCACGCCGAAGGTGCTGTAGCTGGCGCCGACGTAGGCGGACTGGGCGATGGTGGCGGCCTGCCCGGACACGGCGTCCAGCTCCTCCTCGGCCGTCTCCAACTGGGCCTCGACCTCCTCGACCTCGGTCTCGGCCGCCGCGTGGTCCTCCTGGGCCTGGTTGTAGGCCTCGTTGAGTTCGGACAGCTCCTGCTGGAGCTCCTCGTAGCGCTCCTGGGCCTCCTCCTGGGTGGGCTCGGCCACGGCCAGGCCCGAGGACAGGACGATGGCGCCCAGGGTGGCGGTGCCGACCGTGGCGCCACGGCGCAGGGCACGCGAACGGGGTGTGCGAGTCACTGGACCGACTGCCTTCCTCCCACTCCCGTCTACCGGCGCAGGGCATCCCGAAGGCACACCTGTGGCAGGTGCGTGGGGATGTGTGGGAAGGGGGCCGGCGGCGGCGTGTGGACCACGGGGGGCGGGCCGGCTGTCTGCGACGGCCTCTGCTCCTGGGACAAGGACGGATGAGCAGAGTGCGACGGAGACCGGACGCCGTCACCCAGGTGGTGACAGATCGGGGCGTTCCGGTCTGGGGGAACACTAATTCATCCCCGACCCGAACGCGACCTTTTCGTTACCTTGCCTTGGGCAACCCCCTGACCTGCGCGTACCGTGCGGCCAGTCGGCATCGCCCGCCCCGCCGGAGAATCGGTCACGTCTTCTCCCCGATGGCGGCACGTCAAAACAAGGTCATGTCCGCTGTTTCTGTGACATGAACCACAGAACCGGGAGGTGCGGGCCGGGATCGCTCGGACCCCGGCCCGGCGGCTCACAGGTGGCGGCCCCACCACTCCAGAACGGCCTCGAACCTGGCCACCCGGTGGCTGGGCAGACCCGAGCGCGACATCTCGTGCCCCTCCCCCGGGAACAGCAGCATCTCCGTGTCCTGCCCGCGCGTGCGCAACGCCACGAACAGCCGCTGCGCCTGCTCCACCGGGCACCGCCAGTCCTGTTCGGAGTGGATGATCAGGAACGGCAGGTCGATCCGGTCGGCGTAGGTCAGCGGGCTCTCCCTGGCCCACGCCTCCGGCGGACCGTAGAGCGGGCCGGGGAAGAACGCGCCGATGTCGGAGGAGCCGTGGAAGCTGTCCAGGGCGTTGACGGCGCGCTCACTGATGGCCGCACGGAACCGCTCACCGTGGTGGGCGGCGATCCACGTCGTCATGAAACCGCCGTGCGAGCCGCCCATGACGCCCACGCGCGCGGCGTCGAGCCGCTCGTCCTTGAGCGCCTCGTCCAGGAAGGCCAGGACGTCGGTCGCGGTGGTCGCGCCCACCGAGCCGATGATCGCCCGGCCGTGCTCGTGCCCGTAGCCCGCCGAACCGCGCGGGTTGCACATCACGACCGCGTACCCGGCGGCGGCGTAGACCTGGGTCTCGTCGAAGAGCTGGTGTCCGTACTGCGCGAAGGGTCCGCCGTGGATCATCAGCACCACGGGATGCGGGCCCTCGCCCTCCGGGTGGGTCACCCATCCGTGCACGGGATGGCCGTCGGCGGTGTGCGCGGTCAGCTCCGTCATCGACAGCGGGTCGATCTCGCCGAAGCCGGTGAGCCGGTGCTCGCCGTCCGCGGTGATCCGGACCAGTTCACCACTGCTGCGCCCGTCGGCCACGACCGCGACGGTGACACCGCCGCCGGCCCCGTCCACGTGGTCGAAGGACTGCGTCTCCGCCTCTCCGGCGCACAGCTGTCGCACGCCGCCCCCGAAGGGCACCAGGACCAGGTCGACGGCGCCCCGGTTCTGGGCCAGGGTGAGCAGGCCCTCGCCGGTCACCAGCAGACCCGGCTGCAGCCGGGGGCCCTCGCCAGGGGTCAACCGCGTGGGCGCGGCCGAGGCGTCGGCCGGGACGGACCACGCGCCCGTGGTCTGCCCGACGAAGTCGGTCAGGTCCGGGCCGAGTTCGTCGGCGAGGAAGTACACCGTGGCCCCGTCCGGGGAGAAGCGGGCCGTGTGCACGTCCAGGTCCCCGGAGCTCACCCGGCGCGGTTCGGCGCCCGCCTCCGGTGCGCACGCCCAGGCGTCCACCACCAGGTCGGTGTCGCGGGTGGCGTGCCGCGCGGCGCAGAACACCAGTTCGGCGCCGTCGGGGCGCCACCGCGGAGCGGAGTGGTCGGTGTCGCCCTCGGTGACCCGGACGGGCTCGCCCACGGCTCCGGAGGGGTCGATCGATGCGGTGACGAACACGTGCGCGCGCCGGTCGTTGGTGAAGCCGAGGTCGTCGAGGCGGTACTTGAGCCGGGTGATGCGGCGCGGGGGCTCCTTGCCCGGATCCGTGCCGGCGTAGCGCCCGGGCTCGGGCACACGGGCGGTGTAGGCGATCCGCGTGGAGTCGGGGCTCCAGGCGATCTCGCCCGCGCCCAGGGGGTGGTCGGTCACCTTCCACGGCTCGCCGCCGTCGGCGGGCAGGACGTGGATCTGGGGGCGCCTGTCGTCGTCGGCGCGCAGGAAGGCGATCCAGCGGCCGTCGGGCGAGTAGGCGGGGGCGCTGTCCCGGTCCCCCCGGGTGAGGCGGGCGGGCGGCGCGGAGCCGTCGGTGGGGACCGTCCACAGCGCGCTGGTGTAGGTGTCCGCCTCCAGGTCGGGGCGGGTGAGGGCGAAGACGGCGCGATGGCCGCCGGGGGCCAGGGCGGGTGAGCCGAGACTGTGCAGGCGGGCGATGTCAACGGGTCTCATGCATCGTCGGCGGCCCGGGTCGGATGGAACCGGGCCGCCTCCTCCTTCTGTGGGCCGTGGTGCCCCCGGCCGGTGGGCCGGGGTCGGTGTCCGGTGGACCCTATCCGCGCAGATGAGGGGAAATCCAGAGGTTTCCCCCCACCACGGGGACGGCCCCGGGCCGCGGGCCGGGAGGGCTCACCGCGCGCGCCGGGAGGTGTCGGTCTCCAGGCTCGTGCACACCCACCGGTCGTCCTCGCGGCGCGCCCGGAAGGCGAAGACGCGGGTGCGGTGGTCGCACATGATCACGGCGTTGGCCTCCACCGTGCGGCCGGGCAGGGCCTGGTGGAACACCCGGGTGAGCCGGGGCGCCAGCGCGCACGGCACCGACCCGCGCAGGCGGCGCAGCTCCTCGCGCACGGGCACGGCCAGCTGGTCGCGCAGGGCCTCGGGTGTGCGTCGGCCCACCAGCACCTCCGCCACGCGCTGCGCCAGCAGGTGCACCTCTCCGGGGGTGCGGTGGCCGCGCAGCGGTGCGCCGCAGCGGGCCGTGGCCGGGCGTCCCGCCGGGGTGCGGGCGGGCGTGGCGGCGGGGCGGTGGGCGAGGGAGTCGCGGTGGCAGAGGGGCCGGGGGCAGGGGTGACGGCGCCGGGAGTGCGACATGAACAGGTTCCTTCCGTGGGGAGGACATCCGCCTTCACCCCTGCAAGGAGTCGCCCGCGCGCCCGTGTGCCACCTGGAATTCCAGCTTTTCGCGTGAGCGTCCGGCCAGGGGAGCCCCGTCGGCCGCGACGCGCGACCGGCATACTGGCCTCGTGACACACGCCTACCTCTCCTCATCCCCTCCCCTGGCGCTCGCCCACCGCGGCGGGTGGTTCACCGACGAGCGGGGAGTACGCCGGACCGAGCTGGAGAACACCGCGGTCGCCTTCCAGCACGCCGTGGACCTGGGCTACACGTACCTGGAGACGGACGTGCACGCCACCAGCGACGGCGTCCTGATGGCCTTCCACGACCACACCCTGGACCGCGCCACCGACATGAGCGGCGCCATCGGCGCCCTGCCCTACCACCGGGTCGCGCAGGCCCGCGTGGCCGGGAGCGAGCCCGTCCCCGTCCTGGAGGACCTGCTCAACACCTGGCCCGAGGCCCGGTTCAACATCGACCTGAAGTCGGACGCGGCGGTGGAGCCCCTGCTCGACGTCCTGCGCCGCACCGAGGCCTGGGACCGGGTGTGCGTGGGCTCCTTCGACCAGCGGCGGCTCGACCGCGCCCGCCGCCTGTTCGACCGCCCGGTCGCCACCTCCTGCGGCCCCCGCGACGTGGTGCGCCTGCGCGTGACGTCGCTGTGCCGACCGCTGTGGCCGCTGGCCGGCCGGGTCCCGGCCTGCGCGCAGATCCCCCTGCGCCACGGGAGCTTCCCCGTCCTGAGCCGCGACCTCATCCGCACCGCGCACCGGCGGGGCCTGCAGGTCCATGTGTGGACCGTCAACGAACCCGCGGTGATGGAGCGCCTGATCGACGCGGGCGTGGACGGCATCGTCACCGACAACACGCTCGCGCTCAGGGAGATCCTGGTCCGCCGCGGCCTGTGGCCGGGCTCCGTCCCCGGCGCCGACAGCACCCTCCAGAACGGATAGCCCCCCATGGCCGACGCCCCTCCCGCCGTACCGAGCGCGGACAACTCACCCTCCCCCGACCCGCGGCAGCGCAGACGCGAGCAGCGCGGCTGGTACCTGTACGACTGGGCCAACTCCGTGTTCATCACCTCCGTGGTGACGGTGCTCATCGGCCCCTACATGAGCACCCTGGCGTGCGCCTCGGCGGGAGCCGCCGACGCGGCGGCGTGCCAGGACCCGTCCCTGGCCCTGGCCCCGCTGGGCGTGGACTGGTTCACCCTGCACCCCAACGCGCTCTACCCGGCGCTGACCACCCTGGCGATCCTGCTCCAGATCGTGCTGCTGCCGTCGGTCGGCGCCATGGTCGACCGCTCGCGCCACAAGAGGCGCTGGCTGTTCTTCCTGGCCCTGGGCGGTTCGGCGTGCACCGCCGCCCTGTACGCGGCCACCGACGGCTACCACGCGGCGTCCGTCCTCTTCGTGCTGGCCAACGTCCTGTACGGGCTCTCGATCGTGGTCTACAACGCGTTCCTGCCCGAGATCGCCACGGCGGACGAGCGCGACCGGGTCTCGGTCACCGGGTGGGGCATCGGCTACCTCGGCGGGGCCCTGCTGCTCGCCGTCCACCTGGGCCTGGTGCTCTCCGCGGACTCGCTGGGCATCGACACCGGCCACGCCGTGCGGATCGCGTTCGTGTCGGTGGGCCTGTGGTGGGCGGGCTTCACCGTGCTGTCGATCCGGCCGCTGCGCGACCGCTACGGCGTCCTGGCCGCCGGGAGGGAGAAGGGGGCGCGACGGGTCGTCGGCGGGTCCCTGCGCCAGTTCTGGCACACCCTGCGCGACATGCGCCGCTACCCCAACACCATCCTGTTCCTGCTCGCGTTCATCCTCTTCAACGACGGCGTGCAGGCGGCCATCCGCTACGCGGCGCCGTTCGCGACCCAGGACCTGGGCCTGGAGGAGGACGCGCTGATCATGACCATCCTGGTCATCCAGTTCGTCGCCTTCGCCGGGGCCTTCCTGGCCGGGCGGGTGGCGAGAGTCGTGGGCAGCAAGGCCACGGTCCTGGGCAGCCTGGCGGTGTGGTGCCTGCTGGTCGCCCTGGCCTACTTCCTGCCCGCGGGCAACGTCACGCTGTTCGTGGCGATGGGCGTGGGCATCGGCCTGGTCCTGGGCGGCACCCAGTCGCTGGCCCGGTCACTGTTCTCGCAGCTGATCCCGCCGGGCCGCGAGGCGGAGTACTTCAGCCTGTACCAGATCTCCGACCGGGGGTCGACGTTCCTGGGGTCGCTCGCCGTCACGATCGCGGTGAGCCTCACCGGCGGCTACCGGTTCGCGATCCTCTCGCTCATCGTGTTCTTCGTCATCGGCGGCGCCCTGCTGTGGCGGACCCGGATGCGCGAGGGCATCATCGCGGCCGGGAACGAGGTGCCCGAACGGCTGTGACGGCGTCCCGGCCTGTCGTCGGCCGCGGCCATACTGGGGCCGGTGGAAGCGATGACGGGAGGCCGCGTGCGGGTCGTGCACGGCGCGTGGGTCAGGGACACGCTGGTGCTGTGGGGCGAGACGGACGGCGCATCGGCCGCGGAACCCGGGGCCTTCATGGCGCCCGGGCCCGCCGGGGCACCCGGGTCCGCTGGATCCGTCGAAGCGCCTGGGGCGTCCGGGTCGATCGGGACCCTCGATGTGCCCGGGACATCTGAGTCCGCCGGGGCGGCGGCGCGTCCGGGGGGCGCCGCGCCGCACCCCCGCGCGGCCGGGGCCGCCGCCCTGCGCGCCCTGCTCGCGTCGGCGGGGGCGGGCCCGGTGGCGGAACGCGCCCGGGCGTCCGAGCTGGTCCTGGACCTGCCCGGCGACGGGACCGCACCCCTTCCGTCCTGGGCCGGCCACGGGCCCGGGGACGCCGTCCGGTCCCCCTGGCGGGTCCCGGGGCTGTCCCTGGGCGCCGCCGACGCCGACCTCGTCCTGCCCGCCCTCGGCCGCGCCACCGCTCCGGCCCCCGGGCCGTCGCTGCGCCACCTGTCGGCGGTGCACGACTTCGCCGAACGGCTCGTGACCGCCGGGGCCGTGCTGCCCGACCTCGTGGGCGACCCGACCCGGGCACGCTGGCGGCCCGCACCGGTGGACACAGCCGAGGAGCACCTGGCCGCGCTCACCGCCGCCCTGCCGCCGAGCGCGCACGCCCACCTGACCGGGCACGACTCCCCCGCGCCCGCCCGGGCGTGCGTCCTGGCGCCCCTCGAACTGCTCACCGACGCCGCCGCCCGGCGCCTGGCACCCGCGCCGTCCCGGCCCGCCCCCGACCGCACGGGCGAGGCCGCCCCCGCCGCGCGGCTGGCGGCGGCGCTGACGGGCGGGCGCACCGAGGTGGACGCCGCCACCGCCCAGGAGCTGCGCGGGCCGCTGCGCCAGTGGCGTGAGCGCGTGCGCGGCGCGGGCCGGGCACGGCTGCTGTTCCTGCTGCGTGAACCCGACCGGGACGGCCCCTGGCAGGTGGAGTTCTGGGTGCGTTCGGACAGCGACCCCGGCCTGCGCCTGCCGCTGGAACAGGTGTGGCTGGGCGAGGGCGCGGCGTGGCTGCCCGGCGACGTCGGCACCACCGCGCTGGCGGACCTGCGCCGGGCCGCCCGGCACTATCCCGCCCTGCACCGCGCCCTGTCCGACCTCGCCCCCGCGCGGCTGCCGCTGAACACCGCCGGCGCCGAGGAGTTCGTGGGCCGGGCGGCGGCGCGGTTGGGCGCCGCCGGGTTCGCGGTCGTGCTGCCCGAGTGGAGCGGTCGGGGTCCGCTCGCCCTGCGCATGGCGGTCGAGGACGAGCCGCGCAAGCGGCGGCGCGGCGGGGTCGGCCCCAACGACCTGGTCGACGTCTCCTTCGAGGCTCTGCTGCGCGGCGCGGACTCCGACGTGCCGCTGGAGGAGTCCGAGCTGGCGGAGCTGGCCGAGCTGGCCCGGCTCAAGCGCTCGCTGGTGCGGGTGCGGGGCCGGTGGATGGAGATGGACCCCGAGCGGGTCGGCGCCGCCCTGGACCTGCTCCGCGGGCGCGGCTCCATGCGCCGGGACCAGGCGCTGCGGATGGCGGTCGGGGCCGATCCCGCGGTTCCGCTGCCCGTGGCCGACGTGGTGGCCGACGGCCCGCTGGGCGCGCTGCTGGACGGCGGGGCCAAGGCCGAGCCGCGGCCGATGGGCACTCCCCCGGGCTTCACCGGGACGCTGCGCCCCTACCAGGACCGGGGCGCGGCCTGGCTGCGCTTCCTGGGCGAGCTGGGACTGGGCGCGGTCCTGGCCGACGACATGGGCCTGGGCAAGACCGTCCAGCTGTTGGCGCTGCTCACCGACGAGCGGGCCGCGGGCCCCGCTCCGGACCCCACGCTGCTGGTGTGCCCGGTCTCCCTGGTGGGCAACTGGCGGCGCGAGGCCGCCCGGTTCGCCCCGGGACTGCGGGTGCACGTCCAGCACGGGCCGGACCGGCCGGGCGGGAACGCCCTGGCGCGGCTGGTGGGCGCCTGCGACCTGGTGGTGACCACCTACGGTGTCGTGGCGCGCGACGAGGAGTTGGCGGCGCTGCCCTGGCACCGGGTGGTGTGCGACGAGGCCCAGGCGCTGAAGAACCACGCCACCCGGCAGGCCCGCGCGGTGCGGTCCCTGCCCGCCGCCACCCGGATCGCGCTGACCGGGACGCCGGTGGAGAACAACCTGGGCGAGCTGTGGTCGGTGATGGAGTTCGCCAACCCGGGGCTGCTGGGCTCGGCCCAGGACTTCCAGCGCGCGGTCGCCGATCCGGCCGAGGCGGCGGCCCGCGGCGACGATGACGGCACAGGCACGGGCACGGGGGGCAGCGCGGCGACCGACCTGGTGCGCCGCCTGACCGGGCCGTTCGTGCTGCGACGGCTCAAGACCGACCGCTCCATCATCGCCGACCTGCCGGAGAAGCAGGAGATGCGCACCTGGTGCACGCTCACCCCGGAACAGGCCTCCCTGTACAAGGCGGTCGTGGACGAGATGGCCCAGCGCATGTCCGAGGCCGACGAGAGGGAACGCAAGGGCCTCGTGCTGGCGACGATGTCGCGCCTCAAACAGATCTGCAACCACCCGGCGCAGTTCCTGGGCGACGGTTCGGCGCTGTTGGGCCGCTCGGGCAAGCTCGACCGGCTGGAGTCGATCCTGGGCGAGGCGGTGGCCGAGGGCGACAAGGCGCTGTGCTTCACGCAGTACGCGCGGTTCGGTGAGCGCCTGGCGCCCTACCTGGCGGCGCGGACCGGCGTTCCGGTGCTCTGGCTGCACGGCGGGACGCCGCGGGCCGAGCGCGAGCGGATGACCGAGCACTTCCAGAGCGCCCCGGGGCCGATGGTGTTCCTGCTCTCGCTCAAGGCGGCGGGCACCGGGCTGAACCTGACCGCGGCCAACCACGTCGTGCACGTGGACCGGTGGTGGAATCCGGCGGTGGAGAACCAGGCCACCGACCGGGCGTTCCGGATCGGCCAGCGGCGCGACGTGCAGGTGCGCAAGATGGTGTGCGTGGGCACCGTGGAGGAGCGGGTGGACGAGATGATCGAACGCAAGAGCGCGCTGGCCGACGGCGCGGTGGCCACCGGGGAGCAGTGGCTGGCGGGGCTGTCGGTGGCGGACCTGCGCGAGGTCGTGCGCCTGGCGCCGGAGGCGGTGGCCGGATGAGCGGGACGTGGTCGGCGCTGTTGGTGCGGGCCCTGGGCGCGGGACCGTCCGCGCCGGTGGACGGGCCGCCGCCGGGCAACGGGCCCCCGGTGGACGAGCCTTCGGCGGGCGGACCGCCGACGGTCGGGCGCACGGCGGGCGGGTCCGCGGCGGGCGGGTCCCCGGTACTCGGGGCGTCGGCGGTCGAACGGCTCGCGGTGCGCGAGGGCGAGGTGGCCGCACGGGTGCGCGGCGGCTTCGAGGTGAGCCTCATCCGGCCGGTCTTCACCGAGGACGAGTGGGAGCGCGCCTGCGCGGCGCTGGCCTCGCAGCCGGTGTTCCGGGCCCGGCTGCTGGCGGGTGAGCTGCCGCCCGCGGTGGCGCGGGTGTTCTCCGTCCTGGGCCTGGACCTGGTGCCGCGCGGGTGGGCCGACCTGGTGGCCACCTGCTCGTGCGACGACTGGCGGGGGCGCTGCGCCCACCTGGCCGCGGCCGTGGCCGCGCTCGGGCGCGAGGCCGACCGCGACCCCTTCGCGCTGGCCGCCTGGTGCGGACGCGCGCGCCGGGAGGTCATCGCGCGGGTCCGGGCGCTCTCCCGAGGACCGGAAGCCGTCGAACCGGACTCCGCCCCGACGGGCACCGCCCCAACGGACTCCGCCCCGGCCGGGAACGGAGGCCCGGAGGACGAGGCGGGAACCCGCGCTCCCGGCACCGGCGCGGCGGCCGGATTCTGGTCCGCTCCCCCGCTGCCCCCGCCCTTCTCCGCGCCCTCCGGCGTCGGCGCGCGCGTGCGGACCGCGGCGCCGGGAGCGCTCGCCGACGAGATCCCCGCATTCACGTCCGCCCGCACCTGAGAATGGCCGTCGAAATACTGCCCCCGGAGTTCCCGAAAAGCCCATGGGAACGGCGCGACACGGTTACGATTCGGCTGGAGATCATCTCCGCCCGACCGACCGGATTGGTGCCCCTCGATGGCTGACCGCTTCCCCCCCAACATCGACATGGAAACCCCCAGCATCGCACGCATGTACGATTTCCTGCTCGGCGGAAAGGACAACTTCGAGGCGGATCGCAAAGCGTGCGAGGCCCTCGCGAACGGTATTCCCGAACTCGTCACCTTCGCCAATGACAACCGCGCCTATCTCGCGCGTGCGGTGGAATACGTCGCCGCCCAGGGCGTCGACCAGTTCCTCGACCTGGGCGCCGGCCTGCCCACCGCCGACAACACCCACCACGCGGCCCAGCGGCACAACCCCGAGGCCAGGGTCGTCTACGTCGACCACGACCCCATCGTGCTCTCGCACGGCCGGGCGCTGATCGACGACAGCGTCCGGACCGCCTTCCTGCTGGCCGACATCCGTGACACCGACGGGATCCTCGGCGCTCCCGAGACCACCCGGCTCCTCGACCTCGACCGGCCGCTGTGCGTGATGCTGGTGTCGCTCCTGCACTGCCTGCCCGATGACAGCGACCCGTTCGGCATGGTGCGGCGGCTGATGGGCCGGCTGGCGCCGGGCTCGTGCATCATCTTCTCGCACATCGTCTCCGACGATCCGGCCGCCGCGGTCTGGATGACGGACAAGATCCTGTCCTTCGGCACCCCGTGGGGCCGGGTGCGCAGCCCCGAGGAGGCCTCCGTGGTCTTCGAGGGCCTGGAGCTGGCCAGCCCGTGGCTCGACGGGCGCGACCAGGGTCCCTTCGCCGTGGACTGCGCCACCTGGCGCATGCCGGACGCCGAGCCCCGGTTCCGGCCCGCGTCGGCCGAGAGCAAGCTGTGGGAGCTGGCGGGCGTCGCCTTCCGGAACTGATCCGCCGCTCCGGGGCCGGTCCGGGCGTTCCCGGTCCGGCCCCGGCGGTGGTCAGTCCTGCTCGGCGAAGACCTCCTGGGCGACGGCGAACGCCTTGTTGGCGGCCGGGACCCCGCAGTAGATCGCGGCCTGCAGGAACACCTCGCCGACCTCGTCCCTGGTCAGACCATTGCGCAGGGCCGCGCGCACGTGCATCGCCAACTCGGCCCAGTGGCCGTGGGCGACCAGCGCGGTCAGCACCATGCAGCTGCGCGTGCGGCGGTCCAGCCCCGGCCGGGTCCAGATCTCACCCCAGGCGTAGCGGGTGATGAGGTCCTGGAACGGCTCGGTGAAGGGCGTCTTGCGCGCCTCGGCCCGGTCCACGTGCGCGTCCCCCAGGACGGCGCGGCGTACCCGCATGCCCGCCGAGGCGCGGTCGCCGGCGGTGAAGTGCGCGGTGAGCAGGGTGTTGACCCTGGCGCTCTGCTCCCAGGACAGCAGGTGGGCCGCCCCCTCCAGCACCTCCAGGCGCGCGCCCGGGACGCGCTCGGCGATCAGCGCGCCGTGCTCCGACGCCGGGGTGGCGGGGTCCTCGGCGCCGGAGACGACCAGCGTGGGCGCCTGGATCCGGTCCAGGTCCTCGCGCACGTCCCAGTGCTCGATGGCGCCGCAGCAGCCCGCGTAGCCCTCGGCGGCGGTCGCGGCGATCCCGTCGCGCAGTGCGGCGACCTCGGCGGCGTGCCGCTTGGCGAAGTCGGGGGTGAACCAGCGTTCGACCACGGAGTCGGCCACGGCCCCGGTGCCCTCGCGGCGGACCAGCTCGGCGCGGTCCCGCCAGTTCCGGGGCGGGCCCATGTGCGGGGAGGTGGCCAGCAGGGCGAGGCGGTCCACGCGCTCGGGCTCGTGCAGGGCGAGCCACTGGCCGACCATGCCGCCGATGGACAGTCCAGCGAAGTGGGCGCGCTCGATCCCCAGCCGGTCGAGCAGCCGCACGACGTCCCCGCCCAGGTCGGCCATGGAGTAGGGGCCCTCGGGCACGGGCGATCCGCCGTGGCCGCGGTGGTCGATCCGGATCACGCGGAAGACCGCCGAGAGGGCTCGTACCTGGGGCTCCCACATGTCCAGGGTGGCGCCCAGCGATCCCGCCAGGACCAGGGGCGGGGCGTCGGCGGGTCCGCTGTCGGTGTAGTGCAGGTCTACGCTCATGCTCATCCTTCGTCGGTGCTCGTCCGGCCCCGGCGGCCCCCGGCCGCGGTGACCCGGTCGGTGAACTCCGCGGCGGCGCCCAGGTAGCCCGCCGGGTCCAGCAGTGTCTCGATCCTCTCGCGGGTGCGGGTGCCCTCCAGGCGCTCGGCCAGGACCGCGGCCAGGGGGCGCCCGGTGGCCGCGGTCTCCTCGCAGGCCGCCGTGACGAGCCGGTGGGCGTCGAGCCGGCCCAGTTCCGGGGCCAGGTCGGTGGTGACGCGTTCGCTCAGTGCCAGTCCCGCGGTGGCGTCGAGGTTGGCGCGCATGCGCTCGGGGTGCACGCGCAGCCGTGTCACTCCGGTGCGCAGCCAGGACACCGCGCTGCCGGTGCGGCGCAGCAGGTCGGTCAGGGGCAGCCACTCGGCGTGCCAGGCGCCGGCGGCGCGCTGGTGCTCCTGGATCTGGGCGGCGAGGAGCGTGGCGACCAGCCCGGGCGCCTGGCGGGCGGCGGCGAGGGCGCCCACGGCCGCGACGGGGTTGCGCTTGTGCGGCAGGGTGGAGGATCCGCCGACGCCGGGGCCGCCCTCCTCGGTCACCTCGCCGACCTCGGTCTGGGCGAGCAGGACGATGTCCTGCGCGCTGGTGCCGACGGCGCCGCAGACCCGGCCCAGGGCGGCGGCCAGGTCGGCGACGCGGCCGCGCTCGGTGTGCCAGGGCAGGACGGGTTCGGGCAGGTCCAGGCGGGCGGCCAGGGCGGCGGTGACGGCGGGCCCGCCGGGGCCCAGGGACGCCAGGGTGCCCACGGCGCCGCCGAGTTGGACGGCCAGTCCGGTGCGCAGCACGGTGTCGAGCCGGTCGGCGGCCTCGGACAGGCCGTGGGCCCAGCCGGCGGCGACCGCGCCGAAGGTCGTGGGCAGGGCCTGTTGGAGCAGGGTGCGCCCGGGCATGGGCGTGGTGCGGTGGCGGGCGGCCAGGTCGCGCAGGCCGGCGGTGAGGTCGGCCAGGTCCACCAGGACGGCCCGCCCGGCGCGGCGGGCCACCAGCATGGCGGCGGTGTCCATGACGTCCTGGCTGGTGGCCCCCTGGTGGACGTGGCCTGCGGCTTCGGGGTCGGCCTCGCGCACGGCCGCGGTCAGCTCCCTGACCAGGGGGATGACCGGATTGCCTCCGCCCGCGGCCGCCCGCCCAAGCGCGTCGGGGTCGTAGCGGTCCGCGGTGCAGGCGGAGGCGATCGACTCGGCCCGGTCGTGCTCGATCGCCCCGGTGTCGGCCAGGGCGCGCGCGAGCGCGGCCTCGGTGTCGAGCAGGGCCTGGAGCCAGGCGGTGTCGTCGGTCAGCGGCCCCACGGGGCCGTGGTTGAGGACACCGTCGAACAGGCCGGGCATGCGGGTTCCTCGCTAGGTCGCATATTCTGCATCATTTCGTACTCGCGGCCGCCAGGCTGCCTCTCGCGGCGTCTCTGCGCTCGTGCAGCACGACCAGGCTGAACTTCGCACATCGTCTCGCGGGAGATGGCCTGGCGACCGCTCGCTCACCCGAAAGCCCTCAAAGAACACTCCCTAGATGTCGAAGAAGGCGGTCTCTCCGTCGCCCTGGAGGCGGACGTCGAAGCGGTAGCCGTCCGGGGCGGGCCGGGCCACCAGGGTGGCACGGACCTCGGGGTCGGTGATGCCGTTGAGGACGGGGTCGGCGGCGTTGGCCGCCTCCTCCTCCGGAAAGTACACCCGCGTGACGACGCGGTTCAGCATGCCGCGCGCGAACACCGACACGTCGATGTGCGGCGCCTGGACGCCCTCGGGGCCCGGCACGGAACCGGGTTTGAGGGTGAGGACGCCGTACTCGCCGGCGGCGTCGGTGGGGCAGCGGCCGAAGCCGCGGAAGCCGGGGCGGGACACGGCGCCGCGCGGGTCGTCGGGGTGGTCGAAGCGGCCCTCGGGGTCGGCCTGCCAGGTCTCGATGAGGGCGTCGGTGACGACCTCCCCGGCGCCGTCGTAGACGGTGCCGCGGATCCACACCGCCCCGGGCGTGCCCTCGGCGACGGCGTAGGGGCCGTCGGGCCAGGGCAGCCCGATGTGGAGGTAGGGGCCGACGGTCTGGGAGGGCGTGGTGGGGTACGTGCTCATTCGTCGTCCTCCATGATCTCCTCGTCGGACTCGAACGGGGTCTGTTCACGTCCGCGCAGCACGATGTCCCAGCGGTAGGCCAGGGCCCACTCGGGTTCGGTGGTGTCGTAGTCGAACCGGGCGAGCATGCGCTCGCGCGCCTTGGGGTCGGGCACCGAGTTCCACATGGGGTCCTGGAAGAACAGCGGGTCGTCGGGGAAGTACATCTGCGTGACGAGCCGCTGGGTGAAGGCCCGGCCGAACAGCGAGAAGTGGATGTGCGCGGGCCGCCAGGCGTTGCGGTGGTTCTTCCAGGGGTAGGCGCCCGGGCGGATGGTGACGAACCGGTAGCGGCCCTGGGCGTCGGTGAGGACGCGTCCGACGCCGGTGAAGTGCGGGTCCAGGGGGGCGGGCCAGTTGTCCGCGGCGTGGCGGTAGCGCCCGGCGGCGTTGGCCTGCCAGATCTCGACCAGGGTGTGCGGGACGGGGGTGCCGTCGCTGTCGCGCACCTGGCCGTGCAGGATGATCCGCTGGCCCTGCGGCTCCTCCTCGTGCTGGCGGGTCAGGTCGTGGTCGAGCTCGCCGAGCCGGTCCTGGCCCAGGACCGGCGAGGTGGTCTCGGTGAGCGTGTGCGGCAGGAGGGTGAGCGGGCGCTTGGGGTGGCGCAGCGCGGTGCTCTTGTAGCCGGAGTGGTCCAGCGGCGGGTGGGTGTCGTGGTCGCGGATGTAGCCGGGCACGATGAGCCCGGGCGGGGTCCCGTCCGGTGTGGTGGGCATGGCGGTCATTCTTTCCCTCGGTGCGGTGCCCGGTCCCGGGGCGTGTTCCGCGTGCTGGTCTTCTCAGTCTGCTCGTGGGTGGCGGGTCAGGCCTCCAGGACGACGGCGATCCCCTGGCCGACGCCGATGCACAGGGCGGCCAGCCCCCAGCCGCCGCCGCGGCGGCGCAGCTCGTGGGCGAGCTGGCCCACCACGCGCGCGCCGGAGGCGCCCAGGGGGTGGCCGATGGCGATGGCGCCGCCGTGGGGGTTGACGATGGCGGGGTCCAGGTCGGGCCAGCCGCGCAGGCAGGCCAGGGACTGGGCGGCGAAGGCCTCGTTGAGTTCGACCACCGACAGGTCGCCCCAGCCGATCCCGGCGCGGCGCAGCGCGGTCTCGGCGGCCTGGACGGGGCCGATGCCGAACACGTCGGGGTCGACGCCGGCCGTGCCGCGTCCGGCGATCCGCGCCATGGGCTCCAGCCCGGCGGCCTCGGCGCCCCGGCGGTCGCCGATGACCAGGCCGGCGGCGCCGTCGTTGAGCGGGGAGGCGTTGCCCGCGGTGACGGTGCCCTGGGCGCGGAAGGAGGTCTTGAGTCCGGCGAGCTTGTCGGCGGTGGTGGCCCGGATGCACTCGTCGCGCTCCAGTTCGGCGCCGGGGACCTGGACGATCTGGTCGTCGAAGATCCCCTCGGCCCAGGCGCGGGCGGCCTTGGTGTGGCTGGCCAGCGCGAAGGCGTCCTGTTCGGCGCGGTCGATGCCGAACTTCCCGGCCAGGCGCTCGGTGCTCTCGCCGAGCGAGATCGTCCACTGGTCGGGCATCGCCGGGTTGACCATGCGCCAGCCCAGGGTGGTGGAGTGCAGGGTGGCGTCGGTGGCGGGGAAGCCCTTGGCGGGCTTGGGCAGGACCCACGGCGCCCGGCTCATGGACTCCACGCCCCCGGCCAGGGTGAGGCTCGCGTCGCCGGTCTCGACGGTGCGGGCGGCCTGGACGACCGCTTCGAGGCCGGAGCCGCACAGCCGGTTGACGGTGGCGCCGGGCAGGCCGGTGGGCAGCCCGGCCAGGAGCGCGGCCATCCGGGCGACGTTGCGGTTCTCCTCGCCGGCCCCGTTGGCGTTGCCGAGGTAGACCTCGTCGTAGGCGGCGGGGTCGGCGCCGTTGCGTGCGGTCAGCGACGAGAGCACGTGGGCGGCGAGGTCGTCGGGGCGCACGCCGGACAGGGCGCCGCCGAACTTGCCGAAGGGGGTGCGGACGGCGTCGAGGATGTAGGCGTCGGTCACCGTGGGCCTCCAGGGTGTGGCGCGGCCGGCGCGGGGCCGGTCGCGGGCGATGTTGAACCTAACAGTGTTAGGTATAGTAGTCGGGCGCTCCCGGCTCAGGCCGACCCGGTCAGCTCCCGCAGCACCGCGAGCTCCTCCGTGGTCGGCTCGGGGGTGAGCGCGAGGTCCTCGGAGACCGCCAGGTCCCACCCGGTCGCCGCCCGGACCGCCGCCACGTCCACACCCGGGTGCACGCCGGTCAGGACGAGCTCCCTGGTCTCGGGATGGGGCTCCATGACGCCGAGGTCGGTGATGACGCGCATCGGCCCCGCCCCGGTCAGCCCGAGGCGCTCGCGGTCGCCCGGACCGGCGCCGTGGCCGACCGAGGTCACGAAGTCGACGCGCTCGACGAAGGCGCGCGTGCTCTGGCGCATGATGACCACGACCTCACGGCAGGACGCGGCGATCTCCGGAGCGCCGCCGGCCCCGGGCAGCCGGACCTTGGGGGCGTCGTAGTCGCCGATCACCGTGGTGTTGATGTTGGCGTACCGGTCGATCTGGGCGGCGCCGAGGAAGCCGACGTCGATCCGCCCGGGCTGGAGCCAGTAGTTGAACACCTCGGGCACGGACACCACCGTGTCGGCGGTCTCGGCCAGGATCCCGTCGCCGATGGACAGCGGCAGGTGGTCGGGCACGGCGCCCAGGGTCCCGGACTCGTAGATCATCCACAGTCCGGGTGCGTGCGTGCGCCGGGCGACGTTCGCGGCGGTGCTGGGCAGGCCGATGCCTACGAAGCAGGCCATCCGGTCGCGCAGCGAGCGCGCCGCGGTGACCGTCATGATCTCGTCGGCGGTCCAGGTCACGGTGGTCACAGGGCCCTCCCTGCGGGCTGCGGGCGGGTGCGGGGGGCCTCGCCGGCCAGCTCCTCCAGCCAGGCGGTGAAGGCGGCGCGGTCGCGGCCGATCGCGTCCCAGGCCTTGTAGGCGTCGTTGTCGCGCTCGTAGTACCCGTGGGCGTAGGAGGGCGCGGCCCCGCCGGGCACCGGGCTGACGGCGGTGACGACCCGCGCGGGCAGGATCACCTGGCCCGGGACGGGGTCGAGGGTGTCCACGACCTCCTCGACGGTGACCAGGACCCGCTCGGCCGCCAGGGCGGCCTCCTTCTGGATGCCGGTGATGCCCCAGAGCTGGACGTTGCCGTCGGTGTCGGCGCGCTGGGCGTGCACGATGGTGACGTCGGGGTTGAGGGCGGGGACCGCGGCCAGTTCCTGCCCGGTGAAGGGGCAGGTGATCGACTTGATGTGGGGGTTGTGCGCCACCAGGTCGGTGCCGCTGTAGCCGCGCAGGACGGCGAAGGGCAGGCCGGAGGCGCCGGCGACGTAGCGGTTGGCCATGCCGGCGTGGCTGTGCTCCTCGATCTCCAGCGGGACCGGCCAGGAGGAGGTCACGGCGTCGCGGAACCGGTGCAGGGAGCCCACTCCGGGGTTGCCGCCCCAGGAGAAGACCAGCTTGGCGGCGCATCCCGCGCCGATCAGCTGGTCGTAGACGATGTCGGGGGTCATCCGGACCAGCGTGAGGCCGCGCCGGCCCTGGCGGATGATCTCGTGCCCGGCGGCGACGGGGATGAGGTGGGTGAACCCCTCCAGAGCGACCGTGTCGCCGTCGTGGACGAGCTCTCGGACCGCCTCGTCCAGGGGGACGATCATGTGATCTCCCGTTCGTATAGCGAATGCATGTTCACACAGCGAACATCTTGGGTACGACAGTAGCGCCGACCATGGTCGGGGTCAAGGCGCCCGCCGGTGCCGTCCCCGCTGTGCGACATGAGAACATCGCGAAGGGCCACGCGCCTCCGCACGACACCCGACCCAGGAAGGGCCCCATGCCCACCGACGACGACACCGCTCGCGGCTCCCACTTCGTCCAGTCCCTGGAACGGGGGCTGATGGTGATCCGCGCCTTCTCCGCGGAGCGGCCCTCCATGACGCTGAGCGAGGTCGCCCGCGAGACCGACCTGACCCGCGCGGCGGCCCGCCGCTTCCTGCTCACCCTGGGCGACCTCGGCTACGTGCGCACCGACGGCCGGCTGTTCTCCCTCACCCCGCGCGTGCTGGAGCTGGGCTACGCCTACGTCGCCTCCGCGGGCCTGCCCGACGTGGCCCAGCCGCACCTGGAGGACCTGTCCGCCCGCGTGCACGAGTCGGCCTCGGTCTCGGTCCTGGAGGGCGACGACGTCCTCTACGTCGCACGCGTGGCGACCTCGCGCATCATGGCGGTCGCGATCACGGTGGGCACCCGCTTCCCCGCCTCGGCCACCTCGATGGGGCGCGTCCTGCTCGCCGGGCTCGACGACGCCGAACTCGACGCCTACCTCGACCGCGTGAAGCTCGAACCGCTCACCCGCTTCACCATCACCGACCCCTCCGAGCTGCGGGCCGAGGTCCTGCGGGTGCGCGAGCGCGGCTACTGCGTCGTCGACCAGGAGCTGGAGGAGGGCCTGCGGTCCCTGGCCGCCCCCGTCCGCGACGCATCGGGCAGGGTCATCGCCGCCACCAACGTCTCCGCCCACGCCAACCGCTCCTCGAACGAGGACATCCGGCGCGACCTGCTGCCCGTGCTGCTGGAGACCACCGCCCGCATCGAGTCCGACCTGGCCTCGGTCGCCCGCCGCGACGCCGGCGGCTGAGGGGCTCCGGGCACCCGGACCCGGAGGCCCGGACAACCGGTCCCGGGGACGGGAGCGGCCGCATCCGGAGGCCCGGGCGACGGGACCCGGAAGGCGGGAGCGGCCGGACCCGAAGGGCGGGGGCGAGCGGATCCGGGCCGTCCGGCCCTTCGTGGCGGCTTGCCAGCCCACCCCGCCTGCTGAGATCCTGCCCGTCGGGAGGACCATGTGATCGACGTAGACAGCAATGCCGCGCAGGCGGGGACCTTCGCGCTGGGCGGCGACCTGCCCGTGCACCGGCTCGGCTTCGGCGCGATGCGGATCGTGGGCGAGGGGGTCTGGGGCCCGCCCCGCGACCGCGACGAGGCCCTGGCCGTCCTGCGCCGCGCCGTCGAGCTGGGCGTCTCCTTCATCGACACCGCCGACTCCTACGGCCCCGCGATCAGCGAGGAGCTCATCCGCGAGGCGCTGCACCCCTATCCCGACGACCTCGTCATCGCCACCAAGGCCGGGCTGGCGCGCACCGGCCCGTCCCAGTGGCACCGCCTGGGCCGCCCGGAGTACCTCAAGCAGCAGGCCGAGCTCAGCCTGCGCCACCTGGGCCTGGAGCGCCTGGACCTGTTCCAGCTGCACCGGATCGACCCCGAGGTGCCGCTGGCCGACCAGCTCGGCGCGCTGATGGAGCTGCGCGCGGAGGGCAAGATCCGGCACATCGGGCTGAGCGAGGTGACCGTGGACGAGCTCTCGGCCGCGCGCGCCATCGCGCCCGTCGCCTCGGTCCAGAACCGCTACGACGCCGCCTTCCGCGAGCACGAGGAGGTGCTGGAGCAGTGTGAGCGCGACGGGATCGCCTTCCTGCCCTGGGCGCCGGTCGCGCGCGGGGAGCTGGCGGGCCCGGACTCGCCGCTGGCCGCGATCGCCGCCGAGCACGGTGTGAGCCCGGTCCAGCTGTCCCTGGCCTGGCTGCTGCACCGCTCCCCGGTGATGGTGCCCATTCCCGGCACCTCGCGCGTGGCCCACCTGGAGGAGAACACGGCGGCGGCCGGCGTGCGCCTGACGGAGGACGAGACCGAGCGCATCGGCCGCTTCCTGGGCGCGTAGGGCGTCGCCGCGTCCTGGACCCCCGGGAGCCCGGGCGTCGACGCGGATCCCTCGGGACCGGCCGGCGTCCCGGCAGCGGGCCCGGGCCCCGCATCCGGGGCCGTCCGCGCCCTGACCTCCGCGCGCCCGGGACGCGGAGCCGGGGACCGGTCGGCGCACGCGTCCCTCCCGGGTGCGTTCGCGCCCGGGTGTCTCGGAGCCCCCGTGATCCGCGCCGGGTGCTGGGACGCGCCGCCGGGCCTCACCCGGACACGAAGACACCCGCCCGGGCCGCCTCGGCCGCGGCCCGGGCGCAGCGCAGCGCGGCGGCCTCGTCCAGCGGATCGCCGCTGGCCAGGAGGCGGTAGTACAGCGGCGCGGAGACCGCGCGGACCACCTCGGCGGCGTCGGTGCCGGGCGGGACCTCGCCGCGTTGGACCGCCTGGTCCACGCACGGCGCCCACTCGGCGATCCGGGCGGCGTAGAACCGGTGCAGCGCGGCGGCGGTGCGCTCGTCGCAGGCCGCGGCCGCGATCATCGCCTTGAACAGCGCCCCCTGGCGGGGATCGACCAGCGTGCGGCGCACGAGGCGAGCGTTGGCCAGCAGGTCCTCCAGCAGCGAACCGGTCTCCACCCGCGGCAGGGACTGCTCGGCCATGTCCTCCAGCAGGTCCGCGACCAGCGCGGGCACACTCCCCCACCGGCGGTAGACCGTGGTCCTGCCGACGTCGGCGCGCCGTGCCACGTCGGCCAGGTCGAGGCCGGCCATCCCGTGCTCGGCCAGGGCGTCGCCCGCCGCGGCCAGGACCGCGGCGCGCACCCGCGCGGTGCGCCCTCCGGGGCGGACGCTTCCCGGTTCAGCAGGCATAAAGGGACTCCAGTTCCATTAATGCGTTCGGCGTGCTAGCGTACGAGTCATCTTAACGGAACAACAGACCCGTTAGTGGTCTCCACCGGAGGGCTCCATGCGATACCGCACCCTGGGCGCCAGCGGCCTGCGCGTCCCCGAGCTCAGCCTGGGCACCGGCACCTTCGCCGGACGCGGCCCCCTGTTCAGCGAGTGGGGCGGCACCGACGCCGAGCAGGCACGGCGCCTGGTCGACATGAGCCTCGACGCGGGCCTGACCCTCTTCGACAGCGCCGACGTCTACTCGGACGGGGCCGCCGAGGAGGTCCTGGGCGCGGCGGTCAAGGGCCGCCGCGACCGGGTCCTGCTCTCCACCAAGTTCGGCCTGCCCACAGGCGAGGGCCCACAGGACGCGGGCACCTCCCGGTCACGGATCATCCGTGGCACCGAGGACGCGCTGCGCCGCCTGGGCACCGACCACGTCGACCTGCTCCAGCTGCACGGATTCGACGCCGCGACCCCGGTCGAGGAGAGCCTGTCCGCGCTCGACACCCTGGTCCGCGACGGCAAGGTCCGCTACGTGGGGGCGTCGAACTTCGCCGGCTGGCAGCTGATGAAGTCGCTGGCCGCCGCCGACCGCCTGCACCTGCCCCGCCACGTCGTGCACCAGGTCTACTACTCCCTCGTCGGCCGCGACTACGAGTGGGAGCTCATGCCACTGGGCCTGGACCAGGGGGTGGGCGCGATGGTGTGGAGCCCGCTGGGCTGGGGGCGGCTGACCGGCCGGATCCGCCGGGGGCGGCCCCTGCCCGAGCGCAGCCGTCTGCACCGGACCGCCGAACTGGGCCCGCCGGTGGCCGACGGCCTGCTCCACGACGTGGTCGAGGTCCTGGACGAGATCGCCGGGGAGGTCGGCCGCAGCGTCCCCCAGGTCGCGATCAACTGGCTCCTGCGCCGCCCCACGGTGTCCTCGGTCATCATCGGCGCACGCGACGAGGAACAGCTGCGCGAGAACCTGGGCGCGGTCGGGTGGGAGCTCACACCCGCCCAGGTGGAGCGCCTGGACGCGGTGAGCCACCGGCCCGCCCCCTACCCGCGCTTCCCCTACGAGCGCCAGGAGGGGTTCGCCCGGATCGACCCCCCGCTCTTCGCCCGCCCGTGACCGCGCGGGGCCACGACGGCGGTCTCAGGCGGGACGCATGCGGAAGACCTGCAACCGCATGCCGTAGTACTTCTCCGTCTCGCCCACCCACTCCATGCCGAGCCTGCGCGCCACCGCGATCGCCCGGGTGTTGTGTGGGCGCGCGACGGCGAAGACCTCCTCGATCCCCTGCTTGAACGCCCAGCTCATGAGCGCTTGGCTCGCCTCGGTGGCGTAGCCCTGGCCCCACACGTCCGGGCGCAGGGCCCAGGTGAGCTCGAAGTCCTCCTCGAACGGTGGCAGGAGCTTGAGCGAGAGTCCGCCCACGAGCTCCCCGTCGGATTCCCGGACGATCGCCCAGCGGCCCGCCGGCGGGACCAGGTTCGGCCCGGCCTCGATCCATGCGTGCAGTACCGAGCGCATCGCGTCGACGTCGTTCACCGGTTGCCATTCCGGCGTCAGCCAGTGAGCGACTTCCTCGGCCCCGTAGACCTTCAGGGCGGCTTCGGCGTCGCTCAGCTCCCACTCCCGGATACGGAGTCGGTCGGTCGGCAGCTCAAGTCCCATACCACAACGGTAACCCGGTTCGAACCACCCGGACAGGGGGGTGTCGCTTGCGGAGGCGCCCCTGGGCCGGTCGGCGGGGGCGCCTCGCCCGCGGGAACCGCCTCGGTGCCCCGGGATCACACGGGCGGGACGCGCCGTCGCGTTCGCCCGGGTCCACGGGACGGGCCGGTACCGCGGTGACGGCAGGCAACCGCAGGGGGCCGACTCGGCCGCGCGACCGGTCAGACCGACACGGGCTCGGCCGCGCGGACGTCCTCGGTCACGCGCGCGGCGACCTCGCGCAGGCGGCCGACGAAGTAGAAGTGGCCGCCGGGCAGGATGTGCGTCCGGACGGGGCCCTCGGTGCGGCCGTGCCAGGCGGCCAGCCGGGACGGGGGCATCCCGCGGTCGTCCTCGCCGCCCAGCACCGTCACGGGATGGCGGAGCAGGGGCGTGCCGGGCTCGGGGCGCCAGGTGTCGACGACGGCGAGGTCGGCGCGGACGAGGGGCTCGGCGTCCCTCCACCGGTCGTGGTCGTCCAGGACGGAGGCTGGTGTACCGCCCATGCGGGCGACCGACGCGCGCAGGCGCTCGTCGGTGAGCCGGTGGCGGGGCCGGTCCCACTCGACGCCGGGTGCGGGGCTCCAGGCCGAGACGCCGAGCCAGGAGGGCGCGGGACCCTCGGCCAGGCGCAGCGCCATCTCGTAGCCCACCAGGGCGCCCATGCTGTGCCCGAACAGGCCGTAGGGCCGGTCCAGGTAGGGCTGGAGGCGGTCGCACAGGTGGCGGGCCAGGTCCCGGGCGTCGGTGAAGGGCGCGCTGTCCGACGAGCGGCCGCGTCCGGGCGCCTCGACCAGGCACACGTCCCAGTCCGCGGGGAAGTGGCGGACCCAGGCCCGGTAGCCCTGCGGGGAGCCGCCCGCGTGGTGCAGGAGGAAGAGCCGGAACCGGCTGTGCGGAACGGGTCTGATCCGCGTCAGGACACCTTCGTGCACTGTTCCTCCCATCGCTCTCCGATCCGGCACCGGAGCAAAGCTACCAGCCAGTAGAACCAGCGGGTAACCAGAGTCCGCACCGGTGGGGCGTGCCACCCGACACGGAGCGCCCGCTCGACCCGCCCCCGGCCCTCCCGAACCGCCGCGCGGCGAAACCGCCGCCACCGGAGCGCGTCGGCCCGCTACTCCCACCTGGAGGCTTCACCTCTCCTTGGGGTCCTTGGGGGCCGGGCCGGACGCCCATCGCCGGCGCTCCGACACGCCTCCGGCACGCGAGCGCCCGCCGCGTTCGGGGCGTCCCCGTGTCGTGCCCTCATCGGCGCGCCCCCATGCACTGTGGCCGAGGCGGATCGCCACGGGCCCACGCGCCCACGCTCCGCACGCGGCACCGGCGGCCGCGCTCCGCCCGGCCGCGACGTTCCGGACGCCCGGCCACCGGTCGACGATGCGCGCACGCCGAACGCCCGCCCCTCCCAGAGCCGGGGCGCGCACCGCGTCACACGCCGGTTCGCGGACCGGAGCGGCGACCGCCCGCGCCGCCCGGGAGGGGCGGGTCCGATGGTCCTTCGGCACCGGAGTTCCGAGCCGACGTGCGCGGGACCCGCGGTCGCTCGTGCGGGGTGCGTCCCGGGGACGCGTCCGCTACGGCGCCGTGTACGACGTGGGATGGGGATGCCGCACGTCCGTCGTGGACGGGTCTCCGGCGTGCCGTCGTTGGCGCGTCCGCTACTCCGAGGGCGTGGACGGGTCTCCGGCGTGCCGTCGTTGGCGCGTCCGCTACTCCGAGGGCTCGGGCAGGGGCGGGCACTCCACGCTCGGGTTCACCCCCAGGTAGTTCAGCGGACCCACGAAGATGGTGCCGAACGTGTGCCCAACGGTCGAGCACGAGGCCTCGTCGCGAAAGAACAGGCCCCGCTGGAAGGCGGCGACCAGTCCGATCAGCAGCCACAGGACGACCAGGGTCGACAGGACGATCCGTAAACGCACTCTCTGCCTCCGGGGGGAAGTGGGGGATGGGGGGTGGCTGGGGGGCGTGGGTGTCGACCAAGACCTACCCGCGCCGCGTGGATCCCCAACCAGGCGGCGGCCTCCGAGACACGCGAACACGCGCCTGCGCTGACAAGGGAGGGTTGACGCGCCCCGGAGGGCACCTTACGATGACCGGACCATTACGAAGCGTGTTCGTTCTGGTGAACGACCACGGTCGATCCGACCCCGCCCCCCCCCCCGCCAAC
>NZ_LGEC01000136.1 GCF_001279585.1 Nocardiopsis sp. NRRL B-16309 | reverse complement strand
TTCGAGCTGCGCCAGGGCGAGACGCTGGGTGTGGTGGGCGAGTCGGGGTCGGGCAAGTCGACCCTGTCGCGGATGATCATGCGCCTGTTGGAGCCCACCCGGGGCCGGGTGGAGTTCGGGGGCCGTGACATCACGCACCTGTCCGACCGGGAGCTGCGCCCGCTGCGCCGGGACGTGCAGATGGTGTTCCAGAACCCGTACTCGTCGTTGAACCCGCGGGTGACGGTGGGGGACGCGATCGGTACCGCGTTGAAGGTGCAGGGCGAGCGCGACGGCAGGAAGGTGCGCTCGCGGGTGCAGGAGCTGTTGGAGCGGGTGGGGTTGGAGCCGGGGCACTACAACCGGTTCCCGCACGCGTTCTCGGGCGGTCAGCGCCAGCGGATCGCGATCGCGCGGGCGCTGATCCTGAAGCCGAAGCTGATCATCTGCGATGAGCCGGTCTCGGCGTTGGACGTGTCGACGCAGGACCAGGTGCTGCGGTTGCTCTCGGAGTTGCAGGACGACTTCGGGTTGACCTACATCTTCGTGGCCCATGACCTGGCGGTGGTGCGTCAGGTCTCGGACCGGGTCGCGGTGATGAAGAAGGGCGAGATCGTGGAGATGGGTGACAGCGACAGTGTGTACACCTCGCCGCGTAGTGAGTACACGCGTCAGTTGTTGACGGCGGCGCCGTTGCTGGACCCGGACGAGGCACGCCGCCACCGCGCCGAACGCG
>NZ_LGEC01000135.1 GCF_001279585.1 Nocardiopsis sp. NRRL B-16309 | reverse complement strand
GGTGGGCTCCAACAGGCGCATGATCATCCGCGACAGGGTCGACTTGCCCGACCCCGACTCGCCCACCACACCCAGCGTCTCGCCCTGGCGCAGCTCGAACGACACGTCCCTGACCGCCCAGAAGTCCGTCGAACGCCCCCACATCCCACCGCGCACCCGGAACCGCTGCGCCACCTCCTCCACCCGCAGCAGTGTCCCGCCCGGCTCCGGTGCGGCGGCGACGGCGTCCGCTCCGGCCCGCCGCCCGCCGCTCTCCGGCTCCGGAGCGGTGCCCGCACCGGTCCTCTCCTCGGTGCCCGCACCGGTCCCCTCCTCGGTCTCCGCACGGGGTCCTTCCTCGACCGTGGACGCACCCGCCCGCCGCTCCCGGCGGCGCTGCTCCCGCGCCCGCTCCGCCCGATCCCGTGCCCGACGCTGCGCGCGGGCGCGGGAGACCTCGACCCGGGGCACCGCGTCCAGCAGCGCCTGGGTGTAGGGGTGCTCCGGTGCGGACAGCACCGTGCGCACGTCCCCGCGCTCCACGGCCACACCCCGGCGCATCACCACGACCTCCTCCACCGACCCCGCCACGACCGCCAGGTCGTGCGAGACCAGGATCAGACCCATGCCCAGGTCGCGGCGCAGCTCGTCCAACAGGTCCAGCACCTGCGCCTGGACCGTCACGTCCAGCGCCGTGGTCGGCTCGTCGGCCAGCAGCACCTTGGGATCGCACATCAGCCCCATCGCGATCACCACCCGCTGGCGCATCCCCCCGGAGAACTCGTGCGGGTAGGAGTTGACCCGCTTGCCCGGCTCGGGGATGCCCACGCGGTCCAGCGACTCCACCGCCCTCTTCAGCGCGTGCGCCCTGGAGGCCCTGGGATGGTGGATCCGGTAGGCCTCCACCAGCTGGTTGCCGATCGTGTACTGCGGGTGCAGCGACTGCATCGGGTCCTGGAAGACCATCGCGATGTCGTTGCCGCGCATCCGGCGCAGCTCCTTGTCCGAGGCCGTGACCACGTTCTGGCCCACGACCTCGATCGCACCCGTGATCCGCGCCCGGCTGCCCCGGTGCAGACCCATCAAGGCCAGCGAGGTCACGCTCTTGCCCGAGCCCGACTCGCCCACGATGCCGAGGGCGCCGCCCGCCGGCACCTCGAAGGACAACCCGT
>NZ_LGEC01000134.1 GCF_001279585.1 Nocardiopsis sp. NRRL B-16309 | reverse complement strand
CTGGCGTTGTTCGGTGACGGGGGCGAGTTCGGCGATGGTCTGGTGCTGGAAGAGCTGTTTGACGGTCAGGTGGAGGCCGTGCTGTTTGGCGCGGAAGACGACCTGCAGGCTCAGGATGGAGTCGCCGCCCAGGGAGAAGAAGCTGTCGTGGACGCCGACTGGTTGGTCGAGTGCGAGGACGTCCTGCCAGATGTGGGCGAGTTGTTCCTCCACGGGCGTGCGCGGCGCGACGTGGTCGCGGGAATCGGTGGTGTGTTCGTGCCAGGGCAGGGCCGCGAGTGCTGTGCGGTCGACTTTGCCGTTGGGGGTGAGGGGGAGTTCGTCGAGGGGGACGAACACGCCCGGGACCATGTAGTCGGGTAGGCGTTGGCCGAGGAAGGTGCGTAGGTCGTCGGGGTCGGCCGGTTCTTTGGTGGTGGTGTAGGCGACCAGGCGTTTGGCGGCGCCGTCGGTGTGGACGAGGACGGCGGTGTTGCGGATGTTGGGGTGTTGGGCGAGGACGGCTTCGATCTCGCCGAGTTCGACGCGGAATCCGCGGATCTTGATCTGGTCGTCGATGCGGCCGAGGAGTTCGATGTTGCCGTCGGGGAGGAAGCGTGCGAGGTCGCCGGTTTTGTAGAGGCGTTCGCCGGGGTGTTGGCCGTAGGGGTTGGCGATGAAGTTCTGGGCGGTCAGGTCGGGGCGGTTGAGGTATCCGCGGGCGAGGCCGGCTCCACCGATGCACAACTCACCCAC
>NZ_LGEC01000133.1 GCF_001279585.1 Nocardiopsis sp. NRRL B-16309 | reverse complement strand
GAAGGGGAGGGTGGGTGGTTGCCAGGTGTGTGGGGTGTGGGTGTTGGTGGGTTGGGGGGTGGGTGTGGGGGTGTCGTAGAGGTCGCCGAGGGGCCAGTCGAGGTCCGCGTCGGTGTTCCGCTCTTCGTCGCCCCGCCGGACGGAGTCACCCTGCCCTGACGTGTCGTCCGGGGTGGGAGTGGCATCCGCGCCGCTGACGAGTTCCTCGGTGAAGCTGGTGACGTAGGGGTTGTCGGTGGCCGGAGCATCGCCGAAGCCAGGCGTCCCATCAGGGTGCGTCGGCGGTTCCGACACGTCCGTGTTCGAGGGCGCGGGCTGTGCGGGCAGGTCTCCGCTCACCTGCGGCGAACGGTCGTCGCCACCGCCGTAGCCGTCCTCGCGGCCGGTGACGCCGGGGCGGCTCTCGTCTTCCGACCTGGTGCCGGATTCTTCCCGGGGCCCGGATCGGCGGTCGCCATCGTTCGTGCTGCCCGAATCCTCGGGACCGCTCGTGTCGTCACCGCCGACATCGTCCGAGTGCGTGTCGGAATCGCGGTCAGGGCGGTCGCTCCCACTCCGGCCGTTCCCTGCTCCGCTCGCGTCGTCCGAGCCGTCGGCGGGATCGCGGTCGGAGCCGTCGTTTCCGTTCCGGCCGTGCCCAGTCCCTGATCCGCTCCCGTTGGTGCCGCCGGTTTCGGTCGGCGCGGTGTCCTGGGCCGTCTCAGGGGTGTGGTTGGTGGTGGGTGGGGGTGTGGTGGGT
>NZ_LGEC01000132.1 GCF_001279585.1 Nocardiopsis sp. NRRL B-16309 | reverse complement strand
GCATCGTGGGCGGGGTCAACCCGCGCAAGGCCGGCCAGAAGGTCGACTTCGACGGCGCCGAGGTGCCGGTCTTCGGATCGGTGTCCGAGGGCATGGCCGCCACCGGCGCCGACGTCACGGTCATCTTCGTGCCGCCCAAGTTCTGCAAGGACGCGGTGTTCGAGGCCGTCGACGCCGGGATCGGCCTGGCGGTGGTGATCACCGAGGGCATCCCGGTGCACGACACCGCGGCGTTCTGGGCGCACGCCCAGGCCAAGGGCAACAAGACCCGCATCATCGGTCCGAACTGCCCGGGGCTGATCACGCCGGGCCAGTCCAACGCGGGCATCATCCCGGCCGACATCACCAAGCCGGGGCGGATCGGTCTGGTGTCCAAGTCGGGCACGCTGACCTACCAGATGATGTACGAGCTGCGCGACATCGGTTTCTCCTCGGCGGTGGGCATCGGCGGGGACCCGATCATCGGGACCACGCACATCGACGCGCTGGCGGCGTTCGAGGCCGATCCGGACACCGATGTGATCGTGATGATCGGTGAGATCGGCGGTGACGCCGAGGAGCGTGCTGCGGACTTCGTCAAGGCCAACGTCACCAAGCCGGTGGTGGGTTACGTGGCGGGGTTCACGGCTCCTGAGGGCAAGACGATGGGGCACGCGGGCGCGATCGTGTCGGGTTCCTCGGGCACGGCCGCGGCGAAGAAGGAGGCCCTGGAGGCCGCCGGAGTCAAGGTCGGCAAGACCCC
>NZ_LGEC01000131.1 GCF_001279585.1 Nocardiopsis sp. NRRL B-16309 | reverse complement strand
TTGGCCGTAGGGGTTGGCGATGAAGTTCTGGGCGGTCAGGTCGGGGCGGTTGAGGTATCCGCGGGCGAGGCCGGCTCCACCGATGCACAACTCACCCACCACACCGGTGGGCAGGAGCTGCTGGCGCGAGTTGAGGATGTACAGCTGCGCCCCGAAGATGGGCCGCCCGATGTGGACGCGCTCCAGGTCGGGTGTGTACCGGGCCAGGCACACGCCGACCGTGGCCTCCGTCGGGCCGTACCCGTTGAAGAACGCGCGCCCGGGTGCCCAGACACGGACGAGGTCGAGCGGACACGCGTCACCGCCGACAGTGACACAGCGCACGGACGGGAGGGACTCCTCGGGCAGCGTGGAAAGCGCTGCCGGTGTCAGGCTGATGTTCTCGACCCCCTGCTCGATCAGCAGATCGGCGAGATCGGAACCGGCCATCTGGAGGTCGGGAGGCGGCACCACCAGAGTCCCGCCGGACAGCAGCGCCGCGCACAGCTCCCACACGGAGATGTCGAAGCTCAGCGACGTGCCCTGCAGGACTCGCTGCGGAGTCTCCAGACCGTAGTTCTCGTACTGCCATCGGGCCAGATCACGGAAACCGCGGTGCGTCACCTGGACGCCCTTCGGTGTTCCGGTGGAGCCGGAGGTGTAGATGACGTAGGCGAGGTCGTGGTGGGTCAGGCCGGTGTGGGGTGGGGTGTCGGGGTGGTGGGTCAGGTGTGGCCAGTGGTCTTCCAGGGCCAGGACGGGTGTGTCCGTGTCGGGTAGTGCGTC
>NZ_LGEC01000130.1 GCF_001279585.1 Nocardiopsis sp. NRRL B-16309 | reverse complement strand
TTGGCCGTAGGGGTTGGCGATGAAGTTCTGGGCGGTCAGGTCGGGGCGGTTGAGGTATCCGCGGGCGAGGCCGGCTCCACCGATGCACAACTCACCCACGACACCGACGGGAACCGGCCGCAGGGAGTCGTCCAGCACGAACACCTGCGTGTCGTCCAACGGCCGACCGATCGGTACTGTCGGCGGGACCTCCGCCTGCGGCTCGATCCGGTACGTGGTGGCGAACGTCGTCGTCTCCGTCGGCCCGTAGCCGTCCACCACCACGAGATCGGGGCAGGCCGCACGCACCCGCGCCACCGCGCCCGCCTGCACGGCGTCTCCGCCGGTCCACACTTCGCCGATGCCGTTGAGACATCCGGGGTCCTCCTGGGCGAACAGGTGGAACAGCGCCGCGGTCAGCCACACGGCCGAGATCCCGTGGGCCGCCGCGGAGTCCCGCAGCAGAGTCGGTGTCACCGTCTCCGGTGGAGCCACCACGATCCGGCCCCCGGAGAGCAACGGCACCCACAGCTCGTAGGTCGATGCGTCGAACGCCTGCGGCGAATGCAGCAGCACACGCTCATGGCCCTGCGCGAAGCGGCCGTCCAGCGCGAGCGCCGCCACATCGGCATGGGTCACGGCCACACCCTTCGGCCGTCCGGTCGACCCCGACGTGTACATGACGTAGGCGAGGTCGTGGTCGGTCAGGCCGGTGTGGGGTGGGGTGTCGGGGTGGTGGGTCAGGTGTGGCCAGTGGTCTTCCAGGGCCAGGACGGGTGTGTCCGTGTCGGGTAGTGCGTC
>NZ_LGEC01000129.1 GCF_001279585.1 Nocardiopsis sp. NRRL B-16309 | reverse complement strand
TCCAGGGGTCGGGTGGCCATACCCCAGGAGCCATGAGCGGCATTTTCTCGTCAGCCTCGCCCAGACCCCCTGGACCACCCCTCCATTCTCAAGGTTTCCCCGTCCCCGGGCTCGGCGGACCATCGGATCAAAGGTCCCCTGGGGCGCAGGAGCTCACCACCTGAGGCCCAGGTCAGCGTGTCCTCGCTCCGAACAGCATGGTGAGCATCGCCAGGGACTCAGCGCCGCCTCCGCAGTTTCGGAGGGAGCGAAGAGGCAAGAGCTGGGTGTCCCAGCACGGGCAGTCCCGGCCTGACTTCGCTCTGACCTGCCGCGACGAATATCAGACGCCAAAAATGGAGCACAGACATCTCTGGTTAGTCCCTGAGATGCATATTGCTCGAGAAGTGCGGAACGGCAGAGAACTCCGGTATATTCAACACCGAGATCCTTCACGGCGAGGCCGATCGGCCGCACGTGTACCGATCGGTGCGCTCAAAATCGACCGTGAAGGAGATGCCCTATGGATAGGGAGCCCTGCAGGAAGCCTTGGTGGAAGATCGTCCTCGACACCATCAGGGCACTGGCAGCGGTGGCGGCCGCCATCCGGCTCGTTGCCTGGCTGATCAGCCTGTTCGAGGAGGGTTCCTCGTAGGGGGCTGGCTGTAGGAGCAGCCAGCACCCGCTACGAGGCACGGGGGTTCGCGGTGGCGAAGGTCTGACGGGACACAGCCAGTCGCGAGCCCCTCTCTGTGTTCTCTGCAAGTATACACATTAATGCACGAACTCTATCCAGACTCAATAAATGATTCACTGCTTTGATTCGCTTTCCTTCATGGATTTTTCCCTGAAGACTCCTATGGTCTCCTTGTGTGAATCCATGAAAAGGGTCGATGTTTTGGTGTAGTGATCACGCGCTGCGCTCAAGGCTGTGGGGTGTGCACGTCGCTAGCACTCGAGTGGCACCCCATGAGTACCTCGCGAGCACCCCATGAGCACCCCACATGTGGGGCCCATGTGTGCTGGGCC
>NZ_LGEC01000128.1 GCF_001279585.1 Nocardiopsis sp. NRRL B-16309 | reverse complement strand
CGCGGCACGATCGTGGGGTTCACGTTGTCGATCACCGTCTCCCGCGTAATGATCACCTGACCCACATCCTCACGCGAAGGCACCTCATACATCACCGACAACAACACCTCCTCGATGATCGCCCGCAACCCACGAGCTCCCGTCCCCCGAATGATCCCCTGCTCAGCGATCGCCTCCAACGCATCCGACGTGAACTCCAACTCCACGCCGTCCAACTCGAACAACCGCTGATACTGCTTCACCAGAGCATTCCGCGGACGCGTCAGAATCTCCACCAACGCCCGACGATCCAGATCATGCACACTCGTGATCACCGGCAACCGCCCGATGAACTCCGGAATCATCCCGAACTTCAACAGGTCCTCCGGCATCACCTCACCGAACAGCGCCGACTCCGCCACCTCGGACTTGGGACGCAACACCGCGTTGAACCCCATCCCCTGACGACCCGCACGCGACTCGATCAACTTCTCCAGACCCGCGAACGCACCACCACAGATGAACAACACATTCGTCGTATCGATCTGGATGAACTCCTGGTGCGGATGCTTCCGACCACCCTGCGGCGGCACCGACGCCGTCGTCCCCTCCAGGATCTTCAACAACGCCTGCTGCACACCCTCACCCGACACATCACGCGTGATCGAGGGATTCTCACTCTTACGCGCGACCTTGTCGACCTCATCGATGTAGATGATCCCCGTCTCGGCCTTCTTCACGTCATAATCGGCCGCCTGGATCAACTTCAACAGGATGTTCTCCACATCCTCACCGACATACCCCGCCTCGGTCAGCGCCGTCGCGTCCGCGATCGCGAACGGAACATTCAGAATCCGCGCCAGCGTCTGCGCCAACAACGTCTTCCCCGACCCCGTCGGCCCCAACAGCAAAATGTTGGACTTGGCGATCTCCACACCCTCATCGCCCGGACGCTCACCCTCCGAACGCACACGCTTGTAGTGGTTGTACACCGCCACCGACAAAGCCTTCTTCGCCTGATCCTGCCCGATCACGTACGAGTCCAGGAACTCATAGATCTCACGCGGCTTCGGCAGACTGTCCCA
>NZ_LGEC01000127.1 GCF_001279585.1 Nocardiopsis sp. NRRL B-16309 | reverse complement strand
ACAGGTTGGGGTAGAGCGGGTGCTTGGCGGCCAGCGCGCGCACGCGCGCGCTCAGCGCCTGGGCGTCGAAGTCGGGCTTGAGGGCCTGGGCGATGACGTCGGAGACCTCGGTGAAGTCGTCCTCGCCGAAGCCGCGGGTGGCCAGGGCCGGGGTGCCGATGCGCAGCCCGGAGGTGACCATGGGCGGGCGCGGGTCGTTGGGGACCGCGTTGCGGTTGACGGTGATCCCCACCTCGTGCAGCCGGTCCTCGGCCTGCTGGCCGTTGAGGGGCGAGTCCACCAGGTCGACCAGGACCAGGTGCACGTCGGTGCCGCCGGTGAGGACCTTCACCCCGGCCCCGGCCATGTCCGGGCGCGTCAGGCGCTCGGCCAGGATCTTGGCGCCGGCCACCGTGCGGCGCTGGCGCTCGGCGAAGGCCTCGCTCGCGGCGACCTTGAACGAGACGGCCTTGGCGGCGATGACGTGTTCCAGGGGGCCGCCCTGCATGCCGGGGAAGACCGCGGAGTTGATCTTCTTGCCCAGGGCGGCCTTGGCCAGGATCATGCCGCCGCGGGGTCCGCCCAGGGTCTTGTGGGTGGTGGTGGTGACCACGTCCGCGTACGGGACCGGGTTGGGGTGCAGTCCGGCGGCGACCAGGCCCGCGAAGTGGGCCATGTCGACCATGAGCAGGGCGCCGGCCTCGTCGGCGATCTGGCGGAAGCGCTCGAAGTCGAGCTGGCGGGGGTAGGCGGACCAGCCCGCGACGATCATCTTGGGCTGGTGCTCCTTGGCCAGGGCGGCGACCTCGTCGTAGTCGACGGTGCCGTCCTGCTCGCGTACGTGGTAGGCCACGGCGTTGAGGATCTTGCCGGAGTAGTTGATGCGCATGCCGTGGGTGAGGTGGCCGCCGTGGGCCAGGTCCAGGCCCAGGATGGTGTCGCCGGGTTTGAGCAGCGCGAAGTAGACGGCGGTGTTGGCCTGGGCGCCCGAGTGGGGCTGGACGTTGGCGTGTTCGGCGCCGAAGAGGGCTTTGGCGCGGTCGATGGCGAGCTGTTCGACGGTGTCGACGTGTTCGCAGCCGCCGTAGTAGCGGCGGCCGGGGTAGCCCTCGGCGTACTTGTTGGTCAGGACGGTGCCCTGGGCTTCCAGGACGGCCTGGGGGGCGAAGTTCTCGGAGGCGATCATTTCCAGGGTGTCGCGTTGGCGTGCCAGTTCGGCGTTCACCGCCGCGGACACCTCGGGGTCCAGTTCGCCCAGTGCCTGGTCG
>NZ_LGEC01000126.1 GCF_001279585.1 Nocardiopsis sp. NRRL B-16309 | reverse complement strand
TGCCGGAGTGGCGCTCGGCCACGACTCCGCGTCCTCTGGCGGACTGCTACCCACAGACCCCCATCCAGCAGGGCCTGTGGTTCCAGAGCCAGCTCTCCCGGGGCGAAGGCGTCTACCACGTCCAGATGATCCTGCGTATCGAGCAAGAGCTGGACACCGACGCCTTCCACCAGGCCTGGGCCCAGGTCATGCACCGCCACCCCATCCTGCGCACCGGCTTCCACACGACCGAGGACGACCACGCCCTGCAACTGGTCTGGGCCGACGTCCCCGTGCCGCTCCGCACACAGGACTGGCGCGCACACTCCGCCGAGGAACAACAGGATCGGGTGGACGCCTACCTGCGCCAGGACCGCGCCGAGGGCTTCGACCCCCGGGACGTCCCCCAGTGGCGGATGATGCTGGCCCGCACCGCCGACGACGGCTACCAGCTGATCTGGAGCGCCCACCACGCGATCCTCGACGGCTGGAGCATCAGCCTCATCCTCAACGAAGCCGTCCAGTGGTACGACGCCTTCACCCGCGGCCGGCAGGTGGAGAAGGCCCCGGCGCGGCCCTACCGCGACTACGTGTCCTGGCTCGGACGCCAGGACACCGACCAGGCCGAACAGTACTGGCGCGAGACCCTGAGAGGCGTCGAACAGGCCGCCCCGCTCAACATCGCCGGCCGTCCCGACACCGATGACCACGGCCCCGTCCCACCGGCCACGGCCACCGCCCACCTCGGCCAGGACGAGACCGCGCGGCTGCAGGAGTTCGCCCAACACCACCGGCTGACACTGAACACCGTGCTCCAGGGCTGCTGGGCCCTGCTGCTCTCCCGCTACTCCGGAACCGACGACGTCACCTTCGGAACCGTGGTCTCCGGCCGCCCCGCCGAGATCGAGGGCATCGAACGCACGGCCGGCCTCTTCATCAACACCCTCCCGACGCGGGTCGCCGTGCCCGAACGGGACCGCGTCCTGGACTGGCTGCACGGCCTCCAGGAACAGGCCATGCGGATGCGCCAGTTCGACTACAGCCCCCTGAGCGACATCCAGCGCTGGAGCGGCCTGCCCGCCGACGCCTCCCTGTTCGAGACCCTCTTCGTCTTCGAGAACTACCCGGAGGACGAGAGCGAGGAGGACTCGCTGCGCTTCGCGGACGTGAGCTCGCGGGAACGGACCCACTATCCGCTCAACGCCGTGATCACCCTCGACGACCGACTCGGCATCAACCTCTTCTACGACAGCCGCCGGTTCGACGCTCGGACGATCGACGCGATGCTCGGGCACCTGCGGCAGATCTGCCGCGCGTTCGTGGCCTCGCCGCGGGACCCGCTCGCCCGGGTCTCCGTGCTCACCGAGGACGAGCACACCCGGGCCGTGGAGGAGTGGAGTTCCGACACCGTCTCCGAGGACGGGGGCGCCTTCCTGCACGAACTCGTCGAGGACCGGGTGCGGGCCACCCCGGACGCGGTCGCGGTCGTGCACGAGGACGGCCATCTGACCTACGACCAGCTCAACGTCCGCGCCAACCAGCTGGCGCACTGGCTGCGACGCAACGGGGTCGGCCCCGAGGTCCTGGTGGGGCTGTGCCTGGACCGCTCGCCGGAGTCCATCATCGGCCTGCTGGGCGTTCTCAAGGCCGGCGGGGCCTACGTCCCCCTGGACCCCCGCATCCCCGCCGACCGGATGTCGTTCGTCCTCGACGACGCGCGAGTGCACCTGTTCCTCACACAGTCGCACCTGCTGCCGGACCTGCCGACCGGGGACCTGCCGACCCTCTGCCTGGACTCGGAGTGGTCCGCCGTGGCCGCCGAACCCGTGGAGAAGCCGTCGACGGCCCTCACCCCGGAGAACCTCGCCTACATCATCTACACCTCGGGGTCGACCGGACGGCCCAAGGGCGTGATGGTCTCCCACCGGTGCATCCGGCACGTCGTGCCGTGGATCGGCCGGTACCCGTGCTTCGACAGGCCGCAGAACGTCCTGCAGGTCGCCTCGCTGAGCTTCGACTTCTCCGTCTGGGAGATCCTCCTGCCGCTGGTGACCGGCGGCGTACTGCACATCCCCAGCGGTGACACGCGGATGATCGGCACCGACCTCCACGACCTGCTGGCCGAGCGGGCGATCGAGATCCTGAGCTTCACCCCAGGCGCCCTGGCCACCCTGCCCACGGATCCGCTGCCCGACCTGAGGACCCTGGTCGTGGGTGGCGAGGCCTACTCGGCCGACCTGATCCGCACATGGGCCCCCGGCCGCGACTTCTTCAACGTCTACGGACCGACCGAGACGACGGTCTTCGCCACCGGAGCGCACACCGACGAGCACCTGGACACCATCCACATCGGCCGCCCGATCACCAACGTGCGGACCTATGTCCTCGACTCCCGCATGCGTCCCGTGCCGGTCGGCGTGCCCGGCGAGCTCTGCATCGGCGGCGTCGGCGTGACCCGGGGCTACATGAACCGTCCGGACCTCACCGCGGAGTGCTTCGTCGCCGACCCGTTCGGCACCGAGCCCGGAAGCCGCCTCTACAGGAGCGGGGACATCGTCCGGTATCTGCCCGACGGGAACATCGAGTTCGTCGGGCGGGTCGACGGCCAGGTGAAGATCCGGGGCTTCAGGATGGAACTGGGGGAGATCCAGACGGTGCTCGACCAGCATCCTCTGGTCCAGAACTGCGCCGTTCTCGCCCAACCGGACGGATCGGGCAAGCGCCTGGTCGCCTACGTGGTGCTCGACGGGGCGTCCGACGGCGCCACCGAGGGGCTCCGCGCGCACCTGAAGGAACAGCTGCCGTCGTACATGGTCCCCTCGGACTTCGTCTACCTCGACGAACTCCCCCTCACCGGCAACGGCAAGCTCAACCGGCGGGTGCTCCCGCTGCCGGGAGAGGACGCGCGCCCCGCCCTCTCCGCGAGCGTGCTGCCGCGGACCAGGACCGAGGCGCTGGTGGCCACGATCTGGGAGGAGGTCCTCGACCGCCGGCCCATCGGCGTCACCGACGACTTCTTCGGCCTGGGCGGACACTCGTTGGTCGCGGTGAAGGTCGCGGCCCGCGTCCAGCAGGCGTTCGGGGTCGAACTGCCGGTCCGTGTGCTGTTCGAGCGGCCGACCGTCGCCGGAGTCGCCGCCGAACTCGACCGCCTCGCGCGGGAACAGGACCCGCGCGAAACCGTCCCCCTCGTTCCCGTACCGCGCGACCGACCCGTCCCGGCGACGTTCGACCAGCAGCGGGTCTGGTACATGGACCGCCTGCACCCCGACAGCGCCCTGTACACGGTGGGCTGGCTGCTCCACCGGCGCTCCGCCGTCGATCCCGCGCGGCTCAGGCTGGCCCTGGAGACGCTGGTCGCGCGGCACGAGACCCTGCGGACCACCTTCCGGGAGAGCCGCGGACGGGTGTGGCAGGACATCGCCGACAGCGGGCCCGTCGTCCTGTCCGAAGCGGACCTGTCGGCGGAGCCGGAGCGACGGCGTCCGGAGTCGGTCAAGGCGCTGACGCGCGAGCTGTGGACCGAGCCCTTCGATCTCTCCGAGGGCCCGCTGTTCCGCACGCTGCTCATACACCTGTCCGACACCGAGGCGCTGCTGGCGTTCAGCGGCCACCACGCGATCGTCGACGGCTTCTCGGTGCGGATCCTCAACGAGGAACTGCTGCGGATCTACGACACTCTGGGGACCGACGACCCGGTCATGCCCGCTCCGCTGGCCGTGCAGTACGCCGACTACGCGGTGTGGCAGCAGCAGTGGCTCCAGGAGGAGCACCTGCGGCCGCACCTGCGGTTCTGGAAGGAGCACCTGGCGGACGCGCCCGCCCTGCTGTCGCTGCCCACCGACCACCCCCGTCCCGCGGTGCAGGACTACAGCGGCGCCAACCACACGTGCTCGCTGCCGGCGGAGCTCAGCGATCGGATCAGGCGGCTCAGCGCCGAGAACCGGACGACGCACTTCATCACGGTGCTGAGCGCCTTCGCGGTCCTCCTCTCCCGCCACAGCGGGCAGGACAAGGTGACGATCGGCATCCCGGTGGCCAACCGCAACCGGGTGGAGACCGAGCCGCTGATCGGCTTCCTGGTGAACACGGTGGCCCTGTGCGTGGACCTGCAGGGCGATCCGAGCTTCACGGAGGTGCTCCAGCAGGTCCGGTGGAACCTCCTGGAGGCGCAGAGCCACCAGGAGGTGCCGTTCGAGCGGATCGTCGAGGAGCTCGCACCCGAGCGCAGCCTGAGCTACAACCCGGTGTTCCAGGTGATGTTCACCGGCCTGGACCAGCTCTTCGCGGAGGCTCCCGAGGACCCGGAGCAGCCGGACTGGATCCATGAGGTCACGGACTCGGGGATCGGCGTCTCGAAGTTCGATCTCGGCCTCAGCCTCCAGCAGAGGGACGGAGAGCTGACGTTCAACTTCGAGTACAGCACCGGCCTCTTCGAGCGGGACACCGTCGCCCGCATGGGCGCTCACCTGCGCAACCTCATCGAGGCGGCCCTGGCCGCGCCCGAGACGCCCGTCGCGCGACTCGGCATGCTCTCGGCCTCGGAGCGGGCCGAGATCCTGGAGGAGCGCAACGCCACACACGACGAGGACGCCCTGCGGCCCGTGTGCCTCCACCACCTCTTCGAGGAGCAGGTCCGCGAGACTCCCGACCGCATCGCGCTGTCCTTCGAGGACCGACAGCTGAGCTATGCCGAACTGGACCGCCGCGCCAACCGTCTGGCGCGCACACTGCGCGACCTCGGCGTGGGGCCCGAGACACACGTGGGCGTCTGCGTGCACCGCTCGCTCGACCTGGTGGTCGGCCTCCTGGCTGTGCTCAAGGCGGGCGGTGCCTATGTGCCCCTGGACCCCGACCACCCCGCGGAACGGCTCGCGTTCATCGCCGACGACGCCCGTGTCCAGGTCGTCCTGGCGCAGCCGGAGACGATGGACCGCCTCGACGGCCTGGGCGAACGGGGAGTCCCGGTCATCGAACTCGGCGGCGCCGACACCTCGTGGCTGGACGCGAGCCCCGAACCCGTCGACGCGGCCGTGGGCCCGGACCACCTGGCCTACGTGATCTACACGTCCGGCTCCACCGGCAGGCCCAAGGGGGCGATGCTGTCCCACCGCGGCATCTGCAACCGCCTGCTCTGGATGCAGGACGCCTACGGTCTGCGGGCCCACGACCGCGTGTTGCAGAAGACTCCGTACAGCTTCGACGTCTCGGTCTGGGAGTTCTTCTGGCCCGTGATCGCCGGCGCACGGCTGCACGTCGCACGGCCCGAGGGGCACCGCGACCCCGCCTACCTGGCCGAACTGGTCGACGAGCAGGCCGTCAGCGTCCTCCACTTCGTTCCCTCGATGCTGCAGGCGTTCCTCCAGCAGCCGGACGTGCCCCGGCTCTGCGAGGGCGTCCGGAACGTCATCTGCAGCGGCGAGGCCCTTCCCCTCGATGTCCAGGAACGGTTCCAGGAGTCGTTGCCGCACACGCGGTTGCACAATCTCTACGGACCCACGGAGGCGTCGGTCGACGTCAGCTTCTGGGAGTGCGCGAACATCCCTGGAGCGAGCACCGTGCCCATCGGGCGGCCGGTGGCCAACACACGGCTCTACATCCTCGACGAGGCGATGGCACCGGTCCCCGACGGTGTCATCGGTGAGCTGTTCATCGGCGGGGTCCAACTCGCCCGCGGCTACGCCGGGCGCCCGGACCTGACCGCCGAACGGTTCGTCGCCGACCCCTTCGGCCCCGGTCGCCTCTACGCCACGGGTGACCTGGCCCGATACCGGTCCGACGGCAGCATCGAGTACGCGGGGCGCAAGGACCACCAGATCAAGATCCGCGGCTATCGGATCGAGATCGAGGAGATCGAGGCGGTGCTCGCCGAGCACCCGGCCGTTCGGTCGTGTCTGGTCGCCGTGCACGAGGCCGGCCCCGCCGACAAGCGGTTGATCGCCTTCCACACGGCGAGGGCGGGCCACGAGGCGGACCCCGACGACCTCAGGACCCACCTCCTCGAACGGCTTCCCGAGTACATGGTGCCCACGTACTTCGTGCCGCTGGAGGAATTCCCGCTGAGCCCGAACGGGAAGGTGGACCGCAAGGCCCTGCCCTCGCTGCCGGACATCGTGCGGCAGGCGCAGGACGAATCGGCCTACGTCGCCCCCCGGACCGACACCGAAAAGGTGCTGGCTGATCTCTGGTCGACCCTTCTCGGGTTGGACCGGGTCGGCGTCCGGGACGATTTCTTCGCCCTGGGCGGCCATTCACTCCTCGTCGCCTCCATGTCGACCGAGGTCCAGGACCGGTGGGGCATCACGCTCATGCTCCCGACGGTCTTCCAGAACAGGACGGTCGAAGCGCTGGCACACGTGATCGACCACAGCGTCGACAACGGCGACAGCGAAGAAGCCGATGCCGCGGAACTGTTCGACCTGCTCTGACGGACCACGGCGCCGACCTCGCCGCCCCCGCACCCCCGCGCCCCCGCAAGCCACGAGGAGAAAGAGACATGCTCGACCAGGAGACGTCCATCGCCAGTCCACGCATATCCCGGTTGGCGGCCGACATCGAGAACGGCGCGACCCAGGCCGTCGACGAACTGTGGGCGGAGGTCGCCGAATCGGGTGCGCCGCTGATGGAACAGGTCGGTGACGACGAGGGACGGACCCTGGTCACGTTCCTCTGGCGGGACCCGGGCGACACCGAGAACGTGCTCGTGTTCTTCTTCAGCGCACCGAGCAGCGACGACTTCAGCGAGTACCGGATGGACCGCCTCCCCGGAACCGACGTCTGGTACAAGTCCTATCTCCTGCCCTCGGAACTGCGAACGACCTATCTGTTCTCGGTCAACGACGCACTCGTGCCGTTCGCTTCGTACGCCGAGGTCCTGGAACGCCTCTCCCAGTACCGGACGGATCCCCTGAACCCCCGTGACTACACGCTTCTGGGGAACCCGAACGAGTTCCGGGTGTCCGTGCTCGAACTCCCCGAAGCCCCCAAGCAGCCGTGGAACGTCCCCCGGCGCGGTGTGCCGAAGGGGAAGAGCCACATGCGGTCGATGGACAGTTCGATCCTGCGCACCCGCCACCACATCGCCGTCCACACTCCGCCCGGATACGACCCCGGGGGCGACGACCACGACGTCCTTCTGCTCTTCGACGGCTGGTCCTACTACAACTTCGCGTCCATCACGACGGTGCTGGACAACCTGCTCTTCACCGGCCGAATCCCTCCCTACGTGCTCGTGATGCACACCAACGAGGACCAGGACGTCCGCGCTCGTGAACTGCCCTGCCACCGGCCGTTCGTCGACTTCCTGAACGAGGAGCTCATGCCGTGGGTCCACGAGAACTACAACATCACGTCGGACCCCGCGCGCACGGTCGTCGCCGGTTCCTGCTTCGGCGGCCTGGCGGCGGCCTACGCCGCGTTCGAGAGCCCTGAGCGATTCGGCAACGTCATCTCCCAGTCAGGTTCGTTCTGGTGGCCGGGAAAAGGCGTCCCGGGTGTCAAGGACGAATGGATGACCGAGCAATTCAAGAAGAGCCCCAAGCTCCCCATCCGTTTCTCGATGAGTATCGGGAGCATGGAGCAGGCCATCATGGAGTTCGACCCGATGACGACGCACCGCCACGCGCGGGACGTCCTTCAGGAAAAGGGTTACGAGGTCGACTACGTCGAATACACCGGCGGCCACGACATGGTCTGCTGGCGCGGCACCATCGTCGACCAATTGCTCTCCTTCCACCCGAGACCGGACTCCCAGCCGAAACGGCGCTCCTAGCCGCCGCCGCGGCCCGCGAGCCACCGGATCCGGGCCGGACCGGCGGAACGCGAGCCCCCGACGAGTCCGTCGACGAAAGGTTCCCCCGATGAGCAACGCCGCGATCACCGTGCTGCAGGGAGACGGTGTCGGACCCGAAGTGACCGAGCAGGCCCTGCAGGTACTGCGGGCCGTGGAAGCCGTCTACGACCATGCCTTCGTTTTCCACCAGGGCCTCGTGGGACAGGACGCCATCGCGGCCGAGGGAGCCGCCATCTCCGACGCCACGTTCGAGATGTGCGCGCGCAGCGACGCCGTCCTCTTCGGCGCGGTCGGCGGAGCGCCCTCCGGCCGGGCGGACGGCGGCCCACGGCCGGAACAGGCGCTCTTCCGCCTCCGGAAGGAGTTCGGCTTCTTCGCCAACCTTCGTCCGGTCCGGCCCGCCGAACCGATGTACGGCGCCTCTCCGGTACGGCCGGAACGGCTCAAGGGCACGGACATGGTCTTCGTCCGGGAGCTGTCGGCCGGCCTCTACTACGGACACCTGGAATCCGTTCCCGGCAAGCCCAGCGGCATCGACCGCACGGGACCGGACCCGAAGGCCGTCGACACGCTCACCTACACCGGGCAGGAGATCGAGCGTGTCGTGCGGACGGCCTTCGGGATCGCCGCCCGACGCGGTCACCGGGTGACCTCGGTGGACAAGGCCAACGTGCTCAGTTCCTCGGTCCTGTGGCGGGAGGTCGTGGAGGAGGTGGCCCGCGACCACCCCACCGTGGACCACGAGCACATGCTCGTCGACACCTGTGCCATGGAGCTGCTGAGGAACCCCGCGCGCTTCGACGTCGTGGTCACCGAGAACCTGTTCGGCGACATCCTCACCGACGAGGCGTCGGTCCTCGCGGGATCGATCGGCATGCTCCCGTCCGCGAGCCTCGGCGTGCGCCGTGTCGAGGGCGGCCTGTTCGGACTGTACGAGCCCGTCCACGGCTCCGCCCCGGACATCGCGGGCCAGGACAGGGCCAACCCCGTCGGCGCGATCCTCTCCGCCGCCCTGCTGCTGCGCCACTCCCTGGGCCTGGAACGGGAGGCCGCGGCCGTCGAGGCGGCGGTGGAGGAGGTCCTCCACCGGGGCTACCGGACGCCGGACGTCCAGGAGAGCGGCCGCACGGTGGTCGGGACCCGGGACATGGGCCGGCTGGTCCGCGACACGTTGGCCCAGGCCTGAACCGCACCACCCCCACGCACCCGTGGACCACCCGTATGCCGGAGGTTTCGCACCGATGACGCCGCACACGCCCACCCCGACGGCCGGATCCGGGATGGAGGAGCAGCACCTGCTCGTCCAGCGCGCCCGGGAGGAGACACTGCGGCGCCACAGATCGGACCGCCAGGCCGGCACGGAGCCGCCCATCCGGATCATGGCGCGCATCGTCCAGGACCTGGAACGGGACTGCGCCCGACGCGGTCTCCACCCCGCGGCCATCCGGCAGGGCGTCGTCAACCGGACGATCGGCGACATCGACCTGCGCCGTGTCAGCGAGTGCGAGGGGGAGCCGGGCGGCCCCGCGGACTACCGGACACTGGCCGAGGAACTCGGCATCGCGCTACCGGGGGAGGACCTGGGCGGATACGTCGCGCCGGGGGAGGGCCACCGGTGGCTCCGCGACCAGATGGTCAGCGCGGAGCGGACGCTCCTCGCCGCCGGATACGACCCGCGCGTGTACGACATCCACGGCGTCGGCAACCCCGTGCTGCGCGGCCTGCTGGCCGAGGACATGGGGGCGTGGGGGGTGGAGGCCTCGGCACGGCACGTCGCCCTCGGCCTGGGCGCGGCGGACTGCATCGACAAGGTCCTGCGCGGCATCGCCCACCTGGCCCGGCTCGACGCGCGGCCCCCCGGTGCCGTCCTCTTCGCCGCCCCCGGGTTCAACATCCCCGAGCTGCAGGCCGCCTCCTACGGCTACCGGCTGCACTCGGTCACGACCCGGAGCGAGGACGACTTCAAGCTGACGGCTCCGCTGCTCGCCCGGAGCCTCCAGGAGAACCCGGACATCTCCGTCGTCTACCTCACCGTGACGAACAACCCGACCACGTTCGCGTACGCGCCCGCCGAGCTCTCCGCCCTGCAGGGGGTCCTGCGGCACTTCGCCGACAGGGGACGCCGCGTCCACCTCCTCGCCGATCTGGCCTACGTCGGCACGGGCCCGCCCGACGAGGACCGGGCGCGTATGCGGAGCCTGGCCTCGGCGACCGACCTCGCCGACCGGACGATCTACGTGGGCAGCTGGTCCAAGACCCACACCCTGACCGGGGAGAGGTTCGGATGGGCCGTCTTCGGTGACGCCGGATTCGCGGCGGGCATGGGGGCGAGCTGGACGAACAGCGTGGGCTCACTTCCCGGGGAATGGCAGTTGCGCTTCATGGCCTACCACGCCCTTTTCCTGGAACGGCCCCATCTGATCGACAAGATTCGAGCACTCTACCGTTTGCGCCGATCGCGGCTTCGTCGGCAGCTCGAACTATTCGACAAGGAACACGATCTCTTCGATCAATTCTATCTTGACAATGACGCGACCATCTACAACTGGAGCAGGCTCAGACCAGGAGTGGACTGCTTCACCGTCTTCGAGAAGACCGGGATCGCCGGAATACCGGGTTCGACATTCGGTTACTCGGACGACTACATCAGATTTTCGGTCGGAATACTGCCCGTCGAGAAGGAGTCGGAGCGGGCGTGATACCGAGTGGTCATTCTTCTATAAGGAGAGGTTATGCAGAAGGATACGATCAGCTCCAGGGGCTCCGCGGCGGCGGGGTCCGGACCCGTCGATGTCCCGATGAACTTCAACTGGAACAACGAGGCGAGCACCCTCGCCCCGCTCACGACGAACATCCCCGGTGAACCGCTCGCCGCACGGTCCGCGGGCGTGGAGATCGTCTCGGAATGCCTCAGGGACGGCCTCCAGGGGATATCCGGATACCCGTCGGTCGACGAGATGGTCCGGTACCTGTCCCTGCTCGACTCGTTCGGGATCACCTACGCCTGCGTCGGGATCTTCCCCGGCAAGGCGGGCCTCCTCGACACGCGGATGAAGGAGCTTCTCGCGCGGATGAGGGAGGAGACCCCCTCCATCGTGCCCTCGGTGCTCTCCATGTGCACGGAGGAATCACTCAAATGGACCCTTGAGTGCAAGGAGATCCACCCCTCCCTGGAAGCGCTCGTGTTCATGGGCAGCGCGCCGTCCCGACGGCTCGCGCAGGGCTGGGACATGGACTTCATCCTGGACAAGCTCGACACGTTCATCCGGAAGACCGTGGACATGGGCGTCCCCGTCATCGCGGGAACCGAGCACACCACGCAGACCTCCCCGGAGGACGTCCGGGCCATCATCCGGGCCCAGGTCGAGGGCGGCGCGTACTGCATCGCCCTGGCCGACACGATCGGCACCATCCGGCCCCTCGGCACCCACCGCCTCGTGCGCTTCGTCCGGGAGGAGCTCAGGGCCCTGGGCGCACCCGACGTGAAGCTGGACTGGCACGGACACCGCGACACCGGCAACGCGCTGGCCAACGCGATGACGGCCGCGGCGGCCGGCGTCGACCGCGTCCACGTCGTCTCGCGCGGCGTCGGTGAGCGCTCCGGCAACGCCTCGCTGGAGGAGGTCGTGCTGAACCTCTCCGCCATCGAGGCGGAGGCCGGCCTGGCCCCCCGGTGGGAGATGTCGCGGCTGCTCGAACTGATCTCCTTCTACCAGGACATGGTCGGGGTCGCGCCCCCCGAGCACGGGGTCCTCGGACGGCGCTACAGCCACACGTCCTCGGGCATCCACACCGACGCGATCCTCAAGGCCCACGGCATGGCCGACCGCGCCCGGGCCCAGGGCGACCTCGCGCTGGAGGCCAGGCTGCGCGAGATGGCCTGCACCGTGTACTCGGCCGTCAACCCCGCCTCCGTCGGCGGCACCGAGTCCGTGAGCGTCAGCCCGTGGAGCGGCCAGAGCACGGTCCGGCTCGCCCACAAGAACCTCGGGGGCGATCCCGCGGACCTCACCCCGGAGGCCGTCGAGCGGACCCTCGCCCTCGCGAACCGCCTGGGCCGGGAGCTGACCCGCGAGGAGCTGGAAGAGAGCTGTGCGCGGGCGACCGCCCCGCACGGAGCCTGAAAGGTCGTTGGACGTTGGGACAGGCTGATTTGGAGGGCTCTGTGACGCCCCGAACGATGTTCGAGAAGATCTGGGACGCGCACGTGGTGCGCGACGAGCCCGGAGAGGTGCCGATGCTCTACATCGACCGGCACCTCACCCACGAAGCGACGTCGCCGCAGGCCTTCGCCGGTCTGAGGGCCCGCGGCCTCCGGGTCCACCGGCCCGAGACGGTGGTGGCCGTGATCGACCACAACGTCCCCACGGTGCCGGGACGCCGGCTCGTCGACGTCGTGGACGACCAGAGCGTGATGTGCATCCAGACCATGGAGGACAACGCGCGGGAGTTCGGGGTCGCCCTCCTGGACATGGACGACGAGGACCAGGGGATCGTGCACGTGGTGGGCCCGGAACTGGGCCTGTCACTGCCCGGCATGACGGTCGTGTGCGGCGACTCCCACACCTCCACCCACGGCGCGCTGGGCATCTTCGCGGTCGGCATCGGGACCAGCGAAGTGGAGCACGTGCTGGCCACGCAGTGCCTGCTGCAGCGCAGGCCCAAGACGATGAACATCCACATCGAGGGGACTCCGGCGCCCGGCGTGAGCGCGAAGGACATCGCCCTGTACGTGATCCGCAGGCTCGGGACCGACGCCGGCACCCACCACGTCATCGAGTTCAGCGGATCGGCCGTCCGCTCCCTGACGGTCGAGGGCCGCATGACGCTGTGCAACATGGCGATCGAGGCCGGGGCGAGGGCGGGCATGGTCGCGCCGGACGACGTCACGATCGACTACGTGCGCGGACGGCGCTTCGCACCCGCCGGCGACCTCTTCGAACGCGCGGCACGGCACTGGAAGTCGCTGGCGACCGATCCGGGCGCCCGCTACGACGCGGAGTACCGGCTGGACGTCGACGGCCTCGTACCGCAGGTGACCTGGGGGACCACCCCCGGCATGACGACCGACATCACCGGAAGGGTGCCGGACCCGGCCGCCGAGAGCGACCCGGTGGCCCGCGCCGGTGTCGAGCAGGCCCTGGACTACATGGGACTGGAGCCGGGCCAGCGCCTCCAGGACGTCAAGGTGGACACCGTCTTCATCGGGTCCTGTACCAACTCGCGCGTGGAGGACCTGCGGATCGCGGCCGACCACGTGGTCGGCAGGCAGGTCGCCGCCGGTGTCCGCGCCATCGTCGTCCCCGGATCGATGGCGGTCCGCCGCCAGGCGGAGAAGGAGGGGCTGGCGGACATCTTCCGCCGGGCGGGCTTCGAGTGGCGCGAGCCCGGGTGCAGCATGTGCATCGCCATGAACGGCGACCACCTCTCGGCCGGCGAGCGGTGCGCCTCGACCAGCAACCGCAACTTCGAGGGGCGGCAGGGGCGCGGGGGCAGGACCCACCTGGTCAGCCCGGCCACCGCCGCCGCGACCGCCGTGACGGGCAGTCTCGCCGACGTTCGCCGCATCTAGGAAGAGGGCCTGACGTGCACAAGTTCACCACCCATGTCGGTACCGCCGCGCCACTCGACCGGGCCGACGTGAACACGGACGACATCATTCCCGCGCGTTTCCTCAAGTCGATCCGGCGCACCGGATTCGGTGCGCACCTCTTCGCCAACTGGCGGTTCACCGGGGACGGGACGACGCCCGATCCGGACTTCGTGCTGAACCGGCACGGATTCGAGGACGCGAGCGTCCTCGTGGCGAACGAGAACTTCGGCTGCGGCTCCTCCCGGGAGCACGCGCCGTGGGCGCTGAGGGAGTACGGATTCCTCTGCGTCATCGCCCCGAGCTTCGCGGACATCTTCTACAACAACTGCTTCAACAGCAACATCCTTCCGATCGTCCTGGAGGCGCCGGAGGTCAGGGAGATCCTCGATGCCATCGCGCCGGGGCACGTCAGCGTCAGCGTCGACCTCCCCCGCCAGTCGGTGACGGTCTCGGGCCGCGCGTACCGGTTCGAGATCGACTCCTTCAACAAGTCCATGGTCATGGAGGGGCTGGACCACCTCGGCTGGTCGCTCTCGCACATGGACGACATCCATTCCTACGAGGAGTCCCGCAGGCGGGAAGCGCCCTGGCTCTTCTCCTGAAGGGCTCGGCTACGGCCCCACGGTCACCCGTCCGCGACCGAGCGGACGGCGAGAACGGCTTCGAACCGACAGCAGAACGGAGAACGGCAATGTCCGAAAACGAGATGAAGGTCCTCGTCAACGATGAGGAGCAGTACTCCCTCTGGCCTTCCTACCTGGACGTCCCCGCGGGCTGGGAGGACACGGGCGTCAGCGGTTCACGGGAGGACTGCCTCGCCTACGTGAAGGAGGTCTGGACCGACATGCGCCCGCGGAGCCTGCGCGAGCAGATGGCCGGGGCGGCGGGGCGGCCCTCCGGCGAGTAGCCGGACCGCCGAGTGCAGCACCACCGGCGATCACGTGTGGAGAAGTCCGTAGCGATGACAGAGGAGACCATCATGGACGAACTCGTCGAACGCCTCTCCGTGGAAGGGCGGAAGGTCGCGGTCGGCGGCCCCTCCCGCTCCGCGGAGGAGCTTGAGCGGCGCATCACCCGACTGGGCTACGTCTTCATCGAGTTCCCCGACTCGCGCGGGGGGACCGACCTGGGCGTACGCGTCGACCAGAACAGAACCGACACCAGCGGGGCGGACTTCGCGGCCGGCACCGGCACGGTCCACGTCGAGGGGACGCTGACGCTGAACTTCGTCGAGGTCCGCTGCGTGGCCGACATCGATCTGGCCACGCTCACCGGGACGGGCCGCCTGGTGGCACGTACCGAGGCGCTCGTCGAGTAGCCGGGCGCGCCCCGGGCCGCCCGGTGGTGATCGCGGATCCTCCGACGCCACCGGTGATCCCACGGCCCGGGCCGAAGACAGGACCCGCGGCGCTGCGCGAGGGGCCGAAGGAACCCCTCGCGCAGCCGCCGCCGCGCCGCGCAGCGCCGACTCTGCTCCGCGGTGGGCACCACCGGACCACACCACGAGGAGGAAGAGTGCGAACAGATCTCCCGACCGTTCGGCCCGCGAAGGCCGTCACCGCTCTCGTCATGGGCACCGCGCTCGGCGCCGGCGTACTGGCCGCCCCCGGACACGCCCAGGAGCGCGGAACCATCGTCAACGCGGAGAGCGCCGACGCGGTGGACGGCGGCTACATCGTGGAGTTCGAGGAGGGGAGCGAACCGGACGTCGCCGGCGAGTACGGCGTGCGGGTGGTCGAAGAGTACGACAGCGCTCTGCACGGTGTGCTGATCGAGGCCACGGAGGAGCAGGCCGAGCGCGTCGCGGCGGACCGGTCCGTGCGGCTGGTGGAGCAGAACACCGCCGTGCGCGTGGGCGGGCGCACGGTGACGCAGTCGGGCCCGCCCTCGTGCGGCCTGGACAGGATCGACCAGCCCTCGCTTCCGCTCGACGACTCCTACAGCTATCCCGTTCCCGGCGGCGCCGGAGTCGACGTCTACATGGTCGACACGGGCCTCGACTACGACCACCCCGACCTCCGGCCGCGTGCCGTCCCCGGCTTCGACGCCTTCGGCGGGGACGGCGGCGACGACCACGGCCACGGAACCCACATGGCCGGAGTGGTGGGCGGCACGGAACACGGGGTGGCCAAGAAGGCCAACCTGATCTCGGTGAAGGTGGTCGACGCCGAGGGCGGTGGCACCATCGACGGGCTCCTGGAGGGGATCGAGTGGATCACCGAGCGCGCTTCCGGGCCGTCGGTGGTCAACTTCGTCATCGGCCTTCCGCCCAGTGACGTGCTCGACAACGCGGTACGCGCGTCCATCGACTCCGGGATCACCTACTCGGTGGAGGGGGGCGCCGTCTCGAACGACGTGGCCGACGCCTCCCCGGCCCGGGTCGCCGAGGCCATCACGGTGGGAGCGTCCGACTGCGCCGACCAGGTCGCCCCGTTCAGCAGCTACGGTGACGGTTTGGACCTGTACGCCCCCGGTGTGGACATCACGTCCGCGTGGCCGGGCGGAGGGACGCACACCATGTCCGGAACCTCGGTCGCGGCGGCGCACGTCTCCGGTGTGGCGGCGCTCTACCTCGGACGGGACCGCCGGGCCGACCCGGAGCGGGTGGGCAGGGCCCTGGACGACGCGGCCGTCGTCGGCACCCTCACCGGTGTACCGACCGACGACACGCCCAACAAGCTGCTCCAGCAGGTGCCCTGACGGTGCTGACGGTGCTGACGACAGCGTGACCCTCGCGGACGACCGGGCGGGGTGGGGCTCCGGGGCCCCGCCCCGCCTCGGGCCGACCACCGCCCGAGGCGGTCGGCCCGAGGCGGTCGGCCCGAGGCGGTCGGCCTGAAGCGGGTGACCAGAGGCGGGCGGCCTGAGGTAGTCGGCCCGAGGCGGGCGGGGACCCACCATCCGTCCCGTCCTCAGTCGCGGACGACCTCGTACCGCAGGCAGGCGAAGGCGCCCAGGAGCTTCGCCTCCAGCGCGCGCAACCGCACCCGGCCGTCCAGCAGGGGAGCGCCCCCGCCCAGGCTCACCGGTGCGATGGACACGACGACCTCGTCGAGCAGGCCCAGCCGGGCCAGGTCCGCGGCCAGGCGGCCGCCGCCGACCACCCACACATCGCGCCCGTCCGCGGCCCCGACCATCTCGGCGTGCAGGTCCCGCAGCTCCTGGTCGCTGTCGGCGGCGGCGAAGACCAGGTTCCCCCCGACCCGCGGAAGCTCGCGATGGGTGAGGACCCACGTGGGGACCTGGTAGGGCCAGGGCTTGCCGGACTCGTGCTCCACGATCCACTCGTAGGTGGTCGCGCCCATCACGATCGCGCCCGCCCGGGCGATGAAGTCCTCGGTCTCGCCGAGGGCGGTGGCGTCCGCAGACCCCGGCTCGGGCTCCTCCACCGAGAACAGCCACTCCAGGGAGTTGTCCTGGTCGGCGATGAATCCGTCGAGGCTGGTGGCGGTGTTGTAGACGGTCCTCACGGGGTGTCCCCTCCTCGTTCGTTGCGGCTCTGCAGCCATTCCAGCGGGTCGCCGTGGCCGACCTCGGTTCCGGCGGACCGCAACATGTGCCGGACGGCCTGCCTGCGGTGCGCCGAGTACGTCAGCACGTGCGCCACGACCCCGCCCAGCACGAAGCTCTCCGGCGGGTCGCACAGGGCGTCGATGAGCCGGTCGCCCCAGGCGTCCCTGCGGCCGATGTCGTCCACGGCCGCGATCCAGCGCGCCCCCGCGTCCTCGTGGCGGGACATCAGCGACTCCGGATCGTCGGCCCCGCGCGCCGGGAAGTCCGAGCCCTCGATGGACGCGAGCCAGACCTCCTTGGCCCGCACCAGGTGTTCCAGGGTCGCGGCGATGGACTCCTCCGGTCCGTCCCAGGTCAGGACGGTCCGGCCGGGGCTCCACACCTTCCGGTAGTCCGCCTCGGGCAGCCCCGCGGCCAGGCGGAGGAGCAGCGCGGTGTCGTCCACGTCGTGGTGGACCTGGAGTGCGGTCAGATCCATGGCCGGTCGGCTCCTCGGGTTCCCCTCCACCCACAGGTGGATCGGCGGATGGAAGTGGACGCCGTTCGGAGCGGGCAGCCATCGCCCGCTTCCGGCGGTGGTGGCACCGGGCGGATGCCCGAAGGCGCGCGTGAAGGCCCGGATGAACCCCTCCACCGACGCGTATCCGGCCGCGAAGGCCGCGTCGGTGACGCTGCTGCCCTGGCCGATCTGCCAGGCGGCCCGCTCCAGCAGGACCCGTCGGCGCAGCGCCACCGGTGACTCCCCGGTGTCCCGGGAGAGCCGCCGGCTGAAGTGGAACGGTGAGGAGTGCGCGCGGTCCGCCATGTCCGCCAGCCTGGTGCTGTCCTCGTCCAGGACCGCGTCGAGCAGCTCGCGCAGGCGGTCGCGCCCGGAGGGCGGTTCGCCGGTGGGATCGGTCATGTGACCAGTATGTTCGCGCCGCGGCCGTCGCCGCTTGACCGATCTTGCCCTGTCCCGGAGGGCCCTTCGCCGGGGCCCCGTGACGAGTCGACATGGCGACGCACCCGCGTGTCGACATGTCGCCGAACCGACGAGTCCGCACACACCAAAGGCCCCGCCGGACATCCGGCGGGGCCTTCGTGCTGCTTATGAGTGTGGGCGTACCAGGACTTGAACCTGGGGCCTCATCCTTATCAGCGATCATCCGACCGCTGGAACGACCTGTCACGAGCTTCCCCAAAACGGGCTTACCCCTGTTGAGCGGCTTTCCGCCGTTCGCCAAGTGACGCCGGGTGCCGCGCTCCACCGCACGGTCACACGGTCAGATCACGGTCAGGAACGGGGTCTGCCCACATGGGGTTCTCACGCGCCCGCACCAGCGCCAAGGGCGGGACACGCTTCACCGCGTACTACATCGATATCAAGGGGGAGGAGCGCTCAGCGGGCACCTTCGCCACCGCGAAGGAAGCCGACAGGGCATGGCAGCGCGCCGAGGCCAAGGTCGCCGAGGGGCGGGTCACCAGCACCCAACACGGACGCCAGCGCTTCGCCGACTTCGTCCTGGGCACCTGGCTGCCCAACCACGTCATGGAGGAGTCCACCCGACAGAACGTCAGCTACGCCGTCAACAGGCGCTTCGTGCCCGAGTTCGGCAAGATGCGCATGAACGAGATCCTGCCCCAGCACGTCCAGAGCTGGGTCCGTCAGTGCCAGAAGGAGGACCTGGCCGCCTCTTCCATTCACCGCATGACCACGATCCTGTCGGCCATCTTCACCTCGGCGGTCGTCAACCAGGTCATCTTCACCCATCCCTGCAAGGGCGTGGTGCTGCCGACGGTCGGCAAGAAGCAGTTCGAGATCATCACCCCCGAGCAGTTCTCCGACTTCCACGACGCGATCGAGGACGAGAGGTTCCGGCTCCTGGTGGAATTCGACATCGAGTCGGGGCTGCGGTGGGGGGAACTCAGCGAGGTCCGTCTCAAGGACATCGACCGGGCCACGGGCATCCTCACCGTCAGCCGCTCCGTCGTGGAGCTCACGGCGAAGTCCCACCCGACCGGTGGACGGTTCCTGGTGAAGGAGTACCCCAAGGACCGCAAGTTCCGGCGACTCAAACTCAGCCGTCCCCTGATCAAGAAGATCCTGTCTTTCGCTCTGGCTCACGGCATCCGCGATGACGACCTGCTCTTCTCCTTCCCAGAGCAGGACGACAACGCTCCGGTGCCCGGGGTGCCTGACGACGTAGACCTCGGGCTTACCGCGCCCAACGACCAGGGCCGTAGGTACAAGCACGGCACGACCACCGCCTACACGAACGGCAAGTGTCGCTGTGAATACTGCCGTGCCGCCTTCGCCCATTACCGGGCGGTCCGCCGCGCGGAGGGCAAGGACAAGCCGAGACGCAGGCGCAAGGTCACCACGGACGGACACATCCCAGCAGATTGGTTCCGCAAGAACATCTGGCACCCGGCAACGGAGAAGGCCGGGCTGCCGAAGTCGGTGACCCCGCATCAGCTGCGGCATGCCCACGCGTCGTGGCTACTCGCCGGAGGCGCCAGCCTGACCGTGGTCCGAGATCGGCTGGGACACGCCTCCATCACCACGACGGAGCGCTACCTGCACACGCTCCCCGAAGCCGACGACACCGCCGTCGAAGCACTCAGTAGCATCCGCAACCGTCACACCATCACGGGAGGTGGAAACAAAATTTAAAACAGAGAACCAAAAGAAACCAATCAATCCCTGAAACGAAAAACAGAAAGATCCACTTCGCGCCATAAAAACATTAAACTCGAACCACTTTTCCGCCCGAGCATCCAGTGAGACTTGCAGGTTAATGCAATCTGAGCTTATCGATACACTGAACTCCAAATGAGCGAACCTATACGTCTAGATCAAGGCTCTTCAGCAAGCACGGACCACCCAGCCACCCCGGATCGCCCCCTGGCTGCAAGTATCCGATGCAAGGGTATTGAGTAACCAAGCGATAGACCATTATGCTGAACGAGTGGATGATGACGACGGAGATCGCTTCTCTGACGCGATCCGGCTCCTGTTGCTGATCGCGGCAGTGTCCGGACCTCTGAACGAACCAGAGAAACTGAACGCACCGCGAGACGCTGTTGCCGTACTGCGCGCAGAGGGACGCCTGCAGAAGCTGGACTTCTGGCTGCGCAACCCGGACTACCTGGCCCATGAGCTCCTCAACGACTATGAGCGTGAGGAGGAGCCCATCAACCTCGAGCTGGCATCCAGCATCTTGGATTCGGATGAGCCGGAGATCTGCTCCATCCCCATGCTGCGCTACTTGTTCGGGGCGTTTGAATACATCGACCAGGCAATGAGCATCCTGGCAGCTCCACGACTGGTACTGGTCGTACCCAGACGCACCGCGAATCGGGTGCTCCAGGACAATTACTACCTCACGGCCAAGGGGCGCGCGGTTGCAGACCAGGCCACGAAGCAATTCCCGGTCCTGGCTTGGTACACGGAGCGTGCGCACCTCGTCCAGGCGCTGGCCGAGGCCACCGGGCACACCGTCCTGGCTCTGCGTAAAAGGCAGTACCTGCAGCGTGACTATGCCCAGACACCACTAAACGAGCCCATCCCATCGATAGCCAACCACGCCCGCGCACGTCTAGCTCGGCTGCGGGCTGAAGCAGAGGAGGACGTCGCGTGAGCTCTGAGGCCTTGCCAATACCATCCGACGATGAGCTGTACGAAGAGATCGCCGCTCGAGTAGCGACTGCGGACGCTGAAAGAGTCCGCGGCGTTCTGTCGGCTCGTGGCATTCACCTTACTAGTCCTCTGCCCGCACGACGGCAACTGATCGTTCACCGGCTGTACTGCGAAGGTAACAAGACCGGCACGGACGATAATGACGGTGCTTTCACCGTGGATATGACAATGGGTCCGGGACCATGGGCTATCGCCAGCACTTTGAACAACGCCGGAAAGTCGAGCATTCTCTGGGCGTTGAGCTACGCTCTACGCGGGGACGGCTTCGATGACTTCCGTCGGCCGGAGACGGTGGGCTGGTTCACTTACGTACGCGCGGACATCGAAGTCGCCGGCGTGGCCGTTTCCATCCGCTTGACCTTCGAAAAGCCAGGCCGCCCCAGCTGTCGTCTCCTCAGCGGCGACACTGTCGAACACGTCATTGCCCTCGATAGCCGACAAGAAACTGGACCTGGCGTACGGATAGCGGCTGCGGCGGAGCCTGGCGGCGTCAAGAACCTTATCGACCGCTTCATGCTCGATCGTTTGGGGCTGAGGCCCTTGTCCCTCTGGGCGGCTGAGCCCGGTGCTCCGAAGGACGCCGACGGTAACCGCGACAGTGCAGAGCAGGTACACGGCTGGGCAAGCTACTTCTACGCCATAGCACTGAACTCAGGAAACTCCACTGTTCTGCTGGGGCCGACGGCATACAATCAGCTTCCTGTGAAGCTGATGCAACTATTTCTCGACGTCCCCTACGCGTCCGAACTGAATCAGATCAAGACAGTCCGCAAAAAAGAAAACCAGGAGAACAATCGCACACAGCGCCGAGCCCGAGAGGATGCCCAAGCCCGGGAACAACAGATCGAACCATTGCGCCAGGCTCTTGAGGCAGCGAAAGAAAGGGTCTCAACGTTGGAAACGGGTCAGCCCGACCTGGCGAACCTGCTCTCCGCTGTTGACGTCGTCTCGCACAAGCTAGCCCATGAGCAGGCGACCCTCCAGGAGGCCGAGGAAAATCACGCCCTTGCACGCAAATCACGTTTGAAAGACGAAAGGACACTTCGCCAGAATCAGCAAAGCAGCGCAGCTCGGTTACTACTAGGAGCACTTGATCCAGAATCTTGTCCACGCTGTGACCATGCCATCGATGATAACCGGCGTAGCGCGGAAGAGAAGGAGCATCGGTGCTCCGTATGCGCGAACCCCCTGCCAGAGGTACCGGACGATCCAGATGCACGAGTTGCACTGATCAGCCGTTTGGAAGAGCGGGTGCGAGCCTCCCGTGCAGCAGAAACCACAGCTCGCCAAGCTGCCGAGGCAGCCGCTAATAAACGTGACATCAGCAGCATCGCGTACGACCAGGCAAACACAGTACTTGCCACAGCACGTTCAAGCGCCTGGTATTCCATCTTCGAATCTGCCAAGGAGGAAGTCCATCAATTGCACGGGGCTTTGGCAGTCGCGATGGGCAATGCACTGGGACTACCAGGCGTGGTCAGTGACTATGTCACAGCGACAACAAACCAGCCTGAAATCGAAGAGGACACTGATGACAGTGATGCCGTCCTCGATGCAGCCGACGAGGTGTTGTCACAGGTGGTCTCCGACCACAGCAACGTCCTATTCTCCGAGTTGAACAGCGAGATCGTCAGCACCGCTCGCGCCTTGGGCGTGGCTAATTTGTCCAGTGTCGACCTTCGCCTGAATGGGAACTTGAACGCTCGCAAGACAGGCGCCAAACACCCTTTCAAATCGTTCAGCCCAACTGACCGTCTAAGGGTGCGTATCGCGGCCGTTGTCGGGATGATCAAGATCGGACGTAAACGCGGGATCATGTCTCATCCGGGTCTACTTCTAATCGACGCGCCCACAGCCGAGGAACTCTCCCGTGAAAACGCGCGCCAAGCAATCAAGACACTCTACGAGACGGCGGCAAATGACCTCGGTATCCAGATCATAATCACATCGATCGATGACGCTGTATGGGAGTTTTTCCCTGAGAATCGTACCGTGACCGGTCCAGACAAGCTCCAGCTCTTCTGAGCCTAAGCATGGGGCTTCGGCGATGGCAGGAGGCAAGGCATCATGCACGTGATTGACGAGCGCCTAGTGCAGTGGGCTGCGCATGCCTCCCGCCCCCAGTTGCGCGCTGGCCCGACAGTGGACGACTTGGGAGGCATCGACGCAGTAATCTCCGCCTCGGAACATCTCGCTCAAGGTCCCTTCCTGCATCACCTCATCCAGGTGACTGCACATCAACTCGACGCCTTGGGCGACGAATCGTGCCAGCCGCTGTACGAAGGTGTCCTAAGCGGCATCCGAGAGAATAGCAACCATGCTGCTTTTGCCAGCGCTACCGATGCCCTCACTCACCACCCCGCTTTGGCATCTGCGCTCGGCCATCCATTAACTCGATCTCTACTATCTAGACTTCGAGAAGCCCTGGATGCCGACGACGACCTTGCCGTGGCACTGATCGGGGTGGAAGCCGCAGACTGCTTGGTCCAGCTCACCTTAGCTGGTATTACCAGCGCTGCCCGCCTCTTAGGCACCATGGACGAAGCGACCGAGGACCTAGACGCACTTCCGGAGGCCATGGCCATCCGCCTACCCCGCCTTCTTGGTGTACTCGACGCCCATCACCCTGGTGCTGGCCTCCGTGGAGCCCTGGAACGCTGTCTGATGCTTGACCACACCTGTCGTGATGCGGCTTTTGAGCTTGCCCTAGGAGATCTGCGCCAAGCTCTGGAACAAAACCAGTACGCTCCCATGGTCGAACAGCTCCGCAAGACTCAGAATCGGCTTGCCGAACTGATCACTCTTGACCCCGATCGTTTGGATGCTCATCTCTATCACACCGCTATCGAAGCTGTACTCGGCCTCTCCGCACCTGATGCCCCAACGCGCGTCCGCACTGCTGCATCCGCCCTGCGCGAAGTTCTTCATCGATACCGGTCTTGGCGATATCGCACCCATACTCCGGCCTGGGCAAAGACACGCCAAAACGACGTAATCGCCTGGTCAGAACTCACGGTCGTGCTGGACGGCGCTGCCGCCTACCTTGACCAAGATGACCCCTGGTACGCCGGTGGCCAAAGTATTCTCACCGCTCTGCTCCGTGCGTACACTGCGCACAACACGGTCACCGTGCTCAAGAGTCCTACTGCGGCTGCTGCCGCAGAAACCTTAGTAGCGCCTATTATCGAGGACGCCTTCCTCCAGGTCGAGCATCGGCAGCGATTTCTTCAGCACGCTTTGACTCACGATGAGGAGATCCGTGATGATCCAGCGGCTCAGCAACTCCACGCCGCTCTCCTCCATCGTACTAAGACCAACGGTTGCCCAAGTGGCCAGCAGGCGGATGATCAGGGAAAAGTGCGACGCTGGCATCAGCTAGCACATCAACTCAAAGACGATTTCGCTGTTTTCGTTGACCAGACCCCTGATCATCTCCTCGACAGACTAGAACTTAGTTTGCGCACTCACGATGATGTCCTCAACAATATATCTGATCCCAAGTATGGGCGCCTTAGAGCACGCATCCTCAGGGAACTAGAAAAATCTCGAGACTGGATTCCTGGAATCGCTGACGAGTTCACCGCCCTCGTAGAAACTACGATAAGATTCTCATATTTGTGCTATGACATCGGCCGGAAAATGGGTGGATCCTACACCGAGTATCTCCGCAGTAGAGATAAAGACGGAAAAAAGCAAAAAGTAGACGAAGCCCTCTTCCACCAGCACTACCGTGAAGTGTTGCAGTTTTCCGCGCTTTTTGGAGTCGTCAATTCAGAAGTTATTGATAAGGCAGGAGGGAGAGTCGACATTCTCGCCTCATTTGGGGCCGTGCAATTCAACGTAGAATGCAAGATAGAGGAAGACAACGCTAGCGAAACTGCACTGCGTGAATACGTCTCCCAGGCCACAGAATACCAAAACACCAACGCTGGCTTCGCCATTCTTCTCGCGCTCGACAAAACCGTCGCTTCCGAAGGAGCCGTCAACTTATTCGACAGCATCTGGGTGGAATCTGTCCTGCGCCCAGGGGAAAAAGAGCCGTGCCTCGTTGTCATTTTTAGGATTCCAGGAGGGCGCGAGAATCCGAATACACTACACCCGCACCCAATTTGACAATAGAAAATCAAAAACACAAAGCAAAGAATCAAATGTTCTTAGCGATCAATGGGTGTGGGTTTCAACGCGAAGTCCGTGTATTGCTCCTGGTCCCACGACGGGCTGAGCAGGTTGGACCAGATCCGTGCCCGCGGTCCCTGATCGACTAGGTCGGGCATCGTCGCGCATCCGATCGCAAACCCCGCCCGAGGCACCATCAGATACTGCGAAGTCCGGACATAGGCCTCCAGATCGATCCGACGGTTGGCCAGGCGTCGTTCGTTGGCTCCGTCCAGAACCACCAGCACCCGGGGAAAACGCGGGTAGCGCTCCTGCCACGCCGGGCGTGCCGGCCCGTCCGCCGCGCTCCTGCGTTTGCGCAGGAGGTGGTGGTCGAAGTAGCGGGCGTAGGCCACCAGTTTGGCCGCCAGCCGGTGTGCGGGCATGGTGGCGCGGTCCACCTCCACCAGGAACTGGATCTGCCTGCGAACACCGCGGGGTTCGACAACGATGTAGTGCAGCAGGGCGTCGCTGATCACGTGGGTGTCGGCGAACCTGCCGTTGGCCTTGGTGTAGCGGTGGGCCACCTCCGGGATCCAGTACAGGGGTTCGAAGTCGTCGCCCAGGAGGCGGGCGTGTTCGAGGAAGGCCAGGCCCGTCTCGACCACCGCCAGCATGTGCTCGGCGAGTGGTCCCGCGGCGCGTTCGGGGCTCATCCGGTAGGGGCGCACCGGTACCTGGTCGGTGTCCTGCACCGCGTGTGCCCCTGCGGGGGTGAGGAACCAGCGGTACGGTCGGCGGCCCGGGGGCACCACCCGGTCGGCCAGACCTTGTGTTCGCAGTTGGTGCAGGACGTGGAGCATGTACCGGCGCGAGGTGGTGTCCGGGGTGAGCATGCTGGCCAGTTGGTGGCTGGTGGCCAGGCGGTGCTGGTAAAGCACCGCCTGGGCGTGTTGGGCCAGGGCGCTGGCCTCGATGGTGCGGATCGGCAAACCCTCATCCTCCTCGGTGTGGGGAAAGAAATCGCGCCATAAGAGGAAGCCCGTCGGAGGCAAGCATGTGACACATCACGACTGCGCGAGCCAGCCCTTGGGGAGAGCGGCGTGTTTGTCCGGGAGGGAGAGAACTCCCCCGTTTCGCATCACCACAAGGCCCGGAAGGGATACCCGCGACACCAAGAGCTCAGGAAGATCCTGACCAGCGCTTTCCAGGTCAATCCTGAGGCGTTTTCTTTCTCCATGCGACCCTTTTCCCCGGGGTGACCCTTCCAAGGCCCCAGCGCTCGCCTGAGGGCCTTGGCGGCCCACGGGGGCGGGCGCGCCAGCCATGCATCTGCCCTCCTGGCCCGGCCGGGCACCGGTTCAGGCACGCAGCATGTACGGGTGTTCTCAGCTCAAGGTGGATAGGCGAGCAGGTGAGCGGAGTTCAGGCAGGGGAGTGAGAGTCAGCGAGGCTGGAGGGGCCATCACGGTCGTGGGGGACCGGGCGGAAGGTAGGTCACCGTGGCCTGGAACGTTGGAAAGCACCGCAGGTAGACAGGGAGGGTACGATCCAGGCGGAGCAGAGGAAGACAGGAGGCATAAGATGGAAGATGCTTCTCTCTTGTCTAGGGAAGAGAGAAGATGTCGGAGTTTGCCGACGACGCTCCATCTCCTGCTGCGTCAGGCTTTTACGCGTCCGGCCGTCTCGGAAAGGCCGAACCCGTTCATGTAGTGATACATGTAGCGCCCGGTCAATCATGGGGTCAACCATTGTTCGAACCCTTAGGTCAACCCTGCTGACGGCGTTGACTTCTTGGCGTCTACTCCCCACGGCATTGCTGCCCGCAGGGCTACTCGGTCAGGGCGCAGCGAGGTGACCGTTCACGTCCTCCTGCGCCCGGGGGCCGACTGACGCAGGCTTCGGCAACCTCGGGAGAAGGCCCCGACGAGAGCGGTCCAGAGCCGCTCCGGTGACATGGTCCAGACGGACCAGTGCGCGCGAGAGGTGGCACGCCTTGAACAGGCTCTCGGGCCATGCCTGTACGGCCGCGAACGCCCGGCGTTCGAAGAACGCCCCGCGCCTGGCCGTCGAACCATACTGCTGCGCGGTCGTGTCCATGGGTGTACCGGACTGGCCGTGCTCGCGTACCACCATGGGCCGACCTCGTACCACTGCGTTCCACCGCCCGTCGGCAAGGACACCAGTTCTGGTCACAGCGGTTTGCCGACAGAATCCGCAAACCGCGTCGGCAAGCCCCGGCCACAGGTGGGACGGGTCGGCAAGCCCGCCTGCGTCACCGCTTCACGGAGTTGCCGACTTCCCGTATACAGCTCCGATGCCCTGCCCGCCTTTGTGGGACAGAGCGGCCCGCACTGGTCCGCTCAGAGCCAGGCGCCCATGGGGTCGATGACGAAGAACCAGCCCTTGGCTAACCCGACTGCTAGCCATGGCGTCCGTTGTTTCGTTCCGGGGGGGCGATGGAGGCTTTGGCAGTACCAGCACGAGACACGCACCACGGGACTCGGCCACGCTCTCACGGCGCTGGGGCTCCGAGGTCGGTCACTGGTGAGCTGATGTGGCATACGCGGACCGGATGGGTACGCGCGTAGACCGACAGGGCCAGGGATAGTTTCGGTTCCATGGCGTGGCCGGGGCGGTACGACCACAGGAAGTCGAGGAACGACCGGTCGGTACGAGCCCGTCCTTCCAAGAGCACAAGCGAGTCCGGACCGTGCTCGCGTTCGAGGTCACGTGCCGTGCACTCGTCCGGCTTCTCCACCAGGTCCACCATGAACCCGCGGTCGCAGACGATCACTCCGCGGCTCGGAGCCTCCGTTCGGTTGTACGGACGCACGATCACCGACGTACCTCCGTCCGTGTCACGCAGCCTCAACAACGGGTCGTCTTCGGGGTAGAGGTTGTCGGCGTAGGCGACATAGAGCTCGTGGGGATGGTCGAGCATGGCGTCAGCGTTGAGGACTGAGGTGATGTCGCTGTATGGACCTTGCTGCGCCGTGAACCTCAGGTCGAGGTCAGGCCAGCGTGGACCACGAGGAAGAGGCCGTTCAGCTGCTCGGGCGTACCCCTGGGGATCGACCAGAGCCCGGCTGGCCCAGGCATGTATGAAGTGCTCGTAGTAGGGATGGTGGACCATCGCGGCCCGCACACACCCCATTTGTGCGATCTCGTCCAGGACATGAACTATTCCTGGAATTCCCTGCACCGGGTAGAACTCCTTGGGGAGGTAGCGAGACCATTCTGCTCGCCGTGTTCCCAGACCACCGGCAGCGATCACCACCTCTGTTCGGCCTTGGTTCTCGATCAGCTCCATGGTTCCATTCCGTTCGCTAGAGTGCGGGTATGGATACGCGAGTGACGGGCCTCCTCGTGGAGGACGGAAAAGTACTGCTTCTGGACCAGGACACCGATGGCCCTCGCAGGTGGAGCCTGCCCGGCGGGCGAGTTGAGGAGGGCGAGCAGCTCGGCGACGCTCTGGTGCGCGAGATGCACGAGGAGACCGGCGTCGAGGTCGAGGTGGGACGTCTGTTGTACCTGTGTGACCACATCGTCCCGGAAAAGAATTTGCACGTCGTACACATCACCTTCGAAGTTCGCCGCCTGGGTGGATCTCTGGGTGAGATAACGGAAGGACTCGATTCCCGTCCGATCCGAGGCGTGGAATTCGTGAAAACGGGGGACCTTCCCCACCTCGGATTCAGTGAGCGTTTCGTCCAGTTGATCGAGGACGGGTTCCCCGGAGCCGGTTCCTACATGGGACCGAAGTCAGCGATCGGGCTGTGACAGGACGCTGATCACCCGCTGGTCGTGTTCGCTCAAGCAGCGGTCAGTCCGACCGAGACCTTCCATCCACCTGCGCAGGCGATCCGCGATCTCCTCCAGCGGGAGACCCGGACCGGTCGTCCGGTCTCGGACCAGGCGAACACCGACCCCGCGTGAGGCTCCGAGCAGGTGTCGGGAGCGAGATCGACTCACCTCCTCTCGGCTGCTCGGGGTGTTCCACGCCGCTCCGTGGAGATAGCGCGTCACCGGTGCCCACGACGGCTCGCTGCCCGGCCCGTTGGCACACCAGACCTGGAGATTGCCGACCCGGTGGTGCACCGCGTCCGCACCGGAGCCGGGCTCGGCGACCGGGGTCACGTCTCCCACCGAGTAGGCGGCGTTGCTCGCCTGTACGCCTTCGGTGAGGATGTCCATCTCCTCCCGGGTGGGCAGTCGTGCCCCTACGGAGAGGGCATAGGCAGCCGCACCGATCCAGGTGACCCAGTAGGCCGGGTGGTGCTCGAAGCCAGGACTGACACGCCAACCTTCCTTGGCTGAATGCAGCCGGCCACCGCGTTCGTGCGGCATCACGATCGCGAGAAGGTGTACACCGGCCGTCGTGTTATCCAACTCGGCGGCGGTAAGGCCGTTGAGCAGCCCGCACATCTCGGCGTTCGTCACCAGGACATTGCGCCAACGGAGCTCGTCCGGCGTGGCCGCGACATAGGCGGGACTGGGAGGAGATGTCAGCAGCGGGACGGGCGTTCGCGGACTCCTGGATCCGCGAGTCGGAGGATCGTCGCGTCGGTAACGGTCCGCCCCCGCCAGCCAACGGGTGGCACGGTCGGCGGCTGACGGCGTCAACAGGTCGCGCAACAAGGCCGCGTTGCGTTCGGTCTCCGCGTTGACGAGTTCGACCTCATCTGGACTCAGCCCCACGACAAGCTCGTGCTTGGTGCGGTTGGTGGCGAAGGTGCCGTCCACCACGGGTTGGTTGGCTTCGAACCCGGGGGACACCGTTCGTCTGGCTTCGGGCACAAGCCGCACGACCGGACTCATGGCGGCGTCTCGATCGAGCACAGCGGATTCGTAGGAAATGTGTCCGTGTTCGCGTTCGGACAGGGCCTCCGCGAGCAAGCCCGTGTTCAAGGCGATGAGGCGGGTCAGAGCGACAGGCGCGACAGGGCTGTCGTCGGGAACCAGTCTGGCCCACTGGTTGCGTGCAGGATCGTGAGTCATGGCGGCGATTCGTCGGTAGATATCGCCATACCTCCAGCGGCGCCACAGGTCTCCTCGACTGAACGAGCTGGCCACCCCCAACGGGGAGCGGGAAAGCACGAGCACTGGCGACTCGGGGAAGAGCCCCAGGAATCTGTCGGTCGTGAAGTAGAGGTTGGTCTCCTTGATCACGTGCGGCCCGCCCTGGTGCTTGCCTCGAACAAACGCCTTCAACCAGTGCACCGCGATCGGGGAGAGCAACGCGATCGTGTGATCGCTCGGAGCGGGGGACAGGGGAGAGTAGGGATGTTCCGGCCCCAACTGTTGCCGGAGGGGCTCGTTGTGTTGGATCGTCGCGTGTCGCAGCGCGTCCATAGTCCAGTTGGATCCCACACGTTCCGACGTACCGAGCAGGAGTATCGGCGAGCGGTCAGGTGCCACGGGAACGTCCTCCAGAGGGAAGAGGCGATCACCGCGTCGCGGTGATGGTGTTCTTGCAGTACTTGCAGGTGGCCGTAGCGGTACGGCCATGGCGGATCGGGGGTTGGTCCGGGATGTAGTCGTGCCCTTGCGGGCTGGTACACGGGGTTGCGCCGTCCATGACCGCGCTCCTGTCCAGGCGCTCTGTGGCGGGCGCGAAACTCGGGGGTGGTGACACGTTCCCGTGCGCTGAGACGAGTGCGTCAGTGGAGCCGCGCGTACGCGGCCGCGTGCCGTGCCCGCGAAGCCTGGGAATACTCCGGGGCCGACGGATCAGTCCATGGCCGCGCGGATGACGGCTTGGAGCTGTGCGACGACGTCGCCGTCAGCCACGGGTCTGGGAGATGCGATCAAGGCCAGTCCAACCGTGTCCGCGAGGTTGGAGAGGGTCTGCACTTCGGTTGACTCAGGATCGAGGGTGTCAAAAGCGAAGTCGCAGGGATCACTCACCACTGGTCTCCAAGTGTTCGAGGGGCGACTTCCATACGAGGGGAAGCGGGTGAGGGTCTGGTCGGTGTCCGCGCGCCACGCGGGTGGCGGGCCCCTGGGTGGCGCCCCACAGCGGTTCGCCCTCCAACGTGGAACCGAGGTACCGCACGTGGGTGCGGTGCTCATGAGCCCACGTGGTCAGCGTCTGCATGTCGGCGAGTTCATGGATGTCGCAGACCGTTGTGGGTGCCATCACGCCACCGCCTCCCGGGGGCGGATGAGCGAAACGGGCCCTGTGACGACGGAGGGCCAGGCGGAACCCGGATCGGCATAGCGGCGCACACGGCGCGACCGGTGACGCCGGACGGTGTAGGCGGCAATGTCGACGGTCAGCCACACGGTCGACAGGATCAGGTCCACGCGGCGGAACATTGCTCCGTTGGAGTGCGATCGGCGCGCCAAGGCAGTGCCGAACGACGCCACGTCCTCCACCCGCGCCGTGTGGCGGGATCCCTGATCCACTGCTAGGGCAAGTGTCTTCCCTGTAGCGTTGAGCATCGAAAGTGTCATGTCAGTTCACTCTCTGTGGCCATCCTTAGGTACAGCCATGATGCAACGGAACTTGCCATGACACAAGCGGAAAACTGGAAATTGCCATGATTCGAAGTGTCTAGACTGCGGGACATGCGACGCGACCACAGCCCCACCGTCCGGCTACGCCGACTCGCCACAGAGTTGCGCAGGGCACGGGAGGCAACCGGAAAGTCCCTGGCTGAAGCAGCGAAGGCCCTCGGCTGGGGCTCCCCGAAGCTGTCCAAGATCGAGAACGCAGAGCGGCGCCTGAATGCCACCGATCTCGACAGCCTTCTAGACCTGCACGGCGTGGCCGACCCCGAGAGCCGGTCCGAGCTTCACCAGCTTCTGAAGGACTCCAAGGAACGCGGCTGGTGGTCCCGCGCGCCGTACCGTGGCGTGTTCACGGACTCGCTTCCGGACTTCGAGGCCGAGGCATCGGTGATCAGGACCTATGAGTGCCAGGTGATCCCCGGCCTCCTTCAACATCCGGACTACGCCGAGAGCGTGTTCCGTGGTGGTCAAGTCCGTGATGGCGATGCCGTGCGCCGCAACGTTGACGCGAGAATCCAGCGGCAGAACATCCTCAACCGCTTCGACCCTCCCCGCTACTGGGCGATCATCGACGAGGCCGCCCTTCGGCGCCCGACCCGTGATCCCGAAGCGATGCGCGCCCAGCTTCGCCACCTGGTACACATGGCCGCTCGCCTCAACATCACCATCAACGTGCTCCCGTTCTCAGCCGGCCACCACGCCGGGATGAACGGTTCGTTCGTCCTGCTGGACTTCCCGCATCCCCTGGATCCCTCTCTGGCTTACGCGGAGACCTACGCCGCTAGCATGTTCCTAGAGCAACCGGACGAAATCGAGCGGTACGACGTCGCGTTCGGCCTGATCAGCAACGCTGCCCTCAGCGCCGCCGAGTCCGTTGACTTCCTTGAACAGCTCATAGCCGAGTCAGAGGACCGAGATGCAGAGCCCGCAGAACTGGCGCAAGAGTAGCTACAGCGGCGACCGAAACAACTGCGTCGAGGTCGCCGACGTGCCCAGCGGTGCCGCGGTACGCGACTCGCAGAACCCCGGCCTCGGACACCTGAGGTTCGGGCTCACCGAATGGGCGGCGTTCCTCAGCAGCGCCGAGATGCACCGCCGCTGACGCGCCATGAACACACATGCGGCCCCCGGTCGATGACCGGGGGCCGTCGCATGCCCAAGACCGACCCGAACGGATCGACGCAAACCGACCGCCTGGCGACGGGCCGGAGATGCTCTGTCCCATTTGGCCAGAGGGTCGCCACGGATCTTGCATCACACCCGGCGCAGCACTTCTGCCCTGATCACACCATGCACAACCCAACCGCGCGACTAGGGCAGCGATGGATTGCTACACCACGAAGGCAAAAGCTGCAAGCGCTCCGAGGAACAGGCCCAACCCTGTAAGAAGGGATACCCCCCACGGTTGCTCAGATTCCCGAGCGACTAAAACGCCGAAGACTGAAGCCAAGAGGGAAAGCAGGAAGAGAACGAGGTAATTAAGCATGACGAAGCCTTCTAAAATCGGTTAAGAGCGTGCCAACACGAAGACGCAGCCTTCAGTCGGGCGGTGTCGGTCTCAACCACGAAGGCCGGGTGTCGGGTCGGCGCGTCATGCTTGGGCCAGTTCCGTGTGGGCTCACGAAACCGACCACATGCCAGCATAGAACGCGGGGCCGTCTGTGTCCCCCGTTCTGCCCATTTCCCCGAAAAATTTTGAGTCCATCGCGTCCTCGACAGCCGGAGTCAACACGTGGCACAGACCGATCAGATCCTGGAAGGCACTCGCGATTCCGTTGCTTTGGCTGGCCTACGCCGTTAGCGCACGCCGGCACAGCGCCCACCAGAGACACCGACAGATGTCCTGCCATCACTTGTCCAGCCCGAAGAACTCCACAGCCTTCCGCTGGACCTGGGCGAGTCGCTTGGAAATCGGACTGTGGTTGGCGTAGCCGAGTTTCTCGGCGATCTCGTGCTGGCGGAATCCGCTACTGAGCAAGACGACGACCTCCCGCTGCTTCTCGTTCAGGAGTGCGAGGAAGTCGCTGGTGACGAGCTTGCCCAAGACATCGCTCTCAGGGCCCTGCACCGGGATGGTGTCGGTCAACTCCACGAAGCGGACCTGCACCTTGCTTCGTTTGCGGTAGAGCTTACGCTCGAAGTCTTCACGGGCGTACGACCACCGGTTGGAGAAGTCATCCTCGACCCGGTGGGAACGCACGGCGTCCAGGATGTCTCTCAAGTGGCCGGTTGCATCAGCTGCTTCTACCGTGGCGGCCACCATCTCTACAGCCTCCTCCCTCCCTGTCCACACGGAGCCGCCTTGGCGCGGATTTCCTGTAACGGCACCCGGAAGAAAACTCCCGTCCTCAAGAGGAACCGGACCGACCGTCTTACCCTCATCGACCTCTGGGAACTGCCCAAGAGTGTCCTGGATGACTTTCGTGACCGGCGGGATCCAGTAGTTGAGGTTGTGCGATAGCACCCGAATCGGATCATCGCCGGAGAACGCTTGCATCGGTGAGCCAGAGTTGATGTTCGGCCAGACCGACCATGCCCATGCTTTCGCCAGGCGCTGTTCGAAGTCCGCAGGCAGAAAGCGGTCAGCATCGCTGTGGTCTGCCAGGAACGGCCACTGGCCTCGGCGCAAGAGGGGCAAACCAAAGCGATCCAAGGTGGCCTTCGGCAACAGGTGAAGCAGCGGTGCATACTCGAAGTACCGAGACCGGGTATGCGGGACAAGGATCGTGTTGATGTCGCCAAGTTCGGCGATCTTGGCGATCGGCTCGGGGAGGTCGTCGCCGCTGAAGAACCTTCGGCGGAACTGGCCTGCTTCCCAGAGGACATTCCACTTGCTGACTTGGACGACCAATTCCGCGGAGGCATGAACCATCGGGATGGTGACATAGTCGGGAAGCTGGGGTTCCAAAGGGCGGACCACACCAGTGAACATCATCAGTCCCGCCGAGATGTTGTAGAGGGAGGGATGTGTCTCAGGCGTGGCCTCGTCCGCAGGCAGGAAGAAGTCCTCTCGCTGCCATGCCTCGATCTCGGCCTCCGTCGGCCCCTGTTCCTCGTTCTTCATAGCCCGGTCCGGTGCGTCGTGTGTCCGTGTCATACCTACATCACGACAGTTCGAAGCGCTTTCGTTCCGGGTCGGACGGCGAAGCTACAACTTTCTCGAACCAGCGAAGGCGCTCGGGGCCGACAACGATGTCACAAGCTGTGGCTGTGGAGGCTTACTCCCCTTGACGACGAAGCCAACGCGCGGGAGAGCAGTGACCGAGGAGAGCAAGGCCTTCACGATCCGAGAGCTGTACGACCTGCCGGCGGCGGTGGACCTGATGACGGCCGCCCGTGCCCTGCACATGGGTCGGACGATGGCCTACGAACTTGCGAGGCGCGGTGAGTTCCCCTGCCGGCTGCTCCGCTACGGCGGAACCTACCGGGTAGTCACCGCAGAGCTCCTGGAGCTGCTGGGCGTGCCGCTACCGGCCAGGGGAGCGTCGGCTAGAGTCGAGTCGACATAGCGATTCGATCTGTTGTCGACTTGGCGTCCGGCCGGTGCCGCTCAGTGCCGGGGGAGTGCGGGCTCTGACAGGGGATGCCGTGGGGTCCCACGGTCAGATGACGGTCAAAAGAGGAAGAGCCCTGCTCTCCGAGGTGGAGAACAAGGCTCTGAACTGCACAAACTGTGTGGGCGTACCAGGACTTGAACCTGGGGCCTCATCCTTATCAGGGATGCGCTCTAACCGACTGAGCTATACGCCCTCGTTCCGGGAGGAACTCTACCGCATCCTGAGAACCGGAGCGAACCGATTCACCTGGGCGGGAAGGGGCTCCCGCACTGGGCGACCCGCTTCGCCTCCGATCGTATCCGGTCACCGGGAGTACTCCGAACGGGTCCCGACTCAGCCCGCGCGGTAGGCGTCCGCGTCCGCCTCCCTGAGGTCCAGGCCGAGTCCCGGGCGGTCGGGGTCCGGGTACAGCACGCCGTCGACCGGCGGGTCCGCGCCCTCGAAGAAGAGCGTCTCGATCCGGACGTGGTCGTGGAACCACTCCACGTGCCGCAGGTTGGGCAGCGGCAGGACCGCGTGGCGGTGCAGGTAGGGCGCGCAGTGCGCCGACACCTCCAATCCGTGCGCGGCGGCCACGGTCGCCGCGCGCAGGAACTCCAGGAGGCCGCCGCACCGGGTGATGTCCACCTGGAGGCAGTCCACCGCCCCCGCCGCGCACATCCGCTGGAAGTAGGTGAGGTCGATCCCGTACTCTCCCGCCGCCACGTCCGCAGGGACCCCGCCCCGCACGCGCCGGAGACCGTCCAGGTCGTCGGACGAGACGGGCTCCTCCAGCCAGCGCACGTCCAGGTCGGCCAGCGCGCCCGCGAGCCTGATCGCCTGCTTGTCGGAGTAGGCGCCGTTCGCGTCGGCGAAGAGCTCCGCGTCCGGGCCGATCACCTCGCGCGCGATCGAGAGCCGTTCCAGGTCCCGGCGCTCCCGGGCGCCCCAGTCCTCGCCGATCTTGATCTTGACCCGGGGGAAGCCCTGCTCGTGGACCCAGTGGGAGAGCTGCGCGCGCATCACGTCGTCGGTGTAGCTGGTCAGCCCACCGCTGCCGTAGAGCGGCGCGCCCGTCCGGCTCGCGCCGAGCAGGCGGTACAGGGGCAGTCCGAGCACCCTGGCCTTGAGGTCCCACAGCGCGGTCTCCACGGCCGACACCGCGTAGCCGACCGCGCCCGGGCGGCCCGCGTTGCGCACCGAGCGGATCATCGCCTCCAGCGCGGCGGGCACGTCCAGGACCGGCCGTCCCCGGACCTGGTCGGCGAGCTGGTCCCGGACGACGGACGCGCACGCGGGCGGCCCGTAGGTCCAGCCGAGCCCTTCCAGCCCGCCTCCGCGCACACGGACGAGCACCATGGTGGTCGAGTCCCACGCGAGCGTGCCGTCCGCCGAGGGCCGGTCGGTGGGCACGGTGTAGACGGCCGCCTCCACGTCGGTGACCCGCGGATCCGTCGCGGCGCTCATGTCCGGCCCACCTGGCGGCCGACCCGCACGGCCTCCTCGGCCAGGGCCTCGGCGTCGTAGTCGGGCACCGTGCGCGGCGCGGCGAACCTCGTGGCCGCACGTTCCGGACGCTCCTCGGGCAGTTGTCCGCGCTGGGCCAGGTCCAGCGCCTCGGCCAGGTGCACGGCCTGGCGCCCGACCCCGGACTGCTCGATCTGGGTCCGACAGCTGAACCCGTCCGCCAGCAGCAGGGCGCGGGAGTCCGCCGCGCGGACCGCGGGGAGCAGGCCCTGTTCGGCCACGGACATCGACACGGCGTAGTGGCCGTCCTCGAAGCCGAAGTCGCCGGCCAGCCCGCAGCACCCCGCGTCGAGGACGTCCACCTCGGCGCCGGTGCGCTCCAGCAGCCGGGCGTCCTCGTCGAAGCCCAGGACGGCGTGCTGGTGGCAGTGCGGCTGGGCGACGGCGACCCGGTCCAGGCGCGGCGGCTCCCAGTCGGGCGCGTACTCGTGCAGGAACTCGGCGAGGGTGTGGACGTTGTCCCGCAGCCCGGTGGCGAGGTCGTCGTCGGGGAACAGCTCGACCGCGTCGGAGCGCAGCACCGCCGTGCACGAGGGTTCCAGTCCCACGATCGGCGTCCCGGCGCGGATGTCGTCCCGCAGCAGGCGCAGGGTCCGCCGCAGCACCCGGCGCGCCACCCCGAGCTGCCCGGTGGAGATCCAGGTCAGCCCACAGCACGGTGTGCGCGGAGGGACCCGGACGCGGAACCCCGCGGACTCCAGGACCCGGACCGCGGCGGCGCCGATCGCGGGATGGAAGTTCTCGGTGAACGTGTCGGGCCACAGTACGACCTCGCCGCGTTCGCCCCCGCGGCTCCCGCGCCGGCGCAGGGCGTCGCTGAAGCGCCGGGGGGCGATCGCCGGAACCGGGCGCTCCCGTGCCAGCCCGGCGAGGCGCTTGCCGATACCGGTCAGCAGCGGCCAGGCGCTGAGGACGTTGGCCGCCTCCGGTGCCAGCGATCCGGCCCTGGCCCACAGCGGCAGCCATCCCAGCGCGTAGTGCGAGGCCGGGCGCACCCGGCCCTCGTAGCGGTGGGCGAGGAACTCGGCCTTGTAGGTCGCCATGTCGACGTTCACCGGGCAGTCGGTCTTGCAGCCCTTGCACGCCAGGCACAGGTCCAGGGCGCCCTCCACCCGGTCGGAGCGCCACCCGTCCTCGACCAGGTCGCCGCGCAGCATCTCGGAGAGCAGCCGGGCGCGTCCACGGGTGGAGTGCTCCTCCTCCCCGGTGACGCGGTAGCTCGGGCACATGACCCCGCCGGACTCCGTGCGGCACTTGCCCACGCCCACGCAGCGCTGAACGGCCCGGTCGAAGGAGCGGTCGTCGTGCGGGTAGCCGAAGTAGGTGTCGGGTTCGAAGGGCCGGCGGGCCGGGCCCAGGCGCAGGTCCGCGTCGAGCGGGCTGGGCCGCCCGCCGCCGGGAGGCACGAGCCGGCCCGGGTTCATCCGGTCGTCGGGGTCGAAGATCCGCTTCATCTCGGCGAACGCGGGCATCAGCTCGGAGCCGAACATCCGGGGCCAGAACTCGGCGCGGGACTGACCGTCGCCGTGCTCGCCCGAGAGCGACCCCCCGTAGCCGACCACCAGGTCGGCGGCCCGTTCGGCGAAGCGGCGGTAGGCGTCCACGCCCTCGGGCGACTTCAGGTCGAAGGGGACCCGCGTGTGCAGGCACCCGTGGCCGAAGTGTCCGTAGAACGACGACCGGTACGCGTAGTCGAACTCCTCCATCAGCGCGTGCAGGTCCCGCAGGTAGTCGCCGAAGTGTTCCGGCGCCACCGCGGAGTCCTCCCAGCCCGGCCAGGTGTCGGCCTCGCCCGGGACGCGGGCCGTGGCTCCCAGCCCGGCCTCGCGCGCCTGCCACATGCGGGCCTGGTCACCGGGGTCGTCGACCACGAGCACGTCCCCGCGCCGCACGGCCTTCGACGTGTGCGTGAACTCCCTGGCGCGTTCGGCGGCCTCCTCGCGGTCGGCGCCGCCGAACTGGACCATCAGCCATCCGGCGCCCTCGGGCATCCGCCGCACCGCCTCGGGGTGCAGCTGTTTGCGGACCTCGTAGTCGATGAGCTTGTCGTCCAGCCCCTCCAGAGCGTACGGATCGTACTCCAGGACCTCGGGAACGGCGTCGGCCGCCGCGAAGACGTCCTCGAACCCGCACACCACGAGCGCCGAGGCCTGCGGGTGCTCGACCAGGCGCACCTCCGCGCGCAGCACCGTCGCCAGGGTGCCCTCCGAGCCCGTGAGCGCCGCGGCGACGTCGAACCCCTGTTCCGGCAGCAGGGAGTCCAGGTTGTAGCCCGAGACGCGCCGGGGGATGTCGGGGAAGCGCCGCCGGATCGCCAGGGCGTACTCGTCCCGCAGCGCGCGCAGTTCGCGGTGGATCTCGGCGCGGCGACCGCCCTCCGCCAGGATCCGCTCGTACTCCTCGTCCGAGGTGGGGCCCACCCACATCCGGCACCCGTCGTAGGTCAGCACCTCCAGCCGGAGGATGTTGTCCACGGTCTTGCCGTAGGCCTGCGCGCTGGCTCCGCAGGAGTTGTTGCCGATCATCCCGCCGAGCGTGCACTGGCCGTGGGTGGAGGGGCGCGGGCCGAAACCCAGGCCGCGTTCGGCCTCGCCCGCGCGGGCGTTGAGCGCGTCCAGGACCACGCCCGGCTCCACCAGCGCCGTGCGCGCCTCGGGATCGACGTCGAGGATGCCGTCGCAGTACTTGGACCAGTCGAGCACGACCGCGTGGTTGACGGTCTGCCCGGCCAGGCTCGTGCCCCCGCCCCTGGAGAGCACCGGGGCGCCGTGCTCGCGGCACACGGCCACCGCCTCGGCCCCGTCCTCCACGGTGGCCGGGGCGACCACGCAGATCGGGACCCGGCGGTAGTTGGAGGCGTCCGTCGAGTACGCGGCCAGTGTGCCCGCGTCGAACCGCACCTCGCCGTCCACCCGTGCCTCCAGGTCCCGGAACAGGGAGCCGGTGTCCGCCCCCGCGCCGTCCCGGGGGAGCCGATCCGGTTCCGTGGCCATGTGAGTTCCCCCTCCGACCGGTGTGCGCTGCCGGGCCCGGGCCATCCCGCCGCGGGCGCCCTATGCGCCCCACTAACCGCCAGCCCCGGGCACAAACGTTCCTGTGTTCGGGCACGACACGCGCGGTCACGGATTCGGCGGGAGGACGTGTGCGTCCACGCGGGCTGGGTAGTCGCGGCCACAGAGGGCTCCCGCGGCGCGGGCACGGCGCGCGGGAGAAGAGCGCGACGAGACGGGGGATCCCGACGGCCGGTCCTCGGCCCCCGGGAGAGGAAGCACCATGGCCGAGTTGGTCTCTGACCACGTACTGGCACGCCTGCGGGAGTGGGAGATCGAGCACGTCTTCTCCTACTCGGGAGACGGCATCAACGGGCTGCTCGGCGCGTGGGGGCGCGCCGAGAACCAGCCCAAGTTCATCCAGTCCCGGCACGAGGAGCTGGCGGCGTTCGAGGCCACCGGCTACGCCAAGTTCTCCGGTCGCGTCGGCGTCTGCGCGGCCACGTCCGGGCCGGGCGCCATCCACCTGCTCAACGGCCTCTACGACGCGAAGCTCGACCACGTCCCCGTGGTCGCGATCATCGGGCAGACCAACCGCAGCGCGATGGGCGGCGCCTACCAGCAGGAAGTCGACCTGATGTCGCTGTACAAGGACGTCGCCGGCGACTACCTGCACATGGTCACGGTCCCCGAGCAGCTGCCCAACGTGCTGGACCGGGCGATCCGCACGGCGATCACGCGGCGGACCGTCACCGCGGTCATCATCCCGTCCGACGTGCAGGAGCTGGAGTACTCGCCGCCGACGCACGACTTCAAGATGGTGCCCTCCAGCCTCGGCGTCTCGCGCGCCCAGGTCCTGCCCTCCGCGGAGGGGCTGGCCCAGGCCGCGGAGATCCTCAATGCCGGGGAGCGGGTCGCCATCCTGGCCGGGCAGGGGGCGCGCGGCGCCCACCGGGAACTCACCGAGATCGCCGACGTCCTCGGCGCCGGCGTGGCCAAGGCCCTCCTGGGCAAGGACGTGCTCTCCGACGAGCCGACCTTCGTCACCGGCGCCATCGGCCTGCTCGGGACCCGGCCGTCCTACGAGCTGATGCGCGACTGCGACACCCTGCTGGTGGTGGGCTCCAACCTGCCCTACAGCCAGTTCCTGCCGGAGTACGACCAGGCGCGGGCGGTGCAGATCGACATCGACCCGACGATGCTCGGCATGCGGTACCCGTTCGAGTGCAACCTCGTCGGAGACGCCACCGAGTCGCTGCGGATGCTGCTGCCGCTGCTCGAACGCAAGACGGACCGGTCCTGGCGCGAGAAGATCGAGGACAACGTCGAGCGGTGGTGGCAGGTCCTCGAACAGCGGGCGCACGTCGAGGCGGATCCGGTCAACCCCGAACTCGTCTGCCACGAGCTGTCGCCGCTGCTGCCCGACGACGTGATCGTCACGTCGGACTCGGGGTCGGCGGCGAACTGGTACGCCCGGCACCTGCGCTTCCGCCAGGGCATGCGCGGGTCGCTCTCCGGCACGCTCGCCACGATGTGCCCGGGCGCGCCCTACGCCACGGGTGCGAAGTTCGCGCACCCCGACCGCCCGGTGATCGCGCTGGTGGGCGACGGGGCGATGCAGATGAGCGGGCTCAACGAGCTGATCACGATGTCCCACTACGCGAAGGAGTGGGACGACCCGCGGGTGATCGTGGCCGTGTTCAACAACGGCGACCTCAACCAGGTCACCTGGGAGCTGCGGGCGATGGGCGGAACGCCGCAGTTCATCCCCTCGCAGCGGATCCCCGACCTGTCCTACGCCGGGTTCGCCGAGAACCTGGGCATGCAGGGCATCCGGATCGACGCCCCGGAGGGGGTGGGCGACGCCTGGCGCCGGGCCCTGGCGGCCGACCGGCCCACGCTGCTGGAGTTCGTCACCGACCCGGCCATCCCGCCCATTCCGCCGCACGCCACGCTCGACCAGATGGAGAGCACGGCCCAGGCGCTGGCCAAGGGCGACCCGGAGGCGTGGTCGGTGCTGACGCAGGGGATCAAGTCCAAGGCCCAGGACTTCCTCCCGGGCAAGCGCTGACCGCAAGGCACTGACCGGACCGACCGCGAACGGACCGACCGGAAGCAGTGGGAGCCGGCCCCGTGAGGGGGCCGGCTCCCGCCGTGTCCGTACGGAGTACCGCTACTCCGCCTCGGAGAGGGTCACGTCCACGCCGCCGACGAGGTCGGCGACCAGGTTGTAGAGCATCGCGGCCACGGTCGACAGGGCGGTGATGAGCACGATGTTGAGCGCCCCCACCACTCCGGTGTAGCCGAGCACGCGTCCGGGCGAGAACCAGGCGGCCGGGTTGAGCCCCAGCTCGTCCTCGGATCCGTCGCCCTCCAGGAGCGCGTTGATCATGTTGGTCAGCTCGTCGAACACGCCCAGCATCGACAGCGTCACGTAGATCACGGTGATCGCGACGAACAGGACGATGAAGGCCACCAGGGAGACGACGAAGCTGAACTTCATCACCGACCAGGGCTCCACTCTGGAGACCGTCAGGTGCGCCTTGCGGCTGGACAGGGTCGCTTTCACGGCATTGTTCCCCTGGGGGGCCGTGTCCTTCGGATCCGTCACTGGTGCCTCTCCCGCCTCCGTGCGATCCGCCACCGACTCATGTACAGCATCCTCCTCGGCCCCGCCCCGCTCCGGCTCCGGGGGCGCCACGGCGGCCGCGGACCCGTCCCCCTCGATCGCCTCGGCGATCCGGGGCTCCTTGGTGCCCCCGGACTCCTCGGCCCCTTCGGCGGCCCCGGAGCCCCGGGTGTCCTCGGAGTCCTCGGTGTCCTTGGTTCCCCGGACGTCCCCTGACCCGTCGGCGGCCCCGGCGGTCTCCGCCCCGGCCTCCTCCGCGTCGGTCTCCTCGGCCTCGTCCTCCGTGGCGGTCCGCGCCGGCTCCCCGGCCCTGGCGGTGTCCGGCTCCTCGGACTCCTCCACCGCCGTGTCGGTGCCGGGCTCCGTCGTGTCGACGGCGCCCGTCTCCGACGCGTCCGTCTCCGGGGCGTCCGAGTCGGATGCGTTCGTCGTGGTGTTCCGCTGGTTCTCAGACATAGAAACGTTACCGCTGGACTTTCTTTGGGACCGGTGAACAGGACAAGAGGTGTCCCGCGGGGCCGCGATGTGCCCCGCGGGACGTACCAGGCTTATCGCGAAGTCTAGGCCTCGGAGTTCTGCGCCTCGGCTGCCTCGTCACCCGTGTCGGCCGCTTCGGCCACTTCGGCCTCCACCGCCTCCGCGGCCTCGGCGTTGCGCGCCACGGCCACGATCTTGTTGCCCTTGTCGAGGTTCATCAGGCGCACGCCCATCGTGGTGCGGCCCGACTGCTTGACCTCCTCGGCTCCGGTGCGGATGACTCCGCCCGCGGACGTGATCGCGAAGACCTCGTCCACCTCCGGGTCGACCATCAGCGCGCCGACCAGCTTGCCCCTGGCCTCCACCACCTTGGCCGTCAGCACGCCCTTGCCGCCCCGGTTCTGCACCGGGTACTGCTCGGACGGGGTGCGCTTGGCGTACCCGTTCTCCGTGGTGACCAGGACGTCCGTGGACCCGTCGCCGGGCCGGATGACGTCCATGCTCAGGAGGTAGTCGCCCTCCAGGAAGCGCATGCCGATCACACCGCTGGTGGCGCGGCCCATCGGACGCAGCGACTCGTCCGAGGCGGAGAAGCGGATCGCCTGGGCGTCGCTGGAGATCAGCAGGAGGTCGTCGTCGGGGAAGACCAGCCGCGCGGCGATCAGCTCGTCGTCCTCGCGGAGGTTGATCGCGATGATGCCGGCCGCGCGGGCGGAGTCGAAGTCCTCCAGCCGCGACTTCTTCACCAGGCCCTCACGGGTGGCGAGGACCATGTACGGCGCGGCCTCGTAGTCGCGCAGCGCCATGATCTGGGCGATCTCCTCGCCCGGCTGGAACGGCAGCAGGTTGGCCACGTGCTGGCCGCGCGCGTCCCTGGCGGCCTCCGGCAGCTCGTAGGCCTTCGTCCGGTACACCCGCCCCTGGTTCGTGAAGCACAGGATCCAGTGGTGGGTGGTGGTGACGAAGAAGTGCTGGACGATGTCGTCCTGCTTGAGCTGCGCGCCCCGCACGCCCTTGCCGCCGCGCTTCTGCGCCCGGTAGTTGTCGATCCGGGTGCGCTTGGCGTAACCGCCGCGGGAGATCGTGACGACCACGTCCTCCTCGGCGATGAAGTCCTCCATCCGCATGTCACCCTCGAACGGGATGATGTGCGTGCGGCGCTCGTCGCCGTACTTCTCGACGATCTCGCCGAGTTCCGCGCGGATGATGGAGCGCTGGCGCACGTCCGAGGCGAGGATGTCGTTGTAGTCGGCGATCTGCGCCATGAGCTCGTCGTACTCGGCGGTCAGCGCGTTGCGCTCCAGGGCCGCCAGCTTGCGCAGCTGCATGTCGAGGATGGCCCGGGCCTGGATGTCGTCGATCTCCAGCAGCCCCATCAGGCCAGTGCGCGCCTCGTCGGCGGAGGCGCTGGCCCGGATCAGGCTGATGACCTCCTCGATCCGGTCCATGGCCTTGAGCAGCGCGCGCAGGATGTGCGCCCGCTCCTCGGCCTTGCGCAGCAGGTACTGGGTGCGCCGGACGATGACCTCGACCTGGTGCTTGACCCAGTGCCGGATCATCTGGTCCAGGCGCAGGGTCCGCGGCACGCCGTCCACCAGCGCGAGCATGTTCGCGCCGAAGGTGTCCTGGAGCTGGGTGTGCTTGTAGAGGTTGTTCAGCACCACCTTGGCGACGGCGTCGCGCTTGAGCACGATCACCAGGCGCTGGCCGGTGCGGCCGCTGCTCTCGTCCCGGACGTCGGCGATACCGGTGATCTTGCCGTCCTTGACCAGGTCGGCGATCTTCTCGGCGAGGTTGTCCGGGTTGACCTGGTAGGGCAGCTCGGTGACGACCAGGATCTGGCGGCCCCGGCTGTCCTCCTCCACCTCGACCACGGCGCGCATGGTGATGGAGCCGCGGCCGGTCCGGTACGCCTCCTCGATCCCGCGCTTGCCCACGATGAGGCCGCGGGTCGGGAAGTCCGGGCCCTTGATGCGGGCCATGAGCTCGTCGAGGAGCTGCTCGTCCTCGGTCTCCGGGTTCTCCAGGTACCAGTAGACGCCCTCGGCGACCTCGCGCAGGTTGTGCGGCGGGATGTTCGTGGCCATGCCGACCGCGATGCCCGACGAGCCGTTGACCAGCAGGTTCGGGAAGCGGGCCGGGAGCACGACGGGCTCGGAGGAGCGGCCGTCGTAGTTGGGCCGGAAGTCGACGGTCTCCTTGTCGATGTCCCGGAGCATCTCCATCGCCAGCGGCGCCAGCTTGCACTCGGTGTAGCGCATGGCGGCCGCGGGGTCGTTGCCCGGGGACCCGAAGTTGCCGTTCGGGTCGACCAGCGGCATCCGCATCGACCACGACTGCGCCAGGCGGACGAGGGTGTCGTAGATGGCGCTGTCACCGTGCGGGTGGTAGTTGCCCATCACGTCGCCGACGACGCGGGCGCACTTGAAGTACCCGCGGTCGGGGCGGTAGCCGCCGTCGTACATCGCGTACAGGACGCGCTGGTGGACGGGCTTGAGGCCGTCTCGGACGTCGGGGAGGGCACGGCCGACGATGACGGACATCGCGTAGTCGAGATAGCTGCGCTGCATCTCGACCTGGATGTCGACGGGTTCGATCCGGTCGGTCACACGGGCCGGCGTCTCCGCTGCGGACTCCGTACCCTCAGGGACGTCCGGGTTGTTCGCATCCGTCACGGATGTCGATCCCTTCTCAGTAGTTCACTGCCCGGGGCCACCGGGCCTGCCTGCGGTACGGGGGACTAGATGTCCAGGAAGCGGACGTCCTTGGCGTTGCGCTGGATGAAGGAGCGCCGCGACTCGACGTCCTCGCCCATGAGCACGCTGAACATGTCGTCCGCCTGGGCCGCGTCCTCCAGGCTCACCTGGAGCAGGACGCGCCGGTCGGGGTCCATCGTGGTGTCCCACAGCTCGTTGGCGTTCATCTCGCCCAGACCCTTGAACCGCTGCACCATGTCGCGCGGGCGCGGGTCCCGCTTGCCCGCGGCGATCCCGGCCTCGATCAGCCGGTCCCGCTCGGCGTCGGAGAAGGCGTAGTCGGCGTCGCTGCCCTTCTGGTCCCACTTGATCTTGTACAGCGGCGGGGCGGCCAGGTACACGTTCCCGGCCTCCACCAGCGGCTTCATGAAGCGGAAGAGCAGCGTGAGCAGCAGGGTCCGGATGTGCTGACCGTCGACGTCGGCGTCGGCCATGAGGATGACCTTGTGGTACCGCAGCTTGTCGGCGTCGAACTCCTCGTGGATCCCGGTGCCCAGGGCGGTGATGATCGCCTGGACCTCGTTGTTCTTGAGGATGCGGTCGATGCGCGACTTCTCCACGTTCAGGATCTTGCCGCGGATGGGCAGGATCGCCTGGTTGTGGGGGTTGCGCCCGCCCTTGGCCGAGCCGCCCGCCGAGTCGCCCTCGACGATGTAGACCTCGCACTCCTCCGGGTTGGTCGACTGGCAGTCGGACAGCTTGCCGGGGAGGGAGGTGGACTCCAGGAGGGTCTTGCGGCGGGTGAGGTCGCGGGCCTGGCGGGCGGCGACGCGGGCGCGTGCGGCCTGGCTGGCCTTGGACACGATGTCCTTGGCCTCGCCCGGGTTGCGCTCGAACCAGTCGCGCAGGTGCTCGTTGGTGACCTTCTGGACGAAGGACTTGGCCTCGGTGTTGCCCAGCTTGGTCTTGGTCTGGCCCTCGAACTGCGGGTCGGCCAGCTTCACCGAGATGATCGCGGTCAGGCCCTCGCGGATGTCGTCACCGGTGAGGTTCTCCTCCCGCTCGCGCAACAGCTTCTGGTCCCGGGCGTAGCGGTTGACCAGCGTGGTGAGCGCGGAGCGGAACCCCTCCTCGTGCGTGCCGCCCTCCGCCGTGTTGATGGTGTTGGCGAAGGTGTGCACCGACGAGGTGTACGACTGGTTCCACTGCATGGCGATCTCCACCGAGATGCCGTCGCCCTCCTCCTCGAACGAGATGATCGAGGCGTGGGCCGGCTCCTTCTTGGCGTTGATGTGCCGGACGTAGTCGGACAGGCCCTCGTCGTAGTGGAAGGTGTTGACGGTCGGGCCGCCGTCGGTGTGCTCGGGCCGCTCGTCGCGGATGGTGATGGACAGCCCCTTGTTGAGGAAGGCCATCTCCTGCATCCGGCGCGCGAGGGTCTCGAACGTGAAGACCGTGGTCTCGAAGATGGAGCCGTCGGGCCAGAAGGTGATCTGGGTACCGGTCTCGTCGGTCGCCTCCCCCTTGATGAGCTCGCCGGTGGGGGCGGTCATCTCGTAGTGCTGGCGCCAGACGTGGCCGTCCTTGCGGATCTCCACGTCCAGGGCCGTGGACAGGGCGTTGACGACGGAGACGCCGACACCGTGCAGACCACCGGAGACCGCGTAGGACTTGCCGTCGAACTTGCCGCCGGCGTGCAGCGTGGTGAGGACGACCTCGACGGCCGGGCGCTTCTCCACGGGATGCAGGTCGGTGGGGATACCGCGGCCGTTGTCGGCCACCCGTACCCCGCCGTCGGCCAGCAAGGTCACCTCGATGGCGTCGGCGTGACCCGCCAGCGCCTCGTCGACGGAGTTGTCCACCACCTCGTACACCAGGTGGTGCAGGCCCCGCTCTCCGGTGGAACCGATGTACATCCCGGGGCGCTTGCGTACTGCCTCAAGCCCCTCCAGGACCGTGATTGATCGAGCGTCGTAGGCCAAGTGGGTACACCCTCCTGCTGGGGACGCCTGCCGACCGTGGCCGCGGCAACGGTCAACCCGCGGGCCGGTGACCAAGGGTGTCGACATGCCGTCACACCTGGGGGATCACCGCTCGCCGCGCGGGCCGTCCGCCCACCCTCTCCTGGGGGCGTGGTACCGGCTACAGGCGTCTGAAGAACCGTCCCCATGATACCCCGCGCGGTGCGACAAAGTGGCATTGGCGGCCCTGTGCCGCTCCAGATCGAACGTTCAGGGCGGGAGTCGAGTCCCTACACGCGGGACGCCCCTTGAGCAAGTCCCGGCGCGGTTCAGTGGCGTTGAGCCCCCGCACGCGTCCCGGCGGAGCACCCGGGGGAGGGAATCGGTCGGCGCGGGCCGACGGCCCCGTCACCCCTGTACCCCTGCTCACCTGCGGAAACCACCGCCACAAGCGGGACGGAAGTACACGGACGGGCATATTCGGCCGGTTATCGACGCCGGGAACCGGGTCCCTTGACCGTGACCGCGACGACCGTCCCCTCGCCCAACTCCTCGTTGAGCCGGCGCATGAGATCCCGCACCATCGCGCGTGCGTGGGCGGCCATGGTCGGCGAATCGGCTACGACGACGAGTTCTCCGTCCGAAAAGCTCTCCGGACGGAGGTGCTCGGCGTTGAACGCGCCCACGATGTCCGCCCACCGGCCGAACACCCCGCCGATCGCGACCTGTTCCTGCCAGCCGTGGTCGATCAGCCACGTGCGGACCGCGTCCCCGAACAGCTGGGGCTCGTTGCGTGACCGGAACCGGCCACGCCGCCGGGCGCGCGGTGCCCCGCGGGGGACCGCCCCGCGTTCGCGGGCCTCGGCGCGGGCCCGCGCCAGGGCCTGCCGGGCGAGGTCGGCGCCGGACGCCGCGGGCGGGGCGGGGTCCCCGGACGCGGGACCGGGGGAGGGGGGAGGAGAGGACGCGCCCGGCTCGGCCGCACCGGGGCGCACCGCGTCGGGGGAGGCGCCGGGCGCGGTTCTGTCCACAGGCTGTGGGCGGACCCGGCCGGCGGCCGGCCCGGGCCCGGGTCCGAACGCCCCCTGGCCGGATCGTGGATCCACAGGCTGTGGACGGGCCTCACTCACTCTCGACGCTCCCCTCGCGTACCCCGAAGCGCGCGCCGTCGAGTTCCCGGGGGATGTCGTCCGGCACCGCCGCGGTCACCAGCACCTGCTCGGCGTCGCGGACCCGCTCGGCCAGACGCCGGCGCCGCTCGGTGTCCAGCTCGGCGAACACGTCGTCGAGGATGAGGACGGGGTCGTCGCCGTCGGCCCGCAGGAGCTCGAAGGCGGCCAGCTTCAGCGACAGCGCGAAGGACCACGACTCGCCCTGGCTCGCGTACCCCTTCGCGGGCAGCTCGCCCAGGCTCAGCAGCAGGTCGTCGCGGTGCGGGCCGACCAGGCTGACCCCGCGCTGGAGTTCGCGCTCCCGCGCCCCGGCCATGGCCGCGCGCAGTGCGTCCACAAGCTGTGGACGGTCGGCGGGGAGCTCGACCCCCTCCTCCGCCCAGGAGGGGCGGTAGGCGGGCACGGCCGGGCCGCCGGAGTCGGTCAGCCCCGCGTAGGCCTGGTCGACCAGCGGGCGCAGCGCGGCGACCAGGTCCAGGCGCGCCGCGAGGAGTTCGGCCCCCACCCGCGCCAGGTGGTCGTCCCACACCTCCAGGGTGCTGAGGTCCGGGTCCGGCCCGCCGCGTCTGAAGAACTGCGCCGAGGCCGACTTCAGCAGCGCGTTGCGCTGTTTGAGCACCCGGTCGTAGTCGGAGCGCACGCCCGCCATTCGCGGCGCCCGCGCCACGAGCAGGTCGTCCAGGAACCGGCGCCGCTCACCGGGGTCGCCCTTGACCAGGGCCAGATCCTCGGGAGCGAACAGCACGGTGCGGAGCACGCCCAGCACCTCGCGGGGCCGGCTGACGGGCGACTGGTTGAGGCGGGCGCGGTTGGCACGGCCGGGATTGAGCTCCAGGTCGACGACCATCGAGCGCTCGTCGCGCACGACCTTGGCCCGGACGATCGCCCGCGGCGCGCCCCGGCGGACCAGCGGGGTGTCCGAGGAGACGCGGTGACTGCTCAGCGCGGCGACGTAGCCGACGGCCTCGACGAGGTTGGTCTTGCCCTGGCCGTTGGCGCCGACGAAGACGCTCACGCCCGGCCCCATCTCCACCAGCGCGGAGGTGTAGGACCGGAAGTCGGCCAGTTGCAGGTGGGAGACGTACATCCGGCCTTCCTCTGTGTCGCTGGCTCGCTTCGCTCGCTTGGTCGGGCGCCCGCGTGGCCGGGAACCGGGTCGAAGGGGACGCGGGGGCCGCTCCGGTGTGTGCGCCCGTGCCCGCCACGGTCCTCAGCGGACGCCTGCGGCACGGTCCCTTCCTACGCACCCGCCTCGGGATCCTCCAGGACCCCGGCGGCACCCGTCCCGCGCCCGTTGGCGGTTCCCGGGACGGATCCCCGCCGCGGGTCAGCTCCGGGTACGGGGCCGATCCCGCGGGCGCGGCGCCGCCTGTGCGCACGCGCCCCGCGAGGGCCCCTGGACCCTAGTCGCGGGAGGGCGTGCGCGGGTCCGGGTCGGACTTGGTGACCGCGTGTCCGCCGAACTGGTTGCGCAGGGCGGCGACGACCTTCATCGCGGGGCTGTCGTCCTGCCGCGAGGCGAAGCGGGCGAACAGCGCGGCGGTCATCGCCGGGGCCGGCACGGCGTGGTCGACGGCGGCCTGGACGGTCCAGCGGCCCTCACCGGAGTCCTCCGCGTAGCCGCGCAGCTCGGAGAGGTCGGGGTCCTCCTCCAGGGCCCGGCTCAGCAGGTCGAGCAGCCAGGAGCGCACGACCGTGCCCTCGCGCCAGCTCTCGAAGGTGCCCGGGACGTCGTCCACGATGCCGGAGGCGGTCATGAGCTCGAAGCCCTCGGCGAAGGACTGCATCATGCCGTACTCGATGCCGTTGTGGACCATCTTCACGAAGTGCCCGGCACCGACCGCCCCGGCGTGCACGAAGCCGCCGCCCTCGTCGGGGGTCAGGGAGTCGAAGACCGGACGCGCGCGCTCGACCTCCTCCGCCCGGCCGCCGACCATGATGCCGTAGCCGTTCTGCCGGCCCCAGACACCGCCGCTGACGCCGACGTCGAGGTAGCCGATGCCCTTGGCGGCGAGGTCGTCGGCGCGCGTGCGGTCGTCCACGTAGTGGGAGTTGCCGCCCTCGATGACGAGGTCGCCCTCCTGGAGGAGGTCGCGCAGCTCGTTGATGGTGGTGACCGTGGGGTCGCCCGAGGGGACCATGACCCACACGACGCGGGGCGCGGCCAGCCGCGAGACCAGGTCCTGGAGCGTGTCGACGTCCCGCTCCGGCGACATCACGTCGAAGCCGACGACGTCGTGGCCCTTCTCCCGGAGCCGGGCGGCCATGTTGCCGCCCATCTTCCCGAGCCCGATCATTCCGAGTTGCATGTGTTCGCTCCCCTTCGCCACCTGTGGACATGTGGACGCCGGTCGGCCCGGGCGGTGTGCTCGGGGCGGCGGCGGACGCCAGTCAATCGAACCCGTCGCGGATCAGCCGGACAGGCGCACCGGCATGATCAGGTAGCGGTACTGGGCGGGCGCGCCCTCCTCGGCCGGCTTGCCCGTGAGGATCGCGGGCTTGGTCGAGGTGGTGAAGTGCAGGCGGGCCACGTCGGTGCCGATGGCGCCGAGCCCGTCCAGCAGGAACCCGGAGTTGAACGCGATCTGGATGTCCTCGCCGTCCAGGTCGGCCTCCAGGACCTCGACGGCCTGGGCGTCCTCGCCGGTACCGGCCTCCAGGACCAGGCGGCCCTGGGAGAACGCCAGCCGCAGCGGCGTGTTGCGCTCGGCGACCAGGGAGACGCGCTTGACCGCCTCGACGAACTCGGAGCGGCTCACCTCGGCGACGGTGTTGAAGCTGTCCGGCAGCAGCGCGCGGTACTTGGGGAACTCCCCGTCCAGCAGGCGGGAGGTGGTGCGGCGGCCGCCGCCCTCGAAGCCGATCATGCCCTCGCCGCCGTCGCCGCTGGAGAGCGCCACGGAGACCTCGGCGCCCGAGGTGAGGGACTTGGCGGTGTCGTGGAGGGTCTTGGCCGGGACCAGCGCGACCGCCGACAGCTCGGGGTTCTCCGGCTTCCAGGTCAGCTCGCGCACGGCCAGGCGGTAGCGGTCGGTGGAGGCGAGGGTGATGGTCTCGCCCTCGATCTCGACCCGGACGCCGGTCAGCATCGGCAGGGTGTCGTCGCGGCCGGCGGCCACCGCCACCTGGCTCACCGCGGCGGCGAAGGCGTCGCTGCCGACCGTCCCGCTCACACCGGGCATCTCCGGAAGAGTGGGGTAGTCCTCGACCGGCATGGTGGTGAGCGTGAACTTGGCGCTACCGCAGCTGACGACGACCTTGGGGCCGTCGGTGGCGACCTCCACGACCTGTGGAGGCAGGTTGCGGGTGATCTCGGCCAGCAGCTTGCCGGGGACCAGGACCTGGCCCGGCTCGTCCACATCGACGTCGACCGCGGCCTGGGTGGAGACCTCGTAGTCGAAACCGGCCAGGCGGACCTGCTGCCTGCCGTCGAACTCTCCTGCGTCGAGCAGGACGCCGACGAGCACCGGGACCGAGGGGCGCGTCGGGAGTGTGCGCGCGGTCCAGGCGACTGCGTCGGCCAGTACGTCGCGTTCGACCCGGAACTTCACTTTCCGACTCACTTTCCGCACGACCGGCGGACCGGTCGCAGCCTCAACGTTGCAGCTCGTGGTGTCTGAAGGGGTGGTCCGAGGTCTCCGGAGTCGGCGGGTGGGCGTCGTCCACAGGGTGTGTGCGGACTCCGGTCGGTGCCACCGGGGAGGGCCCTCGGATCCCGTTGGGGTCACCGCTCCGATCGGGCGGCGCAGGACAGGGGCGAGACCACACGTTACCCGGATTCCTCCGCTGCCGCTGACATCTCGGGAGGGCGCCGCCGTCGCTGCCGACTCATCGCTTTGTCCACAGTTTTTCCGCGGAGCGGTTGAGAAGCCACATCTGGGCTAATGAAGGTGCGTCGTAGTAGTAGGGCCTGTGGATAGTGTGGATAACCCTTGTTTTACCAGGTCAACACCGGAATTTTTATCCACAGAGCCTGTGGACGACCCTGTGCGTAACTCGGGGTGCCTGTGGACGGCCAGAGGGGCCCACAGCTTGTCCACACTCCGTCCACAGCCGCGTCCACAGGTTTTCCCCAGGTTCTCCACAGGCGCAGCGGCTGGAGCCCTCCGGGCGTTCATCGGTCCGTCCACAGAACCGACTCGGTTACCCACAACTTCGGCGCCCTTGTCCACAGGTTGTCCACATGCTTATCCACAGAATTCGAGCCCTTCCTGTGGATAACTCGGCCAAGAAACCTGGAAACTTTTTTCGGGGCCGCCGCGCAGAGCACGCGAACCGGGGCAAAGAGGCCGTGCACAGCTTTGTCCACAGGCGCGCGTCCGGCGTGTGTACGACGCCGCAGGTGAGAACGGTGGCCAGGGGGCGGCACCCGGATGTGGGCAGGGCAACAGCGCGGCCCACACGGGGCCGCACGGCGGTGTAGGAGGAGGTCGGGGCGGCGCGGCCGGAGCCGTGCGCGGCGCCGGGAGGGTCGTCCCGGCACGTACCGGAACCGCCGCTCGCGCGCCGGTTGTCCCCACAACCTGTGGATAACTCTCCGGACACGACTCGGGGCGGCCCACAGCCCGTGCGCCGCCCCGCCCGTCCCACCGCCCACGCCCTGGCCCTAGGGCTGGTCCTTGATGCGGCTGGTGAGTTCGTGCACCTGGTTGTAGATGGACCGGCGCTCGGCCATGAGGGCGCGCACCTTGCGGTCGGCGTGCATCACGGTCGTGTGGTCCCGGCCGCCGAACTGCTGCCCGATCTTGGGCAGGGAGAGGTCGGTGAGCTCCCGGCAGAGGTACATGGCGATCTGCCGGGCGGTCACCAGCACGCGCGACCGCGAGGTCCCGCAGAGGTCCTCCACGCTCAGCCCGAAGTACGCGGCCGTCTGGGACATGATCGACCCGGCCGTGATCTCGGGGACCTCGGTGCTGGGCACGAGGTCGCGCAGGACCTGCCCGGTCAGGTCCAGGTCCACCGACTGGCGGTTGAGGCTGGCGAACGCGGTGACGCGGATGAGCGCGCCCTCCAGTTCGCGGATGTTGGTGGAGATCTTGCTGGCGATGAACTCCAGGACCTCCGGCGGCGCCGCCAGGCCCTCCTGCGCGGCCTTCTTACGCAGGATCGCGATCCGCGTCTCCAGCTCGGGCGGCTGGACGTCGGTCAGCAGGCCCCACTCGAACCGGCTGCGCATCCGGTCCTCCAGCGTCGTCAGCTGCTTGGGCGGCCGGTCGCTGGAGATGACGATCTGCTTGTCGGAGTTGTGGAGCGTGTTGAAGGTGTGGAAGAACTCCTCCTGCGTCTGCTCCTTGTTCTCCAGGAACTGGATGTCGTCCACCAGGAGGACGTCGATGTCCCGGTACCGGCGGCGGAAGCCGTCCGCCTTGCCGTCCCGGATCGAGTTGATGAACTCGTTGGTGAACTCCTCGGAGCTGACGTAGCGCACCCGGGACCCCTCGTAGAGGCGGTGCGTGTAGTGCCCGATGGCGTGCAGGAGGTGGGTCTTGCCCAGCCCGGAACCGCCGTGGATGAACAGCGGGTTGTAGGCCTTGGCCGGCGCCTCGGCGGCCGCGACCGAGGCCGCGTGGGCGAAGCGGTTGCTGGAGCCTATGACGAAGGTGTCGAACGTGTACTTGGGATTGAGGCGCGCGTGCTCCCCGGGCGGGATCTCGGGCGAGCGGCCCGGGGGCGTGGGGGGCGGCTCGGCGGCCTCGGGCCTGGGCGGCGGCCCCTCGTCGTGGCGGGTGTCCTCGGCGGGGGCCGGCGCGGGCTCCTCCGCCGGGTGCTCCTCGCCCGTCGGCGCGGGGTCGTGGCGCGGGGTCTCCCACCGGTTGGGCCGGTCCCAGGCGGCTCCGTCCCGGCTCTCCTGCTGCCAGGTGGCGCGCGGCTGGTCCCACTGGGGCTCGGGTGCCGCGGGCGGGGCCGTGGGACCGGCCACCGTCCAGGGGCCGGGGGCCCGCGGCTCGTCGTACCCGGACGGGTGCGCCCGCGCGGGGCGGGAGGTGTCCTCACCCGCGCGGTCCGGTCCCAGCAGGTCGCTGCCGTCGCGCTCGGCCGGAGCGCCGGCGCGGGAGGAGGGCTGGGACGGGGCGGGCGCGTGCGCCTGGTCTGGGTAGCCGTTCGGAGCCTGGGGGAAGAGGTGCGCGTCCTGGTCCCGGGGCTGCTGCCCGCGGTCCTGCTCCGGACGCGCCCGCTCGTGGTGCCCTCTCTCCTCGCGCGGCCCGTCCTGGTGCTCCCGCTCCTCGGGCCGCGGGTGCCCCGGCTCGTGGCGGACCTGCTCCTGGGGCACGGGCCGCCGCGGAGCCGGGCGGTAGGGCTCGGACTCCGGGCGGGCGTGCTGGCCCTGGGGCGCGGGCGGCTCGTAGCCGCGCGGGCGGCCGTGGTCCTCGGGGGCGAAGGGGGCCGGCGGAACGGGCGTGGGGGGAGGCGTCTGCACCGCGGTCGGGTCGACGGTCACCGCCACGCGGACGTCCCGGCCCAGGTGGGCGGACAGCGCCTGGCTGATCACCAGGTACAGGCGGGTCTCCAGCACCTTCTTGGTGAACTCGTTGGGCGCCGCGATCAGCGCGGTGTCCTCGATCATCCCCAGGGGACGCGTCTGCGGAAGCCAGGCGCGCTGGTGCGCGGGAAGGGCGTCGTTGTCGATCCCGTCCAGCACACTGGGCCAGACCATTGCGAGGTTGACCTGTGCGTCAGCCAAGGTGACCTGCCACGGTTGTCGTCCCTTCGGTGCGGGTCTGTTCGGAGCGGGCGGAGGGGACCGGTGTCGTCGCGCGTGGGGGTGAGCTCTCCATTGTCCTCCCTCCTCAGGGGTGCCGGGGCAGTGAAGCTGTGCACAGGCGGGGTTCCAGGGTCCCACGAACCTGTGGATAACTTGTCCTCGTCGGGCCGGTGTCCACAGGTATCGGCCGTTGTCCACACGTTGTACACAGGTTTATCCACAGGATGGCAGACCTGCTCGGGCGGCGCAGGGTTATCCACAATTCCCTGTTCAGAGCCTGTGTAGAGCCGAGGTGGACTTGGCCGGCCGGTCGACGGCGCCAGGTTATCCACAGGTTGTGGTCATCCACAGGCCACAGGGTCGGCCCCGCTGTGGAAAACCCGCCCGGCGGGCGCCGTGCGGTCGGTCGTCCGGCGGGCCGCGGAGGCGGGTGACGTGGGCCGATTTGACCTCACCCGCGTCGCGTCGTATCTTCTTTATGCTTATGCCGATGATCTGCCAGCGCCCATGTCCGCATGACGGCGCGGCCACGGCACATGCACTCTGAGGCCCCGCTTATCCTGGGGGTCTGTCGTAGTACTTTCCTGACACGCCCCTGGAGCCTGTAGTGAGCAAGCGTACGTACCAGCCGAACAACCGGCGTCGCGCGAAGGTCCACGGCTTCCGGCTGCGCATGCGTACGCGCGCCGGTCGCGCCATCATCGCCTCGCGGCGCCGCAAGGGACGCTCGGCGCTGACCGTGAGCCACTAGGCCACGCCCAGCACCAAGACCTCAGGGACCGGTCCGGCCTTCTCGCCGGCCGGTCCCTTTTTCGTGTGACACGTGGGAGCCGACGCCGGAGGGAGTACCGATGCTGTCGTCGAGGAACCGGATGCGCCGCGGCTCCGAGTTCTCCACCGTCATGCGCTCGGGCCGGCGCGCCTCCCGCGACGCCATCGGCCTGGTCTACCTCGCGCCGCGCCCGGACGCGGTGGACGCGGATCCGCCCCGCGTCGGTTTTGTCGTCGGCAAGTCCGTCGGCGTCGCCGTCGTACGCAACAGGGTGCAGCGCCGTCTGCGGCACGTGATGCGGGCAAGGGTCGGCGCGCTGCCTGACGGTAGCCTGCTGGTAGTACGTGCCAAGCCCTCCGCCGCCACCGCGCGGCAGTCCGAGCTGGCCGCGCAGATCGACGGCGCGCTCGCCGCGGCCACCCGGCCCCGGCGCGGCCGCGACGGTCGACGCGGCCGGGACGCTCGCCGGGACCGCGGTGGCCGTCACGACCACCGCGCCCGGGGCACCGGTGCGTCCAGCAGCGAGACAGTGGTGGACCGCCGTCCCGACAGGGACGGGGAACGGTAGGCGAGCCGATGACCGAGCACAGACCGACGGCGTTCGCGCGCGTGCTGATCCTGCCCATTCGGGGCTACCAACGCTTCATCAGTCCGCTCTTCCCCCCGGTCTGCCGTTTCTACCCTTCGTGCAGCGCGTACGCCGTCGAGGCGCTGCGTGTGCACGGAGCCGCACGCGGGCTGTGGCTGGGAATCCGCCGCATCGCCCGCTGTCACCCCTTCCATCCCGGGGGACTCGATCCGGTACCGCCGCCCAAGGGGCGTCCGGGCCGGGAGACCGAGGAGTCGGCGGGCGGTACCGGCCACACCGGCACCGCTCCCGGGGACCAGTAGCCGAACCGAATCACATAGGAGTTGGCCGGTGCTCGACTGGCTTTACAACATCGTCGGCCACGTGTTGGCCTGGATCCACACGGGTCTGTCCCTCACCGGCCTGGACCCTGACAGCGGGTGGGCGTGGGGCCTGTCCATCGTGCTGCTCACAGTACTGATGCGGCTCCTGATGGTTCCGCTGTTCGTCAAGCAGATGAACACGCAGCGGAAGATGCAGGACATCCAACCGAAGATCATGAAGCTTCGGGAGCGCTACAAGCACGACAAGCAGCGCTTGCAGCAGGAGTCCATGAAGATCTACCAGGAGAGCGGCACCAACCCCATCATGGGTTGCCTTCCGCTCCTCCTGCAGATGCCGGTCTTCTTCGCGCTGTTCAGCGTGCTGCGCAGCGTCGCCGAGGGCAACGCGCGGTACGGCTTCGACCAGGAGCTGGCCGACAGCGCGCGGCAGGCGCTGATCTTCCAGGCGCCGATCGCGGCCCAGTTCAACAGCTCCTCCGAGGAGCTGCTGGCCCTGGGGTCCACCGACCCGATCATGGCCAAGGTCCTCATCGCGTTCGCCTGCGTGATCATGGGCTTCACGACGTTCCTCACCATGCGGCAGAGCATCAAGCGCAGCACGGCGCAGATGCCCGACAACCCCATGATGCAGACGCAGAAGATCATGATGTACCTGGCGCCGGCCTTCGGACTCTTCGGTCTGGCGATGCCCGTCGGTGTGCTCCTCTACTGGGTGACCTCCAACGTGTGGACCATGGTGCAGCAGCACTTCCTCTACCGGAACCAGCCGCTTCCGGGGGAGGAGACGGCGGACGCCAAGAGCGGCGCCAAGGGCCAGTCCAACGGTTCGGCCAAGGGCATGCTCGGCCGAAAGAAGGGCGCAGAATCCACGCCGGAGCCGAAGGAACAGCCTAAGATCGAGCGTAAGCAGCCCAAGAAGAAGTCGCGCTCCAAGCGCGGCGGGAGCGGGTCGAACTAGTCGGTCTCCGCTCGGGGCTGCCGAGTGCGCAGGCGACAAGGCCCCTGAGGCGTGCGACGGCCAGGGCGTGAGTGGACAGAGGAGATTCGCTGTGGGACGGGAAGAGAGCGGTGGAGTAGCGGTGGCTGACGCGCCTGAGGCCGAGTTCGACGTCGAGGCCCTGGAGAACGAGGGCGACATCGCCGCGGACTACATCGAGGGACTCCTCGACATCGCGGACTTCGACGGCGACATCGACATGGACGTGGAGGGCGACCGCGCGCTCGTGTCGGTCGTCGGGGCCACCCTGGACGAGCTGATCGGCGAGAACGGTGAGGTCCTGGAGGCGCTCCAGGAGCTGACCCGGCTGGCCGTCCACCGGGCGACCGGTGAGCGCAGCCGCCTGATGCTCGACATCGGCGGCTACCGCGAGGGGCGCCGCAAGGTGCTCTTCAAGATCGGTTCCGAGGCCGCGGCGAAGGTCAAGGAGACCGGCGAGACCGAGCCGCTGGAGCCCATGACCCCGTTCGAGCGCAAGGTCGTGCACGACGCGGTCGCCGCCGCGGGTCTGCGGAGCGAGTCCGAGGGCGAGGAGCCCAACCGCTACGTGGTCGTGCACCCCGCCGACTAGTCGGGGGCGGGATTCCCGTCCTCCGCGGCGCCCGGCGACGAACCGGCGCACGGCGGAGGTTCGGCGGGGCAGGACAGGACGCACTCCCGGAGGGGGTGGCGATGTTTCACGTGAAACATCGCCACCCCCTCTCGCTGTGTCCGGCCCCTGTGCGCGGTTCGGGCCGGCCGACCGTTCTTCGCCGCGACGCCGCTGCTGTCCGGCCCTCTGTGCGCGATTCGGGTAGCGGCCTCCAAAAAGCCATGGCGGTGCGCGGTGTCGACTTGGTGGCGGACAGAGTCGACATGGCGGTTCGCGAGGTCGACATGACGCCAGGGGGAGTCGACAAAGCGGCAGGCGGAGTCGACAAGGCGCCAGAGGTGGTCGACAAGTCCACCGCGCGGGTCGGCGGGGATCGCGGCGACTTCGCGCCCTGTGGGCACGGCGGTGGTGTTCGCCGATGTTTCACGTGAAACCTTGGTGACACCCGCGCATAGGATCATGGGGGCGCGTATCGTGCTCTGGCGATCGAAGTAAACGATGGACGAGTTCCGACAGGTGGTGACTGATGTCCTCGGGGTCTGAGGAGACCGCTCCGACCGCTCCGACCGATCAGGCGGAGACGGTGTTCGGGGACTCCTTGCCGAAGGCGCGGCGCTTCGCCGAACTCCTCGCGGACGACGGTGTCCGGCGCGGCCTCATCGGCCCGCGCGAGGTTCCGCGGCTGTGGGAGCGGCATCTCCTCAACTGCGCCGTCGTGGAGGAGTTGATCCCGGAGGGCGCCCACGTGGTCGACGTCGGTTCCGGGGCCGGACTGCCCGGGCTGGTGCTCGGACTCCTGCGTCCCGACATCCGGATGGTGCTCCTGGAGCCCCTCCTGCGACGGACGGTCTTCCTCAACGAGGCGGTCGAGCTGTTGGAGCTGCCGAACGTGGAGGTGCGCCGGGGGAGGGCCGAGGAGGTGCGCGGCGACCTGCTCGCGGACTTCGTGACCGCCCGCGCGGTCGCCCCGCTGCCCCGGCTCGCGGGGTGGGCGCTACCGCTCCTGCGCAGGGGCGGCAGCCTCCTCGCGCTCAAGGGCGAGCAGGCCGAGGCCGAGCTCGCGGCCGCGGAGAAAGACGTGTCGAAACTGCGCCCTTGCGTCTGCGACGTCATTCGGGTCGGCCACGGTAGGGTCGAACCCGCTACCACGGTCGTTCGCGTCACGGTGACATCCGAGGGTGGTCCGCCGCCGCGAGGCGGAAAGAAGAAGCGCGGACGGAAGAGGTGAACTCATTCGTGTCCCAGAATCCAGCCGATGTTTCACGTGAAACATCCTCCTATGGCGACCTGCTCGATGTTTCACGTGAAACAGACGGCGTCCCCGACACTCCGCTCGCTCACGCGGCCCAGGCCGCGATGCCCAGGCGTGGCTCCGGGGCCTTCTGGCCCCGCCCCAAGTCCTGTCGCGTGATCAGCGTCTCGAACCAGAAGGGCGGCGTCGGCAAGACCACGACGACCGTCAACATCGCGGCCGCACTGGCGATGAACGGGCAGCGCGTCCTCGTCATCGACCTCGACCCCCAGGGGAACGCCTCCACGGCCCTGGGCATGGAGCGCAATCCCGACATCAGCTCCATCTACCACTGCCTGGTCGAGGACGAGGAGATCCGCAACCTCGCCAAGCCGGTTCCGAACATCGAGAACCTGTGGTGCGTTCCCGCCAACATCCACCTCTCGGGCGCCGAGATCGAACTGGTCTCCCTCGTCGCGCGCGAGTCCCGTCTCAAGCGCGCCCTGGCCGCCTACGACACCTCCGAGCTCGACTACATCCTCATCGACTGCCCTCCCTCGCTCGGACTGCTCACGGTCAACGCGATGGTGGCGTGCGACGAGGTCATGATCCCGATCCAGTGCGAGTACTACGCGCTGGAGGGCCTGGGGCAGCTGCTGAACAACGTGAAGCTCGTCCAGGCCCACCTGAACCCGGGGCTGGCGGTCAGTACCATCCTGCTGACGATGTACGACGGCCGCACCAACCTGTCACAGCAGGTGGTCGACGAGGTGCGCTCCAACTTCGGCGACCTGGTCCTGGAGACCCTGGTGCCGCGCAGTATCCGTGTGTCGGAGGCGCCCAGCTACGACGAGTCGGTGATGACCTACTCCCCGACCTCCACGGGCGCGATCGCCTATCTGGAGGCCGCGCGGGAGATCGCGCACCGGGCGGACGCGGTCGACGGCTGAAGCAGGTCCGGTGACCCCGGACGGAGTTCTTTCGAGAAGTGTGGAAGGAGTTGCCGGTGAGCCAACAGCGGCGCGGACTGGGCAGGGGGCTGGGGGCCATCATCCCCCAGGGGCCGACAGCTTCCGCGGTGCCGGAGAGTGACGCGCCCCCCGCACCCGAGGTGGTTGAGGAGGCCGTGCCCGTCGGGCTGTCGGACGGCACGTACCTGGAGGAGGTGGCGGTCGGCGCGATCACGCGCAACCCCCGCCAGCCCCGTCACCACTTCGACGACCAGGCGCTGGAGGAGCTGCGCGACTCCATCAGGGAGGTCGGGCTGCTCCAGCCCGTCGTGGTCCGCAAGATCGAGGACGGCGACGAGCCGCGGTACGAGCTCATCATGGGGGAGCGGCGCTGGCGCGCCAGCAAGGACGCCGGGCTGGAGCGGATCCCGGCGATCGTCCGCAGCACGAGCGACGACGCCCTCCTGCTGGACGCCCTTTTGGAGAACCTGCACCGGCAGGAGCTCAACCCCCTGGAGGAGGCGGCCGCCTACCAGCAGCTGCTGGACGACTTCGGGGCGACCCACGACGTCCTGGCGCAGCGGGTCGGCCGTTCGCGGCCCCACATCACCAACACCCTGCGCCTGCTGAACCTGCCGCCGAAGGTGCAGTCGCGCGTGGCGGCGAAGGTGCTGAGCGCGGGGCACGCGCGGGCACTGCTGCGGGTGGAGGACCCCGAGCTCCAGGACCGCCTGGCGGCCCGCGTGGTGCAGGAGGGCCTGTCCGTGCGGTCCCTGGAGGAGGTCATCTCCCTCAGGGAGGAGCCCGAGGCCGAGCGGCGGCCGCGCGCGGCCAAGGCGGCGAGGGAGCCCAACCCGCCGCAGGTCGAGGAGTGGGCGACCCGCTTCGCCGACCGCCTGGACACCACCGTGAAGGTGGACATGGGCAAGAAGAAGGGCAAGATCGTCGTGGAGTTCGCGACGCCGGAGGACCTCGAGCGGATCATCGCCCAGATCGGTTGATCGCCTTGTCGACACGTCCACGTGTCGACGGATCGCCCGGCGGGCGCGCGCGGCGACGGCACGCGGATCGGCGGGCGCACGGACGCACGGACGCGGACCGGCGGGCCCACGGCGAACGGGCGCGGGAGCGTCGACGGTCGGCGGGCACACGCGAGGGCCGATGTTTCACGTGAAACATCGGCCCTGTGGTCGCCCTCGGCGGCCTGGGAGGGGGCGACCCGACCGGGTGGAGGCGGAGCACGTGAAAGGCCCCCAGACGTGGATCTGGGGGCCTTCCGTGCGCTCTGGCGGTCCTCGTTACAGGAACTCGGCCAGGTCCTTCTCCAGGACGCGCTTCGGCTTGGCGCCGATGATCTGCTTGACGACCTCGCCGTCCTTGTAGACGTTCATCGTCGGCAGGGACATGACGTTGTAGTCGCGCGGGGTGTTCGGGTTCTGGTCCGTGTTCAGCTTGACGATCTCGATCTTGTCGCCGTACTCCTCCGCCAGCTTGTCCAGGACCGGGGCCATCTGCTTGCAGGGGCCGCACCAGTCGGCCCAGAAGTCGACGAGGACCGGCTTGTCGCTGGCCAGGACGTCATCCTTGAAGGTGGCGTCGGTGACGTGCTTGACGGTGGACATTGTTCTCCTTGGTTCGGCGAGACCGTTGCGTCGGGGAAAGCTCGGGGTGTGTCCCTTGGTGCGCTCGACCGCTGCGGCCCCGGTGCGTGGCGGGAGCGCGCCGGGTCGGTTAGTTGCCCATGTCGGCGAGGTAGCGCTCGGCGTCCAGCGCGGCGGAGCACCCGGTGCCGGCGGCCGTGATCGCCTGGCGGTACTGGTGGTCCACGACGTCGCCCGCCGCGAACACGCCCGCGCGGTTGGTGCGGGTGGAGGGGGCGTCGACGCGGACGTAGCCCTCGTCGTCCAGTTCGATCTGCTTGTTGAACAGCTCGACCCGCGGGTCGTGGCCGATCGCGACGAACAGGCCGGTGACGTCCAGCGTGCTCGTCTCGTTGGTCTTGTTGTTGAACACCTTGAGGCCCGTGACGCGCTCCTTCCCGAGCACCTCCTTCACCTCGGTGTTCCACAGGAACGAGATCTTGTCGTTGGCCAGCGCGCGCTCGGCCATGATGCGGCTGGCGCGCAGCTCGTCCCGGCGGTGGATGACCGTGACCGACTTGGCGAACCGCGTGAGGAAGAGGGCCTCCTCCATGGCGGTGTCGCCGCCGCCCGCGACCGCGATGTCCTGGTCGCGGAAGAAGAAGCCGTCGCACGTGGCGCACCAGGAGGTGCCGCGGCCGGACAGCTCCTTCTCGCCCGGGATGCCGAGCTCGCGGTAGCCCGATCCGGTGGCCAGGATGACGGTGTGCGCGAGGAAGGTCTCACCGCCGGCCGTGACCTCCTTCACCGGCTTGGTGAGGTCGACGTCGGTGACGTCCTCGGGGACGAGTTCGGCGCCGAAGCGCTCGGCCTGCTTGCGCAGGTTGTCCATGAGGTCCGGCCCCATGATGCCGTCGGGGAAGCCGGGGAAGTTCTCGACATCGGTGGTGTTCATGAGCGCACCACCGGCGGTGATGGAGCCCTCGAACACCAGGGGGCGCAGCTCGGCGCGCGCGGCGTAGACGGCCGCGGTGTACCCGGCTGGCCCGGATCCGATGATGATGACATTGCGGACGTCACTCACGCTCGTAGGCCCTTCGCACAGTCGCTGTCCTGGTCACCCGGTGTGACCTCGGGGGAAATCTGGTTAGCACAACCGATGGTAGGCGCACCGCATTCCCTTTCGGACATCCGCCCAGCGTACGGGGGCGGGGTATGCGCGGGCGCGGGGCCCGGGCCCGGGAGCCGCCGGGGCCCGGAGCCGACCGGGGCCGCGAGCGCGGTCGCACCGCACCCGCGGGTACGGGCGGGGCTGTCGACACGCCGGTATCGCCACAGGTCGACACACCGATACGCCGACAGGTCGACAGGTCGACAGGTCGACGGTCAGCGGGCGTCGACGGTCGTCTCGGCCAGGACGCTGCGCGTGATGTCGTCCTCCTGGACGCAGCGCGGGTCGAGGACGTACACGTCCACCCGGTCGTCGTCCGCGGGGGCGTACAGCACCCACGCGCGCTCGGCGCCGGTGCCGTAGAAGGCGTCGTCCACCAGCGTGACCCGGGTGCCGAGGGCCTCGTCGAGCCGTGCCGCGCACTCCTCGGCGCCCACCAGGTCCGAGCCCGCGTCGTCGGACAGGGCCTCCGGGCCGCCGTCCTCGTTCGCGTCGGTCCCGGCGGTCGTCTCCAGCACGCCGCCGGCCTGCTCGGCCAGGTCCGCGTCGGTGTAGACCGTCTCGCTGGCCAGCACCTCCGGTCGGTAGGACTGCCCCATGTCCTGGGGCGCCTCCTCCTCGGAGGCCTCCATGGGCGCCGAGGCGCTTCCGGTGTTCTCCGTGGAGGAGCGGAGGACCTCGGTGACGACCGCCGCGCCGCCACCGACGACGAAGACCGCCGCGGCGGCCGCGACCAGCAGCTGCGGCAGGCCGAACGAGCGCCGGCGGCGCGTGATCGGCGTCACCGGGGCGAGGTCGGAGGCCCCGTCGTCGGATGAGCCGTGACCGGGAGCGGTGCGGGCGTCGGACCCGGCGTCGGCGTCGGCGTCGGACTCGTCGGTCCCGGAGTCGGCGGCACCCTCCGCCCGCTCGTGTGCGGCCTCGGCGAGACGCCGGTCGATGAGGTCGGACACGTCCCCCGGAAGCTCCGGAACCGGGGTCCCGGCGAGGACGCGGGTCACCCCGGCGAGCTCGTCCAGGGTCGCCGCACAGGTGGCGCAGGAATCGGTATGGGCGGCGACCGTGCGCATCTCGTCGGAATCCAGCAGATCCTCGGCGAAGAGCGCGAGTGCCTCCACGTCAGGGTGGGACGTCACGATGGGGTGGCACCTCCTCTCCCAGATGTGACGTCTCGCGGCGGCTGAGGGTTCCTTAGATGAGCAAGGGAGGGAAGAAGTTTCGCGCGACCCCGCGCACATCGGCTCTTGACCGTGCCCGATGCCACGTCGAGGATCTGCGCGGCCTCCTCGACCCGGTAGCCGAGCATGTCGACCAGGGTGAGGGCCAACCGCTGTTCGAGGGGGAGCAGGTCCAGGGCGGCGTGGACGTCCAGGCGCGTCTCGGTCCGCGCGGCGTGGTCGGGGCTCCCGCCGGCGCGGCCGAGCCGCTCGTTGGACAGCACGTCCAGGGCCTCGTCCTCGGTCGGGGTGGCCGGACGGACCTTTCTGCGGCGCAGGCGGTCGTGGCACGCGTTGACCACGATGCGGTGCAGCCAGGTGCTCACCTGCGACTCGCCGCGGAACCGGTCCGCGGCGCGGAACGCGGACAGGAAGGCGTCCTGCAGGGCGTCGGAGGCCTCCTCACGATCGCCCATCATCCGGATGGAGACAGCCCAGAGGCGCTCCCGGTGCCGACGGACCAGGACCGCGAAGGCCTGGTCGTCGCCCTGGGAGTGCCTTGTCAGGAGTTCCCGGTCAGGAAGCTCGTGGACCGCGTCCATCAGTGCTGATCACATACTCCACTCGTGGCCGTTCCACCCGGCTAGGCGCCGAGCACCTCGACCTCGTAGATCGTCCCACGCCACTCGCCGCCGTCCTCCGGCAGCTCCGTGAACCAGATGACGACGTACTGGCCGCTCCGACCACCCTCGACGGGGATGGTCTGCGTGCCGTTGACGGTGCCCTCCCAGGCGACGGGGAGGTGCTCGTCCAGCGTGGTCTGGTCGGTCACGGCGTCACTGTCGCCGATGCGGACCTGCACGCCGTGGTCGGCCTCCGGCAGGGTCAGCTCGACCGCGTGCACCTCCTCGCTGCCACCGAGGTCCAGCTTGAGGCCCACACCCTCCTTCTGCATCTCCAGCGGGTCCTTGTAGCCCTCGCTGCTCCAGTCGGTGCTCGGATCACCGTCGTGGGCGTACTGCGCGTTGTCGCCGTGCTCGGAGTCGTCGCCGTCCGGCATGGGGTCGAACCCGTCGGAGCCGGTGATCTCGAGGGGTACGAGCTCCTCGGAGTCCTGGGCGTCGTCGGCGGAGTCCGCGCTGGGGTCGACCGGGGTCTCGTCCTGGGCGCGCAGGCTCGCGCCGATGGTCCACGCGCCGGCGACCACGCCGACGAACACCACCACCGCGAGCACCCCGATGAGGAAGCGCTTGGGCGAGGCCTCGGACCGGGAGGCGCGGCGGTCCATCCGCGAGGGCTCCGGGCGCTCGGACCGCGCGGCGGCCGTGGTCGAACCCCGCATGGAGCGGCGCGACCCCGACCCGGCGGCGTCGAACTCACCGGTGCGCCGGGAGGTGCCGTTCTCCGGCGGGGGCGCCGACTCGGCGGGGGCGACGGGGAGGGGGATGAGCCGCGGGACCTCGGCCAGGGCCGCGCACAGCTCGGCGGGGGAGGTGATCGGCGGTCCGGGCACCATCTGCCCCGCCAGCTGCGGCAGGGCCGCGCGGGTCGTGATGGTGGCCAGCGGCTCGGGCAGGCCCGGGCGGACCTGCCCCGGGGGATAGGTGCCGGCGGGGCCCTGGGGGGCGGCGGGCAGGCCGGACTGCGGGCCGCCGGGCCAGTGCCCGGTCAGGCCCGCGTACAGCAGGGCGCCCAGCCCCTGGGCGTCGATGGCGGAGGCGTTGCCTGCGCCCGTGCCCATGAGGGCGGCGTCGACGCCGATGCCGATCACCTTGACCGCTCCGCCGCTGCTCCACATGAGCTTGTCGGGGGCCAGGCACAGATGGGTGAGGCCGCCGGCGTGGGCGGCCGCGATGGCCTCGGCGGCCTCGGCCACGAGGCCGGCGGCGCGCTCGGGCGCCATCGGCCCCTGGGCGAGGAGTTCGGCCAGGGAAGAGCCGACCACCCACTCCTCGACGACGTAGGGGACGGGTCCGGTGTCGTCGGCGTCGAAGACCTGGGTGACGCGGGCGTCGGGAATGCGACTGGTGGCGCGGGCGGCGCGGACGACCTCGGACGTACGGGGGAATCCCTCGGCGAAGGTCCACACCGCGACGGGGCGGGCCAGTGTCTCGTCGGTGGCCTTCCAGCGGGTCGCTCCGCCGGTCTCGCTCACCACGTGGTCGAGACGGTAGCGGTTGGCCAGCTTGGCCCCGGGCTCGATCAGAAAGGTGCTCATGATGGGAGTGACGGGCGCCGGTGCCGTGGCGTCGCGGACGTCCGCGGGCTCCACCGTGGGGCGGAGCGGTAGCGGGGTGCGCGGGCCCTCGGCCCTACTTGCTGTCCCCAGCCTCCCTTCGGGCAGCTCGGATGATCAGATCTCTGGCGGTGAAGCGGTGCGAGTCCATGCTAGGACGCGTGAACAGCCTGTTTGGAGGACACGGGATACCTTTCCACCCTCTGGTCGATACCGGTACGCGGCTACCCAACGTCACCCGTGACTGGTGATCAGCGCCGTCGCAGCCGGGACTTGAGCAAATCGAGGAATGATGTGACTTCCGTCACATTGAGGAGCTTTGCGGTAACCACGAACAGTACGCCACCGACGACACCACCGGCGGCGATGGACGCGAGGGCGGGCCACAGGTCGCCGGGCAGGCCCCGGAACACGTAGATCATGGCCACACCGAACAGGGCCGAGGGAACGGTCGCGATGTGGATCTTGGCGAGCGTGACGAGCGTCTGGCGCCCCTCCATCCCGTTGAGGCGCCTGGCCAGCATGCGCCACATGATGACCGAACCCACGATGTAGTACAGGCCGTAGGGCACCGGCAGCCACACCACGATGTGCTGGGGCTCCATCCAGAACAGCAGGCTGACCGCGGTGACCGCGTGGGCGATCTCCGAGGGGATCGACACCAGCGCGGGCGAGCGGGTGTCGCCCAGCGCGTAGAACACGCGCATCTGCAGCTGGAAGAGCGTGAACGGGATGAGCATCACGCAGAAGACCATGAGGATGCGGCCGATCGCCGCGGCGTCCTCGGTGCTCGTACTGCCCTGCGCGTAGATCATCACACAGAACGGGACGGCGAAGACGATCATCGCCACCGAGATGGGGATGATCAGCACCGACGACAGCCTGAAGCCGTGGGAGAAGTCACGGCGCACCTGGTCCTTGCGGCCCGCTGCCACGTGCTCGCTCATCCGCGGCAGCAACGCCGTGATCACCGACACCGCGATGATCGCGTACGGCAGCTGGAAGAGCATGGACGCGAACTTGTAGGCAGCGATACCCGCACCGGTCTCGTAGCCGAGCTCGGCCGCCATCGACCCGGCACGGGTCGCCACGTTGGTCGAGACGAGCGCGCCCACCTGCGCGACGACGATGTAGAGCATCATCCACGAGGCGGCGCCGGCCGCCTCGCCCAGGCCGGAGCCGCGCAGGTCCATGCGCGGCCGCCAGCGGAAGCCCGCCGCGGCCAGGGCCCACACCAGCACGGCCGCCTGCACGACCTGGCCCAGGGCCGTGCCCAGGCCCAGGAGCATCAGCTCGCCGCTGGTGATGGTCTCCACCGTGCGGCCCGGCCCGGCCAGGGCCAGGAACCACAGGCAGATCCCGATGATGACGACGTTGTTCAGCACCGGCGCCCACATCGGCGCGCCGAACCTGTTGCGCGCGTTGAGCATCGCGCTCGCCAGGCCGCTGGCGCCGATGAAGAAGATCTGCAGCACCAGGAAGCGGGCGAGGATGACCGAGACCTCGAACTGGCTGCCCGAGAACCCGCCCGCGTAGATCCGGATGAACCACTCCGCGAGGCCGACCGCCACGAGGGTGATGACGAACAGGGCCAGCAGCATCAGCGTGACCAGGCGCTGCTCGGTCTTGTCGCCGCCGTCGGCGTCCAGCTTGCGCCGCTTGACGATGAAGGGCACGAACACGCTGGCCAGCAACCCGCCGATCAGCAGGTCGTAGATCATGTACGGGACCATGCCGGCGGTCTGGTACGCGTCGCCGAGCAGCTGGGTGCCGATCGCCGCGGCCAGGATGATCGTCCGGACGAAGCCCGTCACGCGCGAGGCGATCGTGCCGACCGCCATGATCGCGCTCGACCTGGCGATGTTGCCGGGGCCGGTGTGGGAGCTGCCGCCGACCTCGTCGCCGTCCTCCAGACCGGCGCGGTCGGCGGTGCCCAGGTCGCCGATCTCGCTCGGGTCCCGGACCGTGGTCAGACCGGTCTCGGCGGGGATCTCCGGATCGTGCCGCTCGTAGTCGTCGAGCACGTCCTCCGGCATCAGCAGGCGCGTGCGGTGCCGTTCGTGGGACCGCGACCCGGGGATGGCGTCATCCACGGGCGGGCTCGACTCAGTGGGGTGGTCGCTCGACACCGTCGGGCTGTCCTTCTCTCAGAACGGTCGTCTTCGGGGGAACTCCCGGCGGGGGCGGAGCCGGGAGGGACGGTACTGCGTCATCGACGCAGCCGACCGCGGATCAGTTCCACGGCGGCGGTGAGCTCCGGGACACGCAGCAGGCGCGCGCATCCGAGGAAGAGCAGCGCGCCGACCGTGCAGCCGACGGCGGGGGCACCGATGTAGCTGGCCAGTCCGGGCCCGACATGGGTGTCGAAGAGCCAGGACACACCGAGGCCGGCCGCGATGCTCGGAACGACGGCCGCGTGCAGGCGCAACAATGTGCCAATGACGTGCTTGCCGTCAAGCCCCCCGAGGCGTCGGCTCAGCACGTTCCCGGCGATGACGACGCCGGTCAGGAAGGAGAACATGAAGCCGGCCGCCACGCCCACGACGACCTGCTCCGGGGGCAGGAGCAGGTAGGCGACCAGGGCCAGGCCGCTGTGAACAGCCAGGTTGGCGATGGCGATCAGGGACGGCGTGCGGGTGTCGCCCATGGCGAAGAACACACGCAGCATGAGCTGGAAGACCGTGAAGGGGACCAGCCCCAGGGCCATGACCGCGAGGATCTGGCCGATGTTGGCCGCGTCGGCCACCGAGATCGACCCGCGCGCGAAGGCCAGCACGGAGATCGGGACCGCGTACATCGCGATCGCGAAGGCCATCGGCACCAGGACGAACGCCGAGATCCGCAGGGTGCGGGAGAAGTCCGAGCGGACCGAGGTCCAGTCCTCGTCCTCGGCGTGGGCGCTCATCCGGGGCAGGAGCACGGTGATGAGCGAGACGGCGATGATCGCGTACGGCAGCTGGAAGAGCTGGTAGGCGAGGTTGTAGGCGGTGATGCCCGCACCGACCTCGCGCCCCTGCTCGATCCCGGCCACGTTGGCGGCGTTGGCGATGTTGGTGGTGATCCACAGGCCCGCCTGGGTGAGCAGGGTGTAGAGCATCATCCAGCCGGCGGTGCGCAGGGCCTCGCCCAGGCCGCTGCCGCGCAGGTCCAGCCGGGGGCGCCACCGGTAGCCGGACCGGGCGAGGGCGACGAAGAGTACGACGGCCTGCAGCGCCATGCCCGCGGCGGTGCCCGCGCCCAGCAGGGTCAGGTAGGAGTGGTCCACCGGGGGCTCCTGGCCGGGGCCCGCCGCCCACAGGAACATCCCGCCGACGCCCATGATGACCAGGTTGTTGAGCACCGGGGCCCAGACCGCCGCGCCGAACTTCCCGCGGGTGTTGAGCATGGCGCTGAGCAGCCCGCTCATGCCCACGAAGAAGATCTGGGTCATGAGGTAGCGCGCCAGGAACACCGAGTCGTCGAACTGCGCGTCGGTGAACCGTGACCCGTACATCAGGATCAGGAACTCGGCGGCCAGGACGGCCACCGTCGTGAGCAGCAGCAGTGCCAGCAGCGTGGTGGTGAACAGCCGGTCCTCGGTCGCCTTGCCGTGGTCGGCGTCGCGCTTGCGGCGCTTGACCAGGAACGGCACGATGACGCTCGCCATCAGGCCGCCGATGAGCAGGTCGTTGAGGATGAACGGGATCGTGTGCGCGGTGTTGTAGGCGTCACCGAGCAGGTGGGTGCCGATGGCCGCGCCGAGCACGATGGTGCGGGCGAAGCCGGTGATCCGGGAGGCCATGGTGCCGACCGCCATGACGGCGCTGGAGCGCATCATCCCGCCGTCGGAGCCCGACCCCGATCCGCCGCCCGGTCCGTCGGTCGGCCCGTCGCCGGAACCGCCGTCGGGCCGAACCGCGTCCGGCTCGGGCAGCTCGCCCTCCTCATAGGAGGCCGTGGGGCCGCCGGTCGGCCGGATCGGGTTCTCGCCGGGCAGCGGTCCCTCGGCGTCGCGGTACGGGTACTGGGGGGAGCGGTCGGCGGGGTGTCCGCCGCCGTTCGGGGAGTCGGTGACCACCGTGGATCAGGCTTCCTTTCGTCCGACTGGGGAAGGTCCGGCCGGGACTCCGCGGTGCGGGGCCCGGGGCGGGGGGTGCGCCGCGGCGCGCGTCGGCATGGCGACGTGCGGACGTGTCGACATGGCGTCCTGTCGGTCAGGCGACATGTCGGCGCATCGCTCGGCGGGGGCTCACCGGCCGGGGCCGTCCGGTGTCCGGGGGTGCCCGGTCCCGCTCGTGTCGGGCTCCGTCGCCTCCTCGGCGGCGTCCGCCCCGGAGGAACGCCCGGTGCCATCGTCCCCTGTGTCCGGCGGTGCCCCGTCCACAGGGTCCGCGGCCGCGTCACCGGAGTCCGTGGTCCCGGCCGCCTCGGCGCCGTCCGCGGCTTCGTTCGTGCGGTCGTCCGCGGGAGCGTCCGTGTGGCCGTCCGCGGTCGTCGCCTCGTCCGTGCGGCCGTCCGCGGGCGCGTCCCCGTTCGCTTCGTCCGCGCTCCGGTCCGCGGCCGCGCCGCCGTCCGGGGCTTCGTCCGCGCCCGCGGCTTCGTTCTCGGCCCCGTCAGCGGTCGCGCTCTTGTCAGCGCCCCCGTCAGCGCCTTCGGCCGCGGCCCCGTCGGCCTCCTCGGCGGACCGGGAGGCCTGGCGGCGGGTCCACTTGCGCAGGGCCCGGGGCGCCAGGGCCACGACGAGGATGAGCAGACCGATACCGCTGATCAGCAGGGCCTGCGTGCCCAGTCCGGTGGCGTTGACCGGGATCAGGATGTCCTGGGAGCTGATCGGCTCGCCCTCGGTGTTCTGCAGGCTCACGTACAGCTCCGTGCGGCCGTTGATCCGGGCCGACAGCGGGACGTAGACCGTGGTCTTGGCCCCCGGCGCGATCTCGAAGCGCTGCGTGTACTCGCCGATGGCCAGCCGTTCGGCGTTGGCCGAGTACACCGAGAGGTGGACGTAGACCGTCTCCTCCTCCAGGTCGTTGGCCACCAGGATCCCGGTGATGCCGGTCGGGGAGGCCAGGGTGACCGGCTCGCCGGGGATGATGCGCACGTCCTCGCGGTGCTCCTGGATCGTGCCCAGGACGAGGGAGCGGGCCACACCGGCGGGGGCCCCGCGGTCCCGCCAGTACGTCGACTCCAGCCGCAGGACCGCGGGGCGGAAGGGATCGGAGCCCCCGACCAGGACGCTGTTGAACAGCCGTACGTCCTGGTTCACGTCCTGGATCTGGCTCAGGTAGGTGGAGCTCAGCTCCTCCTCGGCGTCGGGGTAGGTGAGGCCGCGGCGGGTGTCCTCGCGCTCGGACTCGTCCGCCAGCTCCACGTCGTCCAGCCGTTCGGGGGACAGCCAGGGCAGCTCCTCGGAGGCCTCCAGCACACCCGACGCGAAAGCGGGGTCCGGGTCCCACCGCGCCTCCGGAGAGGCGACGACCACCCGGTCGTCGCCCGCGTTCTCGCCCGCGATCATCGCGGTCTCGGCCGCGAAGCGCTGCAGCGCGAGCGCGGTCTCGCCCGGCCCGCCGGTCGGTGCGGACAGCACGTCGGTGAGGCCGTCGTCGGCGACCAGGCCGACCCGCTCCACACCCTCCGCGTCGCCCTCCACGGGCGGCAGCGGGGCCTGGGCGGTCGGGGTGGTGGAGAGCCAGCCCGCCGCGGGCAGGGTCGGCTCGCGCAGGACGAAGCGCTCGGCGCCGGCCTCGGCCAGCAGTGTGTAGACGGCCTCGTCCATCACTCCGCCGGGCGGGACGGCGTAGGCGCCGTCGGCCTCCATCGCCAGTGCGCGCAGGACCGCCTCCCGGCCGACCCGGACGGCGGCCTCGGCGTCGGCGCCCATGTCGTTGTGGACCAGCGCGGCCAGGTCGGCCGAGGCGTAGGGCGTGGCCACGACGGTGTCCTGGGCCAGCACCCGGCGGGCCTCGCGCAACCACACCTGGGCGGACTGGTCGGCCTCGAACCGCTCGACGTCCGGGTCGGTGCCGGCCGGGACGTCCTCCAGCTCCTGCACGACCGAGTACTCATCGGAGGCCGCCCGCACGATGTCGTCCAGCGTGCCGGGATCGACGGCCCAGGTGATCGGGACGCCCTCGGTGCGGGTCGGCTCCTCCTCATCCTCCTCGTCCGCGGCGTCCCCGTCCCCGGTCTCCTCCTGGTCGCCGTCCTCGCCCTCCGCGGTCTCCTCGGCGTCCTCCCCGTCGGTCGGCTCCTCGGAGGGCAGGCCCTCCGCGGTCTCCTCGGCCGTGGGGTCGTCCGGAACCGGTGTCTCCTCCTGGTCCTCGCCCAGACCGAGGAGTTCGACCAGGTCGTCCTCTCCGGGGTCGAAGGACAGGTCGGTCTGCGCGCCGGCGGCCAGCAGACGGCTCAGGCGGCCGTCCGCGTCGACCTCCTCGGAGACGCGGTCGCTCAGGAAGGTGTCGTCGTCCGCGCGCTGCGGGTCCGTGACGAGCGGCCACACCCACGCGATGTCGACGGAGGGGACGTCGTCCCCGCCCGTGAAGGGGAGGAAGGTGTACTGCGCGCCCACGACCCCGCCGTCGCCGTCGACGGCCTCGATGACCATCGGGTAGACGCCGTAGCCCGACAGGCCGAGCTCGTCGACGGGGGTGCTGAGGGAGTAGTCGCCGTCCGCGCCCGGTTCCAGCGCGCCGACACCGTCCTCCTCCGGGCCCTCCGCGTTCGGCTGCCAGCCCGAGCCCGAGGCGAACTCGTCCAGCTCGTCCCGGCCGCTGAAGGGGTGGCGCGAGTAGCGCAGGCGCACGGTGACGTCGTCCAGCTCGGCGTCGGTGGTGTTGGTCACCCGGCCGGTCACGCGCAGGGTGCTGTCGTCGTCGACCGCGTCGGGAGTGATGCGCTCGACGACGAGCGGCTCGGCGGTGTCCTCGGCCCGGGGTTCGGTCCTGACGGAGGACAGCGCGGCCGGGATCGGGAACAGCGCGGCGGTCATGGCCGTGACCGCGGCGGCGGAGACAATTCGACGCAACGCTTGACCGGTTTCCTGATTCGGGTCCAGATGGCCGTCCCGCCGGGCGTACGCGCATGGGGCGGAGACGGTCGGAGCACCCGCACGGCGCGCTCGGCGGACGCGGGCCGGGTGGACGCGAGGAGACGGAGGCGCCCTACCACTGCCCCCGAAGATACCGTGTCCCCGGTACCCGGACGCTGGCCCGGCGCGCGCGGCGTCGCGGGGGTGCTCCACCCTCTCACCGAACACCCTCCGCCCACCAGTGCCGACGCGGTCCGCGGGACGAGTCGGCGGGAGAAGGCGGGGTCCTCGCGCGTGATCGCCTAATCTGCGTGGTGTGCCGAACACAGAGTTTTCGAGTGAGACCGAGACCGCCACGCAGGAGGAATCGGGGGCGACGCGCCCCGCGGGGACACTGACGGGCGAGCAGAGAGCGGCGGTCACCGCACTGCTCGACGCCGTGCGCCCCGTCTCCGACGAACTCGGCGAACGCTTCGCCGCGCACGACCAGCAGCTCGCCGTCGTCGGCGGGCCGGTGCGCGACGCGCTCCTCGGCAGGGCCTCCAACGATGTGGACCTCACCACGGACGCCGTCCCCCAGCGCATCCTCGAACTGGTCGACGGCTGGGCCGACTCGGTGTGGACCGTCGGCATCGAGTTCGGCACGGTCGGGCTGCGCAAGAAGAACCTCCAGGTGGAGGTCACCACCTACCGCAGCGAGTCCTACTCCCCGAAGTCGCGCAAGCCGGACGTGCACTACGGCGACAACATCCACGACGACCTGCTGCGCCGCGACTTCACGGTGAACGCGATGGCCGTGCGCCTGCCCAGCCAGGAGTTCGTCGACCCCTTCGGCGGGCTCGCCGACCTGGCCGAGGGCGTCCTGCGCACGCCCGGGCGGCCGGAGGACTCCTTCAGCGACGACCCGCTGCGCATCATGCGGGCCGTCCGCTTCGCCGCCCAGCTCGGCTTCGAGCTGGCCCCGGAGGTGGCCGAGGCCGCCCGCGACATGGCCGAGCGGCTGTCCATCGTCTCGGCCGAACGGGTCCGCGACGAGCTGGTCAAGCTCCTGCTCAGCTCGGACCCGCGCCGGGGCATCGAGCTCATGGTGGACCTGGGGATCGCCCCCTACGTCCTGCCGGAGATCCCCAAGCTGCGCCTGGAGATCGACGAGCACCACCGGCACAAGGACGTCTACGAGCACTCGCTCATCGTCCTGGACCAGGCGATCGAGCTGGAGCGCGCCCGCGGGCACGCGCCGGACCTGGTCCTGCGCCTGGCCGCGCTGCTGCACGACGTCGGCAAGCCCAAGACCAGGGCCTTCGAGGGTCCCGGCCGGGTGACCTTCCACCACCACGAGGTGGTGGGCGCCTCCATGAGCCGCAAGCGGCTCAGCGCGCTGCGCTTCCCCAAGGACGTCATCGCCGACGTCAGCACCCTGGTCGCCCTGCACCTGCGCTTCCACGGCTACGGCAAGGGCGAGTGGACCGACTCCGCGGTGCGCCGGTACGCCCGCGACGCGGGGTCGCAGCTGGAGCGCCTGCACATCCTCACCCGCGCCGACTGCACCACCCGCAACCGGCGCAAGGCGGCGGCCCTGGCGCGCGCCTACGACGACATCGAGCGGCGCATCGAGAAGCTCGCCGAGCAGGAGGAGCTCGACCGGATCCGCCCGGACCTGGACGGCAACGAGATCCAGCGGATCCTCGACGTCAAGCCGGGGCCGGTCATCGGCCGGGCCTACCGGTACATGCTGGAGCTCCGGCTGGAGAACGGGCCGATGAGCAAGGAGGACGCGACCGAGGCCCTGCGGGCCTGGGCCGCGGAGCACCTGTGACGGTGTGTTCGGGCGGTCAGCGCCCGGGTTTGACGGCGGTCACGGCCATCGCCATGCCGAACACGCGCAGCGGCGTGCCCTCCAGGGAGTCCGAGACCTGCTGGAGGGCGCGCCCGCGGCGGTCGAACGGCGGCATCAGGTAGTCGATGGCACGCACGCTCAGGCCGGTGGCGCGCAGCGCGCGGCCCAGCTCCTGGGTGGTGAAGGCGCGTGCGTCCGACATCCGGTCGTGCAGCGGACGCACCCAGGGCAGGAACGGGGCGGTGAGCGCCGACCGGCGCCGGGTGCCCCACAGGACGCCGTGCGTCTCGAAGGGGAACCAGCGATTGGGCGTGGTGAAGGAGAACGCGCCGCCGGGCTTGAGCACGCGGTGGATCTCGCGCAGGCTCCCCTCCAGGTCGTCGAGGTGCTCCAGGACCTCGAAGGCCGTCACCCGGTCGAAGGTGTGCGCGTCGAAGGCCAGGCTGTCCGCGTTCATCTTGTGCAGGCCGATCCGGTCGGCGAGGTCGGTCCCGGCGATGCGGTCGCCGAACGAGGCGAGGCGCTCGGGTTCCACGTCGATCGCGTCCACGCGGACGAATCCCGGTGCGAGTTCGGCCGTGTAGGTGCCGTCTCCGCAGCCGACGTCCAGGAGCCGGTCGCCGTAGGGCGGCAGCTGCTGGGCGACGGCCCCCACGCGCTTGGACACCCCGCGCGGGCCGAACGCGCTGGACGGGTTCCCCAGTCCGAAACCGACGGTCATGGTGCACCTTCCTGACGATGAGTCCTGCCGGGGACACTACAGCAGGTGATCATCCGATCACGTAAGGATGGCCGTCCGGGTCGATGTGTCGACCTGTCGCCGTGTCGCCGTTCGGCGGCTCAACAGGCACAGCCCGGCACGCCGACCGGTCCCACCAGCGGGTCGACCGGACCCCGGGCCACACCGGCGTCGGTCTCGACCGCGAGCCCCTCCCGCACCCAGTACTCCATGCCGCCCACCATCTCCTTGACCGCGTAGCCCAGCAGGGCGAAGGCCAGGGCACCGCGCGCCGCTCCGTCACAGCCCGGACCCCAGCAGTAGGTCACCACGGTCAGCGCGGGGTCGACCAGGCCGGACGCCTCCTCGGTGATCCCCGGGTGCGGGAGGTGCACCGCGCCCGGCACGCGGCCCTGCTCCCACGAGCGGGTGTCCCGGGTGTCGACCAGGACGAGGCCGGGCTCGTCCAGCGCCATCGAGGCGTGGACGTCGGCGACGTCGGTGTACAGGGCCAGGCGCGCCGCGAAGTGCACGGCGGCTTCGGCGGGGGAGAGGGCGGGAACGCGAACGGCGGGGCTGTCGAAGGCGTGTGTCGTCATGTCGACCAATCTAGGAGCCGACACCCGCCGTGGGCAGAGAGCTTCCACGGTCTTCAGTGTCGATGGCCGGGGAAGTAGCGGTATACCTGGTGCATGACCGATGAATCCCTGGACGAGACCGATCTGCGCCTCCTTCGGGCCCTGCAGGACGACGGGCGCGCCACCTACGCCGAACTCGCCCGGCAGGTCGACATGTCGCCCAGCGCGGTGACCGAGCGGGTGCGGCGCCTGGAGGAGACGGGGGTGATCACCGGCTACTCCGCCTCCGTGGCCCCGGAGCGGCTCGGGTTCACCGTGCTGGCCTTCGTCCGGCTCGCCTACCCCACCGGCCACTACAAGCCCTTCCACGACCTACTGGCGAGCACGCCGGAGATCACCGAGGCCCACCACGTCACCGGCGAGGACTGCTTCCTGCTCAAGGTGCTCGCCCGCGACATGCGACACCTGGAGTCGGTGGTGGGCCGGGCCGCCGCCCTGGGGTCGGTCACCACCAACGTCGTCTACTCCAGCCCGCTCGACGGCAGGCCCCCGACGGAGGCGTTCGGGGCGGGTGCGGGACACTGACCGGATGACGACCACCACCTGGTATCTGGAGTCGACCGCGCCGTCGGACCTGGTCCCGGCGCGCGAGCCCGTGGCCGGACGGGACGTGCGCTTCGTCCGGTGCGGCATCCCCAGTCCGGACTTCAGCCGCTTCCTCTACGAGCGCGTCGGCGGGGACTGGCAGTGGACCGACCGCCTCCCGTGGTCGCACGAGCGATGGCGCGCGTGGGTGGAGCGCCCCGGAAGCGAGACCTGGGTCCTGTACGAGCACGGCACCCCCGCGGGCTTCGCCGAACTCGACGCCCAGCCTGACGGCGACGTCGAGATCGCCTACTTCGGCCTGCTGCCCGGCTTCCTCGGCCGGGGGCTGGGCGGGCACATGCTCACACTGACGCTGCGCCGCGCCTGGGACCTGGCCGAGCGGTGGCCGGACCGCGAACCCACCGGGCGCGTGTGGGTGCACACGTGCAGCCTCGACGGCGACCACGCGCTCGCCAACTACCGCGCGCGCGGCCTGCGCGTGTACCGGGAGACCACCACCGGCTGACGGGGCCGCTCCTCACGCCCCTGCGTCCGGTGAGCGCGAAACCCGGCGCCGGGCCCAGGACGCCTGCGACCCGCTGGGCGACCGCTTCTCCGGTCCGCCCCGGCCGACCCTCCCGAACGCCGGATCCGGCCCCTGGCGGAGGCCGCGCACGATCCAGGCCGCGCTGAGGAACAGGAAGGCGAGCGCCATGGCGCCGACCACGGCCGCGCTCACCCCCGACGGCGGCACCAGCGCCGCCGCCAGCGCCGCGCCCAGGACGAACGTGGCGTTGAACAGGACGTCGTAGACGGAGAACACCCGGCCCCGGAACGCGTCGTCGACATGTCGCTGAACCAACGTGTCGACCGTGACCTTCACACCCTGGGAGACGAAGCCCAGCACGAACGCGGCCACGGGGAACAGCACGGGGGAGAAGGGCAGCCCGAAGACCACCAGGGCCGCGGCGGCGGCCGCCAGCTGCAGGGCGATCCACGTACCCGGCTCCATACGCGCGGTCGCCCAGGGGGTGGCCACCGCGCCGAGGAAGAACCCGATCGCCAGCAGTCCGGCCGCGACGGAGAAGCCCGCGAGCCCGGCCACCCCGCCGCCGGTGAACGTGTTGTTGTACAGCAGCAGCGTGAGCAGGGTGGAGATACCGAACAGCACACGGTGTGCGCCGATCGTGGCCAGCGCGTCCCGGGCGGCGGGGCGGGCCCAGATGTGCCGCACCCCGGCGACCATCCCGAGCACGGCGCTGTGGACGGCGGCGCGCACCTCCTCGGGCTCCCGCTCCAGGTGCGGCCCCAGCTCCCGGCGCCCGAGGGACAGGGAGACCAGCGCGGCCCCGGCGAAGCCGAGCGCGGCGGCGAACAGGACCAGCCCCGTGCCGAGGACCGTCGCGCCGCCGACCAGTCCGACGGCCAGGCCCGCGCCGGTGCCCAGTGAGCTGGCCACGGTCCCGCAGGTCGGGGTGACCGCGTTGGCCATCATCAGCTTGTCGCGGGACACCACGTACGGCAGCCCCGCCGACAGGCCCGAGAGGAAGAAGCGGTTGACGCTCAGCACCAGCAGGGCGGCGACGAGGAAGGCCGGGCCCTCGCCCCCGGACACCACGAGCGCGCTCACCACCGCGAGCACGGCCTTGACGAGGGAGGACACCAGCAGGACCTGGCGGCGCGGCCACCGGTCGATCAGGACCCCGGCGAAGGGCGCCACCACCGAGAACGGCAGGAGCAGCACCGCGAAGGCCGCCGCGACGGCGCCGGCGCTCGTGTGCTGCTCGGGGTTGAAGAAGACGAATCCGGCCAGTCCGGCCTGGTAGACGCCGTCGGAGAACTGCGAGACCAGGCGGGTGCCGAACAGCCGGCGGAACCTGGACCCCCGGAGGACCACGCGCAGATCACCGTAGAAGGACACGTCCTCAGCGTACGGCCTGCCGCCCGGCCCCCCACGGCCTGCCCGGGGCCGTCCGGCCCCGGGCACGGGAACCTCAGCCCTGCTCGTCGCCCGCGATGAAGCTCTCGACGGCGTCGTGCGCCTCGGAGTCGCTGTACTGCACGGGCGGGGACTTCATGAAGTAGGAGGACGGCTCCAGGATCGGGCCGCCGAGGCCGCGGTCCTTGGCGATCTTGGCGGCGCGGACGGCGTCGATGATGATGCCGGCGGAGTTGGGCGAGTCCCACACCTCCAGCTTGTACTCCAGGTTCAGCGGAACGTCGCCGAAGGCCCGGCCCTCCAGGCGGATGTAGGCCCACTTGCGGTCGTCGAGCCACGGCACGTGGTCCGACGGGCCGATGTGCACCGACCCGGCCTTGAGCTCGTGCGGGATCTGCGAGGTGACGGACTGCGTCTTGGAGACCTTCTTCGACTCCAGGCGCTCGCGCTCCAACATGTTCTTGAAGTCCATGTTGCCGCCGAAGTTGAGCTGGTAGGTCCGGTCGACGATGACGCCGCGGTCCTCGAACAGCTTCGACAGCACCCGGTGGGTGATGGTGGCGCCGATCTGCGACTTGATGTCGTCGCCGATGATCGGCACGCCCGCCCTGGTGAACTTCTCCGCCCACTCGGGGTCGGAGGCGATGAACACCGGCAGGGCGTTGACGTAGGCCACGCCCGCGTCGATCGCGCACTGGGCGTAGAACTTGCCCGCCTCCTCCGAGCCCACGGGGAGGTAGGAGACCAGGACGTCGGCCTTGGTGGCCTTGAGGGCGGCCACGACGTCGACGGCGTCCTCGGCGGACTCCTCGATCACCTCCCGGTAGTACTTGCCGAGTCCGTCGTAGGTCGGCCCGCGCATCACGGTGACGCCGGTCGGCGGCACGTCGGTGATCTTGATCGTGTTGTTCTCGCTCGCCGTGATGGCGTCGGCCAGGTCGTGTCCGACCTTCTTGGCGTCCACGTCGAAGGCGGCCACGAACTCGATGTCGCGCACGTGGTACGGCCCGAACTGCACATGCATCAGGCCGGGCACCCGGGACTCGGGGTTGGCGTCCTTGTAGTAATGCACGCCTTGGACGAGCGACGCCGCACAGTTGCCGACGCCCACGACGGCTACACGTACCGAACCCATTGGTCCTTGCTCCTTCTTCTCCGCGAACATGGATTCCACAGCGCACGACGACGGGCCCGCGCCGACGGCTGTCGGGGGCCTGTCATCCCGCGTTCGATTCCCGTATGTGGTCAGCAGCGCACGCGGCGGTTCTGTTCCCCCGGTGCGGCCGTCGGCTACGGGTGGGAACGTGCATGTCTGGCTGGTTTGTTCAGATCTGACTCTATCTTCGCTGGCCGGCGGCCCGGCATGATTCGGGGTCTCCCTCCCCGGCTCCGCGGCGACCGGCCACGGGCGGGCTCGGCGGACGGACTGAGCGCAAGATCTCAGTGCGGCGCTCCGGCCTGCGACGATGGTCCGGGTCGGGAGCCGGGTGGTGCGAACCATGTCACCGCCTCCGACCCGCCCCACCACCGCGAACTGGCATTACGGGCGGTTCCGGATACGGGGTGACCGAGTGTCCGATTGCACGCGATACCCTCGCGCGTGGGTTGTGCTATACCGTTCCATCGCTCTAACGTGACCTTTGATTTGCGCGCGTAGCCGGTAGAGCCCGGACGGCACCGCCGTCGCGGTGCCGTCGACGTCGATCGAGAGCACCGACCAGGGCAGCGCTCCCGCAGGCCAATGACCAGGAGGATGTAGCGGCTTTCGTCTCCGCGACCTGTGTGAAAACCTTCACCGGCACCAAGGCGTCCCTCTACCAAGCCTTGAAGGGCGCACGGTGGTGGCGCCCCCATGGCCCACACCCCGCCGGACACCCGCGGACAGGTCGCGGATCACCGATCCCCCAGGGGGACCGACCCCCGTTTCCACCAAGGAATCGTCAGGCCGACCGGCCGTGAGAGGCAATCGAGGACCACGTGAGTACCGAACGACGACGGAGTGCCGATGGCGGCCGTCGCCGGGCCGAGGGCCCGGGCGACGGTCCGCGCGGCCAGGGCGGCAGGCGACGGGCCGGAGGCCCGCCTTCGGGCGGGCGCCGACGGGACGAGTCCGACGACGGCTTCTGGGGCGACGTCCCCGAGCCGCCCCGGCGCAGGCGCTCGCCTTCGGGTGAGGCGTCGGCGGAGGGCCGTGGCGGTCGCCGTCGGACCGAGGGGGAGCGCCCCCGCCGACCCGAGGGCCAGCGCCGCCGCCAGCCGGAGGACGGGGACCGTCCCCGGCGCCGCCGTCCCGACGCGGCCGGCGGGGCGGCCGGCGGTGCCGCGGCCGGTGCCGCCATGGAGGGCGGGCGCCCGCGCCGCCGTCCCGAGGGCGAGCCCGGTCGACGGTCGGACGGGCAGCGCCGTCGCCCCGACGGTGACCCGCGCGCCGGCGGACGCCGCCGTGCCGACGGACCCCGTGGGCCGCGTGACCCCCGTGACCGTGAGCACGCCGCCCGTTCCGAGGGCCGTCGCGGCCCCGCCCGGGGCGCCGGCGGCCGGGGTGGAGGCGGCCGGGGTGGCGGCGGTGGCGGACGCCGCCGCTCGCGCCAGGAGGAGCCGGACGACCGGCCCTGGATCAAGCGCTTCCTGTCCAAGGCGTGGAAGCCCGCGCTGATCGTGTGCGGTCTGATGATCATCGGCGGTGTGGCCGCCTTCGCGGTCATGTACTCCCTCACACCCAACGCCCGCGCCCTGGAGGAGCAGGTCGACGACGTGAACGCCACTCAGGTCATGTGGGCCGGAGAGGGCGAGGAGGACGGGGAACTGGCGTTCACCACAGGTGAGGTCAACCGGATCAGTGTGGACCGGGACGACATCCCGGACAGCGTGGTCAGTGGTGCGCTCGCCGCCGAGCAGCACACCTTCTACCAGGACCCCGGCATCAGCATCACCGGTACGATGCGCGCGATCCTGTCCGCCGGCGAGGCGGGTGGCGGCTCCACCATCACCCAGCAGATGGCGCGCAACTACTACGGCAGCCTGGGTACCGAGCAGACGATCAGCCGCAAGGTCCGCGAGATCTTCATCGCGCTCAAGCTGGGCCAGCAGATGGAGCACGACCAGATCCTCACGCAGTACCTCAACACGATCTACTTCGGTCGGGGCGCCTCGGGCGTGGAAGCGGCCGCCCAGGCCTACTTCGGCACCAGCGTGACCGAACTGGACGATGCCCAGGGAGCGTTCCTCGGCATGATCATCCAGCAGCCGAGCGCCTTCGCCAACCCGGAGCCCGGCGGCCCGCACGACAGGGTCATGCGCGGTGAGCGCTGGGACTACATGAAGGTCCAGTTGGCCGAACTCCACGAGGTCAACCCCGAATACGGCCTGCCCCCGGAGAAGGCGGAATCCCTGGAGTTCCCGGAGCCGATCGAATACGACGAGGCCGAAGGCGCCGACCCCAAGGTCGGCTACATCTACAACGCCATGATCGACGAGCTCGATCGCCGTTACGAGGGCATCGACGGACAGGACATCGCCACCGGCGGCTACACCATCAAGACCTCGCTGGACGAGGACCTGATGGACAGGGCGAGCGAGGCATTCGAGGTCCTGCCCCCAGGGGCCGAGGACACCATGTTCGGCCTGACCGCTGTCGACCCGGCGAACGGTGAGATCGTCGCCTTCAACGGCGGCCCGAACGCGGCGGAGGTCGTCAACAACTCCCTGACCCATCAGACCCAGGCCGGTTCGTCGTACAAGCCCTACGTCCTGGCCACGGCGCTCACCCAGGGCATCGCGTTGAAGAGCATGTTCGACGGCAGTTCGCCGCGTGAGTTCCCGGGCCTGGCCAGCGAGGTGATCAACGCGGGCGGAGCGAGCTACGACGAAGTGAACCTGATCGAGTCCACGGCCAACTCGATCAACACGCCCTTCGTGGAACTGGCCATCGAGGTCGGTGAACCGAACGTCGACGCCATGGCCGTCGAGATGGGTGTCAATCCGGCCCGGCTCGAGACCTCCACCCAGGGTCCACTCATCGCTCTGGGCACACACCAGGTCAACGCGCTCGACCAGGCGTCCGCGTACGCGACCTTCGCCTCTGGTGGGACGCACTACCCCGCGCACATGATCACCGAGGTCCGAGACGGACGCGGCGAGGTCGTCGAGCCGGTCGACCAGGAGGAGATCGAGAACGGTGTGACGGTGCTGGAGCCCGGGGTCGCCGCCGACGCCACCTACGCCATGCGCCAGGTGGTCGAGGTCGGTGGTGGTACGAACGCCCAGCTCTCCGACGGCCGCCAGGTCGCCGGCAAGACCGGTACCTCCTCCGACGCGGTCTCGGCCTGGTTCGTGGGGTACACACCGCAGCTGTCGGTCTCGGTGGGCCTGAGCCGGTTCCGAGGGGATCCACTGGAGTTCGAGGGCGTCAGCAACACCGAAGTCTTCGGTGGCGGAACCTCAGCCCTGGTGTGGAAGGACTTCATGGAGCACGCCATGGCGGACGTGCCCCAGGAGAACTTCCCCGAGCCGCGGTGGGTCGGTCAGGAGGAGAGCTTCCTGCCCACACCCGAGCCGAGCGACGAACCCAGCGACGACGCGTCGGAGGAGCCCTCCGAGGAGCCCTCCGAGGAGCCCGTCGAGGAGTGCCCGCCCGGCCAGGGGAACGGCAACGGCAACGGCGACGACGAGTGCGCCGATGCCTCCGAGCAGCCGACGGATCCGGAGTGCCCGCCGTGGGATCCGACCTGCCAGGACGACGGTTCCGGTGACGAGACGGACCCGCCGCCCGACGACGGTGACGATGGGGACTGCTTCCCCTGGGGCTGCGATGACGAATCCCCTCCCGATGACGACGAACAGGACGGCCAGAACGGGACCACCGCGCAGAACAGCCAGCGGACGACCCTCGGACGCGACGAGGACTGACCCGCTCCGCTGAACGACGGGGGCCGGTGCGCGCGAGCGCGCACCGGCCCCCGCTGCGTGTGGGGGGAGGGCCGTCCACAGGCAGCCCCGGTGGTCCCCTCCCGCTGGTATTCTTGGCAGCTGTATGGCTCAGAGCCCGTGCGGCGTCCCACCACCAAGGGTGGCGACAGGCCGCGGGCTCCTGCCCTCCTGCCATGGAGATTCCATGGCCGCGACAGTCCAGAGGAGGAACGTACGCCTATGCGTCGTTACGAAATCATGGTCATCCTCGACCCCAACCTCGACGAGCGCACCGTCGCCCCGTCGCTGGAGAACTTCCTGGGTGTCGTCCGCAACGACGGCGGCTCGGTGGAGAAGGTCGACATCTGGGGCAAGCGCCGTCTCGCCTACGACATCGACAAGAACTCCGAGGGCATCTACGCGGTCATCGACCTGTCGGCCGAGCCCGCCACGGTCAAGGAGCTGGACCGCCAGCTCGGGATCGCCGAGGCCGTGCTCCGGACCAAGGTGCTCCGCCCCGAGGTCCACTAGAGCTCGTCTCTCATGGCGGCGCCCGCGCCGCACCCCCTGCCCCGGAGCATCCCGTCGGCGATGAACTGTCGTCACCGGGGCGGATGATCAGGGGACCAGGCGAATCCGCCTGAACCGACTATCTCGAACCGGAGCCGATCCATGGCAGGCGAAACCCAGATCACGCTCGTCGGCAACCTCGTCGACGACCCTGAACTGCGCTTCACGCCCAGTGGAGCCGCGGTCGCCAACTTCCGTGTGGCCTCGACGCCCCGCAACTTCGACAAGGCGTCGGGGGAGTGGAAGGACGGCGAGTCCATGTTCCTCACCTGCACCGTCTGGCGGCAGTACGCGGAGAACGTGGCCGAGAGCCTGCAGCGCGGCATGCGCGTCATCGTGCAGGGCCGCCTCAAGCAGCGCTCGTACGAGACGCGTGAGGGCGAGAAGCGGACCGTCTACGAGATCGACGTCGACGAGGTCGGCCCGGCTCTGCGCAGCGCCACCGCCAAGGTGACCAAGACGCAGCGCCCGGGCGGCGGAGGCGGCTTCGGCGGTGGAGGCGGCGGCGGATTCGGTGGCGGCCAGCCCCAGGGCGGCGGCTACGGGAACCAGGGCGGCGGATTCGGCGGCCAGCAGGGTGGTCAGGGCGGCGGCCGCGGTGGCGCGCCGGCCGACGACCCCTGGGCGACCAACGGCGGTGGCGGCGGCGGTTTCGGTGGCGGCGGCGGAGGATTCTCCGACGAGCCCCCGTTCTAGCCGTTCCACCCCGCGATTGACCCGGTTCGGCGCTCGCTGAGCGCCGGACCACTGTCCACATGTCACCGACCATCCCCGGGAGGACCCCGGGGCTCTTGCGAAGGAGCACCACGATGGCGAAGCCGGCAGCGCGCAAGCCCAAGAAGAAGGTTTGCCTCTTCTGCCAGGAGAAGCAGTCCTACATCGACTACAAGGACACCACGCTTCTCCGCAAGTTCATCTCCGAGCGCGGCAAGATCCGCGCCCGCCGCGTGACGGGAAACTGCACGCAGCACCAGCGCGACGTCGCCACGGCGATCAAGAACGCGCGTGAGGTGGCCCTGCTGCCCTACACCAGCACCACTCGCTAACGGCGATATCCGAGGGAGGTTTTAGTCGTGAAGCTGATTTTGACCCACGAGGTCAACGGTCTCGGAGCCCCCGGCGATGTCGTCGAGGTGAAGAACGGTTACGGTCGCAACTACCTGCTGCCCCGCGGGTTCGCCATTCGGTGGACGCGCGGCGGACAGAAGCAGATCGACCTGATCCAGCGCGCGCGTTCCGCGCGTGACATCCGCAGCCTGGACGAGGCCAAGCAGGTCGCCGGCCGGCTCGGTGCGCTCACCGTGCGCCTCAAGCAGCGCGCGGGCGAGGGCGGTCGTCTGTTCGGTTCGGTCACGCCCGCGGACGTCGCCGAGGCCGTCAAGGCCGTCGGCGGTCCCGAGCTGGACAAGCGCCGGATCGAGATCAAGAACCCGATCAAGTCCGTCGGTGCCTACAAGGTCCAGGTCCGCCTGCACCCCGAGGTCTCCGCGACGATCAATCTGGACGTCGTCGGTTCCTGACCAGGATCCGGCTCGTCGGGAGCCCCGTCTCTGCACAGAGGCGGGGCTCCGCGCTTTCCCGCCCGTCTCCCACCACCGCCCCCGGGGCGCGCTACGCGGGGGGCGGGGCTTCCACCCTCAACGGGAGAGCCTGCGGCTCCCGCGCTTTCCCGCCCGTCTCCCACCACCGCCCCGTGGTGCGCTACGCGAGGGGCGGGGCTTCCACCCTCAACGGAAGAGCCTCCGGCTCCCGCGCTTTCCCGCCCGTCTCCCACCACCGCCCCCGGGCGCTGTGCGAGGGGCGGGGCTTCCACCCTCAACGGAGAGCCTCCGGCTCCCGCGCTTTCCCGCCCGTCTCCCACCACCGCCCCCGGGGCACGCTACGCGGGGGGCGGGGCTTCCACCCTCAACGGAGAGCCTCCGGCTCCCATACTCTCCACCTGCGGATTCCGGCAGATTCTGACACGCCATGGCGGCGAATGCGGCGCTTTGATTACTCTTCGTAACATATCGTTTCCCCTGAGTAGCACCTTTGTCGTGGTGCCCAGATTCGGGAGGAAGACACCGCCATGGCCGCAGAGAACCATCCGCAACCGGCTCGCTCCCTGGACCGCAGGACCCTGCTGCGCGGATCCGCGCTCGTCTCCGGAGGCGTGATCCTCGGGGGACTGGTGGGGCTGAGTGCCACGGGGCCCGCGTCCGCCGCGGGGATACCCAAGGTCTACACACGGTCGGACTGGAAGGCGCGCCCACCCAGGCAACGCGTGCGGGTCCTGGACCAGGGACCGACGCACATCGTCGTGCACCACACCGCGACGGGGAACGTGTCCGACATGTCCACGTCGCACGCGGGGGCCCTGTCCAGGGCCATCCAACGGCACCACATGGACAACAACGGCTGGAACGACACGGGTCAGCAACTCACCATCAGCCGCGGCGGGTACATCATGGAGGGCCGTGACCAGACGCTCCGGGCGATCCGCGACGGGCGGCACGTGATCGGCGCGCACGTGGCCAACCACAACTCGCACACCATCGGGATCGAGAACGAGGGCACGTACACCTCCGCGACCCCGCCCTCGGCACTGATGTCCTCGCTCGTGGAGACGTGCGCCTGGCTGTGCCTCGTCTACCGGCTGGACCCCGAGGACGCGATCGTGGGGCACCGGGACTACAACGCGACCAGCTGCCCGGGCGACAAGCTGTACTCGATGCTCCCGAAGCTGCGCCGGGACGTGAGGAGTTCGGTGCGCGAGCAGCTGAGCCACCTGAGCCGGATCGCGGGCACCGAGCTCACGATGGAGGAACTGCCCAGCTACCCGCCGGTCCCGTCGTCGGAGCGCATGGAGACCTTCTTCCACGGTCCCGCCATCGGCGAACTGGACGTCTCCCTGTAGGACACGCACGGCACGGGGCCGCCACCCGCCTGGCGGCCGCCGTGCCCGGACCGTCGGCGGGGGCCTGCCCGGGCCCCGGTTCGGGGGTTCGGAGCCCGTCTTCGGGTCCGGCCGCGTGCCGGGACCCGTGCTCGTGCACGCGGCCGGGCTCCGGGAGCCGGAGTTCAGGGTCGTCGGGCGCCGGTGACCAGCCAGGCGGTGCCCCGGGCCCGTGCGCCCAGGGTGAGGGCGCGCGCCAGGATCCACACCGCGAAGGCGATCCACAGCCCCACCAGGCCCCACAGGGTGCTCCCGGTGAACACGGGGACCAGCAGGGCGCACGGCAGGAAGGCCATCATCGTCCACAGGGACGCCCACGCGAGGTAGCGCTGGTCGCCGGCGCCCATCAGCACGCCGTCCAGGACCATCGTGACGCCGCTCAGCGGCTGGAGCAGGGCGACCACGACCAGGGTGGCCATGATGAGGACCCGCACCTGGGGATCGTCGGTGAACGGGATCGACGCCCACGGCAGGACCACGATCACCAGGACGGCGAACACCAGCCCCGACAGCACACCCCACTCCACCATGCGCCGGGTGGCGTCGCGGGTGCCCCGGACGTCGCCCGCCCCCAGGTAGCGGCCGATGATCGACTGCCCGGCGATCGCGATGGCGTCCATGGCGAACACCAGCAGCGCCCAGATGTTGTACGAGACCTGGTGGGCGGCGATCGCCTCGTCGCCCAGCCGCGCCGCGACGGCCGTGGTCACCAGCGCCACCACGCGCATCGAGACGCTGCGCAGGAACAGCGCGAAGCCCGCCGAGGCGGAGGCGCGCAGTCCGGCCGCGGTGGGCAGGAGCGAGACCCCCTCGCGGCGGGCGGTGCGGGCGATCGTCGCCACGTACCAGAACGCGCCCGCGCCCTGGGCGACGACGGTCGCCCAGGCCGACCCGGCGATGCCCCAGTCCAGGACCAGGACGAACACCGCGCACAGCGCGGCGTTCCCGGCGTAGGTGGCGACGGCGACCACGAGCGGCGTGCGGGCGTCCTGGAGCCCGCGCAGCACACCGGTGCCCGCCATCACGATGAGCAGGAACGGGGTGCTCAGGAGACTGACGCGCAGGTAGGTCACGGCGTACGGCGCCACCTCCGGCGACGCGCCCAGGAGGTCGACGAGCGCGGGGCCCAGCGGCCAGCCGACGGCGATGGCCGCCATGCCGAGCAGGACCGCCAGCCAGATCCCGTCCACACCGTCGCGCACCCCGCCCGCGACGTCACCCGCGCCGAACCGGCGCGCGACCGCGGCCGTGGTGCCGTAGGCGAGGAAGACGCACACCGCGACGAAGGTCAGCAGCACCTGGCCGGCCACGCCCAGACCGGCCAGTGCCCGTGTGCCCAGTGTTCCGACCACGGCCGCGTCGGTCAGCAGGAACAGGGGTTCGCTGACGAGTGCGAAGAACGTGGGGATCGCGAGGGCGAGGATCTCGCGGTCGTGGCGGTGCCGGAAGGGAGCGGCGGGCAGGAGTCCGAGCATGACCCGGCCACATTACCGGACACGCGTTCGAGGCCGGATGTGGAGTTGTCCACACCCCCGCCGAAGCCTGTGGATAACCTGTGGAAACTCCCGCTGTGAGACATCTTGCACGTACTGCTCACGGTGGGTGTTTCCCCAGGTCAAGTGCTATGTATGGGGAGTCCTGGAAAGTTATCCACAGGTGATGTGCACAACCGGTCCGCGCAACCCCCTACGGGGCCGCGTACATGGTGGTATGGGCCCGTCCACAGCCCCCCGTCGGCGGCCTCCGCGGCGCCCGCCATGGGGCATCCTGGAGGGGGCGGTCCGTTCCCGGACCGCGGCAGGGCCTGCGTGGGGAGAGTTCGTGAGTGTCGCCGAGGAACCACCTGAAGAGGGCGGATACGAGCGCACCCCTCCCCACGACATCCAGGCCGAGCAGAGCGTCCTGGGCGGCATGCTGCTGTCCAAGGACGCCATCACCCAGGTCGTCGAGATCATCCGCTCCGCGGACTTCTACCGCCCGGCGCACCAGATCATCTACGACAGCGTCGTCGACCTCTTCTCCCGCGGCGAGCCCGTCGACGCCATCTCCGTCAACGCCGAGCTGACCAAGCGCGGCGAGGCCGCCCGGGTCGGCGGGGCGCCGTACCTGCACACGCTCACCGAGGCCATCCCCACCGCGGCCAACGCGGGCTACTACGCCAAGATCGTCTCCGACCGCGCGGTCCTGCGCCGCCTGGTGGAGGTCGGGACCCGCATCGCGCAGATCGGCTACGCGGGCGACGGCGAGGTGGACGACCTCGTCGACCACGCCCAGGCCGAGATCTACAAGGTCGCGGAGAAGCGCACCGGCGAGGACTACGTCGTCCTCGGCGACATCATGCCCGGCGCCCTCGACGAGATCGAGGCGATCGGCGCCCACGACGGCACGCTCACCGGTGTCCCCACCGGCTTCGCCGACTTCGACGCCCTCACCAACGGCCTCCACCCCGGCCAGATGGTGATCATCGCCGCCCGGCCGGCCGTGGGCAAGTCCACGCTGGCCCTGGACTTCGCGCGGGCGGCGTCGATCAAGAACGAGATGACCTCGGTCTTCTTCAGCCTGGAGATGGGGCGCAACGAGATCGTCATGCGCCTGCTCTCGGCCGAGGCGCGGGTACCGCTGCACACCATGCGCTCGGGGCTGATGACCGACGAGGACTGGGCCCGCCTGGCCAGACGGATGGGCGAGGTCGCCAGCGCGCCGCTGTTCATCGACGACTCACCGAACATGTCGATGATGGAGATCCGCGCCAAGTGCCGCCGCCTCAAGCAGCAGCACGACCTCAAGCTGGTCATCGTCGACTACCTCCAGCTGATGAGTTCGCCCGGCCGGGTGGAGAGCCGCCAGCAGGAGGTCTCGGAGATGTCGCGTTCCCTCAAGCTCCTGGCCAAGGAGCTGGAGGTACCGGTCGTGGCGCTGTCGCAGCTCAACCGTGGTCCCGAGCAGCGCACCGACAAGCGCCCCCAGGTGTCCGACCTGCGTGAGTCGGGCAGCATCGAACAGGACGCGGACATGGTCATCCTGCTCTACCGCGAGGACGTGCACGACAAGGAGTCGCCGCGCGCGGGCGAGGCCGACATCATCGTGGCCAAGCACCGCAACGGCCCCACCGCCGACGTCACCGTCGCGTTCCAGGGCCACTACAGCCGCTTTGTCGACATGGCTCCGGGGTAGCCCCGGGGGTGACACGCGGACCGGTCAGGAATCGAGAAGCCCTGGCCGGACGCGCGGTCTAGTCTCGGAGCCATGGACCTCACCATTCACACGACCTTCCTCCCGCACGACGACCCCGAGGCCTCCGTGGCCTTCTACCGGGACGTCCTCGGCTTCGAGGTGCGCAGCGACGTCGGGCAGGGCCGTATGCGCTGGATCACGGTCGGCCCCGCCGACCAGCCCGGCACGTCGATCCTCCTGGCACCGCCGGCGGCCGACCCCGGGATCACCGAGGACGAGCGCCGCACCATCTCCGAGATGATGGCCAAGGGCACCTACGGCTGGATCCTGCTGGCGACGCGCGACCTCGACGACACGTTCGCCAGGGTGCAGTCCGGCGACACCGAGGTCGTCCAGGAACCCACCGAGCAGCCCTACGGTGTCCGTGACTGCGCCTTCCGCGACCCCGCGGGCAACCTCGTCCGTATCCAGGAAGCGCGCTGATCCGCCGTCACCGGTGCCGTGGTGCTCGGCACCGGTGACGGGCGCCGCGGCGCGGGGCGCTTCCGTGCCGCCGCCCCTCCCTCACCCCCACTCGTGCGTCCCGGTGCCCGTGGACGGCGACGACAGGAGACTCCACCATGTGTCACCCCTCGTGGGACCGCGCGCGTGCGGAAGCGCACCGCCTGGACGGCCTCGCCCGGTCGCTCCGTGGGCGTGACCGGATCGACCGGGAGACCGCGGGGGACCCGTCCGACACGGGCGGGTATGGTCGGACGGGTCCCGGTGCGCGAGACGTCCCCATATCGGTCAGCTGCTTAATCGGTTTATGGCCAAGCCGATTTGTCGACAAAGAGCTACGTCGACATCACTGAGCGTCAGAATCACGGAAGACCGCTCCCTCCCGCAGCTCCACGCGTCGGCCGGAGAACCGCTCACGTGCCCGCCGGTCGTGCGTCACGATGACCAGCGCGCCCGTGTAGCGGGACAGTGCCTGCTCCAACTCCTCCACCAGGCCGGGGGAGAGGTGGTTGGTCGGCTCGTCCAGCAGCAGGAGGTCGTGGACGCCCGAGGTCAGCCGGGCCACCTCGATCCGCCGCCTCTGGCCGACCGACAGCGCCGCGACCGGCCGGTCCAACTCCGCGGGCCGGAACAGGCCGAGCGATCCCAACTCCTCCCGCAGGTCTTCGGGCGGTTCGGAACGCCCCTCGGCGTAGGCCCGCAGGACCGTGTGACCGGGCGGCGGAACGGGGTCGTCCTGCCGCAGGTGGCCGACCCGGGCGGACACCGACACCGAGCCCGAGGTCGGGGCCAGTTCCCCGGCCAGCACCCTGAGCAGGGTCGTCTTGCCCGCTCCGTTGGGACCGGTGACCAGGACCCGCTCGCCGGCGGCCACGGTCAGGGCCTCGACGTCCAGGCGGTGGCCGACCCGGACGCGGTCGAGGACGGCGGCGGGCGGTGCACCGGACCCGACCGGCACCTCCGGCGAGGGTGAACCGGGCGCTTCCGGATCCGCCTGCGGCGGTGCCGAGGAGAACTCGGCGGTCATCCGCAGGGACACCGGGGGCGGTGGCACTGGGTCGTCGGTCAGCCGCCGCAACCGCTCCTTCGCGACACGGATCCGGCTCCGCGCGCCGTGGTCGGCGCCCCGCAGCCGGAAACCCCCGTGCCCGAAGGCGGCCTTGGCCATCCGGCGGGGGATGTCGTCCAGGCGCTGGGCGTTGTTCCGGACCAGGCGCCGCTGGCGGGCGGTGTCCAGCCTCCACTCCTCGTACTCCCGGATCCAGCGGGACCGGGCCGCCGCCTTGGCGGCGAGGAACCCGTCGTAGCCGTTGCCGTACCGGTTGATCCGGTGCGCGACGTGGTCGGCCTCCAACACGGTGCCGGTCACCCCGGCCAGGAAGGCGCGGTCGTGCGTGACGGCGACGACCGTGCCGCGATGCGAGCGCAGACGCTCCTCCAGCCAGGCCACCGCCTGGTCGTCCAGGTCGTTGGTGGGCTCGTCCAGCAGCAGGAGTTCGGGCGCGGCGGCCAGGACCCCGGCCAGGGCCAGGCGGGAGCGCTCGCCCCCGGACAGAGTGCGCAGCGGACGGGCGCGGTCGAGGCCGGTTAGGCCCAGCCCGTGCAGTCCGGCGTCGACGCGGGCGTCGGCGTCGTAGCCGCCGCGGATCTCGAACTCGGCGAGCAGGTCGCCGTAGGAGTCCAGTTCCGCGCGGGTGGCGGAGCCGAGTCCCGCCTCGGCCCGGCGCAGGCGCCGCTCCAGTGCGCGCAGGTCGGCCAGGGCGGCGTCGACGGCGCCCTGGACCGTGCCCGCGGGGAACGCGCCGGGAACCTCGTCCAGGGTCTGGGGCAGGTAGCCGACGCCCCCGGGCGCCCGGACGACGAGGTCACCGTTGTCGGGGCGCTCCCGTCCGGCGAGCAGGCGCAGCAGCGTGCTCTTGCCCGAGCCGTTGTCGCCGATGACACCGACGCGTTCCCCGGGTGCGATGGCGAGGGTGACGCGGTCCAGGACGAGGTGGTCCCCGTAGCGCTTGGCCACGTCGGTGAGGGTGAGCTGGGAGCGGGAGCGAAGTCCGGTGGTCATGGTGGGGCGTCCTCTCTCGTGTGATCCGTGGGGGCGCGGGTCGGCGAGAGGCGGCCTGTGGCACGTGGTTTCGGACAGGAACGCGCCCACGAGGGCGGGTGTCATGTCGCGAGGGAACGTGGAGGCTGCCCGGCACGACCGCGCGGGATGGGACACCGGTGGAGCGGCGCGACGCCGCAGATCAGCGGGTCGCGGTGCTCGGAACACGGGTGTCCGGCGCGGTTGCTACAGGAAGAAGTACAGCCTCATGGACAAGACGATACGTCTCGTCATGCTGAAGTGCAAGCGCAGGCGAATGAGACGGGAGTCACTCCGACGTCACGGTCAGTGGTGGGGTTGCGGTCGTCTGTATCTCGCTTCACGGACAAGCCGATTTGTCGACATAGGAACTTCGGCGGTCCGCCGGCCGGACACACGAAGGGCCGCCCCTCGGGGCGGCCCTTCACTCGCTCGATGGCCGAGGCCTGGCGGCTCTCCGGTCGCGGGGGCGGCTCGGGCACCGCGCCGACGGACCGTGGGTCCGTGGCGCGGAGGCCGCCTGCGCCGCGTCCGTCGGTTACAGCCAGCGCGCCTCGGGGCGCGTGCGGCCGTTGTCGTCGGTGACCATGACCCAGTGCATGATCGGATGGCCCGAACGCGTGGTGTCGGCACCGTCGCGGGGCTGCGGGACGTGGACCGGGGTGGTCGTCAGTCCGGTGAGCCGCCGGGTCTCGGCCTCGGGGCGGGTACGCCCACCGGCCTCGGTGGAGCGAGCGAGGTGTGGCGCATTGTTGCTGCGTGCCATGGGAACCTCCTCGTTTCCGTATCAGATCACCCGAGTTAACCCTATGTTCACCTTCAAGTCAATTCGTTTTCCCCTGACGCGTCCGCCGGGCAGCGGGTCCCTCTCGGTCGGATGTGCGGCGCCGCAGGTCACGGGGGTGGCCGAGGCTGTCCGGGAGGGCTCGGTCACATCGCGTCGCGGCCAGGGAAGCCTGGCCGGTGAGTTAGGTGAACGGAAGGTGAACGAAGGTCGAACGCGGATCTCCGTGCGGGGCCGGACGGCGAAGAGCACCCGCCGGGACGGCGGGTGCTCTCGTCGAACCTGGACGCGGGCGGCTACTCCTTGAAGATGAGCCCCACGACCTCGAGGTAGAGCTGCTCAGGGTACGGGATGAAGGCGATCCTGCTCAGCGCCTGGTCCTGTCCGGCGGACTCCATCACGAACGTCCCGTAACCGAGGAACCGGCCCAGCAGTGTCCGCTCGAACCGCATGTCCGTGACCTTGCCCAGCGGCATCATGTTGACCTGGCGGGTGATGAGTCCCGTGGTCAGCAGCAGGCGGGCCGACGTGATGACGAAGTAGTCCACGGACCACTCGGCCACGCGCCACACGAACCACACCAGCACCAGCAGCCACAGCCACCAGATGATGGCCAGGGTCGCGGCGCTGTCGGACGCGAACGGCAGATTGCTGAGGATCCCGGCGAAGATCAGCGCGCCGAGCACCGCTCCGACCGGACCGATCAGGACCGCCGGGTGCCGACGGATGGTCACCACGTCCTGCTCATGGGGCAGGAGGTAGCGGTTGACTGACGCTGGAGCGCTGTTGCTCGACGCGACGAGCCGCATGGCAGCGGACCAACCCCTTACGGCAGCAGCGCGTTAACGAAGCGGGACATCGACTCCGCGCCGCCCATGAGCCCGCCCAGGGCGCTCTGGATCACCCCGGCGGCGCTTTCTGGTTGCGTGAGCAGATAGAACGCCACGAAACCGATGAGCGCGTAACCGCCCCATTTCTTCAACTTCGCCACGACTGACTCCCCTTGGAATCCACCTGACCCACCGACCCAGCAGTGATTCTCGCATTGACGATGATGCCCGTAAAGCCTGGGGCCCACCCTCGGCGTGGCGGTATGTCGTCGGTTCGAGGCTTGCGGGGTGTGTCCGGTTCCGGTGGGGTTGGTAACCCAGTGAAGGGTGGTCCGGAATGGTCTTCGACTCCCGCACGTCAGCGCGTCGAAGCGACCGGACCCGACGCGGCGACCGAACCGGCCCGGCCTGGCGACCGCCCCGGACCGGCGCCTGACCCGTGCGGCGACCGACCCGGTGTGCGACCGGGGCCTAGTGCTGTTCGGCGAACGCCATCGCGAGCACCTGGAGGTGCTGGCGCGCGATGCGCTCGACGAGGTCGGGTGTGGCCCGCCCCGTGACGTCCTGCGCCCCGTGTCTAGCCGCGTCGACGCAGCGGGTGACGGTGGAGGAGTGGTGGACGCCGGAGAACTCGGAGGACAGACGACTGACGACCGGGCCGAAGTGCGTGTCGGGGGCTGTCCTGGTCGTCGCGGGGTAGCGGTTCTCGGGCATCTCACTCCTTGAGGGCCTGGGGGCGGCTGATGGCGCAGCGTAGGCGGTCGGGGGCTTTACGTAGCCGTTGGAGGGTCGGCGGAGCAGCGTCCCGGGGCGGACACTGGACTCGGCCGTCAGCGGCTGTGCCGGTGTGGGGTGGTTTCGGCCTGGTGGGTCGACCCGGTTACGGGTGGTCAGGAACCATGATCACTGTAATCGGTTACGTTCCAATCTCGAAATGAATTCGGCTAATGCAATACCGTGTCGCGGGTTGCCCGACCTCCGGCTGCCACCTGGGTCGACGCGCTCGGCGAGGGATCAATGCCCGATTTACGGACGTTCATTCATCCACATCCGAAAAGAACCGAAAAAGCGCCCGACCGGAGACCGGTCGGGCGCTGTCGGCGTGCGGGGCCGGCCGTCAGGCGCAGCCGTAGAGGCGGTCGCCGGCGTCGCCCAGGCCGGGGAGGATGAAGCCGTGCTCGTTCAGGCGCTCGTCCACGGCCGCGGTCACCACCCGCAGCGTCGCGCCGTGGTCTGGCCTCAGGGTTTCGGTCAGCTTCCGCTCGACCGCTACCAGCCCTTCCGGGGCGGCCAGAAGGCACAGCGCCGTGATGTGGTCGGCCCCCCGGTCCACCAGGAGCTTGAGTGCCGCCGCCAGCGTCCCGCCGGTGGCCAGCATCGGGTCCAGCACGTAGCACTGGCGGCCGGACAGGTCCTGCGGCAGCCGGTCGGCGTAGGTGGCGGGCTGCAGGGTCTCCTCGTCGCGGGCCATGCCCAGGAAGCCGACCTCGGCCGTGGGCAGCAGGCGGGTCATGCCGTCGAGCATGCCCAGGCCCGCGCGCAGGATCGGGACGACGAGCGGCGTGGGACGCGTGAGCTGTGTGCCGGTGGTCTCCACGAGCGGGGTCCGGATGGTGACGTCGGTCACTCGGACGTCCCGTGTCGCCTCGTAGGCGAGGAGGGTCACCAACTCGTCGGTGAGCCGCCGGAAGGTGGGCGAGTCGGTTCCCACGTCGCGCAGGGTGGTCAGCTTGTGCGCGACCAAGGGGTGGTCGACGACCAGGGTTTCCAAGACGTTCTCCGGATGAGCTGGGACAACAGGACGGTGGTGGGGATGAGGGGTCGGCCCGAGTCTAACCGTGAGCGACCCCCGTACCAGGGTTCACTCGCGTCCCACCGGGGAGGAGAAGCCCGACCGCGGGCCACGGCCCGGACGGCGCGCGGCGGGCACCGATTCCCCGGAACGGCCCGCAGGGAGGCGGCGCGTCGGTTCTCATGAGAACGTGGGCGGACTGACGCAGGAGACAAGGGCGACGGCGAGGCGGAAGTGATCGTTACCATGACACACGCGCGGGCGATCGGCGGGACCTCGCCCGCACCTATTGCACCGGCCGGGCTGGGGTGACGATGACTGTTCTGGATCATGGTGACGACGACTCGGGCGACTTCGCGGCGATCGCGTACCGGGAAGAGGAGTACTGGGACGTCGAACTCCTCCCCGTGTCGCTCACACGCGACCTCAAGGGGCTGGTCCACGCGCTGCGGCAGCAGCCCAGCATCAGCGGTTCCCTCGGGCTGGTCTCGGTCGGCGACGACTTCTTCATCATCGCCAGGGTCTACGGCGAGGAGGTCTCCCTCTTCCTCTCGGACGTGACCGCCTCCGTCGACTGGCAGGTGGCCCGGGACGTCCTGGACTACCTGGACATCGACCAGCCGGACGACGACGACCTCGACCAGGTCCTGCCGGCCGGCGACCTGTCGATCGTGGCCGACCTCGGCCTGGACGAGATGGAGCTCGGCGCGCTGGCGGGGGACCTGGACCTGTACCCCGACGAGGTCCTGGCCAGCGTGTCCGAACGGTTGGGATTCGCCCAGTCCTTCCAGCGTGTACTTGACGGGATGGGGTAAGGGGTACCAGGACGAACACCTCGGAGAACAGGAGCGCGCGCGGTGTCGATCTTCGCAGCTGTCTTCGCCCCCAACGGGAAGACGTGGCGGGGAACCGAGGTCGAACTCGGGGACGTGGACGTCATCGACGACATCACGGACCTCATGATCGACTTCGCCGTCGAGCGGGGCGGTGACCTCTCCCTCCTCCTCATCGAGGCCGACGACGAGTGGTTCGCTCTCGTCCGTGCCGAGGAGGACGGCGAGCCCCGTGTCTACCTGTCCGACGCCCGGGTGGTGCACGACCACCCGCTCGCGGCGGTGCTCTCCGAGGCCGGCGGCCTCGGCGCCCCCCAGCCGGCGGAGAGCGCGGGAGCGCGCCCCAATCCGGCTCCGGACGGCGACGGCCGCCTGCTCACCGACCTGGGGATCACCGCGGACGAACTGCGCTCGCTGTCGGTCGGCGGCGGAGTGCTGCCCAGCGACGTCCTGGCGGTCGTCGCCGAACGCGCCGGTTTCGCCGACCTCCTCGACGACATGAGGCTGTGACCGGGTGCCGGACCGGGACGCCGTGGACGCCGCTCTGCGCAGGGCGATCGCGGAGGGCGAGCTCGCCGAGCGGACCGGGGACGTTCCGGTGGGCGCGGTGGTGCTCGACGCGGACGGGGCCGTCCTGGGGACGGGCCGCAACGAGCGTGAGGCCACCGGAGACCCCACGGCGCACGCCGAGGTGCTCGCCCTGCGCGCCGCGGCCCGCGCGCGCGGTGAGTGGCGCCTGAGCGGCTGCACGCTGGCCGTGACGCTGGAGCCGTGCACGATGTGCGCCGGCGCGATCGTCCTGTCCCGGGTGGACCGGCTGGTCTTCGGGGCCCGCGACGCCAAGGCCGGAGCCGTCGGATCCCTGTGGGACGTGGTGCGCGACCCCCGTCTCAACCACCGTCCGGAAGTCGTTCCACCCGACCTGGTCAGCGAGGACGTCGCCACCCGGTGCGCGGATCTGCTGATTCGATTTTTCGAGCGGCGCAGGATCCGGTAGAGTTCCTCTCGGTGGAGTCGCCTAGTGGCCGATGGCGCCCGCCTCGAAAGCGGGTAAGGGGCAACCCTTCGAGGGTTCAAATCCCTCCTCCACCGCACGAGGCCGATGTTCACGCAGGTGAGCGTTCGGCCGGTAGAGGTAGCGAGGGCCGGTTGGTCCGAGCCGGTGCACATATCGTGCACACGGCGAGGAGCAACCGGCCTTTCGCGTGTCCGGGGTCCAGGAGCCCCTCCAGAGGCCCCGGACCCCGCGTCAGTTCGGGGTCCACGTGACGACGGTGGCGTCGTCGTGGAGCTTGCCGGGCGTGGACTCCCGCCGTTCGGCGTCGGCCCCCTCCAGTGCGCGCACGTGGCCGATGAGTGCGGCGGGGCCGCCCATGGCGAGGGTGTAGCAGTCGTGCCAGGTCTGGGTGCCGAAGACCTCCACGCCGCGGGTGGCGCCGTCCGTCATCGCGGCGAACCCGGCCAGCCCGTCCAGGGGCAGGGATCCGGTCAGGGCTTCGGCGGCCGCGCGGGGGTCGGCCCCGGCGGTCCAGAACCCGCCCGGCACGTTGCGGTGCGCCCGGATCGCCCGGCCCCGTTCGTCGAGTTCGGCCCGGCGTTCGGGGGTGCCCGCGCGCGTGGTCAGGGGAGCGGAGGCGAGCTTCCGCCGCAGGTCGTCCAGGCGGGTGTCCGCGATGGCGGTGACCGTGCCGTGCGTGTCCTCGGCCAGGAGCACCGAGTCCGACAGCACGAGGTGGTCCAGGCGGTCGCCGGCGAAGCGGACCAGGAGGACGGTGGCCGAGGGGGTCTCCTGGCAGGTGAGGTCGCAGCCGGGTCCGTGGAGCGACGACACGGTGGTGACCGCCGCGGCGAGCACGTCCCGCAGCGGTCGGTCGCCCACGAGCCCGGCCGCCAGGAGACCGCCCAGGCGCCGGGTGTACCAGGCGACGCCGTGCGCGCAGCCGGTGTCGACGCCGTACGGGGCGCTGACCCCGTCCAGGAGGACGACCCCGTCGGGGGTGACGGCCGCGAAGTCCTCGTTGTCGCGGTCGGGGTGTCCGGGCTCGGTGGCCAGCAGGAAGGGCACGGCTCGGTCCTGGTCGGTTCACGGGTGTGCGCGCAGCGCCGGGGGCGGACCCCCGGTCGCTCGCAGCGAGTCTAGGGCGGTCCCGTGGACGCCGCTGGGGCGCCGCGCGGCGGGGTGGGTGTCCGCGGCACCCGCCCCAGGGCCGCGGGCGGCGGGTGCGCGGTCCTCACGTCCGGGCCGGGGCCGTGCTGCCGCGGGCGACGAAGCGGGCGGTCGGGGACCACCGCGCTTCGACCGGGCCGCCGTCGAGCAGTTCCAGGACGGAGCGGGCGACCGAGGAGCCGTACTGGTACACGTCCACGCTCATGGCGCTCAGCGGCGGCGTGGCCAGCTGGCACAGGACCGAGTCGTCCCAGGCCACCAGGCTCAGCCGTTCCGGCACCGGGACGCGCAGCTCCCGGGCGGCGGCCAGGCCCGCGACCGCCATGGCGTCGTTGTCGTACAGGATCGCCGTCGGCCGCGGCGCGCCCCTGAGCAGCTCGGCCGTGAGCCGTGCGCCCGACTCGTGCGAGTAGTCGCCCTCCACCACCGTCGGTTCGGGAAGCCCCGCCTCGTGGCACGCCTCGGTGAGGGCGGCGGTGCGGGCGACGGTGTGCCGCAGCCGGGCGGGGCCGCTCACGCGGGCGATGTCCCGGTGGCCCAGCTCCACGAGCCGGTCCACGGCCTCGCGCACCGGGGCCGCGTCGTCGGTGCGCACGGCGGGCGGGTCGGGTGGTCCGTCCCATGTGCCCGCCAGCACGGCGGGCAGTCCCAGCGCGCGCAGGAGCCGCGGCCGTTCGTCGTCGGCGGTCAGGTTCACCACGATCACCGCGTCCACGAGGCACCGGTCCGCCCAGCGCCGGTAGGTCGCGGCCTCCTCCTCGGGCGTGGCCACCAGGTGGAGGATCACCGACACGCCGCGAGCGGCCAGCCGCTCCTCGATACCCGCCACGAACTCCATGAAGTACGGCTCGGTGCCGAGCATCCGGACGGGCCGGGCGACGACCAGCCCGACCCGTCCGGATCCCGCGGGACCGCGTCCCGGCTCGTCCATCAGCCGCGTCCCCTGCCGGCGTGCGGGGTGTTGGCCGAGCGCAGCACCAGCGGCGCGGTCAGGGCGGACGGGTCGATGTCGGCCGCCGTCCGGACCGTGAACGAGCGGCTCTCCCCGGCGAGCAGGCTGACGAGCATGTCGTCCACCTCGGCGTCCGGCGCCACCCGGTCGGCCAGGATCGCGACGTCCCGGGCGAAGGACCCGGCGCGCACGTCCACGCGGTAGCCGCCGGGGACCGCGACCGCCTCGGCGGTCAGGGCGTCCGGGGCGTAGCGCAGGTCGGTGTCCTCGCGGAACAGGTGCACGGCGCGGACGTCCCCGCAGGTCGCCACCAGCACCTCCTCCTTGGTGTTCCGGGCCGCGAGGAGCGGTCGGGCCAGGTCGAGTTCGGCGGTGGCGCGCGGCCCCACGGCGAGCGCGATCCCCTCGTCGGCGAGCACGGTGCCCGCGAAGGTCTGGCGCTCGACCGCCACCCGCCCCTCCCACGGCTCGTCGGTGTCGTTGACCGCCACCAGGGCCTCGCGGCCGTCGCGGGGCTGCACGGTGAGCAGGCGCGGGGCGTAGGCGTGCCGGAGCCCGTACAGCAGCGGCTTGGGGCGCTCGTCGCCGTCGACCGCCGCCCAGGAGGTGACCGGCCAGCAGTCGTTGATCTGCCAGACGACCGCGCCCGCGGTGCGCGGCCACCAGGACCGGTAGTGCTCGATCCCGAAGACGACGGCGCGCGCCTGGTTGAGCTGGGTCGCCCAGTGCCAGTCCTCGAACGTCGTGGGCGTGGGCAGGTGGGCGGAGAATCCCCGGTCCAGCTTGCCGTTGCCGTCCTCGGCCTTCTGGTGCAGCAGGAACGCGGGCGACTCCGGGGTCATCGGCTCGTCGTGCACCCAGTCGGTCAGGGTGGTCCACGTGGGCGGGCCCTGGAAGCCGAACTCCGAGCAGAACCGGGGGACGTTGTCGCGGTAGGCCCGGTAGTCCGTCTGGTTCCACACGGTCCACTCGTGCTTGGTGCCGTGGTCGTCGTCGTTGGGGTGGACCGCGTCGAGCGCGTGCCCCGGGCTGTAGGGGCTGCCGTCGGCGTAGAAGCGGGTGGGGTCGAGTTCGGCCACGACGCGGGGGAACAGGTCCGTGTAGTAGCCGTGGCCCCACGTGCGGTCGGCCAGCGGCTCCTGCCAGCCCCAGTCCATGTAGCCCCACAGGTTCTCGTTCCCGCCGTTCCACAGCGCGAGCGAGGCGTGCGAGGCCAGCCGGGCGACGTTCTCCCTGGCCTCGGCCTCGAACTCGCTCCAGAGCGGTTCCTCCTCCGGGTAGGCGGCGCAGGCCAGGAGGAAGTCCTGCCACACGAGGACGCCGCGCTCGTCGCAGACGTCGTAGAAGTCCTCGCTCTCGTAGACGCCGCCGCCCCACACGCGGAGCAGGTTCATGTTCGCCCCGACCGCCTGGTCCACGCGGCGCTCGATCCGCTCGCGGGTGACGCGGGTGAGGAAGTGGTCGTCGGGGATCCAGTTGGCGCCCTTGACGAAGACCGGCCTGCCGTTGACCGCGATGGTGAACGGGGTCCCGTGCTCGTCCGGTTCCGTGTCCACGGTGACGGTGCGGAACCCGACGCGGCGGGAACCGGAGTCGAGCGGCTCGGCGGCGCCGGGCTCGGCGAGGGCGAAGGACAGCTCGTACAGGGGCTGTTCGCCGTACCCCGCGGGCCACCACAGCCGGACGTCGGGGACCTCGACGACGGCGACCGCGGTGTCGGACCCGGCGGGCACCTCGGTCTCGACGCGGTGTCCGGCCACCTCCGCGGTGAGCACCAGGCCGGTGCCGGCCCCGGTGCCCGCGCGTTCGACGTCGGCGTGCACCTCGACGCGCCCGCTGCCGTCGGGCGCGACCGTGACCAGCGGCCGCACCCCGGCCAGCCGGGCGGTGCTCCAGCGCTCCAGGCGGACGGGCTTCCAGATCCCGGCGGTCTGCAGGTCGGGCCCCCAGTCCCAGCCGAAGGAGCACGCCATCTTGCGGATCATGTTGTACGGGTGGGCGTTGGTGTGCGGGCGCGCGCCCAGGGCCTCGCGCTGGCGCTCGGCGTACTCCAGCGCGGAGCGGAAGGTGACGACGAGTTCGTTGGCGCCCTCGCGCAGCGCCTCGCGGACGTCGAAGCGGTAGGACCGGTGCATGTTGGCGGTGCGGCCGAGCTCGTGTCCGTTGAGTTCGACGGTGGCCACCGTGTCCAGGCCGTCGAAGGCCAGGTCGACGCGTTCGCCCTCCGCGGGCGCGGTCGCGTCGAAGGCCAGCGTGTAGCGCCAGTCGGTGCGGTGCAGCCACGCGAGCTCGGTCTCGGCGGAGTCCAGGTACGGCTCCGGGATCAGCCCGGCCGCCAACAGGTCCAGGTGGGTGCTGCCCGGTACCGCCGCGGGCAGGTCGCGCCCGGCGATGTCCTCCGGGACGGGGCCGGCCACGGCGGACATCCGCCAGCCGTCGTGCAGGGTCTGACGGAACCGCATCCGGTCCTCCAGGTCGTGAGTGGGGCGACGGGGGCGCCGACGCGGGGGCGTACGGGCCCGGTGGCCGGCACCGCTTGCGCTCACCGACCACTCGGAGGATTCTTACTTTAGTGAACTAAGTAAGTCAACAGGCGCGCGCTCCGGCACCGGCACAGGCGGGGTCCGGCGGTACCCTGGGGCACGCCGCCGGCGGGCGGGCCCCCGCGCCGTGCGGACCGGGCCCGGCCCGCACGTGCGCCACGGAACGACCGGCGGAGGTTCTCTTGGGCGGGACGGCACGGGCCACTCCCCACACGACGAGCAGGGCGGCGGTCCTCGACGTCATCCGCGCCGCGGGCACCATCAGCAGGGTCGGACTGGCGCGGGCCACCGGCTTCACCGGCGCCACGATCTCGACCGTCGTCCGCCGCCTCATCGACGACGGCCTGGTCCTGGAGACCGGGCGCGCGGAGTCGACCGGGGGCAAGCCGCGGGTGCTGCTCCGGCTCAACCAGGACGCCAGGTACGCGGTGGGCGTGCACCTGGACCCGGTCGGCATCACCCACGTGCTCACCGACCTCACCGGGGCCGTCGTCTCCCGGATGACCAGCGCGGGCGTCGGTACCGAGGACGCGGCCGTGGTCGTGGCGCGGACCGCCCGACAGGTGGACGTGCTCGTGGAGGGCGCGGGGATCGACCGCGACCGCGTCCTGGGGGTGGGCCTGGTCTCGGCCACCCACGGGTCGCGCACGTCCGAGCCCGCCATGCGCTACTGGGCGGACTACCCGATCGGCACGGAACTGCGCGAGGCGGTCGGCCTGCCGGTCGTGCTCGGCAACGACGCCACGGCGGCGGCGCTCGGCGAGTACTGGTCGGGCGTGGTCGGCGGGTCGTCGGTCTTCGCGGCCGTGTACATGGGCACCGGGGTGGGGGCCGGACTGCTGGTCAACGGCGTCCCCTACCTCGGGAGCAGCGGCCACGCGGGCGAGATCGGCCACGTGTGCGTCGACGTCGACGGGCCGCCCTGCTGGTGCGGGGCCCGCGGCTGCGTCGAGGCGGTCGCCGGTCCGGCCGCGGTGGTGGCGCAGGCCCGCGCCGACGCCGGCCTGGCGCGGGCGGCGGGCCTGGAGCGGGGGGCCGACGGACCCCCGCCGTCGGTGCCCGCCGAGTTCGCGGCCGTGGTGCGCGCGGCCCGGCGGGGCGAACCCACCGCCCGCGCCCTGCTGGACCGGTCCGCGCGGCGGCTCGCGGTCGCCGTGCGCGGACTCGCCAACGTCATGGACCTGGACCTGCTCGTGCTGACGGGCGCGAGCCTGTCGGCGGCGGGGCCGGTCTACCTTCCGGCCATCCGCCGCGAGCTCGACCAGGCGTTCTTCGCCCGTGGCACGCACGGGGTCGAGGTGCGGATGTCGTCGTCGGCCGAGACGGCACCCGCCATCGGCGCCGCCGCCATGGTGCTGCAGTCCCGGCTCGCCCCGCTGCGCGCGCGGCCGCGGTGGCCGGACGACCTGTCCGAGGAGGCCCCGGCGCACGCCTGACCCCGCGCCCGGAGCCCCGGCCGAGCCCGCGAGGCCGTCGGAGCAATGGCTTCCGTCGGTGCGGGGGCGACGATGGTCGGCCCCCCGAAGGGCACCGTGGGAGGACGCGTGGCGGGCCGGGGCGGGGGAGTGTGGAGCGTACGGACACCGAACCCCCGGAGGCTCCCATGAACCGCCTGTCGGCCCGTCTCGACGAGCTGCACGCGCGCGTACGGAGGATCCGCGCGCTGACCTACTTCACCTGGTGCGTCAGAATCCTGCTGGCGATCGGGTTCCTGCCCTCGGGCTATCGCAAGATCGTCAACGAGCCCTTCACCCTGGAGGAGTCGCTCGGCGACGTCCACACCATGTTCACCGCACTGCACCAGGACTTCGGCGCGCTCTACGTCTTCATCGGACTGTGCCAGGTGGGCGCGGCGCTGCTGCTGCTCGTCCCGCGTACGGCGGCGCTGGGCGCGGCGGTCTACCTGCCGATCATCACCGGCATCGTCGTCATCACCGTCTCGCTCGGCTTCGGCGTGGGCACGCCACTGATCACGTCGCTGATGCTGCTGGGCGCCGTCTACCTGCTCTGCTGGGACTGGCACCGGGTGCGGCCGCTCCTCGGACCGTCCCGGCCCCCAGGGACCGAGGCCGAGTCCGCGGTCAGGTAGCGTCCTGCGCCAGTTCGGCGATGGCGTCGTCGAGCCAGGTGACCCAGAAGGTCTCGATGTCGATACCGGCGCGCAGGACCACGCGCTGCACGCGGTCGCGCTCGGTGCCCCGGTCGCGGGCCGCGTCGCGCCGCTCGATCTCCCGGTACTCCGCCAGCTGCTCGCCGTGCAGCCTCCGGTGCCGCCGCAGCTCCGCGACCAGGTCGCCCAGGCCGACGACCCCGGCGGCGCGCAGGCGCAGCGGCAGCGGGTCGCGCAGGGCCCGCGGGTCCTCGGGAACCGACACCCACCGCGCCAGTTCCTCCCGGCCCGCCGGCAGGACCTCGTACTCCTTGCGCTGCCCACGCGTCGGGGTGTCGGACGGCAGGGCCCTGATCAGCCCCGACTTCTCCAGTTTGCCCAGCTCCCGGTAGATCTGCTGGTGGGTCGCGGACCAGAAGTAGCCGATCGAGCGGTCGAAGCGGCGGGTCAGCTCCAGCCCGGAGGACGGCTTCTCCAACAGGGCGGTCAGGATCGCGTGGGGCAGGGACATGTGCGCATTCTAGGGACCGATTCAGGCCCCGGACGCGGGCAGGCGGACCAGGACCCTCCCGTCGACCACCGAGGTCTCCAGGCGCTCCAGCCCGGCGGTGGCGGGCCCGTGGACGACCGAGCCGTCGTCGACGCTGAACTCGCTTCCGTGCCAGGGGCAGCGCAGGCACCCGTCGACCACGGCCCCCTCCGCCAGCGGGGCGCCCGCGTGGGTGCACGTGCCCAGCGCGGCGTGCACGTCCGTGCCCGACCGCACGACCACGACCTCGACCCCGTCCACGTCCGCGCGCCCCGGCTCGCCGTCCGGGAACCCGTCGAGCGTGCCGATGTCGTTCCAGTCGTCGGAGACCAGGTCGATGAGGTAGTCCGCCCTGTTGGCCCCCGAGGCCCGGTAGTAGGCCAGGTGCCCGCCGAGCGACCCGCCCACGGCAACCGCGCCCAGACCGGCCATGGCCAGGGCGCGGCCCCAGCCGCGGCGGTCGGCCGCGCGGGCCGCCGAGGAGGCGCCGAACAGCAGGAAGCCGAGACCGTTCGCCGCCGCGTGGGCCACACCGACCCGCTTCTGCCGCTCGTGCTGGTGTGCCAGGTCGACGATCCCGCTCACCGAGGACGGCAGCGCGCACACCAGACCGGCGTTGACCAGTGCGTGCGCGCTCCGGTCGTGGTCGCCCGGCGTCAGGTCCAGCAGCACCGCCGACAGCCAGGCGCCCAGCGGCAGCTGGACCGAGAGCGGGTGGAGCGGGTGGCCGAGCTGGACGCCGTGGAGCAGGTCGCGCAGGCGGCCCTCGGGCACGGTGTCGGCCAGCCGCTGGAGTACGGACGCCGCCGGGTCGAGCCGTTCGTCGCTTTCGATCTCGCGTACGCGTTCACCGAGTCTCATGCCCGGACGACTACCCCCGAGCCGACCGCGGCATGCGTGCCCGGGGGACTTGTGGCTCCCTTGACCTGCTCTTTTGAAGCGGCGGCACGGTGCCGGGCTCATGGCCCGGCGGCACGGTTTCCGGCCGGAGGCGCGGCGGCACAGGACCGGCCCCGCGGCCGGGTGGCGCGGTGCCGCCCGACGCGGGTCGGGCGGCACCGCGCGCGGCTACAGCGACGCCGCCAGGCGCGTGCCCTGGTCGATGGCGCGCTTGGCGTCGAGCTCAGCGGCCACGTCGGCGCCGCCGATGACGTGCACCGTGCGGCCGGCGGCGATGAGCGCGTCGGCGAGGTCGCGGCGGGGGTCCTGCCCGGCGCAGACCACGATGGTGTCGACGTCGAGGACGCGCTTGTCACCGTCGACGGTCAGGTGCAGGCCCTCGTCGTCGATCCGGTCGTAGTCGGCGCCCGCGACCATCTCCACACCGCGGTGGCGCAGTTCCAGCCGGTGGATCCACCCGGTGGTCTTGCCCAGCCCGGCACCGACCTTGGTGGTCTTGCGCTGGAGCAGGTGGACGGAGCGGGGGGCCGCGGAGCGCTCGGGACCGCGGAGCCCGCCGGGAGAGGTGAGGTCGGTGTCCACGCCCCACTGACGGAAGAACTCGTCGGGGTCCAGAGAGGCGCCCTCGCCGCCGTCGGTGAGGAACTCGGCCACGTCGAAGCCGATCCCGCCGGCGCCGATGACCGCCACCGTCTCGCCGACGGCCGCCCCGCCCCGCAGGACGTCCACGTAGCCGACCACCTTGGGGTGGTCGATCCCGGGGATGTCGGGCGTGCGCGGCGCGACGCCGGTGGCGATGACGACCTCGTCGAAGCCGTCGAGGTCGTCGGCGGTGACCGTGGTGTTCAGCCGCACGTCCACGCCGTGCTTGTCGAGCTGGACCCGGTAGTAGCGCAGGGTCTCGTCGAACTCCTCCTTGCCGGGCACGCGGCGGGCCATGTTGAGCTGGCCGCCGATCTCCCCGGCCGCGTCGAAGAGCGTGACGGCGTGGCCGACCTCGGCGGCGGAGACGGAGAAGGACAGCCCGGCGGGTCCGGCGCCGACCACGGCGACGTTCTTGCGCACGCGCGTGGGGGAGAGCACCAGCTCGGTCTCGTGGCAGGCTCGCGGGTTGACCAGGCAGGACGTGACCTTGAGGCTGAACGTGTGGTCCAGGCAGGCCTGGTTGCAGCCGATGCAGGTGTTGATCTCCTCGGGCGCGCCCGCGCGGGCCTTGGCCACGAAGTGCGGGTCGGCCAGGAGGGGGCGGGCGAGGGAGACCATGTCCGCGTGGCCCTCGGCGAGGACCGTCTCGGCGATCTCGGGGGTGTTGATGCGGTTGACCGCCACGAGCGGCACGGACACCTCGCCCATGAGGCGCCGGGTCACCCGGCTGTAGGCGCCGCGCGGCACGGAGGTGGCGATGGTGGGGATGCGCGCCTCGTGCCAGCCGATGCCGGTGTTGATGATGGTGGCCCCGGCCTCCTCGACGGCCCTGGCCAGCCGGAGGACCTCGTCGGAGGTGGAGCCGCCCGGGACGAGGTCGAGCATGGACAGCCGGTAGATCAGGATGAAGTCGGGGCCGACGCGTTCGCGGACGCGCCGGACGATCTCGACGGGGAAGCGCATGCGGTTCTCGTACGAGCCGCCCCAGCGGTCGTCGCGCCGGTTGGTCGCGGACACGATGAACTGGTTGATGAGGTAGCCCTCGGACCCCATGACCTCGACGCCGTCGTATCCGGCGCGCTGGGCGAGTTCCGCCGCGCGCGCGAAGTCGTCGATGGTGCGCTCGACCTCGTCCCCGGTGAGGGCGCGGGGGACGAAGGGGTTGATGGGCGCCTGGAGGGCGCTGGGCGCGACGAGGTTCTCGTCGAAGGCGTAGCGGCCGGTGTGCAGGATCTGCATCGCGATCCGGCCGCCCTCGCGGTGGACCGCATCGGTGATCTGGCGGTGCTCGTCGGCCTCCGCCTCGGTGGTGAGCTTGGCGGCGCCCTTGAACGTGGCGCCCTCGGCGTTGGGGGCGATGCCGCCGGTGACGATCAGGCCGACGCCGCCGCGGGCGCGCTCGGCGTAGAAGGCCGCCATCCGCTCGAAGCCCTGGGGGACCTCCTCCAGGCCCACGTGCATCGATCCCATGATGACGCGGTTGGGCAGGGTGGTGAAGCCCAGATCCAGTGGTTCCAGGAGGTGGGGGTACTCGCTCATCTCGTCTCCTCGCGCGGGTGCCTCGCGGGCCGGTGTCGGGCCGGTCCGCGATCCATTATGCAACAAGTTGCACAAAGAGCGGGACGGGGGCGCCGGGGACGGGGCGGTCGGGCGGGTTCGACGTGCGCCTCGTCGCCGGTGTCCGGCGCGGTGGCCGCTCCCCGGCCGCGCCGGTCGGGCGAGCCGTCCGGGGGGCGTCCGGGAGCCGTCCGGGAGCCGTCCGGCTTCAGGGGCGGGCGGCGGGCCCCGGCTCGACGGGCAGCGGTTCCGGGCGCTTGGCCGTGCGGCCGTCGCCCGTGGAGGTCCCGCGCAGCCGTCGCACCAGCCAGGGGCCGAGGAAGGACCCCAGCCAGCGGGCCTCGTCGACCGAGGCGCGTACCCGGCCCGGTCGGGCGACCGGGGGCAGGGGGTCGGACCAGGCGTCGTGGCCGGGGACGCCGAGCGCCGAGGCCATGGCCGAGGCGATCCGCGCGTGTCCCAGCGGACCGCAGTGCAGGCGGTCGGCGCACCACAGGCGCGGGTCCGTCGTCACCGCGTGCCCGTGGGTCTCGACGACCACGGCCCCGTGCCGGGCCGCCGCCGCGCGGATCCTCTCGTTGAGGTCCAGGACGCGGGGGAGCAGCGGGCGGGCCAGCGGGGCGAGCCGCGAGACGTCGGGGAAGGTCATGGTGGCCACACGCGCGCCGGTGCCGGCCAGCTCGGCGAACATCGCCTCCAGGTGGCCCGCGACCCGGTCGGCGTCGTAGGACGGCCGGAGGAGGTCGTTGACGCCCGCGACGACGGTGGCCAGGTCGGGGCGCAGGTCCACGGCGGGTGCGAGCTGTTCGGCGCGGACCTGTCCGGCCAGGCGTCCGCGCACGGCGAGGTTGGCGTACTCCACGCGCGTGCCGTCCGCCGCCAGGTGCTCGGCGAGCCGGTCGGCCCAGCCGCGCAGCCCGGTGGCGTCGTCGCCGTCCCCCACGCCCTCGGTCTGGCTGTCCCCCAGCGCCACGTACCGCAGTCGGCCGTCGCCCATGCCCGCTCCCTCCGCCTGTGCATCTCTCGATGCTCCACGAGGAGACTATTCGCCTAGTTGACTATGCGCCATGGGTCCTCGGAGAGGGAGGCGCCCTAGGCACTGTTTTTTGGAAGTGGGAGCAGAGCAGGGCCTGCCCTGGCAGGCTTGGTGAACGTGCCCGGACGTCATGAAGTCACCGATACCGAGTGGGCCCTGCTCGCCCCGCTCATGCCCGACGACGCCCCCAAGGGCAAGAAGTGGGCCGACCACCGCAAGATCCTCAACGCGATCCTGTTCCGCACCCGCACCGGCATCCCCTGGCGTGACCTGCCAGAGCGATACGGTCCCTGGGAGACCGCCGCCGGACGCCACCGCCGCTGGTCCCTGGACGGCACCTGGCAAAGAATCGCCGACCGGCTGCGCATCGACGCAGCCACCGGCGAAGAACTCATCGCGAGCATCGACTCCACCACTGTCCGAGCCCACCAGCACGCCGCCGGGGCAGCGAAAAAGGGGACACCGCGCGGGACGAACCGGACGGATCCGAAGCACTCGGGCGCTCCCGGGGCGGGCTGACCACCAAGATCCACCTGCTCGCCGATCAGCACAGGCGTCCCCTGGTGCTGGCCACCACCCCGGGCCAGCGCGGGGACAGCCCCATGTTCGAACCCCTGATGGGCGCCCTGCGGCTGCCCCGCAGCACCGGCCGGCCGCGCACCCGCCCCGACCGGGTCCTGGGCGACAAGGCCTACTCCAGCCGCGCCAACCGGGACCACCTGCGCAAGCGCAAGATCAAAGCGACCATCGCCCAACCCCGTGACCAGCGTGAACACCGTCGGCGCAAGGGGTCCGCGGGCGGCAGGCCCCCGGCCTTCGACCAGACGGCCTACCGCGACCGCAACACCGTGGAGCGGGCGATCAACCTGCTCAAGCAGAACCGGGCGGTCGCGACCCGCTATGACAAGCGGGCCGCGATCTTCGACGGGACCGTGCAGGTCGCCTCGATCCGGATCTGGCTCCGCGACCTGACCCGTTCAAAAAACAGTGCCTAGACCACCAACGACGAAGGCCCCGACCGGTGACCGGTCGGGGCCTTGACGTCTGCCCTGGTGGGGGCGTCCGCGGAGGATAGGGGATTCGAACCCCTGAGGGCTTGCACCCAACACGCTTTCCAAGCGTGCGCCCTAGGCCACTAGGCGAATCCTCCGCGCACAACTCTACATGCCGTCCGGGGGTGGTCCGAACAGGTTTCTCCGGGTCCCCGGGAGGGCGCGCGGGCGGCTCAGGTGCGGCTCGACCGGACGCCGCGGATGGCGTTGTTGCGGAAGGCGTCCACGAACAGCGAGTGGTCCGCCCGGGTCTGGGAGGCGTAGGCGTGCGCGAAGTCCGTGCACCACCGGGTGAACTCGTCCTCGCGGCCGTCGAGCACCGCCAGGACGGCCGCCTCGGTCTCCCAGTCCACCAGGGCGGAGTCCGCGTGCGCGTCGGACACGCAGTGCGCCTTGGCGGTCGCGCGGCCCAGGTAGTCCAGGACGGGGGCGATCTCGGACGGCTCGGTGAGCCGGTTCCAGTCGAGGTCGTTGGTGTACGGCGAGACCTCGCTGACAACGAAGCCCGCGCCGTCGATCTCCGTGTGGCCCAGCAGCGGGTCCGCGTGGGCCTGGAGCGCCCGCTGGGAGACCGCGGTGCGGTGCCCGTGGTGCTCGAAGGCCGCCATGATGTGCTCGTCGGTCACCACCCGGGACGGCGCGGCCACGTTGCCCTGCTTGACCGACAGGACGACGTCGTTGTCCCACGCCTCGGACAGGCCCTCGATGAGCAGGCTGTAGGCGGGCAGGCCCGCGGAGCCGATACCGAAGCCGCCGTTGCCGACCACGTCCTTCACGGTGTAGGTGCGGGGGTCGAACCGCAGGTCCTCGGGGATGGTCCGCAGGTAGCCCTCGTAGGCGGCCAGGACCTTGTCCCGCTCCCCGTCGGGCAGGCGGCGCACCCGCGGCCCCTCGCTGAACCGCCGGTCGTACCCGTGGCGCTCGGTCATGGACGTGAGCATCGCGGCGCGGCTGTTGAGCCGGGCGCTCTGGAGCACGTCGTGCACGGTGCCGTCGGTGTTGTCCAGCTTGAGGGAGAACGAGGAGTCGCCGCCCTCGGTCGCGAACCGCCGGACCTGGTCGGCGTAGGAGCGCACGCAGCGCGCCACGAGGGCGCCGATGTCGTCGTCGGACAGGGCCTTCTGCCAGCCGAGCAGGGCGATGCTGGCGGCCAGGCGCAGGACGTCCCAGGTGAAGTGGCCGAGGTAGGCCTCGTCGAAGTCGTTGACGTCGAAGACAAGTCGGCCGGTCGAGTCCATGTAGGTGCCGAAGTTCTCCGCGTGCAGGTCGCCCTGGATCCACACACGTGAGGTGCGCTCGTCCGACCACGGGTCGGGCATGCCGGCGACGTCGGCGTAGTACAGCGCGGTGCTGCCCCGGTAGAAGGCGAACGGGTTGGCCGCCATCTTGCGGAACTTCAGGCGGAAGGCGGACGGGTCACTCGACATCAGGTCGGCGAAGGCGGATTCCAGGGTGTCCACGATGAACGCGCGGCGCTCGGGGGAGTGGTCGGTCGCTTCATGGAAATGGAAGTCGTCCATGGCGCCCATCATGGTCGGGATCGTCCGGATGCGCGATGGAACGGGGGACGCGGGAGGCGGGCCCGACGGGTTGCCCGAGCAGTCGGGGGTTCGGATACACTCGGGGCAGACCCCTCGTGCGGCGTCATCCTATGAACCTCCCCAGGGCCGGAAGGCAGCAAGGATAAGTAGGCTCTGGCGGGTGCGCGGGGGGTCCTTCTCGTTTCTCCGACCCCTCCCGTTCGCAGGATCCGGCGCGAGCTGTCGCTGCTTGAGGGTTGAATGGACCTGTGGCAGGGACCAGGGGAGTGATCACGCCGTGAGTATCGCGCTGTACCGCAAGTACCGGCCCGCGACATTCGGTGAGGTGCGCGGTCAGGAACACGTGACCGACCCGCTGCGCCAGGCCTTGCGCAGCGGCCGGATCAACCACGCCTACCTCTTCAGCGGCCCGCGCGGCTGCGGGAAGACGACGAGCGCGCGCATCCTGGCCCGGTCGCTGAACTGCGTCGAGGGGCCCACGCCGGACCCCTGCGGCGTCTGCGACTCCTGTGTGGCGCTGGCCCCCGACGGCGGCGGCAGCATCGACGTCATCGAGATCGACGCCGCGTCCCACGGCGGTGTGGACGACGCCCGCGACCTGCGCGAACGCGCGTTCTTCTCGCCGGTCAGCTCGCGGTACAAGATCTACATCATCGACGAGGCGCACATGGTGACCCGCGAGGGTTTCAACGCGCTGCTCAAACTTGTCGAGGAACCGCCGCCGCACCTGAAGTTCGTGTTCGCCACCACCGAGCCCGAGAAGGTCATCGGCACGATCCGCTCGCGGACCCACCACTACCCCTTCCGGCTGATCCCGCCGAGCACGCTCAAGGAGCTGTTCGAGGACCTCCTCAAGGAGGAGGGGATCGCCTACGACCCCGCCGCGCTGCCGCTCGTGGTGCGCGCGGGCGCCGGGTCGGCGCGTGACGGCCTGTCGGTCCTGGACCAGCTCATCGCCGGGTCGGGCGAGGACGGCATCACCCGCGAGGGCGCCGTCTCGCTGCTCGGCTACACCGACTCCAGCCTGCTCGGCGAGATGGTCGACGCCCTGGGCGCCCGCGACGGCGCGGCCGTGTTCGGCCTCATCGACCGCGTGGTCGAGGGCGGCCACGACCCGCGCCGCTTCACCACCGACCTCCTGGAGCGCGTCCGCGACCTGGTCATCCTCGCGGCCGTGCCCGACGCCCTGGACAAGGGACTGATCAACGTCGCCGCCGAGGCGGCGGACCAGATGAAGCAGCAGGCCGCCCGGATGGGGCCCGCCGAGCTCACGCGAGCGGCGGACATCCTCAACCAGGGACTGACCGAGATGCGCGGCGCCACGGCGCCCCGGCTCCTGCTGGAGCTGATGTGCTCACGCATTCTGCTGCCGGGGACCGACGGCGACCAGGGTGTGGCGCTGCTGGCGCGCCTGGAGCAGATGGAGCGCCGGATCGCCTCGGGTGCCATCGCCCCCGCGGTCCAGCCGTCGGGTGCGGCACCGGCTCCCGCTGCCCCTGCCGCCCCCACCGCTCCCGCCGCCCCTGCCGCCCCCACCGCTCCCGCCGCCCCCGCGGCCGACTCCGCGCCCGCTCCCTCCGCCGCCCCGCGGAACCCGGCCGCCGCGCCTGCACCCGTACCCGCCGCACCTGCCGCGTCCGCCGCACCCGCCGCGCGGCCCGACCCGGCTTCCGAACGCCCGGCGCCCGCGCGGTCCCAGGCGGACCCGGCTCCGCCGGTCCGGCCCGAGCCGTCCGGTGAGCCCGCCGGCTGGTCGGACCCGCCCCGGTCCCGCGCCGCCGAACCGTCCCCGCGCGGTGCCGCGCAGCCCCAGGCCGCCGCCTCGGGCGGGTCCCTGGACCTCGGCCGGATCCAGGCGGCGTGGAGCCAGATCCTGGAGGCGGTCAAGGGCCGCCGCCGCTTCACGTGGATGGTGCTCTCCGGCAGCGACGTGCGCCCGGTCGGGCTGGAGGGCAACGCGGTCCTGCTCGGCTTCTCGCGCCCCAACGAGGCCAAGGGCTTCACCAACAGCGGCAGCGACCAGGTCGTCGCCGCGGCCATCCAGCAGGTCCTCGGCATGGAGGTCCGCGTGGCCCCCGCCGGGAACGGAGGCAACGGCGGAAACGGCGGTGCACCCGCGCGTCGGCCCGAACCCGCGGCACGGCCCGTCGAGCCCACCGGCTGGGACACGCCCGCCGCACCCGCGCCCCAGCCGGACCCGGCTCCGGAACCGGCCCCCTCGGCCGAGCGCGCCACCGACCCGGAGCCCTCGCCGCGCCCCGCGCCCGCGGACGAGTCCGCACCGGCTCAAGCCCCGCCCCACGCGGCCGGTCCGCCCGCGGACCGCATCGTGACGGGGCTGACGGAACCGCCGCCCGACCCCTTCGAGGACGCCGCGGCCGCGCCGCCGCCGGAGTACTCCCCGACCGAGGCCCCGACCGCGCCGTCGCGGCCCTCATCTCCCGAGCGGCGGCCGGACCCCGCGCCCGCGCAGCGCTCCGAGCCGTCGACGGCTCCGGCGGGTCCGGGCACGTCCGGGGGCTCCACCGGACGTTCCGCCCCCGCGTCGGGCGGTCCCTCGCTCATCGAGTCGGAACTGGGCGGGCGCATGATCGAGGAGATCACGCACGAGGCCCCGGAGCTCTGACGCCGGGCGCGCCCCGTCCCGCCCTGGGTCGAGGCCCGGCTCACCGTGTCGCGCCCTGAGGAGTCCCAGAGCCCCTGGCGCGTCCGGAGGAGGGCAGGGACACCCCGGCGGCCTGGCCCGCCCTTGGAGGTTCGGCGAGCCCCGGCGCGTCCCGACACGCCCCCGGAAGGCCCGGCGGACCCCAAGGAGGCCCGAGGCCCGCGGTTTCGGTCGTTCAGGGGCGCAGGGCGCGTAGTGCCATGTCGACGAGCACGTCGACGTAGTCGTGGGTCAGCGGCGCGGTGCGCAGCAGCCACCGGTGGTGCAGCGGTCCCGTGAGCAGTTCCACCGCGACGTCGAGGTCGGCGTCAGGGGAGATCTCCCCGTGCTCGCGCGCCTTGCGCAGCCGGTCCTTGTAGGCCCTCATGTGCGGGCGCAGCAGGTCCTCCGTGACCGCCCGGGCGAACTCCTCGTCGTGCTGGACCTCGGCGGTGAACGCGCGGCTGATCCGGTCCGTCTCCGGGGTGTTGTACTCGTCCACGGTGGCGCGCAGCACGGTGCGCAGGTCGGCGGCGAGGTCGCCGGTGTCGGGCAGGGGCTCCGACTCGCCGCCCGCCTCCCGTTGGAACACGTCGAGCACCACGGAGGCCTTGGACGGCCACCAGCGGTAGATGGTCTGCTTGCCGACACCGGCCCGGGCGGCGATGCCCTCCATCGTCATCCGCGCGAACCCGACCTCGCCCATGAGGGCGGCCGCGGCGTCGAGGATCGCCGTGTGCGCGCGCTCGCTCCGGCGCCGGGGGTCGGGGGCTCGGCGGGTCGGCGTACTCTCAGGTGCGGTGCTCTCTGCCATGCGTCCCACGGTAGCCGCCGAAAAACGACGAGACGTATCGTCTTGTCACGGCTAGACTCACGTCAGTACCCATCAACACGAGGCGAATCGCCTTGTCGGCGAGAGGAGGTCCGCGTGGCCAGGAACAGCGACAACCTTCTGGGCATGGGCGGGCAGCGCAACACGGTCTCCCGGTCCGCCCTGCGCGGCACCAGCGGTGGAACCAAGGGCGGCCCCAGCGCCGACGCCCGTGAGCGCAAGCAGGAACTCCTGCGCAAGCTCCGTGAGAAGAACAACTCCGCCGAATCCGGGGAGGACGGGGGTCAGGAATGACCCCGCCGCGTCGGCCCCCGCCCCCACAGGTGGGGGCCGACGGCGTTCACACCGGCCAGGACCTGCGGTCGGGCCCGTCCAGCCACACCCGGTGCGAGCCGTCGGGCTCCACCGCCAGGCCGAAGCGGCTCGGCTCCGGCTCGCCCAGACGGGACCACTCCTCCAGGGCCTCCTCGAACTCGTCCCAGATGCTCCTCGGGCCGCCCTGCTCGATCATCCACGAGGTGCCGTAGGGGTAGACGCGGACCCACGACGTCCCGGCGTGGTCGCACACCCACATGCCCGACCCCGTGCCGATCCACCGCCGTCGGACCCGCCAGTCGGGCACCATCACCGAAAGCGCGAACGCCGAGGGGAAGGACATCAGCGGCGACACCGGATCGGCCTGGGTGAGCCGGTACTCGTCGGGCTGCTGTCCCGAGTCCCGGGCCGGCGGATACGGCGGGCCCGGCGCCCGCAGCGGCACGAAGCCCACGCCCGCGTGGAAGCTCCCCACCGCGGCCCCGTTCGGCGGCACCTCCACCCTGGTCAGGACGCCCGCCCCCTCCAGGAGTCCCCACGGGCACACCACCAGACCGTTCGGCCGTACCTGTTCGAGCCAGGCGGGCGGGACCCGGCGCACACCGCAGGTGGACAGGATCCGGTCGTAGGGCGCGCTCGGCGGGTAGCCCTCGTAGCCGTCGACCGCGTGGACGGCGGGCGTGTGCCGCCAGTTCCGCAGCGCACGGCGCGCGGCCTCCGCCAGACGCGGGTCGATCTCCACGGACGTGACGGCGTCGTCCCCCAGCAGATGGGCGAGCAGGGCGGTGTTCCAGCCGGTGCCGGCGCCGACCTCCAGGACCTCCTGCCCGGGAGCGAGGTCGGCCAGGTCCAGGAGGCGGGCCAGCACGGTGGGAGCGGAGCTGCACGAGGCGGCCGCGTCGGGGTCCTGTTCGGGCGAGCGCGGTGAGGGCATCTTGCGGCGCGGGGCGGTGTCCGACCGCCGTTCCGGCCCGGGGCCCTCCACGCGGGTGGCGACGGCGTTGTCGGCGTACACGGCCGCCAACCAGCGCTCGGGGTTGCCGGTGGCGTTCAGGGCAGCGCCCTGGGCGGTCAGGGCACCGGACTCGGGGATGAACGCGTGTCGGGGGACCGAGCGGAAGGCGTCGATGAGCGCGGCGTCGGTCAGCGTGCCGTCCGTGATCATCGCCTCGATCAGTGCCGAGTGGCGTTCTCTGGCGGTCAACACGTGGTCCCCCGTGACTGTCGGTGACTTCAGTGGGGCCCGCGGGACCTCACCGGGACGGTTGTGCCCAGCGGGACACCTTTTCAACCGACAGTGATATTAACCCTACTCTTTGTTCTTTTCGCTGGTGGAAGCACCTGCCGGGAGGGTCGGTGTCCCGTTACTCCGAGGGTAGTCGACGTACCCCCGCGGGCCCGAGGTGTAGTGGAACTCCCTTTCCCTGATCAATGCCCAGGGGATTCCCGCGGCGAGGCGTTCCACGGCGTCCGGGGTGGAGATGAAGGGCCGGCCCACCGAGACGAGGTCGGCGCGCCCCTCGCCCACCAGGCGCGCGGCGCTCTCCTGCGTGGTCTCCTCGTGCTCTCCGGTGTTGCCGACGAGGGTTCCGCTCCAGCGCGGGCGCAGGTCGGCCAGAGCCGGGTAGACGGGGTCGTCGGTGAGGTGGAGGTAGGCCAGGCCGAGCGGGTCGATCGCGGCGAGCAGGGCCCGGTAGACGGTGGCGGGGTCGCGCTCGACCATCTCGCCCTCCGTGTTGCCCGGCGAGAGCCGCAGGCCCACGCGCTCGGCCCCGACGGCGTCGGCCACCGCCTCGACGACCTCCACCGCGAACCGGATCCGCCCGGTGGTCCCGCCGCCGTACTCGTCGGTGCGCAGGTTGGTGTTGTCGGCGAGGAACTGGTGCGGCAGGTAGCTGTTGGCGCCGTGGATCTCCACCCCGTCGAACCCGGCGCGGATCGCCTCGGCGGCGGCGTCGGCGTGCTCGGCCACGGCGGCGCGCACCTCGGTGCGGGTCATCGCGCGGGGGGCGACCGGCGCGGCCTTGCCGTCGAGGGTGTGCACCAGGTGGGTCCGGGACACCTCCGACGGGGCCAGCGGAATCCCCCCGTCGTGGCGGTTGGCCGGGTGGGCGTTGCGCCCGGCGTGCATGACCTGGGCGAAGATACGGCCGCCCGCCGCGTGGACGGCATCGGTGACCTGGCGCCACGCGTCGACCTGCCGGTCGGAGTACAGGCCGGGCTGGGTGAGGTACTGCTGTCCGGCCGGGCTGGGGGAGACGCCCTCGGAGACGATGAGCCCGGCGCCGGCGCGCTGGGCGTAGTAGGTCGCCATGAGCGGAGTGGGCACGGCGTTCCGGTCGGCGCGCATGCGCGTCATCGGCGCCATCACGACCCGGTTGGGCAGGGTCAGGGCGGGCAGCGCGTGCGGGGTGAGGAGGGGGTGGACGGACTCGGTCACGGTGTTCGGGGCGGCGCTCCGGGCGCTTGTCGTCGTCATGTGCCCAGGCTAGAATCTGACATGGATGTCAGGTTCAAGTGATCGTGTCGCACATCACACCGGAGGGTGGCCATGCGGATCGGAGAGCTCTCCCGGCGCACGGGCGTCAGTCCCCGTTCGCTGCGCTACTACGAGGAGCAGGGGCTGTTGGCCTCCACCCGCACGGTGGGCGGACACCGCGAGTACGGCCCGCTCGCGCCGGAGCGCGTCGACCGCATCCAGTGCCTGTTCGCCGCCGGACTCAGCAGCGCGACCATCTACGAACTCCTGCCCTGCATCTACGCCCAGGAGCGCGGGGAGCCCGCGCCGGACCTCCTCGACCACCTGTGCGAGGAACGCGCGCGCATCGCCGCCTCGCTCGACCGGCTGGAGCGGACCCTGGTCGCGCTCGACGGGGTGATCGACAACTCCCGCCCGTCGCCCACCATCGCCCCTGGGGGCGCACGGCGCGGGTGAGGGGGCTACCACCCTCAACGGACGGCCTCCGGCCGCAGACCCCTTGCCCGTCGCCCACCATCGCCCCTGGGGGCGCACGGCGCGGGTGAGGGGCTACCGCCCTCAACGGACGGCCTCCGGCCGCAGACCCTCCACCCGTCCCCCGTCGCCCGTTCGTCGCTCGCCGACCGGGACCGCCGCCGAGCGGTTACGCTCACAGACAGAGCGACACGACAAGCGAGAGCCAGCACCAAGAGTGCGGCGAGGAGACGGCCGTGAACCCTGGCGGAATGGACATGCAGGCCCTGCTCCAGCAGGCCCAGCAGATGCAGCAGCAGCTCGTGGAGGCCCAGGAGGCCCTGGACGAGGCGGAGGTCGAGGGCACCTCGGGCGGCGGCCTGGTCAAGGTCAAGCTGAGCGGGCGCGGACAGGTCGAGGACATCACCGTCGACCCCAAGGCGGTCGACCCCAGCGATGCCGAGGAGACGGCGCAGACCGTCGCGGACCTGGTCCTGGCGGCCATCCGTGACGCCGAGGCCCAGGTCGAGCGGCTCCAGCAGGAGAAGATGGGCCCGCTCGCCGAGGGTCTGGGCGGCGGCGGCATGCCCGGCATGCCCGGTGGCGGCGGTATGCCGGGACTGCCCGGCTTCTAGGGCGTGCTCCGTGGATGTCGCCCGTCGCGAGCGGTGTATCCAGTGGTGCTCTCGCAAGGCCGAAGAAGGAGTCATCCTGGTTTGGCTGTCGACTGATGAGAACGCTGCGAGAGTGCCGCTGGGGCGCCGCGCAGCGGGGTGAGTATCCGCGGAACACGCCCCGCTCCTCCGGAAGGATTCGCCTCGTGCGGCGCCCCGGCCCAGCCACCACCGGCCGGGCCGCCGGCGGGGCCCGGTGGACGGCGGCCTCGGCGTGCGCGAGAGGTCGTCGCTCCCGATACGGTGGGAGCAGGGACGACGGACCTCCCGACCAAAGGGTCCGAACCGACGGGTAGGCGATGTACGAAGGCGCGGTGCAGAATCTGATCGACGAGCTGGGGCGACTGCCCGGCGTCGGTCCGAAAAGCGCGCAACGCATCGCCTTCCACCTGCTGTCCGCGGAGCACGCGGACGTCAAGCGCCTCGTGAACGCGCTCGTCGAGGTCAAGGAGAAGGTCCGCTTCTGCTCGGTGTGCGGCAACGTCGCCGAGGACGAGCAGTGCCGGATCTGCCGTGACGCGCGCCGCGACACCGCGGTCATCTGCGTGGTCGAGGAGTCCAAGGACGTCGTCGCCATCGAGCGGACCCGCGAGTTCCGGGGGCGCTACCACGTCCTCGGCGGCGCCATCAGCCCCATCGAGGGCGTCGGACCCGACGACCTGCGGGTCAAGGAGCTCATGACGCGCCTGGCCGACGGCCAGGTGACGGAGCTCATCCTGGCGACCGACCCCAACCTGGAAGGGGAGGCCACCGCGACCTATCTGGCGCGGCTGGTCAAACCGCTGGGCCTGAAAGTGACCCGGTTGGCGAGCGGGCTCCCCGTGGGCGGGGACCTGGAGTACGCCGACGAGGTCACCCTCGGTCGCGCTTTCGAAGGCCGTCGCAGCCTCGAGTTCTAGCTCACACTTCGCCGTCATCTGGACGAAACGTGAGTAACCTCCGTTCGATCGGGTAAGCCCGAGCGCTGGTGTGTGATGTCGCCGCGCGCTGCGTCCCAGGTCGGACCGGGTGCAGAAGCAGGCCGCTGACTACACTCCCTAGTAATTGTCTTGATCCCAACTCCTCAGGAGCATCGATCGTGGCCCTAATCGTGCAGAAGTACGGTGGGTCTTCCGTGGCTGACGCGGAAGCCATCAAGCGAGTAGCCCAGAGGATCGTCGCTCAGAAAAAGGCGGGATATGACGTCGTCGTCGTGGTCTCTGCCATGGGCGATACCACTGACGAACTGTTGGACCTGGCCGAACAGGTCTCCCCGATGCCGCCCGCCCGTGAGCTCGACATGCTCGTCACCGCCGGTGAGCGCATGTCCATGGCGCTCGTCGCGATGGCCATCGAGAACCTCGGTTACGAGGCACGCTCCTTCACCGGCTCCCAGGCCGGTGTGATCACCACGTCGCTGCACGGCAACGCGAAGATCATCGACGTGACCCCGGGGCGCATCCAGGAGGCCGTGGACGAGGGTGCGATCTGCATCGTCGCCGGTTTCCAGGGCGTCTCGCAGGACACCAAGGACATCACCTCGCTGGGTCGCGGCGGTTCGGACACCACGGCCGTGGCGCTCGCCGCCGCCCTGAAGGCCGACGCCTGCGAGATCTACAGCGACGTCGACGGTGTCTTCACCGCCGACCCGCGCATCGTGCCGAGCGCGCGCCGGATCCCCAAGGTCTCCTACGAGGAGATGCTGGAGATGGCCGCCTGCGGGACCAAGATCCTGCACCTGCGCTGTGTCGAGTACGCGCGGCGCTACAACATCCCGCTGCACGTCCGCTCGTCGTTCAGCCAGAAGCCCGGTACCTGGGTCGTTTCGGAAGTCGAGGAAAGCGAAGGCATGGAACAGCCGATCATCTCCGGGGTCTCCCACGACCGGAGCGAAGCCAAGATCACCGTCGTCGGCGTGCCCGACAAGGTCGGAGAGGCCGCCACGATCTTCAAGGCCCTCGCGGACGCCGAGATCAACATCGACATGATCGTGCAGAACGTGTCGGCGGTCTCCACCTCGCGCACCGACATCTCCTTCACGGTGCCGAAGGAGTCCGGCAAGACCGCGATCGCCTCCCTCAAGCGGGTGCAGGAGAAGGTCGGCTTCGAGTCCCTGCGCTACGACGACAAGATCGGCAAGGTCTCGCTGATCGGCGCCGGCATGCGCTCCTACCCGGGCGTCACCGCCCGCTTCTTCGACTCGGTCGCCGGTTCGGGCACCAACATCGAGATGATCTCCACCTCGGAGATCCGCATCTCGGTGATCGTCGAGGAGGACCAGATCGACGCGGCCGTGCAGGCCGCCCACAGCGAGTTCCAGCTCGACTCGGACCAGGTCGAGGCTGTCGTCTACGGAGGTACCGGCCGATGAGCAACCGACTTCCCACCCTGGCCGTCGTCGGCGCGACCGGCGCCGTCGGCACCGTGATGCTGGGCATCCTCAGCGAGCGCGAGAACGTCTGGGGCGAGATCCGCCTGGTGGCGTCCGCGCGCAGTGCGGGCAAGGTCCTGCGGGTCCGCGGCGAGGACGTCGTGGTCCAGGCCCTGACCCCCGAGGTCTTCGACGGCGTCGACGTGGCCATGTTCGACGTACCGGACGAGATCTCCAAGGAGTGGGCGCCGATCGCCGCCGCGCGCGGCGCGGTCGCCGTCGACAACTCCGGCGCGTTCCGCATGGACGCCGACGTGCCGCTCGTGGTGCCCGAGGTCAACGCGGACCAGGTCCGCAACCGCCCGCGCGGCATCATCAGCAACCCCAACTGCACCACGCTGTCGATGATCGTGGCGATCGGTGCCCTGCACCGGACCTACGGCGTCAAGGAACTCGTGGTCTCCTCCTACCAGGCCGCCTCCGGCGCCGGCCAGGAGGGCATCGACGTCCTGCGCGACCAGATGGCCGCGGTCGGCGCCGACCGGAGCCTGGCCGAGAAGGCGGGCGACGTGCGCGAGGCGGTCGGTGAGCTCGGCCCGTTCCCCGCGCCGCTGGCCTACAACGTCGTGCCGTGGGCGGGTTCGCTCAAGGACGACGGCTGGTCCTCGGAGGAGCTGAAGGTCCGCAACGAGTCCCGCAAGATCCTGGGCCTGCCGGACCTGCGCGTCAACGCCACGTGCGTCCGCGTGCCGGTGATCACCACGCACTCGCTGGTCGTGCACGCGACCTTCGAGAACGAGGTCGCCGCCGACGACGCCCGCAAGCTGCTGGGCGAGTCCGACGGCGTCCAGGTCCTGGACGACCCGGCCAGGGCGGAGTTCCCGACCCCGGCCGACGTGGTCGGCACCGACCCCACCTGGGTCGGCCGGATCCGCCAGTCGCTGGACGACCCGGCCTCGCTCGACCTCTTCCTGTGCGGGGACAACCTGCGCAAGGGCGCCGCGCTCAACACCGCGCAGATCGCCGAGGTCGTCGCCAAGGAGTTCACGCAGGGCTAGGCCCCGGGCCCTGGGGCCCGACCACGTCAGAGCCGGAACGCACGCAGGAGCCGAGAGGGTTCCGGCGTGCGTTCCGGCTCTGTGCGCGGGGCCCAGGGACGAATGCCCGCGGAACCGCCCTACGGGGAGCGGGCCAGGCTGAGCTTGTAGAGGAGTCGGCACTGCTCGGTCGCCCCGATGAGGTCGGAGGTCTCCACGGGTCGGCTGCCGCAGTAGTGCGTGCGCTCCACCACCAGGACGGACCGGCCGGGGGCGGCGCCGAGCAGGGCGGCCTCGGAGTCGCGCAGCGTGCGCACTCCCACCTCCTCGACCACCCGGTCGACGTGGTGGCCCGCGGCGCCGAGGCGGTCCAGGAGGCCGAGGTCGGGGGCCGCGTCGAACGGGGTGCGCAGGGTGCCCGCGGTGAGGGCGGCGGGTTCCCAGGACAGGTGCAGGGTGACGGGCAGCCGCGCGGACAGTCCGCGGGAGGTCGTGCGGTAGACCGGGTCGCCCTCACGGATCCGGAGCCGCGCGCTGAGCGGGGCGGGGCTGCGCTCCTGCTCGGTGCCGATCACCTCGCGCCTGAGCTCGCCCAGGCCGGAACCGGAGGAGTCGGTACGGCAGAGCCGGAACTGCTCGGGTGCAGGCCGTACGAAGTATCCGGACCCGGGGCGGGCCTCGACCAGGCCCTCGGTGACCAGCAGCCGCAGCGCCGTCCGGGAGATCTGCTCGCTGACGTGGTAGCGCCGGGCGAGCCTGGTGCGGGAGGGCAACCGCGTTCCGGGGGGCATCTCGCCGCGCAGGATCGGTTCTCGGAGCTGTTCGGCCAACCAGAGGTAGCGGGGTTGCCGACTCACTGTCACCGGGCTCCGGGCGAGGGGCCCTCCGCCGGCGGGCGGGCTCTGCGGTCCGGCGTGCCCGGTCCTGCGAGTCGGTGGTCACGGGTGGCCGCGCCACCACCGTTTCCGGTGCCGGCTCCGGGACGGAGCGAGGGAGTGAACCTGCCAGATCGCCGACGATCGCCCATGGTTACCAGTAAAGCAGCGGAAAAGCCTGGTGGGGGGCCCTACGCGAAAGTCGTCGCCTGAATCCGCGTCACCGCCAGTGATTCGGAACCGGGTCCCGCGGCCGGAGAAACGCCCGAAAGTGTCGATATGTGGGGAGACTCGCCGCCGCTTAATTACTCTGTGCATTAAGAATGTCACTGTGAGTATGGGGGAGTCATGGACATCGCGCTCGCGCAGGGGGTCGCGCACGAACTCGCGAACACGGTCGACGACAGCGCCGTGTGGCTGAGCGGGATCGCGGGGGTGATCTTCCTGGCCATCGGCCTCGCGGTGCTGATCCTCCTCATCTGGGCGATCGTCTCCACCCTCGCCGACTCCGACCTCACCGCGGGCGGCAAGCTCCTGTGGGTCGTCTTCGAGCTCTGGACGCCCCTGCTGGGGGCGATCGCCTGGCTGGTCGTCGGGCGCAAGGGGCACCTCAACCGCCTGCTCGGGATCGACAAGGGCCGGGCCCGGCACACCGTCCCGACCAGCGTGGGCCAGCACAGCAACGTGGCCTCCCGGGACGACCGGCCGGACCAGACCGGCCTGGGCCACGCCTGAGCGGCGACCGCACTCTGTCCACAGCCTGTGGACGACGGCCGCACGGCCGCTCCCGGGACGGACCGCGGACGGGCGAGCCGCCGCCCGACGACGGTTCCGCCCTCTCCGCCCCGTCGCGGGAGTGCCCCCGACCGCTGCCGCGCCGGTACCGGACCGACACGGGCGCGGAGCGCCTCGGACCACGGGCCACCACGGAACGCGCGCTCACGGGCGCACACGGGCGCACACGCGAACACCCCGGCCGGGAGCCTTCCCGACCGGGGCGTTCGCTTGTGCGACTACAGGATGATCCGCATGGGCTCCTCGAGGATCTCGGCCAGGTCCTTGAGGAAGGCGGCACCGACGGCGCCGTCCACCGCGCGGTGGTCGACCGACAGCTCCAGGGAGATGCGGTTGCGCACCGCGACCTCGCCGTCCACGACCACGGCCTCCTGGCGCATCGCGCCGACCGCGAGGATCGCCGCCTCCGGCGGGTTGATGACCGCGGAGAAGCTGTCCACGCCGAACATGCCCAGGTTGGACACGCTGAACGTGCCGCCGCTCATCTCCTGCGGCTTCAGCTTGCCGTCACGGGCCTTGCCCGCCAGCTCGCGGGTGCGCGTGGAGATCTCCGACAGCGTCGCCTTGTCGGTGTCGTGCAGGACCGGCACGACCAGGCCCGCGTCGACGGCCACGGCCACTCCGACGTTCACCCGGTGGTGCTGGAGCAGCTTGTCGTCCACCCACGAGGTGTTGACGGCCGGGTGCAGCTTGAGCGTGGTCGCGCAGGCCTTGACGATCAGGTCGTTGAAGCTGATCTTGGCGCCCGTGCTCGCCAGCTGCTCGTTGATCTGGGCGCGGAAGGCCTTGAGGGCCTCGGCGTCGATCGTGCGGCGCAGGTAGAAGTGCGGCACCTGCTGCTTGCTCTCGGTCAGGCGGCGCGCGATGACCTTGCGCACGTTGCTGACCTTGAGCTCCTCGGAGGCGCGCCCGTCGTCGAAGGACGGGGCCTGCGCGGCGGGAGCCGCCGCGGCCGGCGCCGCGGGAGCACTGGGCTCCGGAGCCTGGGCGCCGGCGCCGTTCTTGGCCGCGGCCTCGATGTCGGCGCGCACGACCCGGCCCTTGGGGCCCGAGCCCTGGATCCGGGTGATGTCCAGGCCGTACTCCTTGGCCAGGCGGCGGGCCAGCGGGGAGGTGCGCGGACGCGGCCCCTCGCCGTCGCCGGACGCGCCGGACTCGTCGGCGGCCGGAGCGGGCTCCGCCGGAGCCGTCTCCCGCGCGGCGGGCGCGGGCTGCTCGGCCGGGGCCTCCTCCTTCTCCGCGGGCTCGGCGGGGGCGGCCGGGGCCGAGTCCGCCACCTCGGCGTCCGGGGAGTCGGCGATCACACCGATGACCGCGCCGATGGGCACCGTGTCACCCTCGTTGACCGACTGCTTGACCAGGAAGCCGTCCTCGTAGGCCTCGTACTCCATGACGGCCTTGTCGGTCTCGATCTCGACCAGGACGTCGCCGGCGGCGACCTTGTCGCCCACCTTCTTGACCCACGTGCTGATGACGCCTTCCTCCATGGTGTCGGAGAGGCGCGGCATCTGGATTTCGCTCATGCTTGAAACTCCCTCTACCCGACCCGTTTGCCGACGGCGCTCAGGGTCTCCTTGATGGCGGTGCTGATCGACTCGACCGACGGCAGGGCCGCCGTCTCCAGCGGCTTGGCGTAGGGCATCGGCACCTCGGCCATGGCCACGCGGCGGACCGGGGCGTCCAGGTAGTCGAAGGCCCCCTCCTGGATCGAGGCGGCGATCTCCGCGCCGATCCCGTAGGTCAGCCAGTCGTCCTCGCAGATCACCGCGGCGCCGGTCTTCTTGACCGAGTCCACGAACGTCTGGCGGTCGAGGGGGCGGAGGCTGCGCAGGTCGACGACCTCGACGCTGATGTCCTCCTTGGCGAGCCTCTCGGCGACCTGGGTGGCGACCATGGCCATCCGGGAGTAGCCGATGAGCGTGATGTCGCTGCCCTCGCGGGTGACACCGGCGCGGCCGATCGTGGCCACGTCGTCGTTGGACGGCTCGGCGTAGCCGTCGGGGACCTCGCCCTTGGAGTTGTACAGGCCCAGGTTCTCCAGGAACAGGACCGGGTCGTCGTCGCGGATGGCCGCGCGCAGCATCGAGGAGGCCTCGGCGGGCGTACTGGGCGCCATCACCTTGAGGCCGGGGATGAAGGAGTAGAACAGCTCGATGTTCTGCGAGTGCGTGGCACCGAGCTGCTGGCCGCCGCCACCGGGGGTGCGGATGACCATGGGGACGCTGGTCTGGCCGCCGAACATCCCGTAGATCTTGGCGGCGTGGTTGATGATCTGGTCGATGGCGATCAGCGAGAAGTTGATCGTCATCAGCTCGACGACCGGGCGCAGGCCCAGCATGGCCGCGCCGATGGCGGCGCCGACGAACCCCTCCTCGGCGATGGGGGTGTCCTTGACCCGCCGGGGGCCGAACTCCTTGAGGAGGCCCTCGGTGATCTTGTAGGAGCCCTCGAAGACACCGATCTCCTCGCCCATGACGAGGACGTTCTCGTCGCGGACCATCTCGGCGCGCAGCGTGTCCCGCAGAGCCTGGCGGTATGTGATCACAGACATGTGCTCGTTCCTTCTCTACTCTGCGAACACCGGGTCGGCGGGCATGCGCCGCGACTCGTTGGGCACCGGGCTGGCGTACGTGTAGTCGAAGAGGGTGGACACGTCCGGGTGCGGGCTGTTCTCCGCGAAGTCGGCGGCCTCGGCGACCTCGGCCTTGACCGACGCGTTGATCTCGTCGCGCTGCTCGTCGGTGAGCAGGCCCGCCTTGGCGAGCTTCTCGCCGAAGATCTGGATCGGGTCGTTCTCCTCGGACCTGGCCTCGTCGCGCTGCTCTTCGGTGCGGTACTTGGCCGGGTCGACGACGGAGTGGCCCTTCTGCCGGTAGCTCCAGGCCTCCAGCAGGAACGGCGTCTGCTCGGCGCGGGCGCGCTCGATGAGGCGGCTCGCGGTGTCGCGGACGGCCAGGACGTCGCGGCCGTCCACGCGCTCGCCCTCGATGCGGAAGGCGGCGCCGCGCTTGTACAGGTCGGGCTCGGCGGAGGACATCTCGACGGTGGTGCCCATGCCGGTGAAGTTGTTGATCACCACGAACACGATGGGCAGGTTCCACAGCTTGGCGATGTTGAGCGACTCGTGCCAGGCGCCGATGTTGGTGGTGCCGTCGCCCATCTGGCACATGACGACCTCGTCGCCGCCCCGGTAGGAGATGGCCAGTGCGGCGCCGGTGGCCAGCGGGAGCTGCCCGCCGACGATGCCGTACCCGCCGAGCATCCGGGTCTCGGTGTCGTACATGTGCATGGAGCCGCCCCAGCCCCTGGACACCCCGTCGGAGCGCCCGTAGAGCTCGGCCATGACCCGCTTGGGGTCCATGCCCTTGCCGATCGCGTAACCGTGGTCACGGTAGTTCGTGAACAGGTAGTCGCGCTCCTGGAGGGCGGTCATCAGTCCGACGACCGTGGCCTCCTCGCCGAGGTTGAGGTGGCAGTAGCCACCGATCCGGGCCTGCGTGTAGGCCTGGCCGGTGCGCTGCTCGAACTGCCGGACGAACACCATCTGGCGGTAGTAGTCGAGCAGGACCTCGGGCTTCTCGTCGCCGAGGCCGGGGGAGGTGTCCTTGCGGCCGCGCCGCCGGGACGTGGAGGCCCGGGCGGTGCCGCCCTTCGGCTTGGCCGTGTCAGCCATGGTGTGCCTTTCTTCGTGCGAGAGGCCTCTCGTTCCCGCCCTGTGGGGCGGGAGCGCGGGGCCCGTCGTGGCCGCGCTGTCGGGCGCGGCCGTGACGTGCGGCGCCACCGGGCTCAAACGGTGGCGGCGCTCTTGTGGCTGTCGCGGGGCGCGTCCTGGGGACCGTGGCTCGTCCTCCCCGGACGCGAAGCGCTGATGGGGTCTGGTGTGCAGTTGTCGCCCGGACCCCTGACCGCATTGCTTCCCGGTCTGTCCTGCCCTATGCATGTGCCTGTCGGCGTGGCAGTGTCGGGCGCGAGGGTTCGTCCACCGGCCGGATGAACGACTCCGCCGCCCGAGGGGCACGCGCGTGTCCGTGTGACGTGCGTCGCGCACACTCTACGGTCTGATCGATGATCGATCAATACGACTTTATGGCAGATGACGGAAGTTCGGCGCGACGGGTCCGCTCACGCGCATGCGGCGCGGAGCGGGCACGGGCGGACGGATGATGCCGAGATGGGCGGACCCGGGCGCCGGCACGGGCGGACGGAGGACGCCGGAGCGCTCGGGCCGGGGGCGCCGAGGCGGGCGGACGGGGATGTCCAGGTGCCCGCGGGGGCGGGCTTGGGCACTGTCGGCGTCTTCCGCCAGCACGGGGGATGCCCAGGCGACCGCGGGGGCGGGCTGGGCCGTGCGCACGGGCTCCGGGGGTCCGGAACAGTCCGTGGAGGGGGCCGGGCCCGAGAGCCGGGTGCGGAGGGCCGTGACCGAATGCACGAGAACGGGGGGACAGGGGCGGGATGGCGGACGCGAGGACGGGGCCGGTGGGTTCAGCCCGCGCCTCCGTGCGACTTCAGCGCCGCCTCCACGTAGTTGAGGACGTGCTCGCTGAGCATCTGGCCCACCCGGGGATCGCCCTCGCGGAAGGCCCGCGTGATCTGGTCGTGGTCGGCGGCCTTGGCGTGCAGCCGCATGTCGAGCCAGCGCACGGACAGCGCGGTCCACACCTCCACGCCCAGCGACTCCCAGGTGTGCAGCAGGACGCTGTTGTCGGCGGCCCGCACGACCTCGCGGTGGAACTCCACGCTGTGCCGGATCTGCTCGGCGACGTCGCCCTGCGCGGTCGCCCTCTTGAGCGCCTCCACCTCGTGTTCGAGCCGGCTCGCGTCCTCGGCCAGGCGCGGTGCGGCCAGTTGCGCCGCGACGAGCTCCAGACCGGCCCGGACGGGATAGATCTCCGCCATGTCCTGCACGCCGAAGGCCCGCACGCGGGCACCCTTGTTGGGCACGGTCTCGATCAGGCGCAGGGTCTCCAGCTCGCGCAGGGCCTCGCGGACCGGTGCCTGGCTCACCTTGAGCTCGGTGGCGACGCGGCGCTCGACGATCCGCTCACCGGGCTTCCAGCGGCCGGACAGCAGACCCTCGACCAGGACCTGCCGGATCTGTTCCCGGAGCGGCTCGCGTGCCAGCTTCGAGGGATCATCCGGCAACCGGGGCAGGTCGACCATCCAGGGCCCTTCCGTTCCTCGACTCTCACGCGCTCCGCGCGCCGGCCGGTCCTCTCCACGTCGTACAAGCTCCTTGAAGAGTGCCACACGCGCACGGGTCGAGCGGACCCCAGGCGTCGAAGCGCTAACGGATGGCTCACGAAACGGTCGCACGGCGGTGAACCGTCGCGGTCGTCTCCGGGAGCGGCGGGCAAAGTCCGTGGTGGAAGGGTCACACTGGAGCGAGCACGGCCCCAGGTGGAAGGAGTGTCCGGGTAGGCTCATCTGTCGGCGATGTCCGCCTCCCAACGTGGGTGATCCGCCTCATAGAAGGCGGATCTGATGAGAGCGCCCTGACCTGCGCATACGAGTACAGACCGGAAAAAGGCGCCCGACGCGCCGTCGACCGGTCGCCTTGGACGTCGAGCCTGCCAGCGTCCGGACACGAAGACGTGAACCGGGCCGAAGGTTCGACCGTCGAACGGGGTGAGGCGGTACCGCCGCCGACCACACGCATCCCGAGTCGGCCCTGAGGACGTCAGGATCAGTTCCAACAGCATCGGCTGGCCAGTGCCCCCGCGCTAACCAAGTGCCACAGGCAAGCCCACGACATGTGAGACAGCACTGAGCACATGACGCACTCTTCGCGGACCCGGCACCTGCGGTCCAGACAGATCACGCAACCACACGACAGACAGGCCCCGGCGACGGGGCCCTACAGCGGCCCGATCCCGGTCGTCCGCGTGACGAACGACGCCCCGGGCCGACCCGTCGTGCGCGCGGTCAAGTGGCCCAGTGTGAGCGAGATCGCATGGGGCCTGGCCTCGGACCGGATCGCCATCATGCTCGCCGTGGCGCTCATCGTGATGACCATGCTCGCGGCCGGGCCGCTCCACCCCGTCGACAACTTCCTCAACGAGCTGCCCAGACCCTACTTCGACCTGCTGCGCGAGCCGCTGATCTTCTGGCCCGACACCGTGGCCTCCCGTATGGTCGCGCTGCCCGTCCTGGGGGTCACCGCGGTCCAACTGGCGTACTGGCACCGCAGTTGGCGGCCGATCGTCCTGGGGGCGGTCGGGGTGTTCGGCATGATGTCGTTCGTCTCCGTCATCAAGCTGGCCATCAGCCGGGGGCACGCCAAGAACTACGACCCGGAGTTCTTCGCCGGGCCGGGCAACGTCGCGTTCCCGTCCGGGCACGGGGCCAACGCCATCCTCATCTACGGGCTGGTGCTGTTCCTCATCATCAGGTTCGGGGCGGCCCGGCCGCACGTCATCCGGCGGCTGGCCTTCTGCATCGTCGGCATCGCGCTGCTGCAGTCGACGGTCTCGATCTACCTGCACTTCCACTGGTTCACCGACCTGGTGGCGGGGATGATCGCCGGCGGGTTCGCGCTGCGGGTGACCATCCGCCTGGACCGGATGTTCCCGCACGGCCGCACGGCGGAGTGGTGGCCCTGGTACGGAGAGGGCGGCCGGGTCACCGCCGAGCGCTGACCCGCCGCGTGGCGGGTACGGGAGGCCGGTCCGGGGAACGCTCAGTGCGTCGCGCGTTCCCCTCGTAGCGGAGGGAACCGGCGACGGGCCGCCGTCCCGCTCGGATACGGGACGGCGGCCGCCTTCGGCGGGTGTTTCACGTGAAACACCCGCCTTCCTCCTTCACACTCCGCGCGGGCCGGAGTTCACCAGGCCAGCCCGAGCGTCAGCAGCGCGACACCGGCCAGGGGCGGGCCGAGCTGGATCAGCGCGGGACGCAGCTTGCGCGGCGACGAGACGGCCAGCACCGTGCCCGCCAGCACCATCGACCCCGCACCGGCGTACACCAGGGCGGCTCCGGCACTCGTGAGCCCCGCGCCGATCAGCACCGCGCCCAGGACCACGGCCACCGCCAGGAAGAGGTTGTAGAACCCCTGGTTGAACGCCAGTTCTCGGGTCGCCCGCGCCTGCTCCTCGGTCGTGCCGAAGACCGCGCGGGCGCGCGGCGAGGTCCACAGGACCGACTCCAGGACGAAGATGTACACGTGGACGAGTGCGCCCACGAGGGCGAACGCCAAGCCGATGATGAGCATGTCCGGATCCTAGACCGTGACGGGTGCCCGGCCGACCGCGGTGACGCTCCCGGCGGTCCGCCCGGCCGCCCGGCCGCCCGGCCGCGCGGCGGCGTTCCGGCCCCGGCCCGGGCTCAGGCCCACGGGCCCTCGCCGCATCGGACCTCGGCGGGCTCCCCCAGGCAGGCGCGCATGGCCCGGTGCCACCGGTGGCCCCGCAGTCCCGGCTCCAGCGCGGCGAGCACAGCGCCGTACTTGCTGAAGCCGACCGCCCGGTGGCCGTGCTCGTGCAGGCGGCGCTCGGTCGGGGTGAGCCCGCCCCGCGTCTTGACCTCCACCAGCGCCAGGCCCGGGCGCATCCGCACGCACCGGCCGTCGCGGTAGCCGACCAGGCCGGTGTCGACGGTCACCCGCTCCGCGCCGGAGAACGCCACGACCGTGCACCTGCGGTAGTCGGTGACCGCGCTGGCCGTCAGCAGGTCCGGGGGATCCATCCCGTAGGCGCCCACCGCGTCGTCCACGAACGCCCTCGTGCGCGGGGTGAGGCGGTCGGCCGGCCCGTCGTAGGCCATCCGTACCTTCTCGGTGACACCGCGCGCCCCTTCGAGCTTGACCTCGAACACGCGTGTCCCGGTGTCCACGTAGGCGCGCACCCGGGCCTTGAACCGCAGCCGCCGACCCCGCCGGTGGTCGTGGAACGTGGCCAGGCCAGGCGTGTCCAGGTAGGTGGAGGAGTACCGGAACACGCGCCGCCCGCCGATGGCGAGCACCCCGCTGCGCCCGCCGGCGCCGGCGAAGAGCGTCGGCAGCAGGCCGAGGGGCACGAGGTACTTGCGGCAGGTGCGGGAGAGCAGGGCGGCACGGGCGTCCACCTCCGCCAGCGGCATCGGACGCAGACCGTCCAGGGCCGCCGCCAGCGGGTTCACCCGCGCCCTCCGGGCCGGGCCGGGACCGGGAACCGCGCGGCCCGACGCGTGGGGAAGCCGTCTCCCGTCTCCCCGGCCGCGCGGTACCGGACGTCGACCACCATCAGGTCGCGGACGTAGTCCACCTCCGTGACGTCCACCCGCCTCACACGCCCGCGCAGGCGTGCCTCCAGGTCCTGCCGCAGCGCCACCGGGTCCTCGTGGACGACGTCGAGGGTGAGGATCCGCCGCCGGTGGCCGGAGAGCAGGCGCGGATGGTCGGCCGTGTACATGACGGCGAGCAACAGCGCGTTGAGGCCCAGCAGGACCCAGGGCGCCGACGCCGCGACGGCGTTGACCAGGCCGAGCGCGATGGCGGTGAAGTAGTAGCCGATCTCGCCCTGGCTGATCAGGTCGGACCGCAGCCGCAGGATCGACAGAACGCCGAAGAGTCCGAAACCGACCGCCATCCCGACCTCCTGGTTCGTCAGCATGGCCACCACGGCGAACAGGCCCGTGTTGAGGGCCGCGTAGGCGAGAAGGAGGTCGCGCCGTCCGTGGCGGCGGAAGTAGAGGGCGTAGGACAAGAGCGTGATCGCGGCCAGGTCGACCGCCAGTGCGAACCAGATCATGGTGGCCATCGTGGTGACCGGCGGTGAGGAGTCCATGAGCCCGGCATGAGGAGACCCTCATCTTCGGCTCAGCCGTCGAGCCGGTACCCCATGCCCCGCACCGTCGTGATGCGCTCCTGGCCCACCTTGCGCCGCAGCGTCCGGACGAAGACGTCCACCACGTTCGACCCGGGGTCGTGGTCGTAGCCCCACACGTGCGACAGCATCTGTTGCCGGGTGAGCACCTGGCCCGGGTGCCGCATCAGCAGTTCCAGCAGGGCGAACTCGCGTGCCGTCAGGTCCGTCGCGGTCCCGTCCACCGCCACCCGGCGGGTGCGCAGGTCCAGGGAGAGCCCGCCCGCCTCCAGCACGGTCAGGGCGCCGGGCCGCTCGGTCCGCATCCGGAGCCGGACCCGGGCCAGCAGTTCCTCGAAGCGGAACGGTTTGGTGACGTAGTCGTCGGCGCCGGTCTCCAGTCCGGTGACCGTGTCGCGCACGCCGTCGCGGGCGGTGAGGATCACCACGGGGATGTCCACCCCCAGCGCACGCACACGGCGCAGGACGTCGAAGCCGTCGGTGTCGGGCAGCCCCAGGTCCAGGAGCATGAGGTCGAACCCCCCGGTGACCGCGTAGTCGACGGCCTCGCTCCCGGTACCGACGACCGTCGCGGTGAAGCCGCTGGCGGTCAGCCCCTTGCGGACGAAGGAGGCGATCCTCTCCTCGTCCTCGACGATCAGGACACGGCTCACGCGAGCTCCTTCCGGCGGGGGATGACCAGGGTGAAGGTGGATCCGGCGCCGGGTGCGGAGCGCAGGTCGACGCGCCCCTGGTGGGCCTCGGCGATGGCGCGGACGATCGCCAGTCCCAGGCCGGCGCCCCGGTCGCCGCGGGCCGAGCCGCCGCCCCGGGAGAAGCGCTCGAAGATCCGGCCGTGCTCCTCGGCGGGGATCCCCGGGCCCTGGTCGGCGACCCAGAACAGGACGTGGTCACGGTCGAGCGCGGAGCCGATCCGCACGGCCGACCCCGGCTCGGTGTGGCGTACCGCGTTCGCGGCGAGCTGGACGACGGCCTGGGCCACCCGCTGGGCGTCGAGGTCGCCGTGGCCCTCCGCGACCGACTCCAGCCGCCAGTCGCGGTCGCCGAGCCTGCGCACGTTGGCGTCGATGTCGCTGGTCAGCTCCGCGAGGGAGACCGGTGCCGCGCGCACGAAGTCGGGCTGCTGGGCCTTGGCGAGCAGGAGCAGGTCCTCCACGATCCGGCCCATGCGGTCGAGTTCGTCGGTGACCAGGCGGACGACCTCGCGGCGCTCGTCGGGCCCGTCGCCCATCAGCTCCAGGTGGCCGCGCACGATCGTGATGGGGGTCCGCAGCTCGTGGCCGGCGTCGTCGACGAATCTGCGCTGCTCGGTGAACGCGCCCTCCAACCGGTCCAGCATGCTGTTGAACTGTTCGGCGAGCGCCGCGATGTCGTCGCGCCCGGACACGGCGATGCGCCGGGTGAGGTCCTCCTCGGTGATGTGCGCGGCGGCCTGGCGGACCAGGCGCACGGGGGCCAGGACCCGGCCCGCCACCCACCACGCGGCGGTCGCCGCGGCGAGCAGCCCGACCGCGCTGACCAGGGCGACCGTGCCCGTGGTGGACGCGACGACCTCCCGGTCTTCCTGGGTGAAGTAGCCGATGACGAACCAGCCGTCGGCGCCCTCGTCCGGGAGCACGACGCGGATCCGTTGCCACTCCACGGTCCCCGCGGGGGTCTGTGTCCGGCCGCGGGCGTCGGGGGCGCCGAGGATCTCGGCGACCATGTCCGGCTCGGCGGACAGGTCGAAGGGCGGTTCCTGTCCCTGCCGGATCCGCCCGTCCCCGTCGGCGGGTGGTCCGCCCGTACCGTGGGCGGACCCGGGCGCGTCGCCCACCCAGCCGAAGAGGATCTCGGAGTCGTCGGGGTACTGGTGGGCCAGATAGGCGCTGAGCAGGGTCGGGACGTCGGTGAAGGGCGCACCGGATTCGGGGTCGGTGCCGGCCTGGGCGAACTCCTGGAACTCGCCGATCTCCTGGTTCAGGGCGCGGTCGACGCGTTCGCCGACCTTCGCGTCGACCGCGCGCCAGGTGATGACGGTGACCAGGGCCAGGACGGCGGCCATGAGCAGCACCACCCAGGCCGTGATGAGCAGCCGGGCCGGGATCCGGCGCCGCTGGCGCGGTTCGGGCAGGGGCCCGCGCAGGACCATGGTGGGAAAGAGCGCCGTGTCGCTCGCGTCGGTGCCGGGCGCGGACTCAGTCGTCATCGTCGTCCGCTCCGCAGTCGTCGTCATCCTCGTCGTCATCGTCGTCGTCATCGTCGTCGCACACGGGAGCGGGCGGACCGGTCGCGTCCGGGCCGGAACCGGTCGGCCGGTCGGTGGCGCCGGACGGCTCCGTGCCGTCGGTGACCGGGGGCGGCACGGGCACGACGCCACCGCCCGGACCTCCGGGAGAGGGCGGACGGGGGTCGCCCGGGCCGGACCGCTCCTCCCCGGACGACTCACCCACCACGACCTCCTCCGGAAGGCTGGACACGGACTCCGACGGGGCCAGCCACCACGCCAGCGCCGCCACGGCCACGAGGGCCGTGACGGCCACCGCGAGCAGCGGCAGGAAGGGTGATCTCATACTCGCCGAGCCTGCCGCACGCCGTCGGCGCGCAGATGAAACGAGGATGAGGCTTCCTTCATCTTCGCAGCTCGGGGCCGGAGGATCAGGCCGACGGCGGTGCAACGGAGGCGCGCGGCCGATCGCGCCGACGGCGGAGGAGCCCGATGGCCGCGTCCACGGCGAGGAAGCACAGCAGCGACACCCCCAGCACCGGGACCAGGACGCCGACCCCCACCGCGCACACGGCCACCAGGACCAGGCACCACCAGGGCAGGGCGCGTCCGGCACCCCGCGGGACCGGGCGGCCCAGCGCGAGGGCGCCGCCCCGGGCCGGGCGGCGCTGCCACCACATCCGGTAGCCCCAGAACACCATGGCCAGCACGGACAGGGCCAGGGCGGTCAGGAGCAGCTGGTTGGGGAGGCCGAACAGCACCCCCATGTGGAAGCCGATGCCCCAGTTGGTGAGCTTGGCCATGAGCGGGAAGTCGTCGAAGCGCAGTTCCTCCACGACCGTGCCGTCGGTGGCGTCCACCGCCACCTGGTCCTGCTGGACCGGCCAGCTGCGCACGGTCTCCTTCACCGTGTAGGGCGCGCCCTCCGCGATGGGGACGCCGATCTCGACCGGCCCGTCGAGTCCGGCCGAGCGCGCGGCGGCCAGTGCGCCGTCGAGGTCGGTGGCGGACGCGCCGTGGTCCTCGTGGCCGCCGTGCTCGGAGTGGTCCTCGTGGGCGGCGTGCTCGGTGTCGGCCGCCGCGGACATGGCGGGAGTCTGCCAGTGGAAGGCCTCGCGGATCTGCGAGATGTTGCCGCCCGCGTACTGCGACCAGGTCAGACCGGTCGCGGTGATGAGCGCCAGCCCGGCGAGGGCCCAGACGCCGACGGAACCGTGCCAGGACAGGGTGCGCGCCCGCCCGGTGGCGGAGGTGTCCGGGAGCAGGGTCCGGCGCAGTCGGCGCTCGCGCCGCCGCCGGGTGGTCCACAGGACCACGCCGCCGAGGGCGACGACCCACAGCCAGCTCGCGGCCAGCTCGCTGTACAGACGGCCGGTGTCGCCCAGGTGGAGGCTGCGGTGGAACTCGGCCAGCCACGACCGCACGGGCAGGGAGCCGGAACTGCCGTAGCTGGTCAGGTCGCCCAGGACCGCGGCGTCGTGGGGGTCGACGAACACCGCGAGCAGGTGGCCGTCGGGCAGGCCGTCGGCGTGCATGAGCACGCGGGTGCTCTCGTCGGGTGCCGTGGCCGGCCGGACGGCGCTCAGCTCCGCCTCGGGGTGGGCCTCGGCCGCGGCGGCGGCCTGCCGCTCCAGGGAGACGGCGCCGTCCGCGGGTTCGACGCGCAGCTGCTCGGCGTAGAGGAGCTGTTCCAGCTGCGGTGTGTAGACGTACACCAGCCCGGTCAGGGCGGCGACGACCACGAACGGGGCGACGAGGATCCCCGCGTAGAAGTGCAGGCGCAGGAGCAGGCGGCGCAGCGCGGACCAGGTGGGGCTGGCTCCGGGCTGGGGGGTCGCGGCCTCGGGCATCGCCTCGTCCGGCCGGGCGCCGGCGGCGGGCGGTTCGGGGTGTTCGGGGGTTCTTGTACTCACGGGTGCGTTCTTCCTGGACAGGACACCGAGCGGCGCGCGGGCCGCCGGCACGGGTGGGGACGCGTCGGCGGGTACGCCGACGCGGGGCCGGGCGCACGGCCCGGCCGGGTGGTGGTGTCTCAGATCGGGAAGGGCGCGGGTGGACCGCGCAGGACGCGCACGTGGCGCAGGAAGAGCACTCCGCCGAAGACGGGGCGGACCGGTGCTCGCGAAGGGACGACCGGCCGTGGCCGGGGCGGTGTCGGGGACGGCCGGGCGAAGAGCCGCCGGAACAGGCCGCGGAGCAGTCCGAGGAGGTCGAAGGCACCGCGCTCGCCCTGGCGCAGCCACCACGCGCACGCCAGGCCGGCCGCCGCGTGGGCCAGGAGCATGCCCGGCCCCAGACCGGCTCCGCCGAGGCCGCCGACCGGGCCGGCGGCCTCGTGCCCGGCGGCGTGCGAGCCGGTCACCGCGGCCGCCGGGCCCGTGACGGAGAACAGGACGTGCAGCGCCAGCTGGCACCACAGCATGAGCGCGGTGACGGCGCCCAGGCCGCGTTCGCGCTGGGCGAGCCCGTGGGCGGCGGCCAGCACGAGGGCGAAGCCCGCCACGAGACCGGCCGGGGCCACACCGTGCCCGGAGGAGAGCGCGTGGCCGCTCGCGGAGACACCGACGCACACCCCGGCGAAGACCGAGGCGCGTGGCAACCGGAGGGGGGCGGGTGCGGGCACCCCGTCAGTGTGCCCCACACCCATGAGCGTGCCCACCCCCCTGTGGACGACCCGAGAGCACCCGCACCCACCGCTCGCGGGCCACGCGGCCGCACGGGCTCCGGCCGCCCCTGGAGGGACGGCGGCGGGCCCTCGGCGCTGTGGCGACCGGCCCGCGGTGGGCGGCGCCCGAGCGGGGGACCTTTCCTCAGGGCCCTCGTGGTGGGGCCCGCCGGTACCGCCGTGGTGGGACCGCCGGTACCGCCGTCCGCCGCTGTGGGCGGCGGGCGGCGGTACCGGCCGGGAGGCGGTGCTCAGCCGTTGCGCACGGGCGGGCGCAGGTGGGCCAGGTCCTCCTCCGTCCAGCACCGCACGCCCGTGACATCGGGCATGCGGTCCCTGGTGAAGAAGGGGTCCAGGCCCTGTCCGCGCTGCTGGACGAAGTCGGTGAGCAGACGGCACGCGACCGGAGCCAGCAGAGCCAGCGCGGCGAGGTTCACCAGCGCCATGATGCCCATGGTGGTGTCGGCCAGGCTCCAGACCATGCCGCCGGAACCGATCGCGCCGAGGAAGACCACCACGACCACGAGCAGGCGGAAGACGGTCATCACGTGCGGGCTCGGCGTCAGGTAGGCGATGTTGGCCGCCCCGTAGAAGGTGTTGCCGAGCACCGACGTGAAGGCCACCAGCAGGATGATCAGCGTCAGCACGTGCAGCGCCCAGGCACCGAGGTTGGCCTCCAGCGCGTTCTGTGTCAGGACCGGACCGGCCTCCTCGGTGTAGGTCGGATCGGACAGCAGGACGATGAACGCGGTGGTCGAACAGACGACGAGGGTGTCGAAGTAGACCCCCAGGGTCTGCACCAGGCCCTGCTTGACGGGGTGGCTGACCGCGGCGCTCGCCGCGGCGTTCGGGGCCGATCCCAGGCCGGCCTCGTTGGAGAACATGCCGCGGCGCATGCCCTGCAGGATGGCCGTGCCGAGTCCGCCGGCCGCGATCTCCCGCAGGCCGAAGGCGTGGGTGACGATGTCCGTCAGCACGGCGGGGATCTGGTCGATGTTCAGGGCGACCACGGCGAGCCCCATGGCCAGGTAGACCGCGGCCATGAACGGCACCATCAGGGCCGAGGCCCGGGCGATACGCCGGGCGCCACCGAAGATGACGACTCCGGTGGCGAGCGCGAGCACGACGCCGACCGCGGGGGCGATCCACGCGGGGCTCTCGGCTCCGGAGACGGTGGAGACCGAGGTCGACACGGCGGACGAGATCGTGTTGCTCTGCACACTCGTGAACACGAAACCGAAGGTCACGGTGATGATGATGGCGAAGAGCACGCCCATCCAGCGCGATCGGAGCCCGTACTCCATGTAGTAGGCGGGGCCGCCGTGGTATCCCTCCCTGCTTCCGACCTTGTAGAGCTGGGCGAGGGTCGACTCGACGAAGCTCGCCGCACCGACGAGCAGCGCCATGGCCCACATCCAGAAGACGGCTCCGGGGCCGCCGAGGGCGATCGCCGTGGCCACACCGGCGATGTTGCCGGTGCCGATGCGGGCGGCGGCGGAGACGGCGAAGGCCTGGAAGGCCGAGATCGGTCGGCCACCGTCGCGGGCCAGGCCCGGATCGCTTCGCATGGCTCTGAACATGTCGGGGATCATCCGGAACTGCACGGCGCCGGAGCGCACCGTGAAGTACGTGCTCAGGATGATCAGGGCAGGAATGAGCAGCCAGGCCCAGAGCCCGTCGCTGAAGGCGACGATGCCCGCGTTGACGGCATCCACAGGGGGCTTTCCCTTCGTCGTCGGCGGAGACGGCGTTGTCTCGCTCCGCGACCGGTCGGTGTTCCGCGTGGGCAGGGCGGATGTTCGGTGCTGGATGTGTGTGGTCTGTCGTGTCCGGACACGGGGGTGGCGCGATAGGCGAGATTGTCGCCTGTGGGGGAGTCTGGCGCGAAGTGGGGTGTAACGAGCCGTTGACCAGATAAGGCGAAAAACGCCCGGAATGCAAGATGGCTCACAGTAGAATGGGATTCGGAATTCGTGTTCGGTGTCCGTTCGCGTGGCGGCGGCGAACGGCGTGGCGCGTTCGGGCGGCGGGGGTGGACAACATCGGCGGGGCCCCGGGTCAACGTTGTTGACCTGGGGCTTCGCTCCTTCGTGCTGTGCGGGTGGCGCCGGTGGTGTGGTCCGGTGTTCCGCGCCGAAACTGGAAGGGCGCCTTGTGGTTCATCTCACTGGGGAGGGTGCCGCCGACCGGTTCACGGACGCCTTCGGCGGCCGTCGGGTGAGTGGCGCAATTCCGACGTTATGTAAATGAGACATGTTGCGCCTGTGTTAACTCATTCGCTACTGTCGCCGCCGTGGTACAACTTCGTATAGCTCTGGCCCAGATCAACCCGATTGTCGGAGATCTGGAAGGTAATTGCGACAGCGTCGTCGCTCACGCTCGCCAGGCGAGTGACGCTGGAGCCCATCTCGTCGTGTTCCCCGAGATGGTCGTCACGGGATACTCGGTCGAGGATCTCGCCCTGCGGGACGGTTTCGTCTCCGCTTCCACCAAGGCCACCCACAACCTCGCGGCCCGGCTCGCCTCGGAGGGTCTCGCGCACCTCCCGGTCGTCGTGGGCTTCCTCAGCCGAAGGAAGGGGCCCGGGCCCCGGTTCGGCCAGCCCTCCGGCGCCCCGCAGAACTCCCTCGCGGTGTTGCACGAGGGCCGGATCCGGCTCGTCTCGGCCAAACACCACCTGCCGAACTACGGTGTGTTCGACGAGTTCCGGTACTTCGTTCCCGGAGACACGCTGCCGCTGCTCCAGCTGCACGGGGCCGACATCGCCTTCGCGATCTGTGAGGACCTGTGGCAGGACGGCGGCCCCGTCGCCGCGGCGGCCGAGGCGGGTGCGGGCATGCTGATCACCCTCAACGGCTCGCCCTACGAGAGGCACAAGGACGACGTGCGGCTGGGGTTGTGCCAACGCCGCGCACGCGAACTCGGCGCCGCCATCGGCTACGTGAACATGACCGGCGGCCAGGACGACCTCGTCTTCGAGGGGGACTCGCTCATCGTCGACGCCGACGGGGAGCTCGTAGCCCGCGCCGCGCAGTTCGATGAGGAGCTGCTGGTCACCGACGTCGTCCTGCCCCGGGCGGAGAACACCCTTGGACAGGCGGACGAGGCCGGCGGATTCCGCGTCGTCCGGTACACGGTCTCGGACCGCGCTCCGGCGCCGTACGAGACGCGTCCGCCGTCGCTCGCACCGCGCCGCAACCCCCTGAACGACCTCGGCGAGGTCTACTCCGCCCTCGTGGTCGGCGTGCGCGACCACGTCCGCAAGAACGGCTTCACCTCGGTCCTGGTCGGCGTCTCCGGCGGAGCCGACTCCGCGCTGGCCGCCACGATCGCCGCCGACGCGGTGGGGGCGGACGCCGTCCACGCGCTCGTCATGCCGGGTCGGGGCTGTGACCCCGCCGCCCTGGACGACGCCGAGGAACTGATCAAACGGCAGGGCCTCACCCGGCGCCTGTATCCCGTGGACACGCTGCTCGACGCCCTGGAGTCGACGATCACCGTCGCCGGCGCGGGGAGCGGGGAGGACCTCCTGGAGCAGTCCAGGGGTGTCCTCCTCAAGGCCCTCTCCCGAGAGGAGGGCCACCTGATCCTGGCGACCGGGGACAAGAGCGAGCTGGCGATGGGCCTGTGCGCTCACCACGGAGACGGCGCGGGAGCCTACGCGCCGCTCCGGGACTGCTGGAAGACACTGGTCCGGGAGCTGGCCCAGTGGCGCAACGCCCAGAAGCCGAACACGGACGGGGCCCCGCCCATCCCGGAGCGGGCACTGGTGCGGGACCCGGCTCGGGGGTGGGACGCCGTCGGATCGGCGCCGGAGCAGCCCGGGTACGAGGTCCTCGACGGGTTGCTGGACGCCTATATCGGGACCGACCACGGCGCCTCGGCCCTGACCGCGGCCGGCTTCCCGCCGGACCTCGTCCGGCACGTCGTCCGGCTGGTCGACCGGGCCGAGCACCAGCGCCGTCAGTACCCGCCCGGCCCCAAGATCACCAAGCGCACCCTCGGACGTGACCGGCGGCTGCCGATCACGAACCGCTGGTTGCTCTGACGCCCTGCGGCCGCCTCCCCGGCGTACCGGCCGGGGGCGGCGGCCACCCGGCCGCACCGGCTCGCGGCGGCGGCCATCGCCCTCGAAGCGACGAAACACAACGCAACGAAACCGGGAGGCCCCGGCCGGGGGCGGTGTACGGAGAAACGTTATGCGGCCGGTTCGGGATCCGGCGCCTCCGTCGGGGCCCCGTTCTGCGGCACCGTGAGCAGGCGGATGCCGTACGCGGCGAGCAGCGCGCACACCGCGGCGACCGCGCCGCCCCACCAGCCTCCCGCGTAGGCCTCGCCCATGAAGGCCACGCCCACGACCGCCGCGGCGACCGGGTTGGCGATGGTGGTGATGCCCAGCGGAGCCCCGAGGTCCATCCCCTGGTAGGCCGCCTGGGCGAGGAACAGCCCGAACACCGCGATCACCGCCGTCGCCAACACGGACGGGTGCAGCATGCCGACGGCTCCGGTGTCGCCGAAGACCGCGACCGCGGTCTTGACGGTCGCCGACGAGACGCCGAACGCCACCCCCGCGGCCCCGGCGAGCAGGTAGCTGCGCCACGCCGCCGTGCGGGTCCGGCCGGCCGCCCACGCCGTCAGCGCCAGCAGGCCGACCGTGCCCAGGCCCACAACGATCGAACCGGTGTCGCTGAGCACCCCGCCCTGCCCGCCGGTGACCGTCACCGCGAGCAGCACGCCCAGCGCCACCACGGTGAAGGCGGCGCCACGCCACTCCTCGCGGCCGACCCGGCGCCCGCCCAGCCGGGCCGACCACGGGATACCGAACACCAGCACCAGAACGCCCAGGGGCTGCACCACGGTCAGCGGAGCGAAGCTCACGGCCGCCACCTGGAAGCCCGCGCGTCCGCCGTTGAAGACCAGGGACACCCACCACAGGGGATGGCGCAGCAGCGCGGCCAGCTCACCGCGGCGCGTCAGCGGCGCCCGGACGCGGACGGCGAGCCTGCGCTGCGCCACCGCCGCGGCCGTGTAGGCCGCGCACGAGAGCACACCGAACACGATTCCCAGCCAGATCCCCATGCCCGCCATCATGCCGGTCGGGCCCGCACGATCCGCACGGGGTGGCGCGTCCCCACACCGCGGCGCCCGCCGTCCGTTCCGCCACCAGCGGGAGCAGCCGGGCGCCGGGGGGCCTTCCGCGGTGGTGCGCGTCCTATCCGGCAGTGGCGGCCGAACGCCGGTACAGGGCGGCGACCACGCTCTCGATGTCGGGCTCGCGCAGCGTCAGGTCCGCGACCTCGTGCCGCCGGGTCACCTCGGCGATGACGCGCGCCGGGTTGTCGGACAGCTCCAGCCACTGCCGGGGGCCGTCCACGCGTACACACCGGGCTCCCTCGACCGTGAGCGGCGCGGCGGGCCCGACCAGGTCCACGACCAGGACGCGGGGCGAGGGCACGCTCGCGCGCAGCCCGGCGAGGCCGCCGTCGTAGGCCAACCTCCCCTGGTCGATCACCACCACCCGCTCGCACAGGCGTTCCACGTCGCCCAGGTCGTGCGTGGTCAGCAGGATCGTCGTGCCCTCCTCGGCGTTGAGCCGCAGCAGGAACTCGCGGATGGTCGACTTGCTGACCACGTCCAGCCCGATCGTGGGCTCGTCGAGCACCAGGAGGCGGGGCCCGTGCAGCAGGGCCGCCGTCAGATCGCCGCGCATGCGCTGGCCCAGGGAGAGCTGGCGCACCGGGGTGGACAGGAACGGGCCGAGTTCCAGCAGCGCGGTCAGCTCGGCGAGCCGTCGCGCGTGGTCGGCGGCCGGGACGCGGTACATGTGCCGCGTGAGCTCGAAGCTGTCGCGCAGCGGCAGGTCCCACCACAGGGTGGAGCGCTGCCCGAACACGACCCCGATCCGCGCGGCGAGCCGGGTGCGCCGGCGGGCCGGCTCCAGACCGGTGACCCGCACCCGGCCCTGGGTCGGACTGAGGATGCCGGTGAGCATCTTCATCGTCGAACTCTTCCCGGCCCCGTTGGGCCCGAGGTAGCCGACGATCTCCCCGGGGAACACGGTCAGGTCCACGTCGCGCACCGCGCTGACGGTGCGCCGCCGGCGGCGCAGGAAGGGGCCCTCGCTGACGGTGAAATCCCGGCCCAGGCCGACCGCCTCGATGATCGGTTCGACGCAGGCGCGGGCGGGGACGGCGGTGGTCTTCGGCGGCATCGGTCAGCTCCCGGTGGATCGGTAGTGGCGCAGCCCGAACCGCCAGGTGGCGGCGGCCAGGGCGCACAGCAGGACGGCGACGAGGGGGGTGGCCAGCCGCAGGGCGTCCGGCAGGCCCGTGGGATCGGGGCGGCCCAGCAGGTAGAGGGCGGGCTGCCAGCTGACGAAGGACAGCGGCACGACGAACGTGGCGGCGCGCACGACTCCGCGCGAGTAGACCGACAGCGGATACTCCACCAGCGCCTGGCCGCCGTAGGTCACCGAGTGGGCCGCCTCCCGGGCGTCGGGGAGGACGAACTGCAGGCACGCGCCGATCACCCAGATCGCGCAGGCGATGGCGGTCCCCGACACCAGGAACACCGTCAGCGCCAGCACCCGGCCGGGGGTCCAGTCGATGCCGGCGGCGGCCAGGGCGTAGGCCGTGACCCCGGCGGCGGGCAGGATGCGGCCCAGACGGCGGGGCGCGAAGCGGTCGGTGGCCATCTGCACCAGCGGGGAGACGGGCCGGACCAGCATCGCGTCCAGGGTGCCCGTGCGGATGTGCTGTCCCAGGCTCTCGACCGACCCCATGAGCATGTTGGCGCAGCCGAACGCGGTGGTGGCCAGCCCGGCGATGAGCAGGCCCTCGTGCACGTCGAACCCGGCCAACCGGCCGGCGTGCGTGTACACGACCAGGACCGCGCCGATCTCCGCGATCGCGCCCAGGGACGTGGCCAGGCTCATCAGGACGAGCGACGCCGGGTACTGCGCCATGGCCCGGCACCACGTCCACGCCAGGCGGAGGTAGGTGCGCACGGGGGTACCGGCCGGGTTCCGGCGGGGGCGGACGTCCCTGCCGCCGCGCACGCTTCCGAGGAGGTCAACCACCCTGGACCACTACCCGGGCGGTCGCTCGGGAGGTGGCCCACGCGGCGAACGCGAACAGGGCCAGGGCCCATCCGGCCTGGACCGCGAGGCCGCTCAGGACGGTGCCGCCAGGGAGGGTGTCCTTGCCGAGGAAGACCTCCGCGGGCAGCTGCACGATGGACGCCCAGGGCAGGAGCCGCAGCACCTCGCCCACGCCCGCGGGGAACAGGGGCAGCGGCAGCAGCATGCCCGCGGCGATCGGACCCAGCAACCCTGCGACCGTCTGGACGCCGCGGGTGTCCATCAGCCAGAACCCGGCCAGCTCGTACAGGTAGCGCAGCGCGAAGGAGACGAGCGTGGCCAGCGCGATCGACACCGCCACCGCCGCCCACCGCCACGGGTCGGTCGGGATGAGCAGGTCGAACAGGAACGCCCCGACGGCGAAGACGGGGATGCCCCGGAACACCAGGTGGAAGGCGGCGCGGCCGAGGTCGTCGGCCAGCCACCACCCCAGGAGCGAGACCGGGCGCAGCAGGTCGGTGGCCACGGCGCCGGTACGTATCCGCTCGCCGAGTTCCAGGGGCGAGCCCATGATCGCGACCACCGCGATCAGGCCCTGGGCGACGAAGACCTGGGTGACCGCGTCCTCGGCGTCGTAACCGTTGATCTCGGGGCGGGCCGCGAAGAGGGCGAGCAGCACCATCGCGTTGATGACGCCGAAGACGCTGTTGGTGAACAGCCCGGCGGCCACGGCCGCGCGGTAGGTGGAATAGCGGCGCAGCCCTCGGGCGGCCACCGCGCAGTAGACACGCACGAGCGCGTACTCCCTGGCAGATCGAGACCGTGCAGAAGATGAACGACCGGTCTCGGAACGGGAGCGGGGCCTGGGGACAGGAACCGCCCCCGGAGGAGACACGGGGGTCCGGCACGTCCCTGATGCGGACACAGGTCCGGGTCGCCGCGAGGAAGCGACGCTAGCACATCCGGGGACCGGTACCGGCCCTCGCGCCCGGCGGGCGGTACCGTTCCACGACGGCCGCTCCGGACCGCGACCGGCCGGGGCGGCGAACACGCTGGTGGACGAGGGGAGACCGCGGGTGGCGGAGGCGAGGGCGGAGACGGCCGGGCGGGGCGTCGTGGTGCTGACGGGAGCCGGATCGGGGCTGGGGCGGGCCACCGCGGGGCGGCTGCTCGGCGACGGGTACGCGGTGGTGCTGGCGGGCCGCCGGCGCGCAGCTCTGGAGGAGACCGCCGACGGCCACCCCCGCGCGGTGGTGGCCGAGGCCGACGTGACCCGCGCCGACTCCGTGCGCGCGCTGTTCGCGCTGGTCCGCGAGCGGTTCGGCCGGGTGGACGTGCTGGTGAACAACGCCGGGGTGTTCGGGCCGAGCGCCGCCGTCGACACCGTCTCCGACGACGACTGGCAGAGCGTCCTGGCCACCAACGTCACCGGGTCGATGTACTGCGCGCGCGAGGCGGCCCGCCTGATGAAGGAGCAGGACCCCCGCGGCGGCCGGATCATCAACAACGGGTCCGTGTCGGCGCACGTGCCGCGCCCGTCCAGCGTGGCCTACACCGTGAGCAAGCACGCCGTCTCGGGGCTGACCGCGTCGATGAACCTCGACCTGCGGGGCCACGGGATCGCCTGCACGCAGATCGACGTGGGCAACGCGTCGACCGCGATGGTGGCGGGGTTCGGGGCCGGCGCCGTCCAGCCCGACGGCTCGGTGCGCGCCGAGCCCGTGATCGACCCGGCGCACGTGGCGTCGACCATCGCGCACATCGTCTCGCTGCCGCCGGACGTCTCCGTGCCGCAGGTGACGGTGATGGCGCGGGAGATGCCCTACGCCGGACGCGGGTAGTGCGAGGGGCGGGCCCGTGGGCCCGCCGGGTGCACGGGTTCACGAGCCCACGGGCGCACACGGTGGTTCGCGTCCGGCGGTACCCCCCGTGTCACGGGGGCCACGGCCAGCGGGTCGGAGACGGCGTCGCCGCGCGGTGTCGCGGCGACGGCGGAGGCGGCCGTGACGAACAGGGGCGCGCACGCCGGGACCGCGTGGACTGGGCGCCGAGGTCGAATGCCTGGTCGAGGGCGTGGAATCCTGCGGCGACCCCGCTCCGTGACCAGTGTCACGCTCTGTCGTTACCGGCCCGTCACAGAGTGAACGATCCCCGCAACGTCGGCTTGGCACTGTCGTGGCATGGACGCTTCCGAGGGTGATTACGGAACCGACGACCACACGCGCCCCGGCTTCCTCGGCCGCGAGGCGCTCGACCTGGGAATCCTTCTGCTCGCGGCCGGGGCGGCGCACGTCGTGGTGCTCTCGCTCGGCCACAGCGACGGCGGGGTCGGCGTGCTGATCGCCGTGGGCGTACTCCTGCTCGCGGTGTCCGGAATGCACCGGTGGCACCGCCAGCGCGCCGCGCACGCGGCCCGGCGGCGGCTCCGGCGCGGCGGGCCCACCGGGCCCACGGGGTCCACCGCGCCCGTCGACCCCCTCCCCGCGCCCCTGCACGACCACGCCGACGACCGGCTGTGGAGCGTCCGGGTGACCGTCGCCGACGTCCCCGGCGGCCTGGCCGCGCTCACCTCGCGGTTCGCCGCGCTCGGGGTCGACATCCGGCTCATGCAGGTCCACCCGGGCGGCCCCGAGGCCATAGACGAGTTCTTCGTCAACGCCCCCGCACGGGTGGACGAGGGCGACCTGTACAGCGCCGTGCAGGGGGCGGGCGTCCGGGACGTGATCGTGCGCCCGGCCGACGTCCACGAGCTCAGTGACACCACGAGCCGCACGCTCGCCCTGGTCAGCGCTCTGATCACCGGCGCCACGACCCTGGAGCGGTCGCTGATGGCGCTGTCGGCGGCGCAGGACGTCCAACTCCTCGCGCGTGCGCCGGAGGGCATGGGCCGCGAGGACCTGTCCGGCACGACCATGACGCTCCCGGCACCCGGCGGCGGTGTCCTCGTGGTGCGCCGCGAGGGCGGCGCCGCGCCGTCCGCGGGCGGCGGCGGGCGGCGTGGCGGTCCGCCCCGGCACGGAGACCCGGCGGGCGGCGGCGGTCGGCGGGTGGGCGTTCCGTTCACCGCCCTGGAGTTCGCCCGCTGCCGCGCGCTGGTCCACGTGGCGCTGTCCCTGCGCGCGGACGCGCGCCGCTGAACGACGGCCTCCTTCACCTGGTGGAAGAGCCGCCGTCACCCCGTGTTCGCGGCCTCCTGGTTGGCTTCGGCCCGAGCGTGATCGCGCTCGGTTCCCCCGAAACCACCAGGAAGCCTCATGCGCAAGACCATGGCGGTCACGGCCGCCGTCGCCGTCACCCTGACAGGGGCCGCGTCGATCGCCCACGCCGATCCCGGACACGGGCGCGGACACGGACACGGGCATGGGCACGGACGCGGACCCGTCGGCATCGAACTGTCCGTGCTCGGCACCCACCACTCCGACGTGTTCGACGCGTCCGCGGCCGAGATCGTCGCCCACGACCCGCACACCCAGCGCCTGTTCGTGGTCAGCGCCGCGTCCGCCACCGTCGAGGTCCTGGACGTCTCCGACCCCGAGGCACCGGTCAAGCTCTTCGACCTGGAGACCGCCGGCGCGACGGCGGCCGACGGGTCGACGATCGGCGGGGGCGCCGTAGCCAACTCCGTGGCGGTGCGCGACGGGGTCGTGGCGGTGGCGGTAAAGTCCACCGTGAGGACCGAGTCCGGCTGGGTGGTGTTCTTCGACGTCGAGGGCGCCGTGCTCAACGCCCTCCGGGTCGGCGCACTGCCGGACATGGCGGCCTTCGGACCCGACGGCGGGCCCCTCCTGGTGGCCAACGAGGGCGAGCCGAACGACGACTACACCATCGACCCCGAGGGCTCGGTGAGCGTGATCCGCATGTCCGGCGACCCGGCGGACCTGAGCCAGGACGACGTCTCCACGGCCGACTTCCGCGACTGGGACGGGGACCGTGAACTCCACCCCGACGTGCGGGTCCACGGGCCCGACCTGTCCACCGGGGAACCCGGCACGCCGGGCCGGGTGGCGCGCAACCTCGAACCGGAGTACGTCTCCGCCGTGGACGACGGCACCGCCTACGTCGTGCTCCAGGAGGCCAACGCCTTCGCCGTCCTGGACGTGGAGTCCGCCTCGTTCACCGACATCGTGCCGTTCGGCACCAAGGACCACCTGGAGCCGGGCAACGGGTTCGACGCCTCCAACCGGGACGACGAGATCCGCATCGAGAACTGGCCGGTCCAGGGGATGTACCAGCCCGACGGGTTCGACACCTACTCCTGGCGGGGCCGCACCCTGCTCGTGACGGCGAACGAGGGCGACTCGCGCGGCTGGGACGGCTACTCCGACGAGTCCCGGGTGGCCGACCTGACCGAGGACACGCCCCTGTGCGAGGACTCCCCCCGGCTGGCGGGCTTCCTGGAGGACAACGACCAGGGGATCGGCACGGTCGAGGAGCTGACGGACGAGACCAACCTCGGACGGCTGCACGTGTCCGTCGAGGACGGCCTGCGCGCGGACGGCAGCTGCTACGAGGACCTGTACTCCTACGGCGGCCGGTCGTTCTCGGTCTGGACGGCCGACGGCGAGCAGCTCTTCGACTCGGGTTCGGACTTCGAGCGGATCACCGCCGAGGTCGAGCCGGAGTTCTTCAACTCCAACAACGACGACAGCTCCTTCGACGCGCGCAGCGACGACAAGGGCCCCGAGCCCGAGGCCGTCGTGGTGGGGAAGGTGTCCGGCCGCACCTACGCCTTCGTCGGACTGGAGCGCGTGGGCGGTGTGATGGTCTACGACGTCACCGACCCCCGGTCGGCGTCGTTCGTGCAGTACCTGAACAACCGGGACTTCGCCGCCGAGCCGGACACGCGTGCGGCGGGCGGCCTCGGCCCGGAGGGCCTGGCCTTCATCGAGGCCGGCGACTCCCCGGTCCCGGGCGTCCCGGTCCTGGCGGTCGCCCACGAGGTGAGCGGGACCACGACCCTGTTCCGGGTCGACCGGATGGTGCCCGGCCGCGGCTGACGCCGTTCCCCGTCGCCCGCCACCACCCGCGACGGACGGCCTGACGGCCGCCTGCCCTTCCTCCGTTCGTCCACAGATGCGGAGGAAGGGTGGGGAACGCCGTGCGGGTGGGTAAAGGAGACGTATGGTCACCCCCTTGTCACTCCCTCGACGGTTCCGCCCGCGCCTTCCCACCCGCGCGGCGATCACGGCCGCGGTGATGGTGTGCGCGCTGGTCGCGGCGCTCACCGCGACGGCACGGCCCGCCGCGGCGGTCGCCGCCACGGAGCTGCGCCAGGGCTCCTCCGGGCCGGCGGTGTCGGAGGTCCAGGAGCGCCTGGTCGAGCTGGGCTACTGGATCGACGGCGTGGACGGCATGTTCGGCTTCAACACGGCCCAGGCGGTCACGGCGCTGCAGAAGGCGGCGGGGATCGGCCGCGACGGCATCGTCGGCCCCGAGACCCGGGCGGCGCTCGACGAGGGCGTGCGGCCCTCCGCCACCTCCTCCTCGGGCGACGTTTTGGAGATCGACCTGGAGCGCCAGCTCCTACTGGTGGTCTCCGGCGGCGAGGTCGAACGCGTGCTCAACACCTCCACCGGATCGGGCCGGCCCTACGAGGGCTCCGACGGCACCGAACGGATCGCGACCACGCCGACCGGCACGTACTCGGTCTTCCGCGAGGTGGACGCGTGGGACCCGGGCCCCTACGGCGCCCTGTACAGACCCAAGTACTTCAACGGCGGCATCGCCGTGCACGGCTACCCCAGCGTGCCCCCGCAGCCCGCCTCGCACGGGTGCGCCCGGGTGAGCATGGCCGCGATGGACTGGCTGTGGGAGAGCGGGAACATGGAGGTGTACGCCACCGTCGTCGTGCGCTGACCCCGGCCCGGTTTCGCCGGTCCGCCCTGTGGCGTGCGCGGACCACGTCCGGGACTGCCGCTCGGCGGCGCGGCCACCGCGAAGACCGGCGCGGCGACCGCCGTCCCGATCTTTTCCTTCCGGTGCCCCGATTCGGCCGGGGGAGTGGTCGGACCTCGCGTCCTCTCGCAGGGGCGGAGCGGAGTGTTTCGGTCGAGCCCTATATGGAAAATCGGATGCGCGAAAAAGAGGCGCGTGATCCGACGAACCTCTTTTACCAGGCGCAACAGCAAGGAATCAATGCGTCGTAATAGGGACGTATTCACTCGGCTTCCAGATGACCTTTGAGGTGCTTTCTCAGGAATAATCCTGAGCGTTCACCGGGGTGTGCCCGCGTCACACCCTGGGGTGTCGCACGCCTCTACACCGCCCACACCGCGGGCGCTTTCGTGTGTCACGTTCTTCCGGTAGATTTCCCCGTAGCCGATCAGTCGGAGTTATCTCGGCAACACCCCTCCTCTGGCCGTCGGTGTTCTCCCGCACCCTTGTTCGCGTATGCGCCGTTCGCGCGTGCGCTGTGACGAACACGCACGATCCTGGTCGAATCCCCATCCCGCGGAGACTCATTGAGTACGACGGCCGTTCTCGAACCGACCGGTCCCAACACCTCCCTGCGCGCCACCGGCTGGCTGGACCGCCTGCTGTCCACGCCCGTCGACACCACCGTCGAGCGGATCGGTCTGCTGCGAGACCTGGACGGCTACGACGAGCGGCCCGACCCCCGCACGGCCCGCAGCACCGCCGCCTTCCTGCTGACCATGCGCCGCTACCTCGTCTGGGCGGGCGACTGGTCCTACCTGGAGCTGGAGTACCTGTGCGGCGGCGCGGTCAAGGCGGCCACCTTCCGCGAGGTCCTCGAAGGCACCGAGCTGCCCAGGTACGTGTTCCTGATGGCCTTCGTCACCGCGTGCGCGGGCGAGGACGCCGCGGAGCGCGAGCGGTGGGTCTCGGCCTGGCGGGAACTCCGGAGCGCCGAGGGGCACTGACCGGCGCCCACGGACACCGGCGCGCGCCGATCCGGGAACGGACGCCGAGCGGCCCTGACCCGGGCCAGCCCGCCGGACTACGATCGACGGGTGTCCGAAACCCCCACAGCGTTCGCGACCGCATCCTGGCCCGGCGAGCTGCGGCCCTACCAGCGCACCGCGCTGGACGCCGTCGCCGCGCGCTGGGCGGACGGCCACCGGCGCACCTGGGTCGTGCTGCCGCCCGGCGCAGGGAAGACCCTCGTCGGTGTGGAGGCCGCCCGCCGCCTCGGCCGCCGCACCGTCGTCTTCGCCCCCAACATCGCCATCCAGGGGCAGTGGATCACCCACTGGGAGGCCTACGACCGCCCGGACGGCGGCACGGCCGGTACCGACCGGACCCTGGACCACGACGTCAACGTGCTGACCTACCAGTCGCTCGCGGTCTTCGACCCCGAGGCCGAGTCCAGCGGGAGCGGGTCCGTCCGCGACCGCCTCCACGCCAACGGCGAGGCCCTGGTGAGGGCCCTGCACGACGCGGGCCCGCTCACCGTGATCCTCGACGAGTGCCACCACCTGCTCCAGGTGTGGGGCCGCCTCCTCGCCGAGATCCTGGACGAACTTCCCGACGCCCACGTCATCGGACTGACCGGAACACCCTCCGCAAGCCTGACCAGAACCGAGAAGACGCTGGTGGAGCGCCTCTTCGGAGAGCCGATCACCGGCGCGTCCGTCCCCGCGCTCGTCCGGGACGGCTACCTGGCCCCGTTCGCGGAACTGGCCTACATCACCGTGCCCAACGCGTTGGAGCGCGAATACCTCGCCGAGCAGGGTCTCCGGTTCACGGAGATGTGCACGGAACTGCTCACTCCCGGATTCGCCGAGACCGACTTCCTGCCGTGGATCGACGTGCGGTTCGTCGACCGCTTCACCGCCGGACACGACCAGGCCGACTGGGACCGTCTGGCGGACGAACGCCCCGACGAGGCCGACGCGGTCCTGCGGCTCCACCACGCCGGACTCTGCGCGCTCCCCAGGGGCGCCCGCCTCGCGGAACGGCACCGCCACCCGCCCGACGCCGACGACTGGGTCGCGCTCCTGAAGGACTACGAACGGCACTGCCTCGACCCCGGCACCGAACGGAACAGGGCCGCGCGGCAGAGCATCCGGGCGGCCCTGCCGACGGTCGGGTACCAGCTCACGCGGCGGGGCATCCGCGCCACCACCTCGCCCGTGGACCGCGTCCTCGCCCGCAGCGCCGCCAAGTCCCAGGCGACCGTGGAGATCGTGGACACCGAGTCCGACGCGCTCGGCGACCGGCTGCGCGCCCTCGTCCTGTGCGACCAGGAGCGCGCCCGCACCCCGCGGTCCCTGCGCGGCGTCCTCGCCGAGGACGCCGGGTCGGCGTGGCTCCAGCTGGCCCTGCTCGCGGAGGACCCGCGCACCGCCTTCCTCAACCCCGTCATGATCACCGGGCGCACGGTGGCCACCAGCCCGTGGACCAGCGACGCGCTCATCGGCTTCGTCCTCGCCGAGCGCCCCGACCTCGACCTGTCCGTCCGGGAGGTGGACGGACTCCACGTCATCGAGGGCACGTGGCCGCCGCGCACGCGCGTCGGACTGGTGACGCGCTTCCTGGACTGGGCCGGGTGCAGCGTGCTGGTCGGGACCAGGGCGCTCCTCGGCGAGGGCTGGGACGCGCGGGGGATCAACGTGGTCGTGGACCTGACCACCTCCACGACGGCGACGGCGGTCCTGCAGGGCCGGGGCAGGGCCCTGCGGCTGGATCCCTCCTGGCCCGAGAAGACCGCGCACACCTGGACGGTCGTGTGCGTGAGCCACGACCATCCCAAGGGAGACGCGGACTGGAACCGGTTCGTCCGCAAACACGAGGGCTACCTGGCCCTGGGCACCGACGGCGGAGTGGTGAGCGGGGTGGCGCACGTCGACGCCCGCCTCTCCCCGTACGAACCGCCGCCGGAGGGTGAGACGGACGCGGTCAACGTGCGCATGCTCATCCGGGCGGGCGCCCGGGACGAGACCCGCGAGCAGTGGCGGCTGGGGGAGCCGTACGAGGACACGCTGACCGCCGCGCTGCGGGTCTGGGAGAGGCAGGTGCCCCCCGTGCGGGCCTCCACCCTCAGGCCGTCGACCACCGTGCCGCCTTCCGCGCCGTCCACCGCGTCGACCATGACGCCGCGCACCATGCCGCCCATCGCCCTGCCGGCCGCCGCGGGCGCGGTCGGAAGGGCGGCGGGCGTCCGGCGGCCGAGGCCCGCCGGGCGCGGACGGAGCGCAGCAGTGGGCCAGGCGCTGGCCGTCCTGGCCGCCGTCCTCGTGGTGGGCGCGTTCCTCGGCCCGTGGCAGGTCGCGGCGACGGCGGTCCTGGCGGTCGCGACGGTCTGGGGGGTGGCGGCGGCCGGAGCGGCGCGCGCGGAGCGTGTACGGGTCGCCGGGCGCCTGCTCGCACAGGCCAGGGAACCCGTCGGGATCGACTGGTTCGCGAACGCCGTCGCCGACGCGCTCCTGTTCGCCGGGCACTCCGCGGTGGGGGCCGAGGGCGTCCGTGTCCACGTGGACTCGGCCGGAGTGCACCAGTGCACCCTGACCGGCGCGGGGCCCGAGGCCGCCGAGAAGTTCGCCGTCGCGTTGGAAGAGGTGATCAACCCGGCCGTCGGCGACGAGCGGGCCGGGCCCGGCGGGCACCGCCGCCGGTGCCTGGCGGTCCGGTACGAGCTGCCGGTCCCCGGCTCGGCGCGGGAGGAGCGCGACCGGGCCCGTGCCCAGGCCCGGGGCCGCTCCGCGCCGAACCGGAGGGTCTGGCACGCGGTCCCGGCCGTGTTCGAGCGCGAGCCCCAGGGCCCCCACGCCTTCGAGCGGGGCTGGAACAGGTGGGTGAGCCCGGCGCCGCTCGTCCACCTGAACTCCGCCGGGGTCGCAGGGGACGCCCTGGCCGAGTACCGGGAGACGGTCACCGGAGTGACCACCGGGTTCGGGCTCATCTGGAGCTGACGACGGCGGGCCGGGGCACGGCACCGCCGCACGCCGACCTCACGCCCGGGGGAAGAGGGCGTCGGTGAAGGCGTTGCGGAACTTCCCGTGCGGGTCGAGATCCCGTGCCAGGCGACCGAAGTCCGCGCCGCGCTCGTACATGCCGATGACCTCCGCCGGGTTCAGCGCGGTGAGCTTGCCCCAGTGCGGTCGCGCGCCCAGCGGCACCAGGCGGTCCTCCACGGCGGCGAGGAGGGGCAGCACGGTCGCCGGGTCCCTGCGCCAGGTGAAGTGGAAGGCGACGGTGTCCCGGTGGTGGGCGGGGCTCAGCCACAGGTCGTCGGCGCGGATCGTGCGCACCTCCGAGACGTGCAGCACCGGGGCGATCAGGGATCCGATCTCCCGGAGCGCCGCGAAGGCGGCCGGGGCCGCGTCCCGGGGGAGGTAGAGCTCGGACTGGAGTTCGTCGCCCGCGCTCGGGGGCAGCTCGGGCCGGAAGTGGGGCAGGCGCTCGAACCAGGGGCCGACGGTGCCCAGCTGCTCGGTGCTGGGTTCGGGCGGCATGCCCGGAACGGGGTGCATCGGGCCGGGGGCGGGCCGCCCGCCCTGCCACTCGCCCTCCGGCTGGTCGGTGCGGTTCTTGAGCCACACGTCGCCCTCGCCCGCGTGCCAGTCCGTGAAGAGGCTGACGCTGGTGGCGGCGCCGAACACGTCGTCGATCCGTTCGGCCACCTCGTCCAGGGGCACTCCGACCCGCACCCGCTGGGTCATCTCGTAGGCGGGCTCGATCTCCAGGGTGAGCCGTGTGACGACGCCGAGCGCGCCGAGGGCGACCACGGCTCCGGGGAAGACCCCGGGATCGGTGTCGCGGGACAGCCACCGCAGGTCGCCGTCCGGTCCGACCAGCTCCAGCGCGCGGACCGCCGCGGACAGGCAGCGCTGCCCGTCACCGGACCCGTGGGTGCCGGTCGCGCAGGAACCAGCGACGGAGATGTGCGGCAGGGAGGCCAGGTTGGCCAGCGCGTAGCCCTCGCGGTGCAGGGCGGCGGCCAGTTCGGCGTAGCGCAGGCCACCGGAGACGGTGACGGTCGAGGCGGCCGGGTCGACCTCGGTCACCACGGGCAGGCCGTCCAACCGGACCAGGTCGCGGTCGGAGTCGGCGACGAGGTTGAAGGAGTGGCCGCTGCCGAGGGCGCGGATCCCGGCGCTGTCCCGCACGAGTCGGCGCAGGGCGTCGACGGTCGTGGGCCGGTGCACCCGCGGACTGGCGAAGGTGACGTTCCCGGCCCAGTTGCGGAGCGGTGCGTGCGACGTGGGCATGAGCCCTCCGGAGGAGAGAGTGTCGTGTCCCGGTTCCCGAGGCGCCGCCGCGGGGGGACGGCCTCCGGGAGGATAGCGGCCGGGCGAGACCGGTCCGACGGCCGGGGCCCGGTCATGTGAGCGCTCACATGTCCGGCAGCTCGTGTCGCCGCATGACCACGGGCGGCCGGATCCGTACGTTCTGCCCGCCGGCGGCCACCCGGACGCGCCCTCCGTCAGCGCGCGAACTCCAGGCAGAAGGGGTGCCCCGCCGGATCGGCGTAGATCCGGAAGAGGTCGTCGGGATCGTCCTCCACCCGCGCCAGCCGGGTGGCGCCGAGTTCCAGCACGCGCGCCTCGGCCGTGGCGATGTCGTCGACCCACACGTCGAAGTGCATCTGCTGGGGCCGCTCCGGGTCGGGCCAGGCGGGCGGCCGGTGGTCGGGGGCCCGTTGGAAGGCGATCCGGGGCAGGTCGTCCCCGGCGAGCACCACCCAGTCGTCCACGCGCTCGATGACGGGCAGGCCCAGGAGTTCGGCGTAGAAGCCCGCCAGGGCCTCCGGATCCGGGCAGTCGATGGCGACGGTGCGCAGGCGTCCGATCATGGGGGCCAGGATTCCACCCGGCACCCCGCTCAGGAAGGACCCACGCTGTCGGTGCGGGCGGTGCGGGCGGTGCGGGCGGTGCGGGCGGTGCGGGCGGTGCGGGCGGTGCGGGCGGTGCGGGCGGTGGCGCAATCCGGCTACGGCTCCGTTCCGGACCGGCCGGTCCGCCCGGGATCCTCCGAATGCGCTGACACGCGGCCTTGGTACCCTTCGGGTGCCAGTCGTACCACGCCAGTGGTCAGGGAATCCGGTGCGAATCCGGAACTGACGCGCAGCGGTGAGGGGGACGGGCGGGGTACTTTGCGCCACTGGGGCGAGCCCGCGGCGACCACTGCGTCGACGCGGAACCGGCCTGGGAAGGCATCCCGTCCGGGTGAACCCGAGTCCGAAGACCTGCTGGCCCCTCCGCGTCGAACGCGCGGAGGGCATCCATGCCAGGCTCCGCGTTCGAGCCCCGACATCCGAGGCACACCCATGCTGCGTTCCGCGCTCCGCCCCCTCGCCCTCCTCCTCGCGCCTCCCCTCCTCCTGACCGCCTGCGGTACGTCCACGGACGGCCAGGACGGCGGGACGGGCTCCGACACCGGCGCCACCACGACGATCGACAACTGCGGGCACGAGGTGAGCGTCGACGCCCCGCCCGAGCGCGTCGTCTCCCTCAACCAGGGCACCACCGAGATCCTGCTCTCCCTCGGACTGGAGGACCGCGTCATCGGTACGGCCACCTGGACCGACCCGATCATGGAGGGCCTGGAGGAGGCCAACGAGGACATCCCCCGGCTCGCCGACGACAACCCCTCCTTCGAGGCGGTGCTCGACGTCGAACCGGACTTCGTGACCTCCTCCTTCGTCTCCACCCTCGGCACTGGCGGCGTCGCCACCCGCGAACAGTTCGAGGAACTGGGCGTGCCCACCTACGTCTCCCCGACCGACTGCGCCGCGGGCAAGGACAACGAGAGCGGGGGCGACGGCTCCCGCAGCGAACCGCTCACGCTCGACGCCGTCTACGGCGAGATCCACGACCTCGCCCGGATCTTCGGCGTCGAGGAGCGCGGGGACGCCCTCGTCGCCGAACTCGAAGGCCGGGTGGACGCGGCGACCGCGGACCTGGACGCCTCCGACGCCTCCCTCATGTACTGGTTCGCCAACTCCGAGTCGCCCTACCTCGCCGGCTGCTGCGGCGCCCCCGGCGCCATCACCCGCGCGGTCGGCGCGCAGAACGCGTTCGACGACACCCACGACGAGTGGCCGCAGATCAACTGGGAGACCGTGGCCGAACGCGACCCCGACGTCATCGTGCTCGGGGACCTGACCCGCGAGTCCCAGACGGCCGAGTCCGCCGACGCCAAGATCGAGTTCCTGGAGAACGGCCCCGCCACCCGCAACCTCACCGCGGTCCGGGAGGGCCGGTACATCCTGCTCAGCGGCCAGGCCATGAACCCCTCCATCCGCACGGTCGAGGGGATCGAGCTCGTCGCCGACGGTCTGCGGGACCTCGGGTTCACCCAGTGAGGGGCGTCCGCCAGGCGCTGCTCACCGTCGGCGGACTCGCGCTCCTGGGGGCCTCGATCGCGGTCGCCGTGACCATCGGCCCCGCCGACATCACCACGGCCGAGGTCTGGCACTCCGTCTCCGCGCGCCTGGGAGCGGGCGCCAGCCCCCTGTCGCCGCTGCGCGAGGGCATCGTGTGGAACCTGCGCATGCCCCGGGCCCTGCTCGCTGCGGTGTGCGGCGCCGGGCTGGCCCTGTGCGGCGCCGTCATGCAGTCCCTGCTCCGCAACCCGCTGGCCGACCCCTTCGTGCTGGGGGTCTCCTCCGGTGCCTCGACCGGGGCGGTGGCCGTGATCGTCCTCGGATGGGGCGCGGGCGTGATGTCGCTGTCGGCCGGAGCGTTCGTCGGCGCGGTGCTCTCCTTCGCGCTGGTCGTGCTGCTCGCCCAGAGCCTGGGCCCGACCATGGACCGGGTGGTGCTGTCCGGGGTCGCGGCCATGCAGCTGTTCGGGGCGCTGACCTCGTTCATCGTGCTGACCTCCGCGGACGCCGAGACCACCCGGGGCATCCTGTTCTGGCTCTTGGGCTCGCTCGGCGGCGCGGGATGGACGGACGTGGCCCTGTGCGCGGCGGTGCTGGCCGTCGTGCTCGCCGTCTGCCTCGCCCACACCACCACCCTGGACGCCTTCGCGTTCGGCGAGGAGGCCGCGGCCAACCTCGGCGTCCGGGTCGCCCGGGCCCGCCTGCTGCTGCTGACCGCCACGGCCCTGCTCACCGCCGCCCTGGTCAGCGCGTCCGGGGCGATCGGGTTCGTCGGGCTCGTCCTGCCGCACGCGGCCCGAGCGCTCACCGGGTCGGCACACGCCCGGCTCCTGCCCGTGACGGCGCTGAGCGGCGCCGTCTTCCTCGTGTGGGTGGACACCGCCGCGCGCACCGTCCTGGACCCCCAGGAGATCCCGGTGGGCGTGATGACCTCCCTCATCGGCGTACCCGCCTTCATCGCCGTGCTGTACAGAGTCAGGAGGACGACATGACCGACGCCGAACCGGCCGTGGCCGACGCCCAGCACACGGGGCTGCGCGCCGAACGCGTGAGCCGGCTGATCGGCGGCCGGCTGATCCTCGACGGCGTCACCCTGGCTCCGCGCCCCGGCGAGACCGTCGGCCTGCTCGGCCCCAACGGTTCCGGGAAGTCGACCCTGCTGCGGGCGCTCAGCGGCGTCCTCACGCCCTCCGCTGGCGTGGTCACCCTGGACGGGCGCCCGCTCGCGCGGACCGAGCGCCGCGCGGCGGCGCGGCGCGTGGCCGCCGTCGAACAGCACGCGCACACCCAGACCGAGCTGACGGTCCGCGACGTCGTGGCCCTGGGCCGGATCCCGTACCGGCGCGCCTGGACGCCGATGTCGGCCGCCGACCTGGCGGCCGTGACGGCGGCCCTGGAGCGCGCCGGCCTCACCGGCCTGGCCGACCGGTCCTGGCACACGCTCTCGGGCGGGGAGCGCCAGCGCGCCCAGATCGCCCGCGCCCTGGCACAGGAGCCGACGGAACTGCTGCTCGACGAACCCACCAACCACCTCGACATCCAGTACCAGCTCGACCTGATGGAACTGGTCGCGGGACTGCCGGTCACCACCGTCATCGCCATGCACGACCTCAACCTGGCCGCCATGTACTGCGACCGGCTCGTCGTGTTGCGCGGCGGGCGGGTCGTCGCCGAGGGCACACCCGACGCGGTGCTGACCCCGTCCCTCATCGGCGAGGTCTACGGCGTGCGCGCGGAGGTCGACGCCGGACCCGGGTACCCGGTCATCCGTTTCCTGCGCTGAGGCGGCTCGGGAGTCACCCGCCACAGCGGAACCGGCGGCGGAACGTTAAGGTGTGGATCCTCCGTTCGAGGCGCAGGAACCCGGTGCGAGTCCGGGGCGGTTCCGCCACTGTGACACCCCCGCCAGGGGCCCAGCCAGACACTGGCCACGAACGTTCCTACCGCCGATGGGGCGAGAACCCCGAGGGAGGATTCCGGCCATGACGGTACGGATCGCTCTGCTGTCCACGTCCGACACCGACCTGCTCTCCGCGCGCGCCAGCGGGGCCGACTACGCGTGGGCGAACCCGTCCCGCGCCTCCGACACCGAGCTCACGGCCGCCGTCGAGGGCGCCGACCTCGTGGTGGTGCGCCTGCTCGGCTCGCCGCACGACCTGTGGCCGGGCCTGTCCGCCGTCCGCGAGCGGGGCACGCCCCTGGTCGTGCTCAGCGGCGAACAGCAGCCCAGCGCCGAGCTGATGGAGCACTCCACCGTCCCCATCGGCCTGGCGGCCGACGCCCACCGCTACCTCGCGCAGGGCGGTCCCGCCAACCTCGGGCGCCTGCACGCCTTCCTGTCCGACACCGTGCTGCTGACCGGCGAGGGCTTCGACCCGCCCGCGCCCGTCCCGCAGTGGGGCCTCGCCGAGCGCGAACAGCCCGCGGACGCGTCGCTCCCGCGCGTCGGCATCCTCTACTACCGGGCACACGAGGCCGGCGGCAACACCGCGTTCGCGCACGCCCTGGCCGACGCCGTCGACGCGACCGGGCAGGCCGTGGGCGTCCCCGTCTTCGCCGGCTCCCTGCGCTCGGCGCCCGACGAGCTCTACGAGGCTCTGCGCGCCTTCGACGTCCTGATCGTCACCGTCCTGGCCGCCGGCGGCAGCGTGCCCGCCTCCGCGAGCGCCGGCGGCGACGACGAGGCGTGGGACGTGGAGCGGATGGCGGCGCTGGACGTCCCCGTCCTCCAGGGGCTGTGCCTGACCAGCTCGCGCGCCGAGTGGGAGGCCTCCGACGACGGCGTCACCCCGCTCGACTCGGCCAGCCAGATCGCCATCCCCGAATTCGACGGCCGCATCATCACCGTGCCCTTCTCGTTCAAGGAGATCGACCACGACGGGCTGCCCCGCTACGTCGCCGACCCGGAGCGCTGCGCCCGCCTGGCCGGGATCGCGGCCGCCCACGCCCGGCTGCGGCACGTGCCCCCGGCGGAGAAGCGGATCGCGGTCGTTCTGTCGGCCTACCCGACCAAGCACTCGCGCATCGGCAACGCCGTCGGCCTCGACACCCCCCGCTCGCTGGTCCGCCTGCTGCGCCGGCTGCGCGAGGAGGGCCACGACCTGGGCGAGCCCGGCGACCTGCCCGGACTCGACCTGGAGGACGACACCGAGGCCGGGGACGCGCTGATCCACGCCCTGATCGCCGCGGGCGGCCAGGACGAGGACTGGCTGACCTCCGTCCAGCTCACAGACGCCCAGGTGCGGATCACACCCGAGCAGTACGCCGCCTGGACCGAGGGCCTGCCCGCGCCCCTGAAGGACGCGATGACCGAGGCGTGGGGGCCCGCCCCCGGCCGCCTGTACGTCAACGACGAGGGCGAACTCGTCCTCGCCGCGATGCGCGCCGGCAACGTCGTCGTCCTGGTCCAGCCGCCGCGCGGCTTCGGCGAGAACCCCATCGCGATCTACCACGACCCCGACCTGCCGCCGAGCCACCACTACCTGGCCGCCTACCGCTGGCTGGAGCACGGTTTCGGCGCACACGCCGTCGTGCACCTCGGCAAGCACGGTTCGCTGGAGTGGCTGCCCGGCAAGAACGCCGCGCTGTCGGCGTCCTGCGCCACCGACGCCGTGCTCGGCGGGCTGCCGCTCGTCTACCCGTTCCTGGTCAACGACCCGGGCGAGGGCGCCCAGGCCAAGCGCCGCGCCCACGCCACGGTCGTCGACCACCTCATCCCGCCGATGGCCCGCGCGGAGAGCTACGGCGACATCGCGCGCCTGGAGCAGCTCCTCGACGAGCACGCCAACATCGCGGCCATGGACCCGGCCAAGCTGCCCGCGGTGCGGGGCGAGATCTGGTCCCTGATGCGCGCGGCCGAACTCCACCGCGACCTGGGCCTGGAGGAGCGGCCCGACGACGAGGAGTTCGACGACTTCCTGCTCCACGTCGACGGCTGGCTGTGCGAGATCAAGGACGCGCAGATCCGCGACGGCCTGCACGTGCTCGGCGAGGCCCCGGCCGACGAGGCCCGGGTCAACCTGGTCCTGGCCGTCCTGCGCGCCGCCCAGGTCTGGGGGGGTGTCGGGGCCGCGGTGCCCGGGCTGCGGTCCGCCCTCGGACTCAAGGAGGACGCCCCGGCCCGCGAGGTCGACGAGGTGGAGGCCGCCGCGCGCGCCCTCGTCGAGCGGATGGAGGCCGCGGACTGGGACCCGGCCGCCGCGGCCGGCCTGCACGACGACCCCGGCGTGCGCGCCGTCCTGGAGTTCGCCGCCACCCAGGTGGTACCGCGCCTGGGCCGCACCACCGACGAACTCGACCACACCGTGCACGCCCTGTCCGGCGGCTTCGTCCCGGCAGGGCCGTCCGGGTCCCCGCTGCGCGGCCTGGTCAACGTCCTCCCGACCGGCCGCAACTTCTACACCGTCGACCCCCGCGCCGTCCCCTCCCGCCTCGCGTGGCAGACCGGGCAGGCGATGGCCGACTCCCTGCTGCGCCGCCACCTGGAGGACACCGGGACCTACCCCGAGTCGGTGGGCCTGTCGGTGTGGGGCACCTCGGCGATGCGCACCTCCGGCGACGACATCGCCGAGGTACTCGCCCTGCTCGGCGTCCGCCCGGAGTGGGACGAGGCGTCCCGCCGGGTCTCCAAGCTCGACGTGGTCCCGCTCGAGGAGCTGGGCCGCCCGCGCGTGGACGTCACCGTCCGCATCTCCGGCTTCTTCCGCGACGCGTTCCCCCACGTGGTCGCCATGCTGGACGACGCCGTCCGGCTCGTCGCCGACCTCGACGAGCCCGAGGACCAGAACTTCGTCCGCGCCCACACCCGCGCCGACATGGAGGAGCACGGCGACCACCGCCGCGCCACCACCCGTGTGTTCGGCTCGGCGCCCGGCTCCTACGGCGCGGGCATCCTCCAGCTCGTCGAGTCCGGGACCTGGCGCGACGACAACGACCTCGCCGAGGTCTACACGGCCTGGGGCGGCTTCGCCTACGGCCGCGGCCTCGACGGCACCCCGGCCGCCGACGACATGCGCGCCAACTACCGCCGGATCAAGGTCGCCGCGAAGAACGTCGACAGCGCCGAGCACGACATCGCCGACTCCGACGACTACTTCCAGTACCACGGCGGCATGATCGCCACCGTCCGCGCCCTCACCGGCACCGACCCGCGCGCCTACGTCGGCGACTCCACCTCGCCCGACGCGATCCGCACCCGCACCCTCAGCGAGGAGACCGCCCGCGTGTTCCGGGCGCGCGTGGTCAACCCGCGCTGGATCTCCGCCATGCGCCGCCACGGCTACAAGGGCGCGTTCGAGCTGGCCGCCACCGTCGACTACCTCTTCGGCTTCGACGCCACGGCCGGGGTCGTCCACGACTGGATGTACGAGAAGCTCGCCGCCGAGTACGTGATGGACGAGGAGACCCAGGAGTTCCTGCGCCGCTCGAACCCGTGGGCGCTGCACGGCATCGTCGAGCGGCTGCACGAGGCCGCCCGGCGCGGGCTGTGGGCCGAGCCGGACCAGGCGACGCTCGACGCCCTCACGGAGGTCTACCTGGAGGTCGAGGGCGACCTGGAGGACCGCGCCGAATGAGGGTCCGGATCCTGGGCATCGGCATGGGGCCGCGGCACCTCACCCGGGAGGTCGCCGAGGCCCTGCGCGGCTGCGACTACGCGGTGGCCGCCCGCAAGCGCGACGACGACGGGCTGCTCGCGCTGCGCCGGGCGGTCTGCGACGCCCACGGCGTCCCCCTGGTCGCCGTGCCCGATCCGGAACGCGACCGGGACGACCCGGCCGACTACCCGGCCGCGGTCGGCTCCTGGCACGAGGCCCGGGTCCTCGCCTACGAGCGGGTGCTCGGCGAGCGCGGCGGCACCGCGGCGTTCCTGGTGTGGGGCGACCCCTCCCTGTACGACTCCACGCTGCGGATCGTGGACCGGATCGCCGCGCGCGGGGCCGTGCCGGTGGACTATGACGTGCTCCCCGGCGTCGCCGCGCCGCAGCTCCTGGCCGCGCGGCACCGCCTCGTGCTGCACGAGGTGGGCCGCCCGGTCCACGTCACGCCGGCGCGGCGGCTGGCGGAGGCCGTCGCGGCCGGGCAGGACAACATCGTCGTCATGCTCGGCGGCCGGCCGGCGTTCGAGGGCCTGGAGGAGTGGTCTGTGTGGTGGGGCGCCAACCTGGGCACCGACACCGAGGAACTGGTCGCCGGGCGGGTGGGCGACGTGCTGCCCGCCATCGAGGCGGCCCGCGCCCGGGCCCGGGACCGCGCCGGATGGGTGATGGACACCGCGCTGCTACGGAGGACCGTATGAGGGCGGCCGACGACGGTCGAGACGGCGGCCGGACCGCACCGCAGGCGTGGGGCGGGGACCGGGTCGCGCCGGAGGCGCCGGGCGGTGGCGGGCGGGACAGGGCCGCGGCCGGCCCCGAGACGCCGGGCGGGACCGCGCGCGGAGCGGGCCTCCTGGTCGCCGGAACCACCTCCGACGCGGGCAAGAGCGTCGTGACCACCGCCCTGTGCCGGGCGTTCGCGCGCCGCGGTCTGCGGGTCGCGCCGTACAAGGCGCAGAACATGTCGAACAACTCCATGGTCTGCCGGGGTCCCGACGGCCGCATGGCGGAGATCGGCCGGGCCCAGTGGGTCCAGGCGGTGGCGGCCCGCGCCACGCCGGAGCCCGCCATGAACCCCGTCCTCCTGAAACCGGGCACCGACCGGCGCAGCCACGTCGTCCTGCTCGGCCACCCCGCAGGGGACGTCTCCTCCGCGAACTGGGAGGAGGGGCGCCGCCACCTCGCCGAGGCCGCGCACGGCGCCTTCGACGACCTCGCCGGCCGCTACGACCTCGTCGTCGCCGAAGGCGCGGGCAGCCCGGCCGAGATCAACCTCCGCGCGGGCGACTACGTCAACATGGGCCTGGCCCGCCACGCGGACCTGCCCGTCGTGGTCGTCGGCGACATCGACCGCGGCGGCGTTTTCGCGGCGCTCTACGGAACGGTGGGCCTGCTGGAGCCCGCCGACCAGGAGTTGGTCGCGGGGTTCGTGATCAACAAGTTCCGCGGGGACCCCGGACTCCTCAAGCCGGGCCTGGCCGACCTCGAACGGCTCACCGGGCGCAGCGTGTACGGCACCCTGCCGTGGGACGCCGGACTCTGGCTCGACTCCGAGGACGCCCTCGACCTGGAGGGTCGCCGGTCCCCGGGCACCGGCCGCCGCGTGGCGGTGGTGCGCCTGCCCCGGATCAGCAACTTCACCGACGTGGACGCCCTCGGCCTGGAACCCGGCCTCGACGTCGTCTTCGCCTCCGGGCCGCGCGACCTCGCCGACGCCGACCTGGTCGTCCTGCCCGGCACCCGGTCGACCCTCGCCGACCTGGCCTGGCTGCGCTCCCGCGGCCTGGACCGGGCGATCGTCGAACACGCCCGCCGCGGTCGGCCCGTGCTCGGGATCTGCGGCGGCTTCCAGATGCTCGGCCGCACGATCGCCGATCCGGACGGGGTCGAGGCCGCCCCGGCCACCGCGGACGGCCTGGGCCTGCTCGACGTCCGGACGGACTTCACGGCCGAGAAGACCCTGCGCCTGCCGACCGGCACGGCCCTGGGCGCACCGGCGCACGGCTACGAGATCCACCACGGGCGCGTCACGCCCGAGGAGTTCCTGGTCCGCGAGGGCCGGGTCTTCGGCACCATGTGGCACGGCAGCCTGGAGGGGGACGCCTTCCGGGCCGCCTTCCTCGCCGAGACCCTGGGCCTCGAACCGTCGGGGACCCGCTTCGCGGACGCCCGGGAACGGCGCCTGGACCTGCTCGCCGACCTCGTGGAGGAGCACCTGGACGTCGACGCCCTGCTCACCCTCGCCCGCGAGGGTCCGCCGCCCCTTCCCCTGCTCGCGCCGGGAGGCCCACCCGTCGCCCACCACCGCTCAGGGGGCCGCTTCGCGGCGGAGGAGCCCCCTCAACGGACGCCTTCGGCGCAGCCCTCTTCGGTGAGACTCCTGCTCCTCGGTGGAACGTCCGAGGCCCGTGAGCTCGCCGCGCTGCTGGTCGAGTCCGGCGTCGACGTCACCACGTCCCTCGCGGGGCGCGTCGCGCGCCCCCGCCTGCCGGTGGGGAAGATCCGGATCGGCGGGTTCGGCGGGGTGCCGGGCCTGAGGGCGGCGCTCGCCGACTACGACGCGGTGGTCGACGCCACGCACCCCTTCGCGCTGGGCATGACCGCCAACGCGGCCGCCGCCTGCACGGACGTCCCCCTCCTGCGCCTGGAGCGCCCGGGCTGGGACCCCGACCCGGCCTGGCACTACGTCGACACGCACGAGGAGGCCGCGGCCGCCGCCGCGTCCCTCGGCGACCGCCCCTTCCTCACGGTCGGCCGCCAGGAACTCGCGCGCTTCGTCCCGGCCCTCGACCGCCACGAAGCCCTGGTCCGGGTGGTGGACGTCCCCGACCTCGCACCGCCCGACGCCTGGCGCCTGGTCACCAGCCGCGGGCCCTACGCCCTGGACGGCGAACTCGGCCTCCTGCGGGAGCACCGCGCCGACGTCCTGGTCACCAAGGACTCAGGCGGCACCTACACCTGGCCCAAGATGGCCGCCGCCCGGCGGCTGGACATCCCGGTCATCGTGGTCCGCCGCCCCCCGGGCCCCGAGGGGGTCCCGACCGTCCACGACGTCCGGTCCGCCCTGGACTGGGTCACCGGCCTCCGGGCCCGCCGCTGACGGCGTGTGCGAAGCGGGCGGCGATCCCGGGGTGCCCGGCCCAGTGGACGTGCAGGTAGGAGGCGTGCATGGTCGGTGAGGCGAACCCCTCCGGTGTGCCGTCGATCTCCCACGCCGGGCTGTCGACGGACGCCCCCGGGGTGAGGCGGGTGCGGTGGAACTCGTGCCCCGTGACCTTCTCCCCGGCCCGGGTCAGCAGGGTGTCCCCGAGTGAGGTCGCCTCCGGATAGCGCAGGGTGAGCCGTTCCGACATCCGGGCGTGCGCGGGGACGGCCCCGGCCATGGGCGCGCCGTCGAGCGTCTCGGACAGGTAGAGCAGACCCGCGCACTCGGCGACGGTCGGCACCCCGTCCCGTACCGCGTTGCCGAGGTCCGCCGACAGGCTCCGGTTCTCGGCGAGCCGGTTCGCGTACACCTCGGGAAAGCCGCCACCGAGGTAGATCCCCCGTGTACCGGCGGGCAACTCGGTGTCGGAGAGCGGATCGAAGCCGACGACCTCGCATCCGGCGGCCGTGAGCAGCTCCTCTGTCTCCGTGTAGCGGAACGTGAAGGCCCTCCCGCCCGCCACCGCGACGACCGGGCGGCGGACGTCGCGGGACTCCGCCATCTCCCGCTCCGGATCCCAGGGCGCGGTGTCCAGGGCGGGCGCGGAGCGGGCGATGTCGAGCAGGGCGTCCAGATCCACCTGGCGCGCGATGTGCTCACCGAGCCGTTCGACGGCCTGCGCCGACTCCGCCCGCTCGGCCGCCGGGACGAGCCCGAGATGCCGTGACGGGGTGGCGAGGTCCTCGTCGCGGTGGACGACGCCGAGCACGGGCAGGTGGACCGCTCGGACGATCTCGGCGACGTTGCGGGCGGAACCCGCCTGGTTGAGGATCACCCCGGCGACCTCGACGGCCGGGTCGTAGGCGGCCATGCCCGCCACCAGCGCGCCCACCGACCGGGACATCCGGGACACGTCCACCACCAGGATGACCGGTGTCCTGGTCAGGGCCGCCACGTGCGCGGACGAGGCGAACCCGTCGGTGCCGAGCCGCCCGTCGTGCAGGCCCATCACGCCTTCGACGACGGCGACACCCGCGCCCCGGGCGCCGTGGAGGAGCAGCGGCGCGACCCGGTCCTCGCCGACCAGGTGCGGATCGAGGTTGCGGCCGGGGCGTCCGGTGGCGAGGGCGTGATAGCCGGGATCGATGTAGTCGGGGCCCACCTTGTGGCCGCTCACGACGTGCCCGGCGGCGCGGAGCGCGGCCATCAGCCCGGTCGCGACCGTGGTCTTGCCCTGCCCGGTCATGGGCGCGGCGATCATCAGCCTGGGCAGGGCCGAGGACCCCGGCCGGTCGCTCGGTCCAGAGGTCCTGGACACGGCGGACGCCCCGGCCGCTCCTGGCACGGCCGAGACCCGAGCTGTTCCCGGCACCCCCGGCACCCCAGATCCCCCTTGAGCCCCCGAGGACCCCGGTTCTCCCGACGCCGTGGCTGTCCCCGGTACTCCTGGTATCCCCGGTGCCCCCGGTTCCCCGGGAGCCCTCGATGCCCCCGGTCCCCCCGGTCCCCCCGGTACCCCTGGTGCCCCGGACGTCTCCGATTCCCCTGGAGCCCCGGAACTCCCTGCGGAGGGTTCGGGGGAGGTCACCATTCGATCCCTCGCTGGCCCTTCCTGCCGGCGTCCATGGGGTGCTTGACCTTCGTCATCTCCGTGACGAGGTCGGCGGCCTCCAGCAGCAGCGGATCGGCGCGGCGCCCGGTGATCACCACGTGCTGGCGGCCGGGGCGCTCCCGCAGGGCCGCGACGACCTCCTCGGCGTCGACCCAGCCCCAGGCGATCGGGTAGGTGAACTCGTCGAGGATGAGCAGGTCGTGCGTCTGGTCGGTGAGTCGGCGCCTGATCTCCGCCCACCCCTCGACGGCGTCCGCCTCGTGGTCCTCCTCGCTGCCCTTGCGGCGGCTCCACGACCAGCCGGAACCCATCTTGTGCCACTCGACGGGACCGCCCTCGCCGGTCTCCTCGTGCAGCTTGCCCAGGCGCTCCAGAACGGTCTGCTCGCCGATGCGCCACTTCGCCGACTTCACGAACTGGAACACGCCGATCCGCCAGCCCTGGTTCCACCCGCGCAGCGCGAGGCCGAACGCGGCGGTCGACTTGCCCTTCCCGTCGCCGGTGTGGACGGCGAGCAGCGGCTGGTTGCGGCGCTGCCGCGTGGTGAGTCCGTCGTCGGGGACGACGAGCGGTTGTCCCTGAGGCATCAGGCGGCCCTCTCTCGTACGGCGCTGCCCAGCGCGTCGGCGCTGACTTCACTGACGGGCAGGTGGTCGGCGCCCAGACGGGCGGCGAGTGTGGCGGCGAGGCCCAGTCGCATCGGGCCGGTCTCGCTGTCCACCACGACGGTGGTGACGCCCAGGCCCGCGACGTGGTCGGCGGCGTTCATCGCGCGTGCGACGGCGCCCCGGCCACCCGTGGCCCGGCCGTCGGTGACGACGACGAGCAGCGGGCGCAGCTTCGGATCGCGCAGCCGTTCCCGCCGCAGGACGCGGGCCGCCTCCACGAGCCCCTCGGCGATCGGGGTACGGCCACCGGCGGGCAGGTCGTCGAGGCGGGCCGCGGCGACGTCGACGGAGCGGGTCGGCGGCAGCGCGAGTTCGGCGGTCCGGCCTCGGAAGGTGACCAGGCCGACCTTGTCGCGGCGCCGGTAGGCGTCGAGGAGGAGCGACAGGACCGCGGTCTTGACCTCGCTCATGCGCTTGCGCGCCGCCATCGATCCGGACGCGTCCACGCAGAAGAGGATCAGGTTGGTCTCCTGCCCCTCCCGAACCGCGACGCGCAGGTCACGGGGCTGGATCCGCAGTCGCCCGCCGCCCAGGGGCAGGTCCCCGCCCCGCGGTCGGGACACGGCGGCACGCACGGTCTCGACCAGGTGGAGCGACGTGCCGGGCCCCTGACCGGGCGGGGTCGCGCCGATCCGGCGGCCCCGGGTACCGATCGCCCGGCTGCGCCTGCCGTCGGAGCCCTCGCCCGCGCCCCGCACGGTGAGCGTCCGGGGCCGGTACGGAGCGGTGGCCCTGGACATGACCGACGAGCCGGAACCGGAGTCGGAACCGTCGGTGCCGCCCTGTTCCGCCCCCTCGGGCGCGGGGGCCTGCTCCTCGTCCGCCGACCCGTCGCTCGCCTCCTGGCCCGCGTCGTCAGCGGAGGCCTCGGGGCCGGAACCGCCGTCCACGTCGGACGCGTCGGCCGCGGACGGGTTCTCCGCTCCGCCTTCCGCGGGGTCCTCCGCCTCGGGGGTCTCAGCCGTCTCGGGGTCCCCCTCGGTCGCTTCCGCCTGCTCCGCCTCGTCTGAGCCATCCGACGGGTCGGTCGGGTCCGGCGGCGGTTCCTCGTCGCCCAGCACCCGGTCGAGAAGGTCCTCGTCGAGCCCCGGAGCGTCGAACGGGTTGCGTCGGCGCCGGTGCGGAAGGGCGAGCAGCGCGGCTCGGCGGATGTCGGCCAGCGTGACGGAGGTGCGGCCCGCCCAGGCCGCGTGCGCCACCGCCGTGCGCGCGGTGACGATGTCGGCCCGCAGGCCGTCCACCCCGAACGCCGCGCACACCTCGGCGATCTTCAGCAGCGCGGCCTCGGACAGCCGCACCCGCCCGAGCAGCTCCCTGGCCTCGGCGATGCGTGCGGCGAGCGCCTTCTCCGTCTCGTGGAAGCGCGCCGAGAACGCGGCCGGATCGGCGTCGAAGGCCATGCGCCTGCGGACCACCTCGGCACGCGACGCGGGATCGCGCGGCGCGGCGATCTCGACGGTGAGCCCGAACCGGTCGAGGAGCTGGGGGCGCAGCTCGCCCTCCTCGGGGTTCATCGTGCCGATGAGCAGGAACCGGGCCGCGTGCTCGACGGAGAACCCGTCGCGCTCCACGGTCGCGCGCCCGGTCGCGGCGGCGTCCAGGAGCAGGTCCACCAGGTGGTCGTGGAGCAGGTTGACCTCGTCGACGTACAGCAGCCCCCGGTGCGAGCGGGCGAGCAGGCCCGGCTCGTAGGCCACCTGGCCGTGCGTGAGCGCCTGCTCCAGGTGCAGCGAGCCGAGCACGCGGTCCTCGGTGGCGCCCACAGGGAGTTCGACGAGCCGTACAGGGCGGCTCTCCACGGCCGTCCCCGGCCCGAACGGGCCGTCCGGCGATCGCTGGGAGGTGTCGGCCGGGTCCACGGAGAAGCGGTCGCCCTGGTAGACGTCGATGGGCGGGAGAAGGGAGGCCAGGGCCCGTACGGCGGTGGACTTGGCCGTGCCCTTCTCGCCGCGCACCAGCACGCCGCCGATCTCCGGCGACACGCTGCTGAGGACCAGGGAGAGGCCCAGGTCGTCGAGGTCGTCGGCGTCGCAGCCGACGATCGCGGAGAAGGGGTAGTGCGATGGCACCAATGGCATGTGAGGCTCCCGCTCGTGTCGCCATCCGTAAGGGCGGGCGCGAGGCCGGTCTTCGGACTTTCCGAGTCCTCCCTCACGGAGGCTCGGTTCACCGCAGCGGGCCTGTGCCGGAATCTCACCGGGCTTCCCAGATTCTCCCCTTCCGCCGTCCCCACCCTTTCCGATGGCTGGGCCGCAGGGGCACCTCGTGCCTGTGGCCACGATAGCGTCGAGGCCATGCAGGACGACCCGCCCCCTCCCACCGAATCCCGGATCACCGTCGTCGGCGTCGGTGCCGACGGCTGGTCCGGTGTGCCGGAGCGGCTGCGCCGGATCGTCCTCGAGGCGGACGCGGTCCTGGGCGGCCACCGGCACCTGGCCATGCTTCCGGAACGGCCCGGGCAGCGCCGGGAGACCTGGCCCTCGCCCCTGCGGGAGGGCCTGCCGGATCTGCTCGACTCCCTCGCCCGCGACGGCGCCACCACCGTGGCCCTCGCGTCGGGCGACCCGTTCGTGTCCGGGATCGGCACCACACTCGTCGATCTGCTGGGGGCCGGTGCCGTACGGGTGGAACCGGCCGTCTCCTCGGTCGCGCTGGCCCGGGCCCGGATGGGCTGGCCCGCCGAGCGCTGCGCGGTGGTGAGCCTGGTCGGGCGAGATCCCCGCCTGGTCCTGCGGCGGTTGGCGCCCGGACACCGTGTCCTGGTGCTCTCCTCCGACGGTGCGACCCCGGCGGCGGTCGCGGCCCTGCTGGCTGGCGCCGGCTACGGCGCCAGCCGGATGACCGTCCTGGGCGACCTGGGCGCCGTATCAGGGGCGGGACCGGGCCCGAACCGGAGATCGGAGTCCCGGCTGTCGGCCACGGCCGACGCGTGGCTGTCGGACCCGCCGGAGGCCGTCCCGGCGCTGCACGTCCTCGCGCTGGAACTCGTCGGCCCGCCCGGGTACGGCCTGACCACGGGCCTGCCCGACGACGCGTTCGAGCACGACGGCCAGCTCACCAAGCGCGACCTGCGGGCGTCGGCGCTGGCCCGGCTGGCGCCCTCCCCTGGAGAGCACCTGTGGGACGTGGGCGCCGGTGCGGGTTCGGTGGGGATCGAGTGGATGCGCGCCCACACGACCTGCACCGCCACGGCGGTCGAGTCCCACCCCGCACGCGCCGCGCGGATCGACCGCAACGCGGGCCGCCTCGGTGTCCCGGGACTGTCGGTCGTGACCGGTCGGGCGCCGGACGCGCTGGCCGGGCTGCCCGCGCCCGACGCGGTGTTCGTCGGTGGCGGAGCGACCCGGCCGGGCGTACTGGAGGCCTGCTTGGGGGCGCTGCGGCCCGGCGGCCGACTCGTGGTGCACGGTGTGACGCTGGAGACCGAACACCTGCTCGCGGACGCCTACCGGCGCCACGGCGGCGAGCTGACCCGGATCGCCGTCGAAACCGCCGCGCCCATCGGCACGTTCACCGGCTGGGCCCCCGCCCGTACGGTCACCCAGTGGTTCCTGGCGTCCTGACCCCCTGACGGGACGCCATTCCGGGAAGGACCGGGCCGCGAACGCGCGGCCGACCGACCGTCTCTCGGCCCCGCATTGACCTCGACCACGGACCGACCGTCCGTCACCCGGGCTCGCACCGGCCTGAACCGCGGACCGACCGTCGGTCACCCGGGCTCGCACCGGCCTGAACCGCGGACCGACCGTCCGTCACCCGGGCTCGCACCGGCCCGCACCAACGACAGGCCGTCGCCGTGGTCCGATCGCAGACGGGCCGCCCCGCCGACCACGGTCACGGGCCGACCACGGGCGGGACCGTCACTGACCGGCGTCGGTACCCCTGGGCCGGTCCCGGTCATAGAGGAAGGACTCGCCGCCCCTCCCGGCGTCCAGCGCCCACCCCACCAACACGACCGCCGCCTGCCGGAACCCGGCCTCCTCCACCGCGTCCGCGATGGTGGCGACCGTGCCCCGCAGGACCGCCTCACCCGGCTGGCTGGCGCGGTGCACGACCACGACCGGGCAGTCGGCGCCGTACTCCGGTCCGACCTCCGCCATCAGCTCCCGCACCCGCCTGATCGCCAGGTGCAGCACCAGCGTGGCCCGGGTCGCCGCGAACGCGGCCAGCGACTCGGTCTCCGGCATGGCCGTCGAACGGGCCCGGGTCCGCGTCAGCACCACCGACTGCGCCACCAGCGGCACGGTCAGCTCCCGTCCCACCAGGGCCGACGCGGCGGCGTACGCGGGCACACCGGGAGTGACGTCCCAGGGAACACCGTGCGCGTCGAGCCGACGCGTCTGTTCGGCCAGCGCCGAGTAGATCGACGGATCGCCGGAGGTGAGCCGGACGACGTCCCGGTCCGCGGCGTGCGCGGTGACCAGGCGGTCGGTGATGCGGTCGAGGTCCAGGCCCTGGGTGTCCACGAGTTCGGCGTCGGGCGCGCAGTGCGTGAGGACCTCCGGGTCCAGGTACGTGCCCGGGTAGAGCACCACGTCGGCCGCGGCGAGCATCCGCGTGGCCCGCACCGTCAACAGGTCGGCGGCGCCGGGGCCCGCCCCCACGAAGTGCACGGTCACGGCTTCACCCACCGGGGGGTCCAGACCCGGCCCGCGCCGGAGACCCGGGTACCGGACGCGCCGACGATCACCAGGCAGCGCATGTCGATCGCGGCCGGATCGAGGTCGGCGAGGGTGGTCACCGTCAGAGACTCGCCGTCGCGTCCGACGTCCCGGCCGACCACGACCACCGTGTCGGGCTTGCGGTGCTCCAGCAGGATCCGGCGGGCGGTGACGATCTGCTCTGTCCGCGACCGGGAGGCCGGGTTGTAGACGGCCAGGGCCAGGTCGGCCTCGGCGACGGCCCGCAGTCGTCGCTCGATCACCTCCCACGGCTTCAACCGGTCGGAGAGGCTCATGACCGCGAAGTCACCGCCGACGGGGGCGCCCGCGCGGGCCGCGACCGCCTGCACCGCGCTCACTCCGGGCAGCACCCGGACCGGGACCTCCCGGTAGGCGGGATCCTCGGCCGCCTCGAACACGGCGGTCGCCATGCCGAAGACCCCGGCGTCCCCGCCGGAGACCACGGCGACGCGCTCACCGCGGCCAGCCAGGTCGAGGGCGAGGCGGGCCCGGTCGAGTTCGACGGTGTTGCCGGAGGCGTGCCGGGTCAGCCCCGGCCGCTGCGGGACGCGGGCCACGTAGGGTCCGTAGCCCACCACGTGGTCCACCTCGGCGAGCGCGGTGGCGGCCTCGGGCGTGAGCCAGTGCTCGGGACCGGGCCCCAGCCCGATGACGAGGACTTCGCCCCCGCCTGCCACGCCTGTCACGCTTGTCACGCCTGGCGCACCTGTGGTGTGCTCCGCCAGGGCCGTGGTGCCGGCGGCGCCTTCGCTTCCGGCGGCCGCGTCCTGACCCTCTCGCCCAGCGGCGCCACCCTGCGCAGACTGCCCGGCCGTCGCGTCGGTCGCGGACGCCACCGCCGTGCTCCGCGACCGGCGTCCGTTGCGGCTGTCGCCGGTGACCAGCACCAGCGAGAAGTAGGGGACCGTCGCCGGGTCGACCTCCGCGACCGGCAGCCGGCGCTCGCCCTCCATCGAGGCCCGCTCCACGTACTCCGCGTGCTCCAGCCGTCCGGCGGCCTCCAGGGCGCGGCGAACGGCCGGGAAGGTGCGGCCCAGCTTCATGATCACGGCCGCGTCGGTGTCCGCCAGGCGGCGGGCCAGCTCCGGTTCGGGCAGGGTGCCGGGCAGCACGGTGAGGACGTCGGTCTGCCGGGCCAGCGGGGCCGCCGTGGCGGCGGCGAACGCCGGGACCCCCGGAACGACCTCGGTCTCGTACCGCTCGGAGAGCCGGTCGTGCATGTACATGTACGACCCGTAGAACAGGGGGTCGCCCTCGGAGAGCAGGACGACGTCGCGGCCGGCGTCGAGGTGCGCGGCGAGCCGGGCGGCGGACCGCTCGTAGAAGTCGGCAAGCGCACCCGCGTACCCGCCCGGGTGGTCGGTCGCGCCGGTGGTCACCGGGTAGGTGAGCTGCTCCTCGACCGCCGACGACGGGATCAGTCCCGCGGCGATGCGCCGGGCGTTGGACTTCTTGCCGACGCCGGCGTGGTAGGCGACGACGTCGGCGGCGGCGATCAGCCGGGCCGCCTTGAGGGTGATCAGCTCGGGGTCACCGGGACCGACACCGACGCCGTGGAAACGACCGGTCACTCCTCCTCCTTGGCGAGTGCGTTGAGGGCCGAGGAGGTCATCGCGGAGCCTCCGCGGCGACCGCGGGCGGTCACGTAGGGGACGTCGATGCCGAACCGCTCGGCGAATTCGGTCAGGGCCTGCTTGGACTCGGCCGCACCGACGAAGCCGACGGGACAGCCGACGATGGCGGCGGGGCGCGGGGCACCGTCGGCCAGCATCTCCAACAGGTGGAAGAGCGCGGTGGGGGCGTTGCCGACGGCGACGACGGCGCCGTCGAGCAGGGGCTCCCACAGGGACACGGCGGCCGCGGTGCGGGTGGTGCCCCACTCCCGGGCCAGGGCGGGGACCCGCTCGTCGTTGAGGAAGCAGAGCACGTCGTTGCCCCTCGGCAGGCGGTTCGCGGTCACGCCGGTGGCGACCATGGTGGCGTCGCACAGGATCGGCGCGCCGTCCCGGAGGGCCGCGCGGGCCGCCGGGACGAGATCGGGGTGGACGACCAGGTCCTCGGCGAGGTCGACCTGGCCGGTGCCGTGGATCATCCGCACGGCGAGGCGCTCGGCGTTGGCGGGCAGGTGCTCCAGCCGGGCCTCGCGCCGGATGATGGCGAAGGAGTCGACGTAGATCGCGGGCCCGTCGTCGATGTACTCGTAGAGCCGGCCGGGCCGCCTCGGTCGGCCCGACGGAGCCGAGCGATCCGGTGTGGGCGGTGCCTGCGGGTCGTGCGGGGCGTGCGGTGCTCGCGGTTCACGCGGTGCCGCCGACGCGTGCGGTTCGTGCGACAGGTGTGGTTCGTGCGACGCGTCCGTTCGCTCCTGCTGCTCCGGGATTCCGGATCGGTTCTGCTGGTTCATCTGCTCACGTCGGTCCGGGTGTTGCGCTGGCTCACGTCGGCCGGGTCGGCTCGGGAGGTCGAGCCGGTCCGGCCGGTGAGATGGGTTCGGTCGGTTCGCCGCGGTCACCGCGCCTGCCCGGGGACGAGGACGCCGCGCCAGGGCGTGATGACGAGTTCGCCGTGTCCCCCGCCTCCCGCGGTGAGTGCCTCCTCGGCGAGCGCTTCGGCGGCGGGCCGGTCCAGGCCCTCGTCGGGAACCGGGGCATGGCGACCGCCACCGGCCAGCGGTCCGTACGGCAGGGGCGGTGAGGCGTCCGGCAACCGAGGGTCCGGAGGCGCCGGATCGGTCAGCGGGTCCGGGAGTTCTGCGACGTGCCACGCGGCCGAGGGACCGTCGCCGCGCCGTGCCAGGAACGCGTCGGCGAGCCGCACGATCGCGGCGGGCGCGTCGTCGAGCGGCACGACCGGGCCCCAGCCGTCCCCGACCCTCAGCTGGCCGGTCCGTGCGTCGAGCGCGACCAACCCCAGGTCGCAGGATCGGTCGAGCAGGTCGCCGCGCCCGTCGTCCAGGACGAACAGGAAGCGGCCGGGAAGCCCGGCGCGGCCCGGATCGGAGCACAGCAGGCGGTCCAGCGCGGCGGCGAGCGGACGAAGGTCGGCGCGTCCGCCGGTACGGCCGGTGCACGGGGAGGCCATGATGTTGCGGACGAGGTCGTGGGCGGGTGAGGGCAGCAGACCGGTCCCCTCCACCGCGCGGAGCGCTTCGGGGGTCAGCCGCCCGTCGCGTCCGGGGAGCGCACGCAGCTGGAGGTTGGCCCGGCCGGTCACATGGACCCGGCCGTCGCCGAACTCGGCGGCCACGGCCGCCACGTCGCGCAGCGCGCCCGCGGGCAGCCGGCCGCCGACCAGCCGCAGCCGGACGAGGAGTCCGTCGTCGGCGGGCCACGGGCGCAGCGCGCCTGGGCAGCGGTCGCGCCGGGTACGCGGGGTACCCGCACCGGCGGAGGTGGCATCCTTCGGGGACACGTGCGTCCTTCGGGTCAGGGGCCCGTTTCGCGGGACCCGGATGACCTGGCGGCCCGTCACCGCCAGCGCCAGCAGGTCTTCGGACTCGGGATCGATCGGTGCGGAGCGCCTTCCCGGAGCCTGGTCCCGCTCCAGTGACTGCCCCGGGAACCGTCCCGGGGCGTGCCCGCCCGTCACCCTCACCGCTGCGCGTCAGTCCCGGATTCGCACCGGGTTCCCTGCCCCACGAGGTGGAGTTCAACTGGCTCGACGAGGGTACCTCGCAGCTCGCGGCGCTGGTCCGGCGGTCTCCGTCCAGACCGGAGTCCCACCGCCCTCCGTCCGTGCCGATCCCCGATGGGGCGGCCCGGTCCCGGACCCGCCGAACGCCGTCAGGTTCACCGGTTCCCCTTCCTCCCAGCGTCGGGGAAAGCGGCCATCGCACAACGTCAAAGGGGGCCACCGGCGTTATTCCATCGTCATCCGGGAGTGGCTGGACGGAATCCCCCCGAGGCTACTGTCGCAGCCGGTGGAACCCGGTTCCACTCACCCTGCGCAGGCATGTTCCGGCACGCCGAGCATGCCTTTCCTGTGTTGGACCGGGCACCCGACACCGCCCGTCATTCCTGGACGCCACGAGCGGCCAGAAGCGACTCGAACGAGGATTCCCTTGACGTTCCCTTCCCCCATATCCGCCCGCCGCGTGTTCCGAGGGGGCCTCGCCTTCGCCGCGCTCGGCGCGTTCGGTGCCGCCACCGCGGCGCCCGCCCATGCCGACACCGCCGACAGCGCCGAGATCGGTTACGCGGAGGCGAGCGCGACCGAAGGAGAGGGCCGGATCCACGTCCTCCACCAGCGACAGGGCGACTTCCACGGCACCAATCGGTACCAGTACGACGAGGAGATCTTCACCGGAGCCAGGACCGGTGCCGTGACGGACGTGGACAGAGATCTGGTCGACGCGACTGTGAAGATCAACGAGCTGCGGATCGAACTCACCGAAGCCGACGTGGCGGCCATGCGCGCGGCGGCCGAGGGCGGCGTGTCCCAGCCGGGCCTGGAGAACGCCGAGCCCGAGGGCGATGCCTCGGACGAGGTCGTGCTGCGGGCGGTCTACACCGACGCGGAGATCTCGGTCGCCCAGAACTGGACCGGGACCGGGGCGGAGTACGTCTACGAACCGGGGGACGAATCCGTGGAGGTGAACGAGCTCGGCGCCGAGCTCTCCCTCTCTCCCTCGGAGTCGTCGTGGGAGGAGACCATCAGCGGTGAGTCGCTGTGGGGGATCGGCCACGACCTCGACCTGGTCGTGAACCTCCCGGACGAGGGGTTCAGCGTCTCCTACGACGTGGCCCAGACCCGCGTGGGACTGGACCTCGACCCCGAGGCGGGTGACGACGGCGACGAGAACGACGGCCACGGCGACGACGGGACCGGTGGCGCCGACGAACCCGACGACGGTTCCGGCGGCGACACCGACACCGATGGCGACACCGACGGGGGCTCCGATCCGGGCACGGGCGACGATGGCCAGGACGGGGACGCCGGTGAGGGTGACTCCGGGACCGATTCCGATTCCGGTTCCACGCCCGAGGACGACGGCGCGACCGCCGGGCCGGGTTCCGCGCAAGGATCCGACGACCCGTTGGCCCGGACGGGCGCTCCGGTCATGGGTCTGGTCGCCACCGCCGTCGTGCTTGCTGCCGGCGGTGGTGTGATCACGTACCTGGCCCGTCGCAGGAAGTCCGCGTAGAACCGGGGCGGCGGCGGGACCGCGACCGGTCGCGCCGCCGGTGGCCGACCCGAAGGCCCCGCCCCCGCAGGAGCCGGGGCGGGGCTGCAAGCCCCTCAGGTGATGGGCGCGGTCCAGGCCGCCGACCACGTCTCGACCCCGATGAGGCCGTCCACACTGCCGAGGTCCTTCTCCCGTTGGAAGGCCCTGGTGACCGCCTCGGTCTGGTCGCCGTACAGGCCGTCGGGCGTGATGACCCACCCGCGGTCGCGCATCCTCCGCTGCCACCGGCGCAGGTCCTCGCGGTGCGAGTAGTAGCCGCTGACCTGCCAGTCCGGTCCGCTTCTCGGCCCGAAGGCATAGCCGCTCGGCAGGGGGAACGGCGGCGCGTCCGTCCCCGGCACGGGCGGCGGGGGCGGATCCGGATCGGGTGCGGGGCGCTCGTCTGCGTCGGGGGCGTCGTCGCCCCACTTCGCCGCTCTGCGGAACGTGCCGTCCCGCACCATGCCGTAGGCCTTCTCACCGGGACAGGAGGTCGACACGAAGTCGCGGTGCCCCCTGACCGTGCCGGAGATCGACGACTGCGGTTCCATGAGCCATTCCCGCAGCTGGCGGACGGCGTTGACCTGCGCGGCGGTGATCGGGTCCTTCGGCCCGGTCATCAGCGTGCACGAGTAGTAGGTCGAGTTCCCGCCCGGTTGCGCCGCCTGGACGCGGAACAGGCCGCGCCCCTCCATGACGTACCCGTGACCACAGCATCCCCACGAGTAGCCGATGTCCGCCCATCCCCGGCTCGGTCCGGTGTGGAAGGCACGCGTCCTGTTCCAGTACGAGACGCACGCCGCGTGCGGCTTGTCGGCGAGGCCCTGGTCGGTGCTGTCGTAGTGGACGACCAACCCGGAGCGCGGGTTCGCCGGCGCGGCGGGTGAGTACGGTGACCATCCGAAGTCGCTTCGCCACTGAAGCTTGTCGGGTTCGGGCATGGAGCCTCCAGGGCGGAAAGAAGGGAGAGTAGGGGAGTCGTCACGGTTCGTAAGCAAATGATACCCAGCGAGAGGCATCCATCACTGGCTGTCAGTGAATTGTCGTAACGACGCCTGTGATCAGCGCGCGGTCAACCGTCTGGACGCGCGAAGCGTCCAACCTGGCCATCCCCCAAGGCGAGGAGCCACCCATGCGTGCTGTACTGCCCCTGACCGCCGCCGTCGGACTGCTCTCCGTGACGGCGTGCGCCGGCTACGACCAGGACGCCCACCGTCAGGCCATGGAGGACCAGGGTGTCTCCGTGCCCGGAGACATGGACGAGGTCACCGCCGAGATGGAGTCGGCGTGCGAGGCCGACGATCCGGCCCTGTTCGTGTTCGGCTTCCTCAACGAGGGCGGCGATCCCGACGCGCTGCGCATCGGGATCGAGCACGTGTGTCCGGAACGCGCCGAGGAGTTCGAGGACGCCCTGACCATGTGACCCCAGGGGCGCAGGACGGGCCCGTCGTCGCATGCCGATACGGCCCGAACGGCCGACGCGGCCTTCCATCGCGAACGGCGGTGCCCGTCCCGCCCGAAGCATCGGGGCCCTGAACGGGTCTCTCCGAAGGGCGGTACAAAAGAAGCCGCCCGAGCTGCTTTCGCAGTTCGGGCGGCTTCTCCACTGTCTCAAGGTGGTGCACTCGGGAGGACTCGAACCCCCAACCTTCTGATCCGTAGTCAGATGCTCTATCCATTGAGCTACGAGTGCAGGCATTCAGTTGTGTGTCGCCCGTTCGGCGTTGGCCTCCCTGGCGACGTCTCCGACTGTATCACGGTGTCGGGAGGGGTTTGAGCATCTTTTTCGTGTGACCCCGGCCATGGGTGCACGACCTCCCCGGGTGCCCCGGCCATCGGCGCCGACCGCGGTGGTGCCGGGGGTCGCGCGACCCCCGGCACCACCGGGCGGCTTCTCCGGGTCAGGCGGTGGCCTCCTCCACGGAGGCGGCCCACAGGGAGACGGCGGTGTCCACCTGGTCGCCGGTGACGACCAGCGGCGGGATCATCCGGACCACGTTGCCCGCCGGGCCGCAGGTGAGCAGCAGCAGACCGTTCTCGGCGGCGGCCTGCTGGGCGCGCAGCGCGGTGGCCGCGTCGGGGGAGCCGTCGGCGGCGGTGAACTCGTTGCCCAGCATCAGGCCGCGTCCGCGCACGTCGCCGATGACCGGGTTGGCGCCCGCGGCCTTCTCCAGGCCCTGGCGCAGCCGGTCGCCCTGGCGGGCGGCGTTCTCCACCAGGCCCTCCTCCTGGATGACGTCCAGGGTGGCCAGGGCGGCGGCGCAGGAGACCGCGTTGCCGCCGTAGGTTCCGCCCTGGGAACCCGGCCAGGCCTTCTCCATGATCGCGTGGGGGGCGGCGATCGCCGACAGCGGGAAGCCGCTGGCGAGCCCCTTGGCGGTGATGACGATGTCCGGGCGCACCCCCGAGGGCTCGTGGCCCCAGAACGTGCCCGTGCGGCCGAAGCCGGTCTGCACCTCGTCCATGACGAGGAGGAAGCCGTGCTGGTCCGCGCGCTCGCGCAGGCCCTGGAGGAAGGCGTCCGGTACCGGGACGTAGCCGCCCTCGCCGAGCACGGGCTCGATGAACACGGCCGCGGTGTCCTTCGGGGAGGTCACGGTGGCGAACTGGTAGTCCAGCTCCTTGAGCGCGTACTCGACGGCCTCGGCCTCGGACAGGCCCAGCCGGTAGGCGTACGGGAAGGGCGAGACCACCACGCCCGGGACGAGCGGGCCGATCCCCGCGCGGATCTTGACGCCGGAGGTCGTCAGGGACGCCGCGCCCATCGTGCGGCCGTGGAAGGAGCCCTGGAACACCACGGCGTTCTGGCGGCCGGTGGCCTGGCGGGCCAGGCGCAGGGCGGCCTCGACGGCCTCGCTGCCGGAGTTCACGTAGAAGAGGCGGTCGACGCCCTCGGGCAGGACCTCGCCCAGGCGCTCGGTGAGTCGCAGCAGGGGCCGGTGCATCACGGTGGTGTACTGGCCGTGGATCAGCGTGGCCACCTGCTCCTGGGCCGCGGCCACGACCCTGGGGTGGCAGTGCCCCGTGCTGGTGACGCCGATGCCGGCGGTGAAGTCGAGGTAGCGGCGACCGTCCTCGTCGTAGATGTGGACACCCTCGCCCCGTGCGGCCACCACCGGGGTCGCCTGCTTCAGGGCCGGGGAGAGCTCCGCCATGCGCTGCCTCACTTCCGTCTTGCGAGTTCCGTAGGATTGTTGACAATCGACACTGCTATGGAAACATCCTCACCGGACGGTGTCCAGAGGGCGCACGTCGGGCAGTTCTGTCCACAGGCCCGTTCACGGGTCGATATATCGACTGGGGAGAAGCGAACATGTCGGATCGGGAAGCACGCGTCGTCGCGCAGGTGGACAAGAAGCTCTTCGTGGGAGGCGCCTGGACCGACGCCGCCTCGGGTGCCGTCCTCGCCGTCGAGGACCCCTCCACGCGCGAGACCCTCTGCGAGGTGGCCGACGCGGGCAAGGAGGACGCCCTGGCCGCGCTGGACGCCGCCCACAGGGCGCAGCCCGGCTGGGCCAAGGTCGCCCCCCGGGAGCGGAGCGAGATCCTCCACCGCGGCTACCAGATGCTCATGGAGCGCCAGGAGGACCTGGCCGTCCTGATGACCCTGGAGATGGGCAAGCCCCTCGCCGAGGCCCGTGGCGAGATCGCCTACGCCGCCGAGTTCCTCCGCTGGTTCGCCGAGGAGGCGGTCCGGATCGAGGGGGGCTTCTCCACCTCGCCCGACGGCAAGTCGCGCTTCCTCATCATGCGCCAGCCGGTCGGCCCCTGCATGCTCATCACCCCCTGGAACTTCCCCATGGCGATGGGCACCCGCAAGATCGGCCCCGCCATCGCCGCGGGCTGCACCATGATCCTCAAGCCCGCCCACCAGACTCCCCTGTCCGCCCTCGCCCTGGCCGGGATCCTCGCCGAGGCGGGACTGCCCGAGGGCGTCCTGAGCGTCCTGCCCACCACGGACCCCGGTGGCATCACCGAACCCCTGCTGAGCGACGGCCGGATCCGCAAGCTGTCCTTCACCGGCTCCACCGCCGTGGGCCGCAAGCTCCTCGAACAGAGCGCCGGGCAGGTCCTGCGCACCTCCATGGAACTCGGCGGGAACGCGCCCTTCCTCGTCTTCGACGACGCCGACCTCGACGCCGCGGTCGACGGAGCGATGCTCGCCAAGATGCGCAACATCGGCGAGGCCTGCACCGCCGCCAACCGCATCTACGCCCAGGCGGGGATCGCCGAGGAGTTCTCCCAGCGCCTCAGCGACCGCATGGGCGCGCTGCGCATGGGCCGCGGCCTGGACGACGGGGTCAACGTCGGCCCGCTCATCGACGACAAGGCGCGGAACAAGGTCCAGAGCCTGGTCGACGACGCCGTCAACCGCGGTGCGCGGGTCCTGGTCGGCGGCGGGCCCGGCGAGGGCGCCGGGCACTTCTACCAGCCCACAGTGCTCGCCGACGTCCCCTTCGCGGCGGAACTGTCCAACACCGAGATCTTCGGCCCGGTGGCCCCCGTGCTCACCTTCGACACGGAGGAGGAGGCGCTCCGCGTCGCCAACGACACCGAGTTCGGCCTGGTCAGCTACCTCTACACCAGCGACCTCAACCGTGCGCTGCGGGTCAGCGAGGCCCTGGAGACGGGCATGGTCGGCCTGAACCAGGGCGTCGTGTCCAACCCCGCGGCGCCCTTCGGCGGGGTGAAGCACTCCGGCCTGGGCCGCGAGGGCGGACGGGTCGGCATCGACGAGTTCCTCGACACGAAGTACGTGGGCATCGGCGGTATCTGAGTCCCCGGTCGCCCCGGGAGGGATGCCGTGCGGCATCCCTCCCGGGGCTGGCCCGGTGAAGGCCCGCTCCGCTGTTCGGGACCGCCTCCGTCAGCCGCCCGGGCCGGGCTCCGGGTCGTGGGCCGGCGCCGGGGCGGCCGCGCGCTCGGCGTTGATCCGCTCGACCGTGTCCACCATGTGCGACTCGATCAGCGCGAGCAGCCGCTCCTCGTCGCCCTCGACGATGGCGTCGAGCAGGCGCCGGTGCTCCTCCAGGATCTCCTCCGGCTCCGGGTAGACCCCCTGCATCACCGACAGGCACATGCGGGTCTCCACCAGCAGCGTCTGCGCCATCCGTTCCAGCCGCCGGTTGCCGGCGCAGCTGACGAGCGTCCGGTGGAAGGCCTGGTCCGCGTTGCTCATCGCGGTCCGGTCGCGGCCGGCGGCGGCCTCCGCGAGCACGTCCAGGGCCGGAGTGAGCCGCGCCAGCGCCTCGCCCCGGTTGCCCCGCATGATCAGCTCGCACGCCGTCCGCTCCACCGCGAGGCGTGCCACGTAGATGTCCCGGACGTCGCCGGGGGTGAGCTCGCGCACGAACAGGCCCCTGTGCCGCTCACTGCGCAACAGCCCTTCCTGCACCAGGCGCTGCATCGCCTCGCGGAGCGGACCGCGGCTCACCCCCAACTGTCCGGCCAGTTCGGCCTCACCGAGCTGGTCGCCCGGGGACAGCGAGCCGTACATGATCGCCTCGCGCAACTGGTCGGCGATGAGTTCGGCGGTCGACCGCCGGGGCACGGGTCTCAGCTGGCCTGGGGCGGACATACGTGATCTTCCTTCTTCTCCGGTTGTTCCAGTGGCACAGGGGACGTTTCCGTGGTCGAGGCTAGTGCGTGTTCCGTCAGGGCGTGCCCGGCCGGCGCTCGACCCCGTGAGCGGCCAGCGCGCTGGTGACCGCCGCCGACCCCGCCCGGAAGAGCGCCCCCGGCCCGCCCCTGGCGCCGGTCTCGCCCGCCAGCCGCAGCCCCTCCCACACGCTCACCTGGTTGGCGGTGAGGACCGGCTTGCCCAGCAGCGCCTCCAGGGGTTCGATGAGGCCGGCGCTGTGCAGGGCGGTGTCCGGGACCAGCACGGCCTCCGCGCGGGGGTGGTCGTTGGAGATGACGAAGTCGACGGCCTCGTCGGGGTCCAGCCGCCCCACCTCGGCGGCGGTGGCGATGCCGTGGCTGGCCAGGGACAGCACGCTCACCCCGGCCGCGGACAGGAACTCGACGAAGCGCCGCGCGACGTCGTCGGGGTAGGTCGCCGCGATGGCCACCCGCGAGACCCGCAGCTGGCTCAGGGCGTGCACGAACGCGAACGACGTACTCGACGCGGGCGCGCCCGCGGCCTCCCGCACGCCGCGGACCTGCTCGCGGGCGCCCTCCCAGCCGAACACGAAGCTGCCGCTGGTGCACGCCCAGACCGCCGCGTCGACCTCCATCCCGGCGAGCTTCACGGCGCCCTCGGAGAGCACGTCTCCGCCGCCCACGTCGAGCAGGGCGTCCACCCGGTGGGCGTCCTCACGCATGAGCGTGTGCACCACGGGGAGTTCGACGCCGTCGAGCATGGACTCGAACACCTTGTAGTCGTCCTCGGCGCTGAAGCCGGGGTAGAGGAATCCGACGCGGGTCATGTCCGTCCCTTCCGTTGGTCCTGCGTCCCTGGGCGCGTTCCGCGCGACCGCCTGCGCACCCGCGCGTTCACACCAGGGTGGTCGGCGCCGTCGCGTTGAGCAGGCGCTGGCCGCGCGCGACCGCGTGCCGTCCCGCGGCCCGCAGGACCGCCCACATGGTCACCTGGTTGGCGGCGATCACCGGCTTGCCGAGCTCCCGCTCCAGCGGCGCGATGATGTCGTAGGTCTGCACGTTGGTGCAGCTGATGTACACGGCCTGGGCGTCCGGGTGGTCCACCGAGTGCACGGCGCGGGAGACCTCCGCGTAGTCGACCTTCCAGATGTGGCTGAGCAGGCCCAGCCCCACGCTGGAGGTCACGTCGACGCGGTGTTCGCCCAGGTAGTCCAGCAGGCGGTCGGTCACGCTGTCGACGTAGGGCGTGACGACGGCGATGCGGTCGGCTTCGAGGGCGGTCAGCGCCTGGATGAGCGCGCCCGAGGTGGTGACCGCAGCGGGGGCCCCGGCGTCCATCATCGTCCGGTGCAGGCGGCGCTCGCCCTCAGCCCCGTGCACGAAGCTGCCGGAGGCGCACATGTAGCCGATGGACAGCGGTTCGGGGGCGAGCAGCGCGCGGACCGCGGGATCGACGTTCTCCTCCTGGCTCAGCGCGGCTGCCTGGTCGACGGTCACCGGAACGTGCACGTACGGCAGCCGCGTCACGTGCAGCGAGATGTCGTCGGGCGTCCACCGCCACAGCTCGCGGTCGAGCGCGAAGTCGTAGGGCGCGATCACGCCGACCCCCGACTGCCACGGCGTGCGCGTGGCGGCCGCCAGCTCGACGACCTCGTGGTCCGTTCCGGAGTCCTCGACGACCCTGCCGTCTCCGTCGGTTCGCATCGGTCACTCACCTCCCGGGATGTGTGTCGTGTGTGGGAAATGACGGCCGGGTACGGGGGCCGCGGTCGGTGGGACGCGTGGAGGACGACGGCCGCCCGGGGCGGGCTCGGCCGCGGTGGCCGCGGCCCGGATCAGCGGACCAGCCGCTCGTACAGGAGGCGCTCGCCGACACTGCCGGAGCGCCAGACGTCGTTGCAGGCCTCGGCCATGGCGGGCAGGTTCTCGACGACGGTGGCGAACACGTTCCCGGGGACCCAGCCGACGTCGCCGTTGAGCAGCAGGTTGTTGCGCCCGTAGAACAGGGCGAGATCGATGACTCCGGGGAGGTGGCCGATCCCCTTGTCCTCCTTGAACCCGCGGTCGAGCATGCCTCCGTCGAAGGAGAAGTACACGACGTCTCCGGGGATGGGGGTGACGGTGGGGTTCTCCTGGCCGGGTTCGGTCTCGGCGAACCGCGGCACCATCGTGTAGACCTCGTTGCGCGCGTACTTGGCGTGCTGCACGGCGTCGCCCTGGGGCAGCGCGTTCCACACCGCCTCACACGTGCGCGGCGCGTCCTTGTCCAGGAGTTCGGCCACGCAGGACACCCCGCGTTTGGGCAGCGTGATGGTGATGTACCTCGGCAATGTCGGGAGTCCCTTCGACGGGCGCCTGGTGATGACGGACTTTCGGGACGAACTGTGCGACAACGACGCTGTTGATTGTCGACAATCTTATGATCTACATGCCAGGTGCGGCAATAGATCGCGCGCGTGGGCTGGACCGCAGGCGTCAGAGTGGGATTGAGGTGGTGATTTGCCCTGGATCCGCCACTTTGTGGATTGTTGACAATCCCATGTCGGCTCCCTAGCGTTTCTCCTGCAGGGCGAACATCCCACCGCACACGACAGCACCGACCACGTCGCCAACGGAGTGCACGCCCGTGAACAGTTCCGCCCCGTCCACCACGTCCGCACCGGCCGCCCCCAGCGCCCCGGACCGGCCCAGGCTCCTGGTCCTGCACGGCGGCGACCTCCCCCCGGGGCACGAGCGGATCGACGCCGATCCGCGCCTCGGCGAGGTCGCCTACACCACGGCCGACGGCCTCGACGCCGCTCTGCCCGGTACCCACGCCCTGCTCGTCTGGGACCTGTTCTCCGAGGCGCTCGCCGCCTCCTGGGCCAAGGCCGACACCCTGTCCTGGGTCCACGCCGCCACCACCGGCGTGGACAACCTCATGTTCCCGGGCCTGGTGGAGAGCGGCACCGTCGTCACCAACTCGCGCGGGGTCTTCGACGAACCCATCGCGGAGTACGTGCTGGGCCAGGTGATCGCCTTCGCCAAGGACTTCCCCGGCACCTGGGGCCTGCAACGCGAACGCCGGTGGCGGCACCGCGAGACCGAGCGCGTCGCCGGGAAGCGGGCCCTGGTGATCGGCACCGGTCCGATCGGCCGCCACATCGCCCGCAAGCTCTCCGCCGTCGGCATGGACGTGCGCGGCGGGGGGCGCCGCGCACGCTCGGGCGACGCCGACTTCGGCACCGTGGCCGAGTCCACCCTCGCGGAGCGGGGCTCCGACTCCGGGCCCACCCTGGCCACCGAGCTCCCCGAGGCCGACTACGTCGTCATCGCCGCGCCGCTGACCGACGCCACCAGGGGCCTGGTCGACCACCGCTTCCTGGACCTGATGAAGCCCACGGCGCGGCTGATCAACGTCGCGCGCGGCCCCATCGTGGTCGAGTCCGACCTCGCCAACGCCCTGGAGCGCGGCGACATCGGCGGGGCGGCCCTGGACGTGTTCGAGCGCGAGCCGCTCAAGGCGGTCTCCCCCCTGTGGGGGCTGCCCGGCTCACTGGTCTCCCCCCACATGTCCGGCGACGTCGTCGGCTGGCGCGACGAGCTGGTCGACCTCTTCCTGGACAACCTCGCCCGCTACCTGGACGGGCGAGAACTGCTCTACGTCGTCGACAAGGACCGGGGCTACGTCCCCGGGTAACCCCTGACCAGGCATGACACAGGAGGCTGAAGTGACGATCGATCGGGCCGACACCGACCGGGCGCCGACGTCCGGGTCGGCGGCAGCCGGCGTTCCGCGGGCGCGCGCCGAGGCGCCCACCACACCGGCCGACCTGTCCGCGGAGCAGCTGCTCGCGGCCTACGCCGCCGGAGACCTCTCCCCGGTGGAGGCCGTCGACGCCGTCCTGGAACGGGTCGAGCAGGACAACCCCGCGCTCAACGCCTTCTGCCTGGTACGGCCCGAGGAGGCCCGCGAGGCCGCCCGCGCCTCCGCCGAACGGTGGCGACGGGGCGCCCCCGTGGGCGCGCTCGACGGCGTGCCCGCCGCGATCAAGGACATCCACCTCACCAAGGGCTGGCCCACGCTGCGCGGCTCGGTCACCACGCACCAGGAAGGGCCGTGGACCGAGGACTCGCCGGTGGTGGCGCGGCTGCGGGAGGCGGGCGCGGTGTTCTTCGGCAAGACCACCACGCCGGAGCTGGCCTGGAAGGGCGTCACGGACAGCCCGCTCACCGGGATCACGCGCAACCCCTGGGACATGTCCACGACGCCGGGCGGCTCCAGCGGCGGCTCGTCGGCGGCGGTCGCGGCGGGCATGGGTCCCCTGGCGACGGGAACCGACGGCGGCGGATCGATCCGGATCCCGGCGAGCTTCACGGGGACCTTCGGGCTCAAGCCCACCTGGGGCCTGGTGCCGCACTACCCGGCGAGCCCGTTCGGCTCGCTCGCGCACACCGGACCGATGACCCGCACGGTGGGCGACTCGGCCCTGATGCTGGAGGTCATCACCCGGCCCGACCCCAGGGACTGGGCGGCGCTGGCCCCGCCGGGCCCGGGACTGGCCGACGTGCGGCACCGCACGGACGCCGAGGAACTGGTGCGCGGGATGCGGGTGGCCTACAGCCCCACGCTCAACGGGCTCGACGTCCACCCGGAGGTGGCGAGGGCGGTCGCCGAGGCGGTCGCCGTCTTCGAGGAGCTCGGCGCCCGGGTGGAGGAGGTCGACCCCGACCTGCCGGAGTCGCGGGACGAGTTCCACGTGCTCTGGTACTCCGGCGCGGCCAAGGCCACGGAGAAGCTCACCGCGCGCGACCGTGACCTGCTGGACCCGGGGCTGCGGGAGATCATCGAGGAGGGCCTGACCTACTCCGCGCAGGACTACCTGACGGCGATGGCCCTGCGCATGGAGATGGGCGCGCGGATGGGGCGCTTCCACACCGAGTACGACCTGCTGCTCACGCCGACCATGCCGATCACGGCCTTCGAGGCCGGGCTGGAGTCGCCGCCCGAGATGGCGGGGGAGCGGTGGACCGCCTGGGCCGGGTTCAGCTATCCCTTCAACATGACCCAGCAGCCGGCGGCGAGCGTGCCGTGCGGTTTCGACGGTGCCGGACTGCCGGTAGGCCTGCAGATCGTCGGCCCCAGGCACGCGGACGCCCGGGTCCTGGCGGCCTGCCGCGCCCTGGAGATCGCGCGCCCGTGGGCGGATCGCCGCCCGTGACGGGATCGATACCGACCACCTTCTGAGATTCGCTCCCCGGGCGGGGGCTTTGTCCCTTTCCGGGACCTTCGTCCGAGGGCTTCCGTGCCCAATGGCCCGCGCGGTGTCGCCCGGTCGTACTACCGTCATCCTCGGAGTCGTGTCGAACCCGCGCAGGCACTGGGATTGAGGGTGAACGGATGAGCGGCGGTGGAACCGGCGAGGCGCGCGAGCGCATCAGGGTCTTCCTCGTGGACGACCACGAGGTGGTGCGCCGGGGCGTTGCGGCCATGCTGGAGACCGAGGACGACATGACCGTCGTCGGGGAGGCCGGAACCGCCGAACAGGCGCTGTCCCGCATCCCCGTGGTCCTGCCCGACGTCGCGATCCTGGACGTGCGCCTGCCCGGCGGCTCCGGGGTGCAGGTGTGCCGGGAGATCCGCTCGGACCATCCCGAGATCGCCTGCCTGATGCTCACCTCGTTCGCCGACGAGGACGCCCTGTACGACGCCGTCATGGCGGGCGCCGCCGGGTACGTGCTCAAGCAGATCCACGGCGCCGACCTGGTGGGCGCGGTGCGCACGGTCGCGGCGGGCGGATCGCTGCTGGACTCCGGCAGCACGGGCGCGATGCTGGAGCGCCTGCGCGGCGCCCAGGCCGAGCCCGACCCGTTGGCGGAGCTGACCACCCAGGAGCGCCAGATCCTCGACCTCATCGGCGAGGGCATGACCAACCGGCAGATCGGCGAGCGCCTCTACCTCGCGGAGAAGACCGTGAAGAACTACGTGTCGGCGCTGCTCGCCAAGCTCGACCTCAAGCGCCGAACCCAGGCGGCCGTGCTCATCGCCGAGCTCAGGGGCCGCCGCTACTGAGCTGTGGGCCCCGCCCCCGCCCCGCCCCCGCC
>NZ_LGEC01000125.1 GCF_001279585.1 Nocardiopsis sp. NRRL B-16309 | reverse complement strand
GGTCACCCTGGATCGCCTCCATCAGCCAGGTCAGGTGCTGCTCAGGGACCATGACCGTGTGGTCCTTGCCGTCGACTTCCAGGGTCACCGGCGTGGTGCGTTCGTCCGCGCCCACCTGGTCGCTGGTGGGGAGTGCGGAGCACAGGTGGTGGAGTAGAAGGGCGAATCGGCGTGCCACCGAGTGCGGCTCGGGGCCGCGCGCAGCCTCAGCCGCGAGGTCGGCGACCTCGGCGATGAGTGCGGGTGTCACCGGGGCGTGGGCGCTCTCGTAGAGGGTGGAGGAACCCTCCGGGCCGCTGCACTCCACCAGGATGTTGGGGGCGACCCCCGGGGGTGGGCTGATGTTCTCCTCCTCGGTGCCGATGTAGAGCAGGGTGTCGAACGGGCCCGGAGGGACGACGACGATGTTCTCGGGGCCGCGAGCCCCGTCGTTGTCGATGTAGGTGTTCGTCAGTCCGCGTTGGGCGAGTGCGTCCAGCACCAGCAGCCCGAGGGGGAGGTCTTCGCGGGCGAGGGCGTCATGCGGCTGCCCTCCGGTCTTGCCGATGAGCGGCAGCCACGCCGCCGCACCGGCCAGCAGTAGGACGAGTTTCTGACGTGGGTCGTCCTTTCCGATGAGCGGTTCGGAGATCCGGGACAGCAGGCGTCGGACACGGCCGCAGTCCTCCCAGGTCTGCTGGCGGAGACGGCCCACGAACGCGGCGCGCCAGTGGTGGTCGTCCGTGGTGGGCACCGGCCACTCCTGGACCAGGCGCAGGGCCAGCGGCCACAGCTCCGCGTGGGCGGCAGCGCGGGTGGTGTCCAGGGCGCGGGCTGCCGCATCGAGCACGTACACCGTGGCCGATCGCAGCCCGGTGAGGGTGAGGTCCCAGCGGTAGTCGACGTAGTTCAAGGCCATGATGTCCATGGCCTCGGCCGGAACGTCGTGGGGCGCGGGCACGCTCTGATGATTCATCGTTCTCCTTCGTCGCGGAATGGTTCGGGGTGGGGGGGGGGGGTGGTGGACCCGCCCCCGACGAAGTGGGACTACTCGGCTAGAAGATGCAGCGGTCCTCGGCGAGGATTCCCGTGTACGCGCCCATGGCGTCGCGCAGCAGGTCGACGGGGTCCATCCCGGCGAGTTGCGCCAGGGAGGCGGTGACGACGGCGACCTCGCTGGGCGTGCGGCGCTGCCCGGTGGGGGCGGGGCGGCTGGTGTTCAGTGGGGTGGGCTGGAGCGCCTTGCCCTGGTGCTGGTGCATGAGCCCGGCGGCTAGGAGAGCGAGCATCTCGCAGGACTCGTCCATGGCGTGGAGCTCGTGGTGGTACGCCTCGGTGAGCCAGTCCATGAGCCAGTCCAGGGCCCATTCGTAGGATGCCTCGTCGCGTGTGGGCTGGGTCTGCGTG
>NZ_LGEC01000124.1 GCF_001279585.1 Nocardiopsis sp. NRRL B-16309 | reverse complement strand
CGCGGAGGTGCTGCGGCGCCGCAACGACGGCGAACTCCTGGTGCTCGTGCACAACAAGTGGCGGCTGCGCGTCATCGAGCGCGAGCACCCCGGCCTGCTCATGGAACCCCTCCTCGCCGGCGGCGTGGAAGAGGACGCCTACTAGCGCACACCGCTTCCGCCCGCGCGCACACCACCCCTTCCCGTGCCACTCGTGTCCGCCTACGCACGGCCCGCGGCACATCCATGCCGGGCCGGCCTCGCCATGCCCTCTGCGAAGGAGTCCTTCTGCCTGCCCGTTGTGACTGCCCTGGCCTACGGCATCGCACTGGACGGAGCCGCGGCGGCGGCTCGGGCCGTGGAGAAGACAGCGCTGCCCCACTACTTCGGCACCGCCAACCTGGGAGCGCTGCGAGGCCTGACCCGATCCGTCGCCGTGGCGTCCACGGCCGTGGGACCGCTCCTGTCGTCCGTGGCACACCAGGCAGCCGGGTCGTACAGGCCCGGCGTCATCGCACTGGCGGCTCTGTGCGCGCTCGTGGCGTTGGCCACACCGCTGGCCCGCGACCCGCGCGCGACAGCACCGACCGCGGCTCCGGCGGGACTCCCGGACGGGTCCGGAACCCGTGCGGCAGCGTCGGTTCAGCGCGCTCCATAACACCTGGCCGGGGCCGGTGGGGCCACATTGGATCCCCAGGCGGCCGTAACTCTGCGTCAGCGCACCCGAAACCCGGAATTCATCCCGCAGAAACAGCTTTGACCTGGATATACGCGCACTCGTCCGCACTCGTGTGAGAGTCATCTCAACCGCGCAGGGTGACGCCAACACTCACGTAACGGTAGAGTCAGTCGTGGTTGAGGTCGATGAGACGTCATTGATCCCGTGACCGCTTTCAGTCTTCCCGGCCGGTTCTGACGGACACGGTCGGGCACGCGGCGACGAAGCCGCGCTCCGGGGCACCGCTGGTGCCGCACCGGAACTCCAGGCGCCCAACAGCCACCGACTCCCGGAGTCGGTCGGCCAGGGTCCGCGCACCGTCGCCGCCTCACCCGACATGCACACCGCAGTCCTTGATGTGGGCTGCCCCAACCAGATGGGTTCCATGAATCTGCCTGTGAAGACCCGACGAGGGTCACTCAAGCCGCGCGTTCCCAGCGCGGCCCAGTTCCGCACCGAGGTGATGGCCGGGCTGGTCGTCGCGCTGGCGCTCATCCCCGAGGCCATCGCGTTCTCCCTCATCGCCGGGGTCGACCCGCGCGTGGGCCTGTATGCCTCCTTCGTCATGGCGGTGTCCATCGCGTTCCTGGGCGGCCGTCCGGCGATGATCTCCGCCGCCACCGGCGCGATGGCCCTGGTGGTGGCGCCGCTGTCGATCGAGTACGGCGTCGACTACCTCATCGCCGCCACGATCCTGGCCGGACTCATCCAGGTGGGCCTG
>NZ_LGEC01000123.1 GCF_001279585.1 Nocardiopsis sp. NRRL B-16309 | reverse complement strand
ATGACCCACAGCACCGCGTCCCCGGCCACGCGCGGGGAGTGGTGGCGCAGCGCCGCCGTCTACCAGATCTACATCCGCAGCTTCGCCGACGGGAACGGTGACGGCGTCGGCGACGTCGCGGGCCTGCGCGCGCGACTGCCCTACCTGCGCGACCTGGGCGTGGACGCAGTGTGGATCAACCCCTGGTACGAGTCGCCGATGGCCGACGGCGGGTACGACGTCGCCGACTTCCGCCGGATCGATCCCGTCCTGGGCACGCTGGAGGAGGGCGCCGCGTTCGTCGCCGAGGCGCACGAGCACGGCATCCGCGTCATCCTCGACATCGTGCCCAACCACGTCTCGGACCGGCACGCCTGGTTCAGGGCGGCGCTCGCGGCCGGACCCGGCTCACCCGAACGGGAGCTGTTCCTGTTCCGCGACGGCCGGGGACCGGGCGGGGACGAGCCGCCCAACGGCTGGCGCGCGGCCTTCGGCGGACCGGCCTGGACGCGCACGACCGACCCCGACGGCACGCCGGGCCAGTGGTACCTGCACCTGTTCGCGCCCGAGCAGCCCGACCTGAACTGGGACCACCCGAAGGTGCGCGCCGAGTTCGAGTCCATCCTGCGCTTCTGGTTCGACCGGGGGGTGGACGGCTTCCGCATCGACGTCGCGCACGGGCTGGTCAAGCACCCGGACCTGCCCGACTTCGCGGTCCACGAGCACGACCAGCACCTGACCGCGGACGGCGGCGAGCACCCGCACGCCGACCGCGACGGGGTGCACGACATCTACCGGGCCTGGCGCGCGATCGCCGACGAGTACGAGGGCGACCGGGTGTTCGCGGCGGAGGCGTGGGTGTCCGACCCGGCTCGCCTGGCGCGCTACCTGCGGTCCGACGAACTGCACACCGCGTTCAACTTCCACTACCTGGAGGCTCCCTGGAGGGCCAAGGCGATGCGCGCGGCGATCGACGACTCCTTCGCCGCGCTGGGCCCCATCGGGGCCCCGGCGACGTGGGTGCTCTCCAACCACGACGTCGTGCGCCACGTGTCGCGGTTCGGCCGACCGCAGCACGCCCAGGGCAAGAGCCTGGGGCAGGTCCGCGACGTCCCGGTCGACCTGGAACTCGGTGCCCGGCGGGCGCGGGCGGCGGCGCTGCTCACGCTGGGCCTGCCCGGCAGCGCGTACCTGTACCAGGGCGAGGAACTGGGGCTGTGGGAGGTGGAGGACCTGCCGCCGGAGGTGTTGCGGGACCCCACGTGGGAGCGGTCCGGCCGCACCGACCCGGGCCGTGACGGGTGCCGGGTGCCGTTGCCGTGGTCGGGGCAGGAGCCGCCGTTCGGGTTCGGCGGGGACCGGCCGTGGCTGCCCCAGCCCGCCGCCTGGCGCGATCTGACCGTGGAGCACGAGGACGCACGGCCGGACTCGATGCTGAACCTGTACCGGGCGGCACTGCGGATCCGGCGGACCGAACCGGGCCTGGCCGGCGCGGACATGGCGTGGGTGGACGCGCCGGAGGGCGTGCTCGCCTTCGAGCGCGGCGGCGGCGTCCGGTGCGTGGTCAACTTCGCGGACGAGCCCCACCCGCTGCCCGAGGGCGCCGAGGTGCTGGTGTCCAGTGCCCCGGTCG
>NZ_LGEC01000122.1 GCF_001279585.1 Nocardiopsis sp. NRRL B-16309 | reverse complement strand
GGTGTGAGTGGTGTCGGAGCTTGCGGTTGGTGTTTTGATTTGTGAATAGTGTGCGCGAGCATCTTATTATCTGTAGTGGCCAAGTGATAGTGGCACACGGTGGATGCCTTGGCATCAGGCGCCGATGAAGGACGTGGGAGGCCGCGATAGGCCACGGGGAGCTGTCAACCGAGCTTTGATCCGTGGGTGTCCGAATGGGGAAACCTAGCCCGAGTTGTGTCGGGTTGCCGCCACCTGAATGTATAGGGTGGTTGGTGGTGACGCGGGGAAGTGAAACATCTCAGTACCCGTAGGAAGAGTAAACAACAGTGATTCCCCTAGTAGTGGTGAGCGAACGGGGAAGAGGCTAAACCGTATGCGTGTGATAGACGGCAGTCGTTGCGTGTGCGGGGTTGTGGGGCGCATCTGTTCGGGTCTGTCGGCCCGGAGCGCTGATGCTGGTGATAGTTGAATCCGTTGGGAAGCGGAACCGTAGTGGGTGAGAGTCCCGTAGACGAAGTTGCCGGCTAGGTGTTGGTGTGTTCCCGAGTAGCGCGGAGCCCGTGAAATTCCGTGTGAATCTGGCAGGACCACCTGCTAAGCCAAAATACGTCCTGATGACCGATAGTGCACTAGTACCGTGAGGGAAAGGTGAAAAGTGCCCCGGTGAGGGGTCGTGAAATAGTACCTGAAACCGTGTGCTGTCAAGCCGTCAGAGCTGAAGCTTGTCTTTGGTGATGGCGTGCCTTTTGAAGAATGAGCCTGCGAGTCATGGTGTGTGGCGAGGTTAACCCGTGTGGGGTAGCCGTAGGGAAACCGAGTCTGAATAGGGCGTTTGAGTCGCATGCTGTGGACCCGAAGCGGAGTGATCTACCCATGTCCAGGGTGAAGCGGGGGTAAGACCTCGTGGAGGCCCGAACCCACCAGGGTTGAAAACCTGGGGGATGAGGTGTGGGTAGGGGTGAAAGGCCAATCAAACTCCGTGATAGCTGGTTCTCCCCGAAATGCATTTAGGTGCAGCGTCACGTGTTTCTTGCTGGAGGTAGAGCTACTGTTTGGCTGATGGGCCCGACCAGGTTACTGACGTCAGACAAACTCCGAATGCCGGTGAAGTGAAGCGTGGCAGTGAGACTGCGGGGGATAAGCTTCGTAGTCGAGAGGGAAACAGCCCAGATCATCAGCTAAGGCCCCTAAGCGTGTGCTAAGTGGGAAAGGTTGTGGAGTTGCTGAGACAACCAGGAGGTTGGCTTAGAAGCAGCCATCCTTTAAAGAGTGCGTAATAGCTCACTGGTCAAGTGGTTCTGCGCCGATAATGTAGCGGGGCTTAAGTACACCGCCGAAGCTGTGAAGCCCAGGACTTGTTTCTGGGTTGGTAGGGGAGCGTCGTGCATCCGGGGAAGCTGCCGAGTGATCGTGTGGTGGAGGGTGTGCGAGTGAGAATGCAGGCATGAGTAGCGAAAGCAGCGTGAGAAACGTTGCCGCCGATTGACTAAGGGTTCCTGGGGCAGGTTAATCCGCCCAGGGTGAGTCTGGACCTAAGGCGAGGCCGACAGGCGTAGTCGATGGATAACGGGTTGATATTCCCGTACCCGTGCACGAGCGTCCAGTATCGAGGCGACGGATGCTAACCACGCTGGCTC
>NZ_LGEC01000121.1 GCF_001279585.1 Nocardiopsis sp. NRRL B-16309 | reverse complement strand
GCTGGTCTGGGAACCGATGTTGTAGTAGGTAAGTGATGGGGTGACGCAGGAGGGTAGCTCTACCCGGCGGTGGTTGTCCGGGGGTAAGCGTGTAGGCCGGTGTGTTGGCAAATCCGCACACCGTGTGGCTGAGACGTGATGCCGAGCCGTTTTTGGTGAAGTGAGTGATCCCATGCTGTCGAGAAAAGCCTCTAGCGAGTTCGTGTGTGGCCAGTACCCTAAACCGACGCAGGTGGTCAGGTAGAGAATACCGAGGCGTTCGGGTGAACCATGGTTAAGGAACTCGGCAAATTGTCCCCGTAACTTTGGGAGAAGGGGAGCCCTGTCTGGTGATGGACCTTTGCGTCTTGAGCTGGGTGGGGTCGCAGATAGCGGGGGGAAGCGACTGTTTATTAAAAACACAGGTCCGTGCGAAGTCGTAAGACGCTGTATACGGACTGACGCCTGCCCGGTGCTGGAACGTTAAGAGGACTGGTTAGTGGGTTTCGGCCTGCGAAGCTGGGAATCTAAGCGCCAGTAAACGGCGGTGGTAACTATAACCATCCTAAGGTAGCGAAATTCCTTGTCGGGTAAGTTCCGACCTGCACGAATGGCGTAACGACTTCCCCACTGTCTCAACCATGGGCCCGGTGAAATTGCACTACGAGTAAAGATGCTCGTTTCGCGCAGCAGGACGGAAAGACCCCGGGACCTTCACTATAGCTTGACATTGGTGTTTGGGATGGTTTGTGTAGGATAGGTGGGAGCCTGTGAGACTGTCACGCTAGTGGCGGTGGAGGCGTTGGTGAAATACCACTCTGACTGTTTCGGGCATCTAACTTTGGACCGTGATCCGGTTCGGGGACAGTGTCTGGTGGGTAGTTTAACTGGGGCGGTTGCCTCCCAAAGAGTAACGGAGGCGCCCAAAGGTTCCCTCAGCCTGGTTGGTAATCAGGTGTTGAGTGTAAGTGCACAAGGGAGCTTGACTGTGAGACGGACGTGTCGAGCAGGAGCGAAAGCTGGGACTAGTGATCCGGCACCGGCGTGTGGAAGCGGTGTCGCTCAACGGCTAAAAGGTACCCCGGGGATAACAGGCTGATCTTCCCCAAGAGTCCATATCGACGGGATGGTTTGGCACCTCGATGTCGGCTCGTCGCATCCTGGGGCTGGAGTTGGTCCCAAGGGTTGGGCTGTTCGCCCATTAAAGCGGCACGCGAGCTGGGTTTAGAACGTCGTGAGACAGTTCGGTCCCTATCCGCTGTGCGCGTTGGAGACTTGAGAAGGGCTGTCCCTAGTACGAGAGGACCGGGACGGACGAACCTCTGGTGTGCCAGTTGTCCTGCCAAGGGCATGGCTGGTTTGCTACGTTCGGGAGGGATAACCGCTGAAAGCATCTAAGCGGGAAGCTTGCTTCGAGATGAGGTCTCCTGCCTCCTTTGAGAGGGTAAGGCTCCCTGTAGACGACGGGGTTGATAGGCCGGGTGTGGAAGCCCTGTGAGGGGTGGAGCTGACCGGTACTAATAGGCCGAGGGCTTGTCCGCTGCAGATAATTGGGTGCTCGCGCATATTTTTCACATAT
>NZ_LGEC01000120.1 GCF_001279585.1 Nocardiopsis sp. NRRL B-16309 | reverse complement strand
GTGCCCGGTGCCCGGTGTGTGGGGTGGGGGTGGGTGGGGGTTGCCGCGGAGGGTGTCGATGCTGGTGATGGCGGTGTTGGTGGTGATGGTTTGTGCGGTGGGTTGGGTGGCGCCTGCGGCGGCGGAGAAGCCGGAGGCTTTCCATCCTTGGCCGAAGAGTTCGTTGGTGAGGCCTTCGCCGAGGTAGCCCTCGGTGGCGCCGGTGGCGGCGCCCAGGCCGAGGTGTTGTGCCTGGGTGGTGGTTTTGGTGTGGAAGGTGTGGAGGTCTTTGGTGAGGGTGTGGGGGATGGTGTGGGCGAGGTGGTCGCGCAGGGCGGGTGGGAGGGCCTCTCCCAGGGTTTTGGTCAGGTGTGCGGGTAGGTCGGGGTCGGTCCAGTGTCGGGCGAGGGTGTGGGCGTAGTCGTTGCCGAGGTTGCGGGCTTGGGTGGTGCCCAGGGTGGGGCCGAAGTGGTGGGCGAACAGGTCGGCGAAGTCGTGGCGGAGTTGGTTGAGGTTGGTGGTGTTGGTCCAGCTGGTGGCTCCGGGGAGGTCGTTGGGGAGGTAGGGGGTGGACATTTCGTCGGTGTGGCGTTTGAAGAGGTTGGCGAGGTCGCGGTTGAGGCTTGGCCCGGTTCCGGTTGAGGGTTCCGGGGCCGGGCGTGGGACTGGCGCCGGTGCCGGGTCCGGTGCCGGGTTTGGGGTCGGGTTTGGGGTCGGGTCTGCTCTCGGGTTCGGTGTGGGGACTGGTTCTGGTTCCGGTGCCTGGTCTGGTCGCGGGTTCGGCTGCGGTGTGGGGTTGGGGTGTGGGTCGGGGTCGGGTGTGCGGGTGGTGGTGGGTGGTGTTTCTGGCGTGGGGTGTGGTTTGGGGTCGGGCAGGGGTGGTGTTTCTGGTTGGGGTTTGGGGGTGGTGAGGGGTGGTGGGTCGGGGAGGTGGTTGATGTGGTCGGTGTTGGTGCGTAGCAGGGTGCGGATCTGTGTGGAGAGGAGGGTGTCGGTTCCGGCGGAGAGTCCGGCGGAGAGGAGTCCTTCGATGACGGCGCCCAGGTGCGCCATCTTGGTCATCTCGTGGTCCCATTCGGTGCGGGTGCCGTTGGCGATCTGGATGCGTTGGATGATGCTGTCCATGCTCGCGAAGATCTGGCTGATGATCTGGTGTCCGGGGACGGTGAGGAGGAACCAGGCCAGGATGCGGCGCATGAGGAGGCTGCGGATGGCTTTGAAGACGGGGATCATCTTCAGGGAGGCGCCGAAGGTCCAGTAGGCGGAGGCGATGGCCCAGGCGATCTCGAGGAGGAGTTGGACGAGTTGGCCGATGATCATCATGGCCATGTAGTCGGCGTTGGCGGCGGCTTTGCGGAGTTCGCGGCCCATGTCGGTGGCGATTTGGCCGGCTTTGCCGATGTAGTCGTTGTCTCCGGTGGTGAATTGGGCGATGGAGCGGTCGAAGTAGTCGGCGGCTTGTCCGGAGAAGTCGGTGCGGACGCGGCGGCGGATGTGGGTGAGGAGGTCGGTGAGGTGGTGGGTGATGTGGGTGGCGGTGGTTTCGTAGAGGTCGGCGGTGGTGCGTAGGGCGTGGGGGTCGGCGGTGGGTGATGCCGGTGAGGGTGGCCAGGGTGTAGCGGGTGGTGTTGTTCATGTGGTGGTTGAGTGGCATGTGGGTTGTCTCCTTGGCCGGTTCCCTCCACGCACCGAACACGAGCGCCTGCGTACGCTCGCGTGACGCTCGGCCGGACCGCGTTCAGGGCGTGGACGAACGTAACACTGGGACCCCCAGGTGTGGAAGTGCTTGGTAATCGTAGTCTGCTTGCTTTCGTATGCTTGGTGTTGGTTGTGATCGCTCGTCAGGGCGCTCTCCGGTGGACTCCGGGGAACCGGAGTCCGGGCGCCGGGTGACCACGGCGCCGCTGGACCACCTGTGCCTTCGAGCCGCCGCGCGCTCACCGAACGCCTGCCTGCGACCGATTCGACCTACCGCGTCTGCGGCATCCGTGAATCGCTCCTGAAAACGTTTCAGTGGCAGGTCCGGGTGGCGTTGACGCGGCACTGACCATTGCCTTTCCCCGGTCCGTGCACTTCTGTAGAGAGACCTCGCCTACGCGGCGCCACGCTTTCCCCGGTGAGCGCATCGCACCCTCCGTTGCGGCCGGATTGTGAAGCGTGATAAAAGATGGCATCCGGGCGGCCCGGCGGGTTTCCGTATCGGTCGGTGTCCGGCGGGGAGTTATCCCGCGCGACTCCTGTGTTGCCGATCGAGGGAAAGTGGGAGGCCGGCATGTCCGTTCGCACTGGTTTCACGAGAGTCGACCGACGTGGCCGTGACGCGGTGTGGACCGACCCCGAGCCTGCCCTGGGATCCGCTCGCAGGACACCAGCGGTCGGAGCGCCGATGGAGGGGGAGCGGATCGTGGGGGCGGCGTTGGCCGAGGTGCCCGATGGCGGTGTGGTGGTGTTGGACGCGGGCGCGGTCACCGAACGCCTGGCGGCTCGCCTGCCGGTGGATCGCGG
>NZ_LGEC01000119.1 GCF_001279585.1 Nocardiopsis sp. NRRL B-16309 | reverse complement strand
ACCACGTGGAGATCGGCCCCGGCAACGCCTGGTTCCTCTCCCGAGCCCTGACCGCCCGCAGCGCCGACCGGCCGGCCATGGACCGGATCACGCTGGTGGACTACAACCCCGCCGCCCTGGACGTGTCCGCTCGCCGGATCCGCCGCCACGGCGTGGCACTGTCCACCCACACCGCCGACGCCCTGGCCCGCTGGCCGATCCCCTCGGACAGCGCCGACAGCCTCGGATGCTGCATGGTCACCCACACCCTCCACGGGCGAGGGTTCGCCGACAAGCGCGCGCTGTTCGCCGAGTCCGTGCGGGTGGTGCGCCCCGGCGGGACCCTGTTCGGGTGCGGCATCCTCGGTGAGGCCGACCCCGCCCCGATCTCCCCCGCCGGGGCCCGCATGCGGCGGCTCTACAACACCCGCCGCAACGTCTTCCACAACGCGGCCGACACCGAGGCCGGGCTCATCGACGTCCTGGCCTTGGTGTGCGGACCCGCCGCGCGAATCCGCGTGCGCGCCGTCGGCGCCGTGGCGGTGTGGGAGGTGACCCTGTGAGACCCCTGCACCCGCGGGCGGCGGCGATCGTCGGCCTGGGCCTGCGCTCCCCCGGCGGCACCACCCCCGACGGCGAGGCGATGGAGGTGCGCGGCCCTGCGGCGGCCTGGGAGGCGCTGCGCGCCGGCGTTCCGGCGATCACCCGCTACCCCGCCCGCCGGTGGGAGCGCATGCAGGAGCGGCTGCACCCCGACGACCGGGGCAGCGCCCCCTGGCCGCTCGCTCCCATCACCTTGCCCACCACCACCGACGCGGCCGCGTTCGGCCTGCGCGCCAGCGACGTGGACCTGCTCTCGCCCTCCCAGATCCTCATCCTGGAGATCGCCGCCGAAGCCCTGGCCGACGCCGGGATCCCCCCGTCCACCCTGGCCGGGCCGCGCACCGGCATCTACCTGGCCACATCCTCCCCCGACGAGGCGCTGACCACGTTCGCCGACGGGACCCGGCCGCGCCTGGCCGACCTGCCCGCGGGCGGCGCGGGGATGCTCGGCACCCACCTGTCCCGGTGGCTGAACACGCTCGGCCCGCTCCCGACCCTGGACACCACCTGTTCGTCCAGCGCCTACGCCCTGCACACCGCCCGCCGCGACCTCACCGACGCCACGGTCGACGTCGCGGTGGTCATCGGGATCAACACCTGCGACAGCCCCGTGGTGGGCCGCGCCTTCGGTGACGGCACCGCTCTGGCCGAAGACGGGGACCTGGCCCCCTACGACGAGCGCGCCCACGGATACGTGCGCGGAGAAGGGGCCGTGGCCGTGGTGCTGCGTCCCTACCGCCAGGCCCGGCGCGCCCACGAGCGCATCTACGCCGTGCTGGAGCACACCGCCGTGGGCTCGGACGGGCGCTCGGCCGGGGTGGGGCTGCCCTCCTGGCAGGCCCAGGCCGACCTGATCGGCCGCGCCCTGATCGCGGCGCAGGTCCATCCCGACGCGGTGGACCTGTGGGTCGGGCACGGCACCGCCACCGCCGCCGGGGACAACGCCGAACGCAAGGCCTTCGCCGCAGTGTGCGGCCAGGGCCGAGACCGCGGGCGAGGCCGCCTCTGGCCGGTGTGGTCCGCCAAGGGCCTGTGGGGGCACGCCGAGGGCGCGTCCGGGCTGCAATCGGTGGCCGCCACCGCCCTGATGCTGCACCAC
>NZ_LGEC01000118.1 GCF_001279585.1 Nocardiopsis sp. NRRL B-16309 | reverse complement strand
GGGGCTTGTACGGGATGAGCGGTTGTTTCTTGAGAACTCAACAGCGCGTGTTTGATTTTCTTTAAGCCATGTTTGTTTTGGCCCCGTCACACTTCGGTGTGAAGGGTTCCTTTGATTGGCCATCGCAAGATGGTCGGTCAGGATTACTTCTAGGTTTACCCGCCCAGGCCCCGTCCGCGGTGGCCGGGTTAGGGTTGTATGACCTTTATGGAGAGTTTGATCCTGGCTCAGGACGAACGCTGGCGGCGTGCTTAACACATGCAAGTCGAGCGGTAAGGCCCTTCGGGGTACACGAGCGGCGAACGGGTGAGTAACACGTGAGCAACCTGCCCCTGACTCCGGGATAAGCGGTGGAAACGCCGTCTAATACCGGATACGACCTGTCACCTCATGGTGGCGGGTGGAAAGTTTTTCGGTCGGGGATGGGCTCGCGGCCTATCAGCTAGTTGGTGGGGTAAAGGCCTACCAAGGCGATTACGGGTAGCCGGCCTGAGAGGGCGACCGGCCACACTGGGACTGAGACACGGCCCAGACTCCTGCGGGAGGCAGCAGTGGGGAATATTGCGCAATGGGCGAAAGCCTGACGCAGCGACGCCGCGTGGGGGATGACGGCCTTCGGGTTGTAAACCTCTTTTACCACCAACGCAGGCTCCCAGTTCTCTGGGGGTTGACGGTAGGTGGGGAATAAGGACCGGCTAACTACGTGCCAGCAGCCGCGGTAATACGTAGGGTCCGAGCGTTGTCCGGAATTATTGGGCGTAAAGAGCTCGTAGGCGGCGTGTCGCGTCTGCTGTGAAAGACCGGGGCTTAACTCCGGTTCTGCAGTGGATACGGGCATGCTAGAGGTAGGTAGGGGAGACTGGAATTCCTGGTGTAGCGGTGAAATGCGCAGATATCAGGAGGAACACCGGTGGCGAAGGCGGGTCTCTGGGCCTTACCTGACGCTGAGGAGCGAAAGCATGGGGAGCGAACAGGATTAGATACCCTGGTAGTCCATGCCGTAAACGTTGGGCGCTAGGTGTGGGGACTTTCCACGGTTTCCGCGCCGTAGCTAACGCATTAAGCGCCCCGCCTGGGGAGTACGGCCGCAAGGCTAAAACTCAAAGGAATTGACGGGGGCCCGCACAAGCGGCGGAGCATGTTGCTTAATTCGACGCAACGCGAAGAACCTTACCAAGGTTTGACATCACCCGTGGACCTGCAGAGATGTGGGGTCATTTAGTTGGTGGGTGACAGGTGGTGCATGGCTGTCGTCAGCTCGTGTCGTGAGATGTTGGGTTAAGTCCCGCAACGAGCGCAACCCTTATTCCATGTTGCCAGCACGTAGTGGTGGGGACTCATGGGAGACTGCCGGGGTCAACTCGGAGGAAGGTGGGGACGACGTCAAGTCATCATGCCCCTTATGTCTTGGGCTGCAAACATGCTACAATGGCCGGTACAATGGGCGTGCGATACCGTAAGGTGGAGCGAATCCCTAAAAGCCGGTCTCAGTTCGGATTGGGGTCTGCAACTCGACCCCATGAAGGTGGAGTCGCTAGTAATCGCGGATCAGCAACGCCGCGGTGAATACGTTCCCGGGCCTTGTACACACCGCCCGTCACGTCATGAAAGTCGGCAACACCCGAAACTTGTGGCCTAACCCTTCGGGGAGGGAATGAGTGAAGGTGGGGCTGGCGATTGGGACGAAGTCGTAACAAGGTAGCCGTACCGGAAGGTGCGGCTGGATCACCTCCTTTCTAAGGAGTCTTTTGAAG
>NZ_LGEC01000117.1 GCF_001279585.1 Nocardiopsis sp. NRRL B-16309 | reverse complement strand
CAAGGTCTACTGCGCGGTGGTGCTGGACGTGTGCTCGCGGCGTGTGGTCGGGTGGGCGATCGATTCCTCGCCCACGGCGGCGTTGACCACGAACGCGCTGGGCATGGCCATCGACAACCGCCGACCAGCTCCGGGGACGGTGATCCACTCCGATCATGGCGTGCAGTTCGGGTCGTGGGCCTTCACGCGTCGGGCCAAGGAGTCCGGGCTGGTGCCCTCGATGGGATCGATCGGGGACTGCTACGACAATGCCGTCATCGAGTCGTTCTGGTCGCGCATGCAGGTCGAACTGTTGGATCGGCGCAGGTGGCGGACCCGGCTGGAGTTGGCCAACGCGATCTTCGAGTACCTGGAGATCTTCCACAACCGGCAGCGTTGGCACTCGGCGATCGGCTGGCTGACACCCATAGAGTTCGAGAACAAACAACCGAGCACCGTGGCCTGAGAATCCAGAAACACGGCTCCACCAAACTCAGGACACACCAGGAGCGGGCGATCAACCTGCTCAAGCAGAACCGGGCGGTCGCGACCCGCTACGACAAGCGGGCCGCGATCTTCGACGGGACCGTGCAGGTCGCCTCGATCCGGATCTGGCTCCGGGACCTGACCCGTTCAAAAAACAGTGCCTAGGCCGGCGACGTCTGGACAAGCTCCAGGCCCGCCACGTCGAGGCGATGTTCGCCGAGATCGAGGAGGCCAACACCCGCATCCTGGAGTGCCGCGAGTCCGACGATGCGAAGGTGAAGGCGTCGGCGCGCGGGCAGCGCGTCATCTCGCTCTCGACCAAGCACCGGATCCGCGCGACGCTGCGCAGCGCCCTGTCCGATGCGGTCCGCCGTCCGGATCTGCCTGTGTCGGTGAACATCGCCTCGCACGTACGCCTCCCGTCATGCCCGAGGGTCAAGCCGATGGTGTGGACACCCGACCGGGTCCGCCAATGGAAAGCGGACGGGACGGTGCCGGGCGAGGTGATGGTGTGGACTCCGGAGCAGACCCGCGCCTTCCTGACCCACGCGAGGAAGTACCGGTGGCTATACCCGATGTTCCACCTCATCGCCGCCAAAGGCCTGCGTCGGGGTGAGGCGGTCGGGTTGCCGTGGTCCAACACGAGGTTGACCGATGGGCAGGTCGATATCCGGGTCCAGGTGGTGCAGTTGGTGTGGGAGACGGTGACCACGACGCCGAAGAGCGCGGCGGGCCAGCGCACCATCACCCTGGACAACGACACCGTGAAGGTGCTGCGGGCGTGGAAGAGGTTCCAGAACGAGGAGCGCCTCAAAGCGGGCCAGGCCTGGGAGGACACGGGCCTGGCGTTCACCCGCAAGGACGGCACGGGGTGGCATCCGGCGCAGGTCAGTGACTGGTTCCTGCGGATCTCGCGGGCGGCGGGGTTGCCGCCGATCACGTTGCACGGGCTGCGTCACGGGGCTGCCTCGATGGCGTTGGCCGCGGGGTCGGATGTGAAGGTGGTCTCGAACGAGCTCGGGCACGCGACCGTCCACTTTACGCAGGACACGTACCAGACGGTGTTTCCCGATGTGGCGAAGGCGGCAGCCGAGGCCACCGCGTCTCTGCTGCGAGGCGGGCCGGTTCCGGTGAAGGCTCCGGTGCCGTAGTCGAACGGGCGAGCACACCAAGAGCCACACGGCCCTATCGGCCCCAGGCCAACAGGCGGGTTCACCCCTGGGGTATCTCAATGGCCGTGTCAAGTCGCTGAGGCAACGGGATGGGCGTAATGGCGCCCATCCCGCAACATCGCCCACAGCACGTTGATCCGCTGCCTGGCCAGGCACAACACCGCCTGAGGGTGAAGCATCCCCTCAGCTCGTTTTCGCCGGTAGTACTCCTGCGAAGCTCCCGGTCTGAGCAGTGCAGACTGCGCCGAGAGGTAGAACAGGCGGCACAGTCTTCGGCTGTAGAACTTCGGTCTGCGGTTGTTGTTCGTCCGCTTACCCGAATCCCGCGAGACCGGGGAGATACCCGCGTGTGAGGCCAGGTGCCCAGCATCCCGGTATCCGGACAGGTCTCCGGCCAGGGCGATGAACTCCGCGGTCAGCAGCGGCCCCATGCCCGGCATGGACTGGATGATCGCGCTTCGCTCGTCCTGGACCAGGACCTCGGCGATCTCCCGGTCGATCTTCTTGATCCGCTCGTCCAGATCCAGGATCTGCCGAGCCAGACCCGAGGCCAGCACGGCGGCCCGCTTCTCACCCGGCAGAGCGGTGGTCTGTGACTTGGCGGCCTCGACGGCCTTCTCCGCGAAGGAGGCGGCGTTGCGAACGTCGCGCTTGGCCAACCACGCACTCAGCCGCGTCACGCCGATTCGCCGCAGGGAGGAGGGCGTGCAGTACCCGCTCACCACCACCAGGCCGGGCCGTTTGCGGAACTCGAACGCGCGTTCCAGGGCCGGGCAGATCCCCACCAGCAGTTCGCGCAGCCGGTTGATCATCCGCACCCGGTCAGCCGTCATGTTCGACCGGTAGGACGTGAGCAGGGACAGTTCTCCCACCAGGCCCGGGGCCACCTCCAGCGGACGGAAGTCCGACCGCATCCGGGCGGTCTCGGCGATGGTCTGGGCGTCCTTGGCGTCGGTCTTGTGGTCACCGGCGAACGCTCCGGACATGCGGTTGACCGTCCGCCCGGGGATGTAGACCACCTCTTGGTCGTGCGCGAGCAGCAGCGCCAGGAGCAACGCGGAGGGCCGACTGGAGATGTCTACCGCCCACCGCACCTCACCAGCCAAGGGACACACGTCACCGATCAGGTCGAGAATCTCGGTCTCGTCGTTGACCACTTTGCGTGAGAGCAACTTGGTGCCGTCAGAGTCGACGGCGACCGCCCAGTGGTGAGCCTTGCCGGCGTCGACACCGACCCAGATCCGCTGATGAGTACTCAACTATCCACCTGCTCCATACGTGACCTGCGTATTCGTGGTCCGTGGAGCACCCCGCCATCGAAACCTTGTCGAAGCGATGGGCCGCAGTTCTCAATCAGAGGTCGGAGTGTCCAGGGGTCGGGTGGCCATACCCCAGGAGCCATGAGCGGCATTTTCTCGTCAGCCTCGCCCAGACCCCCTGGACCACCCCTCCATTCTCAAGGTTTCC
>NZ_LGEC01000116.1 GCF_001279585.1 Nocardiopsis sp. NRRL B-16309 | reverse complement strand
GGCCAGGACGGTGTGGAGTCGGGCGTCGGAGGCCATGAAGGAGAGTCGTTCGCGGGGGTAGGCGGGGTCCAGGGGGACGTAGGCGGCGCCGGCTTTGAGTATGCCCAGCAGGGCGGCGACCATCTCCGTGGAGCGGGGTACGCACAGGCCGACCAGGCTTCCCCGGTCCACGCCGCGGTCGCGGAGCAGGTGGGCGATGCGGTTGGCCCACTGGTCCAGGGCCGCGTAGCTGAGCTGGTGGTCGTCGGACACGACCGCGATCCGGTCGGGGCAGTGGCGGGCTCGCTCCTCGAACAACCCCGGCAGGGACACCGGCTGTGCCCCCGGCTGACGCTTGGCCTGCTGGAGCCGACGGCGTAGCAGGGCCTGCTGTTCCGGCGACAGGTTCTCAAGCTGAGAAATAAGCTCACTCATGGCGTCTCACTCGTCTCGGTCGTCTGGGAGCTGGAGATCACTCGGCGACAATCCCTGAACCTCGGCGACGAGCTGCTCAAGGAGTTCTCGGTCTTCGGCGGATTCGATGTCCGTGGCGAAAGCCGTCAGGTCGAAGTCGGCGTCGTCCGCCGGCTCCGTGGCCGTCGAGCTTCCCTGTTGGAGGATCTGCCGCTGTTCCTCTTCCGTGAGGATGGCGATCTTGCTCAGCCGTGCCTCGGGTTCGCGGACCATCTGTGCGCAGACACTCGTGAGATGCGCGAGCATGCGCTCGACCGATTCTCGGTTCATGCGTCCGGGGTCGTACTGAGCGGAGATCTCCACCCGGTCCTGGACCACCACGACCAGGGCCAGCGGGTAGTCGACGCGCTCCTCGGAGCGGGTCATCTCGAATTGCAGAACCGCCGAGGCGTCCTTCTCCACCGGGTAGTTCTCGAAGACGAAGAGGGTCTCGAACAGGGAGGCGTCGGCGGGGAGGCCGCTCCAGCGCTGGATGTCGCTCAGCGGGCTGTAGTCGAACTGGCGCATCCGCATGGCCTGTTCCTGGAGGCCGTGCAGCCAGTCCAGGACGCGGTCCCGTTCGGGCACGGCGACCCGTGCCGGGAGGGTGTTGATGAACAGTCCGACTGTGCGCTCGATGCCCTCGATCTCGGCGGGGCGGCCGGAGACCACGGTTCCGAAGGTGACGTCGTCGGTTCCGGAGTAGCGGGAGAGGAGCAGGGCCCAGCAGCCCTGGAGCACGGTGTTGAGCGTGAGCCGGTGGTGTTGGGCGAACTCCTGCAGCCGCGCGGTCTCGTCCTCGCTCAGGCAGACGGTGACCGTGCCCGGGGGGACGGGGCCGCTCGCCTGTGTCTCGGGGCGGGCGCCGACGGCCAGTGGGGCGGCCTGCTCGATCCCCTTCAACGTGTCGCGCCAGTACTGTTCGGCCTGGTCGGTGTCCTGGCGTCCGAGCCAGGACACGTAGTCGCGGTAGGGCCGCGCCGGGGCCTTCTCCACGTGCCGGCCCTGAACGAAGGCGTCGTACCACTGGACGGCTTCGTTGAGAATGAGGCTGATGCTCCAGCCGTCGAGGATCGCGTGGTGGGCGCTCCAGATCAGCTGGTAGCCGTCGTCGGCGGTGCGGGCCAGCATCATCCGCCACTGCGGGACGTCCCGGGGGTCGAAGCCCTCGGCGCGGTCCCGTCGCAGGTAGGCGTCCAGGCGGTGCTGTTGCTCTTCCGTGGTGTGTGGTCGCCAGTCCTGCGTCCGCAGTGGGACGGGGATGTCCGCCCAGACCAGCTGGAGTGCCTGGTTGCCCAGTGTCGTGTGGAAGCCGGTGCGCAGGATGGGGTGGCGGTGCATGACCTGGGCCCAGGCCTGGTGGAAGGCGTCGGTGTCCAGTTCCTGGTCGATGCGCAGGATGAGCTGGACGTGGTAGACGCCTTCGCCCTGGGAGAGCTGGCTCTGGAACCACAGGCCCTGCTGGATGGGGGTCTGTGGGTAGCAGTCCGCCAGAGGACGCGGAGTCGTGGCCGAGCGCCACTCCGGCA
>NZ_LGEC01000115.1 GCF_001279585.1 Nocardiopsis sp. NRRL B-16309 | reverse complement strand
ACATGCGTGCCCTCAAAGGGGGGAGCTGACGGGTCCGAATCCTGTCGACCGGGGCAAGAAGGGCGCGAAGATCCACGTGATCACCGACCGGGCCGGTCTGCCCCTGTCCGTGGCGATCTCGGGGGCCAACACCCACGACAGCCAGGCCCTGCAGCCCTTGGTACGCGGGATCCCGCCGATCCGGTCCCGCCGCGGGCCGAGGCGGCGCAAACCGGCCAAGCTGCACGGCGACAAGGGCTACGACTACGACCACCTGCGCCGATGGCTCCGAGAACGAGGAATCGTCCACCGCCTGGCCCGCAGGGGTGTGGAGTCCTCGAAGCGGTTGGGGCGCCACCGCTGGCAGGTCGAGCGCACCATGGCCTGGCTGGCCGGATGCCGCCGCCTGCATCGCCGCTACGAACGCAAGGCCGAGCACTTCCTGGCCTTCGCCGGCATCGCCTGCACACTGATTTGCTACCGCAGACTCACCAAATGAGATGAGCTCTTAGGGGGTTATCAGGGCGAGACGACGACGCGAGGAAGAGGTCCGCCAATGACGAGACCCCAACACCTGAACCCGACGCCACACCCGTGGCCAGCGAATAACCCCTGAGGGCGGGGCCGCGCGGGGGGCGTCTGCGCGGGGTTGTCCCAGCCAGGGGCGTGTGCGGCCACCAGAGCCCCGATGTCGGCCCCACCGTCCGTGTCCGGCCCAACACCACAGGACACGCCGACCGGGGCGGTCGGGCTGTCTGACGGCCCCACCCCGGTCAGCCCCAAATCCTGTGCCGGACGGCCGCGCAGGGGGAATGGGGTGAAACCCCACGAAACGGGCGGCGGGGCGAGGTCCTCTGTGGATCCGGTGGGCTCTGTGCTGAATCCGCTTGACCACCTCGGCGAGGTCGAGCGTGGATGCGTGGTTCCCCGCACAGTGCGGGGCCGCGAACCGTATCCACGCAGTTCAGAGGTGTTAGGGAGGTGGGACAGGTGGGTGTGAACACTCCGGTGACGGTGTCCGAGGTCGGCTCTTTGCCGGTGGTGCTGGACCCGGTGACGGCCGGGCGGATGCTTGGCCTGGGCCGCACCACCACCTACAAGCTCCTCGGGCAAGGGAACTTTCCCGTCCCGGTCCACCGGACGGGGAAGGCGTGGGTGGTCCCGACCGCCGGGGTGCTTGTCTATCTCGGCCTGCCGGTGGGCGGCGGGTGTGGCGGGTGCGGTGCGCGCGAGAACACGCAGACGAACGCGAGGTCGTAGATGGCATCACGAGAAGGGTCCACGTTCAAACGGTGCGGGTGTCGCGACGAGGCAACAGGCAGGGCCCTGGGGGTGAGGTGTCCTCAGCTCAAGCGCAGGGGCGGGGGATGGAATCCGGCCCATGGTGCGTGGGCGTTCCAGTACGAACTCCCACGCACCGCAGACGGGAAACGGCGTCAGGCCCGCAGGGTCGGCCTGGGCACCTACGCCGAGGCCGTTGAAGGGCTGGACCAGGTCAAGGCGCTGATGGGTCTCGCGCAGGGGGATGAGGAGGTCGGGGTGCAGGTCGCGGACCTGATCCAGACCGCACTCGCCCAGCGCCGACCACTGCCCGATGTGGAGGAGGTGCGCAAGCGCATTGGCACGGGGGTGGACGTACGGGCCCAGGTGCCCACCGTCGAGGCCTGGCTCAAGGAGTGGTTGGAGGGCAAACTCGACCTCGCCGAGGGCACCCGGGCCTCCTACGCCGGCCACATCAACAAGTACCTCGTGCCGCACCTAGGCACTGTTTTTTGGAAGTGGGAGCGGAGCAGGGTTCGCCCTGGCAGGCTTGGTGAACGTGCCCGGACGCCATGAACTCACCGATGCCGAGTGGGCCCTGCTCGCCCCGCTCATGCCCGACGATGCGCCCAAAGGCAAGAAGTGGGCCGACCACCGACGCATCATCAACGCGATCCTGTTCCGCACCCGCACCGGCATCCCCTGGCGTGACCTGCCCGAACGCTTCGGCCCCTGGGAGACCGCCGCGGGACGGCACCGCCGCTGGTGCATCGACGGCACCTGGCAGAGGATCGCCGACCGGCTGCGGATCGATGCCGCCAGCGGTGAAGAGCTCATCGCGAGCGTGGACTCGACCACGGTGCGAGCCCATCAGCACGCCGCCGGGGCAGCGAAAAAGGGGACACAGTGCGGGACGAACCGGACGGATCCGAAGCGCTCGGGCGCTCCCGGGGCGGGCTGACCACCAAGATCCACCTGCTCGCCGATCAGCACAGGCGTCCCCTGGTGCTGGCCACCACCCCGGGCCAGCCCGGGGACAGCCCCATGTTCGAGCCCTTGATGGGCGCTCTGCGGCTGCCCAGGAGCACGGGAAGGCCGCGCACCCGACCGGACCGGGTCCTGGGCGACAAGGCCTACTCCAGCCGCGCCAACCGGGACCACCTGCGCAAGCGCAAGATCAAAGCGACCATCGCCCAGCCCCGCGACCAGCGCGAGCACCGCCGGCGCAAAGGGTCGGCGGGCGGCAGGCCCCCGGCCTTCGACCAGACGGCCTACCGCCACCGGAACACGGTGGAGTGTCTCGTGCCGGGTGTGATGGAGGCTCTGGTGTGTCCTGCGTTCTTCGGAGTCGGATTTCTGGATCCTGGGACCACGTGACCCTTGAAGGAGGGCATCGTGGGACGTCGTGGATACCCCGCCGAGTTCCGTCGCAAGGTCTTGGACCTGGTCGAGAGCGGGCGCAGCGTCGCGGACGTGGCACGCGATCTGGGCATCAGCACCGAGACCGTCTACGCCTGGCGGCGCCAGGACCGTATCGACCAAGGTCTGGCCCCGGGCCTGACCAGCACCGAGAAGAGCGAACTGGCCGCAGCCAACAAGCGCATCG
>NZ_LGEC01000114.1 GCF_001279585.1 Nocardiopsis sp. NRRL B-16309 | reverse complement strand
GTCGGTGATGTATGAGGTGCCTTCGCGTGAGGATGTGGGTCAGGTGATCATTACGCGGGAGACGGTGATCGACAACGTGAACCCCACGATCGTGCCGCGCACGCCGCCGGACGAGGAGTCGGACCGGCGTTCCGCCTGAGTGGTCCGGGCGGTCGCGGGGGTCACCAGAGGGCGAGGACGCGGCTGGGGCCGCCGGAGGCGTCCAGGCCGGGCAGGACGCCGACGCTGAGCAGGGCGCCGGTCGGCGGCAGCCGGTCCAGGCCGGTCAGGGCCTCCAGCCCCCAGCGGTCGGCCCGGCCGACGACCTCGTGCGCGGGGAAGTCCGCCGAGTTCCCCGGGTCGGTGCTGAGCGTGTCCACGCCCACCCCGGTGATCGCCCGGCGGGAGACCAGGAACTCGCAGGCCTCCGGCCCGAAGCCCGGGAAGTGCCACGAGCCGTCCTCCGCCACCCCGCGCACCGCCTCGTCCCCGCGCTCCCAGCGCTCGCTCCAGCCCGAGTTCATCAGCACGGCCGCGCCGGGCGGGATCTCGCCGTGCGCCTTCTCGAACGCCAGGACGTCGTCCACGGTCACCGCCGTGTCCGGGTCCTCGGCCGCGCGGGCGCGGATGTCGATCACCGCGGCCGGGACCACCAGCTCCTCCGGGCGGATGTCGGGGACCATGCGGCCGCCGCCGATCACGTGGCCCGGCGCGTCCAGGTGGGTGCCGGTGTGCTCACTGAACGTCCACCTCTGGAGGTAGAAGCCGAACTCGCCGTCCGGAGCGGGCCCGGCGAGCGTCTCACGCCGCGGCTTGTCGTCGTCCCAGCCCGGCATGGCCGGGGAGACCACATGGCTCAGGTCCGCCACGTGCCGGAACCCCGCGGGTCCTGGAGCGGCCGGCGCGGTGCGCGCACCGGCCGGGGCCGCTGCCCCACCGCGTGAGCGGACGGTCTCACCGGTTCCGTTCAGGCACATACCCACCCCTTCGTCGTCGTCCCCCTTGCGTATCCTCCGCCGGGCGGCGCCGCAACCCGGGCGCGCGGCGGAGCAGGGGATCCCGCGGTCGCGTGCGGTCCCAGCGGGGCCGGTGGGGTTCAGAATTTTTGAAATGAGCTGGAGGTGAGGTTAGACTAACCTTCGTTCGCCGGAATTCTCCCGTGGTGTCCGTGTGTCCCATGCGTCCGTGTGCCCCCTGGGGTCACCCTCCCCCGCACGGATCGGCCCGCGGGGTACGACGCGGCCACTCCCTCATGACGAAGAAAGCAGCCTCAACCATGGACTCGACCTCGACCCTCCGCCGCGTCGGCGGCCTCGGACTGACCACCCTCCTGGCCCTGGGCCTGGCCGCCTGCGGCGCGGACAGCGCGGAGGACACCGGGGGCGAGGGCGGCGGCACCGCCGACGGAGCCTTCCCGGTGAGCATCGACAGCGCCCTCGGCACCGCCGAGATCCCCGAGCAGCCCGAGCGCGTGGTCACCCTCGGCCAGGGCTCGACCGAGACCTCGATCGCCCTCGGCGTGGTGCCCGTGGGCATCGAGAGCTACGAGTGGGGCAGCGACGACACCGGCTACCTGCCGTGGATCCACGAGGCGGTCACCGAGTCGGGCGAGGAACTGCCCGCCCAGTTCGCCGGAGCCGACGACATCGACTTCGAGGCGATCATCGAGCTCGAACCCGACGTCATCCTCGCCCCCTGGTCCGGTGTCACCCAGGAGCAGTACGACGTCCTGACCGACATCGCCCCCACGGTCGCCTACCCCGACCTGCCCTGGAGCACCGACTGGGACCAGCAGATCGAGATCATCGGCGAGGCGCTCGGCCAGCCGGAGGAGGCCGCCGGGCTCATCGAGGACATCGAGGGGCGGTTCGCCGAGGCCGCGGAGGCCAACCCGGACTTCGCCGACCTGACCTTCTCCTACATCTACACCGACGGCCCGGGCACGCTCGGCGTGTTCCTGCCCGACGAGCAGCGCGTGGCCATGGTGCGGGGGCTCGGCCTGACCGTCGACCCGGTCGTGGAGGACCTGCCCGAGACCGAGGGCACCGACTCGGCCGTCATCGGACTGGAGAACGCCGACACCATCGCCGACAGCGACCTCGTCTTCACGTTCTACAGCGACCCCGAGACCCGCGCCGAGATCGAGGCGCAGGACCTGTACGGCGCCATCCCCGCCATCGAGCGCGGCTCCGTGGTCGCCAGTGACGACCCCTCCTTCGTCACCGCCTCCTCCATCATCAACCCGCTGACCGTCCCGTGGGTGCTGGAGCGCTACGTCCCCCTCATCGACGAGGCCGCCGCGCAGCTCGACGACTGACACCGACCGACCGGGTGACCGTGAAGACCATCGCGACACCGCCCCGGACCCGGCCCGCCCGCACCCTCGCCGTGATCGGCGCGGGTGCGGCGGCGCTGGCGGGGGCGGTCCTCCTCAGCCTCGTCCTGGGCAGCAAGCCCACCACGCCCCTGGAGGTGTGGCGGGTCCTGACCGGCGACGCCGACGGCTTCACCGCCACGGTGGTGGAGAGCCGCTACCCCCGCACCGTCCTGGGCATCGTCGCCGGGGCGGCGCTGGCGCTGTCCGGCACCCTCATGCAGGGCGTGACCCGCAATCCGCTCGCCGACCCCGGGCTCCTGGGCGTCAACGCGGGCGCCGCCGCCGCGGTGGTGACCGCCACCGCCGTGCTCGGCCCCACGTCGGTCACGGCGACCGTGTGGTGGGCGCTGCCCGGAGCCGTCCTGGCCGGACTGACCGCGCACGCCGTGGGCAGCCGGGGCGGCGACGGCGGCATGGTCCGCCTGGTGCTGGCGGGAGCGGTGGTCTCGGCCGTGCTCACGGCCTACGTCCAGGCCCTCGGGCTGACCTTCCCCGACGTCTTCGACAGCTACCGCCACTGGGTGGTCGGCTCGCTCGCCGGCCGGGACTTCGACGTCGTCGTCTCCGTCCTGCCGGTCGTGGCCGCGGGAACCGCCCTGGGCCTGGCCGTCTCCGGCGGGCTCAACGCCCTGGCCCTGGGCGAGGAGGCGGCCGTGGCCACCGGCGCCAACACCGCGTGGGTGCGCTCGGGCGGGCTCCTGGCGGCCACGGTGCTGGCCGCCGGCGCCACCGCGGCCGCAGGCCCCATCGCCTTCGTCGGCCTGGCCGTCCCGCACGTGGTGCGCGCCCTGGTGGGCGTGGACTTTCGCGCCCAGGTCCCCTTCGCGCTCCTGGCCGGCCCGACCCTGCTCCTGGTGGCCGACGTCGTGGCGCGCACGATCGTCCGCCCCACCGAGCTCATGGTCGGCGTCGTCACCGCGTTCGTGGGCGCCCCCGTCCTGTTGTACGCCGTCCGCCGCATGCGGGAGACCACATGAGACCGGCCCTGTCCACCCGCCGCGCGTCGGCGGCCGAACCGGCCACCGCCCCGGATCGCGCGGCGTCCGGGCAGCGCGTCCTCCGGCTGGGCCGCGCGGTGGCACTGCCCGTCCACCCGCGCTCCCTGCTGGTCGCCGCGGTCCTGCTCGTGCTGCTGGCCGCCGCCGCGGCCGCCACCCTGAGCCTGGGCCGCCTGGGCGTTCCGCTGACCCGGCTGCCCACCGTGGTCGCCGGCGGAGGCGAGGCCACCGAGACCTTCGTCCTGGACCGGTTGCGCGGCCCGCGCCTGGCCGTGGCCGCCGGGACCGGCGCCGCCCTCGGCCTGGCCGGGGCGCTCTTCCAGTCCGTCACCCGCAACCCGCTGGGCAGCCCCGACGTGATCGGCCTGGGCGCCGGCGCCGGAGCGGGCGCGGCCATCGCCGCGCTGGTACTGCCCGGCATCGTGCCCGTGCCCCTGGGTGCCCTGGGCGGGGCGGCCCTGGCCATGGTGATCGTGGCCACCGCCACCGGGACCGGGCTGCGCCACCCCGGACGCCTGATCATCGCCGGGATCGGCGTGGCGGCGATGGCGCACGCCGTCAGCGAGTTCGTGGTCTCGGTGATGGCCCGCGACCAGGCCAGCGTCCTCCACTCCTACCTGTACGGCAGCCTGGGCGCCCGCTCCTGGGAGCACGCCGCCGTCATCTGGGGCGTCCTCGTCCTGGCGGTGCCGCTGGTCCTGCTGATCGCCGGCGCGGTCGCGGTGAACGAGATGGGCGACGAGCTCGCCGACGCCCTGGGCGGGCGCGCCCGGTCCACCCGCACGGCCGCGATCAGCCTGTCGGTCGTGCTCACCGCCGCCGCGGTCAGCGTCGCCGGGCCGATCGCGTTCGTCGCCCTGACCGCGCCGCAGATCGCGCGCAGGACGACCGGCGCCCCCGGGCCCAACCTGGCCGTGGCCGCCGTGGTCGGTGCCCTCCTGCTGGTCCTGGCCGACCTGGCCGTCCAGCAGTCGCCGATCGGCAACGGCCTGCCGGTGGGCCTGTTCACCCTGGGCTTCGGCGGCGTCTACCTGGGCTACCTGCTCATCAGAGAATGGCGAAGGGGAAAGCTGTGAACGAGGGACCTGTCCTGGCGGCGGAGGGCCTGACGCTCGGGTACGGAGGCGAGCCGGTCGTGCACGAGCTGGACCTGGCGGTGGCCGAGGGCGAGTTCACGGTCATCGTCGGCCCCAACGGGTGCGGCAAGTCCACATTGCTCAAGGCGCTGGGGCGGGTCAACGCGCCGACGGCGGGCCGGGTGCTGCTCCACGGCGCCGACATCCGCGCGCAGCGCGCCAAGGCGGTCGCCCGCAGGCTCGCGCTGCTGCCGCAGAGCCCGATCGCCCCCGAGGGCATCACCGTGCGCGCGCTGGCCGCCCGGGGCCGCTTCCCGCACCGGACCCTGCTGCGGCAGTGGAGCCCCGAGGACGAGGAGGCGATCGGCCGGGCCCTGGAGCTCACCGGCCTGACCGCGCTGGCGGACTCGCAGGTGGGCGCGCTCTCGGGCGGTCAGCGCCAGCGGGCGTGGGTGGCGATGGTGCTGGCCCAGGACACCGGGGTCCTGCTGCTGGACGAGCCCACCACCTTCCTGGACATCGCCCACCAGTACGACCTGCTGGAGCTGTTCGCCGCCCTGCACCGGGGCGGCCGCACGGTCGTCGCCGTCCTGCACGACCTGGCGCAGGCCGCCCGGTTCGCGACCCGGCTGGTGATGATGAGCGGCGGGCGAGTGGTCGCCGACGGTCCGCCCGGCTCAGTGGTCACCGCTGAGCTGGTGGAGGCGGTGTTCGGGCTGCCCTGCGACGTCGTGCCGGACCCGCGCACGCGGACACCGCTGGTCATCCCGCACGAGAGGGCCTGAGCCCCGGACCCGTCCGGCTCGTGCACACCGACCGCCGGTCACCGCACACCGGAGGGGCTGAGCCCCGCCCGTCCCGGTCTCCGCCCGTCCCGTGCGGCCGGCACCGCGGCCGACCTCGTACGAGAGGGCGCGTGAGCCCCGGCCGGTCCCGTCCGGTTCGGCCGGCCGCGACCGGGTCGGCTCAGTCGCGGCGCGCCTTGTACTCCTCCCAGTGGGCGAGGAGCGTGTCGTGGTAGTCGTCGAGCCAGGCCATGTAGTCGTGCATGTTGCGCAGCCTGGTGCGCGCGGGCGCGCCCAGGTGCGGCAGGCGCTCCAGCGCCGACGCGGCCAGATCGCGCTGGTCGCGCAGGTAGCCGCGCTCGTTGCGCAGGAAGCCGCCCCACACGTCCTCGTCCATGGTGATCAGCCGGGAACGCCGGTCGGGCGCCTCGACCAGCGTCACGAACCCCAGGTCCCGCAGGCGGCGCACGGACTCCGAGACCGATCCCCGGCTGACCCCGGCCCCCTCGGCGACCTCCTCGGCGCCGACCGCCTCCCGGTCGGCGACCAGCAGGAATCCCACGATGCGCCCCTCGGCGCGGGGGCGGCCCTGGGACTGCCAGAACTCGGAGAAGCGGCGGACGAAGTCGGCCCGGAACTCCTGATCCGCCTGTGGGGTCTCGGTTTGCGAGGTCTCCGACATGCCCGTCACGATAGCGTTCGGCGGGCGCGGACCGGTACCTCAGTCGGCGCGCAGCGACTCCAGCATGCGCGAGAGCGCCGCCCACACGTCCTCCAGCCCGGTCGGGGAGGGGGAGCCGGCCAGCCACAGGGCCGCCTCGTTCATCGCCCCGGACAGCAGGCGGGCCACGGGTGCCACCGGCTGCTCGGGCAGGACGCCCGCAGCCACCAGGGCGCTCAGCGCCTCGTGCAGGTGCCGCGCGGAGGAGGCCTCGTCCAGGGCGCGCCACTCGCTCCACCCCAGGACCGCCGGCCCGTCGACGAGCATGATCCGCTGGACGTCCGGTGCCGTGCTCGCGGTGAGGAAGGCCCGGCAGCCCGCCGTGAGCCGGTCCCAGGGGTCCTCGCGGGCGTCGGCGCGCGCGGCCACCGCGTCCGCCACCTCGCCCTGGACCTCGTCGAGGACGGCGCGGAACAGGTCGGCCTTGCCCGTGAAGTGGTGGTAGAGCGCGCCCTTGGTCACCGAGGCGGCAGCGACGACCTCGGCCAGCCCCACGTCCGCGTAGCCGCGTTCGGCGAAGAGCCGGCGGCCGTGCGCGACCAGGGTCCTGCGGGTCCGCTCGCGCTGCTCGGCACGTGCGTTCGTGGCCATCGGTCCTCCATTGACATACCGGCGGTACGTCACTAGCGTACTTTCACATACCGACAGTATGTGAAAGGGTCCACCCATGACGCCGACCGGCTTCTATCCCGTCCTGTGCACGGCCCGCCTGGCGGAGTCGCGCGAGTTCTACACCCGCCTGTTCGGCTTCGAGGAGACCTTCGCCGCCGACTGGTACGTGAGCCTGCGCCGACCCGGCCCGCCCGACCTGGAACTGGCCCTGCTCGACCACACCCACCCCACGCTCCCGGCCGCCTACCGCCACCCCGTCCGCGGCCTCCTGCTCAACGTCGAGGTGGAGGACGTGGACGCCGAGTGGGAGCGGCTCGTCGTCGGTGAGGGCCTTCGCCCCGAACTGGAGCTGCGCAGCGAGGACTTCGGCCAGCGCCACTTCATCGTCGCCGACCCGGACGGCGTGCTGATCGACGTCATCACCCCCGTTCCCCCCTCCGCCGAGTACGCCGACGCCTATGTCCGGTGACGGGGAGCGCGGAGCCCGCGCGGGGCGCCACACTGGGAGAATCGACGGGAAGGGGTCCGCGTGGCGATGACACTGGACGAGGCCACCGCACTGGCCGAGCGGGCGCACGAGGGCCAGGCCGACAAGGCCGGGCGCCCCTACGCCGAACACGTCCTGGCCGTGCGCGACCGGCTGGCCGGGCACGGCGAGCTCGCCCAGATGGCCGGCGTCCTGCACGACGTGCTGGAGGACACCCGGCTCACCGCCGGTGACCTGCGGGCGCGGGGCTGCCCCGAGGCGGTGGTCGCGGCGGTCGAAGCGGTCACGCGCCGCCCGGGGGAGTCCTACGACGACCTCGTCCGCCGGGCCGCGGCCGATCCGCTCGGCCGGCTGGTCAAGCTCGCCGACAACGCGCACAACGCCGACGAGGAGCGCCTGGCGGCCCTGCCCGCGGCCCAGGCCGAGCGCCTGCGCGCCAAGTACGCCCGCGCCCGTGAGACGCTGCTGGCGGCGGCCCCGCGTGAGCCCGGCGGCCCCGCGTGAGCCCGCGCGGGCGCGAGCATCCCTCCACCGCCCCGGCCGATGAGCGCGGAGTCACGCGGCGGCCTGGTCCGTATCCCTCCCTGGGGTACCAGCCGGTCGGTATGCTGTCCCGATGACCAAGCCCCCGGCGGGGGCGCGTCGGGGTACGAAGCGAGGACGGGCATGGCGCGAGGACAGCGAACGGCGGGGAACGGGACGGACGGGGGGTCGGTTCCCGAACGCCTGCTCGGTGCGGCCACCCGGCTGTTCGCCGAGCGAGGCTTCGAGAGCACGTCGGTCCAGGAGATCGTGGTCGCGGCCGGGGTGACCAAGGGCGCGATGTACCACTACTTCGGATCCAAGGACGACCTGCTGTACGAGGTCTACGCCCGGGTCCTGCGCATGCAGACCGAGCACCTGCAGCAGATCGCCGCACGTGAGGAGCCCGTCGCCGACCGCCTGCGCGCCGCGGCCGCCGACGTCATCGTCACCAGCGTCGCCAACCTGGACGACACCGTCATCTTCTTCCGCTCCATGCACCAGCTGGGCGAGACCAAGCGCAAGACGGTGCGCGCCGAGCGGCGCCGCTACCACGAGCTCTTCCGCGACCTCGTCCAGCAGGGCCAGAGCGAGGGCGTCTTCCGCGACGACGTGCCCGCCGACCTGGTCGTGGACTACTTCTTCGGCTCGGTGCACCACCTGGGCACCTGGTACCGCAAGGACGGCCCGCTCACCGGGGAGGACGTGGCCCGCCACTTCTCCGAGCTGCTCCTGACGAGCCTGCGGCCGCGCTCCTGACACGGGCGGGGCCGGGGAGCGCCGCCAAAGCGCTCCCCGGCCCCGCCCGCACACCGGGATCAGGCGTACTTGCGCAGCTCGGCGCGGGCCAGCGAGCGCAGGTGCACCTCGTCCGGCCCGTCCGCCAGGCGCAGCGTCCGCACGGCCGCGCTCCAGGCGGCCAGCGGCACGTCCTGGCTCACCCCGGCCGCGCCGTGGGCCTGGATCGCCTTGTCCAGGATCCACTCCACCGCACGCGGCGTGGCGATCTTGATCGCCTGGATCTCGGTGTGCGCGCCCTTGTTGCCGACCGTGTCCATCAGGTAGGCCGTCTTGAGCACCAGCAGGCGCACCTGTTCGATGCGCACGCGCGCCTCGGCGATCCACTCCCGCACCACGCCCTGGTCGGCCAGCGGACGGCCGAACGCCACCCGGTCCAGGACCCGGCGGCAGGTGAGCTCCAGGGCCCGCTCGGCCATGCCGATCGCGCGCATGCAGTGGTGGATGCGCCCCGGCCCCAGCCGCGCCTGGGCGATCGCGAAGCCCTCGCCCTCGCCGCCGATGAGGTTCTCCGCCGGCACCCGCACGTTGTCGAAGACGACCTCGGCGTGCCCGCCGTGGTCGCTGTCGTCGTAGCCGTACACCATCATGCCGCGCTCGACCCGCACGCCCGGGGTGTCGCGCGGGACCAGCACCATGCTCTGCTGGCGGTGGCGCTCGGCGTCCGGGTCGGTCTTGCCCATGACGATGAGGATCTCGCACGCGGGGTTGAGCGCGCCCGTGATGAACCACTTGCGCCCGTTGACGACGTAGGAGTCGCCGTCGCGGACGATCGTGGTGCCGATGTTGGTGGCGTCGGAGGAGGCCACGGCCGGCTCGGTCATCGCGAACGCGGAGCGGATGCTCGCGTCCAGCAGCGGGTCCAGCCACCGCTTCTTCTGCTCGGGGGTGCCGAACATCGTCAGCACCTCCATGTTCCCGGTGTCGGGCGCGGCGCAGTTGAGCGCGATGGGGGCCAGGCGCGGGCTGCGCCCGGTGATCTCGGCCAGGGGGGCGTAGCGGAGGTTGGGCAGGCCCCCGTGCTCGGGGTGGCCGGCCAGGAACAGGTTCCACAGGCCCAGCTCGCGCGCCTTGGCCTGCAGCTCGAAGACGATCGGCGCCGTGGCCCAGGGGTCGGGGAGCTCGGCGCGCTGCTGTTCCAGGACCGCTTCGGCCGGGTAGACGTGCTCGTCCATGAAACCGAGGAGCTTCTCGCGCAGCTCCTCGGTCTCCTTGTCGTAGGCGAAGTCCATCAGTCCTCCTTGAGAGTGGCGTGGGCGCGTCGGACCAGGGGGGCGACCATCTCGCCGATCCGGTCGAAACCCGCCCCTACCGTGAGCCCCTTGCTGTGGCGCAGGTGGATGCCCTCGGCGATCACGGCCAGCTTGAAGCAGCCGAAGGCCACGTACCAGCCGAGCCGGGAGACGTCGCGCCCGGTCGCGGCGGTGTAGAGCTCCACCAGTTCGGCGGAGGAGGGGAATCCCTCCGCCGAGGTGGCGGGTGCCGAGGCCCCGCCGACGTCCGTGGGCTGGTCGCGGTAGACCAGCATCAGGCCGAGATCGACCAGCGGGTCGCCCAGCGTGGCCATCTCCCAGTCCAGGACCGCGTTGAGCTTGCCCTCGGGGCTGACCAGCACGTTGTCCAGCCGGTAGTCGCCGTGCACGATCCCGGGGGCCGACTGCTCCGGCAGCGTCCGCGCGAGGCGCTCGTGCAGCTCGTCGATCCCGGGGATGTCGCGGCTGCGCGAGGCCGCCAGCTGCTTGCCCCAGCGCCGCACCTGGCGTTCGAGGAAGCCCGCGGGGCGGCCGAAGTCGCCCAGTCCGACCTCCTCGGGCACCACCTCGTGCAGGGCGCCCAGGGTGGCGACCAGCTCCTCGGCCACCGACCGGACGCCCGCGGCGCCCAGCGGCGCGATCTCCGCGCTCGTGCGGAAGGGCGTGCCCGGGACGTGCTCCATCACGTAGAAGGGAGCGCCGAGCACCTCGGTGTCCTCGCACAGGGTGTAGGTCCGCGGCACGGGGACGGGGGTGTCGCGCAGCGCCGTCATCACGCGGTACTCGCGCGGCATGTCGTGCGCCGTCGCCAGGACGTGGCCCAGCGGCGGGCGGCGCACCACCCACCGGCCGGTCCCGTCGGTGACGGTGTAGGTCAGGTTGGACTTGCCCCCCGCCACGACCTCGCCGCTCAGCGGGCCCGAGACCAGGCCGGGGACGGCCCCTTCGAGATGGGTGCGCAGCCGGTCCAGGTCCAGGCCGGGCAGGTCACCGCTCATTCGTTGCCCTCCTCGGCGAACACCTTGGACCGCAGGCGCCGCATGCCCGACAGCCAGCGGTCGGTGTCGGCGGCCCGGGCCGCGTAGTAGTCGGCGACCTCGGGGTGCGGCAGGATGAGGAAGCGCTCGTCGGCCAGGCCCGCCATGACAGCGTCCGCGACCTCCTCGGGGGTGATGGCGCTCGCGTCCATCAGCGCCTTGCCGACCTCGCCGGAGGAGTCCAGCATGTTCGTGCGCACGCCCAGCGGGCACACGCACTGGACGGTGATCCCGCGGTCGCCGTAGGTGGCCGACAGCCACTCGCCGAAGGCCAGGGCGGCGTGCTTGGTCACCGAGTACGGCGCGCTGGCGAGCATGGTGAGCAGGCCCGCGGCCGAGACGGTCGAGACGAACCGGCCGTGGCCGCGCTCCAGCCAGCCGGGCACCAGCTCGCGGGCGGCGCGCACGTGGCCCATGACGTTGACCTGCCAGGACAGGTCCCAGTCGCTCTCGGGAGCGTCCTGGAAACCGCCGGTGCCGACCCCGGCGTTGGCCACGTACAGGTCGATCGCGCCCAGGTGGGCGCCGGCCTCGGCGATCAGTGCGGTGACGCCGTCCTCGCTCGCGGCGTCGCCCGGCACGGCGATCCCGCCGATCTCGGCGGCCACGGCCTCGGCCGCGCCCACGTCCAGGTCGTTGACGACGACGCGGGCGCCCTCACCGGCCAGCCGGCGGGCGAGCGCGGCGCCGATGCCGTTGCCGGCCCCGGTGATGACGGCTCCGGTGTTGTTCAGGTCCATGTCACACGCCTCCGGTGAGAGTGGTGCCGCCGTCCAGGACCAGGGTGCGGCCGGTGACCCAGGCGGCGTCCTCGGAGAGCAGGAAGGCGACGGCGCCGGCGACGTCCTCGGGGACGCCGAGGCGGCCCAGGGGGTAGCCGGCCGCGACCTGCTCCTCCCGGCCCTCGTACAGGGCGGTGGCGAACTTGGTCTTGACCACGGCGGGGGCGACCCCGTTGACGCGCACGCCGGGCGCGAGTTCGAGGGCGAGCTCGGTGGTGATGTGGCTCAGCATCGCCTTGGTGGCGCCGTAGAAGCCGATGCCGGGGGCGGGCTTGGTCCCGGCGACCGACGACACGTTGACGATGGCGCCGCCGTGCTCGGCCATCCAGGCCTTGTGCGCCCGCTGGACCCACCCGATCGCGGAGAGCGCGTTGACCTCCACCATCTTGCGGGCCGCGGACAGGTCGAGGTCGACCATGCGGCCGTAGACGGGGTTGATGCCCGTGTTGTTCACCAGGAGGTCGACGCTGCCGAAGGCCTCCAGGGTCGCGGCGATCGCCTCGTCCTGGTGATCGGGCTTGTCGGCGCCGCCCGCCACGCCGATCGCGTGCTCGGGTCCGCCGAGGGCCTTCACGGCCTCCGCCAGGGGCTCGGGCTTGCGCGCGGTGACGCAGACGCGGGCGCCCTCGTCGACGAGTCGCCGGGCGATGGCCAGGCCGATGCCCCGGCTCGCTCCGGTGACGATGGCGGTACGGCCGCCGAACCGGGAAGTCATACGTTCTCCTTAGACCGACTGGTCGGTATGCAGGGAAGACTCTATGTCTCGGCGGGTGCGTGCCGCAAGGGGGCGGGTCCCGGTCAGGGGGCGAGAATGGCGGTGCGGGACGGACGCCCGCGACCGAGACCGACAGTGGGAGACCCCATGGCCAACGACGTCGTCGACGCACGCGAGCGGCGCCGGTACGAGATCACGGCGGACGGGAAGGTGGCCGGATTCGCCGAGTACATCCTCACCGACGGCCTCGTCACCTTCACCCACACCGAGGTCGATCCCGCCTTCGAGGGCCGGGGGCTGGGCGGCGCCCTGGTGCGCGCGGCGCTGGACGACGTGCGCTCGCGCGGACTGAAGGTGCTGCCGCTGTGCCCGTTCGTCAAGGGCTGGATCCAGAGACACCGCGACTACGCCGACCTCGTGTACGGGTCGGCCGAGTAGGGGAGGGGAGTCCGGATGACCGACTACGGACGCGAGGTGGAGTTCGGGGTGTTCCCGTCCCCGAACGCCGACGCCGGGTCCCTGCGCGAACTGTGGGGCGTGATCGCCGCGGCCGAGCACGGCGGGCTGGAGTTCGCCGGGTTCCAGGACCATCCCTACCAGCGCCGGCACCTGGACACGTGGACCCTGATGGCCACCGTCCTGGCGCGCACCGAGCGGCTGCGCGTCTTCCCCGACGTGGCCAACCTGCCGCTGCGCCCGCCCGCGGTCATCGCCACGTCCGCGGCCAGCCTGGACGTGCTCTCCGGGGGCCGATTCGAGCTCGGCCTGGGCGCCGGGGCGTTCTGGGAGGCGGTGGTGGCCATGGGCGGGCCGCGGCGCGGCCCGAGGGAGGCCGCCGACGCCCTGATCGAGGCGGTCGAGGTCGTGCGCCTGCTGTGGTCGGAGGCGCGCTCGGTGCGCTACGAGGGCAGGCACTACCGGCTCGCGGGGGTCAAACCGGGGCCCAGACCGGTCCACGACATGGGGATCTGGCTGGGCGTGCTCGGGCCGCGGCTGCTCGACGCGCTGGGGCGGATGGCCGACGGGTGGCTCCCCTCCAGCGGATACGCCGGCCCGGACCGGCTGCGCGACATGCAGGCGCGCATCGACGCGGGCGCGGCCCGGGTCGGGCGCGACCCGGCGTCGATCCGGCGCGCCTACAACGTGTGGGGCACCATCACCGGCGGCGCCTCCCGCGGGTTCCTCGACGGCCCCGTCGAGCAGTGGGTCGAGCAGCTCACCGAGCTGGTGCTGGTCCACGGCATGGACACCTTCGTCTTCGGCCCCGCCGAGGAGCCCGTACGGCAGGTCGAGCTGTTCGCGGCCGAGGTCGCCCCGGCCGTGCGCGCGGCGGTGGCGGCCGAGCGGTCCTGACGGGCCGCCCGGCCGCACCGGCTCCGGCGGTCCGCGGCGCCCGCGCGGCCGGTGGAGCGCGGTGGCCCCTGGCGCACGGGCGCCGAGGGCGCACGGACGCCGCGGGCGCACGGACGGCCGGGCCCGTCCTACGCCGAGGGGTCGAGGGTGAGCTTGCCGATGGTGCCGCGGGCCCGCAGTGCCTCGTGCGCCCGGCGCGCCTCGGACAGCGGGTAGCACTCGCCGAGCACGGGGCGCAGCCGCCCGTCGCTCACCATCGCCATCAGCTCGCCCATCGCCTGGCCGACCACGTCACCCGGCAGCAGCCAGGCGTGCGGGAGCCACATGCCGCCCACGGTCGTGGAGAAGCGCATGAGGTTGGGCAGCTGGACGGGCTTGGGCGCCTCGCGCGAGGCCATCCCGTAGAAGGCCAGGCGGCCGAACGGGGCCAGGGCGCGCACGCTCTCGTCGGTCACCCGGCCGCCGACCATGTCCAGGACGATGTCGACGCGCCTGCCCTCGTTGGCCTCGATGAGCGCCGCGGTCATGTCGGGGGCGGCGGAGTCCACGGCGGCGTCGGCGCCCAGGTCGAGCGCGTACTTGCGCTTGGCCTCGCTGCTGGCCACGGCGATGACCCGGCCGGCGCCGAAGGCCTTCGCGAGCTGGACGGCGAGCGTGCCCACGCCGCCGGCCGCGGCGTGCACGACCACGGACTCGCCCGGGTCCATGCGGGCGGTGCGCCGCAGCAGGACCCACGCGGTGGCGCCCTGGACGACCAGGGCCAGCGCGGCCTCGTCGGAGACGTCGTCGGGGATGTCGAAGCACATCGCCGGGTCGGCCGCGGTGCGCTGGGCGTAGCCGCCCCCGGAGGTCAGGGCGACGACGCGGCGGCCGTCGGGCGCGCGGCCCGCGACCTCGGCGCCCGGCACCATGGGCAGGGACGAGGGAGCCAGGTAGCTGTTCTCCGCCTGGTGGGTGTCCGCGTAGTTGATGCCCGCGCGCGCGACGTCGATCAGGATCTGGCCGGGGCCCGGCTCGGGGTCGGGCAGTTCGGTGGGCACGAGGACCTCGGGTCCGCCGAACTCGGTGATCTGGATGGCGCGCATGGGCAAGCCCCTTCGTCGTTCGTGTGGTCATACCGACCGGGTGGTATGTTACCGGATGGTACGGCACCGGGCCCGTGGTCACCAGGGTGGAGGGGCGCGCGGTCGCGCCGCCGCCGGGCGGGATCGCTTCCGGGTCTTGCGCAGGGTTACCTAACGTTGTTAGGTAGGGGGCACGGATCTCCTGGGAGGAACTCGTGGACGCAGAACAGACCGTGACGACCACCGGCGGGAGTATTCGCGGGGTGGCCTCCTCGCGCTCGGACAGCGGTGCGGTCACCGCCTACCGGGGCATCCCCTACGCCGCCGCGCCCTTCGGTCCCCACCGCTTCGCCGCGCCGGCCCCCGCACCGGCCTGGACGGACGTGCGCGAGTGCGTGGACTTCGGCCCGCCCGCGCCGCAGGGCGCCCAGATGATCGGCGCCGCCGCGTGGAGCCCCGACACCCCGCTGGACTGCCTGGTGCTCAACGTGTGGACCGCCGCCCGTGAGGGCGACCGCGCCCCCGTCCTCGTGTGGATCCACGGCGGCGCCTACATCGTCGGGGCCGCCTCCGAGCCCACCTACGACGGCACCCGGCTCGCCGAGAGCGGCCTGGTCGTGGTCAGCGTCAACTACCGCCTGGGGTTCGAGGGCTTCGGCCACGTGCCCGGACGCCCCGACAACCGGGGCCTGCTCGACCAGGCCGCCGCGCTGCGCTGGGTGCGGGACAACATCGCCGCCTTCGGGGGCGACCCCGGCAACGTCACCGTGGCCGGGGAGTCGGCGGGGGCGGGATCGGTGCTGTGCCTCATGGCCTCCCCGGCCGCCAAGGGCCTCTTCCGCCGCGTCATCGCGCACAGCGTGCCCGCGGACCACCTGTCCGTGGAGACCGCGCGGCGCGTGTCGGAGCGCGTCGCCGAGGCCGCCGGCGTCCCGCTGGACGCCGACGCGCTGGCGGAGCTGCCGCCCCAGCGCCTGCTGGAGGCCACCGACGCCGTCCTGGCCGCGCCCCCGCGCGGACCGGGGGTGAAGGTCAAGCCGTTCACCTGCTACGCCCCGGTGGTCGGCGGGCCGGAGCTGCCCGAGCCGCCGCTGGAGGCGGTGGCCAAGGGTGGCGCCGCCGGCATCGACGTGCTGCTCGGGCACAACGCCGACGAGTACCGCCTGTTCACCGAGCTCGGCCAGAGCGTGGAGATCGACGGCGACGCCGCTCTGGAGGCCACGGCCGCGCAGGTGGGCCTGCCGCCGGACGCGTTGGCCCGCTACCGCCGGGTCCGACCCGACGCCGAGCCCCGCGACCTGTACAGCGCCATCATGGGCGACGCGCTGTTCGCCCAGTACACGGTGGTCCTGGCCGAGGCGCACGCGGCGGCGGGCGGCCGGGCGCACTTCTTCCGGCTCGGCTTCCGCAGCCCGGCGATGGGCGGGAGCCTGGGCGCCTGCCACGCCCTGGACCTGCCGTTCGCGTTCGGGAACCTGGACACCGACTTCGGCCGGTTCCTGCTGGACGGACCGCCCGAGCCCGGGCACCGACGGCTCTCGGACCGGATGGTCGCCGCCTGGCGGGACTTCGCCGCCTCGGGCGACCCGGGCTGGCCCGCGGTGACGCGAGAGGCCACCGCGGTCAAGGTGTGGGACACCGTCGACGAACTGCACGCCACGGACGAGTCCCCGCTGCGCGACCTGTGGGCCGAGGCGGCGTTCTCGCCCCGGTGACCGGTCGTGGTGACGGCCCCGGGCCTCGCGGCCCGGGGTTTCGCGCCCCCCGGCCTCGCGCCCCCGGCCTCGCGGCCCGGGTCGGTGCGGCCCTGGGCTTCGCGACCCGGGGCGGTCATCCCGCGGTAAAACCTGGGGAATTCCCCGCGAGCATGAGGGCGGGACCGACTCACTGGGCACCGTCTCAGATAGGGGGCCGGACCGGTCGGCGCCCGGTGACCCGCGCGTCCGCCGGGCGCGGCCGCCGACGACAGCCCCCTGTCGGAGGTGTGCGATGACCAGGAACGTGTTCGTCCTGGGCCTGGACGAGCAGAACCTCGACGTGCTGGAGTCCCTGCCCGGTGCCGACGGCTACCGCTTCCGGCCGCTGCTCGGCTGGGAGGAGCTCGGCCAGGAGCACGAGGTGGACATGCCCGCCCTGCTCGCGCTGGCGGAGCGGCGCCTGGACTCCTTCGAGGGGACGGTCGACGCCGTCATCGGCTACTGGGACTTCCCGGTGAGCTCGCTGGTGCCGCTGCTGTGCGCGCCGCGCGGCCTGCGCTCCACGTCCCTGGAGTCGGTCGTGCGGTGCGAGCACAAGTACTGGAGCCGCCTGGAGCAGCGCGCGGTCATCCCCGAGGCCGTGCCGCGCTTCGCCGAGGTCGATCTGGACGAGACCGCCAAACCGGCGGACCTGTCCTACCCGCTCTGGGTCAAGCCAGTGAAGTCCTTCTCCTCCGAGCTGGCCTTCCGGGTCACCGACGACGCCGGGTTCGCGGAGGCCATGGGCGAGATCAGGGAGGGCGCCGGGCGGATCGGCGACGCCTTCCAGTGGGCGATGGACCGGATCAGGCTGCCGCGGGACGTCGAGGAGGCGGGGGGCACCGCCGCGCTGGCCGAGGAGGAGGCCGTCGGCGACCAGCTCACCGTGGAGGGCTACGTCCGCGACGGGACTCCCCACGTGTACGCGATCATCGACTCCCCGAACTACCCCGGCACGTCGAGCTTCCTGCGCTACGAGTACCCCTCGCGCGTGTCCGAGGAGGCCCAGGAGCGCCTGACCGACCTGAGCGAGCGCGTCATCGCGCGGGTCGGGCTCAATGACACCACGTTCAACATCGAGTACTTCCACGAGCCGGAGAGCGGCGCCATCACGCTCGTGGAGATCAACCCGCGGCACTCCCAGTCGCACGCGCGCATGCTCGAACTCGTGAACGGGGTCTCCAACCACGAGATCTGCCTGCGCCTGGCCCTGGGGCAGGAGCCCGAGGTGGTGCGCGGCGGGGAGTACGAGGTGGCCGCCAAGTGGTTCATGCGCCGCTTCGGCGACGGCTTCGTGGAGCGCGCGCCCACGGAGCGGGACGTGGCCCGCGCGCGGGCACGGGCACCCGACGCCTGGGTGGACGTGGTGGCGGAGGAGGGCGATTGGCTCTCGGACCTGCCCATCCAGGACAGCTACAGCTTCGAACTGGCCCACGTGATCGTGGGAGCCCGGGACATCGACGAGTGCGAGCGCAGGTACCGCGAGTGTGCGGGGGAGCTCCCCTTCACGATCCGCGGTGCCGACGACCGGGCGCGAGAGTGAGGAGGGACCGGACGCGATGCGAACCGTCACCGACCTGCCCAACGACGTCCGCGAGGACGAGTACGTCCAGATCCCCATCAGCGACGGTGTCCGGCTCGCCGCGCGGATCTGGCGGCCCGTGGACAGCGACGACCGCCCCGTGCCCGCCGTGCTGGAGTTCATCCCCTACCGCCGCCGGGACCTGACCGCCCAGCGCGACTCGGTCCACCACCCCTACATGGCCGGACACGGGTACGCGTGCGCACGGGTGGACCTGCGGGGCAGCGGCGACTCCGAGGGCGTGCTCACCGACGAGTACCTGGAGCGCGAACTGCTGGACGCCGAGGAGGTGCTGGCCTGGCTGGCGGAACAGCCCTGGTGCGACGGCCGCACCGGGATGATGGGGATCTCCTGGGGCGGGTTCAACGCCCTGCAGGTGGCCGCGCGGCGGCCGGAGAGCCTGCGCGCGATCGTCTCGGCGTGTTCGACGGACGACCGCTACAGCGACGACGTGCACTACATGGGCGGGTGCCTGCTCGGGGACAACCTGTCCTGGGCCTCGACGATGTTCGCCTACAACTCCTGCCCGCCCGACCCCGAACTCGTGGGGGGCAAGTGGCGCAAGATGTGGCACGAGCGGTTGGAGGGCAGCGGGCTGTGGCTCGACACGTGGCTGCGCCACCAGCACCGGGACGAGTACTGGAAGCACGGTTCGGTCGCCGAGGACCTCGACGCCGTCGAGGTCCCGGTGATGGCGGTCAGCGGGTGGGCCGACGGGTACTCCAACAGCGTCTTCCGCCTGCTGGCACGGCTGCGGTCGCCCTGCCTGGGCCTGCTGGGCCCGTGGTCGCACAAGTACCCCCACCTGGGGCAGCCGGGGCCCGCCATCGGCTTCCTGCAGGAGATGGTGCGCTGGTGGGACCACTGGCTCAAGGGGGTGGACAACGGCGTGATGGAAGCGCCCGCGCTTCGGGCGTGGATGCAGGAGAGCGTGACGCCGTCCACCGCCTACGAGAAACGGCCGGGCCGCTGGGTCAGCGCGCGGCGGTGGCCCTCGCCGGACCTGATCGAGGTCTCCCGCGCCATGGGGAGCGGGCGGGTACTGGGGGAGGGGGAGTCGCCGCAGCCCGAGTCGGTGTCGACCCTGACCTCCCCGTTGTCGACCGGGCAGCACGCCGGCAAGTGGTGCTCCTACAACGCGCCGCCCGACCTGCCCTACGACCAGCGCGAGGACGACGGCGGGTCGATGGTCTTCGACAGCAGGCCGCTGCCCGAGCGGGTGGAGATCCTGGGATCGGTGATGGTCGACCTGGAGCTGTCGGTGGACCGTCCGGTGGCGATGATCGCGGTGCGCCTGTGCGACGTCACGCCCCAGGGGGAGGCCACCCGGGTGACCTACGGGCTGCTCAACCTCACCCACGCCCGGGGGCACGAGGCGCCGGAGCGGTTGGAGCCGGGACGCAGGTACCGGGTGTCGGTGCCGCTGAACGGCGTGGCCCAGGCGTTCCCGGCCGGGAACCGGATGCGGATCGCGGTGTCGACCTCCTACTGGCCGCTGGCCTGGCCCTCTCCAGAGCCGGTCACGCTGGCGGTGTACCCGGGGGAGCACACCCGCGTCCGGCTCCCGGTGCGTCCGGCGGAGGCCGACGACGGGGTCCCGGAGCCTTTCGGGGAGCCCGAGGGCACGGCCCCGATCCCGACCACCCAGATCGAGCCGGGCGAGCAGCGCTGGGACCTGTCCCACGACCTGGTGCGGTACAAGGCGTCGCTGAACGTGGTCAAGGACCTGGGGACGGTGTCCTTCGACGACATCGGACTGGAGGTGACCCGGCGGGCGGAGGAGGACTACAGCTGGGTCGGCAACGACTACGACTCGGTGCGGGGCGAGACCGTGTGGAACATGGGGTTCGCCCGCGGGGACTGGTCGGTGAGCACGACCACGCGCACGGTGCTGACATCGACGGCCACCGACTTCCACCTGCACGCGACGATCGACGCCTATGAGGGCGAGCGGCGCGTGGCGACGAAGATCTACACGTCGGTGATCCCGCGCGACTGCGTCTGAGGCGCACGGGCGGGCTGGCGGTCGTGGTCGGGGCGCGTGGGCGCACCGGGCTGTGTCCGGGCCGCCCGGCGCGTCTCGTGAGGGCGGTCGCCGCACGGGCGGACCGGATCCGGATCCGTGCCGGGGTCCGGCGGCCGAGACACCGTGGTCCCGGCCGCCTCAGCGGTCACGGCCGTGAACGCGACCGTGGTCGCGGTCGTCTAGCGGCCCAGGCCCGCGCGGCGCAGCGCGTCGGCCATCGCGCCCGAGGGCGCCGCGTCGCGGCCCCCGCCCTGGCCGCCGCGTCCGCCGCGGTTGCTCCCCTGGCCCTGGCCGCCCTTGCCCTTGCCCTTGCCCTTGCCCTGAGGGCGGCCCTTGCCACCCCCGTCGCCGCGGCCGCCGCCGCGCCGGTCCTCGCCGGAGGGGGCCTCGTCGTCCAGGCGCATGGTCAGCGAGATGCGCTTGCGGGCCGTGTCGACCTCCTGCACCTTGACCTTGACGATGTCGCCGGACTTGACCACGTCGCGCGGGTCCTTGACGAAGTCGTGGGACAGCGCCGAGACGTGCACGAGCCCGTCCTGGTGCACGCCCACGTCCACGAACGCGCCGAAGGCGGCGACGTTGGTGACCACGCCCTCCAGGATCATCCCCGGGTCCAGGTCGTCCAGCTTCTCCACGCCCTCCTTGAAGGTGGCGGTGGTGAAGGCCGGGCGCGGGTCGCGGCCGGGCTTGTCGAGTTCGGCGAGGATGTCGGTGACCGTCGGCAGACCGAACGTGTCGTCGACGAAGTCCTGTGGGCGGATCGCGGACAGGGCCGCCTTGTCGCCGATCAGCGACGGCAGGTCGGTACCGACCCGCGCCAGGATCCGGCGGACGACGGGGTAGGCCTCCGGGTGGACGGCTGACGCGTCCAGGGGGTCGTCGCCGCCGTTGACGCGCAGGAACCCGGCACACTGCTCGAACGCCTTGGGGCCCAGGCGGGGGACCGAGCGCAGTGCCTCGCGGGTGCGGAAGGGGCCGTTGGCGTCGCGGTGCGCGACGATGTTGCGGGCCAGCGTGGAGGTCACGCCAGACACCCGGGTCAGCAGCGGCACCGAGGCGGTGTTGACGTCCACGCCCACGCCGTTCACACAGTCCTCGACCACGGCGTCCAGGGAGCGCGACAGCTTGGCCTCGGCGAGGTCGTGCTGGTACTGGCCCACGCCGATCGACTTGGGGTCGATCTTGACCAGCTCGGCGAGCGGGTCCTGCAGGCGGCGGGCGATGGAGGCCGCGCCGCGCAGGGACACGTCCAGGTCGGGCAGTTCCTCCGAGGCGTAGGCGGAGGCCGAGTACACCGACGCGCCGGCCTCGGAGACCATCACCTTGGTGAGCTTGAGCTCGGGGTGGCGCTGGAGGAGGTCGGCGGCCAGGCGATCGGTCTCGCGGGAGGCGGTGCCGTTGCCGATGGCGACGAGTTCGACCTCGTGGGCGGCGCAGAGCTTGGCGAGCCGGTCGATCGAGCCGTCCCAGTCGCGGCGCGGCGCGTGCGGGTAGATCGTGTCGGTGGACACGACCTTGCCGGTGCGGTCGGTCACGGCGACCTTCACGCCCGTGCGCAGGCCCGGGTCCAGGCCCAGTGTCGCGCGGCTGCCGGCGGGCGCGGCCAGGAGCAGGTCGCGCAGGTTGGCGGCGAAGACGTTGACGCCGTCGTCCTCGGCCTGCTGCCACAGGCGCATGCGCACGTCGATGTCCAGGCGCACGAGGATGCGGGTGCGCCAGGCCCAGCGCACGGTGTCCTGGAGCCAGCGGTCGGCCGGGCGCCCGCGGTCGACGATGCCGAAGTGCGCGGCGATGGCGTTCTCGTATGAACTGCGGGGAGTGGTGCCGTCGGGCAGGTCGGCGGGCGGCTCCTCGGGCTCCAGGTTGAGGGTGAGGACCTCCTCCTTCTCGCCCCGGTACATGGCCAGGACGCGGTGGGAGGGGAGCGCGGTGAGGGGCTCGGAGAACGAGAAGTAGTCGGCGAACTTGGCTCCGGCCTCCTCCTTGCCCTCGCGGACCGTGGATCCCAGGCGCCCCTTCTCCCACAGGCGCTCGCGCAGGTGGCCGGTGAGGTCGGCGTCCTCGGCGAAGCGCTCCACGAGGATGGAGCGGGCGCCGTCCAGGGCGGCCTTGGCGTCGGCCACGCCCCTGTCGGCGTCGACGTAGGCGGCGGCGGTCTCCTGGGGGTCCTGGCCGGGGTCGTCGAAGAGTGCGTCGGCCAGGGGTTCCAGACCCGCCTCGCGCGCGATCTGGGCCTTGGTGCGCCGCTTGGGCTTGTAGGGGAGGTAGATGTCCTCCAGACGGGCCTTGGAGTCGGCGGCGTTGATGCGCGCCTTCAGCTCGGCGTCCAGTTTGCCCTGGGAGCTGATCGACTCCAGGATCGCGGCCCGGCGCTCGCTCAGTTCGCGCAGGTAGCGCAGGCGTTCCTCCAGCGCGCGCAGCTGGGCGTCGTCGAGCGTTCCGGTCGCCTCCTTGCGGTACCGGGCGATGAAGGGCACGGTCGACCCGCCGTCGAGGAGGTCGACGGCGGCGCGGACCTGGTGCGCGCCCACACCGAGTTCCTCGGCGATGCGCTGGTCGATCGTGGGTGTCGCAGGGGTCGTCACTGGTTAGAGTCCACTCTCTGGCTGTCGGTGCGGGGACATTCTCGTGCCGGGCGGTGACAATGTCATCCCCGCGGTCCTCGTGTCCGGCGTCTGGTGGGGTCCTGGGGTGCGGTGGGATGACCCGGTCGCCCCCGTGCCCCGTGTCTGGTCGGGTCCTGGGGCCGGTGGGATGGCCCGTCCGTCCCCGTGTCCCAGGGTCCCGCACCGGGGGCGTGAACGCGTCCCGGGTGCGGAGGTGGGCGGGTCGCGCGGTCGGGACGCCGAGAACCGGGCGCGCGGGCGGCCGGGGCGGGGCGCGTCTTTGCGGTCGGGCGTCGTTCGGGGCGGGCGTCGTCACGGGGAGTGAGGTCGGGGCCGGAAGCGGTCGGCGGCGGCCCGGGGACCGGAGCCGCGCGGGTCCCCGGCGCGGCGCGGTGCCGGGCCCGGGCGTCAGGGGTTGTTGCCCTCGGCCAGGTCGGGAGCGTAGTACTCGTCCAGCGGGATGGGGCCGCGGTAGCCCTGGCACATGCACTGGCGGTAGGTGGAGCTGGGCTGTCCCGTCCAGCGGCCGGGGATGACCACCTGGGTCTGGCACTTCTTGGTCTCTTTGTCGTGGAAGACCAGGTGGTGCCCGCAGCCGCACAGGGGCTGCGGCGGCTGTTGCCCGCCCTGCAGGACGCGGGCCCGCTCCTGCTGGCGCTGCCGTTCGAGGGACTCGCGTGCCTGCCGCCTGGTGGCGAGGCGGCCGAAGGCGAATCCGCCGAGTGCGATGGCCGCGCCGAGTACCAATGACACCGGATCCATCGGGTGGCTCCCTTCCTAGTCCCCCCACGCGCCCAGCCGTGGGCTGGATCCCATTGTCACTCATGGGCCGGTCGACCGGAATCTTGCTCGGCTTCCGGATCGCGGTCGGCGTGACGCGGTGTGATCACGGGCGAGCGACAAGGATTCGGCCGCGGGTGACTCCCGCGCCCTCCTGCGGATGACGGCGGAGGAGGCCGCGGAGTTCCGTCTGGAGCTCATGGAGGTCGTCCGGGCGATGTCGGAGCGCTACATCGGGCGCACGCCCGAGTCCCACCCCGGCACCGAGAGCGTGCAACTGCAGACCGCGCTCTTTCCGGACCTGGACGAGGCGCGGGCCTGGGCGCGCGGCGCCGCCGGGGGCGACGGGACGGCGGGCGCCACCGCCGACCATCCCGACGACCCCGGCGGGGAGCCGGGCCGGTAGGGGCCGGGCCCGGGCCGCCCCTTTCCGGGCACGTCGAGTCGCCCCGAGCGGGACGTCAGTCCCCGCGCAGCTCCTTGAGCGTGGCCACGTCCTCCCCGTGCGGACCCTCGGGTCCCGGCGTCTCCAGGACGATCGGCACTCCGGCGGAGACCGGGTGCCGGAACAGCTCGCCGAACGGCTCGGCGCCGATACAGCCCTTGCCGATGTTCTCGTGCCGGTCCTTCTTGCTGTCGCACGGGAACTTGGAGTCGTTGGCGTGGATCAGGTGCAGCCGGTCGGCACCCACCTTCTCGCCGAACGCGTCCAGCGTCTCGCGCATGCCCTCGACGGTGGAGATGTCGTGTCCGGCCGCGAACAGGTGCGCGGTGTCCAGGCACACGCCCACGTTCGAGTGCCAGTCCAGGGCCTCCAGGTAGGGGACGAGGTCGTCGACGGTCGCGCACAGCACCTGGCCCTGGCCCGCCATCGGCTCCAGCAGGACGGGCGGAACGTCCGTGCCCAGCCGCTTCACCAGGGGCAGCAGCCGATCGCGCATCCGCTCCAGCCCGGCCTCGCGGCCGCCGGAGACCGCCGACCCGGTGTGCACGACCACACCGCGCGCGTTGATCTCGCCGCCGCGTACCAGGGCGTGCTCCAGCGACTGCAGGGACTTCTCCGCCGTCTCCTCGTTGGGGGCGCCCAGGTTGATGAGGTAGGCCGAGTGCACGAACAGCGGCAGGTCCGTGCGTTCGCGCATGCGGGCGTCCTGGTCGGGGTCGCCCTCCTTGGTGGCCCACCCGCGCGGGTTGGACACGAAGACCTGCACCGTCTCGGCGCCGATCTCCTCGGTGTAGGCCAGTCCCTTGGTGGCCATGCCGCCCGCGACCGGGACGTGCGCTCCGACCGGGGACCTGGGTCGTTCCTTCTTCTTCTCGTTCATAGCGCGGTCCAGCCTAGAGGGCCCGACGCGCGACGCGCGCCCGACCGGCCGCGCGTCGGCGGGTCGGGGCGACGGGTGACGGCGGGTCCGAAACTGGGGTCGAGCGAGCGCCCGAGCGTGTGGTCGGCGCAAAGGGACGCCGCTCCGGAGCGAGGGCCGCCATCCGCTCGGTGTCGTCCTCCTCGGCCACGGCGAGGACGTCGAGTGCGCGGGGCATGCTCTAGTCTCAGGGCCGTGAGCACCGCGAACCCGCACCCCAGCCTGTCCGACGTCACCGCAGCCTTCGAGGAGGTCTACCCTCCGCGGTGGGCCGCCTCCTGGGACGCGGTCGGTCTGGTCTGCGGCGATCCCGCCCAGGGCGTGGGTCGCGTCCTGTTCGCCGTCGACCCGGTCGAGGCCGTCGTCGACGAGGCACTCGACTGGGGCGCCGACCTCATCATCACGCACCACCCGCTCATGCTGCGCGGGGTGACGAGCGTGGCCGCCCACACCCCGAAGGGCCGTGTCGTGCACCGTCTCATCCGCGCGGGCGTCGCCCTGTACACCGCGCACACCAACGCCGACACCGCCGCGCCCGGAGTGTCCGACGCACTGGCCCGGGCGGTGGGGCTCACCGGTCCGCTGCGGCCGCTCGACCCGGACTCCACCGACCCCGAGGGCCGCCGCGGGATCGGGCGCGTGGGCACCCTGGACGAGCCCATGACGCTCGGGGACTTCGCCGCGCGGGTCCGCGACGGCCTGCCCGACACCCCGGCCGGGATCCGCGCGGCCGGGGACCTGGACCGCACGGTGAGCACCGTGGCGGTCTCGGGGGGAGCGGGCGACTCCCTGCTCGACGCCGCGCGGACCGCCGGGGCGGACGTGTTCGTCACCTCCGACCTGCGCCACCACCCGGCGACGGAGTTCGTGGCGCTCCCCGGCGCCCCGGCCCTCATCGACACCCCCCACTTCGCCAGCGAGTGGCCCTGGCTCCAGGACGGGGCGGACCACCTGGTGGGGGCCCTCGGGCGCGCCGGTGGCCCAAATGGGGCTAACGTGGAGACCCGCGTGTCGACGACGGTGACGGATGCCTGGTCACGGGCGTTCACGCACGTCTGACCACCACGCCCCGACCAGGGCGGCCCCCAACTGCACAGCGACCGGCGCGGGCGGCGTCACTGCCTTTCCCAGCCACTTCAGGAGCCATACGTGAAAGCCGAACCCGAGGCACAGGCCAGACTGCTCGACCTCCAGGAGCTGGACACCGGACTCCAGCGCGTGGAGCACCGGGCCCGTACGCTGCCCGAGACGGCCGAGGCGGCCGCGCTCAAGGAGCGCGTGGAGCAGATCGACAGCGAGCTGGTGACCGCGCAGACGAAGGTCTCCGACATCGAGCGGGAGCAGCGCAAGGCCGAGCGCGACGTCGACCAGGTCCGCAGCCGGGCCGACCGCGACGCCAAGCGCCTGGAGTCGGGCCAGATCACCAACTCCAAGGAACTGCAGAACCTGCAGTCGGAGATCGCCTCGCTCGCCCGCCGCCAGGCCGAGCTGGAAGAGGTGGTGCTGGAGGTCATGGAGCGCGCCGAGGAGCTGAACGAGCGGGTCGGCCGCCTGACCGCCGAGCGCGAGGAGACGGTCGCGAAGTACACCGAGGTGACCGCCCGCCGCGACACCGCGGCGGCGGGCATCGCGATGGACCGCGACACCATGGTCCGGGACCGCGAGCGCGTGGCCGCGGAGATCCCCGCCGATCTGCTGGCGCTCTACGACAAGCTGCGCGCCCAGTACGACGGCGTGGCGGCCGCGCCCCTGCGCTACGGGCGCTGCGGCGGCTGCAAGCTCTCCCTGAGCACCGTGGAACTCAACGACATCCGGGCCACCCCCGCCGACGAGGTCGTGCGCTGCGAGGACTGCCGCCGCATCCTCGTGCGCACCGCGGAGTCGGGGCTGGGCGGCCAGGCCGAACAGTGAGTTCGGGGTGGGGCGCCCCGGACGAGGCGCCGACCCGACTCGTCCTGCTCAGACACGGTCAGACCCCGATGTCGGTGGAACGGCGCTTCGCCGGCCGGGGCGACATCCCGCTCACCGACGCCGGACACGCCCAGGCGGCCGCGGTGGCGCACCGCCTGGCGTCGTGGCCGATCGACGCGGTGGTGTCCTCGCCGCTGGCGCGGGCCAGGGACACCGCCGCGCACGCCGCCGAGGTGCTCGGGCTGCCGGTGGAGGTCGACGAGGGCTTCGTGGAGACCGACTTCGGTGACTGGGAGGGCATGACCTTCGCCGAGGCGCGCGAGCTGGCCCCGGACGACGTTGACCGGTGGCTGGCCGACACCGGCACGGGACCGCCGGGGGGCGAGAGCTTCGCGGCGGTCGCCGCCCGGGTGGGGGCCGCGCGTGAGGCCCTGGTCGAACGCCACCGGGGCCGCACCGTCCTGGTCGTCAGCCACGTGACCCCCATCAAGGTCGTGGTGCAGCAGGCGATGCTGGCGCCGCTGTCGGCGCTGTACCGGATGCACCTGGACACGGCGTGCCTGACAGAGGTGGACTGCTACGCCGACGGTCCCATGGTCGTGCGCTCGCTCAACGACACCGCGCACCTGGCCTGAGCCCGCGTGAACGGGCATAGAATGCGGGGCGAGGGGGAGTCGGCCAGACGGTCGCGGATCCGTGCAGACGGGTTCGAGGAAAGTCCGGACTCCACAGGGCAGGGTGGTCGGTAACACCGACCCGGGGCGACCCGCGGGACAGTGCCACAGAAAACAGACCGCCACCGCTCGCGGTGGTAAGGGTGAAACGGTGGTGTAAGAGACCACCAGCGGCCGGAGTGATCCGGTCGGCTAGGTAAACCCCACCCGGAGCAAGGTCAAAAAGGGAGCCTCCGGGCTCCCGCGCGGATGTTCGAGGGCGGCCCGCCCGAGTCCGCGGGTAGACCGCACCGAGGTCGTCGGCAACGGCGGCCCCAGATGGATGGCCGTCCGGTCCCGATGGGACCGACAGAATCCGGCTTACCGGCCGACTCCCTCCCCTCACCTGCACATATGCAGTTGTGAGAGGCCCATATCCCGGATCTATCCCGGATGGGTTCCTACGCGACCAGGTTCAGAGCCCGGTCCATCGCGCCGCGACCGAGGTCCTCATGGTCTGGCAACAGGTGCCCGTAGGTGTCGAACGTCTCCGTGATCGAGGCGTGCCCCATACGAACCTGGATGGCCTTCGGGTTCACCTGCGCCGCGATCTGGGCTGAGGCATAGAAGTGCCTCAAATCGTGGAAGCGAGTGCCCTTCGGCATCCCCGCCTTCTTCACCGCGGCCCGCCACACGTCCCCGAATCGGTTCCGTCGAACCGCTGACCGGTCAGCGTTGGTGATGAGGACCCCATCGGCCCGCGGCGGGTAGTCCCGGACGTGCTCCGTGAGGGCCGCGAGGATTCCGTCATCCAGCGGCACCACCCGGCGGCCGGCCTTCGTCTTCACGTCGACCAGTTCGCCGTTCTGCATCTGCTGACGCACGACCAGGCGCCGCTTCAAGAACTCGACCCGCTTCTCGACCAGTCCCAGACACTCGCCCTGACGCAGCCCCGCACCGGCCGCCAACACCACAGCGATCCGGTAGCGGGGCTGAATCGCGTCCGCGAGCGCGAGCACCTGGTCGGCCGAGAACATGACCAACTCGCGGTCCTCGATCTGTGGGAGCTTCACCCGCGTGCACGGGTTCGCCACGATGATCTCGTCGTCTACCGCGGCCTGCATGATGATGCGCAGCGTCGCGAACGCCGTGTGCAGGGTCGACGCGCTCACGGTGCCCTTGACCTCCGAGACGAACGTCTTCATGTCGCCGCGGGTGAGGCTCCCAACCGGCCGGTCGCCGAACCTGGGCTGAATCCGGTTCCGCCAGTGCCGGTCGTAGGTCTCGACCGTGTTGTCGACCAGGTGGTGTTGGGCAGGCTTCCACTTCGTGTCGACGTACTCGGACAGGGTCATCTTGCCGCGCGACGGGTCCACGTAGGCGCCGCGCATCATGTCAGCCTCGACCTTGGCAGCCCACTGCTCAGCAGGGGGTTTGCGGTCGAACGACTGATTTTTCTCGTTGCCGGACGGGTCGTACCAGATCACGCACCATCGCTTCCCGGTGCCGTGCCTACTGGACTTCGACCCGTCGCGGTTCTTCCACATGTCACGTACTCGGGCCATCAGGGGGCATCTCCTCATCGGCGAACTCGTCGAACTGTCCGCGGTCCTTGTAGTGCTTCTCGATTGCGCGGCGAAGACGGTCCTCGTGGCGGCGCTCGGGCAGCCACCAGGGCCGCCCGTAGGCCTGGTACAGGGTGTGCCTGGTGTGCTGCTCGCCAGGCGCTTCCTGCGGGTCGCGTGGGAGCGCCGGGGCGTCTCCGGTCGCCCATGCCCATGCCTGGTCAGCCGTGGTCTCGCCGACGCCGGTGATCTCAACGGTGTCGTTCGCGCGGTCCGAGGTTCCCAGCAGTAGAGCGACTGGTGTGGTGTTCAAGGCGAGGGCCAGGACTACAAGTTCGTCTGCGTTGATGTGCCGAGCTCCGGGGCGGCCATCGGCCGCAGCCTCGATCTTCTGAACCCCTTCCCGGGGGATCTCGTAGCCCAGCTCAGCCGTGCGAGCCGAGAGCTTGGCGGCCGAAAGCCCCTGGGCTTCCCTGAATCGGCGGACGTTCCGCGCCACGGTCTTAGTGCTTCCGCCATGGAATTTAGTCTTTCGAGTCGCCATGGGAGCCACTGTAACGAGCAATCCGGTGACCTCCTTTGCTGTCTGGCAGCGTCTGTGGTTATGTGCTAGCTTCGTTCATACATGCACTCGTGTCAAGCGGAGTTGCACTTAAACAGTGCAACTTTGGAAGGTGGGAGATGAACACCAGGTATCTGACTCCGACGCAGGTAGCAGAGATGACGGGCTACACGGTCAAGACCCTCAGCATGTGGCGGTACGAGGGGCGCGGGCCGAAGTACATCAAGACGTCCCCCGGTCGTTCCGGCCGCATCCGCTACGAGCTGGCAACCGTCCTCGCGTGGATGAAGGAGCGCGAGCAGAGCGGAGCTGCCGCATGACTCGCACACACAACAACGACAGCGGCCCGCCCCTGCGCCAACAGGAACGGGCCGCGAAGACCGGTTGGCAGACCGGCCAGGACACCCCAGGGGATCAGATGGAACCTCAGGAAGCCGCTCACAGCCTAACCGACCCGCCCGAGCACGGACAGGCGACCCTCGACAGGGTCCCCACTGCGTTCGCGTCGCTGCTCGCCCCGTGCGCGCGCCGGCGCCGCTGGGCTGTGTCCTATCGGTGCCCTCGGTGCGGAGGCCACCACCTCGGATTCGCCTACACGCCCGACGTGTCCGGAGTTCGACGTTCCGGGTGCGGCCGGAAGGTGTGGCTAGTGGTCGCTCGCCAGTTCAAGGGGGACCACCAGTGACCCCCGGACAAGACGCCTCCCAGTGGGCGGCAACCCGATGGCAGCGCGGACCTGCCACACCTCGGGTCACACCTGAGCAGCGATACCGGCAGTCCTGGTCACAGACCCTTATCGACCGCGGCAAGGCGCGGGGCGACATCCCCCTGTTCGGAAGCCGGGCGTGGTGCGAACTCCCCGACAACGACCCCAGGAAGGCCGCAGCGGCAGTCCGAGCAGCCGAAACGTGGGCACGCGAGGGCGATGACCTCGCCTTCGACGTCGCCCAGGAGGCGTACAACCGGCGTCGCTCCGAAGACGAGTACTGGGCAGCAGTGCACGCCGAACGCAAGGACATGGTCGCGGATCAGCTTCACCGCACCAATGTCCGGGAGCACCGGGCGAAGACCAGCTACAGCGCCGACCTGGCGCACGGGTACAAGGGCGGCCCGGTCGAGTGGGAGACCGGAACGCCATGGGGGGATGACGAGGACACCGATGGACATGTTCGAGACGGGGCGATCGCCGATGACACGACGCGATCCAAGCAGGCCGCCGCAGTTTGACCCGGAGCCGGCCGAACCGTACACCGAGCTCGGACACGCCCGTCGCCTGGTCGCCGCGTTCGGTAGCCAACTCCGGCACGTCCCGGTGTGGCGCAAGTGGATGATCTGGGACGGAGCACGGTGGGCCCCGGACACGACGGGCAAGGCACAGCGCATGGCCAAGGCCATCGCTCGCGGCGCTCTGGACTGGGCTGCGGAACTCGACGCTGACGAAGCTGATCGGAAGAAGGCCATCAACGCTGCGAAGCGTCTCGAATCCTCTCGGGGCGTCAGCGGCATCCTCACCCTCGCCGGAACTGAGGAGCCCGTGGCGTTGGACCCGAGCGAGTTCGACGCGGACCCGTGGCTGCTGAACTGCTCGAACGGCACCCTCGATCTCCGCAGTAGCGAGTTCATGCCGCATGAGCAGAGCAACCACCTTACGAAGGTGTGCGCCGCGGCCTACGACCCTGACGCAGAGGCTCCGGAGTTCACCAAGTTCCTCCAACGCATCCAGCCCGACCCGAAGACGCGCGCGTTCATCCAGCGGTACTTCGGCTACGCCCTGCTCGGGGAAGTCCAGGAGCACGTGTTGGCGGTGTTCTACGGGGTCGGCGCCAACGGCAAGGGGACGTTGACGAACTCCATCGACCATGTCCTCGGTGACTACGCCATCACTCCGGACCCCGAACTCCTGGCCGAACGGTCGGGAGGGTTCCACCCCACGTCCAGCGCGAGCCTGTTCGGGGCGCGGCTCGCGATCGTCCAGGAGTTCGACGAGGGGCGGCGGCTCGCTGAGGGCACGGTGAAGCGGCTGACCGGTGGTGATCCGATTTCGGCACGCCGGATGCGCGAGGACTTCTGGGAGTTCGACCCCTCGCACACGTTCGTCCTGGCATCGAACTACCGGCCGATCGTCAGGGGCACCGATGAGGGAATCTGGCGCCGTCTGCGACTCGTCCCCTTCGACGTCGTGATTCCCAAGGAGGAGCGGGACGGCGAACTCCCGGGGCGGCTGCGGCTTGAGGCTGACGGCATCCTCGCGTGGCTGGTGCGGGGGTACCAGGACTGGCGGGAACACGGGCTCGCTGAACCCGAAGCTGTCACCGCGGCGACCGCGAGCTACAAGGCGGAGTCCGACGTCCTCGGGCGGTTCATCGACGACACGTGCACGACGGTATCGACGGCATCGGTGAACTCGACTCAGCTCTACAGCACGTGGATGAAGTGGTGCACGTCCGAGGGCATCGACCCGGGCACTCAGACCGCGTTCTCACTCGCCCTTGAACAGCGGGGGTTCGACAAGCGGAAGAGCAACGGCGCGATGGTCTTCAAGGGGCTTGGGCTGATGTGGACCGAAAGCCGCTGACCTGCGAAAGGGAGGGTTGGGGAGGGTCCCAGCAATATCCACCATGACGAGGTTTTCCGTAGTCACGTGATTACAGAAAACCCGTTCCTAGAGAACTAACGCGCGGACCCTCCCCAACCCTCCCTGAACACCTCTGACCAGCGAACTTACGAGAGACAGGCAAGCCATATGACACCGACCCGCGCACCTCCCTCCAACCCTGACCACCAACCACCCGCATACGAGAGGACCCACTGATGACGAAGAAGATCACCGCACCCGCCGGAGCCCACGCCCACGGCGCGTTCAACCCGTTCGGCGACGAGCCGCACACCTGGTTCGTGGACGGCGTCGCCTATGTCGCTGACGACTCGCGGCTCCTGGCCTACTTCGGCCGCAAGGGCTACACCGTCGACGACGACGCCACGCCCCCCAGCGACTACACCGCCCGCGCGGCTGCCATGGCGGGCGAGACCACCGTGCACGGCGCCGGCGACTCGCAGGACGCCATGGAGCCGACTCGCCGCTACACCGACTACCGCAACCTCTAGGAGCACAGCATGTTCAACGTCTACGGCGCACACTCCGCCCTCAGCCGCATCCGCAAGATCCGCAACGAGGAGCTGCCCGCGGTCCGCAGGGACTACTTCGCCGCTGCGGACCAGCCCATCCCCGACGCCCACCACCTCACCGCCGAAGGGCTCGACACCCGCCGCAAGGAACAGCGCGCCGCGGCGCGCGCCCGTGCCGATGCCCGTATGGACCAGTTGGAGGCTGAGTTCACTCTGGCGCTGGACACCGTCCGCGCCTACGCCCGTGGCGCCCTGGCCCCGTCGGACGACCCCACCAGCGCCCTCCTGACGGAACAGCGCCAGGGCCGCGCATGGGAGCGCAGCCGACGACTCCTCGAAGCCGGGCACTCCGTCACCAGCGTCATCAAGGGCGCGGCCGACGCCGACACGGTCCACGCCCTGCGTGCGGAGCTGCCCGCCTGGATCAGTGCGCAGAACGGGCCGGTGTCGCCCCTGGGGGGCACCGCTCCCGACTTCTCCCCGCTCATGCGCAGCCTCGACGAGAAGTTGGTCGAGCACGTCAGCGGGGACGCCCGGACGCTCCTGCGGGCGCGCCTGGAAGCCGATTCCCTCGACCCCGGGGCACGGGAGTCGTTCAAGGCCATGCGCTCGACCGTCGAGCAGCACAGGGGGAGCCTGGGCGGCGCCCTCGCCGTCCGCATGGCTGACCAGTTGGCCGGCCTGACCGTCGATGCCATCGAAGGCCCCGACGATGCCGCCTAGAACCACCACGGGCCGCTCCGAGATCCGGGGCGGCCCGCCGAACATCCAGGGGGCAGACGATGGTTCTCGCGCGAGAACACACCAGCACTCCCGCGCACGTGCGCGCGTTAGGCGCCCATGTTGTGAACGACCGGGCGAACTTCGCTGAGGCAGTCCCCGGCGATGACGAGCGCGAGCGTCTGGCGTCCACACTCGGCAAGGCACTGCGGGACATGCGCACCGACCGCGGCCTGTCCACACGGGCCCTGGCCGAACGGTCCGCGCTCGCCCGGTCGACCGTCAGGCGGTTGGAGTCGGGGGAGCGCAGGCCGCGTCCGGTCGTGTTGGAGGCGATCGCCTACGGGTTGGATCACAAGGCCCCTGAGCCGCTGTGTGCGGTCCTCAGAGAGGCTGCGGGCGCCTCGCTACGCCCCGACACCCCAGCGGGGCGCCGTCGCCACGCCAGACGCCTACGCAACGCGCTCAGGGCCGCTGAACTCCGACGTGCCCGGGTCTACCGCGCCGCTGCGGCGATGTCCTCCGCGTGGTTGGGAGTGATCACAGCCTCTTGGCCCGAGGTCACCGCATCGTTCGTCAACGACGCCGAAGCGATGGACGCCGCCATCGTGCGCATGGATCGGGCCAACGCACTGGCAGACCGGCTCGAACACGGCGCCAAGGCGGCCCGCTCGTGGCTACGGGAAGCCGAACACCCCCTCGACCTTCAACGAATCCGCTGGGCTGAATGGAGCATCGACCATGCCAACCGGTAACCGCACCCGTGCGGAGATCTTGGAGAAGGTGCGCGAGTTCCAGCGCCAGGAGCACGAGCGCAAGGTGCGCGCCGGCCGTGCCAAGCCGCGGAACTACCGGGAGATGGAGATGTTCGCCGTCGACTTGCTCGGGCCGCGCGAGGAGCCGGACGCTTCCGATGAATCCTGACCTCCGATAAGCGCGTTTACCGGAGGTCAGAAACGGTCGATAACCGGACATAGCGCACGGCGAAGGTAGACCACTCCGAACGCCTGGATTGGTCTACCTTCTGACCTGCGGAAATGCCGCTGGACGTCTCACGAGAGGGTCACGCCGAACGGTCCGCACTGTTCTCCTGGCGCCACGGTTCCGGAAGCTTCGCACCTTCGCGCAAGAGCCGATCGAGCTCACTCAGTAGCCGGTCCGCATCCCGCAATGCTTCGTAGGCCTCCCCTGCGTGCCGGGGCCGCATCCGCAGCACCTCGGACAACTCGTCGTACAGCTCGGTTGCATCCGGCCTACGTCGAGGCAACGGCCCGCCATCGACCAAGCGCACGGGACGCTCGGCTCGTCGAGGCGCAGTCAGCCGTGTGAGTTCTTCGAGGGTCACAGCGCCTCCCGCTGGAACGGGACCGCGACACGATCCCCCGGCGCACGCAGCTTCTCCTCCAACGCCGCGGCGCTTTCCTCCATCAACGTCGGCTCAGAGCAGACCCGTTTGTCCCGGGCCGTCGCGATCCAGTAGCGGCCCTCAACAGACCGCCACACCGAATACTCGTTTCCGAACTTCGACCGGAGCCGTTCGAGCTCCTGTTGATCCTGCTTCGTGGTGGTGTCCATGGCGTCGAGCATCAGCGCCCGCGGCCGGTGACACGAGTACGACCAGTGGTGACAACCCGATCCGTCACCACAGTCACCGGTCCCCGCCCGCCTCCAACGCCAGCCGCTCCCGGTAGTCCACCACCAGGCGCTCACCCTCGTATCGGCTCTCCAACTCCGAGAGCAGGCCGCGCGCCCAAGACGTCAACGCACCAGACCGGCGTTCGGACTCGAACGCCGCTTCCCCCAGCGACACAGCCTCGTCCAACGCGCCCCGACGCGCCGCGAGGATGCCCAGATTCAGGCGGGCCGTCGCCAACCGCATCGGCCGGTACTCGCGCTGGTACCGGTCCGCCATCTCCGACGCGTACTCGCCCGCGGCCTCGTCCCACCCCAACCAGGTGTACGCCGTCGCCCCATGGCTGGTGAGCTTGTCCGGGTCGAACACGAAGTGGTGCTCGGGCTGGTCGGTGGTCGGCAACTGGGCGAGCATCTTCCCGGCCTCACCGAGCAGCCGGTGCGCCTGGTCGTCACCCAACTTCGCCGCAGCCTTGGCCTGCTGAACGAGGAGCTGCACACCGCCGCTGGACACCCCAGCGTGCGCGCGCCCGGCCTCAGCAGCGGCCACCACCGCCTGGTACCGGCCCTCGGACAACGCGAACCACGCGGTGATCTCATACGCCCACGCAACGATCTCTCCGTGCCCGGCCTGCTCGCCCAACTGGTGCGCCATCTTGCGGGCGGTCTCCGCGGCAAGCCGGTCACCGACGTCGAAGTGCACGCACCCCAGGAGCGCGGACAGCCACCCGACGTGGACGAGGAGCTCCCGGTGTTCGGCGAGGGTGGTACGACGCTCCAACAGCCCCAGGGCGTGCCCCATGAGCTTCTTGGAGCGGTCCCGCAGGACCGGCCCCGGGGCGGTCGGGTAGTCGCGGCAGAGTTGGTCTACGGCGCCCCCGAGGACGTCGAGGGTGCCCGCCCCGAGCTCTGAGGTTTCCGCGCGCCGCATGAACTCCAAGACGTCGCCGGTCTCTGCCAGGTCGTCGGACGGAGGTGGCGCGTCGACCAGGGCCACGAGGTTCCCACCAGCATTGAGCGCCTGGTCGACAGCGTCCGCGAGCGCGGGTGAGGGACGTTGCTTCCCGGCGAGGACACGGGACAGGTAGGCGTGATCGAACCGGGTGCGGCGGGCGAGTTCACGGACGCTGAGACCGTGGTCGGAGAGGGTGGCGCGGACGGTTTCACCGAAGGACGCCGGTACTGCGGGGGTAGGCTTTGGCATGAGGGCTCCGCCTTGCTGATCGGGTCGCACCATCAGCGTATGGCGGGGCCCTCGCTGGCGTCAGTACGCCATGAGAACCCCCTACTCCTTGTCGCCTTCGGGCTTCTCCTCGTTGGCCAAGTCCTGGTTGGCTTGGTCTTGTATGTCGCGCGCGATGGCACCTGTCTCTTCTTGCACGGCTGCCTCACGCAACACCTTGTCTGCTGCCTCACCGCTTACCTGCTCGCGAACGGACTTCCTGACCTTCTGGCGTAGCTCATAGAGCTTGTCGTGCTCGCTTTTCATGGTGGTGACCTCCTACTCCCAGGGTGCGCGCCCTGGTGCCTGTGCGCCACTGAACTGATCAGAGCTTGACCGTGCGACCAGGCGCACGTGAACGGCCCCCAGGACGTGCCTGAGGGCCGTTCACTGCCACCCGCGCTACGGGTCCTAGCGGGTCTACATCGCAGGTCACAGAGGGCCTACAGGGGTAGAGGGAGGGTCTATTTGATAGACCCTCAGGGCCTATCCGTAGACCCCCCTCAGACCCCCTTCTAGACCCGGTCCAACGCGTCCTGCACACGCTCCCGCCGGTACCCGTTCCGGTTCGAGCCGTCCAAGTTGAGCTGTCCCGGGAACAGTCCGGCAGGCTTCACCGCAGCCGCCAACCGGTCCGCGTCCCACCCCGCGTACTCGTCGGACACGGCAGCCAGGCCCCCCAACAGGTCCGCGGTGTGCACCCCCTTCGGGTGCACCATCGCGTCCAGGATCGCCGTCAACAACCGCACCTCGGGCCGGTCCGCCGTCGCCGGAAGCGTCCCCGCCTCCCTGCGCAGCTCATACGCCCGGTCCGCCAACTCCTGCAACTCGCCCCGGTCCGGATCGATGAACGCCGCCCGCGTCTGAACCGGGGTCGACCCCTCAGCGAGCAGGTAGCCGGCGCCCCGCTGGTCCGGCTCGAACAGGGCAGCCGAGTAGCCGCGGCCCGCCCACCCCGAACCGAGGATCGTGTCCGAAGCGGCCGGCGTCGTGCACCGCAGCGCCCACCGGATCGACAGGATGTCCCTCAACCTGGTCGGCACCACCTCAGCCGCGGGCCGCTGCGTGATCACACCCGTGATGATCCCGGCCGCACGGCCCCGCCCGACGATGTCCGCGAGCATCACCATGAACCGCTCGTTCGACTTCTTGTCCCCGCCTGCTGACCAGTACTGGACCTCGTCGATGTGCACCACGATGGGGTGGAGGTTGTGCCGCTCCGCGATGTCCTCGGTGACCTTCGGGACCCCGAGCTTGCGCAGAAGCCCGTACCGGCGGTCCATCTCGACGCGTACCCCACCGAGGAAGTCGAGCATGTCGTCAGGGTCCTTGCTGGTCAGCACCCCGGCCGCCATCGACTCCCACACCATGAGGTCGAACCCGAACTTGCCGTCAGCGAGGTACACCTTCACCCGCGGGTCGAGGAAGAACCAGGCGAGCACGTTGTTGCTGGCCACGGACTTACCGCCGCCCGGTTCGCCCCCGATCATGTACGACCGCTCGACCATCTTCGTCTCGACCGCGCGCCCGCGCGGGTCCCGGCCGGCGAACAGCTTGTCACGCCAGAAGTTCACCGGACCCTCGCTGCGCACCAGCGGGTTCACGACCCGGTCACCCTGCATCGGGTCCTCATCGGCCACCCACAGCTTGACCCGTCCGGCGTGCCCCTTCACGGGGTCCATCGCCACCTGCACTTCATCGACACCGATCGCGCCGGCCAACTCCCCACGGCGCTTCGCAGCGGCCTTGTACGTCGTCCCGGGCGGGAGCTCGACCGTGGACTCCCACGCGTTGCCGGTGCGGGTGACCGGACCGATGATGCGCAGGTCATCGACCCTACGGGCGAGCTTCGCGGACACGAACACCTTCTTCACCTCCTTGCCCGAGGGGGCCGGTCCCAGTGCGGCGTGACCGGCGTCCGCACCCGCCGTGGTGAGGCGGCGACGCTCGAACACCCCGGCCACGGTCAGGACCAGGAGCACCGGCAGCAGAACCGCGCCGGGGCCGACGAGGAACCACGCCGCGATACCCCCGCCGACGAGGGTCCCGCTGGTCACGAGGGTGATGTTGCGGCGGACCCGGCGGGTGTCCAGCACCAGCTTCGGGTTCGTGGCCAAGTGCTGGTCGAGCTCAGCGGCCGTCATCCAACGCCACACCGCGCCAGCGCCCCGGGCGGTACCGACCGTGCCGTACACGACCTCGTGCTTGAGGATGGCGAGGGCGACCAGGTCGGGGCGCTTGGCGAGGTCACCGGCCTTACGAACGCTGGTGGGCACGAGCACGTTGGGCTTGAGCCGGGGCAGGACGGCCACCTCGTCGGACGGGGCGCCCGCGCCCTGGTCCTCCTGGTCGTCGACGAGTTCGGCGTCCTCTATGTGCGGCTCAAGGTCGGTCCCGGGCACATCGCGTGTGCGCAGGGGCGGGGCGCTGTCCGGGTTGGTGGTGCGGGTCGGGAAGTGGATGACCTCGCCTCCGATGTTGACCAGGCGGGGTGCGTCGTCCGGGATGCGTTCGGGCATGGTGGTGGTGCCTCTCTTTGGGGTGGCGGCCCGCCCGGTCCCTGGAAAGTCGGGGCGGGCCGCTCTGCTACTGGTGGTCAGCGGTCGTTGAGGCCGGCGCGACGTAGCCGCGCGAGCTCGTTCTTCGTCGTGCGGGGATCCGAGGGTGTCCCGGACGTCTGCAACCGGCGCCCGCACGGGGCCGTCCACACCATGTGTCCCTTACGGCCAGCGGCCACGGTCCACCCGTCCTCGCGCGCCTTCTCAGCGGCCTTACGCAGCTCCTGAGGTAGCCGCTTCGGTAGTCGCGGCATCGTCTGTCACCCCTCCCCGCGCAGGGTCTTCCTGTGGCGCTTCACCGTGCGCTCGGTCAGCCCGACCGCTTCGGCGATCTCCGTCGCGGAAGCCCCGGGGTGACGCACGAGGTAGTCACTGATGCGGCGCCGGTTCTCCTCGCCCTCGATGCGCTTCGCTTCGGCTGCGGACACGACCCGCTCGGTGGCCTCACCTCCGTCGTCGGAGACGTTGGTGGGCAGGTCGGTCCCTTTGTCACCCCCGGTGACAGACGCGGCACCTGTCGCGTCCCCCGTGGGGGTGTCAGACGGGCCCTCCGTGCGTGCCCCGATCCCGCTGTCGGGAGGCTCGGGGCGGTTCGCGAACGCCTCGATCTCGCCCACCCACGCCGGTTCAGGGTCGTCGTCGGGGCCGTCTGTCACCCCCTGGTCGCCGCCGTCGTCGGTGGCCACGATCGGCAGCACGAGCGGGTTGTCCGGGGGCGGCACCCACCCCTCGAACCGGGGCCCGCCCACACGCCTACGGCGGCCGTCTCCCAGACGCTCCCAGCGGCGCGCTGACGGGCGCTGAGGGGTACCCACAACGTGGGTGCCCTTCCGGGTCGGTGCCACCTCGGGCAGGTCACCGACGTCAGCGTCAGCGATCCCAGCGATGATCCGCTCAACGGTGATGGCGACCAGGGCGACACCGAGAGGGGCGACGATCGCACCCCACCCGGACCCGAGCAGGCACATCAGCACCGACGTGCCCAAGGCGAGGCGTTCGATCCAGGTGACCAGCGGCGGCAGTACGGCCCCGTTGCGGAGCATGAGCGCCCGCACAACGATGACCCCGGACACCAGGGCGATGACCGCGGGTTCGACGCCCCACGCCACCGCAGCGGACGCAGACGCGTACTTGACCATGAACGCGTGCACAGCGGTGGTGGACGCCGCCCCGAGGGCGATGATGACCGGCACCGCGACCAGGATGACGGCGGTCTGGATGCGGGCGAGGTTCGCGGCCTTGCGCGCCGGCGACGTCGCCAACTGCCGCTTCCGCAGCTCCCGGTGTCCTCGTTCGTCCATGGCCTGGTCGAAGTCGTCGGCGCGTTCGGCGCGGTGTGCGGCACGGTGCCGGTACCGCAGGGAGGCCCGCTGGCGACGGGTAGCCAGGCGTTCCCGCAGCCCGGACACGGCCGGTGCCGGGTTGGTGTCAGCGCTGGCGAGCAGGTCCCGGCCGTCGATCTCCTGGATGCCTTCGGCGACCCGGACGGCGTCGCGGATCCGCTGAACCTGCGGGTCGGTGCTCTCGCTCATCGGGTGCCCCCTTCGTCGGCGAGGTCGGTGAGGAACTGGGACGTCGCGGCCTTGTTCGCGGCGCCATCGAGGAGCACGGCGACACCGGCCAGCGGCAGGGCGACCACCCTCAGGAGCGCAATGGAGAGGCCGACGAGGAGCACCACCAGGACCACGGCGAACCCGTGGCGGCGGATCAGGTCAGCGGAGCTCACTTGCGCGCTCCCTTCCGGCGGGACCGGCGTCCGGCCACGGTCGGCGCGGTGAGACGGGTGATGCGGCGACGGATCTTGGACCGGTTCTTCCGGTAGCTGTCCGCGGCGACCAGGGCCGTGAATCCGCAGGCAGCGGCGAAGATCGCGAGGAGAAGCGGGTTGGTGCCCTCGTCGATGGCGATACCAGCGGCCAGAAGTGCGACCAGGACCGCGAGGAACGCGTTGATCTGCTTGTGCCTCATGATTGAGGTGATCCCTTCGTGTGAGGGCGGTCCCGGGCGGGCTTTGGTACGTCGAGCCCGGGACCGCCGGATGTGGGGTGAAGGGGTCCCGCCGGACTTGCCGGTCAGGTGGGACCCCGCTGCTGTTCCGCTACCGCTTCCACCACGGGACGCCGGCGCTCTTCGCGTCCTTTTCCGCGTCGACCACGGCGCGGTTTGCCTTCAGGTAGGCGTCGGTCTCGGTGCGGTCGGAGTTCTTCGCCAGACGCTCGCGGGCGGCCTGCAAGTTCTTCTCAGCGGTCTTCTTGTCCATCGGGTGCTCCTTCTCGTTGGTGCTGCGGTTGGGTGGTTAGGACTCGGGGACGGCGACGAGCACGACGTTGTCGACGATGTGGGCGGTGTATCCGGCGCCGATCAGGACGTCACGGACCCGCTCGGTGAAGCCGCCGTCAACGCGCACCACGGCCCCGGTACGGCACGCCCGGATCGTCACGCCCTGCCTGGTGGCGGGCAGGATCATGCGGGCGATGTCGCGCACCTCGTCGTGGTCCACACCGCGCTGCGGCAGCTCCTCCGTGTCCAGGTGCACCGAGAACTCGGCGAGCACCGGACCCTTGCCGGTCAGGCCGCGGCCGTACACGAACCCGTGCGGCCGGTCGGGGTGGGCGTCCACGGTCACGTCGCCGTCGTGGGCGAGGAGCGGGCGGACGTGGTCGCCGATCAGCATGTGAAGGTCACGGGTGATGTAGGGGCCGCGGCCGTCGTCGTGGGTGCGGACCTGGGCGACGAGGTCGGGGACGTCGGTGTGCAGACCGACCCGCTTGAAGCGGACGATGCGGGCGTAAGGCTTCGGGTAGCGCATGGGGTGCCTCCTCAGGAGTTGTTGGTGCGGGTGTCGGTGGTGGGCTGGCCGGTGCGGATCTCCGACGCGACCTCAAGGGCGAGTTCGGCCAGGCGCTCCAACGCGGCGATGAGAACCGCCGTGTCGGGGTTGAAGGAGCCGGGGCGGACGTCGATCAACACGTCCGCGACGTTGAGCAGGAACGGCGCCGTGTCGTCCGGGTAGTCGCGCAGGACGCTGATGTCGTCGGGGGTGAGGCCGCGGACGTGGGCGCTGGTGGTTGCCATTCGGGTTCCTTCCGTGTGGGTGTGCGGGTCGGGGGTGGGTAACCGTGGTCATGTCGCCACGGTTGCCCGAGGGCTTGTCAGAAGAGGTGGACGTCGGCGTACTCGCACACGCCCGAGTCCAGGACGGTCCCGCAGGTGGGGCAGTACATGCCGCGCGCACCCATCTCCACCTCAGCGGCGGTGAGGTAGTTCGCCTGGTTGCGGGCGGCCACGGCGCGCATCACGTCCGGGTCGACGTCTCGGTGGTCGACTCCGGCGATCATGACCAAGCGGCCACAGTTGAGGTCGCGGACGACACCGAACGAACCGAGCATGCGCGGGTTGGTGTCGGGCTCGAAGCTCAACATCACGGCGATGCCGTTGACGGCCCCGAGGAACGCGACGGTGTGGGTGCCGTGGTCGTTGGTGATGGTCAGCCAGTTGACGGTGGCCGGCGCGGTGGTGGGCTCGGTGTCGATGATCGCGGTCATGTTCCCCTCCAGTGCTGCGGGTGTTGCTGGGTACTGCGGTGGCTGTACGGCGGGGGCGGGTCGCCGGTCAGGTTTGCGTCCGTCGCGTTGACGGCCGCAGGCGGGTCAGGCGGCGGGCGCCCGGTAGCGGCTCACGAGGGCGTCAGGCGGCGACGAGGAAGGCGGGGGCGTCGGCCCGCTCGTCTGCGAGCGTGACGACGATCGAGGGGGCACACGTCTTCATCGGGACGTCACCGAGACCGTGAGCGGCGAACAGCGCGCGGATGGTGTCGAGGTCAGCGGTCTGGCGGGACGACTCGACCCGCTCGACGGTTACCGTCCCGTGGACACCGGACGGGGTGCGCTTGAGGATGCGGTCTGCCTGACGCTTGAGGCGGGCGGCGGCGTTCGCCTCGGTGCGGGCCTGCTCGAACTTGCGAGCCGCGGCCTCGATGTCGGCGACGTCCGGGACGTTGTTCGGGTCCACCTCGACCTCGACCACCTTGCGAGCGGGGGCCGGCGGGGTGGCCTGCTCGGTGCGGAGCTGTCGGAGCTGTCGGGCGACCTGCGGGGCTTGGGCGACGTCGCGGACGATGCGGGTGACCTGGGCGAAGAGCTTCATTCGGGGGTTCCTTCCGGGGCTGTGCTTGACTGCCTATGGCCATAGTAGACACATGCTATGTACATAGGCAAGAGGCATATGCGATGATCTTTCTGAGCGCACACAGCACCCATAGGAAGGCCATGCCATGGCACCCACGAAAGCCCGACGCATCGTGATGTCCGACGAGCTCTGGGAAGAACTCGACAGAGCGGCCAAGAGGGTGGACCGGGAGCTAGACCGGTCCAAGGTCATCCGGTCGTTCGCCCGCTGGTACGTCGGAGAGGCCGGCGCGAAGATGCCCGAGCGGCCTGAGCCCGCAGAGAAGTAGAACCCCCACAGAGCACAACGGCCCCGGCCGGTGGACGCACCACCGAACCGGGGCCGTTCTGTGTCAGGTGTGGGGGAGTGGTCGGGCATCGGCCGCGCGCCTTCCGAGAGGAGCGGTCGGCCGTCACGCCCGTCCCGGAACCATCCCGGATGAACCCCAGACTTGCCCGGTCAAGCCGGGTCTAAGCAGGAATGCGAAAGCGCAGGTCAACCGCTATGCGGTTGGTATCTGCGCAGGTGGGAGAGGGTGTACCGTCGTTATCCGGCTTACCGGCCGACTCCCTCCCCTCACACCCCTGTGACCTGCGGTGCAGCGAGCGAGAGTCGGCCGTGTTCGCTCCTCGTCTGCTCCGGCCGTTCAGCGTGCGGAGTGCAGCAGCAGGCCGATCGCTCCGCGTCCCAGTTCCTCGTGCTCCGGGAACAGGTGCCCGTAGGTATCGAAGGTCTTCGTGATCGAGGCGTGCCCCATGCGGCTCCGCGCGAAGATCCAGCGCGGAGAGCTGACGCCGGGGGACAAGCTGCCCTCCTTCGCGGAGATCGCCACTGAGTACGGGGTCTCTTCCACCGTCATCAAGAGCGCGATCCAGGCGCTCAAGACGTCTGGCGACATCTATGGACGTCAGGGCAAGGGAACGTTCGTCAGCTCGTGGAGACGAGCCCAGCGTGTCCGGCGAATCCCGTTCGATCGGGGCAAGAGCGCAGGCAGCACCTTCGCCCAGGAGATGGAGAAGCTCGGGCTGGAGCCGAGTGCGAGTCTCGTGAAGTGCGAGGTAGAGCCAACATCAGCCGAGATCACAGCGCACCTCGGGTTGACGGAAGGGGACCAGGTCCTCGTTCGTCAGCGTCACATGAGTGCGTCTGGCCGTCCGGTGCAGTTTGCGACCTCCCACATCCCCATGACCGTCGCGGGGAGCATCGACATCGCGTTCCCGGACGTCGGCCCCACGCAGATGTACGGGCGACTTGCGGAGCGAGGCCACAGGCCGGTTCGGTTCAGCGAGGAGATCACGATTCGCCGACCCCTTCAGGAGGAAGCGGATTTCCTTGGCGTCGATGGAGGGCTTCCGGTCATCGTGGTGACGCGAACCGCGATCGATGCGGAAGGAACGTTGGTCGAGGCGACCGTGAACGTTCTGGATGCCTACGCTTGGTCTCTCGTGTACGAGTGGGAGGAGAACCAGGATGAGCACTGAGCCCCGTCACTCCGTCAGCGTGACGGACGTGGTCTTCAACGACAGCGGTCAGGTTCTCGCGATCCAGCGTGACGACGACGGCCGTTGGGTTCCGCGGGGGGGGGGCGTGTTGGAGCTCCACGAGGACCCGCGGGATGGTGTCGTGCGCGAGGTCTTCGAGGAGACCGGGGTGAAGGTGAAGCCGGGACACCTCATCGGGGTCTACAAGAACATGCCACTCGGCGTGGTCAGCATGGCCATCGCGTGCACGGTCGAATCCGGAGAACCTCAGTCTTCGGATGAGGCGAGGATCGCTCGTTGGATCAGCGTCGAGGAGGCTCGTGAACGAATGCCGGAAGCGAGGCTGATTCGTGTCTTGGACGCTCTGCGGGATGACGGTCCATTCATCCGATGCCATGACGGTACGAACCTGGTGTGAGCCAAGGGGAGCCCGGAGGACCTTCGAGTCTTCCGGGTTTCTTCATGCCCGGAGGCGCGGTGATGAGAAGTTTCCTTACGTCTTCAAGCCCGCACCTGCGGTGCGGGAAGGTCCTGGTGGGGTCGGTGGTGCTCAGACTTTAGGCACCTCTCCGGAGCGGGTCCCTCCTGAACCACCGCCAGGGGGCCGGAGGGGTGAAGACGGGGTGAGGGGGCAAGCCCCCTCACCATTGGCGGAGCAAGCGTAATGGCCCCCTGGCGATGGCTCAGCCCACCCCGGACAGGACACCGCCCAAAGTCTGCTCCCCACCTCAGCGGCAGGTTCAGAGGCGGGGAGGAGGGGTGAAAGAAGGGGAGGCGCGGACAGACGAACCAAGGGGATTCGGCCGGTACCCGGGAAGCTGCGGGGGTTGGGGGCGATCGGTGGTGTCGGGGCGGCGGGTGTGCGCAGGGAAGGGGCGCGGGGCAGGCCGGGGCCGGGGTGGTGCGGGGGTATCGCGACCCGGGAGGGGTTTCCTCGGAGAGGAGTGGGCGCGAGCGTGTTGGAGTACGCGGACAAGCAGGAGTGCGCACAGGCGCAGTTGCGGGACACCCGGACGGGTGTCCGGCGGTAGGCGTGCCCAGGGGCGCCAGCCGCCAGCGTTCCGCGCGGCGCGCCCCCAGCGCGCCCCGCCGAGCCCAAGAGGAGCGGGCACTGCGTTCGTTCACAAGAGAGAAGCGAACCAGGGGCTACGACAGTCCAGGACCAGCCAAGGGGGCATGAACCGATCACCGGAAGCAGGACCGAGAGCGGGATTCCAGACGAATCAGGCCGGGGCCGGGATCGGAGAACTACAAGCAGAGCAAGGAAATTAGACGATCAGCGAAATTCTAATCTGCGCGCCCACTCCTCTCTTCGGACGCCTGTCTTGCTATCCCTTCGCGCGTTTCCTTTAGATGCATGAGCGAGCGACCGTACGCCTCTTCCTCCTCGCTCCTCTTGATCGTTGGATTAAATGATAGTGTGCAAGCCACGAGTGACATCCTCAAACTCCTTTCCGAATCTTCGATCTCCAGCTCTCCAGAAATCATAGCTTTGCCCATTAGATCCAATTGCACAACCAGTCGCTCAATTGCCCTGCGCAGAGCCCCGCTTGAGCTAGCGCCGCGCAGCTCCTCGGCAGCCGTCAGCGCAGAAAAATAGGCAGCCCTGGCATCATCTAGTGCAACGCTAGCCCTGTGTGCGCTACCACTTTTTGACTCCGCTGAGAGTCTGTATATTTTTTCAATGAAGGCGAAGCACAGAGAATGAAGCTTCGACAGGCGCACCGAAATCATGTCATCAATCTTTTCTTTTTCTTGGATCTTCCTCGCTTCGCTTTCCAACTTCCTTTGTCCACGCAACCTTATGGACTCGATGAGGATTGTTGATGTAGCCCCCAGTATCCCGCCAAAAAGGGACGCCAAGCCTGCAATCAGGGCAGTGGCCACGGCTGGCTCCATGAATCATCACTCCCAAGTAAATATTCTGGATTATTTTTGGGCACAGATCCTATCCAAAAAATTCTAGCTAAGTGTCTTGTAGAATTCCAGGACATGCAACAGCACGAGAGCATCTCACCTCCTAGAGCGCACACAGGACTGGGCGGGGCCGGGAAACGGCGAGAACCGGTGAGTGGACGAAGGCTCAGTTCACCGGCTGTTCGGGCTGAGAACCCCAGGTAGGCGACTCCCCTGATTCACTTCCACGCCTGTAGGTGAAGGGTTGCATCGGGCGTGCTTCCTGCTTTGAGGTCTCGAGCGCTGTGGAGCGACGGGCGTTCGGATGTCGGCAGGGTTGCCTACGCTTCTCGCATGAGCCTGTCTGACATCACCCGATCCGCTGTCCTTCAAGCGATCCAGGAGTACGACACCCTTGGCAAGGACGCCTTCCTTCGGCGCTACGGCTTCAAGGAGGCCAGATCGTACTTACTGGAGTACGAGGGCCGAACCTATGACTCCAAGGCGATCGCCGGAGTCGCTCACAAGTTCGTGTCTGGCCGTCCCCTGAAGTCCTCTGAGTTCTCCGGCGGTGACCAACACGTCGGACACCTTCTCCGTGACCTGGGCTTCGAGGTCCGGTTCGTTCGTGATCCTCCGTGGAAGCGGGACGAGATCATCCTTGCCTGCGCACTGGTGGTGGGCAACGGTTGGAAGGAACTCCGTCCTGGAGACCCAGGAGTGGCCGAGCTGTCCTCCTTCCTCCGTGGGCTTCCCCTGCACCCGCAGAACGTCAGGTCCGAGGCGTTCCGCGGGGTCAACAGCGTCTCCCGCAAGACCACCGACTTGGCCACCCGCTGTCCCGCCTACGAGGGGGCGAAGACCAAGGGCGGCAAGCTGGACACCGAGGTCGTTCTCGCCTTCTGGGAGAAGCCAGAGAGGATGATGGCGGCCGCGGCCCGTATCCGAGCGCTGGCGGGGGAGTTTGAGGAACTGCTCCCGGTTGACGACTCAGAAGAGACCGAGGAGGTCAGCGCGGTGGAGGGAGGTCTCCTCCTCCGGGCGCACAAGGTTCGTGAGCGCAACCCGAAGCTCAAGAAGGCGAAGCTAGCCCAGGTGCGCCGCAAGGGGCTGCCGATCGCTTGCGAGGTGTGCGCGTTCGACTTCGGGCGGTTCTACGGTCCGCACGGTGCGGGGTACATCGAGTGCCACCACGTCGTTCCCCTGCACCACGTCGGTGAGAGCGAGACGCGCGTGGCCGACCTGGCGCTGCTGTGCTCGAACTGCCACAGGATGATTCACCGCAGCAAGCACTGGCTCACCCCGGAACAGCTGCGGAAGCTGGTGGAGGAGCAGAGCGGGACGGGCACCGGTCTTACCGTGGGCTGATCTGTCGGGAGGCCGGGGCGCTTGTTCCGGCTGTGTTCCGGAACGGCGCGGGCAGCACCGAGGAACAGCGAGAAGCCGCGAGACCTGTCATCGCAGGTGGCGCGGCTTCTGTGGGTATCGTTCGAGGTCAGGGGGACCGGCGTGGTGGAATCCGGCTTACCGGCCGACTCCCTCCCTCACACCCCTGTGACCTGCGCCGTAGCGAGTGAGAGTCGGCCGTGTTCCGGTTCTGTTCCGGATGACGGATCAGCTGGGAGCGCCAAGCAGCAGGCCGATCGGCCCGCTTCCCAGTTCCTCGTGCTCCGGGCACCGGAAGGCGACGCCGTCAGCGGCGGAACCAGGGCTTCGGGCGGAAGGATCTGCCCCGCGGTCTGAGGCAGGTCCCGAGCAGGAGGGGATCGACCGTCCCGTCCTCCGCCTGCCGTGCGGGCTGCGGTGACGACGACGGCGCGTGTTCCGGCCCCGGTGAGGTGCGCCGTCGGCGGGCTGTGCGCGGCATCAGGTCCCGGGGTTCAGCATCGCCGCCGCGGTGGCAAGCTCGGTCTCGCCTCCGGTGGTCAGCGCGTACAGGGCGTATCCGATCGGGGAGGCGTCCCACAGGTGCTTCGCCTGGGCCGCCAGACCGGGACGGACATGTCCGCCCGCCCGCTCGTACGCGGCGAGGGTCGCCTGCAGCATCTCGTCGCCCGCGGCGCCGTACTGGGCGGACAGGTCACGGGCGGGGTCGTCCACGCGGGCGGTGGTCCAGTCCAGGACTCCGGTGATCGTGCCCTGCTCGTCGAACAGCAGGTGCGCGGGGTAGATCTCGCCGTGGGTCATCACGGTCCGCTCGGGCCAGCAGGTGTCGTCCTCGAGCCAGGCCTGCCAGGCCTCGGCCAGGGCGGGGAGGACGGTGAAGGCCTCGCTCACACGGGCGACGTCGTCCCGCCACGCCTGGCGTACCCGGGCGGGGGTGCGGACCTCGACGCCCGCGGCCTCGGCCTGCTCCGGGGTGATGGAGTGCAGCCGGGCCAGAAGGCGCCCCAGACGCTCCGCGTAGTCGGGGCTGGCGGGGTCCATGTGCCATGCGGGCTCCCCGGCGTCGGTCAGGGTCAGGCCCGGGGTACCGGGCAGGGCCGGATAGGCGATCAGCTCGGGGGAGCGGATCCGCCAGTCGGGGACCGCGACGCCGTCCTCGGCCAGGACGGGGGCGACCAGGTCGAGGATGCGCTTCTCGGCGGCCATGCCCTCGGAGACGTCGGTGCGGCGCGGTACGCGTAGCACCCACCTCCGGCCGGTCGTGTCGGAGGCCATGACTACGAGGTAGTCCAGGCCCGCCTCGTTCACTGTGGCGTCCTGCGCGGACAGGCGCGGGCCGTGGGCGGCGGCCAGGGCGATGACGTCATCGATCGTGCTCATGGAGCCAAGCTCTCACCCGCGCCGCACCACTTCCAGCGCTGCCCCTCCCCAGCCGTGTCGCTTGCCGGCGTGGTACATCGCCTCGTCCATGATCACAGGGCCTGATGATGGTGCCTTGTCATGGTCTGCGGCGTAGCGTTGGCCGTGGCAGGCCGACGGCACAGCCTGGGGAGGCGATCCGGTGCGTGGCGGCGAGGCGGTCGAACCGTTCCGAGACGACCCCGCGGCGCGGCCCCTGACGTACCCGGGCACGGTCCCCGAAGCCTCGGGTGTCCTCCTGGACGACGCCTGGCTCCCGATGCGGCCCCCGCACGGTGAGCCCCCGCACGGCGAGCCCCCGGTCAGCGGGCCCCCGAGCGGGCCTGACGACGGCGATCCCGTCGCCGACTGGTGTGTGGAGGGCGCGGGGGAGCGGACGACCGCGGCCGCTCTGCTGGCACGTCTGGGACGCGCCCCCATGGCGGACCGGTACCCGGTGCTGGCGGTGGGCTCGAACGCCGCGCCCGCCCAGATGCGCCGCAAGCTCCGCGCCCGGTCACTGGCAGCGGTCCTGCCCATGACGTCGGCGGACGTGGACGGCATCACCGCGGGCGTGTCCGCGCACGTGAGCCGGCCCGGCTACGTCCCGGCGACCCCCGTCGCCCTCCCGGGGCGGAGCCGCCTGTTCGTCCTGTGGCCGGACGGCACCGAGCTGGCGGCGCTGGACGCCACCGAGCCCAACTACCGGCGGCGGCTCCTGCCCGTGGACCGGCACTCCGTCACGCTCGCGTCCGGCGTCCGGCTGCGGTCCTGCTTCGTCTACGTCGGCAGGCATGGCCGCCTGGTGGACGAGGCCGGCCGACCGAGGAGGCTGACCGACCAGGCGACGCTGATCCGCGCCCTGCTGGCCGAGTCGGCCGCGCTCCGCGGTCTGTGCGGGACCACGCCCGAGGCGTTCGTGGAGCGCGCCCGTGACCCGGCGGTGCGGGCGGCCGTGACGCGGCTCTTCCGGGACGAGGGGCGCGCGGCCGAGCAACCGGAGTCCGCCTGGCGGCCCGCTCACCGCGTTCCGGGTGGGTGATCCCGGTGCCGCCCTCAGGTTCCCGGGCGCAGGCGGGCCAGGTCGGCGGGAGCCCGGGACAGGAAGGCGTCCGGGTCGATCTCCTGGTGCTCCACGCGGTAGCCGATCTCCGTGAACCCCGGCCCGGTGGTCAGGTTCGCGCCGTGCAGGACCTCCTCCGCGCGTCCCCTGGCGCGGCCCCGGGTGAACCACCCCGGGTCGAGGTAGACGACCACGTCGGCGGTGGTGCCGCCGACGGATACGCTGCCCAGGCGCGTGCTCGTGTACTGCCGTCCGGTGGGCAGGGTCCGGGTCGTCCAGTCGGCTCCGGTGGTGCTGGTCATCGGTGTCCCCTCCGCTGCGGGCATGGCCGCCGGGGCGAGGGCACGCCCTCCCCCCGGCAGCACGCAACGTACAGCAGGTCGGGCGCGGCACGCGATCGGGTACGGCGCTACAGCGCCGTGGTGATGGCCCGCGTCCCACTCGCACCGGTAGATTGGCCCTGCGCTCCGTACCCCCGGAGAGTCCCGGGGCGCGTCCGCCCGTGGGCCGGCGTCCGGGGTCGACGGCCCAGCGGGCATACGCGGTTACGGGAATGGGTGACTCTTGTTCGACTCCACCATGTTCTGGGTGGTCCTGTTCGGCCTTCCGCTCGCGGCGATCGGGGTGATCGTCGCGCTCGCCGCCTACCAGGCCTCAGGTGTTCAACAGGACGAGCGTGACGACATGCCCGACGACGACTCGTCCGCCGGCTGATCCTGTCCGGCCGCGTCCGCGCGCGGGTGCGGCACAGGGGCCTCGACGTCCTGGACGCCGAGAACGGGTGTGAACCGCCCGGTCCCGGTGTCCAGCAGGTGTACCCGGGCCGACTCCAGGTCGTAGTACATCCCCGTCAGCTCCAGCGCCCCCGACTCCACCCGCTCGCGCACCAGCGGGTAGTCGAGCAGGTGGCCGATCTGCTGCTCCACGTTCGCCTGGGCCAGGCGGCGCAGCGCTTCGGCGGTGGGCAGCCCCGCCAGCGCGCCGGAGTAGGCGCCGGCGTGGGCCAGGCTCGCCTCGCCGGTCGCCAGCCACCGGCGCATGTACGCGGTGGCGGCGTCGCCCTGCTCCAGGTGGGCCCGGTCCAGCAGCGCCTGCATCGCGCCGCAGTGCGAGTGGCCGCACACGACGATGGAGGGCACCCGCAGGACGTTCACGGCGTACTCGATCGCGGCGCCCACCGAGCCGTCACCTGTGTCGCTCGGGGCGGGGACCAGGTTGCCCATGTTGCGGACGGTGAAGAGGTCGCCCGGGCCGCTCGCGGTGATGAGGTTGGGCACGACGCGGGAGTCGGCGCAGGTGATGAACAGCGCCGTGGGGTGCTGGCCGTGGGCGAGGCGGCTCATGACCGACCGCATCCGGTCGGCGGTGCTGGCGTGGTACTCGCGGGCGCCGGCGGCCAGCAGTGCGAGCGGGTCCACCTCCCGGTCGGCGTCGCCGCGCATGTCCCAGGGCGCCCAGCTGCGCGCCATGCCCCCGGGTGCGGTCTTGGCGGCCGGGGCCGACCGTGTGGAGCTGCGCGCGTACCACTGCTCGTGGACTTCGTCGATGTCGACGCTGCCGCCGGTGCGCTCGTGGTCGACCCGCCAGGCGTGGATGGCCTCGAAGGCGGCGTGGTCCATGAAGTCGACGTGCAGGTCGAGGTCCACGCGGCACCCCGCGGGAACGGTGCGCAGCACGTGTGCGAGCCGGGGCACGCCCAGGAAGGTGAGCGACCCGTGCACGGTGACGTGCACGCGGTCGCCGGACTCCTCCGTGGTCACGGTGAGCTTGGTCAGGCGCCGCAGGGACACCACCATCGCCAGGGCGAAGCCGAGGAAGACCCCCTCCAGGAGGCCGAGGAACACCACGCCGCCCATGGTGACGAGGTAGACGCTGGCCTCGTGGTGCCGGCGCAGGTCGCGCAGGTGGGCCACGGAGACCATCTGTACGCCGATGAAGACGAGCAGTGCGGCCAGGGCGGCCATCGGGATGAGTTCGACCACGTGCGCGAACAGTGCGACGAACAGCAGGATCCACACCCCGTGCAGGATCGTGGACAGCGGACTGTGCCCGCCCGCGCGGACGTTGGCGGTGCTGCGCACGATCGCGCCCGCCACGGGCAGGCCGCCCAGGGCCCCGCTGACGGTGTTGGCCGCTCCCTGGCCCATGAGTTCGCGGTTGAGCATCACCCGGCGCCCGTTGTGGCGGCGGTCGATGGCGATCGCGGAGACCAGGGACTCGACGCTGGCGACCATCGCGACGGCGGCCACGGCGAGGGCGATGCCGTCCCACTGCCCGGCCTCGGGCAGCTGCGGCAGGCTCCAGGCGGCGGCCAGGGAGTCGGGCAGGGAGACGGTCTCGACCCGCCAGCCGCCCAGGGCGGCGATGGTGGTCGCCGTGCCCACGGCGACCAGGGCCGCCGGGATCATCGACGGCCGCAGGCGGCCCAGCGACGGAAGCCGGTTCCACCCGAACATGATGGCGATCGTGATGACGCCGACCGCGACGGCGGCGGTGTGGTTGTGGGCGATCTGGTCGGGCAGGTCGATCAGGTTGGCCAGCGCCGAGCTCTGCGGGTCGCCGCCCAGCACCACGTGCAGCTGGGCGAGGGCGATGGTGATGCCGACTCCGGCGAGCAGGCCGTGCATCACGGCGGGGGAGACGGCCAGGGCGGCGCGGGCGATCCGGAAGGCGCCGAGGGCGAGTTGGACCAGGCCGGCGAGCACGGTGATCAGGCAGGTCACCCGCCACCCGTAGGTCAGCAGGAGGTCGGCGATGATGATGGTCTGTCCGGCCGCGGGGCCGCTGACCTGCACCATCGATCCGCCGACGAGGCCGGCGACGATGCCGCCGACGGCGGCGGCCACGAGGCCGGCCATGAGTGGGGCGCCGGAGGCGACGGCGATCCCCAGGGACATGGGGACGGCGACCAGGAAGACCACGAAGGAGGCGCCGACGTCGGCGGCGATCCCCTTGCGGTCGGCGTGGATCCCGGTGGGCTCCGCGGGCGTCGGCGGAGGTGCGGGGTGTGCTCCCTGGGCGTCGTTGCGCATGGTGGCTCCGTTCGGGTTGGACCAGGCAAGGCGGGCATGGGCGCGCGGGGACGTCGGTGTCCGAAGGGGGGATGGGCGCGGCTCGAATCCTCGCGAGAACTGCGAAGAGTGCCACGACTGTGACTAACTGTAGCCAATATTCGTGACGCAGTGTTACTCACTGTGGTCCTTTCGGTAACCGTTGCCCTGTGTTCACATCCGGTAGGGACAGATCGGGACACAAGAACACCGAGGTGGCGGGGGAGTTCCCCGCCACCTCGGTGGTGTGAAGCGGTGACCCGGTCGTGGCCCCGGCCGGGTCGGGCGGTCGCTAGATGTCGCGGCTCACCGGAAGCGGCCGTCCTCGTAACCGCCTTCGTAGTACTCCTGGGGGTAGCCGCGCTGCTCGCCGGGCGGCTCGGCCGGGGGGAAACCCTGGGGCCGCGGCCCCGGCGCCTGGGGGCCGGGTGCGTGGGGGCCGCCCGCCTCGGGGTTCCAGCCGTCCACGGGCGGATAGCCGTAGTCGGGCTGGGGGGCCGGATAGCCGCCGCTCAGCACGTCGGGGTGGCCGCCGCCGGGCGGGGCGGGCGGGGCGACCGGGTGCCCGTAGGGATCGGTCGGAGGGGGGAAGCCGCCGTAGCCGGGCGGAACGTCCGGGTAGGCCGGACCGGCGGGCGGACCGGCAGGAGAACCGCCGGCCGGTCCGCCGCCGGCGGGGTAGCCCTGATGGTCGACCGGTGCACCCGTTCCGCCGCCGGGGAAGGTGGGCTCCGAGTAGGACGGCGGCGTGGTCGGACCGCCGGAGAAGGCGGGGCCGGGGTAGGCGGGCGGCGCGGTCGGGCCGCCGTCGTAGGGCGAACGCCCGGGGCCGGGCGTCCCCGCGTCGGGTGCCCCGGGACCGGGATGACCGCCGGGCGGGGTCACGGCGCCTGGGTGGTCGCCGCCGGCCGGTCCGCCCCAGAGCGGCGCGTTGCCCGCCTGGTCGGCGGGCGTTCGGCGGCCCGTGTCGTAGGCGGAGCGGAGGTGGTTTCCGGTGTCGTACTCGGGGCGGCCGAAGGCGTCGGTGGTGTAGGTGGGCCGGGAGTGCTGGCCGGTGTCGAACTCCGAGCGTGTGTGCGGGCCGGAGCCGAAGGGGGGTGTGCCCGTGTCGAAGCCGCCCGGGGTGTGCGTGCCGGGGTCGTAGGCGGGGCGGGTGTGGTGGCCGGTGTCGAATTCGGGTGTGGCGGGTGTGCCGAAGTCCGTGCGGAGGTGGGTGCCGCTGGTGTGGGAGGGGCGGTTGTGGTTGCCCGTGTCGAACTCGGGGCGGGTGTGCGTGCCCGAGTCGGAGGCGCCCGTGTCGAAGCCGCTCCGGGTGTACGTGCCGCTGTCGAACTCGGGGCGCGTGTGACCGCCGGTGTCGAATTCGGGTGCGGTGGGCGTGCCGAAGTCGGAGCGGAGGTGGGTGCCGCTGGTGTGGGAGGGCCGGGTGTGGTTGCCCGTGTCGAACTCGCTACGCGTGTGGTGGCCGGTGTCGTGCTCCGGGCCCCCGAAGGACCCGGTGCCGTAGGAGGAACGACTGTGGGCGCCGGTGTCGAACTCGGCTCTGGGGGGTGTGCCCGTGTCGAAGCCGCCCGGGGTGTGCGTGCCGGGGTCGTAGGCGGGGCGGGTGTGGTGGCCGGTGTCGAATTCGGGTGCGGCGGGTGTGCCGAAGTCCGTGCGGAGGTGGGTGCCGCTGGTGTGGGAGGGCCGGGTGTGGTTGCCCGTGTCGAACTCGGGGCGCGTGGGCGTGCCCGAGTCGGAGGCGCCCGTGTCGAAGCCGCTCCGGGTGTACGTGCCGCTGTCGAACTCGGGGCGCGCCAGGGGATCCGTGCCGTGGACGTCCGCCCCAAAGGACGGGGCCGGGCGCTGCATCGACGCGTAGCCGCCGGTCAGGGGATCGGGTGCACCCGGGCCGCCGTAGGACGATCGCCCGGCGGCGGTACCGCCGGTGGCGCCCGGCAGCCCGGTCCCGGGCGTTCCGCCCGGCAGTCCGGACCCGGTCACTCCACCTGTCCCGGCCGGGAGACCCGATCCGGTCGTTCCACTCGTTCCGCTCGGCAGTCCGCCCGAGCCCGACGGGTCCGAGCGCCGGTGCTCTCCGGTGTCCATGCTCGACCAGATCGGCGAGCCCGCGCTCGACTCCCGCGAGGGCAGGGGCGCCCTGAAGTCCGGCGCGAGCGGGTCGGTCGAACCCGTCCGGTCCGTCCCGCCGCTCCACCCCGAGCCGCCGGAGCCGCCGCCGACGCGGTCGGTGCGCCCGCTCGTCCCGCCGTAGCCCAGCGGGTCCGACAGCGGGTCGCCTGCCCCGGCCGCGCCGCCCGCGTCGGCGCTCCGCGTGCCGAGACCCGATCCGGCTCCGTACGTGCCGGAGGAGCCGGTACCGCCGCTCCCGCCGCTGCCACTCAGTCCGCCGCCACCGCTCGTACCGAGCGGGTCCAGCGGGTCCGCCGCCCGGGCCGTCGGAGCGCCCAGCGGGTCCGGCCGCGCGGACGAGGAGGACCCCCCTCCGGCCGGCCACGATCCCGTTCCAGACGTGCGGCCCGGCTCCGGCGGATCGACGTCGCGCGGTGCGGCCGGTGGAGTCGGTCCCCCCTGGCCCAGGCTGGCGAGCACGGCGAGGTCGTTCGTGGGGTCGGCGCCGGCGGGAGTCGAGGGGAGGGCGTCCGCGACCGGGGCGGCGTCGACCGCCCGGGCGGGCGCCTGCGCTCCACCGCGGGCGGGCTCGGGAGCGTCGTCCTCCTCCTCTTCGTACTCCTCGTACTCGTCGTCGTCTTCGTACTCGTACTGCGTGACGGTCGGCTCCATGCCGCCGCGCCCGCCCCGGTCCGGCTCCGCCTCGCCGTCACCCAGGCTGGACCAGAAGTCGTTGTCGGACAGGCCGGGATCGTCGTCGTCCCAGTCCACCCCGCGCTGGCGCCGCGCTCTGGGGCGCCGTTCGGCCCTGCCGCCGTCACCGCGCGACCGCCGCGCGCGCCCGCGCGGCTGCCGTTCGTCGTCATCACCGCCCTGGTCGGGCGCGTCGTCCTCGTCGTAGTCGTAGTCGTCCTCGTAGTCGTCGTTGCGCGAGCCGAGGCTCAGTGCGCGCATGCCCAGTAGCAGAAGCACCAGGACGGCGAGCACGACGATGACGGCGATGATGATGATGACGGTGACGGTCATGTTGTACGCACTACCTTGGAGAGGTCGGCCGCACCCACCACACGCGTGGGGTCGGCTTGGCGAGGACCGGCCGAGGGGGATCGGTGGCCGCCGGACCCGCGGGTCCGGTGCGACCGGCGAGCCGGCCGTGGCGAATCCGGCGTGACCGCGCCGCACGGAGCCGTGCGGCGGTCGGACGGGATTCGGTCAGCTGAAAAGGGGTGAGGGGCACCAGGCCACTGTATGCCTTGTCGCGCCCTGTGTGCAGAGGGCGATAGAGGCTTCCTTGCGTGAATCCCTGTGCCCCCCGATGCATCGCGCGTTCACCGGAGAGCCATTTTCGGTCCATGTCATGAGTGAGGCATGTCACTCACTGGTGGCGGTCAGAGTACCCCTGGCGATCGCGTTCTCGGCGATGGCCTCCAGCGTCTGGCTCAACTCGGAACCGTCGGGCAGGCCCAGGGTGTCGCTGAGGGCGTACACCGTGAAGCGGTACTCGTGCGGGTCGCCCTCGTCCGGGCACGGCGGCAGGTAGCCGGTCTCGCCCGCGCTGTTCTGGGCCTGGCGCGCCTCGGGCGGCACGGTGCCCTGTCGGAGCCCGCCCAACTGCGGGTCCACGTCGAAGAGCACCCAGAACACCTCGGCCGCGGCCGGGTCGTCGACCACGACGGCGATCGATCCGACGGCGTCCGGGTCGGGCAGCCCCGACCAGTTCAGCGGGGGAGAGGTGCCCTCGGCCGCGTCCCCGTCGACCGGGCCCTCGTCGGTCCCGTCACCGGCCGCGTCCCCCTCGGCCGCGTCCCCCTCGGCCGCGTCCCCGTCGGCCGTGTCCTCGCCGGTCTCCCCGTCCGCCGCGCCCCCGGCCGCGTCCTCGCCGGTCCCGTCGCCGACCGCGTCCTCGCCGGCCTCCTCGTCCGCCGCGCCCTCAGCTTCCCCCTCCGCGTCGGCGGCCGGGTCCTGGCCGTCCTCGTCGGCGGGTGCGTCACTGCCCGCGGCGCACGTGTAGGCCGAGGGCAGTGCCCGGCCCTCCTCGATCAGGGGGCTGGTGACGTTGATGTCGCTGGTGACCTCTCCGCCCGGCGTGAAGAGGCCGCACCCCGCGGTCAGCGCGACGGCGGCCCCCGCCGCCAGTGCGCCCACGCGCGTGCCGGGGAGGGCACGCGGCGTGCGCCGCGCCTGGGTGGTCCGGGTCGGAGGGAGGGCCGGGAACAATGGGACTCCTGCTGGGCTTTCGGGCCGTCATGGCCAAACTCGCTGTGCACCTGCCGCGGACCCGGGTCAGCCCCGTGCCGCGTATGGGGAAGCGCGCGGCCACGCCTCGACGGGCACCGGCGCACGTTCCTGAGCGAACCCTACTGTGGTCGGGCGCGCACTGCGGCTGTGTCCACAGCCCACGTGCTCCCCGACACGCCGGATCGACGGGCGCCGCCCCTCCGGCGGGACCGCACGCCCCCTCCGGCACCGGCCACCGCGGCCGGGGCCGTGATCGCGACCCGGGCGCCGTGCGCCACGCGGGTGTCGGTCCCCGGAATCGGTCATCATGGGGCGGTGCGGTTCTCCATTCTCGGTCCCCTCCACGTCCACGACGGTTCCGGCCGTCCGGTAACCATCGGCGGCGCCCGTCTGCGTACCCTTCTGGCGCTGCTCCTCCTGCGCCCGGGGCAGCGCGTGGCCACCGACACCCTCGTGGACGCCATCTGGGGCGGGGCCGCCCCGGCCGCCACCGGCAACGCCCTCCAGGCCCTGGTGTCGCGCCTGCGCAGGGTCCTGGGCGAGGAGGCCGAGATCCACGGCGACGCGTCCGGTTACCGGCTGGACGTCGATCCCGGACAGGTGGACCTGGCGCGGTTCGAGACGCTGACCCGGCGCGGTCGCGCGCAGCTCACCGCGGGCCGTCCCTCGGAGGCGATCACCTGCCTGGGCGGGGCCCTGGCGCTGTGGCGCGGGCCCGCCCTGCCCGACCTGACCGCGCGGGGCGTCGCCGAGGACACCGCGCTGCGGCTGAACGAGACCCACCGCATGGTGCGCGAGGAGTACCTGGCGGCCCTGGTGGCGCTGGGCCGCCACGCCGAGGCCCTGCCCGAGGCCGAGGCGCTGACCAGTGCCGAACCGCGCCGCGAGCGCCCCGTCGAGCTGCTGATGCGCGCCCTGGCCGGGACCGGTCGCACCGCCGACGCGCTGGCCGCCTACGACTCCTTCCGCGCCCGGCTGGCCGACGAACTGGGCCTGGACCCCTCCGCCCGCCTCCAGGACGTGCACCTGCGGCTGCTGCGGGGTGAGCTGTCGGCCGCCGAGCCCGTCATCGCCGAGCGCACCGGGTCCTCCGCGTCCCCTGATTCCGCCGAGCCCGCCGAGTCGGCGCCGTACGCCCCCGTGTCCGGCGGCGCGCACGCCGAGGGGCCCCGGGCCGATCCGCCGCAGCTGCACCTGCCCTCGACCCTCACCAGCTTCGTGCCGCGTGAGACCGAGGTCGACTCGGCCGTGGGGCTGCTCGGCCAGGCGCGCCTGGTCACCCTGACCGGGCCCGGAGGGGCGGGCAAGACCCGGCTGGCCATCGAGACCGCCGCCACCCTGGCCGCCCGGTCGCCCGAACTCCTCTCGCGCGGCGGCTGGTTCGTGGGCCTGGCGCCCGTCACCTCCGGCGCCGACGTCCTGGACGCCATCGCCCTCGCCCTGGACCTGCGCGAGCACGCCGTCATGCGCGCCCGTGCGAGCACCACGCCGGCGCCACCGGCCGAACGCGTCGCGGCCTTCCTCGGCGACCGCGCCGCCCTGATCGTGCTGGACAACTGCGAACACCTGGTCGAGGAGGTCGCCCGGGCGGTCGAACCCCTCCTGGCGCAGTGCCCGGGCCTGCGGATCCTGGCCACCTCCCGCGAACCCCTCGGGGTGCCCGGCGAGCGCCTGCTGACCGTGCCCTCGCTGGCCCTGCCGCCCGAGGAGGCCGACGTCGACCAGGCCGTCGCCAGCCCCGCCGTGGTGCTGTTCACCGAGCGCGCGCAGGCGGTCAGCCCGGGGTTCGCGGTCACCGCAGGCAACGTCGCCCACGTCGTGCGCATCACCCGCGAACTCGACGGCATGCCGCTCGCCCTCGAACTGGCCGCGGCCCGGATGCGCACGATGGCGCCCGCCCAGCTCGCCACGCGCCTGTCGGACCGCTTCCGGCTGCTCACCGGGGGCAGCCGCTCCGCGCTGCCGCGGCACCGGACCCTGCGCGCCGTCGTCGACTGGAGCTGGGATCTGCTCGACGAGGCCGAGCGCCGTCTGCTGCGCCGCCTGTCGATCTTCTCCGGCGGGGCGACCCTGGACGCGGTGGAGCGGGTGTGCGCCGACACCGGGGCGGCGGGCACCGTCGACGGACAGGACGCGTGGACGGTGCTGTTCGCGCTCGTGGACAAGTCCCTGGTCATCGCGGACACCGCCACCCGCGACGACGCCCCTCCCCGGTACCGCCAGCTGGAGACCGTGCGCGCCTACGCGCTCGAACACCTCGTTCGCAGCGGCGAGGAGGAGCGCGTCCGCGACGCCCACGCCCGCTACGTGCGCGACCTGTGGCGCGACTCCGACCCCCTGTTGCGCGGACCCCGCCAGATCGAGACGCTCGCACGGCTGGGTGCGGAGGCCGACAACTTCGGCCCGGCCGTGCGGTGGGCGGCCGAGCGCAGGGACGGCGACCTCGCCCTGGACCTGGTCGAGTACGGGCAGTGGTACTGGACGCTGGACGGTTCCTGGCGGCAGCTGTCCCGCTGGTCCCGGCCGGTCCTGGCGCTGATCGGCGAGCGGGCCCCCGAGGGCCGCGCGATCGCCTTCGCCTGCGCCCAGTTCAACCTGGCGGCGGACACGGGCACGTCCCAAGACGCGGCGGCGGTGCACGTACGGCGGGCGCTGCGGACCCTGGAGGAGGCGGGGGAACGGCCCGAGCACCACCCCATGCTCGTCTACGGGCTCGTGTACCAGGCGGTGTTCGACGACGGCGCGATCGAGGCCGTGGAGCGCCTGGAGCGCGCGGTCGACCAGCCGGATCCGTGGATGGGGGCCACCGTGCGGCTCCTGCTGGCCCTGATCGACTCGCTGTACGGCAGGGCGGACCGGGCCATGGCATCGACCACGGCCGCGCTGGAGGGGTACCGCGCCTGCGCCGACCTGTGGGGGCAGTGCCAGGCGGTCCTGCAGATGGTGGAGGCCGTGCGCTACCAGGACCTGGAACGCTGCCTCGAACTCCTGGACGAGGGCATGGACCAGGCCCGACGCGCCGGGCTGACGGGCAACGTGGCGGCCTTCCTGCTGCGCCGCGCCCAGATCCGCACCGAGACCGGGGACCTCGACGGCGCTCGCGCGGATCTGGACGCCCTCGTCGGCGTCGACATCGCCGTCCAGGACGAGCACGTGATCATGCTGCGCATGGTCGAGGCGAACTGGCGGTGCGCCAGCGGCGAACCCGAACGCGCCCGCGCCGTGCTGGACGCGACCGAGCCGCTGGTCGCGGCTCTGGGCGGCTTCGCTCCGCTGTACCTCGAACCGGTCGTGCGGAGCATGTCGGCGATGATCGCCTGGACGGCCGGGGACGCGGACCGCGCCTGGCAGGACACGGCCGCGGCCTGGTGGGGGAGCGCGCACGGGGTGGGGCCGGTGGGCGCCGAGGTCCTGGACGCGTTCGCCGTGATGCTGGCCGCCGACGAGCCGAGGAGGGCGGTCGAGCTGCTGGGCTCCGCCGCGGTCCTGCGCGGCGTGCCCGACACGGCCACGCCGAGGGTCGTCCGGGCCCGGGAACAGTGCCGGCGGGCGCTGGGGGACGCGGAGTACGAGCGTCTGCTGGACCGGGCGGAGCGGTCGGACGCCAAGGCCGTGCGGGCGCAGGTGGGCGCGTGGCTGGCGCGTCTGCTGCCGGACACGGTGCCCGAGGGCGGCCCGGGTCGGGAGTGAGGTCCGTGTGCTCCGGTGCGCGGTCGGCGCCGAGCGGGCGAGAAGCGAGCGGGCGTGGACGCCGCCTGCCCCTGGCACCCGGATGGCGTCGGATGGCCGTGAGCCAGGCGCGCCCCGGCAGCGGGGGTGTCCGGGGCGGCGGCGAGTCAGACGGACAGCGGGACGGCGCCGCACCGACCGGTGCGACGCCGTCCCCGGACGTCCTACGCCCCCGTGCTCACTCCGCGCTCAGGTGCGGCGCCGGTAGGCCCAGACCGCCAGCGGGAAGAACACCCCGACGAAGATGGCCGACCACAGCAGGGTCCAGGCCACCGGCCCCGCGACGTCGCCGCCCAGCATCAGGCCGCGCATGGCGTCCACCAGGTGGGTGACGGGGTTGTTCTCCGCCACGACCCGCATCCAGCTGGGCATCGTCTGCGGGTCCACGAACGCCGAGCTGCCGAAGGTCAGCGGGAACATCAGGATCATCCCGAAGCTCTGCACGGCCATCGGCGTGCGCACCATCATGCCGACGAACGCCGACATCCAGCACAGCGCGAAGGCGAACAGCAGCACGACCGCGGCGGCGCCCAGCACCCCGAGCACTCCGCCCTCGGGGCGGAACCCGATGGCCAGGCCGACCACCAGCACCATCACCACGGTGATCGAGTACCGGACCAGGTCGCCCAGGATGGCCCCGATCAGCGGCGCCGACCGCGCGATGGGCAGTGACCGGAACCGGTCGAAGATGCCCTTCTCCACGTCCTGGCACAGGGCGAAACCGGTGCCCAGCGTCGCGAACACGACCGACTGCGCGATGATGCCGGGCATCAGGAAGTCGCGGTAGGTCTGCCAGTCGCCCATCATCGCCTGTCCGAAGACGAAGACGAAGAGTGTCACGAACATGATGGGCATGAACGTGAGCCCGAGGACCTCCTCGGGGTTGGCCTTGATCTTCAGGACACTGCGCCAGGCCAGCTGGAGGCCGTTCTGCACGGTGCTGATCGGTGTGATGCTGCCGGGCGCGGCCGGCGCCCCCGCGGGCAGGTCGGACCGCGACGGGCTCGTCACCGCGCTCATGCTCTGTTCCCTTCGTTCGCGGTGGCTCCCGCGGTCTCTTCGTCGGCGGTGTGGCCGGTCAGGGCCAGGAAGACCTCGTCCAGGCTCGGCTTGCGCAGTGACAGCTCGGCGACGGCCACGCCCTGCTCGTCGAGGCGGCGTACGACCTCGGGCAGCACGGCGGCGTCGGTCACCGGGACGCGGGCGCGCACGGTGTCGGAGGTCACCGGGCTGCTGGTGACGGCCTCGATGATCTTCGTGGCCAGGGACAGCTGTTCGGGCTCGACGGTCTGCAGCTCCAGCACCTGGTTGCCCGCGTGGTTCTTCAACTGCTCGGGGGTGCCCTGGCTGATCACCCGGCCGTGGTCGAGCACCATGATGTCGTCGGCCAGCTGGTCGGCCTCCTCCAGGTACTGGGTGGTGAGCAGGACGGTCACGCCGTCGTCCACCAGGCCGCGCACCACGTCCCACAGGCCGTTGCGGCTGTGCGGGTCCAGGCCGGTGGTGGGCTCGTCCAGGTAGAGCAGGGCGGGTCGGCCGACCAGGCTGGCGGCCAGGTCCAGTCGGCGCCGCATACCGCCGGAGTAGGTCTTGGCCGGGCGCCCGGCGGCGTCGGAGAGCTCGAAGCGCTCCAGCAGCTCCGTGGAGCGCGCACGCGCCTGGGAGCGGTCGAATCCGAGCAGACGGGCGATGAGCACGAGGTTCTCGGTACCGCTCAGCTCGGCGTCGACCGCGGCGTACTGGCCGGTCAGACCGATCAGGCGACGGACCTCGTGCGGCTGCCGGACCACGTCGAACCCGCCGACCTCGGCGCGGCCCTCGTCGGGCTGCAGGAGCGTGGACAGGATGCGCACGGTGGTCGTCTTGCCGGAGCCGTTGGGACCGAGTACGCCCAGCACGGCCCCCGTCGTGGCCGTCAGGTCGACGCCGTCCAGGGCCCGCTTGCCCTTGAACTGCTTGACCAGGCCTTCCGCGCGGATGGCGTCAGTCATCAATCCTCCATTTTCCGTGTCTGTCCCATAGTGCCGAGAGGGTCTGACAAATCGCTGACACAGGCGTGTGCGCCGCGGGTTCCGGGCACGCGTGTGTCCGGGAACACGGGTTGCATGGGCACCGGGCCCTAGAATCGTCCACGTGATGAACACGCCGCCCCACGACCCGATTCCCCCTCCCGGCGAGCCCGCTCCCGACCCCGGAGCGGAGGGCGCGGACGTGGCCGAGCTGCGTCCTCCGCTGCGCCGCGTGAGCCCGAAGGCGGTGGGTGTCTGGACGCTGCGGATGCTCATGGGCTCGTTGTTCAACCTCGTCCTGCTCTCCGCCGCCGCCTGGGCCGTTTCGTCCCTGGGGTGGGGCTGGGTGCCGGACTGGGTGCGCGAGCACGCCTGGAAGGCGCCGCTGGTCTACGGCGTGTACGCGCTGCTGCAGATCGCGATCGTGCCGTCATGGCGGTACCGCGTGCACCGCTGGGAGGTGTCCGACGACGTGATCTACACCCGGGAGGGCTGGGTCAGCCGGACCTGGCAGCTCGTCCCGATGAACCGGCTGCAGACCGTCGACCACACCCAGGGGTGGCTGGAGCGGCTCTTCGGCGTCGCGACGCTCAAGGTGCAGACCGCCTCCTTCGCCGGGTCCTCCAGCATCGAGGGCCTGGACGAGGAGGAGGCGCGCGCGTTGAGCGAGCGGCTGGCCGTGCGCGCCGGAGCGCTGCAGGGGGACGCCACCTGATGCGTGACGACGGCGCAGGGTCCCGGTCGGCACGGGACCAGGGGACCGGCGGGTGGGTCGCGCCCGGCAGCACTCCGAGTCGGGGCGCCCGTCGCGAAGCCGACGAGGCCCCCGCGCGGGAACGCGTGCCCGACGAGGGCGCCGGGCAGGGCTCCGGAAGCGGAGCGGGCCGCGCGGGGACGCCCGACACGGGGGACGCGTTCGGTACCACGGCGCCGCACGCCCGAACGGAGGCGTCCGGGGGCGCCGAGGGGCCCGGTGAGGCGGATCCGCGTGGCGGTGCGGAGACCCCCGGCCGGGTCCTGGGGCCTGGCCGCGCGGGGGCGTTCGGTCGCGCGGATGTGCCGGATGAGGCAGGAGCGTCCGGCGGTGCGGGGGATCCCGATCGCGCACAGGGGTCGGGCCGCGCACAGGAGTCCGATCACACGGATACGTCCGGCTCTGCGGACCCGTCCGGCACCGCGGGGGCACCCGGCCGCGCTGGCACGCCCGGCGCCGCGGAGGCGTCTGATGGTGTGGAGGGGCCTGGTGAGAGGGACCCGCATGGTGCTGCGGAGGACTCCAGTAGCGCCCAGGGGGCGGGCCGCGCGGATGTGCCGGGTGAGACGGGAGCGTCCGACCGTGCGGAGGATCCCGACCGCGTGTCCGACGCGGCTCCGGCGCGTGACTGGTGGGGCGAGGGAGACTCCGGGTTCGCCACGGCCGAACCCGCCCGCAGACTGAGCCCGCGCAGCATGGTCGTCGGCCCGATCAACCAGCTCCGGAGCCTGCTCGTCCCGATCGCCGTCGGCCTGGTCGTCGGCGGATTCAACCCGTGGGTGATCGGGGCCAGCGCCGCCGCCGTGGTCGCTCTCCTGGTCGGCGGCCTGGTGACCTGGCGGACCGTCTCCTACGAGGTCGGCGAGGAGCGCCTGGAGATCCGGAGCGGGCTCGTCCGGCGCTCGCGCCGCACCATCCCCCTGGAGCGGGTGCGGGGCGTGGACGTCACCAGCAGCCTGCTGCACCGCCTGCTCGGAGTGGCGGTGGTGCGCATCGAGGCCGCCGCCGGCGCGGGCGCCAGCGAGGACGGCAAGCTCGACGCCGTGGACGCCGCCGAGGCCGAGCGGCTGCGCCGGGTCCTGTTGCACCGCCGGGCGGTGCTCACCGAGGGCGCGGCCGCGTCCGCCCCCGCGACCGTGCCGCGTCCGGAGGGGGACGAAGCCCCGGACCCCGCCGCGGCGGAGTCCGGTGCCGCGGCCGACGGCACGGTGACGCACTTCTCGATGCGGCGGTCCTGGTACCTGTACGGCGCACTGAGCCTCGCCTACCTGGTCACCCCGTTCGCCCTGCTGGCGACCCTGTTCGGCGTGGTCCAGCAGTCGGCGGGCGACCGGGCCGCCGACGTCGTGCTGGACTGGGTCACCACCACCGACCGCGGTCTGCTGACCGCGCTGACTGCGACGGCCGCGGGCGTGCTGGTGCTGCTGATGCCGGTGTTCGCGGTGATCTCCTACGCGTTCACCCACTGGGGGTTCTCCCTGCGTGAGCGCGACGGGTCGCTGGTCGCCGAGCGGGGCCTGTTCACCCGCCGCAGCGTGACGCTGGAGAAGCGCAGGATCCGCGGCCACGAACTCCTGGACAACCCGCTGGAGCGCACCCGCCGGGCGGTGCGGCTGCGGGCCATCGTCACCGGTCTCGGCGACACCGCCAACCGGGCCGTCCTGTTGCCGATCGGACCCCGGCCCGAGGTCGACGCGGTCCTGGCCCGGGCACTGACGCCGTTCCGGGGAACGCTCCTCCCGCATCCGCGCGCGGCGCTGTACCGGCGCTGGTTCCGCGCGGTGGGCCCGTTCGCGGTCCTGGCCGGTGTCGGACTGGCCGCGGGATGGCCGTGGCTGTCGGCGACCGCGGGCGTGCTCGCCGCGCTGGGCGTGGTGCTGGGGCTCGACCGGTACCGCTCCCTGGGCCACGGCTACGACGGGACCATGGTGAGTGTGCGCTCGGGGTCGCTGCGCCGCCGTCAGGCGACCGTCGAGCGCTCGGCCGTGATCGGGTGGACCTGGACGCAGACCCTCCCGCAACGGCGTGCCGGTCTGGCCGACCTCCAGGTGACCGTGGGCGCGGGCGACGGCGGCTACACCGCCATGGACGCCTCCCAGCGCCGTTCGGTGGCCTTCGCCGCCGGCGTCACCCCGGAGATCGTGCGCCCGTTCCTGGTGCGGCCGCGGGCCGGGTCCGACGGGACCGCGGACACGGCGAAGGGGTGACCGGCGGCCGTGCCGCGGTCACCCCTCGTCGTCGGTGGTGGGCCCGCTCCTACTCGCCCTTCTTGGAACCGAACATGATCTCGTCCCAGGAGGGGACCGAGGCGCGTCGTCCGCGCCCCTTGCGCTTGGCCGGGGCCGGTTCGGCGGCTCCGGCGGCCGGGGCGGCGACCGGCGGCGGCTCGGGAGCCGCGCGCCGGGGCGCGGCACCGGCGTCGTTCAGGTCGATGGTGGCCCGGCGGCGGCGTGCCGGGCGTGCCGGGGCGGGCGTCTCGGCCGCGGGCGGCGCGGACTCCTCCTGGCGGGCGGGCGGGCTGTCCTGGGGCCAGTCCGGCGCGGCGCGGCGGCGCGGCCGCTGCTGGACCGCCGGCTCGGCGTGGGCGGCCGGGGCCGCGTGACCTGGGTCCGAGGCGGGGTCGTCACGCCGCTGGTCGGCGGGTGCGGGCCGGTCGGAGTCCGCGGCGGGCGCGCCGCGGCGCTCGTACCTGTCGGCCGGCCGGTGCTCGGCGGGGGCGGGGCGCAGCCCCGGGGCCGGCTCGTGCACCGGGTCCAGCGGCCTGCGCCGGGGGCGGTCGGCGTCGCGGGACTGGTCGGCGCCGTGGCGGGCGTGCTCGGTCTCGCGCTCCCGCTCGGCACCGGGGTCGGCGGCCCTCCGGAGCGGATCGTCCAGCGAGGCGTCCCGGGCGAAGGGGCGGGCCGGGCCGGTGTCGACGCGGCGGTCGGCCGGGGGCGCGGGGTCCGCGCGCGGCGGCTCGGCGACCTCGCCCCGGCGCGGCATGAACGGTGTGACGTTGGCGCCGGGCGCGGGGACCGGGTCCAGTGGATCGGCGGAGGAGAACCGGGCGGCCTCCTCGTCGGCGGGGGAGACGCTGTTGTGTCTGGGCTCGTACAGCCAGTGCGCGACGCGCTCGGTCCCACCGTGCAGGTAGACGAGCTTGAGCTGCCAGGTGCGGTCCTCGCGCTTCCACGAGTCCCACTCGGCGTCCCCGGTCTCCAGCTGGTGGGCACCGATCCGCTTGGTGACGAGTTCCCCCAGGGAGGGGCCGGGCGCGGCGTCGCCGTGCGAGCGCACGGTCGCCCGCTGGGCCTGCTGCGCGATGTACTCGCGCTCCTGCAGGACGGGCCCCTCGAACCAGCGGACCCGTTCGATCGGTATGCCGGAGATCTCGGAGATGGCCTCCGCGGTCTCGCCGGAGCGGATGCGGGCCTGGATTTCCTTGGGGCGCAACGGATTCTCCACTTCGATCTCGTACTGGCCGAGCCGGGAGAACTGGCCGCGTACTGCGGCGCGGAGGCGGTCGTCGACGGGCAGCATGAAACGGGTTCCACGGCCGGTGCTGGCGAGCACCAGGTAGGTGCCGTCCTCGCTCACGGCCACGAGGCGAAGCTCGTGCATCGCCCTCCCTTTCGCGTCCCGTCGAGGACCGGTCGCACGACCGGGCCCCCGCGTTCTCCAAGTCTGGTCGGCCGACAACGGTTCGGCCAGTACCGCGCCCGGCATGTCCGAACTGTGTGCCCGCCTCCCCGTCCGCGGCGTTCGCCACGGTGGGAGCCGCCCCGGATGTCCGGAGCGCTCACGGTCGCTTCCGGTGCCAATCTTGACACGCGGATCCGTCGGTGACGGGGAGCGGTCGTCGGGAATGTCGTCGTTCCCGTGTGAAGGCTCCGCGGTGATGGTATCGCCCGGCCCCCGAATCGCCCCAGGCCCGGGAAAAACTCCGATCTCGGACTGCCCCGCTTACAGGATGGCGTGCCGCAATCGCAAGTCGACACGCCGATGGCGTCCCGAAAGTGATGCTTGTGGTGACCGGTCGTGACTGGAACCCGGGGGCACTTAGTCTGAGTTATCCGTCTATGGGCGTTATGTGGCCATTGGGTCACGCGGGCTGTTCGTCCCGCCACGCGCCCGCTCACCCACACCCCCACCGCGCTCTCGCGCGGGCGAAACAAAGGGAGGACGATCGGATGGGTCGAACCGGACACGACGGGGACCACGGGGATCGGGACCACGAGCCGAAGGAAGGCGGAGGGAAGGCCGGCAAGCGCATCGACCTGAGCCTGTCGCAGGTCGCGGGAGCCGGAGCCGCCACGCTGACCGCGGCCACGGCCGCCTCCTACCTCAACGTCTACGGCACGGTCATCGGTGCGGCCGTCATCGCCATCCTCAGCACCGTCGCCAGCCCCCTGATCCAGCACTGGTTCGACCGCGGCGGCGAGCAGGCCAGGCAGTTGGCCGGGAGGGTCAGGGCCGGTGACGCCGCCCCGGCGGGCGGTTCCCCCGCCGCGCGCGGCGCGGCGCTCCCCGCGGACGCCACCCGCACCATGGTCCTGCCCACGGTCGCGGACGGACCCGATGGACCCGATGGACCCGATGGACCCGATGGACCGGACGGAGCCGGGAGCGCCGAGCGCACGGGCACCGGTACTCCGACCCGGGCGCGCCTGAACTGGCGCACCGTCCTCGTCCCGGCCGGTGTCGTCTTCGTCCTGGTCATGCTGGTGGTGCTGGCCTTCGAGCTGTTCACCGGCCGCTCCCTCACCGCGTGGACGAACGGCGTCGACGAACAGACCTCCCCCTCCCTCCTCGGCGGCACACAGGTCACCCAGGAGAAGGACGACACCGGTTCCACCGACACCGGGCGGACCTCCGAGCAGGACACCGACACCACCGGCGACCAGCCCGCGCCCCCGCCGGAGACCGAGGCCCCCGACGACACCGCGACGACCGGCGAGGATCCCGCCGACGACACCACCGGACAGGACGGCGAGGAGGAGGGGGCCGACCCGGGGCAGCAGCCGGACCCGGGCGCCACCGGCCCGCCCGAGGACGGCGGAGACGAGGGCGGGGACCAGACCACCGTCCCCGGGGCGGAGGACGAGCAGGAGTCCGCCGTGGACCCGGAGGACGCGCCCGTCACCGAGTGAGGTCGGCCCGACCGGCGCGCTCCACCGGCTGGCGCCGATCCGACCGGGCCCTCAGCCGAACACCCGGTCGAGGTAGGCGTTGCCGAAACGGCGGTCCGGGTCCACGCGCTCGCGCACGGCCAGGGCGTCGCCCAGCCGCGGGTACACGCCCTCCAGGTAGTCGCGGTCGCGGGTGTGCATCTTCCCCCAGTGCGGGCGCCCGCCCACGGAGGTGAACACCGCCTCCAGGTCGGCGAAGTAGGCGTCATAGGGCGTCCCCTGGTACATGTGCACCGCCACGTAGGCCGTGTCCCGCCCGTAGGCGGTGGACAGCCACACGTCGTCGGCCGGGGCGAAGCGCACCTCCACCGGGAAGCTCACCCGGTGGCCGCGCCGGTCGACGATCGACCGGGCCTCGCGCAGGACGTCCGCGACGTGCTCGGCGGGGATCGCGTACTCCATCTCCACGAACCGGACGTCGCGCACCGAGGCGAACACCCGGTGGGACACGTCGGTGTACTCGCGCGCCGACAGCGCCCGGGCGCTGACCTGGTTCACCGCGGGCACCGTCCGCGGGAAGCGGCGGCACAGCCGGTTGACCCGGTCGAAGACGGTGTTGGACAGGAAGTCGTCGTCCAGCCACGCCCGCCACGGGGACAGCGGCCGGGCGGGGCCCTTGCTGACGTTGTTGCGCTTGGTGTTGGTGCTACCGGTGTGTGGGAACCAGAAGAACTCGAAGTGGTCGTTGTCGGCGCGCAGCTCGGGCAGGCGCTCCAGGACCTCCTCCAGGAGCATGGGCTCCTCCCGGGCGTGCAGCAGGAACGCGGGCCGCACCGCCATGGTCAGCGCGGTGACCACCCCGAACGCGCCCAGTCCCACCCGCGCGGAGTGGAACAGGTCCGGTTCGCGCTCGTCCGAGCACTCCACGACCGAACCGTCGGCCAGCACCAGTTCGAGTCCGACCACCTGGGAGGCCAGACCGCCCGCGTCGCGGCCCGTGCCGTGGGTGCCCGTCTGGACCGCGCCGGCCATGGTCTGGACGGCGATGTCGCCCATGTTGGCCAGTGCCAGGCCGTGTTCGTCCAGGGCGTCGTTGAAGTCGCACAGGGGGAGCCCGGCCTCGACGGTGGCCGTTCCGGCGTCGGCGTCCACCGCGCGCAGCCCGGTCAGGGAGGTGGGGGAGAGCAGCAGGCCGTCGGTGACGGCCACGTCGGTGAACGAGTGTCCGGAGCCGACCATGCGGACCCGCAGGTCGTCGGCGGCGGCGGAGGCGACCGCCGCGACGACCTCGCCGGTACTGCCCGGTGCCGCCGTCCGCCGGGGGCGGGCCTGGTGGGTGTCGGCCCACGTGTTCCACAACACATCTGTCATGCCACGCGACATTACCCACGAGTCACTTCCAGGGCCAGAGGCGGCGGGAAACCTCTCGCCGGGGCCGCGGCCGAGGAAGAGGCGGAGAACACGGCGCACCGGGCCGGGGGCGGCGCGGGCGGGGCCCGCGGAGCTGGTTTCATAAGGTCCATGAGGCCTTACGACGCGTTTTTGCTGATCTCCTTCGGCGGCCCGGAGGGTGAGGACGAGGTCATCCCGTTCCTGGAGAACGTCACCCGCGGGCGCAACATCCCCCGTGAGCGACTCGCTGAGGTCGGCGAGCACTACTTCCGCTTCGGCGGAGTGAGCCCGATCAACCAGCAGTGCAGGGACCTGATCGCCGCGATCACCGCCGACTTCGCCGAGAACGGGATCGACCTGCCCGTGTACTGGGGCAACCGGTTCTGGGCGCCCATGCTCACCGACACGCTCGCGCGCATGCGGGAGGACGGTGTCCGCCGCGTCCTCGCGGTGCCCACCTCCGCGTACTGCAACTGGTCCAGCCGGACCGCCTACGTGGAGGACATCGCCCGGGCCCGCGCGGCCCTGGGCGAGGACGCCCCCGAGGTCGACCTGGTCCGTCCCTTCTACGACCACCCGGGGTTCGTCGAACCCCTCGTCGAGCACACCCGCGCCGCCCTCGACGCGCTGCCCGCCGACCAGCGCGAGGGTGTACGCCTGCTCTTCTCCGCCCACTCCATCCCCACGGCGATGGCCGAGGCCAGCGGCGGCCCCGAGCAGGGGTTCGGCGCCCAGGGCGCCTACGGCGGCCAGCTGGCCGAGGTGGCCCGCCTGGTGGTGGACCGGCTCGACCGCGACCACCCCTACGAGCTCGTCTACCAGAGCCGCAGCGGCCCGCCGAGCCAGCCCTGGCTGGAACCGGACGTCAACGACCGCATCGAGGAGCTGGCCGCCGAGGGCGTGCCCGCCGTCGTGGTCGTGCCCCACGGTTTCGTCTCCGACCACATGGAGGTCAAGTTCGACCTCGACGTGGAGGCGCGCGAGACCGCGGAGAAGCTCGGACTGGGTTACCAGCGGGCCCTCAGCCCGGGGACCCACCCCGCGTTCGTGTCCATGGTGAGCGACCTGGTCCGCGAGTACACCGGGCGGTCCGAACGCCGCCGCCTGGGCGAGCTGCCCCGCTGCGCGGAGTGCACCTGCGACCGCTGAGCCCCGCGGCCCGGCCGCCGGGCCGGGCCGCGGCGCTCCCGGTGATGTCCGGCGCCGTGGTCAACACCGCTGACACCGCCGACCGCCCGGTGGCCGGGCCCGGCCGCAACCAGGGGGGAAGGACTGTGGGGGAGACCTATAGAGTCGCCCCAGAACACACGTCGACGGTTCAGGAGACTCGTCTTGGTTCGTTCCTGGTATGAACTACCGGAATACCTCAAACTGCGCCGCGTCAACGGGCTGCGCCTCTCACCCGACGGAACCCGTCTGGTGGCTCCCGTCAGCGGCCTCGCCCCCGACGCCACGTCCTTCCGCAGCGCCCTGTGGGAGATCGACGTCCGACCGGAGTCCGAGGGCGGGCGCGCGCCGCGGCGCCTGACCCGCTCCACCAAGGGCGAGTTCGCCGCCGGCTTCCTCCCCGACGGATCGGTCCTGTTCACGACCGGCCGCCAGGACCCCGAGGCCAAGCCCGAGGACAAGCCCAAGCCCGCCCTGTGGCTGCTGCCCGCCGAGGGCGGCGAGGCCCGCCAGGTCGCCTCCCGGCCCGGCGGCATCGGGGCCTTCGCGGTGGCACGCGACTCCGGTCTGGTCGCCTTCACCTCCGACGTCCTGCCCGACAGCGAGGACGCCGACTCCGACACCGAGGCCCGCAAGGCCCGCGAGGAGGCCGGGGTCACCGCCATCCTGCACGAGGCGCTCCCGGTCCGCTCCTGGGACAGCGACATCGGCCCCGACCACCCCCGCCACTTCGTCGCCGCCCCGCCGGCCGACGACGACGCCCGCCTGGGCGAGCCCCGCGACCTGACCCCCGGCGCCGGCCTGGCACTGCTCGACGCGGAACCCGCCCTCACCCCCGACGGCACCACCCTCCTCACCGAGTGGTCGGTGCCCACCGGCGGCGGCTCGACCCGCCACGACGTCGTCGCCATCGACACCGCCACCGGCGACCGCACGACCCTGGTCAGCGACCCCGAGCACGACTTCGGCGGGGCCCTGGTCTCCCCGGACGGCCGCTCGGTCCTGCTCCAGCGCGTCTTCCAGGGCGACTACGACGGCGAGCCCCGCGACCAGACGCTCTGGCTGGTCGACCTGGCCACCGGGCAGGGCCGCGACCTGCTCGACGGGCACGAGCTCTGGCCGCGCGACTACGCCTTCGCGGCCGACTCCTCCGCCGTGTTCATGGTGGCCGACCAGAACGGGCGCCGCCCCGTCTTCCGGATCGACCTCTCAGACGGGTCGCTCACCCGGATCACGGGCGACCACGGCGCCTACAGCGCGCTCAACCCCTCGCCGGACGGGCGCCACGTCTTCGCCCTGCGCGACGCCTGGGACGCTCCGCCGGCCCCGGTGCGGCTGGACGCCGCCACCACCGACGGCGAGCCCGTCCGCCTGCGCACCCCCGGCTCCGAGCCGACCATGCCGGGCACGCTCACCGAGATCGAGGCCACCGCCGACGACGGCACCCGCATCCGCTCCTGGCTGGTCCTGCCCGAGGAGGCCTCGGCCGACTCGCCCGCCCCGCTCATGCTCTGGGTGCACGGCGGCCCCTACATGAGCTTCAACGGCTGGTCCTGGCGCTGGAACCCGTGGCTGCTGGCGGCGCGGGGCTACGCCGTCCTGCTGCCCGACCCGGCCCTGTCCACCGGCTACGGCCAGGACATGCTCCGCCGGGCCTGGGGACAGTGGGGGCCGCGCACGCACGCCGACGTCATGGCGATCACCGACGCGGCCGAGGCCCGCGACGACATCGACGCCGAGCGCACCGCCATGATGGGCGGCTCCTTCGGCGGCTACATGGCCAACTGGATCGCCGGGCACACCGACCGCTTCAAGGCGATCGTCTCCCACGCCTCCCTCTGGGCCCTGCACGGGTTCAGCGCCGTCACCGACTACCCGCCGGTGTGGGAGCGCGAGTTCGGCACGCCGCTGGCCCGGCCCGAGCGGTACGAGCTCAACTCGCCGCACCTGAGCGCCGACCGCATCCGCACGCCCATGCTCGTCATCCACGGCGACAAGGACTACCGCGTGCCGATCTCCGAGGGGCTGCGCCTGTGGCGCGAACTGCTCCTGCACGAGGTCGACGCCAAGTTCCTCTACTTCCCCGACGAGAACCACTGGATCCTCGGTCCCGGGAACGCGCGGATCTGGTACGAGACGATCTTCGCGTTCCTGGACCACCACGTCCACGGCAAGGAGTGGGCGAGGCCGGAACTGCTGTGAGCCCATGGGCCGGGCCCCGCCGCGCGGGCCCGGCCCGACTTTCGCGACCGTCCGGCCGCGCCGGGCGGGAGACCAGTCACGACCGGGAGACCACACGTGAGCAGCACCCAGTCAGCACCAGACCCCGAGGCCCTGCGCGACCTCGCCGTGGCGGTGGCCGCGGAGGCGGGGGCGCTCGCCGCCGAGGGGCAGGCGGGCATCACCGTGCTCGAGACCAAGTCGAGCCCGACCGACGTCGTCACCAAGATGGACCGCGCCACCGAGGAGCTCATCCGGGCCCGGCTCCTGGCGGAGCGCCCCGACGACGCCGTTCTGGGTGAGGAGGGCGGGAACGAGTCCGGGACCAGCCGGGTGCGGTGGGTCGTCGACCCCATCGACGGGACCGTCAACTACCTCTACGGCAGCCCCGACTGGGGCGTGGCGATCGCCGCCGAGGTGGACGGGGTCGTGGTCGCCGCGGCCGTCCACATCCCCTCGCGCGGGGAGATGTTCGAGGCGGTCCTGGGCGGCGGCGCCCGGCGCGACGGGGAACCGCTGCGCGCACCCGACGCCGTACCCCTGGACCGGGCCCTGGTCGCCACGGGCTTCGGCTACTTCCCCGAGCGGCGCGTCCAGCAGGCGCGGGTGCTGCTGGAGGTCGTCCCGCACATCCGTGACATCCGCCGGGGCGGGTCGGCGGCGGTCGACCTCACCGGACTGGCCACGGGACGCTACAACGCCTACTACGAGCGCGGCCTGCACGCCTGGGACTGGTCGGCGCCCGGCCTGGTCGCCACCGAGGCCGGCCTCCGGGTGGGCGGGCCGCGCGGCGGGCCGCCCAGCGAGGACCTGGTGATCGCCGCCCGCCCCGGGCTCTACGAGGAACTGGCGGAACTCCTGGCGCCGCTGGGGGCCGACACCGACGGCTGACGGTCGAAGGCCCCGCCCGCGCCCCCAGGGGTTGTACGTGCACGTTTGGTCCCGCCTCAGCCACTCGGGGGTTGGTGGGGGCGCGCCAGTGTTCCGCAGGCCGTGGGCGCAGCCGCGCCGAGCTTGCGGGCAAGGCACGAACTCGGCCGAAGGACACCGGATCCCCGGCGCCCCGAGCACGGGCCGAAGCGAGGCGGAGGCCCGAAGAGAAGCAGGAGGGGCGGGGAACGGCGTGAGCCGTTCCCCGCCCCTCGTCCGTCCCGGTCCCTCGGGATCCGGGCGGTGCCGACGGTGGGATGTCAGCAGTGGGTGTCGACGCCGTTGCGAGCCGCGAGGCGGTACAGGTCCTCCAGTTCCGCGGCGTGCGTGTCGGCGAGGTGGTCGTCTCCGGCGGCCTGGGCCGACTGGAGCGAACGGTAGGTCTCGTTGATGCGGACCTTGATCTCCGCGAGGAACTCGCCCATGACACCTCTTCCAGGGGTAGGCACCGGTACGGGCTCGCCGTACCGGTGTGCATCCGTATGTGTACGAAGCGCATGCGCGCGACCGCGGCCGCCACGTCCCTGTGCGCGTGCCCGTCGCGTCCCCGACCGGTCGGCCGGAGTCCACGCGTGCGTCCCCTACCTGTACCGCACTGTGACTCATGCCAAACCATCGGCCCCCGCACGAGATCCTTCCGTGACCGCCCGGGCGAGCCGACGCGGGTTCCGCCCTCCGGAAAGGCCGCTGTCACGGGCGTTCGGGCGCCGGGCGGACGGCGGAACGGCCGGGCCCGTACCAAGGGCGGGTCGAGGGTGTCCCATCACACATTCAGCGGTTGCGCCCTGTGCTTACTTGTTTCTTATTCTGGATGTGTCAGTTTTGAGATGTGCGGGGATGCGTCGCTGCCGACGGTTGGGGGATTCGTCGGCGGCGGCTCCCCGTGCACGAAGGGGCTGTGAAGCTCCCGGCCGACGCCCGGTCTCCGATCGGGGAAGTGAAGACGGTGGTTTACCGTCTCCTTACCCCGAATGTGAGACAACGGTTGACGCGGCCGGGACCAAGAACGCCGCTGCCGGTGTGTTGGGGGATGCGCCGGCAGCGGCCCCCCTTTTTCCCAGGCACCAACGCTCGAGAAGGACAACGTGCGCGTACTCGTGGTCGAAGACGAACGGGTTCTGGCCGACGCCGTGGCCCTGGGACTGCGCCGCGAGGCGATGGCGGTGGACGTGGTCTACGACGGCGACACGGCCCTGGAGCACACCGCGGTCAACGACTACGATGTGATCGTGCTCGACCGCGACCTGCCCGGAACCCACGGTGACGACGTCGCGCGCACCCTGGTCGAGGAGAGCTACACCGGCCGCATCCTGATGCTCACCGCCTCCGGCGGCGTCCAGGACAAGGTCGACGGCCTGACCATCGGCGCCGACGACTACCTCGCCAAGCCCTTCGCCTTCGCCGAGCTCATCGCCCGCGTGCACGCCCTGGGCCGCCGGTCGGCGCCGCCGCTGCCGCCCGTGCTGGAGCGCCACGGCATCACGCTGGACCCGGCCAACCACCGGGTGCACCGCGACGGCCGCGAGATCGCCCTCACTCCCAAGGAGTTCGCCGTCCTGCAGGTGCTCATGCGCGCCCAGGGGACCGTGGTCAGCGCCGAGGGGCTGCTGGAGAAGGCCTGGGACGAGAACGCCGACCCCTTCACCAACGTCGTGCGGGTCACCGTCATGACCCTGCGCAAGAAGATCGGCGACCCGCCGGTCATCCAGACCGTCCCCGGCGCCGGATACCGACTGTGAGACCGGGCGAGCGCGCCGAGTCGGACCAGGTCGAACCCACCCGCCCCGGCGACACCGGAACCTGGCGCCGCCTGCACACCGCCTCGCCCGACCGGGAGGGCGGTGAGCGCTCCGCGGCGGCCGAGCGCGTGTACCGCTTCACCGACAACCTCAGCCTGCGGGCCCGGCTCACGCTCATCTACGGGATGCTGTTCTTCGCGGCCGGGTCCGTGCTGGTGCTGGTCAACTACCTCATCGTCGCGGTCCTGCTCAACGCCCTGCTGGCGGAGGAGGGCGCCGCGGAACTGCTGGCGCAGCGCCACCTCATCGAGGAGGTGCTCACCCACGTCACCCGGTTCTCCCTGCTCGCCCTGTTCCTGGTCGGACTGCTGGCGGTCGCCCTGGGCTACGCGGTGGCCGGACGCGCCCTGTCGCCGCTGCAGAAGATCACCCGGATCGCCCGCCGCCTGTCGGAGCGCTCCCTGCACGAGCGCATCGCCCTGTCCGGGCCCGACGACGAGATCCGCGAACTCGCCGACACCTTCGACGGCATGCTGGAGCGCCTGGACCGGGCCTTCGACGGCCAGCGCCGCTTCGTCGCCAACGCCTCGCACGAGCTGCGCACGCCCCTGGCCATCAACCGCACCCTGTTGGAGGTCGCGCTCAGCGCCCCCGAGGTCTCCCCGGACCTCAAGAGCGTCGGCCAGACCCTGCTGGAGACCAACGCCCGGCACGAGCGCCTCATCGACGGCCTGCTCTTCCTGGCCAAGAGCGACCGCGAACTGGAGTCGCGGACCCGGGTCGACCTCGGCGAGGTCGCGGAGACGGTCCTGAGCCAGCTCTCGGGGGACATCGAGGAGTCCGGGCTCCGGCTGCGCCGGGACCTGCGCCCCGGTGCGGTGGTCGGCGACCCGGTCCTGCTGGAGCGGCTGGTCGCCAACCTGGTGGAGAACGCGCTCAAGTACAACGTCGAGGACGGCGAGATCACCGTCCGCAGCGGCATGTACGAGGGCGTTCCGGCGATCCAGGTGGAGAACTCCGGCAAGGTCATCCCCGCCTACGAGATCGAGGGCCTCTTCGAGCCGTTCCGGCGCGGATCGGGCGACCGGGTCGGTTCCGGCCGCAGCGCCGGGCTCGGCCTGTCGATCGTGCGCTCGGTGGTGCGCGCCCACGAGGGCGTGGTGACCGCGTGGCCCCGCGCGGGCGGCGGGCTGGTCATCACCGTCTGTCTGCCGCTGGCCCCGCCCGAGGCCCCCGAGCGCCGATGAATCGGGCCGCGGCCCACCGAATCGCACTCCCGCCTGCTTCGTGGTATCTATACGTGTCCGAAGACACGCCCACCCGCGTCACGAGCGTCGACCCCGGGTGGGTATGCTTCCCCGGGCGTGGACACGGAGGGAATACCTCCTGACGTGGGCATGTCTTTGTTTTCGCCCATGGCCGGGGGTTTCTTCCACGCTTGTCCGGAGTGGGCGGAAACGGGTTTTCGAGGTCTACGGAACACCCGGCGTCGGGTAGTACCAGAGGAACCGATCGGGGTACGGCCGCAGGTGCGTGGCCGTCTCCGGTCACGGTGCCGAAAAGTACCGCTGACCTGTGAGCGGTGGCCCGGGAGGGGGCACGGTTCACCGATGTCGGGAAAACTCATCGACCGATCCGGGCACAACAGAGGTCTCTCAAGCGTTACACCCGCGCGACGAGGCACTAAACGAGGGGGATGGAGTTAGCAGAGATGGCCACCGACTACGACAGCCCGCGCAAGACTGACGAGGACATCAACGAGGACAGCCTCCAGGAGCTGCAGGCGCGGCGCGTGGACAAGGGCACCGGCACGATCGACGTCGACCCCGACGAGGCCAACGAAGGGCTCGAACTGCCCGGAGCGGACCTGTCCGGCGAGGAGCTCGCGGTCCGCGTGCTCCCGCGTCAGGCCGACGAGTTCACCTGCTCGCGCTGCTTCCTGGTGCACCACCGCAGTCAGCTCGCCGAGCAGCGCGCCGGTCAGCTCGTCTGCAAGGAGTGCGCCTGACAGGACGGGACGGACACCCGCCGTCCCGTTCCGAGAGCCGTTCCCCGACAGGCCGACCGAACGCGCCATGACCCGATGCGTCCCCTCCGGGGGCGCATCGCGCGTGTGCGGGGGTACTCTGCGGGTACCCGCGACGGAGGACACGAGGGAGGGGCCCGTGGACGACGACCAGCACCCCGAGGACTCCCCGCAGGACGGGGACCGCGACAACGAGCGGCGTGAGGTGGGCGTCCTGGTGGGACGCATCCTCTCCGAGGACCTGGCGAGCGTGGACGACGACGCCGCCGAGGGCGAGGGAGCGGCCGAGCGACGCCGCCGGCTCCGCGCACTCGTCACCGCCCTGGGAACCAGCGCCCGGTCCGCCGGACTGCGCGGCGTCGCCGCCGGGCGGTGGCTGAGCGAGACGTTCGCCGAGGAGATCGCCCCCCGCGTCCCCATCCGAGACCACGCCACACTCGTGCGCCACCACGGCGGCCTGGACGGCGAGGAGCTCGCCGACGCCCTCCAGCGCACCGCCGTGCGCGCCACCACCGCCGTCGGCATGGCCGGGGGCGCCCTGTCGGCCGTGCAGTGGGCCGCACCCCCGCTCCTGCTCGGCACACCCGCCCGCCTGGCGGCGGAGACCCTGCTGGTCGCGGCGGTCGAGGTCAAGCTCATCGGTGAGCTGCACGAGCTCTACGACGCCCCCGTCGCCTCCGACGGCGCCCTGCGGCGCAACGCGGGCTACCTGGGGGCCTGGGTGCACCGCCGGGGCGTGGACCCCACCAAGCCCGAGGAGACGCTCCTGCTGGCCGTCGGCGCCGCCGCCAAGACCGCGCTGCGCGACCGGCTCCTGCGGCTGCTGGGGCGCAACCTCACGACCATGGGCCCCTACCTCACCGGCGCCGTGGCCGGCGGCATCGTCAACCGCCTGGCCACCGGGGCGGTGGCCTCCAGGGTCCGGGCCGACCTGCGCGCCCAGAGCATCGCCCGCCGCGAGGCCCCGGAGGAACTGGAGCCCTGACCCGGCGAAGGAAGGGCGGTCCCGTGCGCACCGCCGCGCGGCGCGCACGGGGCCCGTCCTCAGGCCTCCACTTCGGCGGCCCGCGGCGTGACCAGCCGCTTGCGGGCGGCGCGTACGGCCAGCACGCGTGCCACCTCGACCCCCACACCGGCCATCACGGCCCAGCTCAGGGCGCGGCCGAGGCTCACGTCGGGGGACTCCAGGTCCGTCGGGGGCTCCTCCCCGGTGGCGCGTGTCCAGGCGAAGGTCAGGGCCTTGCGCGTGACGAACTCCGCCGCGAACCCCGCCGCGAATCCGAGGAGTGCGGGACCGAGTTCACCGCCGTCCTTCTTAGCCATGTGAATCGTTCACCGTTTCCGTTGTACGTACGCCGGTGCGCGGACCGCGCACCCTCTGCGTACGGAATCCTTTCACGCCCGGCACGGCGAACACAGGGGGCCCGACACGGTGTCCCCGCTCCCGCGCGGACCTTGTCCACAACGCGGAGCGAACACGCGTCGAAGAGCACTAACATTGGCGCATGACCAACGGCTCTCATTCCTTCCGCATGCCCGACAAGCCCTCGCTGGACGGTATCGAGGCGAAGTGGGTCGACGTATGGGATGAGTCCGGCGTCTACCACTTCGACCGTACCCGCAGCCGCGAGGACGTCTTCTCCATCGACACCCCGCCGCCCACGGTCTCGGGTTCGCTGCACATCGGCCACGTGTTCTCCTACACGCACACCGACACCGTCGCCCGCTTCCAGCGCATGAACGGCAAGGCCGTCTTCTACCCCATGGGCTGGGACGACAACGGCCTGCCGACCGAGCGCCGCGTCCAGAACTACTACGGCGTGCGCTGCGACCCCTCGGTCGCCTACGACCCGGACTTCCGGCCCCCCGCCAAGCCCGACCCCAAGCGGCAGGTCCCCATCTCCCGCCGCAACTTCATCGAGCTGTGCGACGAGCTCACGGCCGAGGACGAGAAGGTCTTCGAGTCCATCTGGCGCCGCCTCGGGCTGAGCGTCGACTGGCGGCACACCTACGCCACGATCGACGACAACTCCCGGACCGCCGCCCAGCGCGCCTTCCTGCGCAACCTGGCGCGCGGCGAGGCGTACATGTCCGAGGCCCCCACGCTGTGGGACGTCACCTTCCGCACCGCCGTCGCCCAGGCGGAGCTGGAGGACCGCGAGCGCCCCAGCGCCTACCACAAGGTCGCCTTCCACCGGCCCGACGGCGGCACCGTCCACATCGAGACCACCCGCCCCGAGCTGCTGGCCGCCTGCGTGGCCCTGGTCGCCCACCCCGACGACGAGCGCTACCAGCACCTGTTCGGCACCACCGTGCGCACGCCGGTCTTCGGCGTGGAGGTCCCGGTGCGGGCGCACCGCCTGGCCGACCCCGAGAAGGGGTCCGGCATCGCGATGATCTGCACCTTCGGCGACACCACCGACGTCACGTGGTGGCGTGAGCTGGACCTGGACACCCGGCCGATCATCGGCTGGGACGGCCGCATCGTCGCGGAGACGCCCTCGGGCCTGCCCGAGCAGGGCCGCGAGGCCTACGCCCGCCTGGTCGGGGCCACCATGCACACCGCCCGCGAGCGCACGGTGGAGATGCTGCGCGAGAGCGGCGACCTCATCGGCGAGCCCACGGCCATCACCCACCCGGTGAAGTTCTACGAGAAGGGCGACAAGCCGCTCGAGATCGTCACCACCCGCCAGTGGTACATCCGCAACGGCGGCCGGGACGAGGAACTGCGCGCGCAGCTGGTCCGGCGGGGCCGCGAGCTCGTCTGGCACCCGGACCACATGCGCCAGCGCTACGAGAACTGGGTGGAGGGCCTCAACGGCGACTGGCTGGTCAGCCGCCAGCGCTTCTTCGGCGTGCCCTTCCCGGTCTGGTATCCGCTGGACGGCGACGGCAACCCGCGCTACGACGAGCCGCTGCTGCCCTCGGAGGACCAGCTGCCCGTCGACCCCAGCTCGCAGGCGCCGGAGGGCTACACCGAGTCCCAGCGCGGCCGCCCGGGCGGGTTCATGGGCGACCCCGACGTCATGGACACCTGGGCGACCTCCTCGCTCACCCCGCAGATCGCCTCGGGCTGGGAACGCGACCAGGACCTGTTCGAGCGGGTCTTCCCGATGGACCTGCGCCCCCAGGGCCAGGACATCATCCGCACGTGGCTGTTCGCCACGGTCGTGCGGGCCAACTTCGAGAACGGCACGCTGCCCTGGCGCACCACCGGCATCTCCGGGTGGATCCTGGACCCGGACCGCAAGAAGATGTCCAAGTCCAAGGGCAACGTCGTCACGCCCGTGGCGCTGCTGGAGAAGTACAGCTCCGACGCCGTGCGCTACTGGGCGGCCAGCGGGCGCCTGGGCACCGACACCGCGATGGACGAGGGCCAGATGAAGGTCGGCCGCCGGCTGGCCATCAAGATCCTCAACGCCAGCAAGTTCGTGATGTCGGTGGCCGGTGAGGGCGCCTCCGTCGACCCGTCCCAGGTCACCGAGCCCCTGGACCGGGCGATGCTGGCCGCGCTGGCCGAGGTCGTCGACGAGGCCACCGCCGCGTTCGCCGCCTACGACCACACGCGGGCCCTGGAGCGCACCGAGCGCTTCTTCTGGGACTTCTGCGACGACTACCTCGAACTCGTCAAGACCCGCGCCTACAACGCCGAGTCCGCCGAGGGCGCCTCCGCCCGTGCCGCGCTGCTCGTCGCCCTGGGCGCCCTGCACAAGCTGTTCGCGCCCTTCCTGCCCTTCGTCACCGAAGAGGTCTGGAGCTGGTGGCAGGACGGTTCGGTGCACGCCCAGGCCTGGCCCCAGGCGGCCGGGTACCGCACCGCCGCGGCCGACGGCGACCCCGCCGTCCTGGCGTCCACGGCCGAGGTGCTGCGCGCGGTCCGCAAGGCCAAGTCCGAGGCCAAGCTGTCCATGCGCGCCGAGGTCGAGCACGTGCGGGTGGCCGGTAAGCAGGCCGACGCCGCCCGCGCCGCGGCCGGGGACATCGCCGCGGCCGGGCGCGCCGCGGGGATCGACTTCGAGGTGACCGACGACGGTGAGCTCACCGTCGAGGTGGTCCTCCCCGCGTCCGAGGAGCAGTAGGACGCCGTCGCGGCCCCGGACCGCGGTCCGGGGCCGCGCTGCGCACCGAGCCGGGGTCCGGGGAGCGATAAGCTCGGCCGATGTGAGTACCACATCCCCGGAGGGCGGACGGATTCCGATCACGGTCCAGCGCCTGGACCCCGGACTTCCGCTGCCCCAGTACGCGCACCCCGGCGACGCGGGTGCCGACCTGTACACCACGACCGACGTCGTCCTCGCACCGGGAGAGCGCGCCACCGTCCCCACCGGTCTGGCGATCGCCCTGCCCGAGGGGTATGCCGCCTTCGTGCACCCCCGCTCCGGGCTCGCCGCGCGGAGCGGCCTGACCATCGTCAACGCCCCCGGGACGGTCGACGCCGGCTACCGGGGCGAGATCAAGGTGACCCTGCTCAACACCGACCGGGACGCGCCTGTGAAGCTGTCCCGCGGCGACCGGATCGCGCAGATGGTGATCCAGCGCGTGGAACGGGCGGAGTTCGTCGAGGTGGACGCGCTCCCGGAGTCCGCGCGCGGAGCAGGTGGTTTCGGTTCGACCGGGGGACACGCCGCACAACGGTGACCGTCCCCAGACATCCCCCGGTGCGATCCCGGGACCAACGGCAATCGGAGAGGTGAAGGCGTGTTTGGACGCCGCCGCAAGAAGCGGGACCAGGAGACCGGCAGAACCGCGAAGGACGCCCCGGAGTCTCGGCGGGGAGCCGCCGGGGCGGTCTCCTTCGGCAACGAGATCGAACCCGAACGGCCCACGGCGCAGACGCCCAAGGAGGCCGACCGCCACCGTGCCAACGGCCCCTGGGACTCGGGTGAGGACGCTCCCGACCTCCAGCGGATGGACCTGGGCAGTATCCGGCTGCCGGTGCAGCAGGGGTCCCAGATCCAGGTGAACCTCACCAAGGACGCCCAGGGAAAGCAGCGGATCATCGGTGTGACCCTGGTGCTCGGCAAGACCTGGCTCCAGGTCCGGCCGTTCGCCGCCCCCAAGTCCTCGGGTCTGTGGGACGAGAGGCGCGCGGAGATCCTCGACCAGATCGCCAAGGAGGGCGGTCGCGCCGAGGAGCACGAGGGCACCTTCGGCACCGAGATCAAGGCGCTGCTGCCGGTCAAGGGCCGCACGACCGAGGACGGCAAGCAGGTCGCCGAGCCGGTCCGCTTCGTCGGCGTCGACGGTCCGCGCTGGCTGCTGCACGGCGTGATCCGCGGAGAGGGCGCCATCCGGCCCGAGAAGATGGGCGAGGTCGAGCAGATCTTCGCGGGCATCGTCGTGGTCCGCGGCGACCAGCCGGTGCCGCCGGGGGACATGCTGACGATCACCGTGCCCAAGAAGATCCAGGAGCAGATGGCCCAGGCCGCCAAGACCCGGGCCGCCCAGCGCGCGGCGGGCGGCTCCGCGAACGGCGACGCGCCCGGGGGCACGGCCGCGGGGCCCGCGCAGGCCTGACCGGCGGGCGGTAGGGGCCCGCCGCCACCACGAGCGGGGAAGCGCTGCCTTCCGTAGTCTGGGGCCCATGACACAGACCGAGAACAGCGCTCCCCAGCCGCTCCCGGAGGACTGGAACCGGGCCCTGGCGGTGGTTGCCCACCCGGACGACCTGGAGTTCGGCGCCTCGTCGGCGATCGCCCGCTGGACCGGGCAGGGCAAGCACGTCACCGAACTCCTGGTCACCAAGGGCGAGGCCGGTATCGACAGCCTGCCGCCCGAGGAGTGCGCGCCCGTGCGCATGGCCGAGCAGCGCGCCTCGGCGGCGACCGTCGGCGTCACGACCGTGGAGTTCCTCGACTTCCCCGACGGCACCCTGGAGTACGGGCTGCCGCTGCGCCGTGCCCTGGCGGAGGCGATCCGCCGCCACCGGCCCGACGTCGTCGTCTCCATCAACTTCCGCGAGAACTTCGGCGACATGCGGTTCTACAACCACGCCGACCACCGGGTGCTCGGCCCCGCGCTGCTGGACGCGGTCCGCGACGCCGCCAACCGGTGGGTGTTCCCCGAACAGCTCACCGACGGCGTCGAGCCGTGGTCGAAGGTGCGCTTCGTGGCCTTCGGCAGCTCGCCGCGCGCCACCCACTACGTGGAGCTGGGTGAGGAGCACCTGGCGGCGGGGGTCGCCTCCCTCGCCGACCACGCCGTGTACCTGTCCAACCTGGACGGATTCGACCAGGAGTCCTTCCTGCCGCAGGCCGCCGCCCAGGCGGGCGCGTGGGCCGGAGTGCCGCTCGCGACCGGCTTCGAGGTCTTCGACGGCTAGAGCGCCTTGAAGACGGGTCCTTCGCGGCTTCCGGTGTGCCCGCTCGTTCCTCACGGACCCACCTCCAGCCCCTCCAGGACCCGTCGGCGCCCTAGCTGTGCTTCCTTTGGGCCGCCGCTCGTTCCTCGCTTTGGCCCGGATGGACCCCCTGTGGTCCCGGCGAGCGGAACCGCTCACCTCGACCGCCAGGAGTGCGGGCAGGCTGGACGGCCTACCTTCACCCTGGGGTTCCGGCGACCCGGACTGACGACCCCCTGGGGTTCCTTCTCAACCCTCTGGGGACGCGGCGAACGGGACCGGTTCGGGTCGTGCTCAGTCCCGGGCGGGGCCGGGGTCGTCGGGGTCGGTCACCCGGCCGAGGAACAGCACGGCCCCGCGGCGGCGCAGGACCACCACGAACGGCCGGTCGACGGTGAAGCGCACCGGGGCGGTCGGTACGGCGGCGGCCATCACCATGACCGCCGCGGTGGCGGCGGCCCCCTCGGCGCCCTTCTCGTCCACGCGCAGCACCGCCTGGTGCAGGAGGGCGTCGACCCGGAGCGGTTCCTCGCTGATCCCGTCGAAGCGGGCGGCGTCCGTGGCGAGTTCGGCCACGCCCAGCTCAGCCAGCGGTCCGAGCAGGGCCGAGTCGGTGTCCACGGCGAACCGGGGCAGCGCCAGGTCGACCTCGGCGGGGCGCAGGCCCCGGTAGAGGGCGGCCAGCGCCTCGGCGGTGACCGGGGGCAGGTCCGGCGGCCGGGTGTCGGGCAGCAGCACGTCCAGCGCGAGGTCGTGCTCGCCCTCCAGGCTGACCATGCTCCAGCCCGCCGCGGCGGCGTAGGGCATCCGGCCGGTGCGGTGCATGGTCGCGACCCGGCGCCGCCCGCCCGGTGCGTGGAAGGTCCGTTCACGGGTGGCGGACGCCCTGAACGGCTCGGACCACACCATCTTCACCCACAGGGCGTTGACCAGGAGCAGGCGCGTGTCGGGGCGGACGCTGCCGAAGGGGAGCAGCCGCGGGATGAGGCCGCGCGTCACGTCGGAGACCTTGGCGTTGATCCGCTCGCGCACGCCGTCGGGGTCGTCCCGGAAGCCGGCGCTCTCGACCTCGGCGCCGGAGCGCGCGTTGACCTGGTCGGCGAAGTCGGCCCGCACCGGCAGGTCGTCGGGGACGTAGAGGCCGTTGAGCGTGGCCAGGTCGAGGCCGGTCGCCCCGGCCACGGCCTCGTCCAGGGCGCGGAGCTGCCCGGGAACGTCCTCGCCGAGCAGCCCCACCAGCTCCTCGCGTGTGCGTGCGGCCGCCGCCGTGGCGAGCAGGCCCAGGACCGTGCCCACCGAGTGCGGCGACCACACGTGCGACGCGCCCTCACGGGTCAGGGCGCGGTCCAGGGCCGCGGCGAACTCCAGGTGGTCCGTGCGCGGTTGCGCGGGGGACTTCATCGGTGTGGCTCCCGTCGGCGGCGGCGTGGTGCCGCCAGGGTACGGAGTCGCCGGGTCCGCCGCCAGCGCCCCCGCTCATGCGCCCGGACCAGGGTTCCGGGGGCCGCGTGCGAGGCCCCGTCGGAGAGCGCCGGGTCCAACCACGCGGCGAAGCCGAGCGACAGGGGGTGCGGGGGTGTGCGCACAGGGGGCTCCTCAGGGGGTGAGCGGGCAACGGTCGGGAAACGGATGTGCCCGGAACGTGCGTTCGGGCACGGGACAAGAGGGGACGAATGCCCACGAGCGGGGGTCGGAGGCCGCCGTGGCCGCTCCTACGCCGCCCCGGGGGCGCCCGTCCGTGAAATAGGGTGGGAGGCCATGGCGGGTCGCTCCGTCCGCCGTCCGCGGGAGCGGAGGCGGCAGGGTGCGGGCCCAGGGTACGGAACCTGTCTCTGGAGCGGAATGACTGAGCAGCAGCGGGACGCAGGCGAAGGCGCCCCGGCCGACGACGGCGGAGCCCCCAAGGTCACCGAGGGCACCGTCGAAGCGCTGGTCCGGGCCCAGCTGGCCAAGGCGCTGGGCGGCAAGCGCGGCATGGTCGAGGCCGCCGTCCCCACGCTGACGTTCACGCTCTCCTACGTCATCAGCTCCGAGCTGCGCCTGTCGATCTACGCCGGTGTGGCCGCGGCCCTGCTGCTCGGCGTGGTCCGGCTCGTCCAGCGCTCCTCGGTGCAGTACGTGATCACCAGCCTGCTGGGGATCGGTATCGCCGCGCTGTTCGCCATGCGCAGCGGCAACGCCGCCGACGCCTTCCTGCCGGGCATCTACTACAACGCCGTCTACGCGGTGGTGCTGTCGATCTCCGTCCTCGTGCGATGGCCGGCGATCGGTCTGATGATCGGCCCGTTCATCGGCCACAAGGAGGACTTCACCTCCTGGCGGGCCGATCCGGCGGTGGTGAAACTGGCCTCCCGGCTCACCTGGCTGCTGGTGCTGCCGTGCGTGATCCGGGTGCTGGTGCAGTACCCGCTCTGGCTCGCCGACCACAACGGGTGGGCCGACACCTTCGCGCTGCTCGGCTTCTCGAAGGTGGCCATGGGCTGGCCCCTGCAGGTCGCCGCCTTCGCCGCGATGGTGTGGGTGCTGGCCCGCGGCCGCACCCCCCTGGCCGCCGACCGCGCGGAGCACCCGCGGGAGGACTGAGCCGCAGCGTCAGTCCGCCTGGTCCTCCTCGGCGTCGACCGGGCCCAGCAGCCGCTCCAGCGAGTCGAGGGCGTCCTGCTCGGCCAGGAAGACCACGGTGGAGCCCACCGACAGCGTCTGCTCGGGGTCGGGCGCGCGGACCCCGCCCGAACCCAGGACGGCGACCAGGGCCACCCCCTCGGGCAGGGCCCGGGTCAGTTCGCGTTCCGGGCCGCCCACGAACGGGCTGGCGGCGTGCAGGACGGACTCGGCGATCTCGGCTCCGGGCAGCGGGGGCAGCGTCCCCTCGTCGAGGTCCTCGTCCGCGGCCCCCTCGACCAGGTCGGCGATCAGCCGCGGCGGGGAGACCGCCAGGTCCACCCCCCAGGACTCGTTGAACAGCCACTCGTTGACGGGGTCGTTGATGCGGGCGATCACCCGCGCCACGCCGAACTCGGTCTTGGCCAGCAGGGAGACGACCAGGTTGACCTTGTCGTCGCTGCTGGCCGCGATCACGACGTCGAAGTCGCCGAGCCGGGCGTCCTCCAGCGTGGCCAGCTCGCAGGCGTCGGCGAGCAGCCACTCCACCTGCGGCAGGTCGTCCACGCCGATCGCGCGGGTGTCGCGGTCGATGAGCAGGACGTCGTGGCCGTTTCCCGCCAGCTCCGTGGCGATGGAGCGTCCCACGCTCCCGGCTCCCGCGATGGCGATCCGCACCTCAACCACGCCCCGTTCCGTCGTCGCCGCCCAGGCGGCCCACCGTGTCCTGAAGGTCGCGCCCGTGGCCGACCACGTGCAGCACGTCGCCGTGCTCCAGGAGTCCGCCCGGCTCCGCGAGCACGATCCGTCCCCGCCGGGCCAGGTACACCACCCGCAGGGCCGCGTGCCCCTCCAGCTCGTCCACCGTCCGCCCGGCCCAGTCCTCGGGCAGCGCGACCTCCGTCATGGCCAGGGTGCCGGACGCGTCCTGCCACTCGGGGCCGGCGGTCAGGCGGCCGTCGCCGGGCACCATGCGGCGCAGGACCGCGTCGGCGGTCCACCGCACGGTCGCCACCGTGGGGATGCCGAGCCGCTGGTACACCTCGGCGCGGCGGGGGTCGTAGATCCGCGCGACCACGTTCTCCACACCGAAGGCCTCGCGGGCCACCCGGGCGGAGATGATGTTGGAGTTGTCACCGTTGCTGACCGCGGCGAAGGCGCCCGCGCGGTCGATGCCGGCGGCCAGCAGGACCTCGCGGTCGTGCCCCACTCCGCGGATCCCGTGCTTGGACACCGAGCCCCGCAACCGCCGGAACGCCTCCGGGTCCTGGTCGATCACCGCCACGGTGTGCCCGAGGTCCACCAGTGTGTGCGCCAGGGTGGAACCCACCCGTCCGCACCCCATGATCACGATGTGCACCTGCCAGCACCCCTGTCGCGTCGTCGGCCGCATGCCCGCCGGGCACGCACTGACCCCGCGAGCCCTCTCCGTCACACCTTGCCACAAGGGCACCTCCCGCTCGACGCCCCCTGCCCACGGCGGTCGCAGGCGGGTCCGCCGGTCCGGTCGCCGCGGTGGCCGGCGGGCCTCCCGCGGACGCGGCCCCTCCTGCGACGGGACGTGTTTCCGCTGAACATGCCCTAGATTGGTAAGGATCGGTGGCTGTGCGTGCAGGGTCACCCGGAACGTGACCCGACCAGTGAAGGAACCCCTGTGACCCGTGTGGGCAACGAGTACGAACTGACCGTCGACGACGTCGCGCACGGCGGGTGGTGCGTGGGGCGCCACGACGACCAGGTGGTGTTCGTCCGCCACGCGCTGCCGGGTGAGCGGGTGCGCGTCCGCGTCACCGAGGAGACCACGCGCTTCCTGCGCGGCGAGGCCGTCGAGATCCTGACCGCCTCCCCGGACCGCGTCGAGGCGCCCTGCGCCTTCGCCGGTCCCGGCAAGTGCGGCGGCTGCGACTGGCAGCACGCCTCCCTGGAGGCCCAGCGCCGGATGAAGGGCCAGGTCGTCACCGACCAGCTCGCCCGGATCGCGGGCATCGAGCGCGAGGTCGTGGTCGAGGAGCTGCCCGGTACCCCCGACGGTCTGGGCTGGCGCACGCGGGTGCGCTTCTCCGTCGACGACGAGGGCCGCGCGGGCCTGCGGCGCCACCGCGCCCACGGCATCGAGCCCGTGGACCGCTGCCTGATCGCCCATCCCGGCGTGACCGAGCTGGGCGTGACCGAGACGCGCTGGGAGGACACCAAGGAGGTGGAGGCGGTCGCCTCCTCCACCTGCGCCGACCGCGCCGTCGTCGTCACCCCCACCAAGGCCAGGCTGACCACGCTCCCCGAGCTCAAGGCCTCCAGCGCGGTGCTGCGCCGCTTCAAGGGCGGCCGGGTCCAGGCCGTGCGCGGTCGCCGCGGGGTCCGCGAGACCGTCGCCGGGCGCGAGTACCGGGTGAGCGCGGGCGGCTTCTGGCAGGTGCACCCGGCGGCGGGAGAGGTCCTGACCGCCGCGGTGATGGAGGCCCTCAAGCCCCTGCCCGGCGAGACGGCCATGGACCTGTTCTGCGGCGCCGGGCTGTTCACCGGCGCGCTGGCCGAGGCCGTGGGCCCCGAGGGCCGCGCGATGGGCGTGGAGAGCGGTGCCGAGGCCGTCCGCGACGCCAATTACAACCTGCGCGACATGGAGCAGGTCCGGGTCGAGACCAACGACGTGGCCGCTCAGCTGCGCGAGTGGGCGGACGTGCGCGCCGACGTCGTCGTGCTGGACCCGCCCCGGGCGGGCGCGGGCGTCAAGGTCGTGCGGTCGGTGACGGGCATGCGCCCGCGCGCGGTGGCCTACGTCTCCTGCGACCCGGCGACGCTGGCCCGTGACCTGGCGGAGTTCGAGCGCAGCGGCTACCGGCTGGTGGACGTGCGCGCCTTCGACGCGTTCCCGATGACCCACCACGTGGAGTGCCTGGCGGTGCTGGTCAAGCGGGGTGCAACCGCGAAATAGAAGCCCTCGTGCGTCGCTGATGCGTCACGAGCTTATCCCAACCCGCCTCTACCGCGCCATGGGCATCCGGGGCAAGGTGGGCGTACCGCTGAGTAGTTTGGAAGTTCTCATGCCCCAGAAGCTTCTGAACGTCGTACAGCGGCACGCCCGCCTGCACCAGCCACGACGCACACGTGTGCCGTAGGTCGTGCGGACGCCGGCGAGGGATCGGCGGCACCGGGTTCGCTGTCCGGTTGAAGTTCTTGTTCTCCTGCTCGATCTTCTTGTTCGCGCGGTCGATCGCCGTGTACCACATGACGCGCCAGTTCCCACCCTCCAGCGGCCTCTGCCCCCTCACCGTCAAGAAGATGTACTCCTGCTGACCACGACCCTCCAGCAGCTTCGCCATGTCCCGGATGACGTACCCGGGCACAGGCACCTCCCGGCGCGACTTCTTCGACTTCGGGTGGTCCTTCCATATACCGCCGCGCTGAAGAGTGCCGTGCACCATGGCGCGGCCCCGCAGCCAGTCCACGGCCGTGCCTCGCATTCCCGCGGCCTCACCCCACCGCAACCCGGACATGACCATCAGCTCCGTCATGACGGCGTGACTGGGTGGCAGGTGGGCTTTGATCAGGTCGATCTGCTCGCGCGTCCACCAGAACACCGCTTTCGGGCTGGTGTCCGGCAGGTCAATGTCCCGTACCGGAGTGGCGGCCAGTAGCTCCTCGGTGACGGCGTCGCCCATCACGGACACGAACAGGTTGAACGATCGTCGGATGGCGTAGGGACCGACGCCGCGCTTCTCCATGTCCCGCACCCACGCCTGCACATCGAGGCGGCCGATCTGCCGCAGCCGCCACCCGCTCCACTGCGGGAGGATGTGGTTGCGGAAGCACCCGTCGTCGCCGCGGAGTGTCTCGTCGGAGTCGACGACGCGGGCCGCCCGCCATTTGGCCTGCCACTCGTCGAAGGTCGTCTTGAGGAGTTGGGGGTCAACCCAGTCGTCTCGGTTGAACTCCACCTCCTTTCGCCGGCCCCAGTCAGCGACGACGCTCTTGAGGGGGTCGGTTTTCGTGTACCGGCCGGTGCGGTTTTTCGAGGTCTTGGGTCCGCGCACGGTTGCTTGCCATAGCCCGGATGGGAGTTTTCGCAGGTAAGGCACCACGTCTCCTTGGGGGTGGATGTGCCTCTAGTTTGCCCTGTTGCGGCGGCGTGGGGGAGTGCTGGCACACAAATGCCCCGGTGGTGGCCGGGGCTTTGTTGTGAGCGGGGAGTGGCGCCCCGGGGGAAGCTCGGGGGTCGCGGTCGGGGGTTGTCAGAGGTAGGTCACCCAGGGGGCCTGCTGCGGGGCCGGCACGTGGAGCTGAGGTACCGGGGTGTGCAGGACGGGTCGGGTGAAGTGGTCTTCGAGTCGAGCAAGGACGTCGGTGAGGCTGATGATGTTACCGAGCCAGGGTCCGAGCCAGGGGCGGACTTCACCGTCGTGGATGTGTTGTGCGATCTCCTGGATGGCGGAGGCGGGGTCCACGGTGGGGTGGATGCCGATGGCGGTGTAGGTGTCACTGCGTGTGAAGTCGATGGGGCTTGTGGTCGGGTCGGGCACCTCCGTGACGATGAGGTAGACGGGTCGGATGATGGGTTCCGTTCGAACGTAGGTCAACGCTTCTTCTTCCCCCCTCCAGCGGTTTCGGCGCTTCATTGCGCCTGAAACGGCTGGTCCTTGACCTTAAGTTCGAGTGACGTGAGTCACAAGAGGTACGTGCGTTGAAAAGGTAAAATCGCCCCCGGTGACAGCAAATATCACCCTGGGTAGCCAAAAAGGGCCGCAGTCAAGGACTTAAGTCCCTACCCCTGATCATGGGCGCGCTCCATCATCATCGAGTTCGCCGCCGCGACCCTGCGCGCGAACATCCGCCGCAACACGTCGATGACCTCCTCCGGTTTCTGACCTGGCCGCATCTGCGCCTCGTAGGTCAACCCCTCCATCTCCAGCTCCCACACGCGCCGGTCCGGTAGGTCCCGCCACCGCAGCACCTCACCTTCGTGCAAAGGCGCGGCCGGGCCGACGATCTCACCGTCCCACTGCTCGGACGCCGATAGCGGGCCGGCGCCCTGCGGTCGGTGTGCAGGCGAAGCCTCGCCTTCTGCTGGCGTCTCCCCGACCAGGATGCGCTGTATCGATCCGGGTTCCCACTGGTAGGCCTTCTCGACCTTCGCGAGCCAGGAGGTCTTGTAGTTGTCGCGGCGGGCTGTCTCAAGGTCGGAGAGCGACCTGTAGCTGAGGCCCGTATCGCGGGCGAACGTGGTGCGCTCTGACCACTCCGGACGCAGGGTCGCCCGCCTTTCGGTGAGCTTCTCGGCGAGCCGCTGCCATGCCTGGGTGTCCATGTCTCCTCTTCCGATTCACATCTATAGGCAACGTTAGGCAAGTTTAGGGCGGCCTAAGTCCCTTGCCTAGTAGGCGGATCGGAAAAACTTGCCCACGGTGACATGAAGCTGCTCTATGTGCACATGCATCGGCACAGAGCACCGCTGGGCAAGTTACTTGCCAGTTCGTGTTGACATGGATCGGCATGGATAGGCAAACTTGCAGCATGCCACCCACCGAGACACTCCCGGCCAACGGGACCCGCATCAGGGAACTCCGGCGGAAGCGCGCATGGACTCTCGAACACCTCGCGAAGCGCGTAGAGATCGGCGTTCCGTACCTGTCCCGCATCGAGCGCGGTGAACGCCCCGAACCCGCTGAGCGCGTCATCATCCGGCTCGCTCGTGAACTCGGAGTCGCGGTCGACGAAATCGTCATCCGGGCGGAGGACGCCGCATGAGCGAGAAGGCGCTGTACACGCCCGCCGAAGCCGCTGAACTCCTCGGAGTCAACAAGCGCACCATCTACCGGATGATCGCCGCTGGTGAGTTCCCCCGGCTGGTGGATGTGCGGCGTAGGGGTTCTCAGCGGTCGCGGACTCGTATCCGCCGCGAGGACCTACAGCGCCACATCGACCGGGCGACCCGGTCCGTGGCCTGACCACATGAAGACGCCCCCACCAGGATCTGCGGTCCCGGTGAGGGCTTGGCCCCACAGGAATCTCTCGAAAGGACCTGGAGCCATGACGAACACTACCCCGACCACGGAGCGCGCGCAGATGCTGCGTGACTCCCGCCGCCTGGCCGCGCTCGACGCCGCCGCGGCTGGTTACCCGCTGGCCGCGCAGCTCATGGGCGCTCTCGCGGACGCTACCCAGCCCGTTGACGTGACCATCCCGCACGGCGCGTTCACGGAGCTGGCCACAGACGAGCACGGCCCGCACATCGCCGTCTACGCGACGGCGACCGATTCCACCCCGATCATCCGTATCCGTGTCGCCGATGGGCCGCTGATGGCCCGCGAGGCGGCGGCTGACGGGTTCGCGTCCGCTGCTGGCCGGCTGCACACGTCGCTGCGTGACGACGCCATCTACGGGGGTGCGCTGTGACCTCCCACATGGGACACCACCTCCCATCCGACGATGCCGCGTTCGAGCGGTGCATGGACGCCTTGGACGCCGATGGGCTGGAGGTCCGCCCCGAGGAGCGCGCCGCACTGGCTGCCGCTCACGAGTTCGGGTGGCTGGCCGGCATCCTCCCGGTGATCCACCGTGCGATGGACATGGGTGCCCTGTCGCCGTCGGCTGCTGCTGACGCCCGCCGCATGGTGCGAGGCATCCTCGCTGATGGCGCGTCCGCTGACACGGCTTCCGCTGAGGCCCGCTACCACGCTGCGACTGCCCCCACGTGGGACCGCACCTACCGGATGGACTCTGACGCCGCTGGTTACACGCACCTGCCGTGTGGCTCCCACTTCGGGCCGTTCGTGGACTCGGTGCAGCTCACCGACCACCGGGCCGCCCACCACCACGCGTGCGAGGCGGTGCGTGATGTCTGAGCGCGTGACGTTCGCGGACATGAACTTCCGCGACTACCTGAAAGTCGCCCGCACGTCCCTCGACGACGCCGAACTCGCCTACGACGCCATGCTCGACGACCCGGACGCCCGCGACGACATGGATCTCGCCTTCAAGGACGGCGGGTACGCGATCTCGCTGGCCTGGACGAAGGGGATGGCGGACGCGGTCGCGATGTCGCAGGCGTCCCGCCACGACTTCGTTCCGGAGCAGTTCACGGACGCGGACATGTGGGCGGCGATCGCCGCTGACGTCGACGCGGGGTTGACGGACCCGGAGTCGCTGGACAGCACGGAGCCAGCGTCGGACGCGGAGGCGGTTGCGGCTGAGGAGTCGCGGGTGGACTACGACGGTCCGGAGGTGCCGTTCTGATGACCGCTCTCGAAACCCCGACCGGACGCCTTCTCGGTTCCTGGGAGCCGGGTTCCGCACCGTGGCACGCCGCACGCGCGTCCCGCCTCGGAGGGTCCGACATGGCCGCCGTCCTCGGACGGTCCCCATGGGTGTCCCTCTACCGCCTGTGGATGCTCAAAGCCGGACGAGCCCACGACAGCGAGACCACCGACGCCCAAGCCCGAGGCCACTACCTCGAACCCGCCATCGCGCACTGGTTCGCAGACCGCCACCCCGAGTACGACGTCATCGAAGGCGGCACCTACACCCACGCCGAACGCGACTACCAGCTCGCCAACCCCGACCGCCTGCTCATCCAGAACGGGCAGGTCGCGGAACTCCTGGAAGTCAAGTCCGACGCCATGGACGAGCACTGGGGGCCCGAGAACACCGACTCCGTGCCGCTCTACTACCGCACGCAGGTCATGTGGTACCTCGACGTTTTGGGGCTGAAGCGGGCCCGCATCGCGATGATCGGCGCCCGCCTGGAGTTCCGCGAGTACGTCGTCGACTACGACCCCGCCGACGCCCAGATCCTCCGCTCCCACGCGGAGAAGTTCCTCGACTCGCTGCTGTTCGGCGAAGTGCCCGACAAGGACACCACCGACGTCACCTACCAGACGCTTCGGGAGCTGAACCCCAACATCGAGGACCGCGAGATCGAGGTGTCCCTCTCCCAAGCCGCCGCGTTCACCAAGGCCCGCGAGGACCTCGCTGACGCCAAGGGCGCATGGAACCTCGCCCGCTCCGAGATGGCCGACCTGATGGGCAACGCCAAGTCCGCCGCGTTCCTCGGGCAGCGCATCGCCGTCCGCAAGAGCAAGCAGGGCGGCACCCCCTGGGTCGAAGCCGACCGCAAGTGCCCGCCCCACACCGACTTCATCGCTGAGGAGTTCGCCGCATGACCGAGATCGCTATCCGCGCTGAGGACAGCCTCGCCGACCGGATCTACTACGCGCAGACCCTCGCCAAGTCGGGGATGCTGCCCAAGCAGTACCGGCAGTCGCCGGAGAACGTCCTCTACGCCATCGAGTACGGGCGCGGCCTGGGCTTGGACCCGATCCGGGCGATGAACTCGGTGCACGTCATCGAGGGCAGGCCGTCCCCGTCGTCTGGGCTGATCGGTGCGATGGTCCGCAAGGCGGGCCACAGGCTGCGGGTGCGTGTGGAGCGAGGCCAGTCCGGGCCCGTGGCCATCGCGCAGATCATCCGCTCCGACGACCCGGAGTGGACGTTCGAGTCGCAGTGGGACATGGACCGCGCCCGCCGCGCCGGCGTCGCCGGGAAGCAGGTGTGGAAGTCCTACCCCGAGGCGATGCTCAAGGCCCGCGCGATCACGGAGGTGGCTCGGGAGGCGTGCGAGGAAGCCCTGTTGGGGTTCAGTCACTCCGCTGAGGAGCTGGGTGCGGAGGTCGACGAGGACGGCAACGTCGTCGATGCGAGGCCCGCTCAGGTCCGGCCGGGGGCGACGATCGCTGAGGCGGTCGCGGAGTCGGCGCCGGACACTCCGCAGGTGGTCGATGACCAGGGTGTCCCGGATGAGCTGGTGCGCCGCATGGGCGGTCTGATGCGGATGCTGTCCATGGGGCAGGCGGATGCGCTGCCGTTCGTGTCGGAGGTCGTGGGTCGGGAGATCCGGTCGCGTGCGGACATGACGGAGGACGAGATTCTCCAGGTGGTCGACGCCCTGGAGGACCGTCTCAAGGCGGACCGTGAGGCCAACCAGGAGCCGGAGGTCGCGGACGCGGAGATCGTGCCGGACGCTCCACAGTCCGACCCGTGGGGTGCGGAGGAGCCGTCAGATGTGACCGCCGACGAGCAGGCCGCGACCTACGCCGAGTACGCGGACGGCGCCGCATGATCCGCCTCATCACCGCCCTGTTGTCCCGCCGTCCTCGCCCCACACGGGGCGGGGCGGCGGCCCCCGACCCGCTCCCGGGTCTCACACCCGCACCGTACTCGTCGGCGTGGCACCAGCGCCGCGCACACCGCGCCGGCACCGCCGTGCACATGGGCTACGGGCGGTTCCTCATCGGCCGCACCACAGCGACAGCGGAAGAGCTCGCGGACCTCGCTGACACCGCCTCCGACGAGTGGGCGAAGTTCGCTGCGGCTCTGCGCGCGGAGGACGCGGACGTGATCGTGCCGCGTGACCTGTCCGACCTCGAAGAAGGGGACCTGTGATGGCGACCCGTATCGGTTCTGTGTGGCCGTTCCTCACCGGCTCCCAGCGCGCCGCTGAGATCGCCCGCCGCGGCACCACCACCCAGCCCGCGCCGCCTCGCGCTTACCACCAGACGCGCCCGGCTGACCTCCAGTGCGCTGCCGCTGAGGAGGCCAAGCACCACGAGGAGTGGGCGGACGGCATGACCCCCGACGAGTACCTGCTGGCGCTGGTGGACCGCGGCCAGGAACGCATGAAGCCCCCGAAGGAGAAGACCGATGAGTAAGTACCCGCCCGACACCGCCGTGCCGATGCCCGACGACATCACCGAGTCCACCCCAACGCAGGTCGCCTCCTGGTACGCCGCTGACTGCGCCTACCAGCACGGCATCGCCGCCCACCACCTCACCAAGAGGTCTGACTACAAGGCCGCCGCTGAGGCGTTCAACGTGTCCGGGTCGTCGTTCGCGATCGCGCACCTGATCCGGGCGCTGATGGCCCACGCCCCGGACCACGTCGCTGAGGTCGTGGAGGACATGCAGCAGACGTTCGTGCAGGGCGACGCGGTGGAGATGGCGTTCGAGTGGCTGCACGCTCACGGTGTCGACGCGAACCAGCTCCGCGAGGCCGGGGAGCGCAAGGCCAAGGAGGAAGGCCGATGAGTGACGCCTACCAGCGGGGTGCGGCGGACATGCGTGAGCGTGCCGCCCGCCTCCTCACCGGGTACCGCGAAGCCCCGTACAAGGCGCTCGCCGCAAGCATCCGCGGCCTGCCAGTTGCCCCTGACGCCACCGACCCGCATGGCGGTGAGGAGGTCCACCCGGGGTCGATCCGCCGCGCTGAGGACGCCCTGGAAGCGTCGCTGGCCGCGAAGGAACCCGACCTCGAAGAGCGCGTGGACGCACTCGAAGAGCTGACCGCCAGCCTCGCCAACGCTCTCGAAGCCCAGTCCCGCGACATCACCGCCCTGCGCTCCGACGTGGGCAACGCGACCTCGGCGGCCCGCGGCGTCGGGAAGCTCCTGCGGGAGCACATCACCGCGCATGCTTCCCACGCCACGGATGTCGAGCAGCGCATGCAGGCAGTGGAGTCCGCTGTCCTGCCACCCCAGTAGCCACCCTCCTGGCGTGGCCCCGACGCGGGGGCTCGGGGCCACGCCACCCACACCTTGGAGCAGCACATGAGCATCACCTTCCAGAGCACCACAGTCGAACTCCGAGTCCCCGGACTACCCGCACCCCAAGGCTCCAAGCGGCACGTCGGCAACGGAGTCATGATCGAGTCCTCCAAGCACGTCAAGCCGTGGCGGTCCGACGTCCGCGACGCCGCGACCTACTTCCTGTCCCGCACCGACCGCACCCCCTACCCGCTCGACGGCCCGCTGTCCGTGGACATGGTGTTCTCCATGCCCCGGCCGAAGGGCCACTACGGGACCGGCCGCAACGCCGGGGTGCTCAAGCCGTCCGCTGCCCTGTATCCGCAGGGCATGCCGGACCTGTCCAAGCTCGCCCGGTCCACCGAGGACGCGCTCACCAGCGCTGGGTTGTGGAAGGACGACGCTCGGGTGGTCGAGTACGGGCGGCTCGCGAAGGTCTACGCCGGGGACACCAGCGATTTCGGGGACCCGGACGCCCTCCCGTCGCCGGGTGCCGTGATCCGTGTGCGCCTGTTGGGAGGCCCCCGATGAGGCCCCGCGCGATCCCTCGTGGTTCCCCGCTCGTCGCTGACCCCACCCGCTGGGAGTGGGCGGAAGGTGCGGCGTGCGCCGGCCACCCGTGGGAGCTGTTCTACGGCCACGACACCGAGACCGGCGCCGACCGCGACGAGCGTGAGGCCACAGCCAAGCAGGTGTGTGAGGGCTGCCCGCTCAACACGTGGAAGGCGTGCCTGGAACGCGCCCTGATCCCCGGCCCGAAAGACCAGCACGGCGTCCAAGGCGGCCACACGCCTGAGGAACGCATCCAGATCCGCCACAACCGGCAACGCCACAACGCCAAGCAGAGGAGGGCAGCGTGATGCCAGCGCTCACCATCCGCTACCAGCGGCGCCGCAGCCTCGCCATCGCCGTCGGCGAATGGAACCCGTGGGGCGACATGGCCGCTGTCCAAACCCACCTGGACGCCCTCGCTGCCCGGCGCTGGAGCAACCACGCCATCGCCACCGCCACCGGAGTCGCCGAAAGCACCATCCGCCGGATCCGCAACGGCCAAGCCAACGGCGTGTACGCCTGCACCGCTAAGACCATCCTCGCTCTCCAGCCGCACCACTGGCCCACCAAGCACCGCCGCTCAGCGGTCGGGTACGCGCGCCGCCTCCAAGCGCTCGCCGACCAGGGGCACGGACTGCCCACTGTCGCGGCGGAGACTGGCCTGGACAAGCACTGGCTGGGTGAGATCCGTTCCGGTCAGGTCGCGACGGTGACGGCCCGGCCGGGGGCGTTGATCGCTGCCGCCTATGAGCGTTTGCGCAATCAGTCCCCGCCGTCTGGTCGGTCTGCGTCGCGAGTGCGTGCGGGCGCGCGCCGCCATGGCTGGCACCCGCACTCCGCGTGGTCCCGGTACACGATCGACGACCCGGGCGCCCGCCCCCGTGAGACCACCAACGCCGCCTAGGAGGCATCCATGAAGTACCGCAAGAAGCCCGTCGTCATCGAGGCCATGCAGTGGGACGGCACCGCAGAAGGCGCCCGCCCCATCATCGACTGGATCCTCCGCGAGGGAGGTACCGCCGTCTACACGTGCTCGGACCCCGTCCGCTGCTCTGAGCACGGCGGCGACACCCCGCACACGATCGCGATCACCACGCTCGAAGGCGACATGAACGCGTCCCTGCACGACTACGTGATCCGTGGCACGAGGGGCGAGTTCTACCCGTGCAAGCCGGGCCCGTTCGCCGACACCTTCGAGCCGGTCGACCCCGCCGCCTAACCCCCCAAGCCGCCCGCTGTGTTTGTGTCCACCCCGGGCACGGCGGGCCCAACCCCCGAGGAGGGGACATGAACTTCACCGACGATTCCACCGCGATGCTCTACCCGATCCCGTCGCCGCCCGCGTCCACCATCACTCGTCAGCAGCGTTGGGTGATCCCCGGCTTCGGGGCGCGCGGCGTCACCATGTGGACGCTCCAGAACGTGCTCAACGAGGCCAGTGCCGCCTACGAGCGGTCGCAGGAACAGACGGGTGCCCCTGCCGCCGCTGACGCGATCACCGCCCGTGTGGAGGGCGACTCGCTGGTGGTCAGCTTCGAGTCCCGGAGCGGGGTGAGCGCGTCATGAACCCCGCTACCCGCTTCGCCGCTGTAGCCGCCACTCTCACCGCCGCTCACCACGTCGGGGACTTCCTGCTCCAAACCGACCACCAGGCCGCGTGCAAACCCGCCGCCTCTGACCGAGGCGACGTCGTGTGCTCCGAAGCGGAGTCGTGGCGGTGCCTGGCCGGACACGTCGCGTCGTACCACGCCGCTCAGGTCGTCGGCCTGCTGGTCGCCAACCGGGCGCTCGGGCTCAAGCTCCGTCCGGGCCGTGTCCTCGCTGGGGTTGCGGTGAGCGCCGTCACGCACGCCGTCATCGACCGGCGGTGGCCGGTCCGCTGGTGGATGGACAACACCGGCAGCCACGACTTCCGGATCAAGGCGGGCGGCGGGATGCACGTCGACCAGACCATGCACCACGCCTGCCTGTGGGGCAGCGCACTCATCATCGCTGGAGGTGCCCGATGAACTCCGCTCACCGCTACCTGTCCGAGCTGGCCGACCAGGTGTCCGACTGGGACGTCGCGCTCATCCGCCAGGCCGTCCTCGTCTTCGCGCGCCTCAACGACGGACGTGTGTCCGCGAACGACTTCCGCGACTACTTGCCCCCAACCTCACAAGGCGCCGTCGGCCTCGTGATCCGCCAGCTCCCGTGCAAGAAGCACGGCCAGCTCATCCGCAAGGCTCGCGCGGTCCCCGGCGGCTGGTCGATCACCGAACCGTCCACGGCGGAAAGCACCCACGGGAAACCCATCCAAGTCTGGGAGCTCACCCCCGCCGGCTGGGACGCAGCGAGGCAGCTCATGGGCGACAAGGCGGTCGCGTGATGAAACACCCTCCCGCACACCTGTGCCACCCCTGCCAGAACCTGTGGGCCGCATGGGGAGACGCCCACCTGACCGCCACACAGCTCGACGGCGGCGGCGAAGGGCGGCGCCTCCAGATCATCGCCACCCAACGCGCCGACCTCGAAACCCGGTGCGTCGCCGCGGGCCACGAACGCAACCGGACCGCGACCGTCCTCCCGGCAACGCAACCCGCACCGCCCCGACCGGCCAGCCTCACCGGGGCGCGCATCAAGTCCCTGTTGGACGACTTCGAGGCGCTGCTGCCCAACGACGGGCGCACCCGCGAGGAACGCCTCGCCGCGGCCGTCGAAGCAGAACGCGCCGCCCACAAGGAGTGGATGCGCACCCGGCAGCCGTGGACGCCCACACCGACGGAGAAGAAGGAAGGTGCGGCATGACCGCGACCCCGGACACGGCAGAGCAGGCCTACCCGTTCGACCCGACGGCCGCTGACAAGGCCGCTGTGGACGATAAGCGGGCAGAGGAGCGCGGCATCCGCGCCGACCAGGCCGCGCGCATCTCGAAGGAGTTGCGCCGACAGGGCTACGAGTACCCGGCCAGGGTCGCGGAGTACACGTCCACGGATCCCGGGTGGTGACGCACGAAAAGCCCGCACCGGGTGAGGTGCGGGCTGGAGGAGGCGGGGGCTACTTCTTCGCTGGCTCGATGTGGTTCAGCCTCGCCAGCTTGCGCACGTATGCGGCGGTGAACGGCGACCGGTTGGTGACGTCCGTTGGGCGTGCGCCTGCCCGGAGCGCGTTCAAGACGTCTGTGATCGCAGCTTCGCGCGCCTCCTCGTGTGCCTTCTCGGTGCGCCTGTACTTCCGGGTGCTCGTGTCGAGCGCTTCCAGTGCTTCGTCCTTGTCCATGCGCAACAGAGTAGCGCAAAGGGGTTGCGCTAGTCCATGGCGATCGCTACTGTGATGCGTAACGGAAGAGCGCAACACGGAAGCGCAACATGAAGACGCTTTGGAGGCACCATGACTCAGCCCTTCGACCTCGAAGCCATCCGATCCCGAGTCGACTCCTGGAAGGAGATCTACGACCACGAGCCCCAGGAGGCCAAGGACATCGACCAGCTCATCGCCGAGGTCGACCGCCTGCGCGCACAGATCGAAGCCAGCTCCGACTTCGACGCCCTGGCCCGTGACGAGCGCGACCACCAGGAGACGCAGCTCCTCGAAGAGCGTGACAACGCCATCGAGTGGGCGGACAAGCTCGCCGCCGCCATCGCCCCCTTCGAGGTGCGCGGCGAGCACTCCAATGGCAACAACCCGTGGGCGAATGCCCTCGACTACGCCCGGAAGCTCTGACCCAACGCAAGGCGGGACGTCCCCACCCGAACTGGGGGCGTCCCGCACCACCAGCAAAGCACACCAACCGGGAGAACCAATGACCCACATCGACCACACCCCGATCACCTACGGCGGATACGAGATCGGCGCCATCACCCGCACCGAAGCAGGGACCTGGACTGCGTGGCTGCGCAGCATCGACGGCGCCCGGCACTTCCCGGTCCACGACGGAAACAGCGACAAGTTCCCACACGAATCCGACGCCAAGGCAGCCGTGATCTCCGCGCACCGACGCGCTCAGGCCCACTCAAACCGCTAGGAGCCCCGATGGCCGTCATCGAATTCGCCGATTCCAGCCTCGCCGACTACTTCGCCGCCCGCGACCACCTCATCGCTGTGGGACTCCGCCACGGCTACGAGCTCGACACCGACCCCGACGACCACGAAACGGAGGACGACGAGTCATGACCCACCCACTCGACACCATCGCGCCCACCCCCGACCCCGACACCGCGACGTGCAAGGAGGTGGCCGGGTGGTTTGCAGCCCAAGCCCTGTTCCTCCTCGGGCGCGCGGACCGCCGCCGCGAGCTCCACGGGCCGGCCGACACCGTGCTCGGGCACGTCCTCGACATGGCCGCCGCACAGACCCTCATCACCCGCGCCCTGTTCGGGTCGACAACGTCCACGACCGCCGACCAGACCGCCCGCACGGTCCTGAACGCCGCACTCGCCGGAGACGACACCTCAGAGGCCGCCGGGGCCATCGCCCAGTGGGCCGGACACGACCCCGCCAAGGTCCGCGCCGCGGGCTACGAGTCCTAAGGAGTCTCCGGTGCCGAAGCCGCGTAAGCCCAGCCTCGTCCTCATGGGGCTCGCCCACAACCTCCCCGACCGGCGTACCGCGCTCGCGGACCTGCGCACCGCCCTGTGCCTGCACATCGGCGTGGACATGGCCGACATCGACCCCGCGTCCGGATACAACCGGTCCCTCGACTCGTACCTGCGGGTCCGGGCGACGTGGGTGAGGGCGCACGAGGAGAGCCCGGGCAGCGACTGGACAGCCCGGAGCTCCAAGGAGGCGCGGGCCAACTGGGAACGCGTCCGCCCGCAGTACCTGGCCGACCACCCGTGGCCCGAGGCGCCTGCGCTGCCCTCTGCGGAGGACATCGAAGCGCTCGCGGCTGCCAGGTTCATACTTGCCGCTCCCGCGTTCGAGGACGTTCCGCTCCCGAACATGCCCTGACACAGGTCGGGCCCCGGATGGAGAAAGCACCCGGGGCCCGCGCCACCACCCAACCACAGCAAGGAGAACACCGTGACCACCAAGATCACCGAGCACGCCGCACTCCGCGACGGACTCACTGCCTGCGGGCTGAGCACCTGGATCGAGCCGTGCGGTGGGTCCCTCGCCGCCGTGGACTGCGACGAGTGCCTGCGCACCCTCGCCGGGCTCGCCTACGGGGATGACCTGGACGTCATCGACCCCGAGCAGGTCCGCCGCTACGTCACCGCCCTGGAGTACGGCGAGGACGCGCTCAAGACTCCCCGCCACGCGCCCCTCACCGCCGACACCGACACCTAGGAGACACCGTGAACCTCACCGCCGCCCTGTGGAACGCCCTCTACCCCGTCGGAACGCCCGTGACCGTCTACCCCGGGGTCCGACCCCCGCACGGTCGTGCCATCGACACGCGCACGAGCAGCGCCGCCTACACCCACCAGGGCCACACCGACGCGGTGTTCGTCGAGGACTACAGCGGGTTCATCGCCCTCACCCACGTCGACCCGCGCTAACCCCAACCCACCGAGGAGAGACATGAGCACCAAGACCGACATCACCGCCATCGAACTGTCCCGCGCGATCGCCGCCCACGCCCCGTGCTGCATGTACGACATGCCCGGCGTCACTGCCGCCGTCGTCGCGACCCTCAGGGACCACGGCTACCCGATCGCCGACGACATCGACGAGAACGCGTTCACCGCCGAGGAGCGTGCTGACCTCGCTGACCGGCTGGAGTCCATCGCCGCGATGGTCCGCAACACCACCCGCTGACCCGACCTTGGGCGCCTTGACCCCGCGCCCACTCAGCCCGACCGGACCTACGGGCAGCCGGGGACCCGCAGCAGGCGCGGGACGGGCACCACACGCAGACGCAACGAGCACGAGGAGACCCGATGATCACCGAATACGAACGCCGCGCCCGCCTCAACGACCTTGAGCCCATGCGCGACAGGCTCCTCCGCGTCCTGCACGACGCCATGGAGGAACGCCCCAACCGCACCGACTGGATCGAGTACGAACGCGACCAGATGACCGCGGCCGTCAACCACGCACGGTTCACCCGCGGACTCCAGGCAGCGACCGCCGACGACATCCGCACCATCGAGGACACCGCAGTCGGGCACTCCGACTATGCCGCCAAGCTCGCGCTGCGGTGCGCCGAACTCGCGCTCGGCATACGGGCCGCCCGGTGAGGCACGACGAAGAGCCGACCACAAGGGCCGGCTCAGCGGGGTGGGGGTTCGTCGGCGGGGCGTTAGGCGTCCTTCTGTCCCGCGTTCCTGTGCTTGCGGACCAGCCGCGCCACGTAGTCGGCCGTGTACGTGTGGTCGATCGCGCGCGTGATCTCAGCAGGGCGATCCCCCTTGTCTGCCGCCTCCAGGATCGCCGCCTTCAGGTGATCCGGCGCTTCCCGGTAGACGCGCGCTGCCTCAGCCAGCTTCGTCCTCGTCATCTCGTCCATGCCTTTCAGGATGTCACATCACGTAGCGGGTTCCCGTTCAACAAGAACTCAGTTCGTGATCTGGTAACGTGTACTGAGTACGTACTATACACGTCGACTCACGACAGGACAGCTGTGACCGACCCTTTCGAGCCGCACGCGGCGACGCTCCAGCACATCGAACTCCTCGCGGACAAGCGTGACCGCCTGACCGCCGCTCAGATCGACGCGGAGAACCAGGTCATCCACCGGATTGCAGTCGAGTTCCACGCCGGTCGGATCAACGAACAGCAGCTCTACCGCCTGTGGCACCGAATGCGCCCGAATGCAGCCGAGAAGTTCGGCGCCCGGTGGAAGGCAGCCATGCCGAAGGCGAGCATCAACCGGCTCGTGACGCTCCACAAGCTCCGGGAACAGCGGGCGCAGGAGTACGAGCGGCGCTACAAGCCGAACGCTGACGGCTTCTGGTCGGGCGCATGGCCCGTGGACGGCGATCGCTGGCCGGATAAGGGGCAGTGCGTCGTCTACGTGCTCTACGACGCCGACAACGTTCCCTGCTACGTCGGCAGCAGCAAGGACTTCTACACCCGAGCCTGTGCCCACACCAGGGACGGAAAGAAGTTCGTCCGGTGGATGGCCTACCCCTGCGAGGACAGGGATGCCGCCTACGAACTGGAATCCCGCCTTCTTCGCGAGCACAAGCCCTACATGAACAAGCGCGTCTGACCTCTCTCAACCCACCCCCATCGTCCAAACCGATTCCGAGCATCAACGGGGGCGCCGCACATGGCCCGCAACTTCGCACAGTTCCAGTCCAGGACATGGACCGACGACCACTTCAAGTCCAACCTCACCGCGGACTCCCAGTGGCTCTACTTCGCCCTGCTCTCACAGCCCAACCTCAACGGCGCCGGGGTCCTCCCGCTCCAGGACCGGCGGTGGAAGAAGCTCGCCAAGGACATGACCGCGGACCGCATCGAAGGCGCCCTGGATGAGCTGTGCGCGCACTGGTACGTGCTCGTGGACGAGGAGACCGAAGAGGTCCTGATCCGGACGTTCATCCGCAACGACGGCCTGTGGAAGCAGCCGAACGTGCTCAAGTCCGCGCTGGGACACGCGAAGAACACCATGTCGGCCACCCTGCGGGCGGTCATCTGGCACGAGCTTCAACGGCTCCCGCTCGATGAGCTGCCCGACGACCGCGCCAAGCGCACCGGAACCCTTATCGAAACCCTTCGGGGAACCCTTCCGGGAACCCTTCCCGAAGGGTTCATGGAACCCCCCGCTAAGCCTTCCCTGCCCCCTTTCGGGGTGCCTGAGCAGGGAAACCACGCGCCGGTCATCCCGATCACGCGCTCCGCTCAGGAGAACCCGCAGGTCAACGACTCGCAGCCCACCCTTCCGGCGTCGCTCTGGGAAGGGTTCGGCGAAGGGTTTCCCCAAGGGTTCCCGGAAGGGTCCGGTGTTGGTGCAGGTGTAGGTGAGGGTGCAGGTGTGTCTTTGGGCAAGGAAGAAATTCCGAAGCCTGCGGCTTCGGCGCGCACTTCGCCCGACAACGCCGGAACCCTCGTCGCGTGGTGGATCGACCAGTGCAGCGAACGCCCCCCGAAGCGCGTCATCGGCCAGATGTCCAAGGAGATCAAGAGCCTCCTGGACGAGCCGATCCACCCCGACCACATCCGCAACGGCATCACCGCGTGGATGGCCAAGGAGTGCGGGCCCTCTGCCCTGGCCAGCTTCGTGAACCAGGCCATGAACACGCGCCCCCAAGCCGTTCACCCCAGCAAGTCCCTGTCCGGTGCTCGTGGCCAGATCGCGACCGCCGAACAGATCGCCTCAGGAGAAGTGGAGTTCCGACTGTGACCTTCGACCCCTACGACGACGCCGGGAACCTCGCCCGCGCCCAGCAGGAAGTCCTCGACGACCTCAAGAAGCAGGCCCTCGCACGCGTGCACGCCCGGCGTCCCTCGGTGTTCGACACCCCTGGCGAGCTGCACCCCGACATCGCCGTCTGGTGCGACCAGGTCCGCCGGGGGCGGGCCCCGCACCTGGTGCTGTTCGGCGGGACCGGGTCCGGGAAAACGTGGTCGCTGTGGAAGGCCGCCGAGCACCTCGCCCAAGCGGGTTGGCGTAAGCGGTTCGACGTCGTCGACACCTACGAGATCAAGACCGCCACCGACCTGCCCCAGGACGACAACCTGATCCGCCGGTGGAAGCACACCGACGTGCTCGCCATCGACGACCTGGGAGCCCAGGGCCTCAACGACTGGTCGCTGGACAGGTTGCACCCCATCGTCGACCACCGGTGGAAGCACGCCCTGCCCATGGTGGTGACGACGAACGTCGCGGACATGAGGGCCATGGTCGGCGAGCGCATCTCCTCCCGGCTGGCTGGCGCTTCTCTCGTCCGTTTCACCGACATCGACCACCGGAGGGTTTGATGACCGAGTTCGACGACATCGTGGGCGACCGGATGCCCCCGAACGACATCGAGGCGGAGCAGGCGGTGTTGGGCGGGATGCTGCTGTCGACGGACGCCATCAGCCGGGCGATGGAGATCGTGGCCGCGGGTGACTTCTTCCGGCCCGCGCACCAGATGATCTTCGACGCCATCACCGATTTGCACACCCGCGGCGAGAAGGTCGACGTGTTGGTGGTGAACACGGAGCTGTCCAAGCGCGGTGAGGCTTTGCGGTGCGGTGGTCCCGCGCACCTGTTCGGGTTGACGGAGAAGATCCCCGTCGCGGCGAACACCGGCTACTACGCGAAGCGGGTCAAGGACGTCGCGATCCTGCGGCGCCTGACGGAGATCGGTACGTCGATCTCGGAGCTCGGGTATGCGGGCGCGGGTGAGATCGGCGAGATCGTGGAGGACGCACGGGAGTTCATGGCGTCGGTGGACGCCACGCCCGTTGACGCGGATGCGCTCGTGGACACCGGGCAGGTGTTCCAGGAGTTGGTGGAGGACTTGGACGCCCCCGCGGACGTGTCGGGGTTGGTGCCCATGCCGTGGTCGGACCTCGCGCACGTCCTGCCCGGGTTGAAGCCGGGTCAGATGATGCTGATCGGAGCGCGGCCCGGTGCGGGCAAGTCCATCGCCGCGGCGGACATCGCCCGGCACGCGTCGATGAAGCACCAGATCGGCACGGTCATGTTCTCGCTGGAGATGACCCGCCGTGAGATGGGCATGCGGATCGCCGCCGCTGAGGGGTCCATCGACGTGGGGCGGATGTCGAAGAAGAAGATGACGTCCGACGACTGGGACCGGCTCGCCCGCGTGAAGGAGCGGTTCGATTCGGCGCCGTTCTGGATGGCGGACGACTTCAGCATCGGGTTGTCGCACATTCGGGCGCACCTGTCGCGGTTGACGCGCCGCCACAAGGTCGGGTTGGTGCTCATCGACTACCTCCAGTTGATGTCTCCGGGCGGTAAGGCGGAGAACCGGCAGATCGAGGTGTCGGCGATGTCGCGGGGGTTGAAGAAGCTCGCGGGTGAGTTCGGGGTCGCGATGGTCGTGCTCTCCCAGCTCAACCGTGAGTCGACGAAGCGGGCGGACAAGCGTCCCCAGCTTTCCGACCTGAGGGAAAGCGGGTCATTGGAGCAGGACGCCGACGTGGTGCTGATGCTGCACCGCGAAGACCTCCAGGAAGAGGACTCGCCGCGCTCCGGTGAGGTCGACCTGCTGTTGGAGAAGAACCGCGGCGGCAAGCCCAAGGTGACGGTGACGTGCGCGTTCCAGGGCCACTACTCGCGCATTGTCGACATGGCGGGGACGGGGTGGGGGCAGTGACCCCGGCCGCGCCGAACCCCCGCACCCCCTCAATCCCCTTCACTTCCAAGGAGACCTCGTGACCATCACCCTGTCTGACTTCTTCTGCGGGGCCGGCGGCTCCTCCACCGGTGCCATCCAGGTTCCCGGCGTGAGTGTGGCTTTGGCCGCGAACCACTGGGACCTCGCGGTTCAGACCCACAACACGAATCACCAGGACGCGATGCACGACGTCGCGGACCTGTCGCAGGTCGACCCCAAGCGGTACCCCACCACCGACATCGCGTGGCTGTCGCCGTCCTGCACCAACCACAGCCTCGCCAAGGGTGTGGCCCGGTCCTCGCAGCAGCCCGACCTGTTCGGTGACACCCTCCCCGACGTTGCCGCGGAACGCTCCCGGGCCACCATGTGGGACGTGGTGCGGTTCGCGGAGCACCACCGGTACCGGGCGATCATCGTCGAGAACGTCGTCGACGCCCGCGAGTGGGTGCTGTGGCCAGCCTGGTCGGCCGCACTGTCGGCGCTCGGCTACGACTTCAAGGTCATCAGCCTGAACTCCATGCACGCCCAAGGCCTCGGAGCGGGCGCCCCGCAGTCCCGAGACCGCCTGTACGTGGTGGCGTGGCGCAAGGGTGAGACCGCCCCCGACCTGGACAAGTGGACGCGCCCGAACGCGGAGTGCACCATGCACGGCCAGGTGCGCGCCGTCCAGGCGTGGAAGAACCCCGACAAGCGGGTGGGGAAGTTCCGGGCCCAGTACGTGTGGCGGTGCCCGTCCGTGGAGTGCCGCAACTCGGTCGTGGAGCCTGTGGTGCGTCCGGCGTCGGATGCCATCGACTGGTCGCTGCCCGCGGCGCGCATCGGGGACCGGCTCAAGCCGCTCGCGGACAAGACCATGAAGCGCATCCGTGACGGGTTCGCGTCCTACGCCCGGCCGGTGCTCGTGCCTGTGGAAGGCCGTGACGGGAAGGTGGCGCGCCCCTCCGACGAACCGATGCGGACATGCACGACCCGCAACGAAACCGGCCTGGCCGTGCCCCCGTATGTGGTGGAACTGCGCGGCGTCGGGTCCAAGCACCGGGCCGTGTCCGACCCGCTGGCGACGGTGTGCGCGTCCGGCAACCACCACGGCCTGGCGATCCCGGACCTGATCGCCCCCTACTACGGCAACACCGCGGCGCGCCCCGCGGGTGAGCCCCTGCCGACGGTGACGACGGTGGAACGGCACGCGCTCCTCCGCGGCGGTCTGGTCGCCGGGGTCGAAGACCTGGGCTTCCGGATGCTGTCGCCGTCCGAGTACGCCGCGGCGATGAGCTTCCCCGACGCCTACGTGATCCTCGGCAACAAGCGGGAGCGCGTGCGCATGGCCGGGAACGCCGTCACCCCGCCGGCCGCCCGGGACCTCGTGGCCGCGGTCGTGGAGGCGTTGACGGGCGAGGTGATCGACCGTGTGGCGCCTGCTGTCGCGGTTGCGGCTTGACGCATAGGTGCGCCCCGCCAGCTGGTATCTGGCGGGGCACGCCCCCAGTGTCGCATCGCACCACAGCCGCCCGTAACCCCCGGGTCCGCCCCGACGTAGGGCCGACCGCTGTAGACCGCTCAGATTTCTGCCCTATCTGCGAAATGAGGCTCTTATGAAGAAGCGACCCGACCCGGTTGGCACCCGAGGCTGTGTCTGTGCCGGGTGCAACCACTCGTTCACGTCACCGTCGGCGTTCGACAAGCACCAGAAGCGCAACAAGGCCACGGGCCGGTTCGAGTGCCACCACCCGTCCACGGTCGGGCTCGAAGCGCGCGTGAAGAACGGCGTCGAGGTGTGGGGCGCCCCGGGGTGGATCACCGCCGGGAAGCCCATGCCGTGGACGCCCGCCGCCTGACGGCGTGTTCCGCCCTTCACGTGAGCCGACAGGGGCACGAACAGCCTCTGTCGGCACCCCCAGGCAGACTCAAGAAAGTGGAGCGCTCAGCGCTCACCTGAAAGCCCCTAGGAGGGGACATGTCCACCGAACCCGAAGACGACCAGGTCCGCATCAAGAGCCTCAACATCGTGGGCGGCGTCGCCACCTTCGACCTCCTGCCGCCCGAGTCGTTCGCGAACGCGTTCGTTGAAGCGGCCCGCGCGTCTCTCGAAGAGTTCAACGCCGAGAACTACGTGGAGTACGAGATCCGCGACGGCAAGACCGGTGAGCGGTTCGCCGTGGTCGTGCAGCGCGTCGGGAGGCTGACCCCTCACCACGCGCGGCTGGAAGCGGAGAAGGAACGCGACGAGGCGCGCGCCACCAACCAGCGGCTCCGCGACGAAGCGCCTACCGCCGACGCCTGGGACCGTCTCAAGGCCGAGATCCCGCGCCTGTACGGCCGTGAGTCCGCCGACAACCTCCCGCATGACAGTGAGTACGTGACCGCGCTGCATGACGTGCTGGCCACGATGAAGCGCATCGAGAACGGCAGCCCGCTCGTGGGGGAGGCGTGATGGACGCCCGCCGCACGCGCCTGACGATCTTCTTCGCCGTCCTCCTCATCGCAGGCGTCGCAACCACAGCCCTGTGGGCCTACATCATCACGACACGAGGCCCACAGCTCATCGACAACCTGCCCGTGATCGCCGGGGCAGTCGGCTTCATGGCCGCCATGCACATCATCAAGTGGCGGTGGCCAGCGACCGCCCGCGCCATTGACACCGTGCTGGTCGTCTGCCTCGTCGTTGCAGCGGCCTACCTGGTCGCCAGCGGGGGACTGAACACGACCACGGTCATCGTGTGCGGTTTCGCTGTGCTCGCCGTCGCTGTTGAGGTTCGCGGTTGGTTCAAGCGGCGCACAGGAGCCCGCCCCGCAGAAGGACACGAAACCCCAGCTCCACACGACACCAAGGAGAACTGACATGTCCGAGGATCAGACCGTGTACACCGCCACCCACGAGCACGTGCCCGCCGCCGAGCGAGACGCGTGGCTGGAGGGCTACCAGTTCGCGCTCGTCAACTTCCACGACGAGCCCGTGCAGAACGACCGCGCCCGCTACCTCGCAGGCGAAACCGACACCACCAAGGAGAACTGACCCATGGCTCTGCCCAGCATCACCGTGACCGCGCGTCTCGTAGACGCGCCTGAGATCAAGTGGTCCCAGTCGGGCACCGCGATCGCGAAGCTCCGCCTTGTGTCCAACGCCCGCAAGCTCAACAAGGACACCCAGCAGTGGGAGGACGGATCTACCTGGTGGGGGCGCGGTACCGCGTTCGCCCGCACCGCCGAAGCCATCGCCGAAGCCAACCTCCAGAAGGGCGACCTCGTGACCGTGCGCGGGGACGTCGAAACCCAGCAGTGGGAAACGGATGGGCAGAAGCGCAGCGCGGACGAGGTGATCATCCGGGAGATCGGGAGGGCGCTCACCCCGCCCCGCCAGCAGTCCGGCAGCTTCTCGGCTCCGCAGGGCGGCTACAACCCCGCACAGGGCGGTCGTGGCCAGGTCGACGTCGACCCGTGGGCCGCACCGCAGCAGGCCACCTCCGAACCTCCCTTCTGAACCGACCATCCCGTGGGTGCCCGTTCGCGCGGGCACCCCAACCAAGGAGGACACCGTGAGCATCTACGGCACTGTCTGTTCCATCGACGACCCCATCACCTACTACGGGTCCCACGTCCACCCCTACGAGGACTTCCCCCGGGACGGCAACGTGGACGTCGCGGTCATCCCCGACCACATCGAGGACCACGACGACCTCACCCGCCTGTCCGTGCACGACGCATCCGGCGGGAACGCGTGCGTGCTCCTCACGAAGGAGCAGGCACTCAAGATCGGGCGGGCGCTACTGGGCCTCGACCCCGACGAAGCCGACGCCGCGACGGAGCTCACCCGGCACGACCAGAACCACGGCCACTACGAGGAGGGCAAGTGAAGTTCCGCACGGGCGCATCCGGACGCACCCTGAGGGTGCAGATCGGTGACCACCCCGACGACATGGACCTCCTCATCGGGATCGTCGACACCACAGACCAAGCCGACATCATCGTCAACGCCGTGAACGCCGTCGCGCGCATCCGGGAACTCCACCGGCCCGTCCGCCGTGGCGAGAACGACGGCCCGTGGTGCAACGCCTGCAACAACGCCGCCGACCTCATCTTCAACGGGCCGCGCCTCAGTACCGTCCGTCACCCCTGCCCGACCATCCGCGCGATCGACGGGAGCGACGATGAGTGACCTGGAACAACTCCTCACCACCATCACCAACGCCACCGACTGGTTCCTCCTCCGCATCATCGAACGCGGAGAAACACCCGCCTGCGACGAATGCGCACCCCGGGCCCGCGGGGAACGCGTCCGCCAATGCGCCCTCCCATGGGGGCACACGAGCGAACACGTCTACCTGCGCACCTACACCATCAACCACCTCGACGACCACGGCACCAACCCGCCCCTATGCCTGGACCCGGGCGACGGCGGGCACTGCCTGCTCTCCCACGACCACACCGGACCCCACGACCGCATGGGCCTGGATGAAGCCGACCGCCGATGGGGCAACCCCAAGCCGCGCAAGGAGGCCGACGATGAGTGATCTCGTGGAGGATCTGCACGCCGAACTCGCCGACATCCACGGCGTCACCCCCGGGCACAGCCTCACCGGGGACTACGCGGCGCTCAAGGGCGACGCGGAACGGCTCGCGCGGGTGCGTGACGAACACGTGCGCGGACTGGAGCAGGAGAATAAGCGGCTCCGCACGCTGATCGACCACCTCGACCAAGGCGCCTACGAGCGAGCCCTCGCGCGGACACAGCAGACATGAGAGACGGGGCGCCCCATCCGGACGCCCCGCCATGTCCCCCATGACCCTCATCGTGTTGGACGGCACCCACGATAGCTGAAACGCATGGTCACCATGCCCAACGGCTATCATGAGCGGGTGCACACCCGGGAGGACACGTGTCGCAGCCCGCCCCACCCGCCACACTCACCGCGACCCCAGCGCAGCGACTCGACCAGGCAGAGCAGCAAGCCGAAGAGGAACTCGTTGCGGTCATCGCTGCGGCCGTGGCCGCTGGGCTGACCGGTACCGCGCTCCTCGCCGCCGTCCCTGCGCTCACGAACGTGCTCAACAAGGCTGCGAACGCGGGGTGGACGATCGGGTCGCAGATCGTGCTGGGAGCGGCTGTGGGGTGGCGTCCACGCTCGCACACGTTCACCCCGGAACCGCTGCCGACCAGCGTTGAACAGGACGTGCTCGCGGTCGTCGAAGACGTCGCCAAGAGGATCGACGCGGCCTTGGCGGGGGAGCCGCCCGCCAGCGAGCAAGCTCCGGTGACGCTCACGCCGGCCGCTGTGGAGTTCGACAGGTTCCGTCGGCGGATGGCCCGTCTTGCGGTGGTGAAGATCCACCAGGCCACGTCCGCGGCGACGTTCTCCTACGCGCGCTGGTTGGGGCTCGACCTCGAATGGGTGACCAGGCGGGACGGGAAAGCGTGCGTGGTGTGCACCCGCATGAACGGACGACGGGCAGCGGCGGGGGAGCGGTTCACGGTTCCGCGCGGTCGCGGGATCCCACGCAAGCTGTGGGCTGGGTTTCAGGGGTTGCCGCCGAGTCATCCGAATTGCCGGTGCCGTTGCGTGGCGCGGAACCCGCGTCCGACATGACGAACGGGGCCTGCATCCCCCGATGGCAGACCCCGCCCAATCCCCCGTGAAAGCGCTGCTCCCACAGGCCACATGGTACGACCTGCGGGGGACTCGTGAACTACCTGATCTGCCGACTCTGCGCATCCGAGATGGATTCCGGTGTGGTGTGCTCGCCGTGCGTGGGAGCTCTGGCCGCTGACCTGCGGGCACTGTGGCCGACCGGTGACCTACACGGGCTCGACACGGACCTCGACATCGCCATTGCCAAGCTGGCGGTATTCCCGTCGGGCGGGGGAGGGCGCGGGTCGTCTGAGCCGCCGCTACCGATCAACGACACCGCCAGCGACGTGCGCCGTCACCTTCACTCCATGCTGTCCACGTGGTGCCGCCTCCTCCTCGACGAGCACGGCGGGGACACCCCAACCGACACGATCCCCAGCATGGCCCGCTACCTCCACTCGCGGACGTCCATCATCCGTGTCGCGGAGTGGGGCGAGGAGTGCGTGGTCGAACTGAGGGGCGCGGTCCGGCGGGCACGCGCGGCCGTGGACCGGCCAGCGGAGCGCATCTACGCCGGCCCTTGCCCCACCTGCGAGGGCGCCGTGTACGGGCTGGCAGGGTACGACTCTGCCCGGTGCCCGCGTGAGGGCTGTGGGGGTGTGGTGGTGGACCCTGAGGGGCGGCGTGCGCAGGCTGTGCGGGCTGCTGTGGAGGCGGCCCCGGATCAGCGTGTGACGGCGGCTGAGGCGGCGATGGCGTCGCGTGCGTTGGGTAAGGCGATCGGGGAGCGGGCCGTCAGGAAGTTGGCGGCGGCGGGGAAGATCACGCCCGTGTCGACGGTGCGGCCCGTGAAGTACCGGTTGGGCGACATCATGGACGTGGTGGACCAGAAAGCGAAGGTGGCATGAAGACTCGGAAGACCAAAGGCCACGGCGGAAGCACTAAGACCGTGGCGCGAAACGTCCGCCGATTCAGGGAAGCCCAGGGGCTTTCGGCCGCCAAGCTCTCGGCTCGCACGGCTGAGCTGGGCTACGAGATCCCCCGGGAAGGGGTTAACAAGATCGAGGCTGCGGCTGATGGTCGGCCCGGAGCTCGGCACATCAACGCAGACGAACTCGTGGTCTTGGCCCTTGCTCTGAACACCACACCAGTCGCTCTGCTACTCGGCACCCCGGACCGCGCGAACGACACCGTTGAGCTCACTGGCGCCGGCGAGACCACCGCCGGCCAAGCATGGGCATGGGCGACCGGAGACGCCCCTGCTCCCCCACGCGACCCGCAGGAAGCACCTGGCGAGCAACACGTCAGGCACACCCTGTACCAGGCCTACGGGCGGCCGGGGTGGAGGTCCCAGAAATGACGAAAGGCCCCGCCCACCGTGAGGTGAGCGGGGCGGGTGAAGCGGGATTCAGTTCTTCGCGGGCAGGTCGGGGCGCTCCGTGTGCGGGGTCAGGTACCCGGCGGCGAACGTCACCGCCAGACTGACGACACCGACGACGACCGCGTCGATCGCGGACACGTCCACCGTGGGGAGCACGGTCGCCGCGAGCGGGGTGAGGATGGACGCGATCGCCGCGATGACGACCTTGGCTTCAAGACGCATGGATCTCTCTTCTCTGTGCTTGGGGTTCATTGCCAGGACCAGCCGTCGGGTGTCATGTGACGGGCTCCTCCCATGCGGCGGCCCAGGTGTTGGCGCCGATGAGGCCGTCCACGATGAGGCCGGACTTCTCTCGCTGGAAGGCGCGGGCGACCCCTTCGGTCTGGGGCCCGTACAGCCCGTCCGGGGTGATGACCCAACCGCGGTTGCGCATGCGGCGCTGCCAGCGCTCCAGTTCGTCGCGGTGCGAGTAGAAGCCCGATACCGAGTAGGACGGCCCGGAGCGGGGGCCGAAGTACCAGCCCTTGGGGAGCGGGAACGCCGGCGCGCTGGTCGTAGGCGGCTTCGGCTTGGGTGCCTTCGGCGGTGCGGGCTTGGTGGGTTCGTCCACGTCCGGGACGTCGGACCCCCACACGGCCGCGCGCCGGAAGGTGCCGTCGCGCACCATGGCGTAGGCCTTCTCGCCAGGGCACGAGGTGGAGTTGAAGTCGCGGTGGCCCTTGACGGTGCTGCCGATCGACGACTGCGGTTCCATCAGCCAGGACCGCAACTGGCGGACGGCGTTGATCTGCGCCGGGGTGACCTCGTCGGTGGGGCCGGTCGCGAGCGTGCACGAGTAGTAGGTCGAGTTCCCGCCGGGCTGTGCGGCCTGGGACTTGAAGAGGCCGCGGCCTTCCATGACGTACCCGTGGGCGCACGCCATGAACGAGTACCCGATGTCGGTCCAACCCCTGCTGGGTCCGGTGTGGAAGCCGCGGGTGCGCTTCCAGTACGCCTCACACGCGCTGTGCGGTTTGTCCGCGAGGCGCTGGTTGGAGCTGTCGTAGTGGATGACGAGTCCGGAGCGCGGGTTCGCGGATCCGGCGGGCGAGTACGGCGACCATCCGAAGTCGGACCGCCACTGGAGCTTGTCGGGTTGGGGCATGGTGCCTCCTGGGCATGAAAAAAGCCCCACAAAGGGGCAAGGTATGAAAAATCGGACCTACCGCTTCGCGCGGTGCTTCCCACGCTGAGACGACCAGTGCACCGCCCACACGAAAACGATCGCGCCAGACGCCACCAGGTACACCACCACCCGGGCCAGCTCATGCCCCGGGAACTCCGGCCACCACGACCGCAGCGACGCCAACGTCAACACCAGAGCCAGAGCAACAGCGACCGTCATCACCAACCGGCCGCCCGGGTTGTCCCACCACCGCCACCGTGCGTAATCAGCAACGAAGAGCCACATCAGCACGGCCGCGATCACTGCTAGCACGCTGCCCACCTCATACATCTGACTCCCCTCGCAGGGCGGCCCACACCATCGGGCCGAAGTTGTTCCTGTCGCGCAGCCCCGTCAGGCGCCTCACCACATCGCTCACCTCCGCCTGACGCTCCTGCGTCTGTGCGGTGGCGCGCTCGGTGAGCTCGCGGATCTGTGCGACTTCTTCTTCCGTCACGGGGGGCGGGCCGAAGCGCAGCGCAACACGGATGAGCCAGGACTTCATTAGCCCTCCCCAGGGCCGTGAGATGCGACCTTGCGGATTTCCTCTAAGGCGTAAGCCGAGGTGCGGCCCACTTCCAGGAGTTCGCGGACCTGCTGCTGGTTGGCGCGGTTGTCCTCGCGCAGGAGTTCGTTGTCGGCGAGGAGCGCTTTGATGCGTTCGTCGCGTGCTTCGAGGATCTTGTCGACGGTGGACGCGGGCATGAGGCGTCCGGTGTAGACGAGCCAGAACGCCGCGGCGAGGAGGCTGCCTGCGCCGCCGTAGGGCACGAGTGCCGCGAACTGGGCCACGTCCATAGGCGGGTCTCTACTCCTGAGGCATAGGTGGCGAGGGCGGGTAGTCGCGCGCCACCCCGGGCGGGGTGTCCTCGGGCTGCCGGGGCAGAGCGGGACGGCCACGCGCCTGGCCGCGCCGGGTGGGCCTCTCGGGCATCACCCGGATCGGCGGCGGCTCCTCGGGCACCTTCTTCGCTGCTGGCACGAAGCCTCCTAGGTGAGCGGTTCCACGATCACAGCGTTCTGGTAGTTGAGGTCGAACTTCTGATCGGCCCCCCACGCGGTGGACCCGCTGATCCGCCACACCGGGGTCAGCGTGTAGTCGGCGTTGCCGTTCAGGTCCAGGTACACGGCCGCGGACTGCTGCCGACCGGAGTTGGTGGCGGACCCGGCCCCTGTGGAACGGATCATCGCGGCGCGGGTCAGGTCGGCGGCGACAGTGGAGGACCCCGACAGACGGAACCCCAGCGAGATGGTGCTGGCGTTGGTGTTGTTGTTGATGCCGCACATCGCGATCGTGACCCGCACCCGCCCCGACCAGCCGGTAGTGAAATCCACGGCGGGCATCTGCCCGGCCGTGAAGTCGTGGAAGGACCCGTCACCGTCGATGGTGGGTTCGGCCACCATGTCGGTACGCACGGGGGCGTGGCGGTCCGCGAGGATGCTGTGCGTGTCCGCGAGCTCCAGGACACCGTCGCTGGTGGCGTCGATCGCGTCCGCGACACCGTCCCATTCGCCCTGCACAATGTGGCGCTGCGCGGAGTAGGTGGCGCGGGTGTACGCCCGCTCTGGCCGGGCGCCCTCCAGGTGGAACATCGACCGCCGTTGGTACTCCGGGCCGGTGTTGTCCGACCACTCAGGGCCCTGCATCGACACAGCGGCGATGTCGGACCCGTACCGCTGCGTGAAGATGTACCCGGCGCCTTGGGCGTCGTCAGGGTCAATGGCATCAGGGGCCGTGATCCGGATCCTGGAGTAGTCCGTCAGAGACTCGATCTCCACTTCCGAGCCGCTTCCGGAGCGAGCAGACAGCCGGGTGCTGTCCGTGAGGGCCGACAGTGACACCACGGGGCTGGTCGTCGGATCGGACACGTCGGAGTACATGACGAGCTGGCTGATGCCCGACGCTGCGATCATCGCTCCGACGGGTGTGGTGGCGCTCGTCTCGTCTGCCCACACGGAGAATTCGGCTTGGGTGTCGGTGGCGGCGAGCTGTGCGCGGGCGTCGCTGGCGGAGGTGGCGCGAACGCGCACGACCCCTGACGCGTCCTCGATGACGCCGATGTTTCCTGTGCCGGAGTCGATGGTCATGCGGGAGCCGGTGATTTCGGAGCCGGTGATGTCGCCGGAGAAGAGGGCGTTGCCCGCGCTGTCGACAGCGAACACGAGCGCGTCGGACGCGTCGTAGCCCTTCAACCCGGTGGGGTCGAGTTCGACGCGTGCCCCGCCGGGGGTGCCCGCGATGATGCGGGTGCCGAGCACGAGGTCCGCTTCGAGCTTGGAGGCGGTCACAGCGGCAGCCTGGATGTGTCCGGCTTCGATGGCTTCGGCGGCGATCTTGAGCGCCGTCACTGCCTCCGCCTGGAGCTTCGGAGTGGAGATCGCATCGTCCGCGATCTCCGTTTCCGTGATGGACCCGGGCGCGATGTCCGTGACCGCGTCCGGTACACCCGAAGCCTGTGCGGACGCCGTCCCCGACACGCCCCCGGTACCGACCGGGACCAGGATCACGTAATAGGTGGTGCCGACGGTCAGTGGGGTGATGGGCACGGACCCGCCGGCGCGGGGGATCGACACCTGGAAGGTGGTCGCGTCCGGGATGAACCCGTCGACCGTGCTGACGTGCACGTTGACGTGGTCGAAGTCCGCGGGAAGCGCCAACTCGGTGTCCGCGAGCGTGCCGTCCCAGGCGACCACCAGGCCCGACGCCATCGCCGTCACCGTCGGGGTGGACGGCGCCGGGGGAGGGTCGCCGCCCTCCACGGTCGTGGTGACAGTCCCATCGGGCTGGTACCCGAACCGCATCCGGGTCGCACCCGTGTCGTCGCGGACCTCCAGCGCCTGCCCCTCCTCCAGGGAGGAGTGGGCGAGCTGTGGGGCGCGCTGGGCACGGCGCAGCGCGGCGATCTCCTTGCGCTGCGACGCCAGCTCCCGCGCGAACTCATCCAGGACCGCGCGGGTCTGCGGGTCCAGCTTCATCCGGTACCTCCGTAGACGAATCGGTCCGACCGGGAACAGCGCACGGTGACGTCGCCGGTGTCAGGGGAGTGGGTGAACCCGGTGATGCGCACCCACAGGGACGTTGGCTGCCAACCCCTTCGGGTGTGGACGAGCACGTCGTCACCGACGTCGAACGAGCCGACGCGGGCGTTGGGGTGGTCGCGGATCGTGAACCCTGCGATGTCGACGAGCTCCACGGAGCGGCGGAGTTCGTCGCCCGCTTCGGCCTTGAGCGCGGCGGCGTTCGTGATCTCGGCGCGGTCGATCGGCTTTGCCCTGCGCAGTCGGGTGGGGTCGCGGCGGGACACCGACTGACGGAGCTTCTTCGAGCCTTCGCCTGCGCCGAGCCCGTACACGGAGTTGTAGTAGTCGTGGCCGGATCGGGTGATGGGGACGAGGTCGTCGATGTTCTCGCCCTCGCGGAACACCAGCCCGGTTTGGCGACGGCCGAGGCGCGGGTACCCGAACTGCAACTCGCGGACGACGGCTTCCTTGGTGGTGTCGGCCCACCGGTAGGTCTCGCGGTAGTCGAACGCCGCCTGCCTGGCCAACTCGTCGATGGTGCGGCCGACTTCCAGGCCGTCCCACCAGGCCAACTGGTACTTCCAGTACGTGGATTTGCCCGATGCGGGGATGGGTGGGCGGTCCTTCTTCGGGTTCCAGATCTTGTCGATCGGGATGGGTGTGGAGTGCACCGCCTTGGGGTCGTCACCGAGGCTGCCATCCGCGTCCAGGGCGCGGGCGTTGTACCACTCACCCACCCGGTACGGGGTGCTAGTGGACGCGTAGGTCACCCCGAGGTCCCCGTCAGGCTGGGCTTGGAGGTGGTCCCACAGGGCCCGCACTACATCCAGCGGGTCCACGCCGTTTCCGGTGGCCCCTTCGGTTTTCCCGCCCCACGTGAGGGTTTCCGTGAGCGGTTGGCCGCCCGGGTAGCGGGTGAACCCGTCGATGGTGAGTGCCAAGTTGGAGCCGACGATCTTGGCGTCGGTGACCAGGCCACCGCCACGCAGTTGGTTGGAGGCTTCCGCGAAGATCCAGGTGCCCCACTCCGCGAGGAGCAGGTCGCCGTCGTCAGCGAGCAGATCCGTGTACTCCGGGTCGATGGTCGCGGTGATCTTGTACGGACCCGACAGGGCAGGCGACACCGACACGTCCGACAGCGGCAGGTCGCGGTGTAGCCACTCACCCGACGTGGCGCGCTGTGCGTAGTACCGCCACATCACGACGCCCCAGAAACCGGGACCTCGTTGAACATGAGCCGTACCCCGGCGTGCATGTAGTCGTCGGCTCGCAACCGTCCGCCCACCGTGTCACCGGACACCTGCATGCGCAGCTCAGCGGTCACACCCCGCAACTCCGAGGGGATGTCCACGTCATCGAGCACCGACATGTGCACCCGGTAGCCGTTGGTGTCGGAGAGTTCGTTGTGGTTGTACGCCCCGGTGGTTGTGAGGATTTCGTCGGTGCCCGCCTTCAAACTGATGCGGGTTTCACCCCGGGCGTCGGTAGACCCGGACCCGGAGTAGTCGGAGGGGAAGTAGCCCGCGTTCGCCCACGTGGCGTCCACCTGGACCTGTGTGGCCCACTCGGGAATGTCCACGGTCCAGGTCAGGTCGGGCCAGTTTTCCCAGTTCGGTGTCTGGATGTTGCCCGCGTAGTCGATCGGGTCAAAACCCTGCTGGGTGCGGATGACGTACTCGGTGCGGGGCTGGAGCATCGTGCGCAGGTCCGTGATCATGTCCTGCGTGATCGTGGCCGTGGACACGGGGATGTCGATCCGGGCCAGCGCCACGCCAGTCGTGCCCGAGGGCACCTCGGTGGTGTCGGAGGCGACGCCCTCGATGATGCGGAAGTAGTAGATCTTGTCCGTGGCCGGGTCGTGCACCCACGGGGTGCCGTCGATGCCGGGGTCTTCGGTGCGCAGGATGAGCAGGTCGGAGCGTCCCCCGCCGCCGTCCGTCGCGGTGACCGGGACTTCTTCCTCACCGACGTTGTGGGCGTAGTACGAGCCCTGAAACACGGCCTCCTGCCCGTACATGACCGCAGCCCCGGCCGCGACGCGCACCGACGTGCCCGGCACCGCAAGCTCCTGCACTTCGAGGTCGGCGGGGTCGACGATGCCGTTCCCGGAACGGGTCGCGGAGGTCAGCATCAGCCGGGCGATCTGGGGTGAGGATCCGGCGCCTTCGACCGCCCACGAGTCAACCTGCAAAGTCACGGGGACCTCCTACGGGGTCGAGTAGGCGTGTCGGTGCCGGACCGTGCATGAGGATGTGCCGGTCAGGTCCGTGCCGGAGAAGTGGATGACCGTCTGGCCGGGCGGGAGTCGGAGGTCTTCGAGGCGGGACCCGCGTGCTTTGCCTGCGAGTGACGCCCCGTCGGAGCGGGTGATGGACCGGGACCACGGGCGCGGATCGAGCGTCACGGACTGGCCGTCAGCGATGGTGTCGACCAGGCGGATGCTGATGTTGGTGCCGACCAGCGCCACCTGCGGGTTCGTGATCGGACCGCTGATGGTGATGAGCGGCCACGCATCCATGTCGCCCGCGTTGTAGGCCGCGTCCTGGCGTTCACCCCCAGCAGCCCACGTGATCGGCCACGACGCGATGGGCCAGGTGATACCGCCGTCCCCCGTGGTGACCAACGACAGGGTGACCGTGGACTCTTCGTCGGAGAGGTAGTTGGTGTGCATGGCGTCGAACGTGGCGATAGCGCCCACCGCGCCGTCAGGCAGGCCCCGCAGCCCCGTTGGTGAGAACTTGCGTGGCCGCCCGTACACGCGCACGGTGTCCCGGTCCGCGACGCGGATCCGCAACGGGACGACCGTGCGCGGGGTGTACCGGAGGTCGTGCTGGCGCCACAGCGACTCCAGCGACCGCCACGCCGCCTGCGCGGTGGCGGCGTCCGCCTGGTCAGTGAACACCGTCAGGGACAGGGTGCGTCCGCCGTGGTAGTCGTAGCCGGGCACGACGCCCTCGCCGCCCGCCACGTCCACATCGCCAAGGCGGGCGCCCACGTCCCCGAGATCGAAGTCATCGACCGCGACCGCCTGGCCGCGGCCGATGACCAGCCCACCCAAATCCCACTGGTCTTCGGCCAGATCAGCCATACAGCCCTCCATAGTCGACGGCCCGAAGGGTGTGGGTGAGAGCACCCATGGCCTCGCGCATGGTGGCTTGGGAGTCGTGGAGGTGCTGGTGGTACTCGCCCACCAGCGGCGCCGACGCACCGTCGCCGCCTTGCGCTGCGGCCTGTCCGGCGACGGACAGCATGCGCGCCGACTCTTGGTTGGAGTAGATGCGCGCCGGGTCGTCGAACCGGGCCAGCTCGGGGCCCTCCTCGCCGACCACAGTCCACCCGGACGCCAACCCGCCGCCCGCCAACCCCATGATCTGGCGGAGGTTGCGGACCTGCGGGTCCATGCCGGACCGCTGGTCCTCCTCACGGTCCTGGGCCATGATGTCCGCGATGGACACCCGGCCTCCGGTCGCGAAACCGGCCAACCCCCAGTTGGGTCGGAAGATCGTCCCGCCCGAGTAGCCGCCGCCCGCGGTGACGTTGTTGGACTGGTTGCCGCCGACCCGCCGTGACCCGCCGGGGCTGGTGACGAGGTTGACGTGCCGGGTGCCGTACACCGCCACGTCACCGGGCATCGGGTTGTTGGTGGTGGACATCCCTGACCCGTAGTAGTCGCCCGTCCACGCGGTACGTGACGCGCCACCGAGCGCTGACGACGCTCCGACCTGCGAGAACAACCAGCTGATGAACATCGCGCACCACGGCGCGCCGTTCATCCCGTACCAGGACGTGATCGCGTTCTGGTTCGACCCGGAAGGAATCTCCGGGAACCGCCCGATGCTGGCCTCAGCGAGACCCACCACACCCATCGGACCCGCCACAGCGCTGGCCCACTGCTCAGCCATGTCATCGCCGACACGGCCGATCAGCGACGCAACGAGACGGTTGTACTCCTCACGGACGTCGTCCTGGTGGTCGTGGATGACATCCCACGGCTGGGTGCCCTGCCCCCGGGTGACCCGGCCGCCTGTGGCGAACCCCGGCAGAGCCTCGCGGGGGATAGCGCGGTGCCTCAGCGCCTCGAAAAGGCCCGCCCCGTAGTAGTCCACGGACGCGGTGGGCTCAACGAACTCGCCATCACTGAGGAGCGCGGGGATGCTGTCCGACGTGGCCGTACCCGGGCCGGATACCGGACCGCCCGTGGCGAACCCCGACCACGGGCCCGTGCCCTGCCGTGCCTGCCCCTCCGTCGTGGACGCCGGCGCCCACGTGCCACTGGCCGCAATCCGGATCTCGGTCTCGACCTCGGACGGGATACCGAGGTACTCGTCCGCGAGATCCTCAGCGGCGCCTTCGGTCAACCCCATCTGACGGGCGACCCGCACGAACTCCGCGCGGCCCTCCCGCTGTGCTTCGATCTGCTCGTACACCGCTTGTTCGTCGTCGGCTCGCGCGACCGTCAGATCGTTCGTGCGGTTGCGGATCTCCTCAAGCGCGTCACGGTTCGCCCGACCCGCCTCGGTGTTGTCGTCGAGGGTTGCTCCGTTGGTCGCGACAGACTCGGTGGCACGGTCCACGGCCTCCTGGAAATCAGCCTCGGCGCCCGCGACCGTGACCGCGCCACCGGTCAACTCATCCAGCGCGGTCTTCAGGTCACGGGCCTGGAACGCGCCCTCGGCCATGGCCCCGTTGAGGCCGATCTGATGCTCAGTGGCGACGCCCGTCTCCACACCAAGAGCCAACATGGCCGCCTGGGTGTCGTTGTACAGGCCCACACCCTCAGTGATGACACCGTTCTGGCCTTCGAGGATGCCCCGGAGCCTGTCAGCCTGGTGGGCCTGCAAGGCCGTTTGCTCTTCGACGGCGGTGCCGCCCGCAGCGGCGTCCACGAGCTTGTCGCTGTACTCGTCGAGGGTCCCGTTGACCTGTCGGCGCGCCTGCGCGTTACCGAGCAGTGCGTCGGTGACCAGCCCGAGGTCGAGTCCGAGTTCGCGGGCGAGTTCGACCGCGCCTTCCTCGGCCAGGTTGTTCGCGAGCTGTTCGCGGGTGTTGTCGGCGAGGACCCCACCGTCAGCTTCGAGGGCGTCCCGGAACTCGCGCGAAGCGGCCGTGGCCTCGTTCTTCTTCGCGATCCAGGCACCAAGGCCGACGGTGGCGGCGGCGAGGGCAAGACCCCATGGGCCGCCGAGGGCCCCGGACACGCCGGACAGGGCGCCCCGGAACCCGGAGGCGCTGGTGGTGGCGCTGCGGAAGTTGGAGCCGACCTCCTGAATGCGGGCCGGGAGTTCACGCAGGGGCTGGATCAACCCGGTGTTGGTGCGCCCGAGGAGCTGGAAGGCGATCTGTGCGGTCTTCGCCGCGACAGCCGCCTGGAGGAGCCATGGTGCGGTCTCGGCGACCGCGCTGATGGCGCCCGCGAGGATGGTTAGGCCCTGTGCGTAGACAGTGCCGAGCGGACCAAGGGCCACGCCGACGTCGATGGCGGTTTCGGCGATCTGACCGAAGAACCCCAGGAACACGGGCCCGTTCTCGATGGTCCACTCGATGAAGTCGGTGAACCCCGCCGAGTCGTTGCCCCACGCGGCGAACCGTGCGGACATGTCCTCCAGGCCGGGGGCGACCTCGTTCCACAGGGGTTCCATGGACACGGCGAACCCGGCCACCCCGGTGGCGAGGTTGCCGAGGGTGCGGCCGAAGGTGAGCGTGGTCGGGGTGGCCTGACGGTCCAAGAAGCTGAAGAAGTTGGACCAGCGTTCCCCATCGAGGCCGTTGCGGGCCTCCACGCCCAACGTGCCCAGGGCGGTTGCGGTGCGGTGCGTGACCGGGATGAGCTTGGACAAGCCGACGTTCGCGACGTCCACACCACGCGCCGCAGCGACCAGCACAGGCCCGTCCGTCGCGGACCGGAACTGGTTCCACGACGCAGTGAGACCACCCAAGGAGTCGCGGAACATCTCCTGCTGCGCGGAGAGGTCGCCGGTCGCTTCGGTGGCGTCCTTGATCGCAGGGACAGCCGCCAACGCGAACGCACCAGCACCAGCCGCGGCCACGATGAACCCGGACGCGACAGCACCCAAACCGCCCGCGAGCGCACCCACAGCGGGAATGAGCGGCGGGATCAGCGTGGTGAGCGCGGCAACGCCAGCAGGGGACACGTCCGTGAACGGGCGCTGCCCGCCGCCGGAACCGCTGCCTCCGCTGGTGGGCGCCCGGGGCGTCGCGGGCGCAACGGGCCCGCTGCCGGAGGTGGCGACCTTCATGTTGATGGTGCGGCCGTCGAGGCGGTCCGCGGCCTTGTCCACCGCCACGAGCCCCGACAGCGCGGACTTGGTGTCAGCGGTGACGCGGATGCGCGGGTGACGGCGCCCGAGCGTGTCCAGCTCCCGCTTGAAGAAGCTGAGCTCGGACCGGGCTGCCTTGGTGTCGATGCCGACGGGCACGTCCAGGCCCTTGTCGGCGTGCGCCTTCAGCTCCGCGCGCAGCCGCGGCCCGAACTTCTTCAGGTCGGGGAGGACGTCGACCCACACTGATCCGGCGTCGGGCATCCGGCACCCCCTACTCGCTGGTTGGTGGTGTCTTCACGAGCGTCAGGTGCCGTTTGGGTGGCGCGAACCGCTCCAGGTAGGCCTGTTTGCGCGGGTCGGGGCGGCGCGCCTGAGACTGCTGCTGATCGCCCTTGGCTGTGGGTATCGGGTACGGGTTGACGTCGGGCGGGTTGTGTTGGAGCCGCCCGCCCACCCACGCGACCCGCAGCAGCGACTGCAAGCGGGTGTCGATGACCGCCAACTGTGTGTTGGTCTCGTCCCACGGCCGGTCGGCGTCCATGCCGTTGACGGCGGCCCGTGTGCGCGGCATGCGCGCCATGTCGTGGATGACGAGCAGCGCCAGGCGCCGGAAGCTGATGTGCCCCCGGTAGAAGTCGACGATGTCGTGGCCCCGGTCGAGTAGGTCTAGCTCCACCTCACGTGCGTGATGCTCTAGGACGTGGAGGAGCTGCCGTCTTCCCCCCGGGTCAAACCGGCCTTGTCGTCGAAGTAGCGGATGATGCGGCCGACCGCGCGGGCGGGCGAGTTCAGGAACGCGTCCAACTGTTCGGGGTCTTCGAGGGCGCCGCGCGCCCACCCGACGATGTCAGCGCGGGCGAACGACACGTCAGCCTTGAACGACCACTCCGCGGGCGCCTTGAACACGAACACCGTCCCGTCGCCCATGACGAACGGGACCGGTTCCTCCATCGCTTCGTTGATCTGCGACGCCTGGTTGTCGGGCAGGTCAGCGACGGACACCGCGCCAGCGGGCGGGGCGGGCTTCTTCACCGCGGGCTTACGCGCCGGGGTGGGCTTACGGGCAGCAGTCATGATGGTTCTCCTCGCAGGTCACGCAGGCCTAGCGCAGGTCAGGTAGAAAGCGGCCGGGGTGGACCTGCGCGTACACCCCGACCGCCGCTCATCAGGCGGTGATCGTCACCTCAACGGTGTCGGTCACACCCCGGTACATCGCGGTGATGTTCGCGGTGCCGGCGGACACACCCGTCACTTCACCGAGGGCGTCGACGGTCGCGATCAGCGGCGCGTCGGTGTCCCACTCAGCGGTCGCGGACACGTCCTCGTTGCTCTCGTTGTAGAACGTGGCGGTCGCGGTGAGCTGCGTGGTCGCGGACACGGCAGCGGTCAGGGTGCCGGTGACAGCCATGGTCTCCACGGGCAGCCACATGCCGTCGGACAGGAAGTAGCGGTCGAACATGAGCCCGTCGCTGGCTTCGTACACCGTCCACGTCAGCGGCGAACCAGTGACGTTCTCAGCGTTCTTCGTGCGCTCCGCCCGCGAGGTGATCTCCGCGATCGCCGCGACGGTCCGCTCGTGGTTGGTGCCATCGAAGGTGTCCACCGCGAGCATGTAACGCCGGGGGCCCGTGGGCCGGTACTTCGGGTAGTGGAGGATGCCACCGGCCAGCTCCTCCATGTCGGCGAGGTCCACACCGTCGTAGAGGGCCTGCGTGTACGGGTTCATCTCCCACATGGGGGTGGTGAAGGTCTTCGTCACCGAGATGATGTCGGTGCGCACCGGGCTCTTGTAGCCCAGGGGGCGCTTCTCGTTGCGCTCTTCCTCGTAGGCTTCGACGAGCCCGGACGGGTCGCACGCTCCGAGGTCCCACCACTCGGCACCGAATGCGTCCAGTCCGGTGGGCAGGGTGGATCCGAGCGGCGCGACGTACACCTTGCCGCCGTCGGTTCCGTATGCGCGGATGGCATCGACGTTGTCAGCCATGTCCCCTCCTGGGGTTCAGCCCTGGCGTGGGCATGGGAAAACCCCGGCACCGTGGGGTGTCCGGGGTGTGTGGTGTGCCGGGTCAGCCGACCCGGAAGGGGCGCAGGTACAGCTCGCCTGTGAAGGCGCGGGCGAGCACGCCTGTGTTCTTGTCAGCGAACGGCGTAGGTGACGTCTGGCGTCGGATGCACCCGACGGTGGCGGGCCCGCCCGGCGTGTACTCCGTGGCCGGGAGGGTGATGGTCTGCCCGGACATGGTCGCGAAGTGCGCGGCGACGAACCCCGCGAGGTCGTCTACGGCGGGCACGCCGGCGTCCTCATCGACGCGGATGATGCCTTGCATGCGGGCGATGTCGTGCACCCTGCGGTCTGCGGGCGGTGACGGCAGCCGGATGAACTGCACCATGGGCAGCAGCCCCGTGAACTCCTCGGGCACGGGCAGTTCGGAGCACACGTACACGCCTACGGGTTCGAGGAGTGGGCGGTGCCACGTCACGGAGACGAGTTCAGCGGCCGGGTACAGCACCAGCGGGAACGGCTGCACAGCCACCCCCTAGGTGCGTGGCTTGGGCCGCCAGGATGAGGGGGGCGCCTTCGAGTTCAGGTAGTCCGCGACCTTCTGCTTGTCCTCTTCGGGCACCTTCGGCGCGCTGGTGTCCACCAACCTGACCTCGCGGGCGGGGATGGTGACGTTGATCGCGGACGGGTAGCCGGGTGCGGCGACGATGCGCACACCCGACTCGTCCACGGGGCAGGGCAGAGGCTTGCCGTCCACGAGGATGCGCAGGCTGTCGCCGTATCGTTCGACCTCGATCAGTGGGAGATCACCCATCGGCGGGCTTGCGGGCGGGCAGCTTCGTCTCCTGCTTGGGCGGCTCCTGCTTGGCCTTCGCGGGGACCTTGCCGCCGCCGAGCTTGACGACCTCCTCGGGGGAGGGCTTGACGACCTTGCCCTTGCCGTCCGCGACCAGAGCGCGGGCTTCTTCGCTGGACACGTACACAGTTTCGCCCTGGACGCGCTTGGTGCCGTCCTTGGCCTTGTGCGGGTAGCCGATCTTCACGTGCGGCACAGTGTCTCCTAGGTGTGTGTGGTGCCGCGCGCCGCGAGTTCGAGCGCTTCGGCGAGATTGTGGGTCGGGGCCGTCCCGGGGTGATCGACCTTGCCGACGGGGTGTGCGGCGCCCGGCCAGTAGAGCGCCTTCTTGTTGCGGGGCCGGATCTCGTGCGGGCGGGTGCCGTACTCGATCCACGCGCTCTTGTGGTCGCGGGCGATCACCCGCCACCCATGCGGCTCCAAAGACTCTGTGTCGATCGAGGACACGTAATCGCCGGTGTCGATCGGTCCACGCCCGCGCGCCATCGCCTGGACACGGCGGGCCCGATCATGGATGTCGTCATCCACCGGACCCCACGACCCCAACCGGTTGATGGTGGCCTGGTTCAGCACGACCTTGCCCACGTCACCCCTCGATCCAGTCCGCCTTGAGGATCATGTGGCCCAGCCCGCCCACATCCGGGAGGGTGAAAGGGTCACCGTTGACCTGCCAGACCACACCAGCGATCTCCAGCGCGTCCGTGGCCAGCACGTCCACACCGGGTTCGAGGTACACGGCGATGGACTTGGAGCGCTGCTCACGGCCGCCCCGGCGCTCCTCCTTGGTCGCCAGAGAGGCCCCGAGGGTCGCACTGTCGGGCTGCACACACGCAGGGAAAGGCCCGGTGCGCACAGCGTTCGCCCAGTCCTTCGTCGACCTGGAGCGGTTCCCATACGCGTCAATGACCACCGGGGCACGCAGTACGTACACCTCATCGGTCGTGAACGGGAGCGCCATCAGCACACCACCACATGCGCGGGAACCAGGCCGGCCACACGCAGGATGTCCACGGCGGCCGGCGCGTACCGGTCACGGATGACACGCCCCGACGACGGGTCAGCGGCATAGCTGACACTGACCTTGTCGACCTTCACCTGTGTCTTCTGTGCGTCCTCAGCGGTCTGGCTGTGCCCCGACGGGTTCCACGCGGCTTGCGCGCACGTGGCCTCCTGGAGCGCCAGGGCGACATCCGCGTCGGTGGGCTGGTCGTCCTCATCGACGTCGTACACCGCGCCGACGAGCAGGGTGTCCACGTCGAGGGAGGCGTCCCGTAGCGCACGGGTGGCGTTCGCGGGCGGGTCATCCAACCCCAACCACGCCGCCAACTGCACGTCGGTCGCGTACACCGGAGAAGCCACGGGACACCCCCTCTCTTACTCAGCGATCGTGATGACGCCGCGGTCCGCGAGTGCGGGCAGCAGCACCGTGTTGATGTAGGTGACCAGTGCGGCGGCGTCGACCGCGGTGGTCTCCGCGATCTCGGGCGCTTCTCCGGCCATCAGGCCGTCCGTGAGGCTGTCTCGGACGACGCCCGTGAAGGCACCTGCGACGTGGCTCATGACTCCTGCTCCTTGTCTGCGAGCTCCTGGAGCTCCGTCTTGGTGAGGTCGCCAGCTTCGGCTTCGGACAGGTCGGTGGTGGCCACGGTGTAGGCCACCCACGTGTCCTTGTTGTCCGCGGCCTTGGGCTTGACCGGGCCGTCTTGCTCGGGCACCCGCTCCTCGCTGGCCGCGGTCTCGTTGATCGGGGTGAGGGTGTAGCCGCGGCGGCGCATGTACGCCACCGCAGCACCGTGCGTGTCGCTGTCGACGACCGCACGGCCCTTGTAGAACTTCACCCCGCCCACGTCGCCGTTGTAGTCCCCCACGGGGGACGTCACGTCATAGCGGGTCATTGAGGTCACCCACTCACGCGCACGTTGCGGAGCACACCGCAGGAGCGGGTGTTGCGCAGCACCACCGCGGCGGGGCCGATCTCCAGCTCACCGGACTTGACGGCGCCGGGCTGCGACCAGTCCGGCATGAACGTCTCCAGCAGCGGGGTCGACGCCATCGACGCGCCGTGGAACGCGTCCATGCCGAAGGACACCGCGTACAGGTCGGTCATGCCGGCCAGGGACGCGCCGCCGCCACCGCCGTCGGTGTCACGGGACTCGATGGGGATGATCGGCCCGGACCCGTCCACGGTGTCACCGATGTCCTGGAGCACCCACGCCCCGTACATCGACACCTGACGTCCCAGCGCGTCCTTCGTCTCGGTGTACATGCCCGCCCACCGGGCCAGCGCACGCAGCCGGGTGATGGACCGGGTGTTGCCCAGGATCGCCTTCACCCCGGGCGGAAGCGCGCCCGCCGAACCCTGGTCGCCGCCACCCGTGGTGGAGGGCACGATGCGGGACAGGAAGTCATCGACGATGTCGAGCTGTGCGAGCGCGAGCGCCTGCGTGTTCACCACAGACCCGCGCCAGTCCAGGTGACCGGACGACACGTCGTTGTCGATGGGCAGGTACTCGGTGGACTCACCCGTGAGCGACTTGTCGAGGCCGTCGAACCCGAGCGCGTTCACGCCCGTGTCGCCGTGGATCAGCTCGGACTGGAACGCGATCGTCGCGCCCGTGATGAGCTGCTGGAGCTGGAACACCATCTCGTTGGTGGCCTGCGGGCCGAGGTTGCGGAGCTTGCGGTCCAGGGTGAACGCGCCGCCGAACGGCTTGAGGTTCACCGTGAACTGCTGGCGGGCGGCCTTCTGTGCCGGGTACTCGGTGTTGAAGTCACGGAACCCGGCGCTGCGGGTCTCGGTGAGCCGCGTGTACCCGTAGATGAGGGTGTCGCCACCCGCACCGGGGGTGGCTGCGTCGTCGAAGACCATCTGGTCCCACAGCCACGAGTAGCGGCGGAGGTTGTCGATGACGGCGTGGTCGATGTCGGCGCGGGCGTTGACCTGCGCCTGTGCCAGAGTGACCGGCATGTTGTGTCTCCTGTTGGGCTAGTCGCCGCCGACGCCGTAGTGGCTTCGTGCGGCGGCGTGTAGTGAGTTGGTGCGTTTGCGCTGCTCACCAGGCCCGCTGGAGAAGTCCGCGCTGGAAGAGGTGGCCACCTGGGCCGCCTTGTACTTGGGGTTGGAGTCGACCGTGGCTCTCACCAGGTCGCTCACGGCTTCGGAGAAGCCGGAGTCTGTGGGGTCGAGGCCGGCGAGCTTGTTGGCGAAGCTGCGGCTGTCGAGCAACGTGTCGACGTCGGCGCCGTGCTCACGGGCCGCCTTCTCAGCGGCACGCTCGACTCGCATGGTGCGGAGTTCGGCCTGTGTGGCGTCGCGTTCCTTCGCGGTCTCGGTGAGCTGAGCGGTGAGCTTCTCCGGGTCCGGCGGAGCGTCGTCGTCCTTGAGCCCGAGGGCCTTCGCGATGGCGTCCATCTGCGCCTGCTGGCGCTGCTCAGCGGCAGTGCGCGCCTCTACCGCTTCCTTGGCCTTGACCCGGTTCTCTGCGTTCTCCTCGCGGAGCTTCTTGACGTAGGCCTCGTTGAAGGTCTTGGGCTCCTGGCCCTTGTCCTCTGCGGCCTTGTCGACGCGGGGCGCCTCAGGCTTCGGGGCCTCGGTGGTGGTCGGGGTGGTGTCGGCGGCTTCGGGCGCCTGGCCCTCGGGCTGCTCAGACATGTGGGTCTCCTGGCATGCGAAAGGGCCACCGCCCGGGTGGCCCTTGTGCTGGGTGGGTGTGGTTACTCGTCCCGCTCAGGCGGGGAGTCCTCTTCGGGTGCGTCGTCGGGAGGGGCGTCGTCCTGGCCATTCACCAGACCCGCACCGGCGCGGATGTCCACAGGCGGGTTCTCGTCCTTGAGGCGCTTGACCTCCTTGGCGATCTGCTCGTCGTCCCAGTCCTTGTGGGCCATGCGCACCTTCGTCTCATCCGAGAGGGCACGCGCGGAGTCGAGCATCTGGATGGTGCGGGCGGTCGCCTCCGGGGCGTCCTGCACACCGTCCGGCCACTCGATCGTGGGGCGTTGCGGCACCACACCCTTGGTGCGGAAGTTCGCGGCGTCCATCTCCAGAACCGTCTCGGAGAAACTGGCCAGCTCCGGGGTGATGTAGCCGATCTTGCGGCCACGAGTCGAGAACGACCTGCGCTCCCGGTGCTGCACCTCCGTCGCGGTGATGGCCAAATCGCCGGACTCTCCGAAGGTCTGAGCGGAGTAACCGCCGCCGCGCACGATCTGCTCAGTGAACGCGGTCGCCGCCGCGATGTGCTCGTCCACACGGATCGCGAACTGAACCTGCTCGATCATGTCGGTGAACTTGTCACCCGCGCCCTGCAAACCCTTGACCGGGGTGAATGCCTTGCGTTCGGACGCGAACGACGACGCCTGGCCACGACCATGCACGTCGAGGAAGCTGTCGGGGATGATCAACCGGGCTTTGCCGAGGTCGATGTCTCTGATCAGCGACGACCACGTTTCATCCAAGGCGTCCATGAGGTGCTCGACACCGGAGTAGTCGGACCGGCCGAGTGGTGTGCCGCGGATGCGCCTGTGCGGGCGCATGTTCGGGATGTACACCACGGCCAACCGCTTGGCTCCGGTTGGGATGCCACCCTGGCCGTTGACCGCGAAGCCCTTGGTCTCTTCCCGATCAGCGAGCGGCAGTTTCCTGCCGAGCGCGTCCCGCGACCCTTCGTAGAGCCCGTGGTAGACCACGCCGGGTTCGTGGCGTTCCAGGTGGCGGACGACGCTGTTGTCGTCGCGTTCCTCCAGCACCTTCCACAGGGTGACGGCGACCAGGCGTCCGGACCGCCACTCGGGTGCTGCACAGTCCGGTGCGATGGCGTCCACGAGCGGGTGGTCGGCGACCTGCTTGTCCCATGAGGCTCGCAGGAACACACCACCGTAGGCGGATGCGATCTCGCCGGCTTCGAGGAGGGCGGCGTGCATGCCGCCTTCGGTCATCAGCCAGTCGAGACGGTCCTGCGTGGGCTTGTTCTCGCCCTGCTCGTCCACGGCGAGCGTGGGCGCTTCACCGAACAGCAGGTCAGCGCTCGTGGAGGAGATGTCGGAGGCGAGCGGGACGTGCAACCGGTCGGGGAGCTGGTCGGGGTCGGGTGGTGCTCCCCAGAACCAGCGGGCCACGGTGCCGACGACGCCGCCGCGGTACTGGGAGGGGCGGGGTTGGGGTGAGAGCCGGTTGTGGTTGCCGGTGCCGCCGTAGTACGCGGACAGCTGGTCGGGGTCGCCTGAGTACCAGGCCCCCCATGCGTCGTAGAGCGCGCGGGGCTTCTCGGTACTGGCTGGCGGCCAGGGCTCGGAGGAGTCAGGGAGCGGCACCACACACCCCCGTTTCACTGGCTGTAGTCATGGAGCCCGGGGATTTCGGGAGTGTGGTCACGTGGTGTTACTCGCCGCTGTGCTTGCTGGTGTCGATCACGCATCCACCCGTCGGCACGTTGAGCGGCCCGCGGATGATGCCGCCTCGCGCGAATTTATGGGTCAGCGTCGCGCTCTCCAGCGCTTCGACGCGCTCTTCGAGGGTGAGGTCTTCGTTCGCGTCGCTCATGCTGCCAACTCCAAGGGGTTCGGTAGGGCTGTGCGCCACAGCGCCTCAGTCGTCGCAAGGGCGTACCGGGAAGCATCCATACTGTGGTCGGCGACCTTCACGGGCTCGTCCTTGCCCTTCTCCGTCGCCTTGTCATCCCACGAGTAGCCCGACACCTCGGAGATGAACCCGCGGCACCGGTCCGCGACCACCAACTGTCCTTCGGCAAGAAGCGTCGCCGTCATCCCGATGCCGTGCGACACGTCGTTGTTCGCCGGTGAGGTTGCAAGGCCGTCCTGGTGCAACTGCAATCGGAACGACGCGGCGGACGGGTCAGCGACCACGTACTCCGGCTGCAACACCTGGCTGGGCAGGTGCGCCATCGACAGCCACGACCTGACCTTCCCCGACAGTTGCCCATCTGTGAGCCTTGGTGCACCCGAACGCGGGTCGTGCCGCCACTCATCCACGAGCACCAACCGGGACCGGTCCTTGCCGCGGCCGTCGGTCTCGTCGGACAGCCCGAGCAGCAGCACGCTCGTGGCGTTCGTCGTGCCGTAGTCGATCCCAGCCGCGATGAGCCGTTGCATGGGCGGGAGCGTGTCCCAGCCGATGACGTGCTTGTCGGGGTCCCACATCGGATAGACGGCACCCTCAGCAGCAACCCAGTCCCCGAGGATGAACCGGCGGAACCAGAGCCCGGTGAACTCGATGCGCTTACGCGCCTTGTAGTCCTCGCTGAGCGCGGGGTTGTCGTCCATAGTGAAGCGCCAGTACCGCCAGTGCGGCAATTTGTGGAGCTTGTCGAGGAACTTCACCTTCAACCAGTGCGACGGGCTGTCCGGGTTCGTCGTCCCGAACAGCTTCGCGCCCTCGATCGACATGCGCCCAAGGAGCTGAGTGAAGAAGTCCTCCGGCAGCACCGTCAGCTCATCGCAGTACGCGCCGGCCACCGTCATACCGCGAATGACCTTCTCAGCCTTCGCATCCGAAGCGCCGATCACGTGGACCTTCCGCCCGAGGATCGTCCCTGTCGGCGCCCCCGTCGTGTACGAAACCATGCCCGCGAACTCACCGAACAGCGCCGGGTCCTGCAACGGGCCCATGACGTTACGGCCGATGGCTTCACGGGTCCGCCCGATCATGACGAGCTCGCCGCCGTGCGGGGCGTCAGCGACGTAGATCAACCAGCGGAGCAGGGACGCGATGGTCTTTCCGGAGCGGATGGCGCCGTCCCAGATGTTGACGGACGCCTCACTCGTCGCTACCGACTCGACCTGCTTGCGGCTCAGCGGGAGGGCCTCCAGCACTCTCTGCCTCCCACGCCTGCTTCACCGTCGCGAACAGGTTCCCGAGCATGGACTTCGCGCCATCAGCGGAACCAGCGGCGTCGACCTTCTCCAACTCGGTGTGCGCCCGCACAGCCGTCTGCACAGAGGAGAGGATCGCCCGCTTGTCAGCGAACGGCGGCTCTTCAACCTCAGCGGTGTGCCAGTCGCCCTCACGGCCACCGAACGCGCCGATGGTCGTGGGCTCCCACAGTTGCTTGCGGAGCCGTTCGGCGTCGGACAGCAGATCCGCGGAGAGCCGTGCGCGGCGCGCCCGGTTGTCGGCCTGTTTCGCGCGCGTGGCGTGGATGACCTGCGTCCGGTCGAACGCGTGCTGTTCCTCGTTGGCGACCTTGCTGACGGTCGAGGGGGACACGTCGTGGTCGCGGGCTATCTGGTTGCGGGTCTTGCCAGCTTGGAGGTCGGCGACGATGGCGGCGCGCTTCTCATCTGGGATGCGTGGTGGCACAACACCCTCACCTCCTGCCCGGTCCTGGTGCACACTGGTGGCCTGTGCGTCGCCCGCTCCGACGCTTCCCCCTACTGGAGGTGTGTCGTGAAGCGGTTCGCTGCGCTCGTGGTGCTGGTGGTCGTGTCGGGTTGCTCGGGTGGTGAGCCCGCGGTGGACGCGCCGGCGTCGCCGTCGGAGGCTGCTGCCCCTTCGCCTGAGGTTGAGGTGGATGCGAACTCTGCCCAGTTCATCTGTGATGACCTGCGCTTGTGGGATGCGTACCGTCGTGCGGATATGCCGTCGGAGGAGACGGACATGTTCGTGTTGGGTGGGGAGATCTTGGTGGCGGCGTTGGAGGAGGACGCGGAACCTGCTCTGCGGGAGATCGCTCGGGAGCATTCGGCGGATCAGGATGCGGCTGCGGAGGCGATGATTCCGTGGTGTGAGGAGAACACGGAGGCGACGAATCCGTCTTCGCCTTGGTGAGTCGCCCGGCCGCTCTACGCCACCCCCAGGAGCGGAGCGGCCGGGACGTTCAGGTGCGCTGGTGCCCGCACGCGGTCCATGTGAGCAGCGCGGCGAGGTCCGTGTCAGCGGGCGGGGCGATGCGCGCCGCGCTGGTGACCGCGGTGTCGATGCTGTCGGTCCACCCGTAGATGGTCCCGCCCACTGTGATCATGACGTCGTCGACCTCGTTGTGACTGGGTTCGATGCGCACGGTGGTGCCTGCGGCTGTCGTCCACGTGTACGCGGTCGCGAGGTCCATGATGGCTCGGACGCGGCTTTGGGTCTTGCCCATGCGGGACACGACGCCTTTGAGGTGGTCGCGTTCTTGGGCGGCTGAGACCACAAGCACCTCCGGGCACGCAAAAGGCCCGATCCGAAGACCGGGCCTTTCGACAAAACTTCTACGTTGACATGATCATACGGCCACGACTGGCCGTGCGCAACCTACGCCCTCGGGACGTACACGGGCGTCTTGCACACCGGGCACGGGCCCATGCGCGGGTCGAACATGCCGTGGCCGCGGCTGCACTGGATGAAGTCGAACAGGATCAGGGAGAGGCGGGCGCGGATCATCGCTGGTCCCCTTCGCCCTGGTCGCACAGCTCCGCCCGCGTCAGGTCGTTGATCTCCGCGTCGAGGTCGTACATGGTGTGGCCCTTGGGCACGGTCACCTCGCCGAGGAGTTCCTCGCCGCTGTACACCTCCAGTGCCTTGTCCCACTTGTAGGTGGTGACGGGCACTCCGACGGCTTGGATCTTCCCGAGCACGTACAACCCGACGGGCCCGTTGTCGGCGCTGTTGGGCTGCCCAACGATGCCTTCGCGGGTGATCAGGTCGGCGAGCTTGTCGGTGGTCCACCGGCGGGACTTCTGGAGGATGTAGTCGAGCATCCGGTTGATGTGCGCGTGTCCGCGACGTGCGGGGGCGATGGCGGTAGCGTTGGCCATGGTTCCTTCTTCCTTCGCAGGGTGGGTTCCGTGGGCCCGGCGGGAGGGTGCAAGCTCCTGTCGGGCCGTCTTCATGCGCCGTAGTGGCGCACGTACCGCTGGTACTCGGCGTAGGGAATCCGCCCGGCGTCGATGTCGAGCATGTGCCCGGCGCAGATGCGACCTTCGTCGACGGGCAGCCCGCAGTTGTCGAGGTAGCCCAACCGGTCGATCTCCACCACGCACTTCTGGTCTTCGTCGTCGGGTGGCTCGGGCGGCGTGTAGTAGGGGATCTCCACAGACGCGGTCACGACTCCTCCAAGGGGATGCGCTGCGGTTCGATCGGACTGAGGAGCATGGCGTCCTGGTCGCGGGGTGCCAGCTTGGCGATGTGCTGTCCGCAGGCGTGCGTGTGGCCGAGTCGGGTTCCGGACCAGTCGATGCGCCACCGGGCGGGGTGGCCGCACTCGCCGCACTGCGGTCCGACGCTGGTAGTGCCGTCGCGGTAGGTGCGGCCCATCAGGACACCTCCTGGGCGTAGCCGGTGCCCATGCGGCCGATGCGCTCCAGCGTCGCGTGGCTCTGCCGCTGGAGCCATGCCTTGTTGGCGAGTGCTTCGCGGATGTTCGCGGCGAGAGCGTCCACGAACGCCCAGTCGTCGCCACGCGGGTCGTCCGGATTCTCGGCGAGTTCGTCGTTGATGGCGGCGAGGTGCGGCAGGTACTGGGGGAGCTGTGCGCGGAACGCCTTCTTGCGGGCGCGGTAGGAAGCGCGGGTTTCGGTCTTGGTCACGGTGTCTCCTATGCGGCGAGGGCGAGGGTGCGGAACGCCTTGTTGGCGTCGCTGCGGGGCTTGTAGACCACCAGGGCGGCGAGGATCTGGCCGCGGGTGTAGCGGGTGCAGGAGCGGCGTACACCGTCCTTGAGCGCGAACCCACGGATGCCGGGGGTGACCTTCTTGCGGAGCGTGGCGGCGATCGCGGTCGCGGTCTTCTCGTCGGCGCCCATCTGGCGGAGGTGGCTCGCGATGGTGTGGAGCCCGTCGCGGTGGGCGGCGGACGCTGCCTTGCGGGTGGCGACGGTCGCGCGGCGTGCGGCCTGGCGCATGGCCCTCTTGACGCAGGCTTCTTCGATGGTGGGGCGGATCTTCACGGGGGCTCCTTCGAGGCCAGAGGGGGTTAGCGGTTGACGTTGTCGCGCACGGCGTTCTGATAGACCCGGGCCATGGCCTCGCTGGACAGCTCCCAGAGGATCTCTGCGCAGGTGTGGCAGGCGATGACCTTCCGAGTGCCTACGGGGCGTTGGCTGTTGCGGTCGCACCATGCCTCCGCGCCGCCGGGCTCCCTGCGCAGGTGGGCGACGTTGCTGGTGAGCGCGGTCCCCAACCAGTCCGCGAGGGTTCCGGTGGGCTGCTGTTCCGTGATGCGTGCGATCTCTTCTACGAGAGCGGGGGCGGGGCTGCCCGTGTCGTTCGCCTCGGCTTCCGGGGCCTTCTCCGTCTCCTCGGGGGTGGCCCCTCCGGTGAAGTAGTCGGCGATGCAGTACTTGAGCTCCTGCATGGCGGCCTTCTTGTTCGGGATCGGCTCGGTGTTGTACTCGTTGCCGCTCCGAACGATCCATCCGGAGAAGTCCGCGCCGCAGACCTTGTAGAAGCGGCTGGCTTCGGCGACAACCTCGTACTCGTCCATGGCCCTGAAGCCCGGGGCGTTGTAGGTCGCGTGGGGGTCCTTGGCCTTCTCGGGGTCGTAGATGTACAGGGCGGTGATGGTGCCGGGCTCCTCGATGATCACGACGTGGTCGGCGTCGTAGGGGGTGCGGGCGGGCTCCTTGGTCTCTTCGTTCACCTGGAGCTCGTCGGCGAACTGGCGCGTCCACCCGGGGCTCCACTCGTGGTCGGGCTTGTCCAAGGCGACCATCAGGTAGGCGCGCCCGTGGTTGGGGCGGTCGGGGGCGTCGACGGCGCCGTGGTTGTGGTCCAGGACGGTGGCGGTGCGCCCCGCGTACTGGCCGGTGGTGATCGTGACGCTGGTCCCTGCCGGGATCTCGGTGCTGGTCATGTCCGCTCCCTCGTTTGTGCTGATGACCTCAGTATGTCAAGCATGGTTAGGCATTGTCAAGCATGGTTAGGCCAAACGTTGCCTGTTATCCTCGAAGGATGACCAACCCAGAGACCGAAGTCCGGCAAGCCATCGCCGACTACGACGCCGACATCGCCCACATAGAAGAACTCACCGAACAAGCCATCCAACGCCGCGACCAGCGACTACGCGACATCCACGCCCGCGCCGGGTGGAAGCAGGTCAACTTGATCAACGCCACGGGATACACCCGGGAGACCATCCGGCAGGCACTGAACCCCGAGATCCGTGAGGCCATCAAGGCCCGCCGCGCCGCGAAGAAGAAGGAGACCGGATCATGACCATCACCGAGTTCCTGGCCGCACGGCTGGACGAGGAAGAGTGGGCGGCGCGGTTCGCGTTCGGCGCCCACAACGACGCCGGACCGGACTGGCGCGAGGTGCGCTCCGGAGCCATCTCGCTCGGCGACCACGAAGAAGAACTACTCACCTTCGACGCTGGGGTGTCACGCCACATCGTCCGCAACGATCCCGCCCGGGTGTTGCGGGAGATCGAGGTGAAGCGACGGATCATCGACCTCTGTGAGCAGCGGGCGCGCATCGAACAGGGCGAATCGCAGGGGGTGCCTGACGCGGAGCTGCTGCGGAACGACCTCGTACTCCAAGCCCTCGCGTCCGTCTACAGCGACCACCGCGACTACGCCAAGATCCGCATCCCGTAGCCTCTCCCCACGGCCCCGCCCTCCCTCCCGGGGGCGGGGCCCACTCAGGCGAAAACCCCCGCCACCCTTGCGGATGACGGGGGCCGGACCCGGACGTGCTTCCCCGCCGGGCCCTCCCCGGGGCGGCCCACCAGCCGCACCCAGGACCTGACCGCGCGCGTCCTCAGGACGGTGGGGGCGCGCGGACGACCTATTGGGCGAGGCTGGCCACGTGCACGGACAGCGCAGCCACCTCACCGCCGATGAGCGCCCGGCCTCCGATGTGCACGAGGCACCGGTGAAACTCCACGGTCGCTGGGAGTGCGGGCAGGGTCCCGGGGCCGGCGTGGGTGTGCTCACCGATGCGGGTGGCGAGCGCCACCAGCTCCTCACCGGTGAGCGGGACACCGTCAGCGTCGGTGACCTGGTCGCGGTCGACCAACCACAGGTCGAGCTGGGACCGGTCGGTGTCTGGCGCGGCGTGTTGCGCGAGTCCTTCGAGGGCAGCCATCTTGTATCGCCTTGTCTTCCTACGTATCGAAACGTATCCGCTGGTACCTGAACGTATGCACGTCTCTACGGTGCGCCCATGGCACATCACTCAGAGTTCGGGCCGGACGATGAGATCGACTATGACGGTCCCGTCACCCCGTACCGGCAGTTGGCTGCGATCCTGGCGGCGCGCATCCGCCGCGGTGACTGGGCTGCGCATCGGGCGATCCCGTCGGAGCCGCGCCTGGTGCAGGAGTACGGGTTGGCCAGGTCGACGGTGCGCCGGTCGATACGGCTGCTGGTCGAGGACGGTGTGGTGTACGTGGTTCCGCAGCGGGGCACGTTCGTCGCGGGCGGGTGAGGGGTTGAGCGCCACCCACTGCCGTACCGCTTCCGCGAGGTCGGACATGTCCTCACGGGGCGCCTCGCACCGCCACAGCACACCCGGGCGCGTCACGACGACCCCAGCGTGTACTTCGCTGCGATCGGCTTCCCCGGGGCGCGTAGGCGCGCCTCCAGGGCGTCCGCGGTCTCCTCCATGAGCGTGGGGGTGACACCGTCCACCAGCGCGGTCGCCATCCAGAACCGCTCCGTGCGCCACACCCGGTACTCGTCGCCGTACATGCGGGCCAGGCGGGCGAGTTCGTGGGCGTCTTCGTCTCGTGGCTGCGGGGCCCCGTCCGGGCTGTGAGCGTCCATGTGTCCACGGTCACAGCCCGCAACACCTTTGCTGTCCCAACTTGGGACACGCGGGTTCTTGACACCGTCGGCTAGCTGACCTGCATCCTCCGCGCCAACCCACGCAACGGCTCGGGGATGGTGCGGTGGTAGTCCACCAGGTGCGCCGCCACGCCCCGCGCGGACGGGTGGTAGCGGGTCATCTGCGGGGCAGCTTTCTCGGCGCCCACAAGCCGCTCCAGAGCCTTGTCGCGCTTACCCAGCTCCACGTAAGCGCGCGCCATGTCGATGCCGTGGTGCGCCCTGCGCTCATCCGGCAGGGACGCCAGCACGGGCGCGGTGATCTCGGTGTCCCGACGGAGCGCTTCGTCGTAGTCGCCCATCTCCACAGCCACCGCCGCCCCGTGGATCGCCACATTGGCGGGGTTGAACTGGAGCGCGTAGAAGTCGTGGGCGCGCGGGGGGAGCTGCTGTGCGGCTTCCACGGCTTGTGCGTGGTGATCCCATGCCTGCGACTCGGTGGTGTCACCGGTCTGTGTGCCCCGCGCGGACAGGATCGCCGACCGGAGTTGCAGCGCCCCGGACACCGCCAACGCCTGCGGGGTGTCTTGGTCGAGTCGGCCGGCGGCGGTGCGCACCAACTGCAACCCGGTGACCCATGACCCGTACATCATCATCATGAGCGCCCGGGGGAGCAGCGCGAGCGCTGGGAGGTTGGGGTCGTCGGAGCGTCCCGCGGAAGTGGCGGCGTCCTTGATGGCGGCCGTCGCGAGGTCCATGTACCCGAGCCGGCGCGTCATGGACGCGGCGAGTGCTTGGGCGGCGTTGATGTGCCGCCACACGCGCGGGGACTCGGTGGTGTGCAGGTGCACGGCCAACTCGGTGAGCACAGCGGGCAGGGACGTGCCGACGTCCACGAAGCGGGCGTTCAGCGAGCACTGGCGCAACCGTTCGATCTCGCGCGCGAGCACCGGGACCGGGCGCGGCGCCATACCCAGATCCGGGGGGACGTCGATGGTGTCCAGGGCGCGGCGCATGTCGGGGATGGTGGCGTGCACCCGGTCTTTGGCTGCGGTGTCTCCGCGGAACGGCTGCCCGGACAGTTCGGTGGGATCCGCTGCGAGGGCGCCGGCGACGGCTGCAATGAACGCGGGGGTGGCCACCCGGTCTCCGGTTTCTACTTTGGCGATGAGGCCGCGTGAGACGTGGGCGCGGTCGGCGAGCCCGTGTTGGGTGAGGCCGCGGAGTTTGCGGAGTCGGGCTACTCGTTGGCCGGTGGTCTCTTCGGTATGGTGGGTCATGTCTGGCCCCGTCCTTCCTGGTTGGTCGCACTCTCAGGGTAGGGCGGGGCTTTCTTGTTGTCAGGGGCTCGACCTGGTTGTGACGCACGGAAGCCCGGCCGAAGCCGGGCCTCACGGTGGTGGGTGGTCAGGTGGTTTCTCGCAGGTCCATGTTCTGGCCGCTCCCAGGGCAGCGTTCCCCCTTGACCTTGTGGGCGGTCGCGGTGCCGGTGGCGCGGATGCGAACCCGGCGCTTGCACCATCGGCATCGCGGGATGACTCGGGGGCCGCTCAGCAGTGGCGGGCGCTCCTCGGGGCTGTTCACTTCTCCTCCTTGAGCTGGCGGGCGCGGGCCGGGGCGGCGTTCACCCGGAAGCGGGCCACGCACTTCTCGCACGAGGTCCCGTTGGGGCCCCACAGGCGGGACACCTTGTGGGCGTGGGTGTTTGTCAGTTCGAGGACGGTGGCGAGGTCGTCGGGGTCGGGCACGGTCCGCCGAAGCTGCTTGATTTCCTCCTCCAGGTGGTACTGCTTCACTGCTCGCTTGTTGATGAGCCTTGCCCCGTTGTGGAGGTAGGTGCGGGCGGCATCGCGGGCTTCGTCACGTTCCCGGGTGAGCCGCCCGATCTCAGCGTCCACCACCTCCATCACCTTGTCGGCGGTCTCCCGGTAGTCCTCCATGAGCGGGTGCACGCTGGCGGGGGTGTCGTCGTGGGCGCGGGCGATGGCGTCAGCGATCCGGTCACGCAGGTCCATCACGTCTCCTTGGTGATCTGTTCTGCGATGTGCGGCCACACCCGCCGGATGGTCTGCTCCAGCTCGAACCGCTGGTATTCGACCGCGACACTGCGGGGTTGCTTCTCGGGTGGTGCGACGATCGCGGCCATGACAGCGGCGACCTGTCCGTCGGTGGGGTCGGACATCACTTCTCTCCTCCCAGCGCGCGGGCCTTCATCCGGTCCTTGCGCTGTTCGTCGGTGGGCTCGATCCACTTGTGGAACCCGACCGCCCGGTGCCACTGGTTGCCGTGGTGGTACTTGTCGTCGCCGCAGTGTCGGCAGGCGTTCGGCGCCACCCCGGCGGGGATGACTCGGATGGTGCCGTCTCGGTGGGTGAGGCAGTCGCCAGGCTTAGCGGTCTGCCCGGTGTCGGTGACCTTGAGGCGCACGTCAGGAGTGCCGTCGTTGGTGAACTCCAGACCTCCCGCCTGGATGGCGTTCACGGCCCAGGTGGGGTCTTCGGTTTGGTCGGGTCCGCCGGTCCAGCGGAACAGGGTGGGGTCGGCGGACAGGCCGGACATCAGGACTCCTCGGTGTGCTTGTCGGCGACGTGTGCGGCGTGGTCCATTTCGGCGCGCTCCTGCGAGCTGGAGAACGAGGCGTCTCCGCACTCTCCGGTGTACGACTCGGAGTCGGGAACGGTGCACCGCCACGCGTAGGGGTTGGCGGGGGAGTTCGTTCGGGTGATGCGGACTCGGTCGGCGTGGTCCATCACGTCTCCTTCTGTACTTCGTGGTCGGGGTACACGACGTCGCAGGTGTCGACGCCGTTGTGGTCGCGGACGGGGATGCGGAGCACGTCCTCCCCGAAGCACCCGGGCACGGTGTACGGCCGGGCGGTCACGGTGAACACGTGGGGGCCGTAGGCGTAGGTGTCGCCGGGGGTGAGGTCAACGGCCGGGGTGGGCAAGGGGGCTCCTCAGGCGGGGGCGTAGCCGGACTTGTACGGCTCTCCGTTGGGCTTGGTCGCGGACGGGCGCAACGTCTTCGCGTTGATCCAGCGCACGTTCTTGCCTCGGGTGTCGGTGACCTTGACTCGGTCGCCGCCGTCGTACTCGCGGACGATGAGGACGGTGCTGTCGAGCGGGTGGCAGTTCTTGTACCGCTGGTTCGGGCGGATGTGGTCGGTGTAGCTGGCCATGTTGTGCTCCTTCGTTCAGGGGGTCAGGCTGGCGGGTCGACGGGCTGCCAGGTGCGGGCGTTGCGTTCGGCGCGGGTGCCGTTGCCGTTCTTCGTGTAGACCACACGTCCGGCGTGCCAGTGCTCGTAGGCGGCCCCGTAGTCGGGGAGCGTGATGTGGCGTCCGGTGACGTTGGACTTGACGGCGTAGAGGGTGCCGGGGTCGCGGGGCAGGTCGTTCATGGTTCCTCCGTCGGTGCTCAGGGGGTGTCGAGGGCGCGTCCGCGTTCCACGAGCTGTTGGACAGTGGCGCGCTTCAGCCCGACTTCCGCGCCGATCTTGGCGTAGGACAGGCCGGACTCTGCGTGGTAGGCGGCGAGCACCCGCGCCCGTTCAGCGCCGATCCTGTCCACCTCTGCCTGTGCGGCGTTCTGCTGGACGGTGAGGGCCCGGAACTGTTCGACGTAGTCGCTCATCAGCAGATGTCGTCGAGGCCGTAGGCGGCGCGGATGTCGTCGGGCAGGTGCCTCAGTACCTCGGGGCGGTCTTCGAGGATGGACAGGTCCTCGTCTTCGCAGATCTGCAACAGGTCGAGGTCGCACGCCTCGAAGATGTCGGCCAGCTCGACGGCGGGCACGTAGTCGAGGTCGGCTTGTTCGGCGGCGGCGAGGCGGTGGGTGCCGGTGTAGGCGCGTGCGTAGTCACTGAGGACGACGAGGGGTGCGCCGTGCCAGCCGTGGGTTTCCATGGAGGCGGCGATCTCGTTGACGTGGCCGGCGTCGCGGTCGGGCTGCCCGGTGGCGAAGCCGGTGGCGTCGATGATGTCGAGGTTCAGTGGGTTGTGCATGTACCCACCATACGACTGCGGGTAGGCTACATGCAAGGGGTTCCCAGAACCCGGCGATGCACGTGCGAACCGGGTAGACTGGGAGGACAACCACATAAACGAGCGAAGCCGCCGGGTGTTGGTAGCACCACGACGGCTTCTAACCACAACCTGAACGAACCTCAGGGAGCGGCTTTGTCTAAGCCTAATGGTAACCCGTGCTCGCACCCCGTAGGGGGTGCCCGGTGAAGATCATTCGATCCCGGCACGAGGACCACTTCACCATCTTCCCCAACGCCCTCATCCGCGACCCACGTCTCTCGTGGGCCGCCCGTGGCGTCCTCATGGAACTGCTCTCCCGTCCCGACGACTGGAAGACCACCGCCGACGAACTCGCGCGCACCGCCAAGCGGGAGCGCAACAAGCGCGGCGAGGGACGCGAAGCTGTCCGGGCTCTCTTCGGCGAGATCGAAGCCGCCGGATACATCGTGCGCGTCAAGGCACAGCGCGACGACGGCTCGTGGACGACCGAGCTTTACGTGTACGACGTGCCCCAGGACGTGACCAGCGAGAACGCGGATAACCGCAGGTCGGACCGAGGTACGGCTAACCGGGCGTCGGTGAACCAGGCGTCGGGCGACCGGGCGTCGGTGGATCGGGCGTCTATAAGAAGGACCGACAACGGAAGTACCGATGTACGAAGTACCGAGGAAGAAGAGTCCTTCCGAGCTCGCTCCGCTCGCTCGGGCTCGATCGCAAGCGATCAAGCGCGCGATGAGCAAGCAGCCGAGCAGCAGCGAGAAGAACGACAGCGCCGACGCGCAGCAGAGCTGAACAGGCGATGGGACCTCGTGGACGCACTCTCCCCTGACGACCTGAGGGCGGCCATGCTGAAGCTGGAGAAGCAGCGGCCCACGATCTACCGCAAGGCTCGACAGAACGCCCTGGAGCAACTGAAGGGCGACGGCATCAGCAGTACCCCGAAGGGCGTCGACAACCTCGCGTGCAAGTTCGCCTTGCTGCACTACGCCAACAAGGGGATCAACACACCCGCGTTCCTCGCGAACCCGCTTGGTCTGGAGGCCACAGCATGAGCTCTTCCAACTCCCTCGCCACCAACGACGCCTTGACGCTCCAGTGGAACGCGGCCACGACCATCCACTACCGCCCCGACCCCGTTGAGATCGCACGGCGTCAGGACGCCAACGCTGCGCCTGTGACGAACTGGTCGGCCCTCGAACTCCTCTCCGCTCTCCCGGTCGGGGAGCCTGTCCCAGAGGTGGCCCTGAGGGCCCGTGAGCGCCACCTGATCGGCTCCCTGCCCCACGGGGCGGCGTTGCGCGACGGGGCGACCATCACCCGGCTGGCGGTGCGTCCGCTGGCCGTGGACGTCGCCGTGGTGACCGGGCCACCAGCGAAGGCGTTCAACGCCGCCACGTCGTTCGCGCCGTTCTGTGCCCGCGCCGTCCACCTCACCCGCCTGCCCGACTCGAAACGGGACATGTACCTGACACAGGCGTCGTTCTACGGGGTCGGCGTGACCGTCGCGGGGGAGGAGCTGTTGGCCCCGGTCCCGTACCGGCCGAAGCGGCACACCCCGGCGGCGTGGCGGTTCGTAGAACTCGTGCACGAGAAGGCGCGGCAGGCAGGGTTCCCACATGGGGATCCCTGCCGGACGCGGGCGGCATGAGATGTCACATGACGCCGAGGTTCTGCCCGTCCTCATCGACCTCAACGATGACCGCCCGTCCCGTGGTGGGCCAGCCCTCGGGCACCTGCGAGTTCAGAGCCGCGCCGACACTGACGTGACGGGGCTTGTCCTTGGGGATGACGTCCCACCGGGACTCGGAGACGTTGACGTTGACGTTGACGTAGGCGACGTTGGCCATGGTGCGCTCCCGATCGTGGATGGTCACACGAACGCTACGCTCCGGCGCGGACAAAGCCCAGAAGGCAGCCTGGCCGTCACCACCACGCGACACCATCAACCCAACACCACCAGCAAGGAGAACACGATGACCCTTCCCGAGCACGAACTCACCCGCCACTGCCACCACAAGCGCGAGATCGACGCCTGCGAGACCGACGAATGCCAGCAGGTGCTGTCCGAGATGGAGGACGACGCCACCCGCGCACGGTGGGCGCACTACGCGGAGACCGGCGAAGACGGGCGACTCCTGGAGATCGAACGGGGCGCCCTGCGCGCCTGACCACCCCGGGGCATCGGCGTCACTGCCGGTGCCCCACCACAGGCCACAATCAGACCAGGAGGCACACATGGACGAGCGGCCCTTACTGTTCATCGACGTCGACGGACCCCTCAACCCCTGCGACGGGTCCAACCGGGGCGCGTACAAGCGCGGCTACCGGAAGTGGAAGCTCAACGGGATCAACGTGCTCCTACGCCGCGACCACGGCCGCGCCCTCACCGAACTGCCCTACGAACTGGTGTGGGGCACCACGTGGGAGGCGGAGGCCAACACCTACATCGCCCCCCGCATCGGGCTCCCGCACCTGCCCGTGTGCGCGTTCCCCGACGGCGACGACGACGCACCCCGGGCCGTGTACTTCAAGACGTCGGACATCATCGCCTACGCCAACGGCCGCCCGTTCGCGTGGATCGACGACGAGATCACCGACGCCGACCGGGACTGGGTCGCTCAGCGCCATGACGGCCCGGCGCTGTTGCACTGGGTGGACCCCGCCATCGGGCTGGAGACGTCCGACTTCGAGGCGCTGGCCGTGTGGGCGGGGAGCCTCACGACCGCAGCCTGACCACCTTGGGGCTCGTGCTGTGAACCCACGGTACGGGCCCACCACCTCAGGCACTATCAGAGCAACACCAACCACAAGGAGCACCCATGGACCTCGAAACCGCGCTCGACAACGCCAACGACGCGATGGTCGACTTCGCCGCCGCATGGGAGGAGCCCGCGCCCGGTCCGATGCCGACTCCGATCCGGCGGGCGATGGAGTCCTTCAACCGGTCGATGGCTGACGTCTGACCACCCCGGGCTCGTGCTGTGACCGCGGGCCCCAAGCGACAATCAAAGAAGGAGGCAACATGGACCCGCTAGCTCAACTCGTGCAGCTACTCCGCGAGTACCTCGAAGAAGACGAAGCGAACGCCCCCAAGGCCCACCTCAGCCACTGCGGGACGGTCATCTACAACGAGGAGTACGGTCCCGACGCCTGCGACTGCGGATACCCGCAGCAGATCCGGGACGACATCGCTGCGAAGCGCGCTCTCCTCGATGAGTGGGAGAACACGAAAGCGGTCGTAGCAGAGCAGGAGTTCGCGGACGGGCCTCAGGCCATCATCACGGCGATGAGTCAGGCGGTGGCGGTAGTAGCCCAGGCGTACAAGAACCGTCCGGACTTCCCGACCCGCTGGACGGATGGCTGACCTTGTTGGGGCGTCCGACACGGGCGCCCCACCACCAACGACAGGAGAGCACACCATGCACGTGACCCGCGCCGAACTCTGGCCCTACGTCCGCACCACCGTCGAGGGCGGCTACCACTACGAACCCATCGGCCCTGACCACATGTTCACCGACTTCCCTCCCGCTGTCGGGGACATGCTCAGCCTCCCCGACGACCCCCGCGCGTTCCGCGTCATCGACCGCCACTGGGAGCACGCCCGCATCGGGTCGTCGCGGTGGCGCGCGGACGGCGACGAGCAGAGGACCCTGCTGAAGCTCGTCCTGGAGGAGGCCAAGGGCATTTTCGTGGAGGAAGCGCCGACCGACGACGCCTGACCCCGAGGTTGCTCATTAGGTTGCCCACACCAAGTGAGACACCTTGTGGGCAGCCCCCCGCACGGGCGCACGCAGAAGGCCCCTCCGAAGAGGGGCCCTGATCAGTGCAGGATCTCGTCCCACACAGGCTCCCGCACTTCATCGACCGCTTCCAGCCGCTCCGGTATCAGCGTGTCCAGCTCGTCCTCATCGAGACTGGGCACCACATACGGTAGGCCCCGGCGCGTCTTCTCGACCTCGTGCGTGACGTTCTCCACGCCATCACCCCCGCTGGTTCTACGCCGCGACCAGCGTGAACATTCCCACGACCGGGGCGCCGGCCAGACAGCACCACCTGATCGCGTCCTCCACACGGGACTGCCCTGTGCGGAACGCGACCGGGGAGCGGAACATCCACCACCTCTTGCCCCTGTGCGTGAGCGGCCACGCCAGCGGGACACCCGAGCGGGTCAACCAGTCACCGAGGATGTGCGTTAACGAGCCGACCGCCACGGTGAGGCCGACCAGCCACGGGGACGAGCCGAACAGCACAGCCGCGGTCGCGACCACCACCCCGAGCACACCAGCGCCCTGCACAGCGGACCGGCCGAACGGGCGGAGCACGCAGGCGAGCCCCAACGCGGCCAGGGCGAACACCGCGACCGCCAGGCCCACCGCCCCGAGGGACGCCACACCCCACCACAGCGCGCCGAACGTGAGCACAGCGGGCACAGTGTGGGTGAGGTGGCGGTGGCCACCATCCCGATCCTCCCGAAGCTCATACGGCGTTCCCGTCGCCCGGTAGGTGGCACGGGAGGCAGAGCGCAGCAGACGCGACAGGCCAGCGGTCACCACACCCAGCGACCGGCCCACCGTGCTGCCCGGCTCATCCAGATCAGGGAGGAGGGCCGCGCCGGCGCCAACCGCCGCGCACACGAACAGGTCGGCGGGGTGGGAACCGAGAGCCGCGGCGAGGGACACGCCCACGAGCAGACCACTGGCCGAATGACTGGTGCCCATCATGGGCTTCCTCCAGGAGGTAGCAGAACCATCGAGAACACCTCTCGCTCACCAGACCGCACCCGCTCAGTGATGCGCTCAGGTGAACGGGGCGCCCGCTCGGTGTGAGCGGGCGCCCGCCGATCACTCCCCAGTGACCGCCGACCGGTCACGCTTGGCCGTCGGCACGCTCACCGGGAACCCCGCATCCGTGAGCGCCTGAGCGATCTCCGGTCCGGTCATGTCCGGGCGCTCAGCCAACAGCTGGGCGACGATCGCTCGCCGCTCGGACACCGACCCGCTCACTCCCCGCTCGGGCCGCTCAGCCGCGGCGGGCTCCTCCGGGGCGTCGTCCGACTGGTCGCCGGACAGCAGTCGCTCATAGTCGGACTCCGACAGCCCCCCGGGCCGCTCAGCCGTCCCCACCTGCGTGATCGCGTCCCGCTCAGGGGCGCTCAGAGGACGCTCGCCACCCGATCGCACCGGGGCGCTCACCGACAGCTCAGTCAGCGACGGAACCCGCTCACCGTTGCGCTCACCCGGCTTCGCGTTCGCCACCGCATCGTCGATGATCCCGATCAGCCACGCCGTGAGCGCCGCCCCGAGCGGACCGATCGAGTGAGCGATGAGCGCCGCCACCGCGGTGAGCGTCCCCGCCTCCGGCCAGTGACCGGCAGCGTTCAGAGCGATCGACACGGTGAGCGCCGCCCACTCCGCGAGCGTCGCCCGCCACCCCAGATCCCCACCGGATGAGCGCAGCACGGCGCGGACGATGATGAGGCCGCCCACGATCGTGATGAGCGCGGGCTCCAGCCCCCACGCCGCCCACCACATCGGCGAACCCGGGGCCGCGGCGAGCAGCCCGGTGATGCCCGTGTGCACTCCCGCGGTGGACCAGGCGGCGAACGCCACCAACACGGGGATGAGGACCAGCAGGGACGTGCGGCGGACCTTCTCCACGCGCATGGCGCGCATCTCCGCGGACTGGGTGATGACTGCCCGCACGCGGGCGCGTTCCCCGGACACGGTCGCGCGACGGTACAGGTCAGACAGGGTCGAGGACTCGGTGGCGTCGCGCTCCTCCTCACGGCGGGTACGCCGGTCACGGCGGGCTTCCGCGCGGGCCCCAGCCACCGCGATGCGGTGGGCGACGCGCGCCTGGAGGCGGGCCACGGAGTCAGAGCGCTTGAGCTTGTCCAACGACTGACGCAGGTTCAGGCGCCGCCTCAGGTCCTCCACGGCGCCGGGCGGGCGCTCCTGCGGGTCGGTGTTCTCGGTCTCGTGTGCCATCGTGGTGTTGCCCTTTCTGGGGGTGGTGGCCCGCCCGGTCCCTGGAAGTTCCGGCGGGCCACCTTCGTGATCGGGTGACGGTCTGACACCCGCGCGCCACCCCGATTTCCGGGGGCGCCACTGGAGTGTCATCGGTGTAACAGCAGGTCAGAGCGTCATACGGGTCGTCATGCAGGTGTCATCGCATGAGGGCCGCCAGATCCTTGCGGTACCAACCGCGTCCGCTGACACCCGCCAGGGGGTGCGGCGAGCACACCCCCGCGCGGGTGAGCGCGGACCGCAGCTCCTCCTCGTCCCACCCCATGGCGGCCGCGAGGTCGACGCGGCTCATCCGATCCACCCCGGCCTCCTCCATCGCGTCCAGGGCGTCGGAGGCGACTTCCAACCGGTCCGCTCGGGGCGGCCGGTTATCGGCTACGGGCAGGGTTTCGGCCTCACGCCGCAGTTCGGTGGCGTGCGCGACGATGTCGCGGACGTGGTCCGGGCCGCCCTCGTCCTCGTCCGGGATGCGCAGGAACCCTGTCGTCAACGCGGTCGGGTCACCGACCTCGCCGCGGAAGTACGCGGCGCCCTTCTGGTCGCCCGTGAACCGGTCGCTGCGGTAGCCGCGGCCAGCCATGCCGTTGCCCAGCACAGTGTTGGACTGGGCGGCGTCCTCCGTGCGCATCCCCAACTTGAGGACGAGGTTGTTGCACAGCAGCGGCGGCACCACCGAGTCCTCCGGGCGCTGGGTGGCCACCGAGATGAACACGCCCAGGGCGCGGCACACCGACGCGAGCAGCGCCAGCCGCTGCGCCAGCTCCTTGCCCTCCTTGCCCTGGAGGGTGAACAGCTGGATCTCATCGACGTGCAGCAGAATGAACGGCGCGTCGTACTGCTGCCAGTTCCTCCCGGTGATCTTCACGGTCTTGCCAGCGATCGCGCGGGTGCGCCGCTGGATCTCCGCGTCCAGGTCGTCGACCATCTCCCCGAACGCGTCCAGGTCCGGCCCGCCGAGGCGGCGGTGCGCGATGTCCTCGTAGTGGACGAGCTCCAGCATCTTGCCGTCCACGAGCCACAGCTGCGCGTGCGGGTCCAGGGCGACGTGGCAGAGCATCTGGTGGGACGCCACGGACTTACCGGACCCGGACACGCCGCCGGTGAGCAGACCGGGGTTGCCGGGCAGGACCGTCTCCACGGGCGCGCCGTAGGCGTCGATGCCCCACCGGACGGGTTCGGTCCACACGTCAACGGCGGTGGTGCGGCCCACGAGCGGGGACGTGGACGGCGGACCCACAGGAACACGGCCACCCCGGGGAACAGAGGGTGCCTGCACTGGCACCGTCGTGGCATCCGTGGGGGGCGTGGGCGCCTCCACAGATTCCGTGGGCATGGAGGCGCCCGCCTCCACCGTGGAGGTGCCGTCGACCGGAGCAGGAGGCGCTACGCCTCCCCCCGCCTCCACAGGGGAAGCAGCCGCGGACTTCTTCGTCTTCGCTGGGGCGCCAGCCACGACCGCCGCAGTGAGGCCCACGACCGCGGCGGCGATGATCCCGAACGGAGCCGTCCACGCCAGCACGACGAGTGTGCCCGCCGCCCACCACAGCGTCTTCTTGGCCCGCTCGACCCGGTGGCCCTTCTCGCGCACCCAGTGCCCCCAGGTGTCGCCGCCCTTCTTGGTGCCGCGGCCGATCCGGCACACGCAGTTTTTGGGGGCGGCGAGCACGACACCGCCAACGCCGGCGGGCAGGGTGGGGAGCTTACGGCGGCGCCCGGTGATGAGTTCGGGTTCGGGAACCTCTTCCACTGTGGGGGTGCGGCGGCGGGACGCGAAGTCGATCACCTCCGCTCCGGAACCCGCGGTGTGCAGCTCGGCAGTCACAGTTCCTTCTTTCGCAGAATCGGACGGGAGGGGCGGCTGTCGGCCCACACCAGGAACCCGATGCAGGCGACCGCGGCAACAGGGACGGCCAGTAGGACCACCCACCACGACACGGCGTGGGAGGACATCAGCGCGACAAGGGCGCCGACAGCGGCTGGGATGAGTACATGACGCATGGTGGTCTCCCTAGAAACCAGTGATGGGCAGGAAGATCACGGACCCGAGGACACCGCCAATGGACCCGGCCACCATGGCCAGGCCCCCGAAGATGCCGCCCGTCATGTGCCAGATCAGCGGGGCACCGAACGCGGACAGGGCGGTCACGATGCGGGAGCCCTTCTTCATCCAGCCGAGCTTGCCCATCCACCCCAGGACGATGAACAGCGTCACCGTCACCGCGAGCAGACCGGGGACGGGGGCGCCGAACGCGTCAGCCATCCCGCCGTCGACCGCGGACATGATGGACGCGATGCCGTCCAAGATGGACCCGCCGATGAACCCGGCGCCCATCCCGGCGCCAGCGAGGATGAACAGCACCAACTGGGCCTTCGGCCACGCCTTCGAGAACCAGCAGATGAGCCCCACGATGAGGCACACCACTGACACGGAGATGTTCGCGGTCTCGATCATCAGGCCGCCCGCCCCTCCGGGTCAGCGGCGGACAGGACACCGTCGATGGACGGCCACCGACAGGGGGCGCCCCACCGGTCGATGAGGGTTTCGGCTTGGCGTGCGGCGATGGCGGGCTTGGTGCTGAGCCGGTACCAGCCGGTGAGGTCTTCACGCCCGACGCGTCGGGCGGTGGCGTCGGACGCCATGTGTCCTCCTGAGGGTGAACTGCGGACCCGTGTTGGTCCCCGCACCGCCCCGAAGGGCAGCACAGGCAGAACACGGGGTTAGGAGGAGCGGACGTTGCGTTCCAACTTCCGGCACACCTGATCCACCGAGTGGGGCGAGTTGTCGCGGATGAGGGCCGCGGTGAGCGTCGCGCCCTGGATGGCGACACCGAGCACATCGGTCGGATCGAGACCGTCAACAGCAGCGGCGATCCGGTCCTGGTCGCCGTCATGGACGGCACGCACGAGCGCGATAGCGCGCAACGACAGGTCGAGGGGGTCGGGGGAGGTCACCGCCGCGCCTCCTCAACCTCAGCGGCGCACCGCTGGTTCAGGGTGGGGCGCGCATCGGCCTTGATGAACGCGTACAGCATCGCGAAGCAGAACAGCGTCCACCCGGCGGCGAACGCGGCGAGGAGCGGGTAGGTGAGGACCCACTCGTAGGCGGGGGAGAGCGCGAGACGGACGGTCTCAAGCGCGGGGCTGCTCAAGTGCATCCACCACGTGGAGACGTGGCTGGGCAGCTGAGATAGGGTTTCCATCGGGTTCAACTCCTGCGTCGTCAGGGTGTTGGGCCAAGGCCCCGGGTTGGCGTTCGCAGCGCCACCCGGGGCCGTTCGCGTCTGTGCGTCACTGATGCGTCAGGAGAGGGTCAAACCCCGTCATCTGATGTCACGTGCTGGCACATGCGCGTATGAAGTTTTCGCAGATCAGACCCTGAAAAGAGCCTCTGACCTGCAACGACGCTTGAGGGCTATGTTCCCGATGACCCACCACGTGGAGTGCCTGGCGGTGCTGGAGCCGGTCCACAAGGCCCGCCGCCACCAGGAGCAGGACCAGGACTGACGTGACGACGGCGCGCGCCCCGGTCCCCGAGCGGACCGGGGCGCGCGCCGTTCACGCGCGTGCGTCAGAGGCGACGGTGTCGTGTCGGGACGGGGCCCGGCCCCGGCGCCCGCCGCGCGTCCGTGCCCGGTCCGATCGTCCGGGACGTCCCTCGACGGCCTCTGTGCGAGGTTGGTCCGAACTCACCGCGCGCACAGCCCGGAGTGAGTGCGTCGTCGCCGGTGTGTCACGGGAGGGCACCATCGCCGACATCGCGCCTTCCTAGCGTCATCGGGGTCGGTATCCCCTTCCCCGAGGACCCCCATGGACTCCGAACGCCTCTCCCGACGTCCGCGCTGGATCACCCGGTGGGACCCCGAGGACACCCGCTTCTGGGACGAGCACGGCTTCACCGTCGCCAACCGCAACCTGTGGGCGTCGATCGCGACCGAGCACCTGGGCTTTTGCGTGTGGAGCCTGTGGTCGGTCCTCGTCCTGTTCATGACACCCGAGGCCGGATTCTCCTTCACCGGCGAGCAGAAGTTCCTGCTCGTCTCGGCCGTCGCACTCGTCGGTGCCGTGCTGCGCGTGCCCTACACCCTGGTCGCGCCCCGGCTGGGCGGCCGCACGTGGACGATGGTCTCGGCGGCCCTGCTGTTCGTGCCCACCGTGCTGGCCGCCGTCCTCATGCAGCGGCCCGAGACACCCTTCCCCGTCTTCCTGGCCCTGGCGGCCACGGCCGGCCTGGGCGGCGGCAACTTCTCGTCGTCGATGGCCAACATCACCTACTTCTTCCCCGAGCACCACAAGGGCCTGGCCCTAGGCCTGAACGCGGGCGGCGGCAACGTCGGGGTGGCCTCGGTGCAGTTCGCCGGACTCGCCGTGATCGCCGTGGCCGGTACTGTGTCCGGCCACCTCCTGCCGCTGCTGTTCCTGCCCGCGCTCGCACTGGGCCTGTGGGTGGCGTGGCGGTTCATGGACAACCTGGCGCACGCGCGCGCCGGAGCGCGGACCCGGCTGCGCGCCTTCGGTGAACGCCACTTCTGGATCATGTCACTGCTCTACGTGGGCACGTTCGGTTCGTTCATCGGCTTCGGGTTCGCGTTCGGCCTGCTGCTCCAAGGCGAGTTCGGCCGTACCCCTCTGGAGGCGGCGTCCATCGCGTTCGTGGGCCCGCTGATCGGTTCCGTCATCCGTCCGCTCGGCGGCTGGCTCGCCGACCGCTTCGGCGGCGCGCGCGTGACCCTCCGGGCCTTCCTGGGCATGGCCGTCGTCGGCACGCTGGTGGTCCCCGCCCTGGTGGCGGACTCCGTGCTGCTGTTCGTCGCGGTCTTCGCCGCCATGTTCGCGCTCACCGGGATCTGCAACGGGTCCACCTACAAGATGATCCCGTCCGTCTACGCGGCCCGGGCCCAGGACCTGGCGGCCAGGGGCGTTCCCATGGAGCGGGCGCGGGCGCGGGCCGAGCACACCTCCAGCACCCTGCTCGGCATGATCGGCGCGGTGGGGGCGCTGGGCGGGGTCGGCATCACCATGGCCCTGCGCGAGTCCTACACCCGGTGGGACACCGCCGTGCCGGCGTTCGCGGTGTTCGTCGTCTTCTACCTCGGGTGCGCGCTGCTGACCTGGTCGGCCTACCGCAGACGGCCGACCCGAGGCGGACCGCGGGACGGGGAGCGGGGCCGCCGACGCGTGGTCCCCGCCGGGTGAGCACACGGCCCAGGGGCACGCGGCGATCTCGCCCCAGGTCTGGTACAGCTCCGGTTCGAGCTCGGGCAAGACCCACCTGATCGCTTCCCGGTTCTCGTACCGACCGTGTGTCAGGGGGCGATGATGTCCAGGCCGGGGAAGTAACTCGTGAAGTCCTTCCTGTTCCGTGTCAACAGTCGATATCCGCACACGGCCGCATGGGCACCGATATAGAAGTCGGGCATGGGCGACGTCTTGGCTCCTCCCCGCCTGCGGTACTCGGCGTGCGCGGCCGCCGCCAGCTCGGCCGCCTTCCAGGGCAGGTCCTCACGGTCCACGAGATCGTCCAGGGCGGCGTCCAACTGGCCGGGGTCGGCCAGGCACAAGGACACCTCGGCGTAGACCAACTGGTTGATGACCACGCGCCCGGTGTCGGCCGCCTCAGCGAGCGCGGTCGCCGACCAATCGGCCCAAGCGGCGTCCTCTTTGATGACGTCGATGAGGACGCAGGAATCGATCAGCGTGTCAGCCACGGATCAGCTCCAGGTACTCATCCGTACTCATATGGGCGTATTCGTTTCGCTGCTCAAGAGCCTGTAGGCGCATCACCAGGCGAGTGCCCCGAGTGCCCTCATGACTGGTGGGCGTGGTCCGGGCGTCGCGCTCCAGGAGTTCGCGAACATAGGCCTGAAGGCTCTTCCCCTGGCTGGCGGCGTGGGCGCGGACCCTGTTGACGACCTCGTCCGGTACGTCTCTGATGCTCACATTGGTCATGAGAAAACGGTAGCACGCAACGCGTGCAACGCATGCTCCTGCTGTGGCCACTCACGATGCCACCGCAGGATGAACGACCGGTGTGCTCACACGCAGTCGGGGCCCTCTCCCCAGACCATGTGCGTCTCCGGGTCGAGTTCGGGGAACACCCGCGTCCAGTCGGTCGGTGTGGCCGGGGTGTCCGCGTTCCCGCTGACGGACACCCCCGCCAGCTCGGCCAGTTCAAGGGTCGTGCCCTCACGAGTGGACAGCACGTCCCAGTGCCCGGCCAGAGCGTCCACCATCCGCTCCCGGGGCACGTCGTCGATCAGGGCCCGCAGCAGCTCCAGGTCGGCCAGTGAGGGCGAGAAACTGCTGAACAGCGTGGCCGCGGCCTCCAACCGGTCGTCGAAGGGCACGCCCTCCGCGGTGCTGGTCAGCCACGACACGACCACGAACCTCGACTGCCCGGTGCCCCGGCACGAGTCCCAGACGTACTCGCCCAGTCCCAGCGAGGCCAGGGAGGCCGACCCCACCAGGGTCGCGCGCATGTACGGATCCCTGGTCTCCAGGTACTCGTACACGGTGACGGAGCGGTCGGCCGGCACCTCCAGGTCCCGGTTGTAGGCGTTCCCGTCCTGCCACAGGACGGGCAGGCCGTCCCGGGCGTCCTCGGGCAGCAGGGCCAGGGACGGTCCGATCGCGCCGTGCCACTCGTCCACCCAGGGCTCGTAACCGGGGAGGGGGCAGTACGTGATGCCGTCGCGGACCTGGCACTGGTCGGCGGTGGCCCCGTGGATCGCCGTGTCCGGGAAGGCCGTGTCGAAGGAGTGGGCCACGCGCCCGTAGCCCACCGTCGCGGCGGCCCCGGCCAGCAGTGCGGCTGCGGACGCCAGTAGTGCCGTGCGCCGGGCGGGCCGGGCGCGTGCGGCCGCGATGACCGTGACCAGGAGCGCCGCCGCCAGGGCGGTGTAGGCGAGTTGGAGGCCGGACAACGGGGTGACGGCCGGGCCGTGGAAGGGAAACGGGCGCTCCACCAGGACGGTCATCCGGGAGATCTGGTAGACGGCGGTTCCCAGTCCCAGGTCGACCGTGGTGGACTCGTACACGAGCAGGGCCGGGATGGCCAGGGACAGCACGATCAGGGGCGCGTAGGTGCGGGTCCAGGCGACCACCGCGATCGACGCCAGCGGTCCGGCGGTCGCGATGAGGAAGGGCGCGGGGTAGGCGTAGGGGCTCAGCGTGCCGACCAGGGGGGCGGAGCGCAGGAGCGGGTCCACCAGCGCCATCGCCGTCATGATCACCGTCGCGATCAGCACGGCGGCCGTGCTCAGGGCCAGAAGGCGTCCCACGGGCCCCAGGGGGACGACGGTTCGCCGGATGTGGGCTACCTCGCGCATGGCGGGGAAGCACACGACGGCGGCCATCGTGACCGCGACGACCGTCGCGGCGCTTTCAAGGCTCGCGTGGAACTCCGTCCTGGTGGGGGCCGCCGTCCAGTAGCGGGGCCACGCGGACAGATAGCCCGTCGCGGCCGCGCCCAGCCACAGCAGCGGGTTCAGCGCCATCCGGCGCGCGTCGAACGCCGTCAGCCGCGCGAACGTGGCCGCTCGGCTCACCGCGCGCTCCGCTCCACGCCCGTCAGCAGCAGGTAGGCGTCCTCCAGGGTGGGCTCGACGGCGGACCGGTCCCCGGGCGGCGCCGGATCGTTGCGTTCGGTGGTCAGGACGCGGTAGCGGCCGTCGGCCAGCCGCCATGTGGTGACCCCGTCCCGGGGCCGTCCGGTCTGCTCCCACACGTGGCCGCGGGCCCGGCCGATCAGCGTGGCGGGCGTGCCGTCGAAGACGACCCGTCCCCGGTCCAGGCACACCACCCGCTGGCACAGCGCCGACACGTCCTCGATCTGGTGGGTGGACAGCACCACGGTGCTGCGCACGGCCAGTTCGGAGACCAGGTTGCGGAAGAGGATGCGCTGTTCGGGGTCCAGCCCGATCGTCGGCTCGTCGAGCAGCAGCAGTTCGGGGTCGCCCATCAGCGCCGCGGCCAGCGCCAGCCGCTGGCGCATGCCCCCCGACAGGCGCCGCACCCGCGTGTGCCGCCGCGCGGTCAGCCCCACCCGGTCCAGGCTGCGGCGGATCTCGTCGTGGCGGGCGCGGCGCCCGCCCAGCTCCTTGAGCACCGCCACGTAGTCCAGCAGCGCGAACGCGGTGAAGTGCGGGTAGAACTCCGGGCTCTGCGGCAGGTAGCCCAGCCGCCGCCGGATCTCGGTGCGCTCCGCGGCGTCGCCGGGGTCGCGGCCGAGCACCCGCAGCCGGCCGGCGCTGACGTCCAGGTCGGTGGCCAGGCTGCGCAGGAGTGTGGTCTTGCCCGCACCGTTGCGGCCCAGCAGCCCGGTGACCCCGGCTCCCAGGTCCAGGTCCACGCCGTCCAGCGCGTTGCGTGATCCGTACCGGCGGACCAGCCCGCGCGCGTGGACCGGCGCGGTGGCCGTGGCCGGGGCGCTCACGCGGGCCTCACCCTCAGGACGATCGCGCCGACCAGGGCGGCCAGCGCGGCGGCCCACCACAGCTGGGAGACCGGCGCGAACAGCTCCAGGACCGAGATCTGGTCGGTGGCGGCGAACAGCACCATGGCGAGCACCCACAGCCCGCCCACCGCGGCGCCGGCGGCGCTCAGGTGCATCCAGCGGCTGAGCACGAGCGAACCGGCGACCAGGGTCAGGGACGGCAGCAGCCAGAACCCGGCGTTCCACAGGGTCGTGGGGGAGGGCATGAGCAGCGCGGCCGCGGTGCACATCACCAGTGCGGGGACCAGGACCGCGCACGAGCGCAGGAACAGCAGCCGCTGTCCCGCCAGCGGTGTGACCGACGTGAGCGTGTGGGCGGGGTCCACCCCCCGGCCGTAGGCGACGGCGACGCCGACCAGGGGCACGACGGGCGCGGTGAAGGCGAACAGCAGGGAGCCGCGCGGCAGGTGGTGGGCGCTCAGCAGGGCGGCGGCCAGCACCACCACGGTGGCCACGAGCCAGGCGCGGTAGAGCTGGGGGGTGGCGGTGAGGAGTCTGGCGGTGGTCTGCCGCAGGCCGAGCGCGGTCAGCGCGCGCTCCAGGAGGCCGACGCGGGGCCGGTCCACGATGTCGCGCAGGTCGGCCCAGCTGTCGGCCAGCCACGCTTCGTCGGCCGGAACCAGGGACCGGCAGGGCGGGCAGTGCATGAGGTGGGCCTCCACGGACATGGCGGTGACGTCGTCGACGGTGGACGACACGTACTCGTCGACCTGGGCGGGGGTCAGGTGCCAGCTCATGTCAGGGCCTCCCGTAGACGTGCCTTGGCGCGCATCACCCGTGTCTTGACCGTCCCCTCCGGGATCTGGAGGATCTCGGCGGCCTCGCGCACGGTGAGTCCGTCCAGGACGGTGGCCTGGATCGCCGAGCGCAGTTCGGGGGACAGGGTGTGCAGGGCGGCGCCCAGTGGCCCGTGCTCGATGTTGAGCAGCACGGTGTCCTCGGCGGAGGCGTCGCCGATGGTCTCGTAGGGTTCGGAGTCGCTGTCGGCGATCCACCGGTTGGCCCGTTTGCGCAGCTGGGAGATCAGCTGCCGGATCGCGATGGTCCACAGCCAGGCGCCGGCGTCGGGGTCGCCGGGGCGGGGCGTGAACGACCCGGCGTTCTTCCACACCGCCAGGAAGGTCTCCTGGAGGGCGGCGTCGAGTTGGTCGGGGTCCGAACAGCGGTAGCGCAGCCGGGCCCGCAACCAGGGCGCGTGTCTGCGGTGCAGCGTTTCCAGGGCTTCGGTGGAACCGTCGGCGACGGCCGCGAGCAGCACCGCGTCGGTGCTGTCGGGGGAGGGGGCGCGTCGTCGGGCGCGGCGGAGCAGTTTCACGTGATTGCTTATCGCGGTGGCGGCGGGGATCGGTTCAGCCCGGTGGGCACGGCTGTGAGCACGCTTTTCCACAGTAACCGCGCGGCGTGTGCGCCGAGGCTGCGGCGGATGGGAGAAAATGGGGCGTATGCGCCTGAGGATCTTCCTTGAACCCCAACAGGGGGCCACGTACGAGGACCAGCTCGCCGTCGCCAGAGCGGCGGAGGACCTGGGATTCGACGCCCTCTTCCGTTCCGACCACTACCTCCACATGGGTGACCACACCGACGGGCTCCCCGGCCCGACCGACGCGTGGATCACCCTGGCCGGGCTGGCCCGGGAGACCTCCCGTATCCGTCTGGGCACCCTGATGACCGCCGCCACCTTCCGCTACCCGGGCCCGCTGGCCATCTCCGTCGCCCAGGTCGACCGGATGAGCGGCGGCCGGGTCGACTTCGGATTCGGCGCCGGGTGGTACGAGCAGGAGCACGCCTCGTACGGGATCCCCTTCCCCGCCACCGCGCGCGAGCGCTTCGACCGCTACGAGGAACAGCTCGACATCATCACCGGGTTGTGGTCGACCCCGGCGGGGGACACCTTCAAGTACGAGGGCAAGCACTACCGTCTGGCGGAGGGACCCGCGCTGCCCAAACCGCAGCAGGGTCCCCGTCCGCCGGTCCTGATCGGGGGCACCGGGCCCAAGCGCACACCGCGCCTGGCGGCGAAGTTCGCCGACGAGTACAACGTGCCCTTCGCCTCACTGGAGGAGACCTCCGCCGCCTTCGACCGGACGCGGACGGCGGTCTCGGCCTCCGGGCGCACCGCGCCGATGGTGTACTCGGCGGCGCAGGTGCTGTGCGCGGGCCGTGACGAGGCGCAGATCACCGCGCGCGCCGACCGGATCGGCCGCCGGGTGCCGGAACTGCGGGAGAACGGCCTGGCCGGGTCGCCCGACGAGCTGGTGGACAAGATCGGCCGGTTCGGCGAGGCGGGCGCGGAGCGGATGTACCTGCAGATGCTGGACATGTCCGATCTGGACCACCTGGAGCTGGTGGCCTCGCGGGTCGTTCCGCAACTGGACTGACCGCGAACCGCGGGGGGCGGTCGCGCGGGCCGGGGAGCGACCCGATAACTTGATATCGAGATACAAGTTGGATACCTTGACATCAAGATAACTGCGGGGCTCCCCCCGGCCCGCTTCAGGGCAGCGGTTCTGACGGACGCCCGAGAAGGCGAAGGCCACCCCGCGGCCTATCGGCCCCGCGTCCGCTCAGAAGCGGCAGGTCCCGCTCCCGCCCGACGAGGCGGGAAGCTGGGGACAAAGTGGCGAGATCAGGAGGCAGACACCGTGTCCGCGAACAGCTTCGGCGCCCGTGACACGTTGCGCGTTGGCGACGAGTCGTACGAGATCTTCCGGTTGGACGCCGTGCAGGGCGCCAACCGGCTTCCCTACAGCCTGAAGGTGCTGCTGGAGAACCTCCTGCGCACCGAGGACGGTGCGAACGTCACCGCCGACCACATCAGGGCCCTGGGTGAATGGGACGCCGCGGCGCAGCCCAGCCAGGAGATCCAGTTCACCCCCGCGCGGGTGATCATGCAGGACTTCACCGGCGTGCCCTGCGTCGTCGACCTCGCCACCATGCGCGAGGCCGTGCGCGACCTGGGCGGCGACCCGGACAAGATCAACCCGCTCGCCCCCGCCGAGCTGGTGATCGACCACTCCGTCGTCGTCGACCTCTTCGGCCGCCCCGACGCGTTCGAGCGCAACGTCGAGATCGAGTACGAGCGCAACTACGAGCGCTACAAGTTCCTGCGCTGGGGCCAGACCGCCTTCGACGAGTTCAAGGTCGTCCCGCCCGGCACCGGCATCGTGCACCAGGCCAACATCGAGCACCTGGCCCGCGTGACCATGTCCCGCGGCGGCCAGGCCTACCCCGACACCTGCGTCGGCACCGACTCGCACACCACCATGCAGAACGGCCTGGGCATCCTGGGCTGGGGCGTGGGCGGTATCGAGGCCGAGGCCGCCATGCTCGGGCAGCCGATCTCCATGCTCATCCCGCGCGTGGTCGGCTTCAAGCTGACCGGTGAGCTCAAGCCCGGCACCACCGCCACCGACCTGGTGCTCACCATCACCGAGCAGCTCCGCGAGCACGGTGTGGTCGGCAAGTTCGTCGAGTTCTACGGCGACGGCGTCGCGTCCGTGCCGCTGGCCAACCGCGCCACCATCGGCAACATGAGCCCGGAGTTCGGTTCCACCGCCGCGATCTTCCCGGTCGACGACGAGACCATCCGGTACATGAAGCTGACCGGCCGCTCCGCGCAGCAGGTCGCCCTGACCGAGGCCTACGCCAAGGCCAACGGCTTCTGGCACGACCCGTCGGTCGAGCCCGTCTTCTCCGAGTACCTGGAGCTGGACCTGGGCGACGTCGTTCCGTCGATCGCCGGCCCCAAGCGCCCGCAGGACCGCATCGCGCTGTCCGCGGCCAAGCCGACCTGGCGCCACGACGTCCAGAACTACGTCTCCGACGACGAGGCGGGCAAGGAGTCCTTCCCGGCCTCCGACGCCCCGGCCGCGTCCGCGAACCACCGTCCGCACCGCCCGGTCAAGGTCACCATGGCCGACGGCACGGAGACCGAGATCGACCACGGCGCCGTCGTGATCGCCGCGATCACCTCGTGCACCAACACCTCCAACCCCTCGGTCATGCTGGGCGCCGCCCTGCTGGCCAAGAAGGCGGTGGAGAGGGGCCTGTCCCGCAAGCCGTGGGTCAAGACCTCCATGGCCCCGGGCTCCAAGGTCGTCACCGACTACTACGAGCGCTCCGGTCTGACGCCCTACCTGGACAAACTGGGCTTCAACCTCGTCGGCTACGGCTGCACCACCTGCATCGGCAACTCCGGCCCGCTGCCCGAGGAGATCTCCAAGGCGGTCCAGGACAACGACCTGGCGGTCTCCGCGGTCCTGTCCGGCAACCGCAACTTCGAGGGCCGGATCAACCCGGACGTGAAGATGAACTACCTGGCCTCGCCGCCGCTGGTGGTCGCCTACGCGCTGGCCGGCTCGCTCGACGTGGACATCACCACCGAGCCCCTGGGCGTCGGCAAGGACGGCCAGCCCGTCTTCCTGGCCGACATCTGGCCCACCGCCGAGGAGATCCAGGAGGTCATGGACTCGGCCATCGCCTCGGACATGTACGAGTCCGCGTACTCGGACGTGTTCGCCGGCGACGACCGCTGGCGCTCGCTGCCCACGCCCACCGGCAACACCTTCGAGTGGGAGGCGGACTCCACCTACGTGCGCAAGCCCCCGTACTTCGAGGGCATGGACACCACGCCGGCGCCGGTCACCGACATCTCCGGTGCCCGCGTCCTGGCCAAGCTGGGCGACTCGGTCACCACCGACCACATCTCCCCGGCCGGCGCCATCAAGCCGGGCACCCCGGCGGCCGACTACCTCAAGGCCAACGGCGTGGAGCGCCGCGACTTCAACTCCTACGGTTCGCGCCGCGGCAACCACGAGGTGATGATCCGCGGGACGTTCGCCAACATCCGGCTGCGGAACCAGATCGCACCGGGCACCGAGGGCGGCTACACCCGCGACTTCACCCAGCCCGACGCACCCGTGTCGTTCATCTACGACGCCGCGCAGAACTACGCCGAGCAGGGGACCCCGCTGGTCGTCCTGGGCGGCAAGGAGTACGGCTCCGGCTCCTCGCGCGACTGGGCGGCCAAGGGCACCAGCCTGCTGGGCGTGCGCGCGGTCATCACCGAGTCCTACGAGCGCATCCACCGCTCCAACCTGATCGGCATGGGCGTGCTGCCCCTGCAGTTCCCGCAGGGCCAGTCCGCCGACTCCCTCGGCCTGACCGGTGAGGAGACCTTCTCCATCACCGGCGTGACCGAGCTCAACGAGGGCCGTGTCCCGAACACGGTGAAGGTGACCACCGACACCGGCGTGGAGTTCGACGCCGTGGTGCGCATCGACACCCCGGGTGAGGCCGACTACTACCGCAACGGCGGCATCCTGCAGTACGTGCTGCGCCAGCTCATCGCGAAGTAGTCCACCAGGCTCCGCCCGCGCCCACAACGGCGCGCCGCGCGGTTCACCGGGGCCGCCACCGTCCGACCGACGGTGGCGGCCCCGGCCTCGTCGCGGCAGCTGTTCCGGACGCGGTGATCCGGATGACCGAAACCGGTCTGTATGCTCGGCTCATGCCCGCCCTCACTCTCCCGCGGCTCCTGGTCCGCACGGTGTTCTCCCTGGCGGTGGCGTCGGTGGCGCTGGCGGCGTCCCCCGTCGCGGCCGACACGGCCGACACGGCCCCGGCCGACACGCCCGGGTCCTCGATCCAGGCCCCGGTGACGCCCGCCGAGTACTACGCCGGGCTCCTCGCCGCACAGCCCGAGGACGCCGCCGTCGTGGTCGATCCCGCCATCGGCGGCCTGGCGGAGCCGGCCGAGGTCACCGAGGCGGTCCACGCCGCCTTCGGCCCCCTGGGCGTGCCCTATCAGGTCGTCGTCACCCCCTTCGCGGGTATCGGGGGCATGGCCGTCTCGGGAGAGATGGTGCCCGCTCTGCACGACCGGCTCGGCACCGACGGGATCTACGTCCTGCTGCCGCCCGAGGGACGCCCCCTCGAGGTCCGCGCCTACGGTGTCGACGTGCCGGTGGACGCCGGGACCCGTGCCGTGGACGCCGGCCTGGACTACGACGCGCCCGCCGCCGACGTCGCGCGGGTGCTCGCCGAGGCCATGGCCGACCCCGCGGTGGCCGACGCCCTGGAGGCGGAGGCGGAGCGCGCGGAGGCCGCTCCGGAGGCGTGGGCGGACTTCCTGGAGGACATCGACCCCACCCGGTTCAACGGCCCGGAGAACCTCGGCTTCCTGGCCGGAACGGTGGCCGGGATCCTGGTGACGGCCGGCGGGTGGGCCGTGTGGCTGGCGCTGCGCCGCGGCCGCGGGGCCGTCGCCGCCACCACCGCCGCGGGCGCGGTCGCCCTCGCGGCCGCGGCCGTCGTCGTGCCCTACCCCTACGTCCTCGACGCGCCCGTGGGCGGGCACGAGATCCCCGATCCGCTGGAGCTGGTGCGGATGGAGGAGCCCTACGTGGTCTCCACCGGCCGGGTCGAGCACATCGCCGAACGGCTGGCCGGGGACCCGCTCTACGTCGACCCCCTCAACCCCCAGCCCCGGGACGGGCTCGAGGAGGTCGCCGCGACGCTCTCGGACGGGTCCGTTCCGGTGTACGCGGCCGTGGTGAACCTGGACTCCGACGACGAGGCCGAGGGCGACCCCGACATCCTCGCCGCGGCCCTGGCCTCCGTCGCCGGCCGGGAGGGGATCTACCTCGTCGCGGGGCCCGCGTTCGACGCCTCCAGCGTCCAGGTCGGGGCCGCCGCGCACGGGGTGGAGGTGGACTCCTTCGCGCTGTGGAGCCCGATCTACGACATCGAGGAGCCGACCCCGGCCCTGGCCGTCGACGCGGCCGTGACGGCCCTGCGCGAGGAGGCGGAGATGGAGCCCGCCCAGGACGCCCGGTTCACGCCCCAGTTCGCCGACGACGAGCCGATCCTGCCCGGCCCGCGGTCGGAGCGGTACTGGTCGGGCGGCCTGTGGGGCGGTCTCCTCCTCGTCGGGCCGCTCGTGGCGGCCGCGGTGATCGGGTCCTACTACCTGACCGTGCTGCTGGTGCGCAACCTGCGCAGCGGCGCCGGACGGACCGTGCTCGGCCCGCGCGCGCTGCGCCGCATCGCCCGGCGGGAGACCCGACGCCTGCGCACCCTGCTGTCGGCCCGCGGCGACCGGGTACCGGAGGCGTACATGCCGCAGGCGGAGGCCGCGCTGATCCTCATGGACCGCGGGGTGGAGGGCCTGGACCTGCTCGGCACGGCCGTCCTGGCCAGGCGGGTGACGGCCGCCGCCGAGAACCCGGGCGCCGACGACCTGGGCCCCTGCCTGGTCAACCCCCTGCACCCGGCGGCGACCCAGCGCAGGGGCACGCGCCTGGACCCGAGCGGGAGCGGTGCGCTGTGCGCCGCCTGCGCCGAGCTGACCGACGACCAGCGCCAGACGCGCGTCCTGCGCCTGCGGACACGGACCACGGCGCACAGCTATCTGAAGAGCCCCAAGGACCCGTGGATCCAGCACCGGTTCGGAGCCGACCGGCCGCGGACGCTGGTCGACCTGCTGTTGAAGGAGGACCGTGTCCACTGAACACCGTGACGCCGCCGTGCCCCGGACACCTCGCACGCCCCGGCGCGCGTGGGCCCTGGTGGCCGCGCTGGCCGCCGCCGCGCTGCTGGCGGCGACCCCGGCCCTGGCCGACACGGCCGGGAGTCCGTCGCCCACCGGGAGCCCCGCTCCCGCGGGCGCGACCGACCCGGCCGCCGATGCGGAGGCCGGGACGGCGGAGGAGGGCGCGAGTCCCGCCCAGACGATCGCCGACGCCCTGGCCGAGTCGCCCGTCCACGTCTCGTCCGCCTTCGACAGCGCCTTCCCCGTCGCCGAGCGCGAACGCCTGGCCGGGACGATCGCCGAAGGCGACCTGGACCTGTACGTGATCGCCGTCCCGCTCACCGAGGGCGACCAGTGGAACGGGGACGTGGACGAACTCGTCTCCGCCGTCCAGGACCGGATGGGACTGGGGGAGCGGCACTTCCTCGTGCACGACGGATTCTCGCTGCGCGGCGCGGACTTCGGCCCCGGGGGCGCGTATCCGGAGACCAGGCCCGCGGCCGACGGTGCCCACACGGCCTCCTACCGCACCATGGGGGACAGCGACACCACCATCCTGGAGGAGGTGGAGATCGCCGTCGAGACCGCCCTCTCCGACGACCCGGAGGCCGCCTACGAGCAGGCCGTGGCGGACTACGAGGCCGAGAACGGCGGCCTGTCGCCGATGGGCGGTACGAACTGGCTCCCCTGGTCCGTGGCCGGCGGAGCCGCCGTGCTGCTGGTCGGACTGGGCGCGGTGATCGCCGTCCGGCGCCGCGCGCGCCCGGCCGTCCCGCTCGCCCAGCACGCCGCGTTCGACAACGCCGACCGGGCCCGCCTGGACTCGCTGGTCGAACGCTGTGAACAGGACCTCATCGAACTCGGCGAGCGCCTCAGCCGGGCCGGCGACACCAACGGGCGCCGCCTGACCGGAGCGCTGGACGCCCGTGACGCCGCCGCGCGCGTGTACGACCGGATGGTCGCGGACGGGCCCACCCTGCCCGACGCCGCGGGCGTGCTCGTGCTGCTCGACCTGGCCGAGGACGCCCTGGCCGGCCGCCGGACCCCGCGCCGTCCCTGCTACGCCAACCCGTTGCACGGCACCGACACCCGGCAGGTCGAGTGGCGCGAGTACGGCGGCACCCGGACGATCCGCGTGCCGCTGTGCCCGGACTGCGCGCGCGCCGTGCGCGACCGCGTGCGGCCCACCGTCCTGGCGGACGAACACGAGGGCCGGTCGGTCCCGTACTACGAGGTACCGCCCGAGGAGAGCGTGTGGGCCGCCACCGGCTACGGCACCCTCACCGACGACCTGGTGGAACGCATCCAGCGCGGCGCCCACCGGACCAGGGCGTAGCCGCGGCCCGCGCGGCCGGGGACGCGGACGGCGGGCGGCTCCGTCCCGGAACGAGGCCGACCGTCGCTATAGTTCCCACGGGCTCCCGTGGGACGGCCGGGGCACACGAGGACGAACGACCAGGGAACGGGGCGGTTGTGGACGACGGGACGGGCGAGGACGGGGGCGCGCCGCCGCCGGAGCGCACGGTCGGCGACTACCGGCTGCTACGGTCACTGGGACGCGGCGGGTTCGGCGAGGTGTTCCTCGGCGAGGCTCCCGACGGGACGAAGGCCGCGGTCAAGCTGCTGCACGCCAGCTGGGCGGGCGACGCCGACATGCGGCGGCGCTTCACGGCCGAGGTGGAGCAGGCGCGGCGGGTGAGCGGGTTCTGCATCGCGGGGATCCTGGACGCCGACCCCGAGGCGGAGCAGCCGTGGATCGCCACGGAATACATCGACGGCCCCACCCTGCAGGACGCCGTCGACCGGGACGGCCCCCGCGGCGGAGTGGAGCTGCACCGCCTGGCGGTGTCCACGGCCACCGCGTTGGCGGCCATCCACGCGGCCGGTGTGGTGCACCGGGATCTGAAGCCGGATCTGAAGCCGGACAACATCATGCTGGCGCCGGACGGTCCGAGGGTGATCGACTTCGGGATCGCCCGGGCGGTGGAGGCCACCTCCGTGACCGCCAGCGGCGTGGTCGGCACCATCGGGTACATGGCGCCCGAGCAGCTGGAGGGCGCCCGGCTGACGTCGGCGGTGGACCTGTTCTCCTGGGGCTCGGTGATGGTCTACGCCGCCACCGGCAAGGAGGCCTTCTCCGGCCCGACCCAGGCCTCGCGGATCGCCCGCATCCTGGGCGGGGAGCCCGACCTGGGGGCGCTGCCCGAGCCCCTGCTCGGGATCATCCGGACGTGCCTGGACAAGGATCCCGACCGGCGCCCCGACGCCTCCACGCTGCTCAACCGGCTCATCGCGGCCCCGGCCGAGGGGACTCCGGCACCGGCGCTCCCCCCGGCACCGGCACCCGCCGTGTCAGCGGACGCCCAGGGCACCACGGTCGCGCCCGCGCCCGACGACCGGACCCGTGTCGGTGTCGACCGGACGATGGTCGCCGACGGCGCCCCGCCCCAGGTGGACCGCACGCGCGTGGCACCACCGGCCACGGTCGACCCCACGCGCGCCTACACCGCCCTGGCCCCGCAGGACGCCCAGGCCGCGTCCGCGCCGGCCGCCCAGCCCGTGTCGCACCAGTCCGGCGCGGTGGCGCCGGGTCCGTACCACTCCGGCCCCGTGCCGAACGGGTCCGGGCCGTCGGGCCCGCTGCCCTCGGGTCCGCTGCCGTCGGGCCCGCTCCACACCGGCGGCGTCCCCCCGTACCACTTCGGCGGTGTGCGCTTCACCGATCCGCGCGCGCTCGCCGAGGCCTTCCAACAGGACTGGGCCGGGGCGCTACGGGTCTTCGGCGACCCCGCCGAGCGCGCCGCCCTGGGCGCCTGGATCATCGACGACCTGGGCGACACCACCGTCGACCGCTCCCTCTTCCGTCGCCAGACCACGGACGCCAACCTCGCCATCGCCTCCTTCGTCGCCCAGCTGCGCCCGGACCTGCCGCCGGTCTTCCGCGGCCGCCCCGCCTCCCTGGAGGCGCTGGGCGAACTCTTCGCCGATCCCGCGCCCGTGCTCACCGGAGCGCCCCTGGCCAACGAGATGGCCCTGCTCGCCCGGCCCGACGTCCTGCGCGTGATGGGCCACCACCACTCGGGCCGACCCGGTGCGCTCCACCGGCTCGCCGAGCACCTCGGCCAGGCCGAACGGGCCGGGATCGCCTTCCACGAGCGGCTCCGGGGCGACCTGGCCGGATGGGCGAGCACCCGCGTGCACGTCAACCCCGCCCTGGTCCTGGCCTTCCTCCTGCACCCCGAGCGCGTCGTCCCGCCCAACGACGGCGACAAGGCCGTCGCGGAGTGGGTCGACATCCTCTGGCGCAGGGTCGAGTCCGCGCCCGTGCCCGACAACGCCGGGTGCGCGGCGATGGTCTACGGGGCCGTGCCGACCCTGCGCGAGCTGGCCCGCCAGCGGCGCCACTGGGAGGAGCGCTTCGCCGCCGTCTCCGCGGAGCACGACGCCCTGATGAACCGGGTCGGCCTCCAGGTCCACCTCACCAACGCCGTGCGCTACAGCCGGTGGGCGATCTTCGGCTTCCCGGCGGCGCTCGTGCTGGAACACGTCCTCGGCGCGCCGCCATGGATCACCGGCCTGCTGGTCGTGGCCTCCGTCCTGGGCCTGACCGGGGCGGTCTCGTGCACGGCGGCCCGCCGCGTGGTCTGCGGCACCCCCGTGCGCCGCGCCCACCGCGTCATGGAGCTGGAGCACTCCAACGCCCAGCTCCCGCAGCTCACCTCGGGCGTGGAACGGATCCGCACCGATCTCGCCCAGGCCCGCAGGATCAGCGAGGGCTGACCGGCCGCGGGGGACGACACAACAGGAGATGGGGACGGGTATGGACGGGACCGCTCGTACGGTGGGCGAGTACCGGCTGGTGCGGTCGCTGGGACGCGGCGGGTTCGGCGAGGTGTTCCTCGGGGAGACCGCGGACGGCGCGCGGGCGGCGGTGAAACTGCTGCACACCGCCTGGGCCGAGGACGCCGACATGCGGCGGCGGTTCGCCGCCGAGGTGGAGCAGGCGCGGCGGGTGAGCGGGTTCTGCATCGCGGGGATCCTGGACGCCGACCCGGAGGCGGATCAGCCGTGGATCGCCACGGAGTACATCGACGGCCCCACCCTGCAGCAGTCGGTGGCGGAGGAGGGGCCCAGGGCGGGGGACGAGCTCCAGCGCCTGGCGGTGTCCACGGCCACGGCCCTGGCCGCGATCCATGCCGCGGGCGTGGTGCACCGGGATCTGAAGCCGGACAACATCATGCTGGCGCAGGACGGGCCGAGGGTGATCGACTTCGGGATCGCCCGGGCCGTCGAGTCGACGTCGGTGACGGCGAGCGGCGTGGTCGGCACCATCGGGTACATGGCGCCCGAGCAGTTGGAGGGCCTGCGCCTGACGTCGGCGGTGGACCTGTTCTCCTGGGGCTCGGTGATGGTCTACGCCGCCACCGGACACGAGGCCTTCCCCGGTCCGACCCAGGCCTCCCGCGTGGCCCGCGTCCTGTCCGGTGAACCCGAGACGGCCGACGTTCCCGCGTCCCTGGCCACCGCGGTCAGGGCGTGCCTGGGCAAGGACCCGCGCCGGCGCCCCGACGCGCCCACGCTGCTCGACCACCTGGTCACCGGACGCCCCATCGCCACCGGGGCGGGCCCGGCGATCACGGACGCCGAGGCCACCCGGGTCGAGGGCGCGCCCTCGACCCCGGCGACCCGCGCCTACACCCGTCTGGAGGGCGCGCCGCCTGCCGCCACGCCCGCTTCGTCCGCCACGCCCGCTTCGTCCGCCACGCCACCGGCGGCTCCGCCGGCCTCCGGCGGCCAGGCCTCCGCCCCGCCCGCCCGGGGCGCCTACGCAGGGGCCGGACCCGGCTCCGCGCCGACCGGGGAGGCCCCGCCCTACCACTTCGCGGGGGTCCGCTTCACCCGGGTCGGTGCGCTGGCCGCCGCCATGCAGGAGCACTGGCGCGCGGCGGTCGCGGTCTTCGGCGACGCCGCCGAGATGGCCGCGCTCGGCTCCTGGGTGATGGACGACGTGGGGGACACCACGATCGACCGCTCCCTCTTCCGGCGCCAGGTGAGGGACGTGAACCTGGCCGTGGCGTCCTTCGTCGCCCAGGCCCGCCCCGACCTGCCGCCCGTCTTCCGCGGCCACGACGCGTCCGTGCCGGGCCTGCGCAAGCTCTTCCACGATCCGCGGCCGCTGCTGACCGGCGCGCCGATGGCCAACGAGCTGGTCCTGCTCGCCCGCCCCGCGGTCCTGCGGGTGATGGCCTCGCACGGTACGGGGGACGCGGCGGAGCTGCGCTCGCTGGCCGAGGACCTGGACGCCGCCGAACGCGCGGGGACGGCCTTCCACCAGGAGCTGACCCAGAACCTGGTCGGATGGCGCGACGTTCCGGCCAGGGTGGATCCGGCCCTGGTCCTGACCTTCCTGCTCGACCCCGCGCTCGTGGCGGCCCCCGACCCCGGCGGCCGACCCGGCGTGGCCGAGTGGATCGCGGCCCTGTGGCCCCGGGTGGACGGCGCCGCGGGCGCCGAACGCGCCGGATACGCCGCCACGATCTACGGAGTCCTGCCCACACTCACCGACCTCGCCCGGCAGCGGGCCGAGTGGAGCGAGCGCGAACAGCGGACGCGCGGCGAGTACGCCCACCTGGAGAGGGTGGTGCGCACGCAGAGGTCCTACGGGACCGCGAAGGTGTGCTGTCTCTGGACCGGAGGCGCGTCCTTCGGGATCGGAACCCTGGCCGGAGGGACGGACATGCCGCTGCTCTTCGCGCTCGGCTGGATATCGGCGCTCCTGTGCGCGCTGGTCTTCGTCATCCTGCTCTCGATGGACCACGGCGCGCACGGCGACTCGATCGCCCGCGGACGAAGGGTCAGGCACATGGAGGGCCTGCCCCGCCTCCTGCCCGAACTGCGGGGCGGCCTGCAGCGGATGGACGCCGACCTCGACCGGGCCCGTAGGATCAGCGGAGGCTGACAGGTCGTCGAGGTGAGCGGAGGACCGCGTGGAGGAGACGACGCGGACGGTCGGCGGATTCCGACTGGTGCGCTCACTGGGACGCGGCGGGTTCGGCGAGGTGTTCCTGGGGGAGCGGGCGGACGGTACCCGGGCGGCGGTCAAGCTGCTGCACACCGCCTGGGCCGAGGACGCCGACATGCGGCGGCGCTTCACGGCCGAGGTGGAGCAGGCGCGGCGGGTGAGCGGGTTCTGCATCGCGGCGATCCTGGACGCCGACCCCGAGGCGGAGCGGCCGTGGATCGCCACGGAGTACATCGAGGGCCCCACGCTCCACCAGGCCGTGGCCGCGGAGGGTCCGCGCACGGGCTCCGCGCTCCACCGCCTGGCGGTGTCAACGGCCACCGCGCTGGCGGCCATCTGAAGCCGGACAACATCATGCTGGCGCCGGACGGTCCGAGGGTGATCGACTTCGGGATCGCCCGGGCGGTGGAGGCCACCTCCGTGACCGCCAGCGGAGTGATCGGCACGGTCGGGTACATGGCGCCCGAGCAGCTGGAGGGCGCCCGTCTGACGTCGGCGGTGGACCTGTTCGCCTGGGGATCGGTGATGGTGTTCGCGGCGACCGCGCACCAGGCGTTCCCCGGCCCGACCCAGGCCTCGCGCATCGCCCGCATCCTGTCGAGCGAACCGGAGACCGGAGGGGTCCCCGAACCGCTCGCCACGGTGGTGCGGGCCTGTCTGGACAAGGACCCCGACCGGAGGCCGGACGCCGCCGCGCTGATGGACCACCTGGTCACCGGCCGCCCCCTGGCCGTCGGCGGCCCGGGCGTGCCTCCGACCCGCGCCTACACGCAGCGCGCGACGCAGGGCGGGGCCCTCGGGGCCGCGCGGCGACCGGTGCCCCCCGAGGGCGGCCACGGTCCACACACCCCGCCCGCGCCGTACACGTCAGGGCACGGGGCGGGGTCCTACGTTCCCGGTTCGACGGCGGTGTCTCCTGCCTCGGGTGCGACGGGTGTGCCCCGCACGTCCGACCCCGGGGCGCCGCCGCCGGATCCCGGTGACGGGTACACCCTGCCCGCCCCGCATCCGACGAGCGCGCCCGCCACCTCCGGTGCCACCGGGGTCCCGCCCTACCCGGACCACTCCCGCGCCGCACCGGGGCACGCGGTGCCGTCGGACGCCGGGGCCGCCCACCCGGGCGTGCCCTCCACCCCCGGCCACACCGGGACGCCGCCCGGGCGGGGCCGGGTGCCGACCTATCGCTTCGCCGGGACGGCGTACGCCGACGCCGGAGATCTCGCGGCGGCGATGCGGCGCGACTGGACGGCGGCGGCCTCCGTCTTCGGCGACACCACCGAGCGTGCCGCCCTCGACTCCTGGATCTCCCACGACCTGCGCGTCGCGCTCGCCGACCGCTCGCCCTTCCAGCGCGGCGTGGTGGACGTCAACCTGGCGGTGGCGTCGTTCGTCGCCCAGCTCCGCCCCGACCTGCCGCCGGCCTTCCGCGGCCAGGACGCCTCGCCCGCCGCACTGCGCGCCCTGTTCCGGGACACCCGGCCGCCGGGGCCCGGCGACCGGACCGCCCACGAACGCCTGCTGATGGCCCGCCCGGCGGTGATCCGGCTGATGGCCGCCCACCACGGCCCGGACGCCGAGACCCTGCGCGTCCTGGCCGAGGACCTCGCGACGGCTGAGCGCGCCGGGGCGGCGCTCTGGCAGGAGAACGGGCCCCCGGGACGACCGGACCCCGTCCTGACCCTGGTGTTCCTGCTGCACCCGGACCTGGTGGTCCAGCCCGACCCCGGCGACCGGCCCGGGAGGGCGGAGTGGGCGCGCGGCCTGTGGGCGCGGGTCGAGGGCGCCGCCGGTGCCGCGCGCGCCGGGTACGCCGCGGCCGTGTTCGGGCTGCTCCGGCGCCCCTGACTCAGGACCCGGTGTCCTCCCAGGGCCGTCGCACGCCCGGCAGGACCAGCACGTCCAGGCGGGCGACGATCGACGCGCGCGCCATGGCGTAGGGCGTGTCCCGGTCGTCCTCCAGCAGGGAGACGCCGTTCGCGGCGTCGAGCAGCGCGCGCAGCTCGAAGGCCAGCAGGTCCGGGTCGGCCGCCTCGGAGAGCTCGCCGAGCTGGCGGGCGTCCGCGGCGTTCCTGGACAGGGACCCGCGCCAGTCCCGGTGCGCCTTGACGAGCGCGTCGCGGACCCGTCCCGGCCGTGACTCGAACTCGGCGGTCACCGTGTAGAAGAAGCACCCGCCGCTGAACACCCGGTCGCGCGAGTAGGTGATCCAGTTCGCGCACAGCCGCCACAGGCGCTCCAGCCCCGGGCGCGTCTCCAGGGCGTCGCGCACGACGTGGTCGACGAAGACCTCGCGCGCCGCCCTGATCGCGGCCAGCTGCAGCTCCTCCTTGGAACCGAAGTGCGCGAACACGCCGCTCTTGCTCACCTGGAGCTCCTTGGAGAGCCGCCCCAGCGACAACGCCTCCAGGCCCTCGCTGGAGGCGATGTCCAGCGCGCGCCCCAGGACGGCCCTGCGGGTCTGGTCGCCGCGCAGGGTCCTCCCGTCGGTCTGTGTGGTCATGCTCCGTCTCCCCGAGGGCAAAAGTGCACGGTCGGTCGAGTACCGGTTCAGAATACCTCGCCTTGACAACGTGACGCTGGCAAACAAATAATACGACCGTTCGTATTATTTTATCGTAGGGGAGCCTCCGTGAACACCGCACGCCTCATCGGCACCGCCCTCAACACCCTCGCGCTGCCCGCTCCCGCGTTCGCCGGAGACCGGGCCCGCCGTCTCTGGGTCCGAACGGGCGGGACGCGCCCGGTCGCCGACCAGGACCGCGACGTCCACGAGTCGGCCCGCGCCGAGACCCTGCACGTGGGGGAGTGGGAGGTGGCGACCTACGCCTGGGGCGACGGCGCCCGCCCCGTGCTGCTCGCGCACGGGTGGCGCTCACGGGCCTCCCGGTTCGCGCCGCTCGTGCGCCGTCTGCTCGACCTCGGCTACAGCCCCGTGGCCTGGGACGCCCCCGGCCACGGGGCGACCGGTGGCCGGGCCGGCACCATCCTGGACGCCCTGGAGACCATCGGCCTGCTGCAGTCCCGGAACGGTCACTTCAGCGCCGTCGTCGGCCACTCCCTGGGCGCGCTGTTCTCGGTCCACGCCCTGCGCGAGGGCATCGGGGCGGACCGGCTCGTCCTCGTCTCCGGGGTGGCCGACTTCGAGACCGTCGTCGCCGGGTTCGCCGCCGAACTGCGGTTACGGCCCCGCACGGTCGCCGCCCTGCGCTCGGCGATCGAGCACCGGTACTTCGGTGGCGACACCACCGTGTGGACCCGGTTCAGCGCCACCCACGACGCCGACACCCTCACCCAGCCGGTGCTGCTCCTGCACGACCAGGAGGACCCGATGATCCCGCACTCCCAGTCGCGCCGGGTGCTCGCCGCCCTCGGCGAGCGCGCCCGCCTGGTCACCACGTCAGGACTCCGGCACAACGGCATCCTCGCCGACGCAGCCAGCCTGGACCGCATCACCGCGTTCGTCCAGGGCGCGCCGCTGGCCCTGCCGTAGCGCGGACCGGCCGCACCGGCCCGCCGCGTTCCGCGCACCGGTCCCGTGCACCTCCGGGCCTCACCGCGCGGGACCGGCCGCGGCGGAGTTGTCGACGACCAGCCGGGCGTGCGCGCGGGGCCGGTGCCGGGCGTAGAACGCCTCCTCCTGCCGGGCCCACCGGTCCCGGTGGGGGGCGTACACGGCGGCGTCCCCGCGCGCGTCCAGCCTGCGGGCCCGCTCGGCGCCGGGCGCGGCCACCCAGACCAGCGCGTCGGTCAGGTCCCGGACCCGCGTCGCGCCCGACCCGCAGCCCTCCACCACCAGCGTGCCCCCGGCGGCGACCTCCGCCGGGAGCCGCGACCACTCCGGCGCGAAACGGCCGTCCGCCCAGTCGTAGCGGTGCCAGGCGGCAGGCTCCCTGCGGCGCAGCGGGGCCAGCACCCAGTCCCGGAGCAGGTGCGGCGCTCGCGCCAGGCCGTCCCAGCCGGGGTAGAGGTCCTCCATCGTCAGCACGTGGACCGGTTCGCCGCACGCGGCCAGCGCCGCGCGCAGGTGCCCGGCGACCGTGCTCTTGCCGGATCCGGAGCGGCCCTCCACGGCCACGACCCGCACGGGAGTGCTCCGGGCGGGCAGGAGCGACACCGCGCGGGCCGCCCAACCGCTCTCGGCGGTGCTGATCCTCGGTACTGGCACGATCGCACCCTAGGCCATGTTCCGCGGACACCCACCCTGCTGCGCGGCGCCCCAGCGGCACTCTCACCGCGTTCCCATCAGTCGGCAGGGGGACCGCCCGGGCCCACGGGACAACGGCGAAGCCGCAGAGGAGGGGAGTTCCTCCTTCGGCCTCGCGGGAGCACCACTGGATGCGCCGCCCGCGACGGGCGGCATCCGCGGAACCGCCCTGGCCATGCCGAGCGCGGTCCAGGCGGCGTTCCGGCTTGCGTTCAATGCTTGTAGCATTCGTCTCAGCAGCGCCGTCGCGCTGGCACGAGAGACGACGAAGGGGCCACCGGGTGACCGACACCGCCGGGACACCGGGATCACAGTCCGCCCTCCGGCAGGCCAACGAACGCCGGATCGTGGACGCGCTCCGCAAGGAGGGCACGCGGACGCAGGCCGAACTCGCCCGGGCCACCGGGCTGTCCGCCGCCAGCGTGTCCAACATCGTGCGCGGGCTGCGCGCCGCGGGCACCGTCTCGGTCCGCGACACCGCCTCGAACGGGCGCCGCGCCCGCGCGGTCACCCTGCTGCGCCCGCCCGGCGCCGTCGTGGCCGTGGACTTCATGCCCACCCGGATCCAGGTCGCGGTCGGCGACAGCGACGGCAACATGCTCGCCCGCGAGGCGATCGCCTACGACGTGGCCGCCGACGCCGAACGCGGGGTGCGCCGGGCTGCGTGGCTGACCGAGACCACACTGCAGCGCGCCCGGATCGACGTGGGCACGGTCTCCTCGGTGGTGGCCTCGGTGCCGGCGCCGATCGACCCGGGCACCGGCGAGGTCGGCCGGATCTCCTGCGTCCCCCGCTGGGCCGGCCACCGCCCGGCCAAGGCGCTGACCGAGCGGCTGGGCCTGCCGGTCGTCGCCGAGAACGACGCCAACCTCGCCGCGCTGGCCGAATGGCACCAGGGCGCGGGCGGGGGCGCCCAGCACGTGATCACCCTGGTCATCGGGGAGGGTGTGGGCGCGGGCATCATCATGTCCGGCCGGCTCTTCCGCGGCGCGGGCGGCACGGCGGGCGAGGTGGGCCACATCGCCCTGGACCCGCGCGGCCAGGTGTGCCGGTGCGGGAACCGGGGTTGCCTGGAGACGTTCACGGGCGCGCACTACCTGCTCGACATGCTGCCCCAGAACGCCGACGTGGCGCGTCGCCCCGGGCCGGTCGGAGTGCCCGACGTCGTGGCCGCGGCCCTGGACGGGGACCTGGGCAGCCGACGGATCGTCTCCGAGGCGGGCACGGCGCTCGGCCAGGGCACGGCGATCATCGCCAACCTGTTCAACCCGGACCGGGTGGTCGTCGGCGGCGACCTGGCCGAGGCGGGTGAGCTGCTGCTGGACCCGATGCGCCGCGCGATGGAGCTGGGTGCGCTCGGCAGCGCGCTGGGCCAGCTCGAACTGGTGCCGAGCGCGCTGGGCGGGGACGCCTCGCTCTACGGCGGGCTGCTCATGGCGGCGCAGCGCGTCGGCTGACCGGCGCCTTCCCACCCAAGTCTTGTAGGGCTCGTCACTGTGGGGCGTGTCACCGCTCCACAGCGTTGACGCGTGCCCGAACGCCGTCCGGCGCGCTCCCCGCGGCGCCCCGCCGAGGTGTGTCGCTCGGCGTCCTTCGAGGTCAGGGGCGGGTAAAAAGTTCGAGGACGGGCAATCGACGCGTACCCTTCACACAAGGTCACGAACGCCGCGAGCCGCTTTGGCCAGGGGTTTCCGTGCATTTAGTGCTTGAAGGCAATGTCCGTGATGTTTCAGTTATGTGTTCAGGAGTTGACGGCAAGCCCACCGCGGGGTTGTACTTCACATCATTGCTCGCGAGTTCCCACACCGAAAATCCCCCGTGAAGAGAGGCACAGCGTTGATGACCCGACGCTTCGCAACCCACCAGAAGTTCACAGGCGGCCTCGCCGCCGTCACGGCCTCCCTGGCCCTGCTCGTCTCCGGCTGCGGTGCCCTCACCACCTCCGGTGAAGAGGCTGGCGATCAGGCCGACCACACGGTCGAGGAGGGCTTCCACGTCGGCCTGCTGCTCCCCGAGCTGCAGACCGCGCGCTACGAGGCCTTCGACCGTCCCTTCTTCGAGGAGGCCCTGGGCGAGCTCTGCCCCAACTGCGAGCTCTCCTACGCCAACGCCGACCAGGACGTCGACGAGCAGCAGACGCAGGCCCAGGCCATGCTGACCGACGGGGTCGACGTCCTCGTGCTCGGCGCCGTCGACTCCCAGGCCGCCGCGGGCACCGTCAACGAGGCCCGCTCGCAGGGCGTGCCCGTGGTCGCCTACGACCGCCTCGCCGAGGGCGGCGCGGACATGTACGTGTCCTTCGACAACCACCGCGTGGGCCAGGTCCAGGCCCAGGCCCTGCTGGAGGCGCTGGAGCAGGACGGCACCACGGGCGAGGGCCAGATCGTCATGATCAACGGTTCGCCCACCGACCCCAACGCCGCCGACTTCAAGGCCGGCGCGCACGAGATCTTCGACGGCCAGGTCGAGATCGGCCAGGAGTTCGACACGCCGGACTGGTCGCCGGACGAGGCCAACAGCCAGATGGAGGGTGCCATCACCTCCCTGGGCGTGGACGAGATCGTCGGCGTCTACTCCGCCAACGACGGCATGGCCTCCGGCATCATCTCCGCGCTGCGCAGCGCGGGCGTGTCCACCGACGACCTGCCGCCCGTCACCGGCCAGGACGCCGAGCTGCACGGCATCCAGCGCATCATCTCCGGTGAGCAGTACATGACCGTCTACAAGGCGATCCGGCCGGAGGCCGAGATCGCCGCCGCGATGGCGGTCTCCCTGGCCACCGGCGAGGAGCTGGAGGCGGGCGAGTACACGCTCACCGACGTCGAGGACGCCAACGGCGAGGCCGTGCCCTCCATCCTGCTGGAGCCGATCTCGGTGACCGAGGAGAACATCGGCGACACCGTGGTCTCCGACGGCATCTACTCCATCGAGGAGATCTGCACGGCCGACTACGAGGACACCGACTTCTGCCAGGAAGCCCTCTAACCGGTCCAGGCGCGACGCCCCGCCGGGACGAGAAGAGAGAAAGAGCGCATGAGTACACCCGTCCTGGAACTGTCCGGGATCTCCAAGACCTTCGGGGCCGTCCGGGCCCTGAGCGAGGTCGACTTCCAGGTCGATCCCGGAGAGGTCGTCGCCCTGCTCGGCGACAACGGCGCTGGCAAGTCCACCCTGGTCAAGGTCATCGCCGGAGCCCACCCCGCCGACACCGGCGGAGTCATCACCTGGGACGGCCGGCCGGTCACCATCGGCTCGCCGTCCGACGCCCAGAAGCTCGGTATCGCCACCATCTACCAGGACCTCGCGCTGTGCGACAACCTGGACATCGTCGGCAACCTGTTCCTCGGCAACGAGAAGCTGCACTTCCCCGGCACCCTCGACGAGGTCGAGATGGAGAGCCGGGCGCGGGAACTGCTCGACTCGCTGTCGGTGAGCATCCCCAACCTGCGCGTCCCCGTCTCCTCGCTCTCCGGCGGCCAGCGGCAGATCATCGCCATCGCCCGCTCGCTCCTGGGCCAGCCGCGCGTGGTGATGCTCGACGAGCCCACCGCGGCACTGGGCGTGGCCCAGACCGCCCAGGTGCTCGACCTGATCGAGCGCCTGCGCGACCAGGGCCTGGGCGTCGTGCTCATCAGCCACAACATGGCGGACGTACGCGCCGTCGCCGACCGCGCCGTCGTGCTCCGCCTGGGCCGCAACGCCGGGGACTTCCCCATCGCGTCGACGAGCTACGAGGAGATCGTGGCCGCCATCACCGGTGCCGCCGACAACCCGGTCACCCGGCGCTCCAGCCGTACCGGTTCCTCGGCCCTGGCCACGGAGGACAACCGATGACTCAGCAGACTCACGCCACGCCCGCGTCGGGCGAAGGGACGGGCACACCCGGCGAGCCGCGGCGCGACCCGCGCCTCCTGGTCACGGCCGCCTCCCCGAGCGGCTGGCTCAAGGCCCTACGCCGCAACCTGCGCGGCGGCGAGCTCGGGCCCGTCCCGGTCATCATCGGCCTGATCCTCATCGCCGTCGTGTTCCAGTCGATGAACGACCGGTACCTGTCGGCGCAGAACCTGTCCAACCTCACCGTCCAGATCGCCGCCGTGGGCCTGATGACCACCGGCGTGATCATGGTCCTGCTGCTGGGCGAGATCGACCTGTCCGTGGGGTCGGTGTCCGGGCTCTCGGCCGCCGTCCTGGCGGTCCTGGCCGTGCGCTTCGGCGTCTCCGAATGGGTGGCGATCGGCGCGGCGGTCCTGGTCGGCCTCCTGGTCGGACTGCTGCACGGCGTCATCTTCGCGAAGCTGGGCGTCCCGGCCTTCGTGGTCACACTGGCCGGACTACTGGGGTGGCAGGGCCTGCACCTGTACCTGCTGGACAGCTCCGGTTCGGTCAACACCAGCGCCAACGGCGCCATCGCCATGCTGACCCAGACCTACTTCGTCCCGGTCGTGGGCTGGTCGCTCGTGATCGTGACCGTGCTGCTGTACATGGGCACGGTGTTCGCGGTCGAGCGCAGGCGCCGCCTGGCGGGGCTGCCCTACAAGCCCCTGCCCGAGGTGCTCTTCCGGTCCGCGCTGCTGGCCGTGCCGCTGGTGGGCGGCGTGTGGGTGCTCAACCAGTACAAGGGTGTGCCGCTGGCCTTCCTGATCTTCGTCGGGTTCGTGGTCGCCCTCGACCTGATCCTGCGCAAGACCCGGTACGGGCGCATGGTCTACGCGGTCGGCGGCAGTTCCGAGGCGGCGCGCCGCGCCGGCATCAGCGTGGACTTCATCCGGATCTCGGTCTTCGGGATCGCCTCCATGCTGGCGGCCCTGGGCGGCATCATGCTCGTCTCGCGCAACTTCGCGGCGAGCGTGTCCACCGGTGGCGGCGAGGAGCTGATGATGGCCATCGCGGCCGCGGTCATCGGCGGAACGAGCCTGTTCGGTGGCCGGGGCAACGCCTACTCGGCGCTGCTGGGCGGCCTGGTGCTGGGCGCGATCGCCTCCGGTCTGCTCCTGCTGCAGATGGAGTCCTCGGTGCGCTTCATGATCACCGCCGCGGTGCTGCTCATCGCGGTCATCCTGGACGCCATCTCCCGGCGCGGTCGCAAGACCCACGCCAGGGGCGGCGCCTAGGGACGTCCGGCGCACCCGTCCGGCCCCGACCTCGGGCCCGGGCGGGTGCGCCGTGGCGTGCGCCGCCCGCCGACCGAGGCGGGCCCTTCCGCGCTGTCGCCGCCATGCCGCCTCCTGCCCGACTTCCCCGTCACGCGGCCCGTTCCCCCGAATCCTCCGCCGGTCCACGGCGGCACGGACATCCGATGTCCCGATCTCCTAATCCCGGTCGGATGGATCGACATATAGCGTCGGCCTCCTCATGATCGAAGACATCGCACGCCCCGCCGCCCAGGGGCTGGCCGGCTCCGCCGACATCTGGGTGGTGCTGCTCATCGCCGGAGTGGCCGTCCTGGCCGGAGCCGCCGTCCAGAGCACCGTCGGCCTCGGCCTCGGCCTGGTGGCCGCGCCGGTCATCTCCTTCCTCGACCCCACGCTGATGCCCGGGGCCATGCTCATCGCCGCCGTCCTGCTGCCGGTGCTCACGCTCCTGCAGGAGTGGCGGCACGTGGACTGGAGGGGCATCGCCTGGGGACTGCCCGCGCGCCTGCCGGGCACGGTCGTGGCGGTGTGGGTGGTGGCCGTCCTGGCGCCCCGGGCCCTGGCCGGGGTCGTCGGCGCCATGGTGCTCGCGGCCGTGGCGCTGTCGGTGTGGTCCTTCCGGGCGCGCATCACCCCGGTGTCCCTGGTGGTCGCCGGATGCCTGTCGGGGTTCGCCGGGACCGCGACCTCCGTGGGCGGGCCGCCGATGGCGCTGCTCTACCAGCACGAGCCGCCCGCCAGGGTCCGGGCGACGCTGGCCGCGTTCTTCCTGTTCGGGGCCGCGCTGTCGCTGACCGCGCTGACGCTGGGCGGGCAGATGGACACCCGCACGCTGGTGGCCGGGGTCGCGATGATCCCGTGCGTGGCCGTCGGCTTCGGGGTGGGCAACCTCCTGCGCCGGTGGGTCGACGCGGGGTGGCTGCGCCTGGCGATGCTGTGCGTGGTCACCGCCTCGGCGCTGGGCCTGCTCGTGCAGGCCGTCCTCGGCTAGGGACACGCCCGGGGACGCCGCGCGCGGGAGCGGGTCACCGCCGAACACGTCCTGGCGCGCGCCGCGCGGACGGTGCCCCAGCACGGCAGCGGCCGTATCGCGTCCCAAAGGCGGTAATGTACGCCCAAACCGAGGGCGGGCCGTCGACGCGCGGGGTGCGGCTCACCGCGTGGGGCCGGTCCGTGCGGGATCCGCGGCCCCCGCGAGGCCGACCTGGGCGGGACCCGTGGGATCCGGCCCATAAACTCGGGTATGTATACCTGCCGGTAGCCGGCTCCGGACCCACGTCAGGGGCCGGGCGGGGCACAGTTGACGGACACGCTGGACGAGGGGACTGACGAGACAGTGGCACTGTTCGAGTCGATACAGAATCCGGAAGCGCTCAAGAGGCTTCCGGCCGACCAGCTCCCTGCGCTGGCCCAGGAGATCAGAGACTTCCTGGTCGTCTCCTGCGCACAGACCGGCGGCCACCTGGGCCCGAGCCTGGGCGTGGTCGAACTCAGCATCGCCCTGCACCGCGTCTTCGAGTCTCCCAAGGACCCGATCCTCTTCGACACCGGCCACCAGGCCTACGCGCACAAGGTCCTCACCGGGCGGCACGACTTCAGCAACCTCAAGTCGGAGGGCGGCCTGTCCGGCTACCCCTCGCGGGCCGAGTCCGAGCACGACTTCATCGAGAACTCCCACGCCTCGACCGCCCTGTCCTACGCCGACGGCATGGCCAAGGCCAACGAGGTCCAGGGCCGCACCGACCGCACCGTCGTCGCGGTGATCGGGGACGGCGCCCTGACCGGTGGCATGGCCTGGGAGGCGCTCAACAACATCGCGGAGCGGAAGAACCGCCGCCTGGTCGTGGTGGTCAACGACAACGGCCGCTCCTACTCGCCCACGCGCGGCGGCCTCGCCGACCACCTGTCCTCCCTGCGGCTCGCCCCCGGCTACGAGCAGGCGCTCGACCTGGCCAAGACCACCCTCAACCGCACCCCCGTGGTCGGCCAGCCCCTCTACGAGGCCCTGCACGGCCTCAAGAAGGGCGTCAAGGACGCCATCCAGCCGCAGATGATGTTCGAGGACCTGGGCCTGAAGTACCTCGGCCCCATCGACGGCCACGACGAGCAGGCCCTGGAGAAGGCGCTGCGCCGCGCGCGCGACTTCGGCGGCCCGGTGATCGTCCACTGCATCACCCAGAAGGGCAAGGGCTACGCCCCCGCGGAGAACCACGACGAGGACCAGTTCCACGCGCCCGGCCCCTTCGACGCCGCCACCGGCGAGGCCAAGCCCGGCCCCAACGTCGTCAAGTGGACCTCGGTCTTCGCCGACACGATGGTGGAGATCGGCCACGAGCGCGAGGACGTCGTCGCCATCACCGCGGCCATGCTCCACCCGACCGGACTGCACAAGTTCGCCGCGGCCCACCCCGACCGCATCTTCGACGTCGGCATCGCCGAGCAGCACGCCGCCACCTCGGCGACCGGCATGGCCATGAACGGCCTGCACCCCGTGGTGGCCGTCTACGCCACCTTCCTCAACCGCTGTTTCGACCAGGTGCTCATGGACGCCGCCCTGCACCGCCAGGGCGTCACGTTCTGCCTGGACCGGGCGGGCGTCACCGGCAACGACGGCGCCAGCCACAACGGCATGTGGGACATGTCCATCCTCCAGGTCGTGCCGGGCCTGCGCCTGGCCGCTCCGCGCGACGCCGAGCGCCTGCGCACCGCACTGCGCGAGGCGGTCGCCGTCGAGGACGCGCCGACCGTGGTGCGCTACCCCAAGGGCGCCGTCGCCGAGGACCTGCCCGCCCTGGACAAGGTCGGCTCGATGGACCTGCTCCGCCGCGCCACCGAGGGCGGCCGGTCCCGCGACCTGCTCATCGTGGGCGTGGGGACGATGGCCCAGGTCGCCTGCGAGGTCGCCGACCGGATGGCCGACCAGGGCATCGGCGTCAGCGTCATCGACCCCGTGTGGGTCAAGCCCCTGGACAGCGCCCTGGTGGCCGAGGCCGCCGAGCACAGCGTGGTCGCCGTCATCGAGGACAACGGCCGCACGGGTGCGGTGGGCGACGCCGTGGCCCGCCTGCTGCGCGACAACGACGTCGACGTGCCGGTGCGCACGTTCGGCATCGAGCAGGAGTTCCTGGACCACGCCAAGCGCGACCGCATCCTCCAGCAGCAGGGCCTGACCCCCCAGGAGCTGTCCCGCAAGCTCACCGAGGCCGTCCTGCGGCGCACCGAGGCCGGCCAGGGCCACGAACTGGCCGACGAGACCGCCTGACCTCCCCCCCCCCGCACACGTCCGTGAGGCCGTCCCGCCGCCGGCGGGACGGCCTCACGGCGTCCGGGCCCTCATCCCCGGCCCGCCGATCCGTCGATGCCTCGGCCCGAGGCCCGGGCCGCCTCTCCTTCCTCGGCGCGCACCTCCACGGCCGCGCCCGCCAGCAGCACCTGCCCCAGGACGAGCGGTGCCATGACCGGCACGGCCGTGCAGACCACCGCCGCGGCGACCACGGCCAGGACCACCAGGGCCGACCCGTGGAGGTCGCCGGTGATCCGGTCGGCCCCGGCGCGGGCGGCGTCGCGCCAGCCCATGCCCGGGCGCCAGCACGCCGCCATGCGCAGCAGGGCCGCTGCGGCCGCCACCACGGCGACGGCGGCGGCGACCGACCACGCCTGGGCTCCGGGCAGGCCCGCCCCGGCCGCTCCGTACCCCACCAGGAGCAGGGCCGCGGCCGCCGGCGGCAGGAGCAGGACGGGCGGGCCCGCGCGCAGGGCCTCGCGCAGGCGCACGGCGAACAGCGCGGCGCCGGCCGGGCCGGTCCGCGACTCGCGCAGGACCGAGCACCCGGCGGCGACCGCCGCCAGGGCCGGGACGACCAGCAGCGCGGCCAACGCGGTCAACAGCCCCACCAGCAGGGACTCCGCGAACAGGCCCAGGCGTGGGAACACCTCACATCACCCCTTCAGGCCCGAGGTCGCCATGCCGTCGATGAGGTAGCGCTGGAAGGCGGCGAAGAACAGCAGGACCGGCAGCATCGACAGCACCGACAGCGCGAACATCGGGCCGAAGTTGGCCACCGACTCCTGGGTGTCGACGAACAGCCGCAGCGCCAGCGGCAGCGTGTAGTTGTCCGGAGAGGACAGGTAGATCAGCTGCTGGAAGAAGTCGTTCCAGGTCCAGATGAAGGTGAAGATCGCCGTGGTGATCAGCGCGGGCCGCAGCAGCGGCAGGATCACCAGGGTGAAGATCCGGAAGGGTCCGCAGCCGTCGATGCGCGCGGCCTCGTCCAGGTCCTGGGGCAGCTGCCGGACGAACTGCACCATGAGGAAGACGAAGAAGGCGTCGGTGGCCAGGAACTTCGGCAGCACCAGCGGCCAGAAGGTGTCCACCATGCCCAGCTGCTGGAAGATCGTGTACTGCGGGATCAGCACCACGTGGTACGGCAGCATGATCGTGGCCAGCATGAACGCGAACATCGGCGCTCGCAGGCGGAACCGCAGGCGGGCGAAGGCGTAGGCGGCCAGTGAGCAGGTGATGACGTTGCCCACCACCGCTCCGGCCGAGATGAGCGCGGTGTTGAGGAAGAACCGCCACACCGGGACGCCCACGCGGGGTTCGAGCGCGGACGCGTAGTTGGCCCACTCCCAGGTCCGCGGGATGAGCGCGACGCTCGTGACGATCTCGCGGCTGGGCTTGAGGCTGCTGGCCAGCATCCACGCCAGCGGGTAGAGCATGACCGCCACGATCGCCAGGACCAGCGCGTGCCAGGCGAGCCTTCGCATGCGTGCGGGCGTCATTTCTTCTCCCCCGCGTAGTGCACCCAGGAGCGGGCGCTGCGGAAGATGAGCCCCGTCACCAGGGCGATGCCCAGGAGCAGGAGCCAGGCCATGGCCGAGGCGTAGCCCATGTTGAACTCCACGAATCCCTTCCGCCACAGGTAGAGCGTGTAGAACAGCGTCGTGTCGCTCGGACCGCCGGTGCCGCCGCTCACCACGAAGGCGGCGTTGAACACCTGGAAGGCGTTGATGGTGTTGAGGACGAGGTTGAAGAAGATCACCGGCGAGAGCATGGGGACCGTGATCGCACGGAACCGCTGCCAGGCGTTGGCGCCGTCCACGGAGGCGGCGTCGTAGAGCTCCTGCGGGATCTGCTTGAGCCCGGCCAGGAAGATCACCATGGGCGCGCCGAACTGCCACACGATCAGCAGCACCAGCACGGCCAGCGCCAGCTGCGGGTCGTTGACCCAGCCGCGCGAGGGCATCCCGAACAGTCCGGAGAGCTGGTCGGCCGGCCCGTCGGCGGTGAACAGCGAGCGCCAGACCAGGGCCAGCGCCACGCTGCCGCCCAGCAGCGAGGGGGCGTAGAACGCGGAGCGGTACACGCCCGACATCCGGCTCGCCCGGTTCAGCAGCAGGGCCACGCCGAGGGCGGCGGCGAGCTGGATCGGGACGCCGAAGACGACGAACCGCACGGTGGCGAGCACCGAGTTGCCGAACCTGGCGTCGTCGGTGAGCATTCGCTCGTAGTTCTCCAGCCCGATCCAGTTCGGTGTGGAGAAGAGGTCGTAGTCGGTGAAGGACAGGTAGAGCGAGGCGAGCATGGGGCCGAGGAACAGCAGCAGCGCGCCGAGGATCCATGGGGACAGGAAGAGGTATCCGGTCGCGGGGTGGTCGCCGTAGGTGCCGCTCCGCCGCCGGCGGGGGCGGGCGGCGGCGGAGCGGGTGAGCGGAGTGGTCATGTGGCCGTTCAGTCCTGGTTGTCGGCGATGACCTGCTCGGCCTCGGCGTAGAAGGCGCGCGCCTGCTCCTCCGGGTCGGCCCGGTCGAACATGACGTCCTCGTAGTAGGCCGTGAAGAGGTCGAACAGGGCGCTGGCGCCCTGCGGCGGGGCGGGCGGACCCTCCTTGAGCTCGGGGCCGACCAGCTCCTCGTACTCGTACACCTGCTGCCAGGCGCCCTCCAGGTCCCCGGAGATGTGCTCGCGGTTGGTCTGGTTGGCGGGGAGGCCGAAGGTCATGCCCAGCGCCTCCGCGGCGGCGGGCTCGTTGACGACGTAGTCGATCAGGGCCAGGGACTCCTCCTCGTGGGAGGTGCGGGCGCTGGCGCTGATGAGCATGGCGGGCTCGGCGTACAGGCCGAGGGAGTCGGCCTGGGGGAGCGGGGCGAGGGCGAAGTCGCCGTCGAACTCGTCGGCCTGGTCGGGCGCGAAGGTCGAGTCCGGGGTGAACTCCGAGGCCGAGTGGCGTTGGACCATGGGCGATCCGGCGGTGGTGTCGTTGGTGATCTCGCCCGGGGTCGTGGCCCCGGCCTCGCGGAACTCCGTGGCCATCTCCCACCACTCGACGACGTCGTCGGCGGTGTAGCCGAGCTCGCCGTCCTCGGTGTAGAGGGACTTGCCCTTCTGGCTGAGGTAGACCTTGAACCAGGACTCGATGCCGCCGAAGTCGCTGGCGCCGTAGACGTCCTCGTCGGTGTGCTCGGAGACGGTCTGGGCGGCTTCGAGGTAGTCGTCCCAGGTCCAGCCGAGTTCGGGGGCCTCGGCCCCGGCCTCCTCCCACAACCCCGGGTTGTAGGGCATGGTGATGGTGATCTGGCTCATCGGCAGGCCCCACAGGTGGTCGCCGTCGGTGCCCAGCCCCATGACCTCGGGGGTGATGTCGTCGGTGCGCACGCCCTCGCCGACGTGCGGTGCCAGGTCCATCACGACGTTGCGTCCGGTGTACTCGCGCAGGTGCCGGTCGCTCATGAGGAACACGTCGGGGGCGTTGCCGCCGGCCATCTCGGTGTTCATCCGCTGCCAGTAGGCGTCGTACTCGGCGACGGTCGTCTCGACCTGGATGCCGGGGTTGTCGTCCATGAACGCCTGGACGGCGCCCTGGACGATCTCGTAGCGCTCGTCGCTGCCCCAGATGGCGAAGCGCAGGGTGGTCTCGCCGTCCTCCGAGCCCGAGCCGCCGCAGGCGGTCGCCAGGAGGGTCAGGGCCAGCGCGGTGACCGCGACCGGTGTCTTCTTCACGTGGATCTCTCTCGTCTGGCCAGGTCCGGACACACGTCGCTCAATGGTGAGCAAGCGCTTTCCAAAACCTGGGGGGTGGCTGGTGGGAGGCTCCTCGGTTGGTGGAGCACGCGGATCGGGCTCCGAGGGGTGTCCGAGTCCGGTGCGTCCTTGGATTTAAACGTCTTAATGCCGGGTGGACAAGACCCTGGGGCCGAGTGAACGGCGGAGGTCGGGTGGCGCCCCGGTGGTGCGCGAAGGTCGGTAGGGGGCCTGTCGTACCAGGTGGGGAGCGTTGTCGCGGTTTCTGGCAGGCGGCTTTCCTGTTACCTGATCGCAATGAAGTGGATCACATCGGCGTCCACCGCTGAGGAGTCCGTCGGCGCGCGGGCGAGCAGATGGTTAATACGTTTTAAGTTGGCTCGGCGTGCTCGCCGCCCGAGCGTTACGGGCCGCTCCGCCGCCATGGCTGCGACAATGGCGCCATGACCTCACCCGCACCCGAGCGGCCGCGCACCGACGGCGCCGGTCCGCTGCGCGTCGCCGTCATCGGCTCCGGACCGGCGGGCGTCTACACGGCCGACGCCCTGACCCGGCAGACACGTGTCCCCGTCCGGGTCGACGTCATGGACCGCCTGCCGACGCCCTACGGACTCGTGCGCTACGGCGTCGCCCCCGACCACACCAAGATCAAGGGCGTGGCCCGCGCGCTGCGCACCGTCCTGGAACGCCCCGAGGTGCGCTTCGTGGGCGGCCTGGAGTTCGGCACCGACCTCTCCCGCGAGGACCTCTCGCGCGTCTACCACGCCGTGGTCTACGCGACCGGCGCGAGCGTCGACCGCCGCCTGGGCGTGCCGGGGGAGGACCTGCCCGGAAGCGTCGCCGCCACGGACTTCGTCAACTGGTACTGCGGCCACCCCGACAGCGAGCTGGAGCGGTTCGTCCTGGACGCCGAGCGGGCGGTGGTGGTCGGCGCGGGCAACGTCGCCCTCGACGTGGCGCGCATCCTGGCCAAGACCGCCGACGAGCTGCGCCACACCGACATCCCCCAGCCGGTCCTGGACGTCCTGGCCGCCAGCCGCGTACGCGAGGTCCACCTGCTGGCCCGCCGCGGCCCCCTCCAGGCCCGGTTCACCGCTCCGGAGCTGCGCGACCTGCTCGACCTGCCCGGCGCCGACGTCCACGTGCGCGCCGACCAGGTCGACATCGACCCGGCCCAGGTGGGCAGCGGCGGCCCGGAGCTGCGCGACGTCTCCCGCGCCGCGCGGACCAACCTCCGCCTGCTCTCCGAGCTGGCCGGGCGAGCGCCCAGGGGACTGCCCCGAAGCGTCCACCTGCACTTCTGGTCGCGCCCAGTGCGGATCCTGGGCACGGACCGGGTGCACGGCGTCCGGGTCGAGCACACCCGCCTGGACGCCGAGGGGCGGATCGAGGGCACGGGCCGGACCACCGACCTCGACGCCGGGATGGTGCTGCGCTCGGTGGGCTACGCCGGGGTGCCCCTGGAGGGCGTGCCCTTCGACGACCGGCGGCGCACGGTGCCGCAGGAGGACGGACGGGTGCTGGACGCCGAGGGAGCGGTGGTCCCGGGCGACTACGTCGCCGGGTGGATCAAGCGCGGCGCCACGGGGGTGATCGGGACCAACAAGTCCGACGCCGCCGCCACCGTCCGGTCCCTGCTCGCCGACTCCGACGCCCTGCTGGCCGCGAGCCCGGACACGGTACCGCTGGAGCGGCTGCTGGACGAGCGCGGGCTCGCGCACTACGACTACCAGGACTGGCTGCGCATCGACACGGCCGAGGCCGACCAGGCCCGCGACCTGGAGCGCGGCGAACGGGTGAAACTGCACGGCTGGGACGCCTATCGCGAGGCGGCCCGGCGCTCGGGCGCCCGGTAGACGGGGCCTTCGCGCCTTCCGGTGCACGCCCTCGTTCCTCGGGAGTGCACCTCCAGGCCCTCCAGGACCCGTCGGCGCCCTCGCCGTGCTTTCTTTGGGCCTCCGCTCGTTCCTCGCTTTGGCCCGGCCAACCCCCCTGTGGTCCCGTGCGCGCGGCCGCTCATCTTCACCCCCCGGGGGGCGCGGCACGGCGCCCGGTAGACGGGGCCTTCGCGCCTTCCGGTGCACGCCCTCGTTCCTCGGGAGTGCACCTCCAGCCACTCCAGGACCCGTCGGCGCCCTCGCCGTGCTTTCTTTGGGCCTCCGCTCGTTCCTCGCTTTGGCCCGACCAACCCCCCTGTGGTCCCCGCGAGAGGGGCCGTTCACCTTCGCCGCCTGGGGGCGGGGCAGGGCGGCCGGTAGACGGGGCCGTGCCTTCTTTGGGCCGCCGCTCGTTCCCACACCGTCGCCCGCCACCACCCTCAACGGACGCCTGCGGCGCGGTCCTCCTTTGGCCCGGTGGTTCGGGGCGCTTCACGCCGGGGCCTTCGTCGTCGCTACTGCCTTGCTCGTTCCTCGCTTCGGCCCGACCAACCCCCTGTGGTTCCTGTGAGAAGGCCGTTCACCTTCGCCGCCCAGGGGCGGGGCACGGCGGCCGGTAGACGGGGCGCGCCTTCCGGTGCACGTGCTCGGTCAGAGGACCTGGTCGTCGTCGGCGCCGTAGGTGTTGCAGCTGCCCACGGTCGGCTGCGACCAGCCCTGTTCCATCCAGAAGGCCCGGTTGACCGCGGTTCCGTGCGTGGGCAGGTCGCCGCCGCCGTTGAAGTTGGCGTTGACCACTTCGAGGGTGTCGGCGCCGCCGTCGGTGATCCCGCGGAGCCCGATCCCCGCCATGCACTCGGCCTGGAGCTCGGTCCGGCGCAGGGCGTCGAGCTCGTCGGCCTCGCTGGTGGCGGACGTGCGCAGGTCGTGGCTGATGCGCAGGATGCCGGTGGCGTACTGGATGTGATGGCCGTACTCGTGTCCCATGAGGGCCAGCCACACCTGCTCGCGCTCGTCCGGGAGCACCTGGGCGCCGAGTTCGCGCACGTTCGGCAGGACCACGGTGATCCGGGTGAAGTCGCCCTCGTAGTAGGCGAGCGTGTAACCCTCGGCGTCGGCGGGATCCGGCGACTCCGTGGTGACCGCGAAGTCCGGTGCCTCGGCCGTCAGGCCCAGATCCGTCAGCACCGGTGCCCAGAGCTCCTCCAGGCAGCCGCCGGCCGCGGTCGCGAACTCCTCCCAGGACTCGTCGGACTCCGACCGCAGCTCGGGGGTCTCGCAGTCCACGGGCTCCGGCATGGCGGACTCGTACAGGGGGTGGTCGGCCAGGTCCACCGTGACCGGGTTGGGCGGCGCGGCCAGGGCGTCGTCGTAGTGGACCGACAGGTCGGTCCCTCCGGTGGGTGGCTCCTCGCGCGGGGTCGTGACGACGATCAGGACGCTCGCGGCCAGGGCGGACAGCGCGACCGCGGCGGCCACGCCCGCGCCGAAGAGCACGCCCGCGCCGCTCTGACCGGACGGGGGCGCGGGAGGCGGCGGCACCGGCCGCGGCGCGGGCGGCAGGTGCCAGGCGGGCGGCTGGAAGGCGCCGTAGCCCTGCGGCGGGGCCGGGTACGCGGGCGGGGCGGGCCGCGGGGCCTGGGCTGCGGGGCCGGGGCCCTGCGGGCCGGAGGGCACGGCCCCGGGCGGTTCGCCGCCGCCGGGTCGGTTCTCCACGGGGTCTGTCCTCGCTATCGTTCCGACGCACCGGGCTGGCCGGTTCGGCGCGCGAATCCGGCAAGTGTCGCAGAACTCCAGTATGGGGCCTAATCCGACGAGTCGCTCGGACGCGCGGCCGTGCCGCCCCCGTCGCCGGGCGGTGTGTAGCGCACGCCCAGCCCGGTCAGGACGTCGAACAGCTCGGCCTCGAACAGCGGCGTCATGTCGTGCATGGCGAAGTGCATGTGCTCGAAGACCTCCATGCACACCACCCCGTACAGCCGCACCCAGCACGAGGCGAGGACCTGGACGGCGGCCACGGGAATGTGGTCGGTCCAGATCCCGCAGGTGTCCGCGAACGAGCGCAGCTCCCGCGCGAGGTCGTCGGGAACGCTCGCGTCGTCGGGCAGGGGGAAGCGCCGTTCGGCCAGCAGCCGGTCGAAGAGCGTGAAGAACGTGGCGCCGAACCGGCGGCCCGCCTCCACCGCGGGGGTGATGTCGGCCTCGGGGGCCGTGCGCGGCCCGAACATGATCGCGAACTCCGCGCGGTGCGTGGTCGCCCACGAGCGAAACGCGCGCAGGGAGCTGAGGATGCGCTGGTCGGTGTCGTGGTCGGGGACGCCGGCGTCCGCGGCGGCGACGGCGGACGCCAGTTCGTCGAAGAGGTCGGCGGTGACGGCCACGAGCAGGGCGTCGATCCCGGGAACGTAGCGGTACAGGCCGGGGGCGGTCATCCCCATCTCGCGGGCGACGGCGCGCAGGGACACGCCCGCGGGGCCGTGCTCGACCAGGTGGCGCCGGGCGGTCTCCTTGATCTCCAGGAGTGTGGCTTCGCGCACACGCTCCCTCCGGGTGAGGGGGCTCGTGCCCGTCGGTGGCGCCGGGACCTGCGGTGTGGTCATGTGCTGCGGAACACCCCGTCTCCACGCGCCGGTCGGTGGCGCGTGACTCGACAATGCGACATTGACATCGTAACGCCCGAACGCTTTAGTGAACACCGTTAGCTCACACTGTTCACCCACACGAAGACCGTTCGCGGAGGGCGACGCATGCGCACACACATGGGGATCTTCGGGCGCCTGGGGCTGGCCGCCCACCGACGCCGCTGGTGGGTCCTGGTCGCCACGGCGCTCTTCGCGGTCTTCGCCGCGGTCTGGGGCTCGGCGGTCTTCTCCGATGTCAGCGAGAGCGGCTTCGAGGACCCCGACTCGGAGTCGTCGCGGGCCGTGCGGCTCCTGGAGGACGAACTCGGCCACGATGACGTCGACGTCGTCGCGGTCTACCGCAGTGACGAGATGCGCGTGGACAACCCGTCCTTCGCGGCGGCCGTGCAGCGGGTCGTGGACGCGCTGCCCGAGGACGCCGTGGCCGAGGCCGACACCTACCTCGACGAGGACCTGGGCGAGACCGAGCGCGGCATGCTCGTCTCCGAGGACATGCACGCCACCTACGTGCCGGTCACCCTGTCCGGCGCGGACCACACCGAGCGCCTCCACCAGTACGACGAGGTCGCCGAGGTCCTGGAGTCCAGTCAGCTCGACGTCCACCTGGGCGGTCCCGTCGCGGTCGAGAGCGAACTCTCGGCCACGGCCGAGAGCGACGTCGTGCGCGCCGAACTGGTCACGCTGCCGATCCTGCTGCTCCTGCTCGTGCTGATCTTCGGGGGCCTCATCGCGGGGCTCGTGCCCCTGGCCGTCGGCGGACTGGCCATCCTCGGCTCCCTCACCGCCCTGCGCGCCCTGACCTACGTCACCGACGTGTCGGTGTTCGCGATCAACGTCGCCACCATCCTCGGCCTGGGCCTGGCGATCGACTACGGACTCTTCCTCGTCAGCCGGTTCCGGGAGGAGACCGGCCGCGGCCGGTCGATCGCCGAGGCGGTGGGCCGGACCGTGGACACCGCGGGCCGCACGGTGGCCTTCTCCGGCGTCACCGTGGGCATCGCCTTCGCGGGCCTGCTCTTCTTCCCCCAGCCGATCCTGCAGTCGATCGGCTGGGGCGGTATCGCCGTCGTGGCCTTCGACCTGATCGCCGCACTCGTCTTCCTGCCCGCGCTGCTGTCCGTGGTCGGGTCCCGGATCGACAGCCTGCGCATCCCTTTGCCGCGCCGCACCCTCACCGGCGCCGTGCACGAGCGGGCCGGGGGCTGGGCCCGGCTGGCCCGTACGGTGATGCGCGGCCCCGCGGTCTCGCTGGTCGCGGTCGGCGGCGTGCTCCTCGTCCTCAGCTCGGGGCTGGCCTCGGCCCAGCTCGGCTCCACCGACCAGCGCTACCTGCCCGAGGACGCCGGGAGCCGGATCGCGACCGAGTCGCTGGCCGACGACTTCCCCGCGGGCGGCCTGGGGCGGCTGCACGTGGCGGTGGTCGGCGACGTCGCCGAGGACGACCTGGCGGACTACGCCGAACGGCTGGCGGACCTGCCCGAGGCCGCCCTGGCCTCGGTGGAGCGCACCGGGGACGGCATCGCGCACGTCCTGGTCGCCTACGAGGGCGAGTCGGACTCGCCGGAGATCGAGGGCCTGGTCGCCGACGTGCGGTCCGAACCGCTGCCCGAGGGCGCCGAGGAGTCCCTGGTGGGCGGAGTGGCCGCCATGCAGACGGACAACGTCGCGTCGATCGTCGAGTCGGTGCCCGTCACGGTCGCCTTCGTGGCCACGGCGACCCTGCTGCTGCTCTTCCTCGCCTTCGGGTCCGTGGTGCTGCCGGTCAAGGCGGTCCTGATGGGCGCCCTGTCGCTGAGCGCGTCCCTGGGGCTGGTCGTGTGGGGCTTCCAGGAGGGCGGCTTCGCGGCCGTGCTCGGGTTCGACGCCGTCGGCACGATCGACCCCACCTACCTGGTCCTGATCACCATCGTCTCCTTCGGCCTGGCGATGGACTATGAGCTGTTCCTGCTCAGCCGGGTGCGTGAGGAGTACCTGCGCAGTGGGGACAACACCGCGTCGGTGGCGCTGGGCCTGCAGCGCACGGGGCGGATCATCACCAGCGCGGCGCTGCTGCTCGTGGTGGTCCTGCTGGCGATGGGAACCTCCGGCCTGCTGTTCCTGAAGGTCATCGGGATCGGCCTGGCGCTGGCCGTGGTCGTGGACGCCACACTCGTGCGTGCCGTGATGGTGCCGGCCACGATGCGCCTGCTCGGCGGCGCCAACTGGTGGCTGCCGCGGCCGCTGCGGTGGGTGCACGACCGCATCGGCATCTCGGAGGGCGGGGGCGAGGAGGACGAACCGGAGGCGCCCACCGCGCGGGAGCGCCGCGGCCGGGAGCTGGAGCGCATCTGACGCGGCGTGACGAGCGGGGCGGCGGGCGCTGAGGCCCGCGCCCGCCCGAGGTCGCGGACGGCCCGTGCCGGATCCTTCCGGCGCGGGCCGACGTGTGTCATCCCCGGGGCCGGTTCGGGGGCGGTCGCCGTTCGGGGCCGTGACCGCCTCCCTCGGGCTGTCCGTGCGTCAGGGTAAACAGTATGTGAAGCATATTATCACGCACCCTATTCATAGGAGTTACATATAGTACGGTGCCGCCGAGGGTCGGCCCGCCCCTGGGCCGCACGCCCGCACCTTCTGACCCTGGAAGGCAGGACATGACCACGTCACCGTCGACACAGCCGCCCCCCGCCCGGACGGCGGCGCCGCCGGAGCGCCCCGGGCTCCTCTCCCGACTCGGCGGGGGAGTGGCGCGCCGCCCCGGGCGGGTGATCGTGCTCAGCGCCGTCCTGGCGCTCGTCGGCCTCCTGCTGGCGGTCGGCACGATGGACCGCCTGCTGCTCAGCCGGTTCGAGAGCCCGGGCTCGGAGTCGCTGCGCGTCGAGGAGGCCCTGGAAACGGAGTTCGGCACGGGTAAGCACCACTTCCTGCTACTGGTCACCGCCCGCCAGGGCACGGTCGACGACGACGCGGTGGCCGAGGCGGCGACCGCCGTGGAGCGGGAGCTGGCCGCACGCGAGGGCGTGGCGGAGGTGGCGTCGTACTGGTCGCGCGGCGACTCGCCCGCCATGCGCTCCGAGGACGGCACCCAGGCGCTGGTGACCGTGCGCATGGAGGGCACCGTCACCGAGGCCCGTACCGCGCTCGCCGAGATCTCCCCGGACTTCACCCGGCGGGACGACGTCATCAGCGTGGCGGTCGGCGGCGGCGACGAGGTGTTCCGCCAGGCGGCCGCGCAGGCCCAGGCCGACTTCGTGCGGGCCGAGCTGATCATCCTCCCGCTCGTGTTCGTCCTGCTGCTGGTCCTCTACCGGCGGGTCTCCGTGGCCGCCCTGACGCTGGCCATGGGCCTCTTCTCCGTGGTCACCACGCTCGCCCTGCTGCGCGGGGTCACCTACCTCACCGACGTGTCCACGTTCGCCGCCAACCTCACCCTGGTCATGGGCATCGGGCTCGGCGTGGACTACAGCCTGTTCGTCATCAACCGCTTCCGCGAGGAGCTGGCCCGGGGGCGCGCGGTCCCCGAGGCGGTACGGATCTCGGTGGCCCGGGCCGGGCGCACGGTGGCCTTCAGCGGCCTGACCGTCGCGGTCGCGCTGTCCTGCCTGGTGCTCTTCCCCTTCCCCTTCCTGCGGTCCTTCGCCTACGCCGGGGTCGGGGTCGTGCTGACCTCGGTGTTCGCGGCGCTGGTGATCCTGCCCGCGGCCCTGGCCAAGGTCGGCCACCGCGTGCGGCCCAAACGTGAGCCGCGCGCGGACAGCGGTTGGTGGCACACCATGTCGCTGCGGATGATGCGCCGACCCCTGCTGTACGGGATCCCGGCGCTGGGCCTGGTCCTGCTGCTCGCCTCGCCCGTGGTCCAGTTGGACTTCGGACTGCCCGACGCGCGCGTGCTGCCGCAGGGCACCTCCAGCCGCGACGTGCAGGACCGGATCGAGGCGGACTTCGCCCAGGAGGAGATGGACGCCGTCCAGGTCCTGACCGACCTGCCGGGGCGGGAGGCCGACGCGGCCGAGATCGACGCGTACGCGACCGCGCTGTCGGAGGTGGAGGGCGTCCACCAGGTGGACGCCCTGACCGGCGGCTACGCCGACGGCCGCGCGCTGTCCGGCCCGCAGCCGGACGCGGTCGAGCGGTTCGGCTCGGCCGAGGCGACCTGGTTCTCCGTCGTGCCCGAGGCCGAGGCACTGGACGACGTGGCCGGGCTCATTGACCGCATCCGTGACGTCCCGGCCCCGGCCGAGACCGAGATCGGCGGCTACCCGGCCGACCTCACCGACTTCCGCGAGGCCCTGCTGGGCCAGGTGCCGCTGGTGTTCGGGCTGATCCTCGCGATCACGTTCGTCATCCTGTTCCTCATGACCGGCAGCGTGCTGCTGCCCGCCAAGGCGATCGTGCTCAACGTGCTCAGCCTGGCGGTGATGTTCGGCGTGATCGTGTGGATCTTCCAGGAGGGCAACCTGTCGGGCGTACTCGGGTTCACCGCCAACGGGACCCTGGAGACGACGTTCCCGATCCTGATGTTCTGCATCGCCTTCGGCCTGTCCATGGACTACGAGGTGTTCATGATGTCCAGGATCAAGGAGGAGTACGACACGACCGGCGACACCACGGGCGCCGTCGCGGCGGGCCTGCAGCGCAGCGGCCCGCTGGTGACCGCCGCCGCGGTCATCCTGGCGGCGTCGTTCGCGACCTACGCGTCCTCCAGCGTCCTCTACCTGCTGATGCTGGCGGTCGGCATGGCCGTGGTGATCCTGGTGGACGCCACGCTCATCCGCGCCGTCCTGGTCCCGGTGTTCATGCGCTTGGCCGGGCGGGCCAACTGGTGGGCGCCGGCGCCGCTCAAGCGGTTCCAGGAACGGTACGGGATCAGGGAGGGCTGACGGGACCGGGGGTGCGCCGGGGCGGCGCGCCCGCCTACTCGTGCTTGGTCACCCGGGGGTTGGCGGTGAGCATGCGCCCGGCGAGTTCGTGCAGGTCGGCGCGCTCCTGGTCCGACAGCGAGGCGAACAGGTCCTTCTCGGCCGCGGCCACGACGGCGTAGGACTCCTCCAGCAGGCGCCGGGCCTTGTCCGTGGGGGTGACGATGTAGCGCCGCCGGTCCTGGGGGTTGCGGACGCGTTCGGCCAGCCCCTGGGCCTCCAGGTCGTCGACGACGCCGACCATCACGTTGGGGTCCACGCCCAGCACCCGGCTCAGTTCCTTCTGCGAGGGCGTGGGCAGGGACGCGGCGGCCGACAGCACGTGGAACTGGCGCGAGGTGATCTCCAAAGAGCCGAAGACCTCGGCGGTCGTCGCCTGGACCAGTTCTCCCAGCTTGATCAGCCGGAAGCCGGTCATGTGCCACAGGGGGGTCTCCCATTCGGCGGCATTGTTCATCGCTCGGTCCCCAGATCCGCTGATCAATCAAAATGCTTGACTATAGTTCAATCCTATAATCATCGGATCGGGTCATGGTCGGGTCCGGTCGCCCGCGGCGGCCGGACCCGTTCACGTACGCGGACCTACTCGGCGAACAGTTCGTCCACGGTCGCCGCGGTCACTGACCTGTCCAGCCACGCGCCGAGGGTCTCCTCGTCCGTGCACCGGCTGATGCGCTCGCGCGCTTCCTGGGGCACCTCGACGCCGCGCCTCGCGAGAACCCGCAGAACCGCCTTGGCCTCGCCCCTGGCCTCGCCTTCGGCCCTGAGGCTGTCGGCCCAGGTGCTGCTGTACTCGTAGGTGTCCGCCATCATGAGCGCCTCCAGTGCCTTCTGTCCATCGGTGTCGGCGAGCAGGTGCAGCGAGTATCCAATGTACTTCGCCGCGTCTTCGGGGTCGATCGCGGCGAGGCCCGTGTGGAGGGCCTCCAGGACGTCCGACTTCTTCGTTCCGTGGGCGGCGGCCGACAGCACGCCCAGCGTGGGGCAGGCGGAGACGGTGTCGTCTTCGTGGGGAAACGTCACGGGCCCGGTCGCCGATGGCGACCGGGCCCGTCCAGGGGTTCGGCGAGGCTAGAGCGCCTTCGGGTCGCCCTCGTGGAACCGCTTGCCGTTGACGGCCTCGGACACGCCGGCGCGGTCCAGGTACGGCGTGATGCCGCCCGTGTGGAACGGCCAGCCCGCGCCCGTGATCAGGCACAGGTCGATGTCGGCGGCCTCGGCCACGACACCCTCGTCCAGCATGATCCGGATCTCCCTGGCCAGCGCGCGCAGCGCCCGCTCCAGGATCTCGCTCTCCTCGGAGGGCTGGTCGCCACCGCTGAAGAGCTTCTTGACCTCCGGGTCGATCGTGAGGTCGGGGGCGAAGATCGCGGTCTTGCCCTCCTTCACGATCTCGGCGAGCTCGGACGAGACCGCGAACCGCTCGGGGAACGCCTCGTGCAGGGTCTCGGACACGTGCAGCGCCACCGCCGGGCCGACCAGCTGGAGCAGCATCAGCGGCGACATCGGCAGGCCCAGGGGCGCGACCGCGCGGTCGGCGACCTCGGGCTCGGTGCCCTCGCCCACCGCGCCCAGCACCTCGCCCATGAACAGGGTGAGCAGGCGGTTGACGACGAACGCCGGAGCGTCCTTGCACAGCACCGCGGTCTTCTTCAGCTTCCGCGCCGTGCCGAAGGCCGTGGCCAGCGCGGCGTCGTCGGTCCGCTCGCCGCGGATGATCTCCAGCAGCGGCAGGACGGCGACCGGGTTGAAGAAGTGGAAGCCCACGACCCGCTCGGGGTGCTGGAGCTTGGACGCCATCTCGGTGATGGAAAGCGACGAGGTGTTGGTGGCCAGGATCGCCTCCGGGGAGACGACCGCCTCCACCTCGGCGAAGACCTGCTGCTTGACCTCCATCTTCTCGAAGACGGCCTCGATGACGAAGTCGGCGTCCGAGAAGGCGTCCTTGGTCAGCGAACCCGTGACCAGGGCCTTGAGGTGGTTGGCCTTGTCGCCGTTGATGCGCCCCTTCTTCAGGAGCTTGTCGACCTCGCCGTGGACGTAGTCCACGCCCTTGTCCAGGCGCTCCTGGTCCAGGTCGGTCATGACGACCGGCACGTCCAGGCGACGGGCGAACAGCAGCGCCAGCTGCCCGGCCATCAGACCGGCGCCGACGACGCCGACCTTGGTGACCTTGCGGGCCAGCGACTTGTCGGGCGCGCCCGCGGGGCGCTTGGCGCGCTTCTGGACCAGGTCGAAGGCGTACAGGCCCGACTTGAGCTCGTCGCTCATGATGAGGTCGGCCAGCGCGTCGTCCTCGGCGGCGAAGCCCTCGTCGCGCGTGCGGTTCTTGGCCTCGGCGACCAGCTCGACCGCGCGGACCGGGGCCGGGGCGGCGCCGTGCAGCTTGCCCTCGACCACGAACCGGGCCATGTTGACCGCGTTGTCCCAGGCCTCGCCCTTGTCGACCTCGGGGCGCTCCACGGTGACGTCGCCCTTGATGACCTGGGCGGCCCAGCGCAGGGACTCCTCGACGAAGTCGGCGGGCTCGAACATCGCGTCGGCGATGCCCATCTCGAACGCCTGCCTGCCCTTGATCATCTTGTTCTGGGCGAGCGGGTTGTCGACGATCAGCTTCAGGGCCTTCTCGGCGCCGATCAGGTGCGGCAGCAGGTACGTGCCGCCCCAGCCCGGGACGAGCCCCAGGAAGGCCTCCGGCAGCGCGAGCGCCGGGACGCCCGAGGAGATGGTGCGGTACGTGCAGTGCAGCGCCACCTCGGTGCCGCCGCCCATCGCCGCGCCGTTGACCAGAGCGAACGTCGGTACGTCGAGCTCGCCCAGCTTGCGGAACACGTCGTGCCCCAGCTTGCCGATGGCGTGCGCCTGCTCGCGGGTCTGGATCTTGGGCACACCGGTCAGGTCCGCGCCGACGGCGAAGATGAACGGCTTGCCCGTGATCGCCACGGCCACGATGTCGGTGCGCGCCCGGGCCGCCTCGATCTGGGCGTCCAGGCTCAGCAGGCCGCCGGGGCCGAACGTGTTCGGCTTGGTGTGGTCGTGGCCGTTGTCCAGCGTGATCAGGACGGCCGTGCCGGCGCCGTAGGGGAGTTCGACGTCACGCGAGATCGCGTTGGTGACGACCTCGTCGCTGAACAGTTCCCGTGCCTGCTCGATGGCGGTGCTCACTTGCCCCCCTCGTAGTTGGTGTTCTCCCACAGGACGGTTCCGCCCATGCCCATGCCCACGCACATGGTGGTCAGGCCGTAGCGGACGTCGGGACGCTCGGCGAACAGGCGCGAGAGCTGCATCATCAGGCGCACGCCCGAGGAGGCCAACGGGTGGCCGAGGGCGATCGCGCCGCCCCACGGGTTGACGCGCGCGTCGTCGTCGGCGATGCCGAAGTGCTCCAGGAAGGCGAGCACCTGGACGGCGAAGGCCTCGTTGATCTCGAACAGGCCGATGTCGTCGATGCCCAGGCCCTGGCGGGCGAGCAGCTTCTCGGTGGCCGGGACCGGGCCCACACCCATGACCTCGGGCTCGACACCGGTGAAGGAGAAGTCGACCAGGCGCATCTTGGAGCTCAGGCCGAGCTCCGCGGCGACGTCCTCGGCGGCCAGGATGGCACCGGTGGCGCCGTCGTTGAGGCCGGCGGCGTTACCGGGCGTCACGTTGCCGTGGGCGCGGAACGGGGTCTTGAGGCCGGCGAGCGACTCCATGCTCGTGCCGGGCCGCGGCGGCTCGTCCTGGGTGGCCAGGCCGTAGCCCTGCTCCAGGGAGCGGACCAGCATCTCGACCAGGTCGGGCTGGATCTTGCCGTCGGCGTAGGCCTTGGCGACCTTCTCCTGGCTGCGCACCGCGTAGGCGTCGGCGCGCTCCTTGGTGATGGTCGGGAACCGGTCGTGCAGGTTCTCGGCGGTGTTGCCCATGACCAGGGCGCTGGGGTCGACCAGCTTCTCGGAGAGGAAGCGCGGGTTGGGGTCCACGCCCTCACCCATGGGGTGGCGGCCCATGTGCTCGACACCGCCGGCGATCACGACGTCGTAGGCGCCGAAGGCGATGCCCGCGCCGGAGGTGGTGACGGCCGTGAGCGCACCGGCGCACATGCGGTCGATGGCGTAGCCGGGGACGCTCTTCGGCAGACCGGCGAGGATCGCGGCGCTGCGCCCGATCGTCAGGCCCTGGTCACCGATCTGGGTGGTGGCGGCGATGGCGACCTCGTCGATGCGCTCGGGCGGCAGGCCCGGGTTGCGGCGCATCAGTTCGCGGATGACACGGACGATCATGTCGTCGGCGCGTGTCTCGGCGTAGAGGCCCTTGCCTGACTTGCCGAACGGGGTGCGGACCCCGTCGACAAACACGACATCGCGGGCTGTTCGCGGCACGATGGGCCCTCCTTCTCCAAGATGTGAACGGACTCGATGCGTTCATGCTACTCGCCAGTAACAAGTTCCGCGAGTGGGAGGGGGCCACGAACGCGGACCGAACCCGCATCCTCCCCCTCCCGGGCACGCGAACGCCCCCGACACGCGGCTCGGTGTCGGGGGCGTTCGAGGTGCTCCTGTCCGGGATACCGCCGACGGCGCGCCGTGCGGGCGGGGTGGCTCCCGCGTACCCGTCGGCGCTCCGCGGCCGTCCCGCGGGGTCACAGCAGGGCGTTGGCCTCCCGGTGGCGGCCGGCCGCGTTGTAGGCGCCCGCCAGGTCCCGGCGCAGCCGCATGGTCAGCCGCCGCACCTCCGGGTCGCCCGAGGAGTTCAGCGCCACCCGGTAGGCCTCGCGCAGCACGTCGACCGCCTCGTCGGGCCGGCCCGCCTGTGTGTGGGCCCGCCCCAGCCGGTGGTGCACCGACAGGGTGTCCAGGTGGCCCTTGCCCAGGCGTCGCCGCCGCGCGGCCAGGACCAGGCGCAGCTGGTCGATGGCGGCCTCCGCGCCGCCCGTCATGCTCAGAGCGGCGCTCAGGCCCAGGCGCAGCTCCTCGCGGCGCTCGGTCGAGGACACGTCCCGGATCGCCTGCTCGTAGTGCTCCACGGCCGCCTCCGGGCGCCCGCTGCGCCGCAGGCACACCGCCAGCCGGATCCGTGCCTCCACGGTGTCGGCGTCGGCCGTGCCGAACTGGCTCTCCCGCTCGCCCAGCAGGACCTCCCACTGGCTCGCCGCCTCCGCGGGACGCCCGGCGTCCTCGTAGGCCCAGGCGAGGTTCTCGCGGATGATCTCGGTGCGCGGGTGCTCGTCGCCGTAGACCGAGACGGCCTCGGCCAGGGCCAGCTCGAACTGCTGCACCGCCGACTGGCGGCGACCCATCTGCGCGTACTTGGTCGCGAGGTTGTTGCGCGCGGTGATCGTGTCCGGGTGCTCCGTCCCCAGGCGCTCCACCAGGGAGCGCAGCGTCCGCTCCAGGGAGGCGGCGCGCATCCCCGCCGTGGGGACGTGCGGCTGGGCCGAGCGGGAGACGACACGCGTCGTCCCGTCCGCGGGCTCGGCGACGGCGTGCGTCGCGCTCGGCGCGGGCAGGCGCTTGGGGGCGGGGGCCCGGACCGGAGCGACGGAGGCGCCCGTCACCTGTTCCTCGGTCATGGCGGTGTCGGCGTGTTCGCCCCAATCCTGGGCGCGCTCGCCGGAGGCGGCACGTGCGGTGCCGGCCGACCGCTGGGCGGACAGACCCGCCAGGCGGGTGCCGCGTACGAGGGCACGCCAGAACGACAGCAGACTCACCACATCTCCCTGATCGAACGCCGTGGCCGTGATCGCCGACGGTCGGTCGCAAACCCGAATGATCCTCACGCGCCCGAGAACGTCGGGGCACGTTTCTATAACTTAATCGGACACGAGGCCACGGACCAGGCGTGAACCACCCTCAATGGTCCGTGACTTCGGTCACGTTTGGGTTGGATGTGGCCGCTGGGGGTACCAGCTACGTTTTGTCCACTCTCCGGCCAGGTGGTGTTCGCCGCACCACCGCACCGCCGGGCGGTCATCCAGCCCTCCGCCCCCGACGGATCGCCCGCCGACGGCGACGGGCCTACCCGCCGACGACCCGTCCTACTCCTGCTCGGCTCCGAGCAGAGCCGTGGTCAGGGGTTCGGCGGTCAGCCCGACCTGCCAGTCCCTCGCCCCGCGCTCCCGCAGGAACGCGGCCACGGACTCGGGGTCGACCGTCTCGGGTGGCGACCAGGCCAGGCGCCGGACCGTGTCCGGCAGCAGCAGGTTCTCCGTCGGCATGACGACGTCCTCGGCGATGCCCGTCACCGTCGCACGCGCCGCCTCCAGCCGCCGCGCCGCCTCCGGGGCGCGGTCCGCCCACCGGTTCACCGGGGGAGGCCCGTCGCCGGGGGCGTTGGGCCGTGGCAGATCCGCCTGCTCCATGTCGCGCGCCCGGTTGATCGCCCTCATCCACGTGGTCAGGTAGCGGCGCGCGAGCTTGATGCCGTACTGCCGGATCGCGGCCAGTTCGGCCGTGGTGCGCGGCATGGTCGAGGCGGCCTCCACGATCGCCGCGTCGGGCAGCACCCGGCCGGGCGAGACGTCCCGCTCCTGGGCGATCCTGTCGCGCTCGTACCAGAGCTCGCGCACGGCGGCCAGGGCCCGCTGGTTGCGCACCCGGTGGATCCCCGAGGTGCGGCGCCAGGGATCGGCCCGCGGCTCCTTGGGCGGCGCGGCCAGCACCGCCGCGAACTCCTCCCGGGCCCACTCCAGCTTGCCGGTCTCGGCCAGCTCCTGCTCCAGGGCGTCGCGCAACTCGATGAGGATCTCCACGTCCAGCGCCGCGTAGCGCAGCCAGTCCTCGGGCAGCGGGCGCTGTGACCAGTCCACCGCCGAGTGCTCCTTGGCCAGGCGGACGTTCAGCAGGCGCTCGACCATGAAGCCCAGGCCGACCCGCTGGTAGCCCAGCAGCCGGCCCGCCAGCTCGGTGTCGAACAGCCGCGCCGGGCGCAGGTTGACCTCGGACAGGCACGGGAGGTCCTGGTGGGCGGCGTGCAGGACCACCTCGGCGCCGTCCAGTGCGTCGTTGAGGGCGCTCAGGTCGGGGCAGGCGACGGGGTCGATCAGTGCCGACCCCGAACCCTCCCGGCGCAGCTGCACCAGATACGCGCGTTGGCCGTACCGGTAGCCGGAGGCGCGCTCGGCGTCCACCGCGACCGGGCCGGACCCGGCCGACAGGGCCGTGACCACACCGGCCAGCGCGTCTGCGTCGGAGGTGACCTCGGGCAGGCCCTCGCGCGGTTCCCGCAGCAGGGGCGCCCTCTCAGCGTCGTCGTCGCCTGGTTCGCGGGAGTCTGTCTTGGAGTTCAACGCGTTCGCCACACCACTACGGTATGCGCTGTCACCACCGAACGCCGATTCGGCCGTCGGGGCACGGCACGCGTGCTCAGGGCCGTGAGCGCTGCCTGGCGATGTCGGCCACGTCCAGGGGCGGGAGCCCCGAGGCCGAGGCCAGGAGCCCCAACCACGCGCTGACGTGCGGTGACAGGTCGTCGGCCTCCGGTGTCCAGGAGGCGCGCATCTCCACCTCCGTGGTCGAACCCTCGCCCGACTTCGTGCCGAATCCCTCCGTCGTGGCACGCGTGACCGTGCCGCTCAACGTGTGGTGCGAGGCCCCCTCGGCGTCCAGGGCGTCGGTCAGCCAGCTCCAGGCGACCGGTCCCAGCAGGGGGTCGGTGGCGATGTCCGACTCCAGTTCGGAGTTGACCTGGCAGACGACGCGGAACGGCCCCGGCCAGTCCCGTACGCCCTCGGGGTCGTACAGGAGGATGAGGCGTCCCCAGGCGATCTCCTCGTCGCGCACGCTGACCTCGGCCGAGACCGCGGCCGTGTGGGGGGCCAGCCGCTGGGGGGCGGGAATCTCCCGCACGGTGATCTCGGGGCGGACACGGGCGCCGTGCAGGGCCTCGACCGCTCGCCGGAACGTCTCGTGCGCGTTCTCGGCACTTCCGACATCGGGCATGGTGGGAACGTCAGCCTTCATTGTGTGGTGATCACGTCCTGGCGGGCTCGTCCGGATATCCCCGGTTCTCCCCCCGCGGACGAAGGGGTGGGCACGCCTTCGACCGTGGCACGAGTCACCGCGTGGTGGCCGCAGATGGCACGGCGTGTCGGGGTTTTGTGATGATCTTGGGACCCGGAACCGCTGGGCCGCCCCGGATCGCGCCCGCGCGGCCCCTCCCGGCCTTCCCCGGACGGCCGGTCCGAGTCGGAGTACGGCGGAGGGCATGGCACGATCGAGGAGTGACGCTTCAAGACTCTCCATTCCTCCGCGCCTGCCGGCGCCTGCCGGTGGACCACACGCCGGTGTGGTACATGCGCCAGGCCGGACGCTCCCTGCCCGAGTACCGACGGGTCCGCGCCGACGTGCCGATGCTCGAGGCCTGCGCGCGCCCCGACATGATCACCGAGATCACGATGCAGCCGGTGCGCCGCTACGACGTCGACGCCGCCATCTTCTTCAGTGACATCGTCGTCCCGCTCAAGGCGATCGGCATCGACCTCGACATCAAGCCCGGGGTCGGACCGGTCGTGGCCGACCCCGTGCGCGACGCCTCCGGGATCAAGCGCCTGCGCGAGATCGAGCCGGACGACCTGCCCTTCGTCACCGAGGCGGTCGGCCGCCTCACCGGTGAACTGGGCGACAAGCCGCTCATCGGCTTCGCCGGGGCGCCGTTCACCCTCGCCTCCTACCTCATCGAGGGCGGGCCGTCGAAGAACCATGAGCACACCAAGGCGCTCATGTACGGCGAGCCCGAGCTGTGGGACGAGATGATGCGCCGCCTGGCCACCATCACGCTCGGCTTCCTGCGCACCCAGATCGAGGCGGGGGCCAGCGCGGTCCAGCTGTTCGACTCCTGGGTCGGCGCGCTGAGCGCCGAGGACTACCGCACCTCGGTCCTGCCCTACACCTCGTGGATCTTCGGCCAGCTCAGCGAGTACGAGGTGCCGCGCATCCACTTCGGCGTGGGCACCGGCGAGCTCCTCGGCCTGCTCAGCGAGGCCGGGGCCGACGTCGTGGGCGTCGACTGGCGGGTCCCGCTGGACAAGGCCGTCCAGCGCGTCCAGCCGGGAACCGCGCTCCAGGGCAACCTGGACCCGGCGACCCTGTTCGCTCCCTGGGAGGTCATCGCCGAGCGCACGCGCGACATCCTGGACCGCGGCCGCGCCGCCGACGGCCACATCTTCAACCTCGGGCACGGCGTGCTGCCCAGCACCGACCCCGAGGTCCTCACGCGCCTGACGGCGTTCGTGCACGAGCAGAGTGTCGGGCGCCTCTAGACGGGGACTTCAGGCGGAGTCTGCGCGCCCTCGGGTGCACTCCCGAGGAACGAGGGAGTGCACCTCCGGGCACTCCGGGCCCTCGCTGTGCCCTTCCCGGGCCTCCGCTCGTGCCCACCCCGTCGCCCGCCACCACCCTCAGCGGACGCCTCCGGCGCGGCCCTTCCCGCTTCGGCCCGATCGACCCCCGCGGGTGCTCCGGTGCCCGGTCACGCCCCCGGAGGGTGACCGGGCACCGTGCCGCTCACGGCCCGGTGGCCGTGCGGGTCAGCCCTCGTCGCTTCCGTCCGGCGCGTCGCCGGTGTCCGGACCCGCCTCGTCCGTGCGCTCGGCGGTGGCCGCGGACGACCCGCCGCCCCGCCCCTCGGCCTTCGCGCGCCCGCGGCCGAACGGGGTGCGGCGCACCGCGCCCCCGGTCCCGCGGGCGGCCCGCCGACGGCGGCGCCACCAGAGGAGGGGGCCGGCGCCGATCACCGCGATGACCGCGAGGAACGGCAGCAGCCAGCCCACGGCCACCGCGATCCCCTCGCCGACCGAGACCAGTGAGAGCCAGCCGCGTTCCAGCCCGCCCAGGAACCCGATCGACTCCTCGGCGGGCTCCTCGATGTAGGTCTCCGGCGGCATCAGCCGCAGGTGCACCGTGGAGTAGGCCGTGAGGTTGCTCAGCGACTCCATCCGCGCCTGGAGCGACTCCAGCTCCGCCTGCCGGGACTGGATCTCGCGCTCCACCTGCAACAGGTCGTCGACGTCCTCGGCCTCGTCGAGGTAGCCGCGCAGGGTCTCCAGCGACGCCTCGGCCGACTCGATCCGGCTCTCGACGTCGGTGACCTCCTCGGTCACGTCCTCCACCGACCGCTCCAGGCTGGACCGGTCGCCCAGCTCGGCGAGATCGCCCAGGGCGTCCTCGTACCCCTCGTTGGGCACGCGCAGTGTCAGTGAGGCCTCGGGCGCGCCGCCCGTCGGGGTCGACAGCTCCTCGAAGGCCACGTACCCGTCCGCCGCGACGGCGATGTCCTTGGCGGCCTCGGCCGCCTCGGCCACGTCGTCCACCCGCACGGACAGGTCGGCCGTGTGGATGAGGTCGCGCCCCTCCACCTCGGCGTCGACGTCGGTACCGGCGCCGGTGCCCGCCTCGGCGGATCCGTCCCCGGCGCCCTCCTCGGCGGCTCCGCCCTCGGCCGCCCCGTTGTCGGCCGCCTCGTCCTGGGCCGCCTCCGGAGCGGCGCCCTGGGCGTAGGCCTCGGTGGAGCGGTCCGTGGACGAGCCGCTTCCGGGCGCTCCGCACGCGACGAGCAGCCAGGCCGACAGGCCGGCCGCGATCACCACCCCGACGGACCGCGCCGGGGGCAACGCTGAAGTATCCATGTCCCTCGGACGCAGCCGCTCCGGCGCCCGTTGCGGTCGCGCGGTCACGACCCCGCAACGGCTGGGACACGCCGCGGTGGAGGCGGTTCCCACGGGGAGCCCTCGGCCGGCTCCAACGGGCAGTGCGGATCGCTGTGACCCGGAGCATCTGGAAAGCTGGGTACATGCCTGAAGCACCGCACGTCGTCGTGGTCGGCGGCGGGGTCTCCGGACTCACCGCCGCCCACCGCCTCACCGGGCTCGGAACCGCCGTCACCGTCCTGGAGGCCGCCGGGACCCCGGGTGGGAAGCTGCACGCCTCGGCCGTCGCGGGCGTCCCCGTGGACGCGGGCGCGGAGTCGGTCCTGGCACGCCGCCCCGAGGCGCTGGAACTCTTCGCCGAGCTGGGCCTGTCCGACCGGATCGTGCACCCCGGCCGCGGCGGCGCCGGGATCTACAGCCGCGGTCGGATCCGCCCGCTGCCCAAGGGCCAGCTGATGGGCGTACCGGGCAGCCTGCGCGAACTCGCCCGCAGCGGGGTGCTGACCTGGTCCGGGACGCTGCGCGCCGGGCTCGACCTGGTCTGGCCGCGCACCCCGGTGCGCGGCGACGTGCCCGTGGGCGCCTACGTGGGCGTCCGGATGGGCGCCCAGGTCGTGGACCGCCTCGTCGAACCCCTGCTCGGCGGCGTCTACGCCGGCCGCGCCGACCGCCTGTCCCTGGACTCGACCCTGCCCCAGATCGCCCCCATGGCCCGCCGCGACCGCTCCCTCATGCGGGCCGTGCACACGAGTCTGCGGGGCCGGGGTTCGGCCCCCACGGCCGACGGGCCGGTGTTCGCCTCCCTGCGCGGCGGCGTGGCCACGCTCACCGCCGCCCTGGCCGAGCGGTTGGGCAAGGACGTGCGCACGGGCACCCGCGCGCGCTCCCTGGAACGGCACGCCCGGGGCTGGAGGGTGCACCTGGACGACGGCGAGGCGTTCGACTGCGACGGCGTCCTGCTGGCCTGCCCGGCCCCCGAGGCCGCCCGGCTGCTCGCCGGCCACGCCCCGGCGGCGGCCGACGGGCTGCGGGGCGTGGAGTACGCCGGTATGGCGCTGCTGACCTTCGCCTTCCAGGCCTCGGCCTTCCCCGAACCGCTCAGCGGCACCGGGTTCCTCGTTCCGGCGGGGGAGGGGCTCACCATCAAGGCCGCGACCTACTCCACCAACAAGTGGCCGTGGCTCGCCGAGGAGCTCGCCGCCGCCAACCCCGGCGACGACCTCGTGGTGGTGCGCTGCTCCATCGGCCGGGCCGGCGACGGGGCGCTGGAGCGCTCGGACGAGGAGCTGACGGCGGCCGCGCTCGCGGACCTGGCCGCGGTCACCGGACGGACCGCGCCTCCGGTGCAGACCCGCCTCACCCGGTGGGCCGGCGGACTGCCCCAGTACGCGGTCGGGCACGCCGACCGGGTCGAGCGCGTGCGCTCGGCCGTCCACGGCCTCCCGGGACTGGGGGTGTGCGGCGCCGCCTACGGTGGCGTGGGCATCCCCGCGTGCATCGCCGACGCGGGCCGCGAGGCCGCGCACCTGGCGGGCACACTCCAGACGCACAGTCACACCCACCGCGGCGGCGACGCCGACGGACCGAACCGACAAGGAGTCAACCCGTGACGGGCCAGCAGAACACCGCCGTCGACCAGGACGGCACCGACCTCAACGCCCTCATCCGCTACACGATGTGGTCGGTCTTCAAGGTCGACTCCCTCCAGGACCTGGACCGCGCCGCCGCCGCCGACGAGCTGCGGACCTTCCTCGACAAGGCGGCCGAGCGCGGGGTGACCACCCGCGGCACCTACGACGTCCAGGGGTTCCGCGCCGACGCCGACATCATGTTCTGGTGGGTGGCCGACAGCTCCGAGCTGGTCCAGGAGACCTACTCCGCCTTCCGGCGCACCCGCGTCGGCCAGGCGAGCACCCCGGTGTGGTCGGTCGTGGGCCTGCACCGCCCGGCCGAGTTCAACCGCGGCCACGTTCCGGCCTTCCTGGCCGGGGAGGAGCCCCGCGACCACCTGTGCGTGTATCCGTTCGTGCGCTCCTACGAGTGGTACCTGCTGCCCGACGACGAGCGCCGCGCGATGCTCGCCGAGCACGGCCGCATGGCGGCGCCCTACCCCGACGTGCGCGCGAACACCGTGTCGTCGTTCGGGCTGAACGACTACGAGTGGCTGCTGGCCTTCGAGGCCGACGAACTGCACCGCATCGTGGACCTCATGCGCCACCTGCGCGGCGCCAAGGCCCGCCTGCACACCCGCGAGGAGCTGCCGTTCTACACCGGTCGCCGCAGGAGTGTGGCGGAGCTGGTCGACGCCCTGCCCTAGTTTTCCTTGGGGCCTCCGCCCGTTCCTCGCTTTGGCCCGAGCCGACCCCCTGGGGCTGACGGCGGGCCGGACTCCGAACGACCCCCTGTGGTCCCGGAGAGCGGGTCGGCCCGGACACACGCGTGCGCCGGTCGGACGGTGGAAACCGTCCGGCCGGCGCACGTTGGTGCTTCAGAGGTCCTCGCGGGCCGATCTGCGGGTGGCCAGCACGTAGAACGGGATCGTCACGATGAAGCCCAGCACGGCGGCGCTCATCAGGTAGATCAGCGACTGCCCGGCCGGGAGCCCCAGACCCCAGGCGGCCATCAGGGCCACGCCGACGGCGAGGACGCCCAGGACGGCGTAGGCCTTGCGCCCGCGCGGCTTGGGGTACTCCATCCGGCTGACCATCAGCCAGGAGATCAGCAGCACCGCGGCCACGCCCGTCAGCGGCGGCGGGTCGAGCAGGACCACCGTCACCACGGCCATCGCGCCGAAGGGGCACGGCAGGCCGGTGAAGTAGTGCGATCCCGGGGCCTGGCAGGAGAACCGGGCCAGCCGGACGATCACCGCGAGCAGCACGGCGCCGCCCGCCACGACGGCGAACGGTTCCAGGCCCTCGGCCCGCATGCCCCACACGACGAAGAAGAACGCCGGGGCGAAGCCGAAGCTGACCACGTCCGCGAGGTTGTCCAGCTCGGCGCCCATGCCGCTGCCGCCGAGCTTGCGCGCCACACGGCCGTCGAGCACGTCCAGGGCCGCGGCCACGAGCAGCAGGCCCACGACCGTGGCCATGGCCGCGTGCGGCAGCGGCCCGCCCGCCCCGGAGACCGCGTGCGCCGACTGGGCCGTGGCCAGCGCCCAGACGGCCAGGAAGCCGCACAGGGCGTTGCCGAGGGTGAGGTAGTCGGCCAGGCCCAGCCGCAGCCGTGGAGCCGTCTCAGCGGCCGTTCCGGCCGGTGGGGGAAGGACCGCGCCGTCAGTCGGCGTCAAGACGGGTTTCTCCGGCGCGGACCTTCTGGCCGACCTCCACCGCCGGGGCGATCCCGGTCGGAAGGTAGACGTCGACGCGTGACCCGAACCGGATGAGACCGATCCTCTCGCCTTGCTCGACCTTCTGCCCCGCAGCGAGATACGGGACGATACGCCGGACCATCGCGCCGGCGATTTGAACGACCGTGACCTCACCGATCTCGGTTTCAAGGGTCCAGATGACGCGCTCATTACGCTCGCTGTCCTTGTCGAATGCGGGGCGGAAACCCCCGGGGCGGTGCTCGACGCCGGTGACCACGCCGGCCAGGGGAGCACGATTGACGTGCACGTTGAGGGGGTTCATGAACACCGCGACCCGGAGGCGCCCGTCGGGCTGGGGGTCGAGGCTCTGCACGACGCCGTCGGCCGCGGACAGCACCCGACCGGTCGCCGGGCCCCGCTCGGGGTCACGGAAGAACCAGGTCATGCCCGCGGCGAGGGCGACCACGGGGAGGGCGGCCGCCGTACGGGCCCGGGAACCGCGCGCGGCCAGGGCGGCGGCGCCGGCGGCGGCCAGGGACGGGACCAGCCACGGGGCCGATCCCTGTGCCATGCCGAGTCTGGGCCTGGCCGCGGGACGCGGGGAGGCGGAGGAGGAGGGTGAGTCGTCGGTCATCGAGCGCTTTCGTCGCGGGTCGGTCTGGTCGCCCGCACATCGGGTACCGCTGTGAGGGGTCGACCCGGTGCCTGCCGGGTCTGGCGGGTGCGCGTGCGGGTGCTTCCGCCCGTCCGCGCCGTGCGCCCCGGGCTGGGGGGCACCCGGTCGCACGTCATGTGATTATCCCTGATCCGGCCGTGGCCGTGGCGCGGCCGCCGGAGACGTCGCCGGCCACCGGGGGCGGTGGTCGGCGTGGCTCGTGACCCGGAACCTGGATGGTATGCCAACCTACTCCGTCGGCTCCAGGTCGAGGGCGACGGAGTTGATGCAGTACCGGGCGTTGGTGGGAGTAGCGTAGCCCTCGCCCCGGAAGACGTGGCCCAGGTGGGAGTCGCAGGTGGCGCACCGCACCTCGGTCCGCACCGCGCCCAGCGAGGTGTCCTCGTGCAGGGTCACGGCGTCGCTGTCGGCCGGGTCGAAGAAGCTGGGCCAGCCGCAGTGGGAGTCGAACTTCTCGCTGGAGCGGAACAGCTCGGCCCCGCACCCGCGGCAGCGGTAGACCCCGGCCGTCTTGGTGTCGACGTAGTCGCCGGTCCAGGCGCGCTCGGTACCCGCCTGGCGGAGTACGGCGTACTCCTGGGCGCTGAGCCGTTCGCGCCACTCCTGGTCGGTCTGGGGAATGCGTGCCGCCCCACCGCTGGTGCCCGGGGTCGGATCCACTGAGTCAGCCATGGTGAGACGCTACCCCGAATCGTGCTCGCGTGCTGCCACGGCCCCAAGCGCGACAAAGTGCGCAGATATCCGCGAAGCCAGGTAAATCATCCTTAGAGGCCACATACCCGTAACTTCACTTTGCGCAACGTTCGGAGCGGATTGTGCAGGGTACGCAACGAATTAGGGTCAGCGGTCGAAGTGCACTGAGGCAGGTGGCATGGCTGTAGCGGCACAACAACCACTCAGAGTGACGCGCCGACCACTGCGTGTGGGAAGAATCAGATACGGACTGTGGTGGCTGGACCAGGCCACCGCGGGAGCCCGGGTCCGTGCCCGGGCCGCCTCCGCGGGGGTGGCCTCGGTCGCGGGAGAGGTGCGCTGGGCGGCCGAGCTCAGCGCCAGGGCCACGGTGGCGGGGATCGCCCGTGCCAGGCCCGAACCCTGGACCGATCGCGGTCTGCTGGTGCTGGCGGGCGCGATCGCCGCCGGCGCCCTGGCTCTGGCGGTGTTCCTGGGGTACGGGATGGCCCAGTGGGCGATGACCGAGCCGGAGAGTCCGTTCTTCGCCGCGGCGGGGGCGCTGGCCGTCGGGCTGGCGATCCTGCCGCTGGGATATCTGGTGTTCGCCTCCAAGCGGGGTGGTGGCCGAGTCAGGACGGAAAACGGAAATCGAGTCGACCGAGTGTGAGCCGACCGAAACGGAAGGAGGGGCGCCCGCGGGCGCCCCTCCTCGTGTGTACGGCGCGGGTACGGCGTGCGCGCGGCCGACTCAGGCGTCGAAGTCGTACTGGAGCACGTACGCGGACCCGTCCATGGTGATCTCGTTGAACTCCACCGGCACGTTCTGCTCGGTCAGGGCGGTGCGCGCCACCTCCAGAACCGGCGTTCCGGGCGTCAGGCTCAGCTCCTCGCTCTCCTCGGGGGTCGGCATGCGCACCCGGATCTCCTCGGTGAAACGCGCCGGTGCCCGGCCCAGCTCGGCCAGGCGCGCGTAGATCCCGCCGGGGCCGGAGTCGGGCTCCCTGATCCTGCGGGCCGCGGGGGAGCCCTCCGCCGGGCCGAGCAGGGAGACGGGCAGATGGGAGACGGCGCTCTGCACCGGGCGGCCGTCCACGAGGTAGCGCCGGGCCCGCCGCACCACCGCCGCGCCCTCGGCCAGTCCGAGGGCGCGCCGCACGTGGTCCCCGGCGGCCGCCTCCTCCACGCGCAGGCGGTCCACCTCGTAGCCGCGGTCCTCGCTGTCGGTCTGCCAGATCGCCCGCCCGCTGCCCCACAGCTCCTTGGACAGGCGGCGGGCCCCGTGTCTTCGTACCGGTCGGAACAGGCGGACGTAGATGCCGGAGCCGCGCACGGCCACGGCCAGGCCCTCATTGATCAGGACGGAGAGCGCCTGCCGTGCCGTCGCCCGCGCGACACCATGACGCTCCATGAGGGAGTTCTCACCGGGGAGGCGGTCGCCGTCGGCGTACCGTCCGGAGCGGATCTGTCCGCGTAGTTCCTCGGCGATCTCTCGGTAGACCGGAGGGGACCCGTTGTCGGACGTCGGCACTACGTTCATCCTCTCGGCCGGGGGGCCAAGCCGGTAAGCCCCGTCGATGCGGTGTGCCCGCCGGGGATCTGTCCACCGGAGGCACACATCGGGTATGTCCGATTCCGGGGCGGTTCATGCGTGATTGGGGGGTGGCCGAAATCGACCTGTAGCGCGCGGGTCCCGTGAGGGAGCGTTTACCGCAGATAACGCGCGAACAGGTGGCCGTCGGCCTCCAACAGGTGTGCCATGCGCACGGGTGTGCTCTGGACGGAGGCGCGTTCCGGCGCCCCCGGTGTGCCGGAACCCCCGGCGACGATGCGGGGCGCGCCGGACCCCAGCAGGTGCGGGCTCAGGGTCAGGCACAGCTCGTCCAGGAGCCCGGCGGCCACGTACTCCGCCAGCAGGTGCGGACCGCCCTCGGTGAGCACCCGGTACAGCCCGCGCTCGGCCAGGGCGTTCACCACGTGCTCGGGGCCCACGGACACGCCGTCGACGACGACCAGGTCGGCGTGCTCGCGCACGTGCTCCAGCCGGTCCGGCGGGGCGTGCGAGGTGGTGAAGACGAGGGTGCGCGCGTCCTTCGGCGCCTCCGTCAGCAGGGCCTCGGGCAGCTCCAGTGAACGCGAGACCACCGCCACGCGCGGCGTGTCCGGGCGGCCCGCGCGCAGCGATCCCCACGACCGGCGCGCGCGGACCGGACCGTATCCCTCGGCGCGCGCGGTCGCCGCGCCCACCAGGACGACGTCGCTCAACCCGCGCAGGACGCCCATCACCCGGCGGTCCGGAACCGAGGACAGGTCGCGGCTGCGCCCGGAGGGCCCGACGGCGCCGCCGTCGGCGCTGGCGACCATGTTGGCGCGCACCCAGGGCTGGTCCAGGCCGACGGGGTAGGCGTAGGCGGCGGCCAGGTCCACGTCCGTGGTCCCGGGAGCGGGCAGGAGCGCGCGCAGGGGCGCGTGGTCCGGGTTGTTCGACGACATGGTCACCAAGGGTAGGGCTTCCCTCCCGCGTGACCCGTGCGGCGCGAGCCGCGCCGCCCGGCCGGGAGCGGAAGGGCCCGGCCGGACGGCCCGGCCCCTCAGCCGCGGCGGGCGGTCCGGCCCGTGCGGTGCGAGACCCTGCGCAGGAGCAGCAGGGCGCGGTCGATCACCCGGACGGGGCCCGAGGCGGGCACCGTCGGACGGTCCTCCACGTCCGGTTCGGCCGTGTCCAGGACGGTCTCCCACGCCATCCCGAACTCCTTGCCGGGCAGCGTGAAGTCCACCGCCTGCGCGCCGCTGTTGAGCAGCAGCAGGAAGGAGCCGTCGCGGATGCCCCGGCCGCGCGGGTCCGGCTCGGTGATGGCCTCCCCGTTGAGGAACACGCCCAGTGCCCGTCCGGCCGCGTTCCAGTCGGCTCCGGACATGGGTTGGCCGTCCGGGCGCAGCCACGCGATGTCGGGCAGGCCGTCCCGGCCCGAGCGCGGGCCCTCCACCGGGCTTCCGTGGAAGAACCTCCTGCGCCGGAAGACCGGGTGCTCCCGGCGCAGCCGCGCCAGTGTGCGCACGTAGTCCAACAGGTCGTTGTCGGGCTCCTCCCCGTCCAGCCCGGCGCCCTTCCAGTCGATCCAGGAGATCTCGTTGTCCTGGCAGTAGGCGTTGTTGTTGCCGCCCTGGGACCGGGCCACCTCGTCGCCGTGCGAGAGCATCACGACCCCCTGCGACAGGTACAGGGTCGTGAGGAAGTTGCGCATCTGGCGACGTCTCAGGGTGATGATCTCGGGGTCCTGGGTGGGCCCCTCCACCCCGTGGTTCCAGGACCGGTTGTCGTCGGTCCCGTCCCGGTTGTCCTCACCGTTGGCCTCGTTGTGCTTGTGGTCGTAGGAGACCAGGTCGGCCAGGGTGAAGCCGTCGTGGCAGGTGATGAAGTTGATCGAGGCCACCGGGCGGCGGCCGTCGTTCTGGTAGAGGTCGCTGGACCCGGCCAGGCGCGAGGCGAGCTCGCCCAGCACCGGCTCGCCCCGCCAGAAGTCGCGGACGGTGTCGCGGTACTTGCCGTTCCACTCCGTCCACAGCGGCGGGAAGTTGCCGACCTGGTAGCCGCCGGGCCCCACGTCCCAGGGTTCGGCGATCAGCTTGACCTGCGAGATGACCGGGTCCTGCTGGACGATGTCGAAGAAGGTGCTCAGCCGGTCCACGTCGTGGAACTCGCGCGCCAGCGCGGAGGCCAGGTCGAAGCGGAACCCGTCCACGTGCATCTCCAGGACCCAGTAGCGCAGCGAGTCCATGATGAGCTGGAGCGAGTGCGGGTAGCGGACGTTGAGGCTGTTGCCGCAGCCGGTGTAGTCGAGGTAGTAGCGCTGGTCCTCGTCGCTGACCCGGTAGTAGCCGATGTTGTCGATGCCCCGAAGCGACAGCGTGGGCCCCATGTGGTCGCCCTCGGCGGTGTGGTTGTAGACCACGTCCAGGAGCACCTCGATGCCCGCCTCGTGCAGCGACTTCACCATCGCCTTGAACTCCTGGACCTGCTGGCCGCGCGAGCCCCGCGCCGCGTACCCGCTGTGCGGGGCGAGGAAGGCCAGGGTGTTGTAGCCCCAGTAGTTGGTGAGTCCGCGCGCCACCATGGCGTGCTCGGGCACGAAGTGGTGCACGGGCATCAGCTCGACCGCCGTCACCCCGAGCGAGGTGAGGTAGTCGATCATCACCGGGTGCGCCAGGCCCGAGTAGGTGCCCCGCTGGTGCTCGGGGATGCCCGGGTGGCGCATGGTCAGGCCGCGCAGGTGCGCCTCGTAGATGACCGTCTCGTGGTAGGGCGTGCGCGGACGGGACTCGTTGCCCCAGTCGAAGAACGGGCTCACCACCACGCACTTGGGCACGTAGGGGGCACTGTCGGCGGTGTTCTTGCGGTCGGGATCGGCGAAGTGGTAGCTGAACAGCGACTCGTGCCAGGTGAGTTGGCCGTTGAGGGCCTTGGCGTACGGGTCGGTGAGAAGTTTGTGCGGATTGCACCGCAGCCCCTGTTCCGGTGCGTAGGGGCCGTGGACTCTGTATCCGTACTGCTGTCCCGGGCCGACACCCGGGAGGTACCCGTGCCAAACGAATCCGTCGTATTCGGTCAGCGGTATACGGGTCTCCTCGCCGTCGTCGTCGAACAGGCACAGTTCGACCTGTTCGGCCGCCTCGGAGAAGAGGGAGAAATTGGTGCCGGACCCGTCGTAGGTCGCACCGAGCGGATAGGAACTACCTGGCCAGACTTCCACCATAGGCGTCGTCAGTCTCTTGGTATCGGGGCCCTCGGAGGCCGTGGGCCGGACGCGCCTCCCCCGATCCCGATTCCGGGAGGGGCGCACCGGCCGACGACCCGTCCGAAAGCGGGCGGTTGCGTTGGTGACGACTACTTACTTCCGCTCCCGTCACCGAAGTATGCCGACCAGCGCCGATGATCATCGCAGGAGTGGCGAAAAGGGTGGTATGTCACAGGAATTATCTGGGTTTGTTGGGGTATTCGGGATTGGCGAAAACCACGAATTCTCTCTGGGCGGACAGGCCCGGCGCGGCTCCCGCTCAGCGGCGGGGGCGGGCGCGGTCCAGGATGAGGCCGGTGTCGACGCCGCGCGGCAGCGTGCCGAACACCCGGCCCCACTCGCCCCCCAGCCGTGTGCGCGTGAAGGCCTCGGCCACCGGCGTCGGCGCGTGCCGCAGCAGCAGGGACGCCTGGAGGGTGAGGGCCATCAGCTCCACGACCGAGCGCGCGCGGTACTGGGCCTCGTCCGGGTCGCCCAGGACCTGGTGCAGGCGCTTGAGGGCGGCGTCGAAGTGGTCGTCCGCGCCGGAGGCGGCGCCCACCTCGCCGAGGAAGGCCTCCAGCGACTCCGGGCCGCGGGCCATCGCGCGGAGCACGTCCAGCGCGGCCACGTTGCCCGAGCCCTCCCAGATGGAGTTGAGCGGGGAGTCGCGGAAGAGCCGCGGCATGCCCGACTCCTCGACGTAGCCGTTCCCGCCCAGGCACTCCAGCGCCTCCGCGGCGAGCACGGGCTGGCGCTTGGTCACCCAGAACTTGCCGACCGCCACCCCCAGGCGGCGGAACGCGGTCTCGGCCCCGTCGCCGCGCACCGAGCGGTCCACGGCCCCGGCCAGGCGGGTCATGAGGGTGGTGGCGGCCTCCGACTCCAGCGCGAGGTCGGCCAGGACGTTGCGCATCAGTGGCTGGTCGACGAGCGTCCGCCCGAACGCGGCGCGGTGCTCGGCGTGGTGCAGCGCGTGCGTCAGGGCGGCGCGCATGCCCGAGGCGGAGCCGATCACGCAGTCCAGGCGGGTGCAGTTGACCATCTCGATGATGGTGGGGACGCCCCGGCCGGGCTCGCCGACCAGGTGGGCGACCGCGCCGTCGTACTCCAGTTCGGCCGAGGCGTTGGAGTGGTTGCCGAGCTTGTCCTTGAGCCGCTGGACGAGGAGCGCGTTGCGGGAGCCGTCGGGCAGGACCCGGGGGACCAGGAAGCAGCTCAGTCCCTCGGGCGCCTGGGCCAGCGTGAGGAAGAAGTCGCTCATCGGGGCGGAGGTGAACCACTTGTGCCCGGTGAGGAGGTAGTGGCCCTCGGAGGTGGGCACCGCCCGGGTGGTGTTGGCGCGCACGTCCGAGCCGCCCTGCTTCTCGGTCATCGACATGCCCGCGATGAGGCCGCGCTTGCCCAGGGGGGCGCGCAGGCCGAAGTCGTAGGAGCGGGAGGTCAGCAGCGGTTCGTACTGCTCGGCGAGCGCCGGCGCGTGGCGCAGCGCGGGCACCACGGCGTAGGTCATCGAGAGCGGGCACCCGTGCCCGCTCTCGGCCTGTGACCAGAGGAAGAACTTGGCGGCGCGCGCCACGTGCGCGCCGGGGCGCTCGTCGGCCCAGGGCGCGGCGTGCATGCCGTGCTCGACGGCCTGGTCCATGAGGACGTGGTAGGCGGGCTGGTAGTCGATCTCGTCGATCCGGTGCCCGTAGCGGTCGTGGGTGCGCAGGACCGGGGGATAGGCGTTGGCCGACTCGCCCCAGGCGCGCACCCGCTCGGACCCGGCGGCGTCACCGACCGCGCGGACCTCCGGCTCCGCCCACTCCGCGCCCTCCCGCCGCAGGCCCTCCATCAGGGCGGGGTCGTCGGCGGCGGCGTAGTCGCCGAGGGGAGCGGCCTGGTTGAACACCTCGTGCGTCGGGGGCATCGTCGCGTCCTTCGGATCCGGGATGGAGAGTGACCGCATCGTACCCGTGCCCGGCCCGCTGAACCGAATCAGGTTCGGTCGGGTTCGGGCGCCCCTGGCCAGGGAGGCGCGAGGCGCACCCGGCCTGGGGGCGTGGCGCGCCGCGCCACAGGGCCCGCCGCTCCGCCGGACCCGCCGGACCCGCCGGACCCGCCGAGCTACCGCGCCCGGGACCCGGGTCAGGGCCGGGTCAGGGCCACAACAGGGTGCGGTGCCAGGCCGCGCCCGGCTCGACGCGCTCGTACAGCAGCCGGGTGTGGCGCCGGTCCGGGTCGCCCTGCCAGAACTCGATCTCGACGGGGGTCACCAGGTACAGGCCCCAGTCGTCCGGGACCAGGTCCGGGTTCTCCTCCAGGCGCCGGCGGCTCCGGTCGGCGGCGCGGTCGATCTCGGCGAGGTCGGACAGCGGCTCGCTCTGGTGACCGTGCAGCCCCGCGACCCGGGACTCCAGGGGGCGGGCGAGGAAGTCGTCGGCGCACTCCTGCGCGCTGGCCAGCTCGGCGGTGCCGCGCACGCGGACCTGGCGCCCCTGGGGCACCCAGTGGAAGCCGAGCGCCACGGCCGGGTTCGCGGCCAGGTCACGGCCCTTGCGCGAGGTCGTCGTGGTGGCGAACCACCAGCCCTCGGGCGTGAAGTCCCTCATGATGACCACCCGTGAGGAGGGCGCCCCCAGGTCGTCGACCGTGGACACCGTCATCGCGTGCGGCTCGTCCACCCCCGCGTCCACCGCCTCGGCGAACCACGCGACGAACAGCTCCGCCGGGTCGGACGGCGCCTCGGCCGGGTCGAACGCGGGCGTCGGACCGGCGAACACCGGCAGCCCCCGCAGCAGATCCCTGATCCCGCCCCGTGCGTCCGTCAACAGTGCCTCCCTGGATCGTCGTGTACGCCCTAGTGTCCGAGCGCGCGGCCGGTGGAGGCAAGGGAGCCGGCGAGCGCGGCGTCGTAGCGCTCCAGCACGACGCGGGCCAGCTCCGGGACGTCGCCCAGCGCCTCGGACACCGTGTGGGCCCCGGCCGCCCTCGACTGCTCGCGCACCCGGTCGGCGAAGAAGCCCGGCGCCAGGAGGTAGGTGGCCACGGCCACCCGCCCGGCACCGCCGCCGACCAGGTCGGCCACCGCCTCCCCGGGGCTCGGCGAGGCCGCCGAGGCGTAGGCGGCGACCACCTCGCGCCAGGGCCCGCGCTCGGCGAGCCGCCGCGCCATCGCCCGGATGGTGGCGTTGGCCTCGGGGTCGCTGGAACCGGCGGAGGCCAGGACCAGGGCGGTCCCCGGGTCCGCGGTGGCGCCCGCCTGGGCCAGGCGGCGCTCCACGGCCTCCAGCAGCAGCGGGTGCGGGCCCAGGGTGTCGGCGTAGCGCACGCGCAGCCAGGGACTGCGCTCGCGGACCCCGGCCAGGACCCCGGGCAGGTCCACCTTGCTGTGGAAGGCCGCGGTGAGCAGCGTCGGCAGGACGACGACCTCGCCCGCGCCGGACGCCGCGAGGTCGGCGAGCGCCTCCTCGGCGCCGGGAGCGGTGTGGTCGAGGTAGCACACGCGCGCGTCCAGGCCCGGGCGCAGGGATCGCACGCGCTCGAACAGCGCGGACACCGCCGCCGCGGACCGCGGGTCGGCGCTGCCGTGGGCCACGGCCAGCAGGGTCGTACTCATCGTCTCCGTCGCAGCGTCGGGAGGGCGGGGGCGCGCAGGCCCCCGCCCGCGGTCAGACGTGGATGCCGCACTCGGTCTTGCCGGTGCCCGCCCAGCGGCCGCTGCGCGGGTCCTCGCCCGGCTCCACCCGCCGGGTGCACGGCTCGCAGCCGATCGAGGGGAAGCCGTCGTACTGCAGGGGGTTGACCATGACCCCGTTCTCGGCCATGTAGGTGTCGACCTGGTCCTGGGTCCACCGCGCGATCGGGTTGACCTTGGTCATCCGCCGGCGCCGGTCCCACTGCACGACCGGGGTGTCGCGGCGGGTCACCGAGTCCTCGCGGCGCAGGCCCGTCAGCCACGCGCTGTAGGGCTCCAGCGCCCGCTGGAGGGGCTCCACCTTGCGCAGGTGGCAGCAGATCGCCGGGTCGCGCCCGTGCAGGCGCGGGCCCAGGGCCAGGTCCTGCTCGGCCACGGTCCGGACGGGCTCGACGTTGATGAGGTTGATGTCGTAGACCGAGGCCACGGCGTCGCGGGTGCCGATGGTCTCGGGGAAGTGGTAGCCGGTGTCGAGGAAGATCACGTCGATCCCGGGCACCGACCTGGACGCCAGGTCGACCATGAGGGCGTCGGCCATCGAGGAGGTCATGCACAGCCCATCGCGAAAGGTCCGCGCGGCCCAGGTGATGATCTCGGCGGCGGAGGCCTCCTCCAGTTCGCGCGCGGCCCGCTCGGCCAGCTCGGGGCCGCCCACCGGGGTGATCGTGGCGTTCATGAATTCCCTTCCGTCGGTCTGGAGGGGGCGCTCAGCGACGCGGAGCGCAACCCGACGTACTTCACTCGGAACACGCGGGCACAGGACAGGCAGGCCCAGGGGTATCCCTCGCCCTGCACGGCGGCGCCCTCCTCGGGCACCAGGTCCTCGTCACCGCAGTAGGGGCAGTAGTAGGGCGCGGCCCTCTCGGACATGGCGCACCTCTTCCTTCGTCGGTGGGCGTGGCGGGCCCGCGGGCCCGCCACGGCTCAGGTCAGGTCGGCGTCGTCGGCGCGGCCGACCCAGGTCGCGAACGCCTCGCCGTCCTGCTTCTGCGCCTGGTAGCGGCGCAGGACGCGCTCGACGTAGTCCGGCAGGTCGTCCGCGGTGGTCTTCAGCCCGCGGATCTTCTTGCCGAAGGACGAGGTCAGCCCCATGCCGCCGCCGAGGTGGATCTGGTAGCCCTCGACCTGCTCGCCGCGGTCGTTCATCATCAGCTGGCCCTTGAGGCCGATGTCGGCGACCTGGATGCGGGCGCAGGAGTTCGGGCACCCGTTGACGTTGATGGTCAGCGGCTCGTCGAAGTCGGGGAGCCGCTTCTCCAGCTCGTCGATGAGCGTGGCGGCGCGGCCCTTGGTCTCCACGATCGCCAGCTTGCAGAACTCGATCCCGGTGCACGCCATCGTCTGGCGGCGGAAGGTGCTCGGGGTGACCTGGAGGTCCTCCGCCTCCAGCGCCGCGGTGATGGAGTCGACCCGGTCCTCGTCGATGTCGAGGATCACGAGCTTCTGGTCGGCGGTGGTGCGGATGCGGTCCGACCCGTGCTCCTCGGCGATCTCGGCCACGCGCAGCAGCGTGGTGCCCGAGACCCGCCCGACCTTGGGCGTGAAGCCGACGTAGAACTTGCCGTCGCGCTGGCGGTGCACGCCCACGTGGTCGCGCTCCAGACCCGGGTCCAGCTCCGGCGCGGGGCCGTCCGGCAGCTCGTAGCCCAGGTACTCGTCCTGGAGCACCCGGCGGAACTCCTCCGCGCCCCACTCCTTGATGAGGAACTTGATCCGCGCGCGGGTGCGCAGCCGGCGGAAGCCGTAGTCGCGAAAGACCGAGCAGACCCCCGCCCAGACCTCGCTGACCTGGTCCGGGCGCACGAACGTGCCCAGACGCTGGGCGAACATCGGGTTGGTGGACAGGCCGCCGCCGACGAACAGGTCGTAGCCGGCCTCGCCCGCCTCGTTGCGCACCCCGACGAAGGCCACGTCGTTGATCTCGTGGTTCGTGCAGTACGACGAGCAGCCCGAGATCGACGTCTTGAACTTGCGCGGCAGGTTCGAGAACAGCGGGCTGCCGATGTGGTCCTCGTTGATCTGGAAGATCTCCGGGCTGGCGTCCAGGACCTCGTCCTCGGCCACGCCGGCCAGCGGACAGCCCAGGATGACGCGCGGGGTGTCGCCGCAGGCCTCCATCGTGGACAGGCCCACCGACTCCAGCTTGTCCCAGATCGCGGGCACGTCCTCGACCCGGATCCAGTGGTACTGCACGTTCTGGCGGTCGGTGATGTCGGCGGTGTCGCGCCCGTAGTCGCGGGAGATCTCCGCGACCGCGCGCAGCTGCGCCGCCGAGAGCTGTCCGCCGTCGATGCGCACGCGCAGCATGAAGTAGCGGTCGTCGAGCTCCTCGGGCTCCAGCACGGCCGTCTTGCCGCCGTCGATGCCCGGGGCGCGCTGGGTGTAGAGGCCGAACCAGCGGAAGCGCCCGCGAAGGTCGGCGGGGTCGATGGAGTCGAAACCCGCCTTGGAGTAGATGTTGACGATCCGGTCGCGGACGTTGAGTCCGTCGTCGTTCTTCTTGTTCTCCTCGTTCTTGTTCAGCGGCTCACGGTAGCCGAGGGCCCACTGGCCCTCGCCACGGCGGCGCCGTGGCTTGGCTGCCGTCGCGGACTTGCCGGGCTGCGCGGAAGAGGGAGGCATCGCGGGTGTCTCCGATGGGGTCGCGGGGTGCTCACGGTCCCGGCGCCCGCACCACTGGCTCCAGCGCCGCACGTCGTCGTGCCGGGCGAACAGGAGTGAGTCCACGTGAGTGGGAATCGAAGAAGGGAGAGCGCCGGGGCCGCGCGCACACCTGAATCACGGGTGCGTCAAAAAGGCGGCGAGATTAACCGACGCTGCAACAGATGGCACTACGGACCCGAAGGAAGTCCACGTGGCGGCGCACGCAGAGCATGGGGTCCAGAGCAGCGATCATGCATTGAGAATGTCACGGGGATCCGCGCTTTGTCCAGACGGGAGCGCGCGGGGTGAGTCAGGTCACCCCCGGGGGGAGCCGCGGCGCGCACGGCCGCGCCCGGGGCCGATAGCGTTCTCCCGTGGTGGGATTCTGGGAAGGGCTGTGGAGGGCCGTCGGCGCGTGGCTGCGCGGTCACCCCCGCACGCACAACGCGCTCCTGCTCACCACGCGGACCATCCGGGCCTTCGCCAGGGACCGCGTCGTCGGACTGGCCGCCGAGTCCGCCTTCTTCTCCCTGATCTCCCTGCCCGCCCTGCTGCTGTGCCTGGTCGGGGCGCTGGGGCCGCTCGCCGCCGTGCTCGGCGAGGACCTCGTCGAGGAGATCCGGCTGTGGATCCTGGACCTGGCGGCCCGGGTCCTGACGCCGGCGACGGTCGGCAGCGTCGTGGAGCCCCTCGTGGACGACTTCCTGGGCGGCGTCCAGGGCGGCCTGCTGTCGGTGACCTTCCTGGTCTCCCTGTGGTCGGGCTCGCGCGCCATGAACGTGTTCATCCGCTCCATCACCATCTCCTACGGCCTGGACGAACTCCGCGGGTGGCTGCGCCAGCGCGTCCTGGCCTTCGTCGGCTACCTGGGGGCGCTGCTCTTCGCGCTGCTCGTGCTGCCGATCCTCGTGGCCGGCCCCGGTCTCGTCCACCATCTGCTGCCCGTCACCGTGGGGCGGCTCAACGTCTTCTACTGGCCGATCGTGGTGTTCCTGGCCGTCACCGCGGTCACCTTCCTCTACGCGCTCAGCGTTCCGGTGCGCACCCCGCTGTGGCGGCACCTGCCGGGCGCCCTGCTGGCCACCGTGGTGCTCATCGCGGGATCGGCCGGACTGCGCGCCTACCTGGACGCCTCGTTCGGCCAGGTGAGCATCTACGGGTCGCTGGCCGCGCCCATCGCCATCCTGGCGTGGCTGTACGTCATGGCGATCGCCGTGCTGGCGGGCTCCAGCCTGAACTCGGAGATCGACGCGATGTGGCCGACCGCGCGCACGGCCGCGGCCCGGGCGGAGATCGCCACCCGCGGCTTCGAGCGGGCCAACCGCCTCGTCGAACGCCGGGAGCAGGCGGTCATCGACACGATCGACGAGTACCACGGGCGCTGACCGCGCCGGTGCCACGGGAACGATGACCGCGGTGAGCCCGCGGGGGCCTGGCCAGATCCGGCCATTTTCGGCGTGAACCATAGGCACCCGGAATGTGTCCACTTCAACGTCGGGTCCCGCAGGAGGGGGCGACGAGGAATCGAGGCGACAGCGAACATCGAGGTCAGAGGGAGGACGACCGATATGCGGTCCCATGGCGCCCTGTCTGCGGTCGCCTGTCACGACCCTGGCCGGAATAGGCGACACGTCCGTCAGTCAGTATCATCTCGAACAGCATTGACTACGCGTGTGCCAACGCCACCGCTCGGTAACCCCCCAGGGCAGCGGTGACCCCACCGTTGACCGAGGTCCCCCGTCACCACGTACACGAACAGGTCCACGTTCCCCATGCCTTCGGAGGCACCATGAGCCGGGCGTCCCGACCGGGGCAGTCCCGGCCCACAGCCGTCATCGTCATCGCCCCTGACGAGCACAGCGCGGAGATCGTCATCGAGGGGCAGCGCCAGGTCGTGACGGGTGCCGCCCCCAAGGAGACGCGCCGTGCCGCGCTGGACGTCGCCACCGGCCACGCCGCCCGCATCGGGCAGCCGGTGCTGGTCGACGCCCGCGACGCCAACGGCTACTGGCTGCTCCTGGCGACACCCGACGGCGTGGTGCGGGCGGCGGACGAGGCGGCGCCCGCCGCCGCGTCGCCCCCGCCCCCCGCGCAGCCGTCGCCGCAGCCTGCGCCGGCTGCGGCGACGAAGGGCCAGGGCCGCTCCTCCCGGGGCCGGACCCTGGTCATCGCCGCCGCCGCGGTGCTGGCCCTGGTGCTGCTCGTCGGTGCGGGCGCCGTGGCGACACGGTTCCTCGTCGGTTCCTCCACGGCGGCCGGGACCGGGGGCGGGGACGGCGCCGCCCTCGGCCATCCCGCGCCCCCCGGCTTCGACGACACCGTGGTCTTCGACGAACCGCTGGCCCCGGACACCCGCCCGGGAGTGAGCCGCGAGGAGGACCTCCTCGCCTACACCGACCCCGACGACCGGCTCAACCTGTTCGGCGCCGACGGCGAGCGCCGCTGGGCGGTCGACCTGCCCGCGGGCGCCGGGGAGTTCCTCGACGCGCCGCGCTTCGTGGAGTACGGGGACGGGACCGCGGTCGTCCTGGAGACGGCCGACACCCTCTGGTTCTGGCCCGTCGAGGGCGGCGAACCGACGAGCGTGGCTCTGCCGACGGACGCCACCGCCCAGTACGTGGGCGACTCGGTGCTGGTGCGGACGGCGGAGACCGCGTTCGTGCCCGTCGGCGCCGAACTCGTGGAGGTCGAGTCCCCGGGCGAGTCCGCGCCCCTGGTGGCCGACGGGGAACGCGTCCTCAACGCGGTCGTGAACGGGCCGTGGCAGTGGGTCGACACCGACGGCGGCGTCGAGGAGGTCCACGCCCGGCGCCCGCGGGAGTCCGGTGAGATGGACGCGATCGTCACCGCCCTGCGCGAGTACGTGATCGTGCGCTGGGAGCCCCTCCAGGGGGAGGGGGTCCACCTGGCCTTCCACGACCGCGAGGACGGCAGCGCGGTCGGCGGCGCCGACATCGACCCCGCGGACCTGGAGGACGTGCGCCACCGCTCCGGACCGATCGGGACCCGCGTGGTCGCCTACGGTCCCGTCGTCATGGACCCCTCGTCCGGCGAGACCGCGGTGGTCCCCGGCTTCGTGCCCGAGATCGCCGTCGGCGACCAGGTCTTCGGACGGCTCGACGGCGCACCGGTGGCGGTCAGCACCTCGGGCATGCCCTCCGACCTGGTCGAGGGCGCGGCGCAGCCCGAAGGACTCCTGGGCGACAACGCCATCGTGGTCCACGACGACCACCTCTATGCCATCCCCTCTCAGTAGAAATCCCCATGAAAGAAGAAAGGAGTGGGATGACCCCCAAGAAGCGAGTCCTCACCGTGACGGCCTCCGCGCTGTTCATGGCGGGATTCTCGGTCGGCCCGGTGTTCGCGGACACCGTGGACGCGACCACGGATGAGGTCACCCCCGCGGCGGCTCAGGAGACGCAGGCCCAGCCTGTGGTTCCGGTCGTCGACGGCGCACTCGACACCGTCACCGACATCGTGCCGCTCGACCTTCCCGGTGACCCGGGTGGCGACACCGGTGGTGACCCGGGCGGCGATCCGGGCGGTGACCCCGGCGGCGACACCGGCGGTGACCCGGGCGGTGACCCGGGCGGTGACCCGGGTGGAGACCCGGGCGGTGACCCCGGTGGCGACACCGGCGGTGACCCCGGTGGTGACCCGGGCGGTGACCCGGGCGGTGACCCGGGTGGAGACCCGGGCGGTGACCCCGGTGGTGACCCGGGCGGCGATCCGGGTGGTGACCCGGGCGGTGACCCGGGTGGAGACCCCGGTGGTGACCCGGGCGGCGACCCGGGTGGTGACCCGGGTGGAGACCCGGGCGGTGACCCCGGTGGTGACCCGGGCGGTGACCCCGGTGGTGACCCGGGCGGTGACCCCGGTGGTGACCCGGGCGGTGACCCCGGTGGTGACCCGGGCGGCGACCCGGGCGGCGATGGTGGTGACGGGGGCAGCCCCGGCACCGGTGGTGACGCGGGTGACGAGAGCCAGGCTCCTGGCACCTCGGCCCCGGGCACCGGCGCTCCGGAGGGCTCGGCACCGAGCAGCTCCGGCACCGGCACCGGCACGGGACCGGTCACCACGGCCGGCGATGACAACGGCCCCCTGCCCACGACCGGCATCGACCTCGAGGGCTTCGTCCTCGGGGGCGCGGTCGTGACCGGGATCGGCGTGCTGGCCCTGTGGGCCGGCGCCCGCCGCGAGTCCCCGGTGGCGTAGTACCCGCGGGCACGGTCCTCCGGGGCCGTGCGTGCGTCAGGGCCCCGGCCGTTCCACGGCCGGGGCCCTCCTCGTGTCAGCGGGGCGGCGCGCCTCTCACTCCCTCGGGCGCAGGGCGGAGGCCAGCAGGAAGGCCGCCACGCCGCCGGCCGAGACCACCCACAGCGCGGTGCCCAGGGAGAGCGTGTCGGCGATCATGCCCACCACCGGTGGGAAGGCCAGGAACCCCGCGCGGCCGAGCCATCCCACGATGGTCACCCCGTCACCGGTGCGGACCCCCGGGACGTTCCCGGCGGCCGCCAGGGTGAGCGGGAAGAGGGTGGACACGCCCAGACCCATCACACCGAACCCGATCACGGTCGTCACCGGGTGCGGGAGCAGGAGCGCGAAGGCCATGCCGCCGGCCGCCAGCAGGCCGCAGGCGCGGCCCACCGCGGCCGCGCCGAACCGGTCGGTCACCCGGTCGCCCAGGAGCCGCCCCACGGTCATCATCGCCTGGCACGCCACGAACGGCATCGCGGCCAGGAACAGCGACGCGTCGAGCTCCGTGGTCATGTACACCGCGCCCCAGGAGGCGGCCGAGTCCTCGATCCCTCCCGCGAACATCAGCAGCACCGCGAGCATGAGCAGCAGGACGACGCCGCGTACCGGCATCCGCTGCCGCTGCCCGTCGTGCCCGTTCGTGCCGTCCCCGCGCTCGCTGTTCTCCGGGCCGGGCAGCAGCATGCGGCTCGCCACGAGGTTCACGCCCAGCAGCACGACGGCGACCCCGCCCAGGTGCCACAGGATCGGCACCCCCGAACCGGCCATCGCCGCGCCCAGGAGGCCGCCGGCGACCGCGGCCAGGCTCCACACCGCGTGGAAGGTGTTGATGATGGTGCGCCGGTAGCGCCGCTGGACCCGCAGTCCGTGCGAGTTCTGCGCGGAGTCGGTCCAGGCGTCGGCGCTGCCCAGGACGAACAGGGCGGCCGCCAGCATCCACCAGTTCTGCGCCAGGGCGATGAACGGAAGCGCTCCCAGGGACAGCAGGCTCGTCCCCACCGCCGTGCGGCCGCTGCCGAACCAGTGGATCAGCGGGCCCGCCAGCATCCCGGTCAGGATGGCCCCCGTGGGCATCGCCGCGATCGCCAGCCCCAGTTCCGTGTTGGACAGGCCCAGGGAGGACTTGATGACCGGGAGCCACGGGACGGCGTTGGTGTAGGTGAACCCGTTGACGAAGAAGAGGGTGGAGACGGCGACCCTGGCCCTGCGCGCCTCGGGGGGCGGCGTGGCGGTCATGTCGGTCGTACTGCTCAAGGCGGCTCCAGGGGCGTCGTCGTTGCGCGCAGATGCTATCCATTCCGCCCGGAAGCGGACACCGGAACATCCCGCCGTGTGCGGCGGGGCTTGCCATCGGGTCCCCGGCCGATTTACATAGGGGGTCTGCCGCAGTCGTCCTCCCGCCCACCACCCACCGCCACCCTCCGCGGACGCCTCCGGCGCAGCCTCCCTCCGCCCGGCCCTCCCTTCCGACAGACCCGACCCGGTCCGTGACCCCGACCCGGTCCGCGCCCCGACGGTCCGCTCCCGCTCCCGGCGCGCTCCGCCCCTGCCCGCCGACGCCCGACTCCGGGGACGTGCCAGCCACGGCTCCCGGACGGAACCGGAAGATCACACATGATCAACATGAGCGCTCTGCGAGACACACCGACCCTGTCCGGGAGGAGCGTCCGCCTGGTGCCCCTGGCCGCGGAGCACACGGAGGCCTACTTCGCGGCCAGCCTCGACGAGGAGGTCCGCAGACTCACCGGCACCCATCGGCACCTGACCTACGCGCAGGCCAGGGAGTGGTGCGGGAGCAGGTCCGGCCGCACGGACCGGATGGACATGGCCATCACCGCGCCCGGCGACCACCGCTACCTCGGCGAGCTGTCGGTCTACTCGGTGGCGCCGGAGAACGAGAGCGCCGGATACCGCATCGCCCTGTCGGCGATCGAGTTCGCCGGCCAGGGCCTGGGGAGGGAGGCCACCGAACTCGTCCTGGACTACGCCTTCGACAAGATCGGGCTGCACCGGGTCTGGCTGTACGTCTACGCCTTCAACATGCGTGCCATCGCGGTCTACCGCTCCTGCGGCTTCGCGGTCGAGGGCCGCATGCGCGACGCCCTGCTCTGGGAGGGCCGCAGGCACGACGCACTCCTCATGGCGGCGCTGCGGAACGGCGCACGGGCGACCTGAGCGCGTCCTTTTTGCCGCCGGGCGGGGTTGGAACGGTCGCGGCGCGGGGTATGCCGGTACCACTTTCCAACGGCTCAACACGAGACGCCGAGAGGAGCGGCGCCAGGCTTTCCGAGGAGGTCCGGCGCCGGCGAGACTATGAATCCGGTACCCGTGTCGCTGCCCTTCACCGACCGCGCCGAGGCGGGCCGCCGCCTGGCGGAGCGCGTGCGCGCCTACGCGGTCGAGGACCCCATCGTGCTGGCCCTGCCCCGCGGGGGCGTTCCGGTCGGCGCCGAACTCGCCCGGAGGCTGGACGCCGACTTCGACGTGCTCGTGGTCCGCAAGATCGGCCTGCCCGGCCGGCCCGAGACCGGCGTCGGCGCGATCTCCGAGGACGGGCACGTCCTGTTCGACGACCAGGCCCTGGCCAGGCTGCGCATCCCGCGCCAGGCGCTGGACGAGACCGTGGCGGCCGAACGCGTCGAACTCGACCGCCGCCGCCGCGTGTACCGGGGAGACGGTCCGGCACCGCGCATCGCCGGGCGCGACTGCGTGGTGGTGGACGACGGCGTCGCCACCGGGGGCACCGCGCGGGCCGCACTGCGCATGGTGCGCCAGGCCGGTCCGTCCCAGGTGGTCCTGGCCGTTCCCGTGGCCTCCCCGGAGGCGGTGGAGATGCTGCGCGAGGAGGCCGACGCCCTGGTGGTGCTCAGCGTGCCCGACAACTTCCACGCGGTGGGGGAGTGGTACCGGGACTTCGGCCAGCTCTCCGACGGCCACGTCACCGCGATCCTCGCCGAACGCGGCCGGGTGCGGCCCGAGGAGAACACCGCCCGCGCGGTCCGGATCAGGGCCGGGCAGGTCTACCTCGACGGTGACCTGACCATGCCGACCGCGCTGCGCGGCGCCGTCGTGATGGCCTTCGGGGAGGGGCGCACCGATCCCCGCTGGCGCGCCGCCGCCTCGGTCTTCCAGCGCGCCGGCTACGCGACGCTGCTGCTGGATTTGTGGACGGACTCCTCGGCCGGGGCCGACGGCGACGACGCCCGGACGATGGGGGAGCGGCTCAGCGCCGCGGTCACCTGGCTGCGCCGGGCCACCGACGCGGCCACCGAGCCCCTGGGGGTGTTCGGCGCGGGGGCGGCGGCCCCCGCGGCCCTGGTCACCGCCGCTGAGCGTCCACAGGACCTGGGCGCGGTCGTGGTGTACGGCGGCCGGATCGACCTCGCTGAGCCGAGTCTGCCGCGGGTGCGCGCTCCGGCCCTCATCCTGTTGGAGAGCCGCGACTCCTTCGTGCGGGAGCTCAGCGAGTGGGCGCGCGGCAGGATGAGCGCGCAGACCGACCTGCGGGTGGTCTCCGGGGCGGAACAGCTGCTCCAGGGCGCGCAGGAGTGGCGGCACACGGCGGTGGAGGCACTCGACTGGTTCGACCAGCACCTGGCGCCCCGCTCGGACTGAGGAAGGGCATGCGAAAACCCGCGGCGCCCTCGACGTGGAACGTCGGGGCGCCGCGGGTCATGACGGGGGCCGGGGCCACCGGGGGAGATCAGCCGTGCCGGACTCGGGAGCCTCGCGCGGTCAGGCGGCGTTGGCGCGGCGCATACGGCGACGACGCTCCGAAGCGCGCTCGTCCTCGTTCAGGCCGCCCCACGTGCCGTACTTCTCCGGACGCGAGATCGCGTAGTCCAGGCAGTCGGTTCGCACCGGGCAGGCGGCACAGATCTCCTTGGCCTTGCGTTCACGGATCTCCCGCTCCGGCTGGCGTTCGCCGTCCGGGCCGAAGAAGAGCACAAGGTCCTCGCCCCGGCACGCGGCGGCATCCTGCCACCCCCAGCTCGGGCGGGGGCGCAGCGCGGCCTGCCGACGTACCTGAGACATGCTTGAACCACCTCTACTGAAATCACTAGTAAGCTGTCGGAAAAAGCTTCAGTCACCAAAAGTTGGTCATGCGGCGTGAGTCACTCCGCACGACGCAAACGCCGCGCGGTGGTGGCGATGTTCCCCGGTGTGGCTGAGACCACGAGAAGCACGAGACCCCGCGGCGGCGCTGACCGCCTGTATCGGAGTGCTCTCACACGAACGGCGGCGGAGGCGGTGACGGCCTCCGTCCGAGCCGGTACGTAATCATGCCATCCCCACTCCCGATCATGCACGGGGGGTAGGGAAATTACTCGCCCAACCGTTACCGAAACCTGATGTCCGTTGACTGGTCTTCGGTCGTTTGCCCGAGTTTGTCGCAAATCCCAAGATCTGGTGCCTTGTGAAGGACACAGCACATCGTATGGTGCGAAGACCCTCCTGCCTAGGGGGTTCTCCTGATGCCCGGGTCACATTGCGGTCTACTCAGAGTTCCGAGATTCGGTGTGACCGTATGTCCTCACCCTGCGCAGTGACCGCCCGGTGTGACGGCGGCGTCCCCCGCGGGCCCGGGTGTCCGCTTCCGCCCCATCCGACACGCCGCGCGCGGCGGCGCGGGTCCCCCGCGGTCGAACGGGCCGACCCTCGCATGGGCAGGAACAACGGCGCCCCTTAGGGGAACGACCAGGGTCACCGGGCGCAACAGGTCGTGGTGCGCGGGCGTCACAGACGGTAGAACACGAGTGCGGCCCACGAGCGGCCGTACCCCCGCACCTGAACAAGGAGTCGGATCACCGTGGCCCTCCTGCGGCTCATCCTCAACATCATCTGGCTGTTCGTGGCCGGATTCTGGCTGGCGGTCGGCTATGTCTTCGCCGGAATCATCTGCTGCGTCCTCATCGTCACCATTCCCTTCGGCATCGCCTCCTTCCGCATGGCGAGCTACGCGCTCTGGCCCTTCGGCCGCGAGATGGTCCGCAAGCCGGAAGCCGGCGGGGGCAGCACGGTCCTCAACGTCATCTGGGTGATCGTCGCCGGATGGTGGCTGACGCTCGGACACATCGCCACCGCCATCGGCCTGGCGATCACGATCATCGGCATCCCCATGGCCTGGGCCTCGCTGAAGATGATCCCCGTCGCCCTGGCGCCCTTCGGCAACGAGATCGTGCACAGCGGGCAGATGCGGGAGCCCTGGCAGTTCTGAATGGGCGATCCCCCTGCCGCACCGGGAGAACCAGGTGTAGCGTTCGGGGATCTCCCCATCCGGTGGTCGCCACATCCGTCGCGACCCGACGGTCCCTCACGCCACCCCAGAGAATGGAGTCCATGTGCAAGCCCAGCGGCCGGGAGTGTGGGCGCTCCTGAACAAGTGGATCGCCGCCCGCAGGGCCCGGGCCGAGCGCCTCGCGGCCCGTGCCGAGGAACTCGCGGAGGACTACGCGGGCCCCGAGGCGGAGCCCGACCCGGCGGCCTCCGAGGCGAACGACGACATGGGGGCCGGCGACCTGCTGCGCAGCATCAGCGACGTGGCCTGGCGCATGCTCATCATCGGTGTGGTCGCGGGCCTGCTCGTCTACGCGCTGACCTACCTCTCGGTGGTCACCCTGCCGGTGATCATCGCGGTCTTCCTCACCGCGCTGCTGATGCCGATGGCCAACTGGCTGCGCCGGCCCAACCCGATCAACCGGCGCGGATTCGGCCGGGGACCGTCGACGGCGATCAGCATCCTCGTCGGCCTGCTGGTCTTCAGCGGCGTCATCACGATGATCGTCGGTCCGGCGGTCAACGGCTTCGGACCCCTGGTCGACAGCGTCACGGACGCGGTCGTCGAGCTGCAGAACCTCGAAGTGCCCTTCGGGCTCGACCCCGCCCTCATCACCGAGGCCATCAACAGCGCGTGGGCCCAGGCCCAGGGCCTCATCACGGAGAACACCGACCAGCTCCTGGGCGGCGCGTGGACCGCCACGACCGCCGTGTTCCGCGTGCTGCTCGGCATCGTCCTCATCATCGCCCTCACCGTGTACTTCGTGCACTCGGGCGACGAGCTCATGGACTGGATCGCCACCCTGCTGCCGCCCAGGTCCCGCCCCGGCCTGATCCACGCCGGGAACGTCTCCTACGGCGTGATGGGCCGCTACGTGCGCGGGGTGGCCATGGTCGGCCTCTTCGACGCCGTGGGCATCGGCATCGCCCTGGTGATCCTCATCGACACCAACCTGGCGATCCCGCTGATCGTCCTCACCTTCGTCGGTGCCTTCCTGCCGATCATCGGCGCGTTCCTCACCGGGCTCCTCGCCGCCATGGTCGCGTTCGTGACCGAGGGCTGGGTCGTGGCCGCGATCGTGGTGGCCGTGGTGGTGGTCGTCCAGCAGCTGGAGAGCAACGTCTTCGCGCCGCGCATCTACGGCCACGCCCTCGAACTGCCCTCGGCGGTGGTCCTGATCGCCCTGACCGTCGGCGGCATCGTCGGCGGGATCCCCGGGCTGTTCCTGGCCACCCCCATCGCTGCGGTGCTCGCCGCGCTGCTGCGCAACCGCCCGCCCGCGCACCACGAGGAGCCGCCCGCGACCGACGGGATCCCGACGCCCGCCACGGAACCCGCCGAACGCCGTTCCGACGGGGACAAGGCGGCCGACGAGGACTGAGGCCCCGCGCCCCGGGGAATGACCGGCGCCCGCCTTCCGTTGGGTCGGAGGGCGGGCACCAGGGCGGGCACCGCGTTCTCCGGCGCTCCCGCGCTTGGCCGGACCGCGTCCCGTGCCGTTAGGCTGGGTCGGTCGGCCGCCCGACGCCCCTCCCGCTCCCACCGGACCTCCTGTCCGTCCGTGTCCGGGCGCCGTCGCCGCGACCACACCCGCACTCCACCTCTAGGAAGCCCCTGTCATGCTGATCGCCACCGACCTCGAACTGCGCGTGGGACCTCGACTCCTGCTGGAGCCGACCTCCTTCCGGGTCGCCGCCGGTGACCGGATCGGCCTGGTCGGCCGCAACGGAGCGGGCAAGACCACGATGACCAAGGTGCTGGCCGGAGAGGGTGTGCCCACCGACGGCACCGTCACCTCCTCCGGAACCATCGGCTACCTGCCCCAGGACCCGCGGACCGGCGACCTCGACGTCATCGCCAAGGACCGGGTGCTCTCGGCACGCGGCATCGACGAGGCCCTGAACGGGCTGCGCGAGGCCGAGAAGAAGATGGCCAGCGACCACGAGAAGACCCGCAACAAGGGCGTGCGCGCCTACGCCCGCTGGGAGGAGCGGCTGCACGTGCTGGGCGGCTACGCCGCCGAGTCCGAGGCCGCGGCCATCGCCTCCAGCCTGGGCCTGCCGGACAACGTGCTCTCCCAGCCGCTGAGCACCCTCTCCGGTGGCCAGCGCCGCCGGATCGAGCTGGCGCGCATCCTGTTCAGCGGTGCCGACACGCTGCTGCTGGACGAGCCGACCAACCACCTGGACGCCGACTCCATCGTCTGGCTGCGCGACTTCCTCAAGTCGCACCAGGGCGGGCTCATCGTGATCAGCCACGACGTGGAACTGGTCGAGCACGTGGTCAACAAGGTGTTCTACCTCGACGCCAACCGCAGCGCCATCGACATCTACAACATGGGCTGGAAGCAGTACCTGACCCAGCGCGAGGCCGACGAGCGGCGCCGCCGCCGCGAGCTGGCCAACGCGGAGAAGCAGGCCGACACCCTGCGCAAGCAGGCGGACCGCTTCCGGGCCAAGGCCTCCAAGGCGCGGGCCGCCCAGCAGATGCTCAACCGCGCCGACAAACTGCTGGACGGCGTGCAGGGCGTGCGCAAGTCCGACAAGGTGGCCAAGCTGCGCTTCCCCGACCCGGCGCCGAGCGGGCGCACCCCGCTGATGGCGGAGGGCCTGTCGAAGTCCTACGGCTCCCTGGAGATCTTCGCGGGGGTGGACCTGGCCATCGACCGGGGCAGCCGCGTGGTCATCCTCGGCCTCAACGGGGCCGGCAAGACCACGCTCCTGCGGCTGCTCGGCCAGGTGGAGAAGCCCGACACCGGCCGTGTCGTACCCGGGCACGGGCTCAAGCTCGGCTACTACGCCCAGGAGCACGAGACGCTGGACGTGTCCCGCACGGTGCTGGAGAACATGATGAGCGCCGCGCCCGACCTGCCCGAGGTCGAGGCCCGACGCACGCTCGGCTCGTTCCTGTTCACCGGCGACGACGTCGACAAGCCGGCGGGGGTGCTCTCCGGCGGTGAGAAGACCCGGCTGGCGCTGGCCACCCTGGTCGTCTCCAGCGCGAACGTGCTGCTCCTGGACGAGCCCACCAACAACCTGGACCCGGCCAGCCGTGAGGAGATCCTCGCGGCGCTGCGCAACTACAAGGGCGCGATCGTGCTGGTGACACACGACGAGGGCGCGGTCACCGCGCTCCAGCCCGAGCGGGTCATCATGCTGCCCGACGGTGTCGAGGACGTGTGGAACGCCGAGTTCGAGGACCTCATCGCGCTGGCCTGATCCGCGCGACGCGACCGCGGGGGAGTGGACGCCCGGAACCCCGGGAGGTCCACTCCCCTTCTTTGCGGTCGGAGATCGTGCCGTTCCGAAAACCGGTCTCCCGAAGCCGGGCCGCGTGCCGCGTCCGCCGGATGTGGCGGACGGCGGGGAGCATGCCCGATCATGTGACTGTTCCGGACAGGGTTGACCCGAGACGAGGAGGGCCCAGTGACCAACGGTGCGAAGAAGGGGATCCGGCTGTCGGGTGAGGACCGGGCCGAACTCGCGGCGCAGCTCAAGCGCCGCTACGACGCGGGCGAGAGCATCCGGGTGCTGGCCGACGCCACCGGCCGCTCCTACGGCTTCGTCCACCGGCTGCTGAGCGAGGCGGGCGCGGAACTGCGCGGCCGGGGCGGCGCCACCCGCAGGGCATAACCGCGGCCGCAGGCCGTCCGTTGAGGGTGGCCCCTCTCGCGCGTAGCGCTCCGGGCCGGTGGCGGGTGACGGGCGGGCATAACCGCGGCCGCACGGGCCGGTGGCGGGTGACGGGCGGGCATAACCGCGGCCGCAGGCCGTCCGTTGAGGGTGGCCCTTCTCGCGCGTAGCGCTCCGGGCCGGTGGCGGGTGGGCCGATGGAGTTACCGGCGAGTAATCTCGGGGGTGACACCGAACACGACGGAGGAAGACATGGCACAGGCGTCGAACGCGTCCGGCACCCCGCCCACCGAGGACGAGCTCACCCGCGCCGGGCTCAGGCTCGCGGTGGAGGGACAGGTCGCGCGGATCACCATCAGCCGTCCCGAGCGGCGCAACGCGATGACCGGACGGACCTGGACGACGCTGGCCCACATCGGCCGGACCCTCCCCGCGGATGTCCGAATCGTGGTGATCTCCGGTGAGGGCGACATCTTCTCCGCCGGGATCGACCTCAACATGTTCACGCCCGAGGGAGTCGACGGCGAGCGCTCCATCGTCGCGGGCCTCGCCGACGGCTCGGCCGACCCGGCCGACCTGGAGGGCTACATCGCCGAGCTCCAGGAGGGGTTCCTGTGGCTGCGCCGCCCCGACCTGGTGACGATCGCCGCCGTGCGCGGCCACGCCATCGGGGCCGGCTTCCAGCTCGCGCTCTCCTGTGACCTGCGGATCCTGGCCGACGACGCCAGGTTCTGCATGAAGGAGCCCGCGCTCGGCCTGGTCCCCGACCTCACCGGGACCAAGCCCCTGGTGGACATCGTCGGCGTCCACCGCGCCGTCGAGATCTGCCTGACCGCCCGCCGCGTCGGCGCGGAGGAGGCCCGCGACCTCGGACTCGCCGAGCTGGTGGTCCCCGCCGACCAGCTTCCCGGCGCGGTGGACGACGCGGTCGCCGCCGTGCTCGCCACCGACCGCGACGCCGCCACCGCCACCAAGGCCCTGCTCCGGCAGGCCCCGGACAACACGCTCGAAGAGCAGGTCGCCGCCGAGCGGCGCGCCCAGGTCGGCAGGCTCACCGCGCTGGCCGCCGGCATGGCCGCGGGACAGGGCTGACCGGCGCTGCGACGCCCGTGGGACGGGCTGGGGGAGACTCGTATCACCGGGGAAAATCACCCATCCCGTCCCCGATCCGGAGCGATCTCTAGTACGCTTCACCAAGCGGTCGATGAATGCCGCGCGCATCCGAGCGCGCCGGGCCGCACAAGACGCGGAGAATGTGTCGATTCCGTCGACGCCACTCTTGAACCCAAGGAGTGCAGAAGCCCCACTCAGGTAGGGGCCGCATCCGCGTGTGATCAGGCGCGTTTGTGTGATTTCTTCGCTGGGTCCTCCGAGGCCGTGTGGAGCCTTCCTCGAAACGCCGCCAAACGATGAGGAAGGTACACGTCACTTGACGGACACTGCCGTAATGCCTGCTTTCGACAGCCTCGGGCTTCCCCAGGACATCGTCGACGAGCTGGCGAAGAACGGTGTGACCACCCCGTTCCCGATCCAGGCAGCCACGATCCCGGACGCCATCGAGGGCCGCGACGTCCTCGGCTGCGGCCGTACCGGATCCGGCAAGACCCTGGCCTTCGGTTTGCCGGTCCTGATGCGCTGCGCCGAGCGCCGCGCCTCCGCGAACCGCCCCCGGGCCCTGATCCTGGTGCCCACCCGCGAGCTCGCGCACCAGGTGCGCGACGCCCTGCGACAGTACTCCCGCGTGCTCGGCGTGCGCGTCGGCGACGTCGTCGGAGGAAGCTCCTACACCCGCCAGATCAACGAACTGCGCCGCGGTGTCGACGTCCTCGTCGCCACCCCGGGCCGTCTCACCGACCTGATCGAGCAGGGCGCCTGCGACCTGGGCGACGTGGAGATCTCGGTGCTGGACGAGGCCGACCAGATGTGCGACATGGGCTTCATGCCGCAGGTCAGCGAGCTCCTCGACCAGGTGACGCCTGGCGGTCAGACCCTGCTGTTCTCGGCCACCCTCGACGGCGACGTCGACAAGCTGGTGCGCCGGTACATGAACGACCCGCAGACCCACTCCGTGGACCCGCCGGTCTCGCAGGTCACCGCGATGGAGCACCACCTGCTCAAGGTGCTGCCCCGCGACAAGAACAAGATCGTGACCCTCATCGCCGCGCGCGAGGGCCGCACGATCCTGTTCGTGCGCAGCAAGTACCGCGCCGACACGATCAGCGAGCAGCTGATCCAGGCCGGTGTGCCCTGCGCCTCGCTGCACGGCGGCAAGACGCAGAGCGTGCGTACGCGCACCCTCGCCAAGTTCAAGGAAGGCAAGATCCAGGCCCTGGTCGCCACCGACGTCGCCGCTCGCGGCATCCACGTCGACGGTATCGACATGGTGGTCAACATCGACCTGCCGACCGGACACAAGGACTACCTGCACCGCGGCGGCCGTACCGCGCGCGCCGGGCTGGCGGGCACGGTCGTCTCCCTGGTGGCGCCCAACCAGCGCCGCATGGCCCGCCGCCTGCTCAGCGACGCCGGCGTCGACGCCAAGCAGCACCTGGTCAACCCGGGTGACGAGCTCCTCTCCGAGGTGACCGGAGCCAAGGAGCCGTCCTGGGAGCCGTGGATCGAGCCGCCGGAGCCGGTGCGCGAGCGCCGCGGCCGCGGCGGTCCCCGCCGGGGCGGGTACCGCGGTGGCGGCGGTGGCGGCTACCGCGGCGGCGGTGGCGGTGGCGGATTCCGCGGTGGATACCGCGGCGACCGTCCCCGCAACGACCGCGGTGAGGGCGGATACCGCGGTGAGCGCTCCGAAGGCGGCGGCGAAGGCGGCTTCCGCAGCGAGGGCGGATACCGCGGCGAGCGTCGCGGCAGCGGCGGTGGCGGCGGCTACCGGGGTGGCAGCGGCGGCGGCTACCGGGGTGGCGACACCCGCGGTGGCGGCGGTTACCGCGGCGGCAACCGGAGCGGCGGCAGCCGCTTCGACTCGGCGCCGCAGCGCTGATCCACCCCGGGCGGCCGAGGCCGCCCATGGAACGACACACTCGGGCCCGGCGATCTCTCGCCGGGCCCGAGTGCTGTTACCGGGGTCGGTGACTACTCTCGGACAGTCCGGTCGGCGACGGCGGAGACCTCGCTCAGGTCCCGGCCCCGCGTCTCCTTGGCGACCGCCACCGCGACCAGGGTCAGCACCGCCATCCCGGCCATGTACAGCGCGACCGGCGTCGCTGTGCCGAACGAGGCCAGCAGCGCGGTCGCGATCAGCGGCGCCAGGCCGCCCGCCACGATGGACGCCAGCTGGTACCCCACGGACGCGCCGGAGTAGCGCACCCGCGTGCTGAACAGTTCGGAGAAGAAGGCCGCCTGCGGGCCGTACATGGCGCCGTGCAGGACCAGGCCGACGGTGGCCGCGAGTGCCACCGACCAGAACGCGCCGATGTCGATGAGCGGGAAGAAGGCGAAGCCCCACACGGCGACGCCCGCCGCGCCGACGGCGGTCACCGGGCGCCGTCCGATCCGGTCCGACAGCGCGCCCCAGGCCGGGATGGTCACCAGGTGCACGGCCGAGGCGACCAGGACGGCGTTGAGGACCTGCCCGTTGGGCAGTCCCGCCTGCTGGGTGGCGTAGACGAGGATGAACGCGGTGACGATGTAGTACGAGACGTTCTCGGCCATGCGCACGCCCATGGCGATCAGCGCCTCGCGCCAGTGGTCCCTCAGCACGCCGACGATGGGCGCGCGCTCGGGCCGACCCGTCCGCTCGGCGCGCTCCCGCGCCTGGCGGAACACGGGGGACTCGGTGACCGCGAGGCGGATCCACAGCCCCACCAGCACCAGGACGCCCGAGAGCAGGAACGGGATCCGCCAGCCCCAGTCGAGGAAGGCGTCGTCGGTCATCACGACCGCCAGCACCGCCAGGACGGCGGTGGCCAGCAGGTTGCCGCCGGGCGCCCCCGCCTGCGGCCAGGAGGCCCAGAACCCGCGGTGGCTCGGCTTGCCGTGCTCCGAGACCAGCAGGACGGCGCCGCCCCACTCGCCGCCCAGCGCGAAGCCCTGGACGACGCGCAGCAGCGTCAGCAGCAGCGGCGCGGCCACGCCCACCGCGGCGTAGGTGGGCAGCAGGCCGATCGCGAACGTGGCGCCGCCCATCATCAGCAGGCTGATGACCAACAGCCGCTTGCGTCCGATCCGGTCGCCGTAGTGGCCGAAGACCAGGCCTCCGAGGGGGCGGGCGACGAACCCGACGGAGTACGTGGTGAACGCCAGCATCGTGCCGACCAGCGGGTCGGAGTCCGGGAAGAAGACGTGGTTGAACACGAGCGCCGCGGCGGCGCCGTACAGGAAGAAGTCGTACCACTCGATCGTCGTGCCGATCAGGCTGGCGGTCACCACGCGCACGAACGGTGTCCGCGGCTGTTCGGGGGCGGGGGCAGGGGAGGTGTTCGGTTCCATGTGCCGAACGTTAGGCAGATCACATTCGGCTGGCCATGGTGGAGGTCCCCACACGGCGACCCGTCGACATGTGTGCGGTTCGGATGACCGGCGGCGCGCGCCCGCGCGGGGAGTTCCGCGCGCCGGATCGCGCGAAACGTCCTTTACCTCCTTTTACCGGCTTTTCGCGTGTCCGGGCGGCGCGCTTCCCGAAGCGGCGTGGACAGTGACGGAACGGCCCCTCACCAGCGCAGGGGTGACCTCGTCGCCTTGAAGGGGAACGCGTGAACGTCCTCAACGACGCCATCGTCGCCGTGAACGACTTCTTCTGGAGCTATTTCCTCATCCCGCTCCTGATCATCCTGGCCGTCTACTTCACGATCCGGTCGGGCGTGGTGCAGATCCGGCTGCTGCCCGAGATGTTCCGCGTCATCCGCGGAGCTCCCGGCGTGGCCCCCGACGGGATGCGGGAGATCTCCTCGTTCCAGGCCTTCGCGATCTCCGCGGCCTCCCGCGTGGGCACCGGCAACATCGTGGGCGTGGCCACCGCGATCGTCCTCGGCGGTCCCGGGGCGATCTTCTGGATGTGGCTGATGGCGACGGTCCTGGGGTCGGCGGCGTTCGTCGAGTCGACCCTCGCCCAGCTGTACAAGGTGCGGACCGCGACCGGGTTCCGGGGCGGTCCCGCCTACTACATGCTGCACGGTCTGGGCCAGCGGTGGATGGGCGCCCTGTTCGCCGTCGTCATCACCGTGACGTTCTCGCTGGTGTTCAACTCCGTCCAGGCCAACAGCATCTCCGGCGCGGTGGGCACGTCCTCGGACGCGTTCGGACTGGGCGGGGGACTCCTCCTCGCGGTGGTGGTCGGGATCCTCCTCACCGCGCTGGTGGCACTGGTGATCTTCGGTGGCGTCCGCCGCATCGCCCACGTGGCCCAGGCGCTCGTCCCGCTGATGGCCGTGGCCTACATCCTGCTCGGTCTGGCCGTGGTGGTCCTCAACATCGGCGAGGTGCCCAGGGTCATCGGCGACATCTTCGCCTCCGCCTTCGGGGTCCGCGAGTTCGTCTCCGGCGGCGTGGGCGCCGCCATCGTGCAGGGCATGCGCCGCGGCATGTTCTCCAACGAGGCCGGGCTGGGCTCGGCCCCCAACGCCGGGGCCACCGCCTCGGTCTCCCACCCGGCCAAGCAGGGGCTGGTCCAGTGCCTGGGCGTGTACTTCGACACCCTGCTGATCTGCTCGGTGACGGCGTTCATCGTCCTGATCGGCGAGCCGGAGTACGGGACCGGGGGCGGCGCCGAGGTCACCCAGACCGCGCTCCAGGGCAGCCTGGGCGACTGGTCGATCCACGCGCTGACCGTCATCCTGTTCCTGCTCGCCTTCACGTCGATCCTGGGCAACTACTACTACGGCGAGTCCAACCTGATGTTCCTCGCCGCCGACGCCCGGTACATGACCTACTTCCGCTGGGCCGTCCTGGCGGCGGTGTTCATCGGCAGCATCGCGCCGCTGACCGTCGTCTGGAGCCTGGCGGACGTGTCGATGGGCGTGATGGCCACCATCAACCTGCTGGCGATCGCCCCGCTGTCGGCCGTGGCCTTCCGCCTGCTGGCCGACTACAGCCGCCAGTACCGCAACGGGCTCGACCCGCAGTTCACGCTGTCCAAGATGCCCGACCTGCGCAACGTCGAGTGCTGGGGCGACCCCGCCGGGGCGCTGCCCGAGGACGTGGACCGGAGCGAGGGGACCGCCCCGGCCGACCCGGCGGAGTCCTCGCCGCGCCCGCGGGGACCGGAGGACGGCCCCGAGGGCGGCGGCTCCGGGGACGGCCGCCCGGGGGAGCGCTGAACGCGGTGCGGCCGTCCGCGTCCGGACGGCCGCACCGCGTGCGGCCGACGGGGAACGGCCCCGGCGGGACCGCACGCGGACTGCCGGGGGAAGCCCTGCCGGAGTTCCGCGGGGGGTGCCGGTCCGAGGTGTGCCGCGGTCGCGGTGGCGGCCGGCGCGGCGCTCGTCCACAGGCGTCGTCCGTCCGGCACCGAACGAAAACCGTTTCGGCTACCATGCGTGGAGATCCCACCCCATACTTCGGAGTACCCACGTGCCTGACCGGATGACGCCAGGTGCCGACCCGACGACGCAAGCGTCCCTCGGCGACTCCCTCGCCGAGGGCTGGAACCGCGACGAGGAGCTGCCGCCCTCCGACTGGGGGCGGCGGCGCAGTTCGCGCAGGACCGGTACGGTCTGGCTGTTCGCGCTGTTCATCACGGCGATGGCCCTGGCCCACGCCTGGCTCTCCGACTCGCTCACCAGCGAGGCCTTCCTGGCGTGGGCGACCATCTTCACCGCGATCAGCTTCCAGGCCCTGCCGTTCCTGGTCTTCGGTGTCGCGCTCTCGGCCGCGCTGACCGCGTTCGTCCCCACCTCGGCCTACGAGCGCTTCTTCCCCGACAAGGCGAACCGCGCCGTCCCCGTGGCGGGGCTGTCCGGTGCCGTGCTGCCCGGCTGCGAGTGCGCCTCGGTGCCCATCGCCGGCAGCCTGATGAGACGCGGGGTCGCGCCCGGCGCGGCTCTCACCTTCCTGCTGGCGGCGCCCGCCATCAACCCGGTCGTCATGATCGCCACCGCGGTCGCCTTCGCGGGCCAGCCCGAGATGGTGCTGGGCCGGTTCGGAGCCTCGCTGCTGGCCGCGGTGGTCATCGGCTGGATCTGGGTCCGCTTCGGCCGCGCCGACTGGCTGCGCCTGCCCGTGAGCGAGCACGCGCCGGGCACGTCCAAGTGGGTGATCTTCCGCGACTCGATGGTGCACGACATGATGCACGCGGGCGGCTACCTGGTGGTCGGCGGACTCGCCGCCGCGAGCCTCAACGTCCTGGTGCCGCGCGAGTGGCTGCTGACGGTCGCGGGGATGCCGATCGTCTCCGTGCTCGTCCTGGCGCTGCTCGCCATCCTGCTGTCCATCTGCTCCGAGGCCGACGCCTTCGTGGCGGTCAGCCTCACCGACTTCTCTCCCACGGCCAAGCTCGCGTTCATGGTGATCGGCCCCATGGTCGACCTCAAGCTCATCGCGATGCAGGCGGGCATGTTCGGCTGGCGCTTCGCCGTCCGCTTCGCCCCGCTGTGCGTGGTGGTGGGCCTGCTCAGCACGTTCCTGATCGGAGGGCTCCTGTTGTGAACCGCATCGGCCAGGGTCTGACCCTCGTCCTGCTCGGTGCCGCGGCGCTGACCAGCACGATCCCCACGGACCTGTATCTGAACTGGGTCAAGCCGGCCTTCGGGCCCTTCCTCATCGCCGCGGGCGTGGTGATGGTCGTCCTCGGCGCGCTGGTGGTGGCCGCCGAGCTGCGCGGTGAGGGCGACGCCGACCGGGACGAGGCGGACGCCGAGGGCGCGCGCACGGCCGCCACGGCGGCGCCGGGTGCGCCGGGTACGACGGCCGCCTCGGGCGCGGACGACGCCACCGCCGTGGCCGAGCGCTACGGGCACGGCGACGGCCACGGACACGACCACGCGCGCGCTCCCGGGATCGCGTGGATGCTGCTGCTCCCCGTGCTCGCGGTCTTCGTCGTCGCGCCGCCCGCGCTGGGCGCCTACACGGTGGAGACCAGCGCCGAGTCGGCCGCGCCGCCTCGGGACAGCGCCCGCTCGGGACGCTTCGACGACGGGCTGGAGGAGGCCGCGCCGGGCGAGGTCGTGGAGATGGACATCCAGGCGTTCATCATGCGCGCCTGGATCGACGAGGACAGAACCCTGGTCGGCCGCGAGGTCGAGCTGACGGGCTTCGCCGTGCCCGACCCCGACGGCGAGGGCTGGTACCTGGCCCGCCTGCAGATGGCGTGCTGCGCCGCGGACGCCGTGGTCAACAAGGTCTTGATCGACGACGGGGAGATCCCCGAGGAGGACAGCTGGTGGCGGGTCCGCGGGACCTGGGTCGAACCCGAGGGCGCGCTGGAGGACGTCTCCCAGCACGAGCTGGAGGTCATCGCGCGCGAGCCCGTGCAGAACCCGCCGGACCCCTACGAGTAGGCACCGGGGAAGCGCCCGGGTCACCGTGCGGCAGGTGGGAGCCCGCCTGCCGGTGAGCCGGGCGCCGCGGGTCGTGCGCCGCGAGGACCCCCGCGGCGGGGGAGGGCCGCGCGGCGGGAGCCTGTGTACCAGGGTGAGCCGTGCGCCGGGCGGACGGGCCTGGGCAGGGCGCCACACCGTGCGCCATTCGTTGTTTCCTGTGCGCTCTGGGTGACAATGGGCGGGTGTGGAAGCGGACCGGTGGACTCAGGAGGGCTGGGAGGGGGCTGCGCCCCCGGTCGATCCGCGCCCGTGTGACGTTCGGCGCGGTCGCCGCCGTCGGGGTCGCCCTCGGCCTCGGGGTGGTGCTGACGGTCATCCTCGTCCACCGCACCCTGGTCATGGAACTGCGCGACGACGCCGCGCAGGCGGCCCGCCTGGTCGCCGACGAGATCGTGGACGAACGCTACCCGGGAGCGATCCCGACCGCCGGACTGGTCCTGCGGCTTCAGATCGTCGAGCGGGGGACCGGGGAGGTCCTGGCCGCCAGCGACGCCCTCCAGGGACGGCCCGCCATGGCGCGGGAGGACGACACGAACCCCGACTTCCGGGTGGACACGACGGCCTGCGGCACCGCGATCGGGGCCGGTCCGGGCGAGTGCGTCCTGGTCGTCGGCTACGAGATCGACGACACCGCCTACGGCGACGTCCTGGTGCTGGCCGCCACCCGGCCGCCGGCCGTCCTCGACAACCTGCTCCCGGAACTGGCGTTCGGCGCGCTGGGCGTGGCCCTGCTCGCCTGCACGGCGGTCATCATCTGGTTCGGTGTCGGCCGCGCCCTGCGGCCGGTGCGGGAGATCACCGAGGAGATCCACCGGATCACCCGGTCGGGGGTGCACGGACGGCTCTCCGTCCCCTGCACCCAGGACGAGATCTCCGAACTCGCCCGGACGGCCAACGCGGGCCTGGACCGGCTGGAAGAGGCCGTCACCCGTCAGCGCCGGTTCGTCTCCGACGCCTCCCACGAGCTGCGCAACCCCATCACCGGAATGCACACCAAGCTGGAGGTCGAACTCTCCGACCCCGACCCCGACCCGCGCTCGCGCGAACTCCTGCTGACCAGCCTCCTGGCCGACACAGAACGCCTGGAGCACATCGTCGCCGACCTGCTCGAACTCGCGCGTCTGGACACCTCGACGGGTCGGGAGCGCGAGCGCGTGGACCTGTCGTCCCTGGTCTCCACCGAGTTCGGGAACCGTCGCGGGCGCCACACGCTGCGGGTGCACGCCTCGGGTCCGGTGTGGGTGCGCGGCAACCGGCTCCAACTCGTCCGGGTCCTGACCAACCTGCTCGCCAACGCCGAACGGCACGCGCGCTCGCGCGTGGACGTGATCGTCGAACGCGTGGGCGGCGCGGCCGTGGTCGAGGTGCACGACGACGGCTCCGGCATCCCCGAGAAGGACCGCGAACGGGTCTTCGAGCGCTTCGCGCGCCTGAGCGAGTCCAGGGAGCGCGATCCGGGCGGCAGCGGGCTGGGGCTGCCCATCTCACGGGAGATCGCCAGGTCCCACGGCGGTACGCTCGTGGCCGGACACAGTGACCTGCTCGGAGGCGCGATGTTCACACTGAGGATCCCCGACGCCCCGCGGGCGACGAGGTGAAGCGGGGCGCGGGCCCGTTGGCGCTGACGACCGGAGAGGGCCCGCCCCGCCGACCCAACTACTTCCTCTTCGGCTTCGTGGGCGCCCTGGGCGTGCTCAGCGCGTGGATCCTGGTCCAGGCGCTGATCGAGGTCCGGGCGGTCCTGGTGTACATCCTGGTCGCCCTGTTCCTCGCGGTCGGCCTGAACCCGGCGGTGGAGGTCCTGCGCCGCCGGCTGCGCATGCCGCGGTGGGCGGCGATCCTCACCATCTGCATGGCGCTGGTCCTCTTCGCCGTGGTGTTCGTGTGGGCGATCATCCCGCCGCTGACCGCGCAGGTGACGAGCTTCGTCACCCACCTGCCCCAGACCCTCGGGCAGCTCCAGGACAATCCGTTCTTCGCGGACCTGGAGGAGCACTACGACATCGTGGACCGGGTCCAGGCCGCCCTGTCCGACGCCGACTTCGGATCGCAGCTGTTCGGGGGCCTGGTCGGTGTGGGCCAGGTGGTGTTCAACGCGCTGTTCGCCACGTTCACCGTGCTGATCCTGACCCTGTTCTTCATGGCGTCCCTGCACGGCATCCTCGACCTCATCTACCGGCTCGTGCCCCGCTCCAACCGCGACGGGGTGCGGGAGATCGGCGACGAGATCGTCCAGCGCATCGGCGCGTTCATCGCGGGCCAGCTCATCGTGGCCGCGATCAGCGGGACGGTGGCCTTCCTCTTCATCTGGGCGATCGGCTCCGCCTACGCGCTCACGCTCGCCCTGGTGGTGGGGCTGACCGCGCTCATCCCCCTGGTGGGGACCACGATCGGGGCGCTGGCCGCGTCCCTGGTGGTGGCCGTCAGCGATCCGTGGCTCGGACTGGCGGCCCTGGCGTTCTTCCTCGTCTGGCAGCAGATCGAGAGCTACGTCGTCTCGCCGCGCGTGATGCGCCAGGCGGTGGACGTCAGCCCGACCGCCAACATCACCGCCGCCCTGGTCGGCGGCACGCTGATGGGTCTGGTCGGCGCCCTGCTGGCCATCCCCACCGCGGCGGCGCTGACGATCGTGCTCAACAAGGTCGTCTTCCCGCGCCTGGACCGTCGCTGAGCCGCGGGTGGACGAACTCACGGGGGAGAGGACGCGGCGGGAGCCCGGGGGACGGGCGGCCCGGATCGCCGTGGTCGCGGTGTGGGTCGTGGCACTGCTGGCCGCCTGGCGCTACGGACCCGACGCGGAGGCGGTCCGGGCCTGGGTCGCCGCCGCCGGCGCCGCGGGCGCGGCGGTCTACCTCGGTGCCTACGTCCTGGCCGTGTTCGCCCTGGTGCCGCGTCCGCTGCTCAACGCCGCGGGCGGTCTGCTGTTCGGGCTCCTGCCCGGCCTGGCGCTGGCCCTGGCGGGCGGGGTGGCCGCGGCGCTGGTGCAGTTCTGGGTGGCGCGCTACGCGGCGGGCGAGATGATCGCCCGGCGGCTGCCGCCGGGCGTCCTGGCGTGGCTGGAGGGCCTGACCGGCCGCCGGGCGCTGGTGGCGGTGCTGCAGCTGCGCCTGCTGCCCGTGGTCCCCTACCAGGCGGTCAACTACGGGTTCGGCCTGACGCGGGTGGGCGCGCTGCCCTTCGCGCTCGGCACGCTCCTGGGCGGGATCCCGGCGACGGCGGCGCTGGTGCTGGTCGGGGACGGCGGGACGGACGTGGGCCTGCCGGTGGCGATCGGCGGGACCGTGGCCGCGGTGGGGATCGCGGCGCTGTGGTGGCTCCGCTCGCGCCGCGCCGCGCGGGGCCGGCGGGCGGGCGCCTGAGGCCCGCCCGCCGGGGCCGTCGTCTACTCCGGCGCTACTCGTCGCCCGCGCCGTCGAAGAGGACGACCTCGTCGGGGGAGGGCCGGTCCAGCTCGAAGGGCACGATCTGCCCGCCGTCGCTGTCGGTGGCCATCGGCTCCTGCAGGATCTCCAGCTCCCCGTCCGCGTGGTGCTGCGTCACCATGACACCGGAGTAGCCGCTGTGGTCGTCCTCGGTCGCCTGGAACGGCACCAGGCCCGGGCCGGTCCACTCGCGTGAGTGCAGGGTGTCGATGAGGGAGCTGCGGGTCAGGTCGGGGCCGGTCTCCATGAGGACCTGGGCGAACAGGACGGCCTGCGCCATGCCGTACACCGTGGTGTCGGTGAAGGGCGTGCCCTCGTTGTACTCCTCGTGGATCTCGCGGAAGAACGCGGTCCAGGGGTCGTCGGCGTGGGCCACCGGGGGCAGGAACGACGTGATGATGAGCCCGTCGAGGAAGGCCTCGGAGGGGATGTCCTCGGCCGGGGTGCCCTCGGAGAACTGTTCGATGATCCCGGTGGCGATCTGGACGTCGGCGCCGAAGCTGGGCGCGATCCACTGCGGCTCGTAGCCGACCGAGGCGCCCTCCAGGACGGCCTGCGCGAGGAAGGCGGGGATGCAGTAGCAGACGGCGACGTCGGCGCCGCTGGCCTTCATCTCGGAGATCTGGCCGCCGAGTTCGGGCACGCCGGGGTCGTAGGACTCCCAGGCGACGATCTCGTCGGTGAGGTACTGCTCGATGCCCGCGTGCGAGGAGGGGCCCACGTCGTCGTTCTGGTAGAGCAGGGCGACGTCCTCGCCGGCGAAGTTCTCGGCGAGGAAGTGGCCCTGGATCTTGGCCTCCTTGGTGTAGTCGACCTGGAAGCCGTAGCTGTAGGGGTACTCCTCGGGCTGGTCCCAGGCCAGCGCGCCGGAGGAGACGAACAGGTCGGGCACGCCCGCCTCGTTGAGGTCGCCGATGACGGCCTCGTGCGTGGGGGTGCCGAGACCGCCGAGCATCGCGAAGATCTCGTGGTCCTCCATCAGGACCCGGGTGGCCTCGGCGGTGCGCGCGGGGTCGAACCCGTCGTCCTGCACCTGGTAGTCGATCCGCCGCCCGTGGATGCCGCCGTTGTCGTTGATGTAGTCGAAGACCGCCCGCGCCCCCGTGGACACGTGGCGGAAGCCCGGGGCCGCGGATCCGGTGAGCGGCTGGTGGGTCCCGATGACGACGGTGTCGTCGGTGACGCCCATGGTCTCGTCCGACGCGGCGCCGGTCGCCTCGTCGTCGGACGCGCCGCCGGAGCAGGAGGAGACGAGGAGTGCGACGGTGAGCGCGCAGGCGAGTGCCTTCAGTGATCGCATGGTGGTGTCCTGAACCTGTAGTGCTGTGTCCGCCTGAGCGGGAAGCGGACCCCCGGGGGGATGACGAGAGGTGGACCCGGTGGTGGGGGAGGCACACCTACTGGTCGGTACCTTACCAGCGAGTAGCCTACGTGTGTCGTGAGCCACTGCACTTGCGGGCGCACGGGTCGAACCCCGCTGACCTGGGGCGGAGGCGGGACAACGTTGCCTCGGGGTACGGTCCCCGGAGCCGGCGGCGGCCGGTCAGAGCGGTGAGCCGACCGGTTCGGTGGTGTCGCGGGGGCCGCGGTCCAGGATCCGGCGGGCCGCCCGGGCGATCTGGTCGGCGTACTGGTGCACGGCGCCGTCACGGCGCCAGACCAGGAGGTGGCGCAGCTGGATCGGGGCGCCGGCCAGCGGGCGGACCACCACGTTGGCCCCGGTCTCGAAGTCCGACTGGCAGGGTGCGATCGCCCGGCGGTCGGAGACGAGGTCGCGGATCTCCGAGCGCTCGTAGAGCCGGAAGGGCACGTCGGGGGTGAAGCCGGCGCGCTGGCAGGCGAGGTAGAAGCAGTCGGGCCAGCCCGCGCCGTCGGGGGGCGTCAGCGCCCAGGGGCTGTCGGCGAGGTCGGCGAGCCGGACGACGGGGGAGTCCGCGGCCGGGTGGTCCGCCCACAGGGCCACGTGGAGCGGTTCCACGGCCAGCATCGCCCAGGCCAGCGGGCCGTCCGTGGAGGGGTCGCGGTCCGCGTAGTCGATCGTGGTGCCCGCGTCCAGGCGCCCGGCCCGGACCAGGTCGGTGACCAGCTTGGGGGAGTACTCCGTGCGGACCTGGACCGGCACGTGGGGGACCACGTCCGACATCCGCGCCGACAGCTCCAGCGCGAGCGATCCGACGCCGCCGATGCGCAGGGTGGAGGGCGAGGCGCCGCGCGCGGTGATGTCGTTGACCAGGTCGTCCATGGACAACAGGACGGAACGCGCTCTGACCAGGACGAACTCTCCGAGCTCCGTGGGTTTGACGCCCGAGCGCCCCCGGTGGAACAGGGGGCCGCCGACCTCGCGCTCGATGCGCTGCAACTGCGTGGTCAGGGCGGGCTGGGACGTGGAGAGCGCCGCGGCCGCCTTGGTCACGCTGCCGGTGTCGGCCAGGAGGCAGAGGGTGCGCAGGTGGCGGAGTTCGAGGTCCATGCGAGGGAATCTAGGACGGGAAGGGTGCCGATGTACAGGCGTACGCCTCGCGCGGGTGTCCCGGCGCGCTCCGTCCAGCGATACGGGTCCGCGCGGCGCCCGGTGTCGAGGGCTCGGCCGTTCCGCTGTCTCGGTGGGTGAGATAAGGTGCCGTTCGTCACCATATAGTTGGACGACCTACTAAATCTGGTCGTGGGTGGGTCCGCGCGCACGCAGGGAGAGGGTCATGGCGGTCGAACGCACACTGCACACCCCGGAGGCCGAGCAGCTGCTCGACCTGACCCGGGAGATCGTGGACAAGGAGCTGCTGCCGCGCGCGGCGGGCGACGAGGAGAACGGGGTCTTCCCGCGCGAGGTCTTCGCCACCCTGGGCGCCGCGGGCCTGCTCGGTCTGCCCTACTCCTCCGACCACGGCGGCGGCGACCAGCCCTACGAGGTCTACCTCCAGGTCGTGGAGGAGCTGGCCCGCGGCTGGCTCGCGGTCGGCCTGGGCGTGAGCGTGCACACCCTGTCCTGCTATCCGATGGCCGCCTACGGCACCGACGAGCAGCGGGCCGCCCACCTGCCCGACATGCTCGGCGGCGACCTGCTCGGCGCCTACTGCCTGTCGGAGGCCTCCTCCGGCTCCGACGCCGCCGCCCTGACCACCCGGGCCCAGGACACCGGGAGGGGCTACCGGGTCGACGGGGCCAAGGCGTGGATCACCCACGGGGGCCGCGCCGACTACTACACGCTCTTCGCCCGCACCGGGGAGCCCGGCTCCGGGGCCAAGGGGATCAGCTGCTTCCACGTGCCCGCCGACACCCCCGGCCTGGGCGCGGCCGCCCCCGAGCACAAGATGGGGATGAACTCCTCGCCCACCTCCGGCGTGCTGTTCGACGGCGTCGAACTCGACGAGCGGGCCCTGATCGGACCGCGGGACCAGGGCTTCGGCATCGCGCTGGCCGCCCTGGACTCCGGGCGGCTGGGCATCGCGGCCTGTGCCGTCGGCGTGGCCCAGGCGGCGCTGGAGGCGGCCGTGTCCTACTCGCGCGAACGCCACCAGTTCGGCCGGGCCATCGGCGACTTCCAGGGTGTGGGCTTCATGCTGGCCGACATGGCCACCCAGGTCGCCGCCTCCCGTGAGCTGTACCTGGCGGCCGCCCGCCTGCGCGACGCCGGGCGCCCCTTCGGCGAGCGCGCCGCGATGGCCAAGCTCATGGCCACCGACACCGCCATGCGCGTCACCACCGACGCCGTCCAGGTGTTCGGCGGCTACGGCTACACCCGCGACTTCCCGGTGGAGCGGTACATGCGCGAGGCCAAGGTGCTCCAGATCGTCGAGGGCACCAACCAGGTCCAGCGCATGGTGATCAGCCGCCACCTGTCCCGGTCCTGAGCCCCGGGCGCGCCCGTTCTAGGAGCCGAGCAGGGCGGCGGTCTCCCGCGGGGTGCGCACGACCAACTCCACCGGCCGGTCGGTCAGCACCGCCAGGGCCGACCGGTAGGCCGTTCCCCGGTCCAGGTCGGACAGCCACGCCGCGTCCGGCCCTCCGCCGCCCTCCCAGGACAGCAGCCGTGCGGGGGTGTGCGGCGGGGAGACGGCCACGCGGCGCAGGCCGCCCGACAGCCCCAGGCCGGTGGCCTTCAGCAGGGCCTCCTTGCGCGCCCAGTAGCCGAAGAACGCCGTCGCCCGCTCCTGCGCGGGCAGGAGAAGCCAGGCCCGGCGCTCCTCCTCGGCCAGCGTGTAGTCGGCCAGCCCCTCCACGTCGCGCGCCGCCGTGACGCCCTCGACGTCGATGCCGACCGGTACGCCCTCGCTCACCGCCAGGGCCACCCAGTCGCCGGAGTGGCTCACCGAGACCTCCCAGCCCTGGGCCGGTCCCGAGGGGTGCGGTTTGCCGTGCGGTTCCTCGTCGCCGCCGCGCGCCCCCGTGCGCGCCTTGTCCTCGCAGGAGCGGCAGCGCAGGTCGAAGGTGACCTTCTCCGGAGGGCAGCCGGCGAGGTCGGCCAGCGCCAGCCGGGCCAGTGAGCGGCCCAGCAGGTGCCGGTCGCGGTCGGCCTGTTGGCGGAAGCGCGCGTTGCGGGCCTGCTCGCCCTCGTCGAGCAGGCGCAGGAGGCGGGAGTCGGCGTCGGAGGTACGGGCCCACCAGACGGTGGGTGCCAGGGGTGTGGAGTCGACCGTCATGCACCCATTCTCGCCGCATCTTCCGGGCGTTCGGTGGTGTGAGGCCAAGCTAAACCGGGAATTCGGTTAATGGCAGGTCAGCCCATCCCTCGGGAGGCCAGAATGTCCGTCGTCATGCTCTTCGGAGCCGGAGCCCTCATCGGTCTGGTCGCCCTCACACTCGTCGTGATCGTCACCCTCCTGACGGAGAAGCCCCCGACACCCCCCGCCGCACGCGAGGCCGCGGACCGTGAGGACCGGCCCGTACCCTGAAGAGGCGCGGGAGGACCCGTGCGCACCGTTTCGAGCACGGGTGAAGGTGAGCCACGTCCATGGCCGAGGAGAACCGTCCGGCGTTCGCCGCCGAGCGCCGTGAGCGCATTCTCGAACTGGTCCGCGCCAACGGGACCATGTCCCTGCGTGATATCGCGGTCAAGGTCCGGGCCTCGGAGGTGACCGTCCGGCGCGACGTGCGCGCCCTGGAGGCCGAGGGGCTGGTCGACCGCCGCCGGGGCGGCGCCGCGCTGCCGGGCCGGATCGGACACGAACAGAGCTACGCGGGCAAGAGCGAGCAGTGCGCGGCGGAGAAGGCCGCCATCGCCGCCTCCGCCGCCCGGCTGGTCCGTCCGGGCGACGCCGTCACGATCGGTCCGGGCAGCACCGCCGAGGCCTTCGCCCGCGAACTCGCCTCCCACACCGACCTGACCGTGGTCACCAACTCCCTGCGCGTGGCCGACGCCCTGCTGAACGCGGCCGGCGTGGAGGTCGTGATGACCGGCGGGACACTGCACGGGCCGATCAGGGCCCTGGTGGGGGGCGCGGCCGAGCAGTTCCTCGACGGGCTGCGGGTCAACCGGGCCTTCCTCACCGGCAACGGGGTCAGCGCCGACCGCGGCCTGAGCACGCCCAACCCGGCGGTGGCCAGCGTCGACCGGGCCCTGGCGGCCTGTGCCGAGGAGGTCATCGTGCTGGCCGACCACACCAAGATCGGCGCGGACACCATGGTTCCCACGGTCGCCCCGGAGATGATCGCCCACCTGGTCACGGACAACCGCGCCGACCCCGAGGTCCTGATGACCCTGGAGGAGACCGGCGCCCTCGTGCACGTCGCCGTCGTCATGGACGCGCGGGGGCAGTGACGTGTGCGCGGTCGGGACAGGCCGGTTCCGGCCGCGTGCGCCGAGGCGTCCCCCTCGTGCCGGGTGCGGGCGAGCGCGTACCCTACCGTTCACGCCCCTTGCGCGATTGGCGCGTAACGGGTGGTTTGCGACTTAGCGTCCTCTTCACTGTCCACACCCAGGAGCCGCCGCGCATGCCCTCCCAGTCGACGCCCCCGGACCGGCCCTCGTCCGGGCCGGTCCACGTGACTCCGCCGCCCGTCGCCCTGCCCGCCCCCTGGTCGCGGTCGCGGCTGACCGTCGTGGTCCCCACCTACGACGAGGCGGCCAACCTGCCGCGCCTGGTCGCCCAGCTCATGGCGCTGGACCTGCCGGAACTGCGGGTCGTGGTCGTCGACGACAACTCGCCGGACGGCACCGGGGAGGTCGCCGACAAGCTCGCCGTCGAGCACCGGGGCCGGATCAGCGTGGTCCACCGCACGGCCAAGGACGGCCTGGGCCGCGCCTACGTGGCGGGTATGACGCACGCCCTGGACGAGGGCGCCGAGTTCGTGGTCCAGATGGACGCCGACCTCAGCCACCCGGTGGGCTACGTCCCCCAGCTGCTGGGCACCCTGCTCTCCACGAACGCCGACGTGGTGATCGGCAGCCGCTACGTTCCCGGCGGCAGCCTGTCCGAGCGGTGGGGACTGCGTCGCCGCCTGCTCAGCGGATGGGCCAACACCTACGTCAAGACCCTCCTGGCCATGCCCGTGCGCGACGTCACCGCGGGGTTCAAGATCTGGCGGTCCTCGGCGCTGCGCGTGCTGGACCTGCCCGGTATCGAGAGCACCGGCTACGCCTTCCAGGTCGAGATGCACTACCGCGCCTACCGCCGCGGCCGGAAGATGATGGAGATCCCCATCCACTTCGAGGACCGCGTCGAGGGCGAGAGCAAGCTCGACGCCGCCGTGGCCCTCGAAGCCGCCCTGCGCCCGCTGCGCCTGCGCCGTGCGGAGCACCAGCGCCCCTGAGGCGCGGGCGCCGACGCCAGGAAGCTGACATGTCCCCCGTGACCTGCGATCATCGAAGCATCGGGGTAAGGAGGGGGACACTGTGAGCGAAGGACCCTACGACGTCGACGCCGACATGGGGGACGACCCCCAGGAGAGCGAGATCGCCGAGAGCGAGCACGAGATCGAACCCGACTTCAACATCCTCGGCTACGACTTCGAGGACGACGACAGCCGCGGCGAGTGGGGCATCAACGCCGAGGTGCGCGCCGAGCGCCGGGACGTCGTGCCCCACGAGCGCTGGGGCGCCGTGCGCAGCGCCGAGGAGGACGCGGTGAGCGTCGTCCCCGAGACCCAGGTCGGGTCCGGTGCCGAGGACCGGCCCGAGGACCTCTAGATGGTGAGCCGCTAGCGAGCGCCGCCGGGAGCGTCGTGGCCGGCGCCCGCGCTCGACCCCGGGCAGGACTGCCACGGCGGCTCCGTGGCCCCGCAGAACCGCGACGGCGGCGTGGGCGGCTCCGGTTCGGACGCCTCCGGCGAACTCCGACCGTCCTCCTGTCCCTGTTCCTCCTCCATCCTCCGCTCCGCCAGCAGCGCCGACCGGCGCGGCAGCGCCAGGGCGCACACCGCGGCCAGAGCGCACATCCCCGCCAGGATCAGCATCGCCGGACCGAAGCCCTGCGCGATCGCCGCCGCGCTCGCCGAGCCGTCGGCCCCCTGGCCGCCGCCGCTGATCCCCGCCGCCACCGGAACGGCGGCCACCCCGATGAGCTGGGCGCTGCGCGCGAAGGTGTTGTTGACCCCCGAGGCCAGGCCCGCGTGCCGCTCGGGCGCCGAGGCCAGGACGGTCGCGGTCAGCGGCGCCACCGCCGACGCCAGCCCCAGCGCGATCAGCAGCACCCCCGGTAGCACGCCGGTCAGGTAGGGGGCCTCCGGCTCCAGCCGCGACAGCAACAGGAAGCCGCCGGCCAGCAGCAGGGGCCCCGCCACCAGCTGCGGACGGGGGCCGATCCGCGCGGCCAGCTTGCCCGAGCGCGCCGACAGCAGCAGCATCAGCGCCGTGATCGGCAGGGACGCCGCGCCCGCCGCGACGGGCGAGTACCCGCCCACCTCCTGCAGGAAGATGACGAGGAGGAAGAGCATCGGCCCCAGCGCCCCGTAGACCAGCACCGTGGCCGCGTTGGTGACGGTGAAGGAGGCCGAGGAGAAGATGCCCAGCGGCAGCATCGGGTGCCGTCCGCGCGCCTCGGCCAGGACGAAGGCCGCCAGGGAGAGCACGCCGACCACGGCCGCGGCCACCACCGCCGGGGTGGTTCCCGCCGCGCCCCACTGGATCAGCGCGTAGGTGATCCCGCCCAGCGCCAGTACGCCCAGCAGGGCGCCCGTGTAGTCCAAGCCCTGGTCGGCTCCGGAGTCCCTGGACTCGGGCACCTTGAACCAGGCGATCAGCAGCACGGCCGCGGCCATCGGGACGTTGACGAGGAAGATCAGCCGCCAGTCGCCGATCTGCACGAGCCATCCGCCCACGAACGGCCCCACCGCCCCGGCGACGCCGGTCAGCCCCGACCAGGCGCCGATCGCCCGGGCCCGGTCCTGCTCGCGGAACCCCGCCTGGAGGATCGCCAGGCTGCCCGGGGTCAGCATCGCGCCGCCCAGCCCCTGGACGACCCTTCCCGCCACCAGCCACTCCAGGGTGGGCGCGAAGGTGCACAGCACCGACGCCAGGGCGAACACCGCGACCCCGGCCATGAACAGGCGCACCCGTCCGAACCGGTCGGAGAGCGATCCGCTGAGCAGGATCAGCGCGGACAGCGTGATCATGTACCCGTTGACGACCCACTGCAGACCGGACAGGCCCGCGCCGAGGTCGTCCCCGATGGCGGGCAGCGCCACGGTCACGACCGTGGAGTCCAGGAACGCCATGCCCGAGCCCAGGACCGTCGCGGTCAGCGTCCAGCGGGCGGTGGGCGTGCCCCACTCCACCGTTCCGGCCGTGACCGGAGCCGTCGTACCCACAGTGGACCTCCCTCGTGCCAAGGTCGTGTTCGGTGGATGCCGCCCGTGGTGAGCGGAGTCCCGGTGCGGCTCTCGCCTGGCCGAAGAAGGGACCTCCCCTACTGTGCGGCTTCGCCGTTGTCGCACAGCGTGGGCCCCTCCTGACGGCTGTTGACCGATGAGAACGCAGCGAGAGTCGTGCGTGGGCGTCGCGCAACAGGCCGAGAAGCCGCTGAACACCCCCACGGACACACAGTACGGCGCGGGCCCCTCCGACCGGAGGGGCCCGCGCCGCGTCACCGTGGAACGACGGTCACTCGCTGGCGAGCGCGCCCGTGATGGACGTCCCGGCGGCCCGCCGGCCCGGAAGGACGGAGGCGAGCAGCCCGGCCAGGACGGCGATCACGATGAACACCCCGATCTGGGCGCCGGGGACCGACAGCATCGCGTTCGGCAGCGTGGCCTCCACGGCGGCCCAGCCGAAGACCACGCCCAGCCCGATGCCCACGCCGGCGCCGATCAGGCACAGCAGCACGGCCTCCAGGCTCAGCATGCGGCGCAGCTGGCCGCGGGCCAGGCCCAGGGCCCGCAGGAGGGCGGACTCGCGGGTGCGCTCCAGCACCGACAGCGCCATGGTGTTGGAGATGCCGAAGACCGCGATGAGGATCGCCAATCCCAGCATCGCCGCGATCGTGTAGAACGCGATGTCCATCATCTCGGAGAGCTGTCCGCGCATCTCGGCCATCGACGCGACCTGCAGGGTCGGGTGGTCGTCGACCGCGTCATAGACGGCCTCGCGCAGTTCGGCGGGGTCGGCGTCGTCAGTGCCGCGGACCATGACGGCGTCGTTCCCCGTCAGTTCCGGGAAGGCCTCGGTGAAGTCCTGCTCGTCCAGGAGTATCCCCATCGACATCATGGGGTCCAGGAGTGCGACGACCTCCAGGGACACCTCCGTGCCGTCCTCCAGGGGCAGGGCGAAGGCGTCACCGATACCGGTGCCGTCGGCATCGTCCTCGGGGAGGGCGATCTTACCGGGGCCGAGATCGGCGAGGTCGCCCGCAGTGGACTCGAGGCCCAGGTCCTCCGCGTCGAAACCGGGATAGGTGTTGACGCTGAGGAAGCGTCCGTCCTCCGTCTCGACGAAGGCGTTGCGCCGGCCGCTGACCACGGCCACGGTCGGTTCGGACTCCAGGTCCTCGAACACGGAGTCGGGGACCACCTCCACGGCGGCCGCGGGAACGGACCCCTCGCCGGACTCCGGAGCCGTGCCTTCCGTGCCTTCGGTGTCCTCCGCGCCTCCGGCGCCTTCGGTGCCCTCCGCTTCCGGCGGGGCGTCGACGTCCTCGGCGGCCCCCTCACCGGGCCCGGTGTCCGCGTCGGGAGCGGACGTGCCCTCCATCGTGAACTGCGGGGTGATCTGGTAGTCGATGGGGAAGTTCTCGTCGAGCTGGCGGGTCATCGTCGACTCCACACTCGCGCTGACCACGGAGTAGCCCGTGATCAGGGTGGCGCCCACGGTCAGGGCGATCATCGCGGTGGCCGCCCGGCGCGGGCTGCGCGTGGAGTTGTCCACGGCGAGCATGCTGGCCACGCCCACCCTGCGCATCGGGACGCCGACGAGCCGCACACAGCCGCGGACGATCAGCGGTCCCAGGACGACCACGCCCACGAACGCGACCAGGGCGGCGCCGGTCACGACGAACGGGCCCGTCTGGTCGGGACCGGAGATCTGGGTCGACGCCACCATCGCCGCGGCGATCGCGAAGGCCAGCAGCCCGAACACGACCCGGACTCGCCCGGTGCCCTTCTCCAGGCCGGCGGACGTGGCGCTGGTGCGCAGTGCCGCCAGGGGAGCGACCCCGGTGGCGCGGATGGCTGGGACCAGGGCGGAGCACACCGTCACGACGGTGCCCACGACCAGACCGGTCAGGATCGCGACGGGCGTGAGTACGACCGGTACCCCGCCGTCCATGCCCATGAGCGGGCCGCCGACGGCCGCGCCGGCCATGCCGACGCCCACACCGGCGAGGACGCCCAGGGCGGAGGCGATCAGGCCCACGACCACGGACTCGGCCAGGACCGACCGGAAGACCTGGGCGCGGGTGGCGCCCACACAGCGCAGCAGGGCCAGTTCGCGCTGGCGCTGGGCGATGAGGATCGCGAAGGTGTTGTAGATGACGATCCCGGCGACGAACATCGCGATGAACGCGAACAGCAGCAGGGCGGTGCGCAGCATCTCGGTGTCGGCCCCCGCCCCCTCGGCCATCGCCAGGCCGAACTCCTCACCGGTGCTGACCTCGGCGTCCGAACCCAGGACCCCGGCCACGGCCTCGGCCACCTGCTCGTCGGTGTGGCCCTCGGCGGCCACCACGTCGATCTCGGCGTACCCGGTGGTGCCGGTCATCTCCTCCAGGGTGCCGGGGTCCAGGACCAGGGCACCGCCGTAGGTGAAGGCCGGGTCGACACCGAAGTTGACCAGGCCCGAGACGGTGAACTCGCGCTCCTCCATGTCGGCGTCGAGCACGGTCACCGTGTCGCCGACCCCGAAACCCGTCTGGTCGGCGGTGGAGGTGGCCAGGGCGATCTCGGTTCCGTCGGTGGGCAGACTGCCCTCGTCGGGGGAGAAACGGGTCACCTCTCCCAGGGCCAGGGCGGCGGGCGGCGTGTAGCCGAACGCGCGCCCCTCGTCATCCAGGAGGACGGCCTGCCCCTGGACCATCCCGTCGGCCCCGGCGACCTCCGGCAGGGCCCGGACGTGGTCCAGCTGGTCGTCGGTGAGCCGCGCCGGCTCGGCCGGCTCCGCGGCGGGGTCGCCCGTCTGCTCCTGCTCCGGCGGAACCGCGATCGCGTCGACCGCGGTCGCGGAGCCCATGACGGACTCCTCGTAGTTGGCGTTGAGGGTGTCGGCGAAGACCATCGTGCCCGAGACGAACATGACGCCGAGCACGATGGCCAGGACCGTGGTGACGTAGCGGGACTTGTGCAGCCTCAGTCCCGCGAGTGTGGTGCGCAGCATGCGCTCAGGCCTCCAGCTTCAGCAGGCGCGCGGAGACGAGCTCGGCGGTGGGGTCGGTGACCTCGTCGACCAGGCGGCCGTCGCGCAGGAAGACGACGCGGTCCGCGTAGGAGGCGGCGACGGGGTCGTGGGTGACCATGACGATGGTCTGGTCCAGGTCCCGGGCGGAGTCGCGCAGGAAGGACAGCACCTCCGAGCCGGACCGCGAGTCCAGGTTGCCGGTCGGTTCGTCGGCGTAGACCACCTCAGGAGCGTTGAGCAGCGCCCGCGCCACGGCCACGCGCTGCTGCTGGCCGCCCGAGAGCTTCGCGGGCAGGTGGGACAGGCGGTCGCGCAGGCCGACCACGTCGATGATGTGGTCGAAGCGCTGGCGGTCCACGGCGCGCTTGGCGATCTGCGAGGGCAGCAGGATGTTCTGCTCCGCGGTGAGCATCGGCAGCAGGTTGAACGACTGGAAGATGAAGCCGATCCGGTCGCGGCGCAGCTGGGTCAGCTCGGCGTCGCGCAGGCCGGTGATCTGGGTGCGGCCCAGGTGGACGGTGCCGGAGGTGGCGGTGTCCAGCCCCGCCAGGCAGTGCATCAGCGTGGACTTGCCCGAGCCGGAGGGGCCCATGATCGCGGTGAACGCGCCACGGTGGAACTCGACGTCCACCCCGGCCAGGGCGTGTACCTGGCTGGCCCCGGTGTCGTAGGTCTTGGTGAGCCCCCGCGCGACCACCACCGGTGGTGAGGTGACCGTGGGGACGGACGTGGCGATGGGCTCTGTCACGGCTGACAACTCCTGATGCGAATACGGGTGTGGGGACCGAGCCGAACCGGTGTCCGTCTCGGCGTGATCTCCACGCTAGGAGCCGCCACGGGTCGCGGCGTCCGCCTGTGGGCCGATCCGCGCCTCGGCCAAAGGCATGGTGCGGGGCGGGTTCGCGACTCCTTCGTCTGGTGGGGGTACCGACTTTCGTCGGGGGTCGCCGACGGGGCCGCGTCCGCGCCAGAGCGCCGGAACCGACGCCGACCTGCGCTGACACGGGCGGGACCGACGATCGGACGCGGGCGGCGCGCCCCCGGCGCACGAGCGGATCCGAGCCGGTCCGGCCATAGAATCCGGCGCATGAGGGAGCGGATGGCGCGTCAGGCGCGGGAGCTCGGCGGGCTGTGGCGCCACAACACCGAGTGGTGGTGGCGGCGCCGGCTGCGCATCGCCGACTGGGTCTACGCCCTGGGCCTGGCGCCGTTCGTCCTCTTCCTGCAGGTCATGCCGCAGATGGGACTCGTCCAGGGCATGCTGGACTCCCTGCCCCAACGCCACATGGCGGCCGTCGCGCTCGCCATCGTCCTCTTCCTGGGCCTGGTCCCCACGGGGATGTTCTGCGTGACCGTCCTGCTGCGCCGCAGCCGTCCCATGTGGCTGCTCGGCCTGGCGTCCGTCCTGCTCCTCGCCTTCGGAGACCTGGTCCCGGCGGCGTTCGCGCTCTACTCCTACGCGGTCCACTTCGACGACCGGCGCCTGCTGGCGGGCTGGTTCGCGCTGATGACCCTGGCGATGAGCATCGGGGTGGACGTCTCCGGGATCGCCCTCTTCGTCAACGTCGCGATCTTCCTCGTCGTCCCCACGACCTTCGGACTGTGGGTGGGAACACGGCGCCAGCTGGTCGACCGCCTGCACGAGCGCGCCGAGCGCCTCGAACGCGAACAGCACCTCATGGCGGAGCAGGCCATCGGGGCCGAACGCACCCGCATCGCCCGCGAGATGCACGACGTCGTCGCGCACCGGGTCAGCCTGATGGTGCTGCACGCGGGCGGCCTGGAGGTCTCGGCGCCCGACGAGCGCACCGCCGAGGCGGCCGGGGTGATCCGCACCACCGGGCGGGAGGCGCTCGCCGAACTGCGCGGCATCCTGGGCGTGCTGCGCGACGACACCGGAGCCGCGGCGCCCACCGCGCCGCAGCCGGTGCTGGCCGACCTGGACCGGCTCGTGGAGGACTGGCGCGGTGCCGGGATGACCGTGGTGCGCACGGGCGAGGACGTGGTCCCCGACCTGCCCGCCCACGTCCAGCGCACGGCCTTTCGCGTGGTGCAGGAGGGGCTGACCAACGCCGCCAAGCACGCGCCCGGTGCGCGGGTCTCGGTGGACGTGCGCACGGTGCCCGACGGCCTGGCCGTCGAGGTGGCCAACGGGCCGGCCACCGTCACGTCCGCGCCCCCACCGGTCAGCGGGTTCGGGCTCACGGGACTGCACGAGCGCGTGACCCTGGCGGGCGGGGCCCTGACCTCGGGCCGCCGCTTCGACGGGGGGTGGCGCCTGCGCGCTATCGTGCCCATCGACCACCACACCGGAACGGAACGAGGGCCGCGTTGATCCGCACGCTCCTGGTCGACGACGAACTCCTGGTCCGCTCCGGACTCAGGATGATCCTGGACGCCGCCCCCGACATCGAGGTCGTGGGCGAGGCGGGCGACGGCGCCGAGGCGGTGCGCATGGCGGGGGAACTCGTCCCCGACGTCGTCCTGCTCGACATCCGCATGCCGGGGACGGACGGGATCACCGCGGCCGCCCGGCTCACGGAGATGCCGCGCGCGCCCCGGGTGGTCCTGCTCACCACCTTCGACCTGGACGAGTACGTGCACGACGCGCTGCGCGCCGGAGCCGTGGGCTTCCTGCTCAAGGACACCCCGCCCCGGGACCTCATCTCCGCGGTGCGCACCGTGCACGAGGGCCACGCGATGCTCTCGCCGAGCGTGACCAAGCGCATGCTCGAACGGTTCGCCGCGCCCGCCGAGGGCGGGTCGGCGGCCGGTCGGGCCCAGGCCAGGGAACGCCTGGCCGCGCTGAGCGAACGCGAGCGGGCGGTCCTGATCGCCGTGGCCCAGGGGCGCTCGAACGCCGAGGCGGGCCGGGCCCTGGGCATGCGGGAGGCGACGGTGAAGGCGCACGTCAGCCGGATCCTCGCCAAACTGGGGATGACCAACCGGGTGCAGGCGGCGATCCTCGCCCACGACGCGGGGTGGGCCTGAGCCAGGGGCTCGGCGGGGCCGGTCAGAGCTCCAGGCCGGCGCGCAGGGCGCCCAGAGCCTCGTCGACGGCGTCCACGGGGTCGGCGCCGGGGCGGTCGCCCTCGTCGGCACCGTGATGTCCGTCCCACCGGGGCGGCTTGCGGAGACCGAGGCGCGTTGCGAGCGCCACCGCGACCGGACCGCGCTCACGTCGGTGACCGTCTCCGTCACCGACCAGGACGCGGCCGCCGCGCGGCTGGCCGACCAGGGCATCCCCGCCCGCGCCACCGCGGACGGGGGCCTGAGCGTGGGTCCGCAGTGGGCGCACGGGGCCGAGCCGCGTCTACGGGGTGTGTGACCGCGGTGTCGCGGGACTGACCTCGGTTGCGGCTACCGGTCGGTAGCTCGGTACCCTGCAAGGCGATCCCACCCCCGACATCCTGGCTGTTCACCGCAGCCTCGGCAGCAGAGGAGCATCTATGTCGCGCTCGGTCCTGGTCACCGGCGGCAACCGCGGAATCGGACTGGCGATCGCCCGTGAGCTGGCGGCGGGCGGCGACGACGTCGCGGTGACGCACCGCTCCGGCGAGGCGCCCGAGGGCCTGTTCGGGGTGCGCTGCGACATCACCGACTCCGCCCAGGTCGATGCCGCCTTCAAGGAGGTCGAGGAGGCCCAGGGCCCGGTCGAGGTCCTGGTCGCCAACGCGGGCATCACCAAGGACCAGCTGCTGGCCCTGATGAGCGAGGAGGACTTCTCCTCGGTCCTGGACACCAACCTCACGGGGGCCTTCCGCGTCGCCAAGCGCGCCGTGCGGGGCATGATGCGCAAGCGCGGCGGGCGCATCATCCTCATCTCCTCGGTGGTCGGCCTGATGGGCTCCGGCGGCCAGGCCAACTACGCGGCCTCCAAGGCCGGCCTCGTCGGCTTCGGCCGCTCGCTCGCCCGCGAACTGGGTTCGCGCAACATCACGGTCAACGTCGTGGCCCCGGGCTTCATCGAGACCGACATGACCTCGGCCCTGTCCGAGGACCGCCAGGCGGAGATCAAGAAGAACATCCCGCTCGGCCGGATCGGCAGCACGGAGGACATCGCCAGGACCGTCGGCTTCCTCGCCGGTCCCGGCGGTGCCTACATCAGCGGCGCCGTCATCCCCGTCGACGGCGGCATGGGAATGGGCCACTGAGGGTCCGTTCCGCACGCACCTCCCCGCCGCCGGACCCCGCCACCGCCGGACCCCGCCGGCCCCTCTCACAGACAGGACACCATGGGACTCCTCGAAGGTAAGCGCATCCTCATCACCGGGGTGCTGACCGACTCCTCCATCGCCTTCCACGTGGCCAGGCTCGCCCAGGAGCAGGGCGCCACGGTCGTCCTCACCGGTTACGGCCGGATGAGCCTGGTCGAGCGCATCGCCAAGCGCCTGCCCGAGACGCCCCCGGTCCTGGAACTGGACGTCACCGACGACGAGCAGCTCGCCAGCCTCGCCTCCCGGGTGGGCGAGCACGTCGACGGGCTCGACGGCATCGTGCACTCCATCGGGTTCACCCCGCAGGAGGCGCTGGGCGGCAACTTCCTCAACACCGAGTGGTCGGACGTGGCCACGGCCATGCACACCTCGACCTTCTCCCTGAAGTCGCTGACCACCTCCCTGACGCCGCTGATGAAGAACGGCGGCTCGGTCGTGGCCCTGGACTTCGACAACAGCGTGTCCTACCCGATCTACGACTGGATGGGCGTGGCCAAGTCCGCGCTGACCTCCACCGCGCGCTACCTGGCCCGCTACGTGGGCGGGGACGGCATCCGCGTCAACCTGGTCTCGGCCGGGCCGCTGAGCACCATGGCCGCGCGCAGTATCCCGGGCTTCGCCGACCTGGCCAAGCACTGGCCCGAGCGCGCTCCGCTGGGCTGGGACGTCAGCGACCCCGAGCCCGCGGCCAAGGCGGTCGTGGCGCTGCTCTCGGACTGGTTCCCGGCCACCACCGGCGAGACCGTGCACGTGGACGGCGGCTTCCACTCCACCGGGGCCTGAACCGCGGGGGCCACGGGCCCCGGCCAGGACCACCACCGCCAGGGCGGGCACCGGGCGTGCCCGCCCGTTCGGGAAAGGAACTCCATGGATCTGGGACTGTCAGGGGCACGGGTACTGGTCACCGGTGCCAGCCGGGGGATCGGGCGCGCCATCGCCCAGGTGTTCGCCGAGGAGGGCGCCGACCTGGCGATCTGCGCGCGTACACCGGCCCCCCTCGCCGAGGCCGCGGGGGAGCTGTCCTCGACGGGGGCGCGCGTGTACGCCGACCCGGTGGACGTGGCGGACCACGACGCCCTCACCGCGTTCCTGGGCGAGGCCGCCGCCTACCTCGGGGGTCTGGACGTGCTGGTCTCCAACGTCTCCGGCGGCAGCGCGAGGACGCCGGACCAGTGGGAGCGCGGCCTCAACTCCGACCTGCTGCCGTTCGTGCGCCTGGCCGAGGCCGCCCACCCGTACCTGGCCGCCTCCGAGCGCGGCGGCTCGGTGGTCCTCATCTCCACCACCTCCGCCCTGCACACCACGGTGCCCGCCGGACCGCACTCCTACGGTGCGGTCAAGGCCGCGCTCAACCACCACGCCTCCTCGCTCGCCCGCGCGTGGGCGCCGGAGGGGATCCGGGTCAACACCGTCTCGCCCGGCCCCATCGAGTTCCCGGGCGGCGGCTGGGCCAGGCGCAGGGAGAACGATCCGGCGTTCTACGAGAGCATCCGCGAGCGCATCCCCTACGGACGCCTGGGCCGCCCCGAGGAGGTCGCCCGTGCGACGGCCTTCCTGGCGAGCCCCGCCGCGAGCTACGTCACGGGCAACAACCTGGTGGTCGACGGCGCCTTCCTCGACCGGATCTGAGATTTCGGTCCGCGCGCACCTTTGCTTTCGGAACGTGGGTAGGACCAGGATGACGGAAAGCCCGAACACGCGGCCGTGGAGGTCCCTACGATGGCGAAGCGAAACGAAGGGGAGCCCATGACCGCTGTACTGGAAGAGTCCTCTGACACGCGTCTGCCCCCGTTCAGTCTGCGCGAACTGGCCGACAGCCTCGATACTCCGCCAGGAGTCAAGGTGGAGGTCATCGAAGGGGCCATCGTGATGTCACCCACCCCGTCGAAGAAGCACGGGGCTGTCGTCCGGCGACTCGACAGGCAACTGATTCCGCAACTGCCGGAAGATCGTGTCGCGGAACAGAACTATTCGATCGAAGCTCTCGAAGGCGAGGACTTCGCCTCGCCCGACCTGCTCATCGTTCCCGTGGCGGTCGAGGAGGAGGACGGCTGGCTGGTGGACCCCGACGACGTCGACTGCGTGGTCGAGGTGGTCTCTCCCAGCAACCACACCAATGACACCAAGGTCAAGCCGTCCCTGTACGCGCGGTGGCGGATCCCCGTCCACCTCGTCATCGATCCGCGGGACGGGACCACGCGGGTGTACTGGGATCCCCAGGGCGGCGAGTACCGGGCCCACCACGACACCGAGTTCGGGGACGAGGTCGTCCTGCCCGAACCGCTCAAGGACGTCCGGATCGACACCTCCGTCTTCCCCAGGTACGGGACCTGACGCACTGGGCCGTCACCGTGGCCCGGGACGGAGGTGTCGTGTGAGCCGGACGGCCGTCACCGCCGTGCCCACGACGGCCGCAGACCGAGGTGGCGGCGGTGTTCGCGGGCCGGTGCCGCCAGTACGACGGCCGATGACCGCGGCCGACCGGCCACCGGCTTCGCTCGGCACGTCCCGCGACCGCTGCGCCGCTCGGCCCGTGGGCCCGGCGGACTCCATCGACCGCCCGCCTGCCGTGGCCGGCCGTCCGCCCGCCGCGGCGGACGGCTCGCCTTCGTTCAGCCCTCGCGCAGGATGCGGGCCAGACGGGTCGTGCGGTGGGCGCCCGCGTTGTCGCGCACACCCGTGGCCAGCGCGCCGCCGGTGGCGTCCACCAGCGACACGTGGCGCACGGCGCGGGTGAGCACCGTGTACACCTGCGGTCGCGACACCGGCACCTCGGGCGGGAACACTCCCACGACCGCGGGCCAGCGGCCCCCGTGCGCGGCGGCCACGGTGACCGCCCACCCCGGGCGCAGCGCGGAGGGGTCGGCGACCTCCACCTCGCGGCCGTCGGACAGTTCGACCACGGTCCGCCCGCCCGCCTCGCGCAGGTAACCGGTGTCCCCGGGGCCGTACCCCGGCCCGTCGGCCGCCAGGAGCACGCGGTCGCCCACGTCCAGGCCGCCGTGCGCGCCCGGCCCCGGGTTCAGCCGCTCCTTGCACGCCGCGTTGAGCGCGCGCGCACCCGCCGGGCCGTCCTCGCGGGAGGCGATGACCTGCGTGTGCTCGGGATCCACGCCCAGTGCGCGCGGGATCGAGTCGGTGAGCAGCTGCACCACCCGGTGCGCCGCCTCCTCCGCCGAGGCGGCGGGGACCCGCACGATCTCGCGGTCGGGAGCGGCCACCTCCGGCACGTCGCCGTCGGCCACGCCCAGGGCCAGCTCGGCGATCGGGCCCGGCTCGCCGGGGGCGGCCACCTCGCCCGCGTGGGCGGCCCGGGAGGCGGCCACGTCCACCGCGACCTGGCCCGGTGTGGCGGACGGCGCCTGGCGGGGATCGGCCAGCAGGACCAGGTGCGTGTCGTCGCCGCACGCCGACACCAGCTCGGCGGCGCGCGCCACCCCCACCGACATCGACTCCTGGAGTACCACCAGCCCGGCCTCGAGCGGAGCCTGGGAGAGCAGTTCGGGCAGGGAGACCGCGCGGACCGGCGGCTCCTCGGCGGCGGCCGCGAGGTCGGCGTTGAGCGCCGCCGCGGCCTGGGCGGTGGGTGCCGCCACGGCGATCCCCACCTGGCTGTCGGCGGCGATCGCGCCCAGGCACAGCAGGGCCCGCGCCACCTCGCCCGCGTCGCCCGGCCCGTGCCACAGCACGGTGACCGGGCGCAGCGTCGCGGTGACCAGCGCCTGCCGGGTCGTCTCCGTGACGGTGAACCCGCCCTTGTCGGCGGCCTCGTCGACGGTCTCTCCGGCGGTCGCCGAGTCCATGATGGGCTCGTTGCCGCTCATCAGGCGCAACAGCTGGTCGCCCAGGCGCTGTTCGGCGTGGCCGACGTCGGGCAGGGCGTAGTAGCGCTCGGGGTCCGGCAGTTCCGGAACCCCGCCCTCCTCGAAGTCGAAGTCGTCGTCGGTGTCCTCCATGCTCTCCAGGACCACCGCGCTCTCGTCGGCCACGGCGGCCTCCAGCGCGTCCGACGGGCGCGGCACGCCCAGCTGGCCCACGACGGTGGCCAGCCGCTTCTCCTCGACGACCGTGTGCCCGCGCCGCGCGGCCATCCGCAGGACGTGGGCGGTCAGGGCGCTCAGCCGGCGGGGGTCGCCGGGCCGGGCGCCCTCGCCGAGGTGCCTGCGGGCGCAGAAGTCGGCCTGCTCGACGGTCACCTGGGGCAGGCGCAGCAGGAGCCAGGGGTTGGCGTCCAGCTCGGCGGCGCCCCCGGGCCCCAGCGCGGCCGCCAGCCGGGGCGCCAGGGCGGGGGGCGCGCCCATCCGGTCGAGGACTGCACTGACCTGTTCGACTGCCTCAGACACCTGGGGCCGTTCCCCTCGTTGCGCACTTCGCGGACTCTGGGAGAGCGTACCGAGTCGCGGTGACACCGGTGGTCATCCGCGCGATCCGCGAACCGGCCCCGTCGCGGCCGCGCGCCCCCAACGCCCGGTACGCCCCGGAGGCCGTGTTCGCACAGAAGGTCCTGCTCCCGCCCGCCACCGGCGGCCGGTGACCCCCGGGGGCGGCGCCTCAGGGGGCCGACGTCGCGTCGTCGAGGGCGCGGCGGATCTCGGGCGGCAGCTCCACGCCCTCCAGGCCCAGGATCTCCTGGAGCTGGGGCAGGGTCCGCGGGCCCACGACGGCCGCGGCCACGCCCTCCTGGTCGCGCGCCCAGCTCAGCGCGACGGCCAGCGGGGAGACGCCCAGGCCCTCGGCGGCCGTGCACACCGACTCCACCACCCGCCGGCTGTGGTCGTCCAGGTAGGGCTCGACGTAGGGCGCCATGTGGGGGAAGGCGCCGCGGGAGTCCGGCGGGACGCCGTTGCGGTACTTGGCGCTGAGCACCCCGCGCCCCAGCGGCGACCACGCGATCACGTGCGCCTGCGCCGCCGCCGCGGCCGGTCGCAGCGACCGGTCGGCACTCCGGTTGAGCAGCGAGTACTCCGAGCCCACGCTCACCAGCGGGACCCGGCCCGCGCGGGCGCGCTGCCAGGTCGCCAGGGTCGAGAACTGCCACGCCTCCAGGTCGCCCGCGCCCACGTAGCGCGCCTTCCCGGCGGCGACGGCCGTCTCCATGGCCGCCAGCGACTCCTCCGGCGGCGTGGCCGGATCGAACACGTGCAGCTGCCACAGGTCGACGTAGTCGGTCTGCAGCCGGCGCAGGGAGGCGTCCAGGGACGCCAGGAGGTGGCGGCGGGAGCCGTCCACGGGGCGGTAGGCCTCGGGGGTGTGCCCGGTCTTGGTCGCCACCACCACGTCCTCGCGGCGCAGCGAGCCGCGCAGCAGGCGCCCCAGGATCCGCTCGCTCTGCCCACCGGTGTAGATGTCCGCGGTGTCCACGAGCGTGCCGCCCGCGTCCACGAACGCGGTGAGCTGCTGCCCAGCCTCCTCCTCGGAGGTGTCCTGCCCCCAGGTCATCGTGCCCAGGGCGGTGCGTGACACCCAGAGTCCTGATCTGCCCACCTGTCGCTGTTCCATGCGGCGGAGAGTACCGTGTCAGGGCCGGGCCGTCCGGGGATCCTCCCCGCGCCGGGACCGCCCGCGCGCCATGGGAGCGGGCCCACGGCGGCCCGCGGTGTCGATGCGGTGCGGGGGACCGGCCCAGGTCCTACCCTGTGCCCATGGCGACATCCACGGCACCCCAGGGCGCGCCCTCCGCGGCCGCGGCGCCCCCTCCCGCTGACCGGCCCGCCCCCGGGCCACAGCCCTCCCCGGAGCCCGGGCGGCCCGCGCCGCCCCCGCCCGCCGCGATCACGCTGCTGCTGGTCCGGCACGGGATGACCGACGCCACCGGACCGCGCCTGGCCGGGCGCGCGCCGGGGCTGCACCTCAACGACACCGGCCGCGACCAGGCGGCCGACGCGGCCCGCCGGCTGAGCGGACTGCGCCCGGCCGCGCTGGTCTCCAGCCCGCTGGAACGCTGCCAGGAGACCGCGCAGGCGATAGCCCGCCACCTGGACACCGCCGTCACGACCGACGAGCGCTTCATCGAGTGCGACTACGGCAGCTGGACCGGCCGGACCCTGTCCGAACTGGCCGGGGAACCGCTGTGGCGGGTGGTCCAGGACCACCCCAGCGCCGCCCGCTTCCCGGGAGGGGAGTCGCTGGCCGCCTCCTCCGCGCGGGCCGTGGCCGCGGTGCGGGACTGGAACACCCGCCTGCTCCAGGAGCACGGAGCCGCCGGGGAGGACGCGCCGCCGCCGGTCTACGCGGTGTGCAGCCACGGCGACATCATCAAGGCGATCGTGGCCGACGCCCTGGGCCTGCACCTGGACATGTTCCAGCGGTTGCGGGTGGACCCGGGGTCGGTGACGTCGATCACCTACACCCGGACCCGGCCGTTCCTCAACGCGCTCAACGACACGGGGGAGAACCTGGTCGGCAGCCTGCCCACCCGGGCCGAGGCCCGGGGGGACGCGGCGGTCGGCGGCGGCGCGGGCGGCGGCGAGGCGGACGCCGAGGAACCCTGAGGACCCGCACGCCGGGGCACACCGGGGGCCTGCTCACGCGCCCCGCCGAGAGCCCCCGCTCAGGGCACCGCGGGGTCCCGCGCGCGACCGCCCGAGGGGCCGGTCACCCGGGGGCGGGGCGCCCGCGCGATCCGGAGCCCGCCCGGCGGCGGGGCGCGCTGCTGCGCCCCGGGGGTTTTCGCGTCCTGCCACGGCTATCCCTTAAGGTGCTTGGCATGCCCGTATTCCAGTTCAACCCGCCGGAACGGTTCGTCGCCGGAACCGTGGGCCAGCCGGGAGACCGCACGTTCTTCCTGCAGGCCGTGGGGGAAGGCCGCATCACCAGCGTCGTCCTCGAAAAGGCCCAGGTCGAGGCCTTGGCGACCCGGATCGAGGAGCTGCTGGAAGAGGTGCACCGCCGTTTCGGCGCGCCGCCCGACGACTCCGAGCCGCCGGAGGACGAGGGGCCGCTGGAACAGCCCATCGAGCAGGACTTCCGCGTGGGCACCCTGGCGCTGGCCTGGGACGCCGAGGCCGCACGGGTGATCATCGAGGCCCAGGAGATCGACGAGACCGCGGGCGAGGACGTCGTCGAGGACGACGAGGAGGAGCTGGAGGTCTTCGCCGAGGACGCTCCGGCGCACCGGGACGTCCTGCGCGTCTACCTCACGCCGGGAGCCGCGCGCGCGTTCGCCGGGCGGGCGCTCAAGGTCGTCTCCGCGGGCCGCCCCGACTGCCCGCTGTGCGGCCGTCCCCTGGACCCCAACGGCCACATCTGCGCCCGGCAGAACGGCTACCGTCCGGACCGCCTCGTCTGAGGCCCCCCATGACCGCTGACGCCTTCGAGGGGCTGACCCCCGATCTGGGCCTGGGCCTGGTGCGCACGGGCGAGCTCACCGTGGAGGGGCGCCTGACCGCTGCCTCCAACGCCACGCTGTACTGCACCGTGTCGGACGGGGTCCGCTCGGCCGTGTGCGTGTACAAGCCGGTGGCCGGGGAGCGCCCGCTGTGGGACTTCCCCGACGGCACCCTGGCCGGCCGCGAGGTGTTGGCCTACGCCGTCTCCGAGGCCCTGGGGTGGTCGGTCGTGCCGCCCACCGTGCACCGGGACGGCCCCTTCGGCGAGGGCATGGTGCAGCTGTGGGTCCACGGTGACACCACCGTCGACCTCGTCGCCCTGTCCCGCGAGACCGACAACCGCGACCTGCGGCGGATGGCGGTCTTCGACGCGGTGATCAACAACTCCGACCGCAAGATCGGCCACCTGCTGCCCACCCCCGGCGGGCACCTCTACGGGTGCGACCACGGTGTCTCCTTCGCTGAGGAGTACAAGCTGCGCACCGTGCTGTGGCAGTGGCAGGGGCAGCCGCTCACCGAGGACGCGCTGGAGGCGCTGGCGGGGGTCCGCGACGCGCTGCGGAACCCGGAGAGCGCCCTGTCCGTCGAACTGGCGCGGTACCTGACCGGGCCGGAGGCCTTCGCCCTCCGGCGCCGGGTCGAGCTGCTGATCCACCACCGAGTGCACCCCTACCCGGCGCCCGACTGGCCCTCCGTGCCCTGGCCGCCGGTCTGATTCCCCTTCGGAGTCCCCTTGACCGTCGTAGAGAACGTCCGCTCCACCCCCGGCGGCCTGGTCCGCGTGCTGATCGACCGGCGCGGCTACGCGGTGCGCCCCCTGACCGCGCGTGAGCGCACCGAACTCCTGGGCGCCTGGGCCGGACTCGTCGCCCTGATCGGCCTCGTGCCCGGCCTCGCCCTGCCCTGGTGGGCGGACACCGCCGGAGCCGACGACCTCGTGCTCTACTCCATACCGCTGGCCCTGTGCCTGCTGGTGCTGGTGGTGATCGGCGTGGTCGCCGGTGCCAGGGAGTTCGCGGGAACGGCCGTGGCCTGGGTCGTCATCACGCTGTGCCTGCTGTGCCTGCCGCTCTTCCTGCTGCTGCTGATCCCCGGTGTGCGCCGGGCGGTGTGGAAGCGCGACACGTCGGAGGAGGCCCGGCGCCGCGGGGAGTGGGAGGAGGAGCGGGCCCTGCGCGCGTCCTACCCCGCGCAGGTGTACTACGAGTACGTGGCCTCGGCGCGGATCACCCGGTCGGGGCGGCGCGTGACCGTGGACCTGCACCACGCCAACGGCCGCACCGTCCGGCTCTCGGCACGCGGCGACCGCGGCGACAGGCTCGCCACGGGGTTCCAGGAGCGGCTCGGCCACCGGGTCCACGTGTGAGCCCGGACCACTACTGGGGAGTAGGAATGGCGGCCCGCAGCTCAGGGACGGCACAATGGGGCACGTGAGCAACGAGAACCAGTGGAACTACCTATTCGACATGGACGGCGTGCTCGTTCGCGAGCAGCACCTGATCCCCGGCGCGGACGCGTTGATCGCGGAGCTGCGCGAGAACGGGATCCCGTTCATGGTGTTGACCAACAACTCCATCTACACCCCGCGCGACCTGCGCGCACGTTTGCTCAACACGGGGCTGGACATCCCGGAGGAGTCCATCTGGACCTCGGCGCTGGCCACCGCCCAGTTCCTCCAGACCCAGCGCCCCAACGGCACGGCCTACGTGGTGGGCGAGTCCGGCCTGACCACGGCCCTGCACAACGTCGGCTACGTCATGACCGAGAGCAACCCCGACTACGTGGTGCTGGGGGAGACCCGCACCTACAGCTTCGAGGCCATCACCCGGGCGATCCGCCTGGTCCGCGACGGCGCCCGGTTCATCGCCACCAACCCCGACGAGACCGGCCCCAGCGCGGAGGGCCCGCTGCCGGCCACCGGCGCGGTAGCCGCGCTGATCGAGAAGGCCACCGGTCGGCGGCCCTACTTCGTGGGCAAGCCCAACCCGCTCATGATGCGCTCGGCGCTGCGGCGGATCGGGGCGCACTCGGAGAACACGCTGATGGTCGGTGACCGCATGGACACCGACGTGCTCAGCGGGCTGGAGGCGGGCCTGCAGACCGTCCTGGTGCTCTCGGGGATCTCCGGCCGGGAGACGGCCGACATGTTCCCCTACCGGCCCACGCGGGTGATCGACTCCGTCAAGGACCTGGTCGGCGCCACGCGCGACCCCTTCGGCGACGCGTAACCGGACCCGAGCGGCCGTGCGGCGCGGGCCGGGGTGAGCCCGATCGGCGCGGGCCGTGCGGAGCGGGACCGGTCGGGCCGGCACACACGACGGGGGCGGTGGACACGATGTCCACCGCCCCCGAATGTCGAGGTGTGTCAGGCGCTCTGCCGCTGCTTGGCGAGCTCCTCCACCTTGGCCGCCTCCTCGCGGCGGCGCGCGCGCAGCAGGGCCAGGCGCTCGGCCAGGACCTCCTCCAGGTCCTCCATGCTCCGGCGCTCCAGCAGCATGTCCCAGTGGGTGCGTACCGGCTTGGCGTTCTTGGGCTCCTCACCGGAGCCGTCCCGACGCAGGGCGCGGTCGCCGCAGAAGCGGCACTCCCACTCGGCGGGGATCTCCGCCTCGGTCGCGAAGGTGACCGCGAAGCGGTGGCCACGGGTGCAGTCGTAGGTGACTTCCTGGCGCGGGGCCAGGTCGGTGTTGCGGTCGTTCTCGTAGCTCGTCGCCCCGAGCCGTGTGCCGCGAAGTGCTCGCTCGGCCATCGTGTGGGTGCCTCCAGGCGCTGGTGCGGTCTCGCGGGGTGTAACGCGTCGTTCCACGTCAAGATTCCCCACTGACCTGAGGTCGAACCTCGTCCGGACGCCTCGGGGTCGCCGCGTCCCCGCCGAATCCGCTCCGGTGGGCGGGCCGACCGCCCCGCCGGAGCCCCGCACCGGGCGCCGCGACCGCGGCCGGGTCCCGGTGGCGGCAACGCCGCGGGGGCGCTCCGCGGTCCCGGTCGCGGACGGCACTTTATGGCGTCGTCGCAGTTCACCTTGTGTTCTTTGGCGGCTCGACGGGCGTTTTTCCGGCGATTGTCGGAGAGGGACGGATCGGTCGGCCGCTCTCCGGCATCCGCCGACGCCACGGGCCTGCCGCCGGATGCCGCGCCTGGTGAATTGTTCGGTGATTGTACGGACGTGACGCTTGTCGCGACTGGTGGTAGGTTAAATCTCCGTGTGCTGAAAAGCGCAGGTTAAGGCCATTCTGTCTTTTCTCTCGGCGCACTCCGGCACGCGGGCTGTGACCTTCGGCGTGCCCCGCGCGTGACCGTACGGTAACGGCAGGACATGGAACCCGATGACTGACATCCCCCCACCTCCCGGCGCCGCCCCCTCACGGCTCGCCGCACCGGGTTGGCTGTACCTCCCCCTCCTGAGCGTGCCCCTGTGGGCCTGGACCCTGTGGGCGGTGCCCCCCGCGGGGACCGTGCCCGCCCTGGTCGCCTCCGCGGCCGCCCTGGCGTCGCTGGTCGTGCTCGCACTGCTCCTCACCCGCCGCGACCGCCGCGTCCGCGAGCTGACCGGCGAGATCGCCCGGTTGCGCGCCGAGACCGCCGCACTGGCCGAGGACCACCTGCCGAGGCTCGCCGAACGGCTGCGCCAGGGGGACTCGGCCGAGACCGCTCTGCACCGCGTCCCCGCCCCGGCCGACCCCGGGGGCCGTGCCGTCCTGGGCGCGGTGGCCGCGCAGATCGCCGCGGCCGAGCGCCGCCGCGCCTCGGCCATGGTCGCCTGCGCCACCGCCGCCGGGCGGGTCCAGGCCCTGGCCACCACGATGCTCGCCGACCTGCGGCGGATGCAGGAGCGCCACGGCGACGGCGGCGGGTCCGGCGACGACGTCCTGGGCGACCTCATGCACCTGGACCACAGCACGGCACAGGTCGGCCGGATCGCGGACAGCATCGCCGTGCTCACCGGGGCCCGGTCGGGCCGCCGCTGGGGACGCGCCATCGGCATGGAGAGCATCGTGCGCGGCGCCATGGGGCGCATCGGCGACTACCGGCGCGTGCGGGTGCACAACGTGTGCACCCAGGCGGTCGCGGGCTTCGCCGCGGAGGGCGTGGTGCACTGCCTGGCGGAGATCCTGGACAACGCCGCCCGGTTCTCGCCGCCCACCTCGGAGGTGCACGTCCACGTCGAGGAGGTCCAGGCCGGGATCGCGGTGATGGTCGAGGACGGCGGCCTGGTCATGGGCGAGGAGGCCCTGGAACGGGCCCGCCGCACCGTGGAGTCCGGTCTGGACCTGGCCGCCATCTCCGGAACACGGCTCGGACTGGCGGTCGTGGGGCAGCTCGCGCAGCGCTACGGGCTCTCGGTGTCCTTCCGCTCCTCCTCCCGCGGCGGCACCGCCGTGGTCCTGCTCCTGCCGCAGAAGCTCATCAAGCCCCTGCCCCGGCCGCCCGTCGGCCAGGGCCCGGCCGCCACGTCCGGCCTCGCGCCGACCGCGGCGTCCGCGTCCCCCGGGACCGCGGCGGCGGCCGACGCCGATACCGAGACCACACCGTCCGCGCCCCCCACCGCGGACGGTGGGGAGAGGGCGGAGACCGGTCTGCCGCAGCGACGCCGCGGTATGACCCTCGCCGCCGCGGAGAAGGACCGGCCCGCTCCCGCCGACTCCGGCCCCGCCACCCCGACGAAGGGCTTCGGTGCGTTCCGCTCCGCGGTACGCGGCCAGGACCCGAACGGATCATCGAAGGACGCCTGATGAACCTTGACACGTTGACCTGGCTGCTCGAAGGGCTGCTGGAGCGCACACCCGGGGCCCGCCACGCCCTGGTGCTCTCCCGCGACGGCCTCAAGCTGTGCCACAGCGCCAGTCTGAACAAGGACAGCGCCGACCACCTCGCGGCCATCGCCGCCGGTGTGCAGAGCCTGGCGCACAGCGCGTCGGTGGAGTTCGGCGCCGGCCCCGGCGCGGGCGGTGTCCGCCAGGCCATGGCCGAGTTCTACGGCGGGCTGCTGTTCATCGTCGAGGCCGGGCACGGGGCGCACCTGGCCGTCATCACCTCCGAGGAGGCCGAGCCGGGCCTGGTCGGGCACAACATGAACGAGCTCGTCGAGCAGATGGGCGAGCACCTGTCCACCCCGCCCCGCGCCGCCACCGGGTCGGTATGAGCCGCTCCCACCGGCAGGAGGGGCCGGACCGCCTCTACGTCATCACCTCGGGGCGCAGCACGGGAGCCGACGAGTCCCTGGACGCCGTCACCCTGATCGTGGCCGAGAGCGAGCCCGCGCCCGGAATGCAGTCCGAACACGCCGAGATCCTGCGGATGTGCGGGTCCGGCCCGATGGCGGTCGTGGAGATCTCCGCGCACCTGCGCCTGCCCGTGGCGGTCGTGCGCATCCTGCTCACCGACCTCCTGGACTCGGGCCGGGTCACCGCCCGCCACCCCCGGCCGGCGCCCTCCCCGGCCACGCCCCTGGCCTCCCCGGACGTGTTGGAGAAGGTGCTCGTTGCACTCCACAACCTCTGAACCCCCCGCGCCCGACGCCGCGCCGGTCCCCCTCCTGGCGACCGCGGAGCAGGCGCTCAAGATCGCCGTCGTCGGCGGCTTCGGGGTCGGCAAGACCACCCTCGTGCGCTCGGTCAGCGAGATCCGCCCCCTCAACACCGAGGAGACGATGACGCGGGCCGGCGACGGCGTCGACGACCTGGACGGGGTGGAGGCCAAGCGCTCCACCACCGTGGCCTTCGACTTCGGCCGCATCACCCTGGACGCCACCTCGGTCCTCTACGTCTTCGGCGCACCCGGGCAGGAGCGGTTCTGGTTCCTGTGGGACCGCCTGTTCTCCGGCGCCCTGGGCGCCGTGGTGCTCGTCGACACCCGGCGCCTGGCGGACTCCTTCTACGCCATCGACCGGCTGGAGGCCCAGGGCACCCCCTTCGTCGTCGCGCACAACGACTTCGGCGAGAGCTCCCACGGCCTCGACGAGGTGCGCTCCGCCCTGGACCTGGACCCCGGCGTGCCCCTGGTCCGCTGCGACGCGCGCGAGCGCGACTCGGCCAAACAGGTCCTCATCGCGCTGGTCCGCCACGTCCGCTCCCTCGTCACGGAAGGCTCCCGGTGAACGACTGCCCGGTCTCCCTCTACGGACCGCGTTTCCAGACCGACCCCACGGGCCTCTACCAGGAGATGCGCGCCGAGCACGGGCCGGTCGTCCCGGTGGAGATGGAGGGCGGGATCCCCGCCTGGCTGGTCATCGGCTACCGCGAGCTCCACCACGTGGTGAGCGATCCCGCGGTGTTCGCCCGCAGCTCGCGCCGCTGGAACGCCTGGCCGAAGGTCCCCGAGGACTGGCCCCTGCTGCCGCTGGTGATGCAGCTGCCCACCGTGCTCTACTCCGAGGGCGACGAGCACCGGCGCCGGGCGGGGGCGATCGGCGACGCCCTGGCCGGGGTGGACGCCCACGAGCTGCGCACGGTCGCCACGCGGCTGGCCGACCGGCTCGTCGACGGTTTCTGCGGATCCACGGGTACCGACCTGCGGGCCGCCTACACCGCGCGCCTGCCCGCCCTCGTCCTGAGCTGGATGTACGGGCTCGACGACCAGCGCGGGGACCGGCTCACCAACGACATGACCACCATGATCGACGGCGGACCCGCGGCGATGGACGCCCAGCGCGCCCTGATGGCGGCCATGGCCGAACTGGTCGCCGAACGCCGGGCGTCCCCCGGCAACGACGTCGTCTCCCGGATGATCGCGCACCCCGCCGGGTTCACCGACGAGGAACTGGTCCCGGAGCTGATCGTGGTGCTCGGCGGCGGCCACCAGCCCACCGGCGAGTGGCTCGGCAACGCCCTGCGCCTGATGCTCACCGACGACGGCTTCGCCGACTCCATCGCGGGTGCCCGCCGCAGCGCCCGCGAGGCCCTCAACGAGGTCCTGTGGGAGGACACCCCCACCCAGATCCAGGCGGGCCGCTTCGCCGCACACGACGTGGAGCTGGGCGGACGGCTCATACGCGAGGGCGACCTGCTGCTCCTGGGGCTGGCCGGGGCCAACCACGACCAGCGCGTCCACCAGGGGGTGCACGGGCCCGGCCGCCAGGGCAACCACGCCCACCTGTCCTTCTCCCACGGCGAGCACGGCTGCCCCTTCCCCGCACGCGAGATCGCGGAGACCGTCGCCGTGACCGGGATCGAGGTGCTCATGGACCGGCTGCCCGACCTCGAACTGGCGGTCCCCGCCGCGGAACTGCGCTGGCGCCCCTCACCCTGGGTCCGCGGCGTCGCCTCGCTTCCCGTCACCTTCACCCCCGCCCCACCCCGAGGAGACTCCTGATGCCCTGTCCCGTCCAGCACGGCTCCGGCGGCACCTTCGTCCTGGACCCCTACGTCACCGACCTGCCCGCCGAACGCGAGGCCCTGCACGCGGCGGGTCCGCTGACCCGCGTGGAGTTCCCCGAGGGCGTGACCGCCTGGGGCGTCACCCACCACGAGACCGCCCGCGCGCTGCTCACCGACAGCCGCCTGGTCAAGGACGTCGCGCACTGGGACGACTACCAGAACGGCCGGATCCCGCAGACCTGGCCGCTGCTGAGCACCATCCCGCCCACCCCCACCAACCTGCTGGGCACCGACGGCGCCGAGCACCGGCGGCTGCGCCTGCTCACCGCCAAGGCCTTCTCCGCGCGCACGGTGGAACGGCTGCGGCCCCGCATCCACGAGCTCACCACCGAGCTGCTCGACGCGATGGAGCCGGCCGCCGACCGGCCCCTGGACCTGAAGTCGGAGTTCGCGTTCCGGCTGCCGATGAGCGTCATCGGCGAGCTGTACGGCGTGGACCGCTCGGAGTTCCCCTACCTGCGCGACATGTACGTGAAGTTCTTCTCCTCGGTCACCGGCCCGGAGGAGTTCATGCGCGTCTACGCCGAGCTGGAGCGCTACTACGACGACATGATCGCCGCCAAGCGCGCCGAGCCCGGCGACGACCTCACCACCGAGCTGCTCCAGGCGGGCGAGGACGGCGACGCCCTCACCGACCTGGAGGTGCGCGGCACCCTCCAGGTGACGGTGGCCGCGGGCCACGAGACCACGGTCAACCTGCTGTGCAACGCGGTCCGCGCCCTGCTCGCCCACCCCGACCAGTTCGCCCTGGTCAAGGAGGGCAAGGTCGGATGGGACGCGGTGGTCGAGGAGGCGCTGCGGTACGACCCGCCCACCTCCAACATGATCTTCCGCTTCGCCACCGAGGACATCGGGGTCGGGGACACCGTCATCGCCAAGGGCGAGGCGCTCATGGTCTCCTACGGAGCGATCAGCCGGGACCGCGCCGAGCACGGCGAGGACCCCGACCCGGCCGTGTTCGACCTCACCCGGTCCCAGGGCCGGCACATGTCCTTCGGCTACGGCCCGCACGTGTGCCCGGGCGCCGCGCTGGCCCGGATGGAGGGGCGGATCGCCCTGCCCATGCTCTTCGAGCGCTACCCGGACCTGCGGTTGGCCGTGCCCGACGAGGAGCTCGCCAACCACCCGTCCATCATCGTCAACAGCCTCAAGGAGCTCCCGGTCCTCCTGCGTCCCTGAACACCGGCCGGGCCGCGCGCCGCACGACCGGGCGCGGCCCGGCCGCACCCACCCCCCTCGCCCCCCTTCCCCCCACGGAGGCTCCCCGGTGAGCGATCCCGTCCGCCTGTACGGCCCCGGCTTCCACGACGACCCGGCCGCCCTCTACCGGACCATGCGCGACGAGCACGGGCCGGTCGTGCCGGTGCTGCTGGAGGCCGACGTCCCGGCCTGGCTGGTCATCGGCTACCGCGAGCTGCACCACGTCCTGAGCACCCCGGACGTGTTCGCGCGCAGCCCGCGCCGCTGGAACGCCTGGGACCGGGTGCCCGAGGACTGGCCGCTGCTGCCGGTCCTGGCCCCGCTGCCCAACCTCCTCTCGGCCGAGGGCGCCGAGCACCGGCGCCGCGCCGCGGCCGTCAACGACGCGCTGCACGGCGCCGACCCCTACGAGCTGCGGACGGTCACCACCCGGCTGGCCGACCGCCTCATCGACGGGTTCTGCACCGACAGCGCCGCCGACCTGCGCACCCAGTACGCCCAGCGCCTGCCCTCGCTCCTGCTGTGCTGGATGTACGGCCTGGACGACGAGAAGGGCGAGGCGATCACCTCGGACATGAGCACGGTGTTCGACGCCGGTCCCGAGTCCGTGGCGGCGCACGGCCGCATCGCCGCGGAGTTCACCCGGCTGGTCGCCGACCGCCGGGCCGCTCCCGGCCCGGACGTGGTGTCGCGGATGATCGCCCACCCCGCCGGCTACACCGACGGGGACCTGGTCGCCGAACTCGTCGCCATCCTGGGCGGCGCCCACCAGACCACGGCCGAGTGGATCGGCAACGCCCTGCGCCTGATGCTCACCGACGACCGCTTCGCCGCGTCGCTGTCCGGGGCGCGCAGCAGCGTCCGCGAGGCCCTGGTGGAGGTCCTGTGGGAGGACTCGCCCTCGCAGATGAACGCCGGCCGCTTCGCCGCCCACGACGTCGAGCTGGGCGGGCGGATCATCCGGACGGGGGACCTGCTGGTGCTCGGCTTCGCCGCGGCCAACCGGGACCCGTGGCTGCGGGCCGGCGGGACGGCGGCGGGGCGGACGGCGTCCGGGCACGGCGCCAACCACGCCCACCTCTCCTTCTCCCACGGTGAGCACGGCTGCCCCTACGCCGCCCGCGGACTGGCCGAGACGATGGCGGTCACGGCCGTGGAGGTGCTCCTCGACCGCCTGCCCGACCTGGAACTGGCGATCGCGGCCCAGGACGTGCGGTGGCGGCCCTCTCCGTGGATCCGGGGCGTGACCGCCCTCCCCGTCACCTTCACGCCCTCCACCCCACAAGGAGTGAACTGATGTCCTGCCCCGTTCAGCACAGTCCCGACGGCGTCCCCCTCATCCACGCCGTGCCCGACGACGTCCAGGCCGACCGCGAGCGCCTCTACCAGGCGGGACCGGTCACGCGGGTGGAGCTGCCCGGCGGGGTCCGGGCCTGGGCCACGACCCACCACGAGGTCAGCCGCGCCACCCTCACCGACCCCCGGTTCGTCAAGAGCGTGGACCACTGGGCCGACTACCAGAACGGCCGGGTGCCCGAGGGATGGCCGCTGCTGGGCACGATCCCCCTGGACAACTCGAACATGCTGGCCCTGGACGGCGCCCCGCACCGGCGGCTGCGCCAGCTCACCGCCAGTCCGTTCTCCGCGCGCCGGGTCGAGCGGCTGCGGCCGGACATCGAGCGGATCACGGCCGCGGCGCTCGACGCCCTGGAGCCCCGGGCGGGGGAGCGGCTGGACCTGAAGTCCGAGTTCACCTTCAAGGTGCCCATGAGCGTGATCGGTGAGCTGTACGGGGTGGCCGAGTCCGAGTACTCGCAGCTGGGCGAGATGTACGCCAAGCTCTTCTCCGGCGACATGGCCGACGGCGAGCACCTGCGGATCTACGGGGCGCTCTTCCAGTTCTTCGGCGAGATGGTCGCCCGCAAGCGCGCCGAGCCGGGCGACGACTTCACCACCGACCTGCTGAACGCGGGGGAGGACGGGGACGCCCTCAGCGACACGGAGATCACCATCACGCTGCTGTCGGTGGTGGCGGCCGGGCACGAGACCACGGTGAACCTGCTGACCAACGCGGTGCGGGCGCTGCTGGCCCACCCCGACCAGTTCGCGCTGCTCGACCAGGGCAAGGTCACCTGGGAGGCGGTCATCGAGGAGGTCCTGCGCTACGACCCGCCCAACAACCTCATGATGTTCCGGTTCGCCACCGAGGACGTCGAGATCGGCGGCCGGACCATCCGCGAGGGTGACGCGCTGCTGACGCACTACGGGGCGACCAGCCGGGACCGTGCCGAGTTCGGCGAGGACCCGCACCCGGAGGTCTTCGACGTCACGCGCACCCGGGGCCGCCACATCAGCTTCGGGTACGGGCCGCACATCTGCCCGGGCGCCCCGCTGTCGCGGCTGGAGGCCCGGATCATCCTGCCGATGCTCTTCGAGCGCTTCCCCGACCTGCGGCTGGCCGTCCCGGACGAGGAGCTGCGGGTGGAGTCCGCGCTGTCGGTCAACAGCCTGGCGGAGTTCCCGGTCGTCCTGCGCCCCTGACCGGGGCGGTCGGCCGCAGGCGTGCGGCCCGGTCGGGGACCGGGCCGCGGGCGAGCGCCGCCAGCTCCTCGGTGACCGCCCGGCCCATCCGCCGGACGAAGGCCCCGGGTTCGGCGGCGGCGTCCGGCCGTTCGGCGACGATCCGGTCCACGATCCCCGCGCGGGCCAGGTCGGACGCGGTGAGGCCGAGGGCCGCGGCGAGTTCCGCGGCCCGGTCGACGGTGCGGTGCACGATCGCGCTCGCGCCCTCGGGCGGCAGCGGCGCGATCCAGGCGTGCCGCGCCGCCAGGACGCGGTCGGCGGGCAGCAGGGCGAGCGCTCCGCCGCCGCAGCCCTCACCGAGGACCACGCACAGGACGGGGAAGGGGGCGCCGGCCAGGTCAGCGATGCAGGCGGCGATCTCCGCGGCCAGTCCGCCCTCCTCGGCCTCGCGCGACAGGTCGGCGCCGGGGGTGTCGACGACCGTGACGAGCGGGAGGCCGAGACCGGTCGCGAGCGCGACGCCGCGCCGCGCGGTGCGCAGGGCCGCCGGGCCCAGCGGGTGGCCCGCGCGCTGCGCCCGGCGGTCCTGGGCGAGGACCACGCAGGGCACGGAGCCGAAGCGGGCGGTGGCGAGGACGATCGCGCCGCGGGACAGGCGGACCACGTCGGCGGCGGTCGCCAGGAGGTCGAGGGCCCCGGGGCGTTCCGGGTCCCGCGAGCGCAGGACCGCCTCCCACGCCGGGGGCGCCGCGGTGTCGGCCCTCGCGGCGCCGGTCGCAGCGGACGTAGGGGTCCGGTCGTCCGTGTGGGCCGCATCCTGTGGGCCGGCCGTGCCGGCCGGCTCCTGCCCCCTCGTGTGGGCGGTACGTGTCGCTCCGGTCGTGTCCCGCGTGCCGGTCGCCAGGACGGCCAGGGTCCGGGCGAGCACCCCGCCGATCGCGTCGAGCGGCACGACCCCGTCGACCAGCCCGTGCCGGGCCAGGTTCTCGGCGGTCTGTACTCCGGCCGGGAACGGCCTGCCCTCCAGGGCCCGGTACACCCGCGGTCCCAGGAAGCCCAGCAGCGCGCCGGGCTCGGCGAAGGTCGCGTGGCCCAGCGACCCCCAGGACGCGAACACGCCGCCGGTCGTGGGATGGCGCAGGTAGACGAGGTAGGGGAGCCCGGCCGCCCGGTGCGCGGCGAGCGCGGCCGTCACCTCGACCATGCGGACGAAGGCGACCGTGCCCTCCTGCATGCGGGTTCCACCGGAACACGGCGCGGCCACCACGGGCAGGCCCTCGTCCGTGGCGCGTTCGACCGCCCGGATGATGCGTTCGGCGGTGGCCGTCCCGATCGATCCGGCCAGGAAGGCGAACTCGGACACGACCAGGGCCACCGGCCGCCCGCCGATCCGGGCCCGCCCCGTGACCACGGACTCGGCCAGCCCGGTCGCCGCCCGCGCGCGCTCCAGCGCGGCCGCGTAGGCCGGTTCCGGGGCGAGCGGGTACGCGTGGTCGTCCCACGGGTCGAAGGAGCCCCCGTCCGCCAGGCTCGCGATCACGTCCGCCGCCGTCGCGCTCATCGGTCCACCACCGCCGTTCGTCGCCGCCAGCATGCGCGCCACGGCCGCGCGGGTGCAAGGACGTGCCCGTGCTGAGCGCCGTACCTCCGCCCGCCCGGTGTCTGGGGACGGAGACTTGGCCGCCTCTTTCCCCTTCGCATAGACGGACATAGTGGGCAGAACAACCTCAATTTGGACAATCCAAACTAGGCTCGGCCCGCACGGCATCGTGGTGATCTCGGGGGAGGAGCCCTATGGCCTCGACGCGTCTGCGTGCCTCGGCGGCGGTGGCGGCCGCACTCCTCCTGGCCACCGCGGCCTGCGGGTGGGCGCAGGAGCAGGAGCCGCCCGCGGCCGTCGGTCCCGCGGAGGACACCGGAACCCCGGCGCCGCCGGACGAGGGGTCACCGGAGCAGGAGCCACCGGGCGCGACCACGTCGGACACCGAGGCACCGGGCGGGGAAGCACCTGACGGTGAGTCGCCGGACGGGACCGCGCCGGGCACCGGGACGCCGGACGAGGAGGCGCCGACCGCGTCCGAAGGGGAGCCGTCGCCCTCCCGGTCCCCGACCACCGCCACTCCCACTCCGGAGTACGAGGCCGCGCCCGAGGCCGCGGCCGAGTACATGGACGCCCTCGCGGCGACCGACGAACCCGACCGCATGCGCGAGGGCTGGCTGCTCACCCCCGAGGGCTCCACCGCCGACGCGTTCCTCACCCACCGGATCTCGGTCGCCCAGGCGCGGGCCGACGAGGGCCGCCCGCTCACCGCGGCCGAGGTGCGGCCGACCGCCCAGGGCTTCGAGCTGTGCGACCCCGGGGACAAGGACGCGGACCCGCCGCAGGAGCGCCAGTGCGCGCACTTCACCGGTTTCGAGTCCGAGGGCGACCGGATCGAGGACTTCCTGGTCGACGGCGCCGACCCGGGGCCCGGACTGTTCGGGGCCGGAGAGCGGAGCGCGTCCTCCGAGGGCGTGCACGCTTCGCTGGTGAGCGCCTACCACGCACAGGACCTGGAGATGACCGTCGACGTCAGTACCGTCCACCCGGTGGACATCGACCTCCTCGGCGCCGTGTACGTCGACCCCGACGGCGAGGAGCACGACGTCGCCTCGGCGGCCGGGCGGTACGAGCTGGGGGCGGGATCCACCACCCGGGCGGCGTTCCGCGTGGTGGACGCCGAGCCGGGCGGGGTGCTGCGGATCGAGGGCTGCCGCGAGGAGTGCTCCGCCACGGTCGAGCTGGAGGTACCGGTCGGGTGAGGGGGCCGACCGGTACCGTCCGTCACGTCTTCGGCGTGCTTCCGGAGGGCTTCCCGGCGGACCCGGCGGCCGGAGGTCCGGCCGCCTCGGTCTGCTCCGATGCCGTCTCCGCCCCGGGTGCCCCACCCGTCTCGGGCGTCCTGTCCACCTCGGGCGCCCCCTCTTCCCCGGGGGCTCCGTCCGTCTCGGTTCCGCGGTCCCCGCGGCCCAGGATGTTGAAGCAGGCGTTGAGCAGCAGTGCCGCGATCGCCCCCGCCACGATCCCCGAGCTCAGGATCATCGCGGCCCAGCTCGGGAAGCCGTCGTAGAACGCCGGCGCGGCCAGGGGGATCGTGCCGAAGGCCAGCGCCACCGCCACGACGATCAGGTTCATGTTCCCGTCGTAGCGCACCGCGGCCAGCGTCCGGATCCCCGCCGCGGCCACCGAGCCGAACAGCACCAGTCCGGCCCCGCCCAGTACCGGGGAGGGGACCATCGCCACGATCCGCCCCAGGACCGGGAACAGGCCGAGCGTGATGAGGATCAGCCCGCCGACGGCCACCACGTACCGGCTCCTGACCCGGGTCAGCGCCACCAGTCCGACGTTCTGGCTGAACGTGCTCCCGGGGAAGGTGTTGAGCAGCGGACCGACGACGGAGGCCAGCGCGTCCACGCGCAGGCCGTCGGCCAGGCGGCGCCCGTCCATCCTGGCGCCCACGATCTCCCCGACCGCGAGGATGTCGGCGACACCCTCGGTCAGGATGACGAGCATGACCACGCACATGGTGATGATCGCGGCCGTCTGGAACTCCGGCGGGCCGAAGTAGAACGGCTGGCCGAACGAGAAGACCGCGCCCTCGCCGACCGCGGAGAAGTCGACCCGTCCGAAGGCCGCGGCGACCGCCGTGCCCAGGACGAGTCCGCCCAGGACCGCCATCCGGCTCCACACACCGGGAAGGATCCACGCCAGGAGCAGCACGAGCAGCAGGGTGGTCCCGGCCAGCGCCAGCCCGGAGGTCGTCGGCACGCCGGACTCGTCGTTCTCCGTGATCCAGCCGACCGCGACGGGGAACAGCGACACCCCGATGATCGTGATGACGCTGCCGGTCACCACCGGCGGGAAGAACCGGATCAGGCTCGCCATGACCGGGACGACGCACAGGCCGAACACGCCCGCCACGAGCGCGGCGCCGAACACCGTGGGCAGCCCGCTCTCGCCCGCGATGCCGACCATCGCGCTGACCGGCACGAACGAGATGCCGATGACCGAGGGCAGCCGGGCGCCGAAGCGCCACACGCCCATCGTCTGCAGGAGCGTCGCCAGGCCGCTGACCAGGAGCGCCGCGCTGATGAGCAGACCCATCTCCGCGGTGGACAGGCCCACGACCGATCCGACGATGATGGGCGGGGTCACGACCCCGGCGTACATGGCCAGGATGTGCTGGAACCCGTAGACGACCATCAGGCCGGCCCCGGGCCTCTCGTCCTCCGGTCCGCTCTCCGGTCCGGTGGCGTTCTGGGGGATCGACATACGCGGCCTCCGCTCTCAGGGGGAAGAGTCGGGCAGGTCCCGACGTGCTCCGTGGTCGCCGGAGCGAAGGCAACTACCCGCGTGTTTCGCGGGATGACCGTCCCTGTTGCGCCGCGGTCAAGTGACCGGATGTATACGCTTCTGTACACACCCCTCAGCGGTCCCGGCGGACGCGCTCCTCGTCCCACACCGGCTCCGGCACCTCCCGCACGCGTCCGTCCGCGCCGAACACCACGAACCGGTCGAATCCGCGCGCGAACCAGCGGTCGTGGGTGACCGCCAGCACGGTTCCCTCGAAAGCCTCCAGCGCGGTCTCCAGCGCCTCCGCTGACACGACGTCCAGGTTGTCGGTGGGCTCGTCCAGCAGCAGCATCGTCGAGCCGGTCAGCTCCAGCAGCAGGATCTGGAACCGCGCCTGCTGTCCGCCGGAGAGCGAGTCGAAGGCCTGCTCCGCGGCCGGGGCCAGCTCGTAGCGGTCCAGCGCCCGCGCGGCCTCCTCGCGCGGCACGCCGCTGCGGGTCCCCTCCCCGTTGTGCAGGATGTCCAGGAGCGTGCGGCCGGCGAACTCCGGGTGCTCGTGCGTCTGGGCGAACCAGCCCGGCAGCACGCGCGCCCCGAGCACCGCACGGCCCGTGCTGCGGACCGTCGGGACGCGGCGCCGCTGCTCCTCGGGTACCAGCGACGACTCCGGGTCGTCGCCGCCTCCGGCGAGCAGCCGCAGGAAGTGCGACTTCCCCGATCCGTTGGACCCCAGGACCGCGACCCGCTCGCCGTACCAGACCTCCAGTCCGAAGGGCCGCATCAGCCCGGTCAGCTCCAGGTCCTCGCACACCAGCGCCCGCCGTCCGGTCCGGCCGCCGCGCAACCGCATCCGCAGGTGCTGCTCGCGGGGCTGCCCCTCCGGCGGTCCGGCGTCCTCGAAGCGGCGCAGCCGGGTGCGCGCGGACTGGTAGCGCGAGGCCATGTCCGAGTTGTAGGCGGCCTTCTGCTTGTACATCGACACCAGGGAGCGCAGCTTGCGGTGCTCCTCGTCCCAGCGCCGCCGCAGCTCGTCCAGCCGGGCGAAGCGCTCGCGGCGGGCCGCGTGGTAGGTGTCGAACGCGCCGCCGTGCACCCACGCCGTGTTGCCCGCGGCGCCCAGTTCCAGCGTGACGATGCGGTCGGGGACGCGGCTGAGCAGTTCGCGGTCGTGCGAGACGAACAGGACCGTCTTGGGCGAGGCCAGGAGCGCCTCCTCCAGCCAGCGCTTGCCCGGAACGTCCAGGTAGTTGTCGGGCTCGTCCAGGAGCAGGACCGGGGCCGGCCCGCGCAGCAGCGCCTCGATGACCAGGCGCTTCTGCTCGCCCCCGGACAGGGTGCGCACCTCGCGCCACCGGCAGCGCTCGTAGGGGGCGCCCAGGGCCGCGACGCAGCACTGGTCCCACACGACCTCGGCCTCGTAGCCGCCCGCGTCCCCGTAGCGGGCCATCGCCTCGGCGTAGCGCATCTGGGTCTTCTCGCCGTCGTCGACCATCATGGCGGTCTCGGCCGCCTCCAGGTCGGCGTGCGCGGTCCTGACCGCGGCGGGGGAGACCGACACCAGCAGCTCGTGCACGGTGGTCTCGTCCCGGACGTGCCCGACGAACTGCGGCATGACGCCCAGTTCGCCGTCCAGGGTGACGGCGCCCTCCTGCGGGGCGGCCTCACCCCGGACCAGGCGCAGCAGTGTGCTCTTGCCAGCGCCGTTGGCTCCCACGAGCGCGGTGTTGGAGCCCTCGCCCACCCGGAACGACACCGCGCTCAACAGCACGCGTCCGTCGGGCAGGGTGTGCCCGACCTGATTGACCTCCACGTATCCCACGGCCGCAGGCTTCCACGCCGCGCTCACGCTCGGCAACGGGTTTTACCGGCGGTGGCGCGGCGGATCCGGCGCCTCGCGCGCCGCGCCCGGGGCGGCCGACCCGTGTGGTCTCGGCGCCGTTCGGTGACCTGTTCGTCTTGTTGGCGAGATTTGTTCCGGTCTACAATCGAGCCCTCTCCGATATGCCAGACGTCTGAGTCACCTCACCCGTGATTCTGGGAAGATTCCCCTCCGATATGGCTATGCCCCCAGCACGTCGCCTGCCCTCCGGCGTCAGCCCGCTCACTCAGAGCGACCCCAGCCTCATCGGGCCGTACAGGATCATCGGTCGGCTCTTCTCCGGTCCCGCGGCCGTGGTCTACGCCGCCGTCTCCCCGGACGGCGCGCCGAGCGCCGTCATGCACGCCGGCGCCCCCGCCGCGGCCGGGACGGCGGACGAGCTCGCCGACAGGGTCGCCGCGGGACAGCGGGTGTCCAGCCTGTGCGCGGCCGTGGCGCACGACGGCGGGCTGCACGAGGGCTCGCCGTGGACCGCGACCGACTACATCCCCGGGCACTCCCTGCGCGACCACCTCCAGCACCAGGGGCCGCTGACCGGCCACGCGCTGACCGTGGCGGCCGCGGGCTACGCCGAGGCCCTCAGCTCCCTGCACGCGGCCGGCCTCGTCCACGGCGACATCCGCCCGGAGAGCGTGGTCGTCTCGCCGGACGGCCCGCACCTGGTCGACCACGGGCTCGGCCGGTGGACCCAGCGGGCGCGGGCGGGCACCCTCGGCGACACGGCCGCGTGGGGACGGCTCGTGCTGTTCAGCGCCGGACGCACTCCCGCCCGTCCCGGGCAGCTGCCCGACGGGCTCGAACCCCTCGTCCTGCGGGCCCTGTCGCCCGACCCGGCCGCGCGTCCCGAGACGGAGGAGGTCTACCTCGAACTCCTGCTTCTCCTGGGCATCGGCGAGGACGTCCCCGCCCGGGAGTGGTCCGACCGCCTGTGGGCGCTGATCGGCGAGCACTGGCCGAGCGTGGACACCTCCTGGCACGACCCGGGGCTGTGGAGCGCGGCGGCGCGCGCCGCGTCGGAGCCGGGGGCGCGCGACGCGGATCCCCAGCGGGCGCACGCCGGACCGACCGCCCGGGGCGGCTCGTCCGCTGCGCTCGCGCCGCCCGCGCCCGGTGCCGCGCGGGCGGGCGCACCCGCCGGTGGCGCGGCCCCGGCGGGGACGGGCGCTTCTCTCGCGGCGGGCACCGACACCTCTGATGCCCCCGGCACTCCCGCCGCACCCGGCGGGTCCCCCGCCATGTCCGGCGGGCCCGGCGCATCGGGCGGGTCCCCCGGCGGTTCCCCGGGAGGGGCCTTCGCCCCGGGCCCGTCCGTCGAGCCCGAACCGCCTCCCCTCGGGGCCCGCGCGGCACGTCCGGGCGCCCCCGCAGGGCTGCCCTCGGACGGCGGGTTCTCCGGCCACGCGGCCTCCGGGGTGTTCGGATCCGGCCCGGGACCGGGCGCGGCGGACGTCCCCCCGGAAACGGACGCCGCCGAGGGCGGTGGCACCGGTCTGTCCGGCACCAGGATCGCGGTCCTGGCGACCATCGGGGTCATCGCCGCCGGCGTGGTCGCCGGAGGCGGATACCTGCTGTTCAGGAGCCTGGAGCAGGAGGAGCCGAACGCCGTCGTCCCCCCGGCCGCCGAGGAGTCCTCGGCTCCGGAGGAGCCCGAGCCGGACCCCGCCGGCATCGGCCTGGCCGCCGCGTCGGCGGAGGTCTTCCTGGACGCCGACAGCTTCGAGGTGTCGATCCACCAGTACCCCGGGGACGGCTCCGGGCCACCGCAGGAGCCGCCGCTCGACCCGATCGGGGCGACGGGCAACCGGGTCTGGTTCGACCACTTCACCTACGGCGACGACGTCATGCAGCGCCGGGTGGGGACCTACGCCTCGGAGTACTCCGAGAGCATGTTCGTCGACGACCGGGTGATCGTCGCGGCGGGCCCGGCCGGGGAGTGGGTCGACGTCTCCGACAGCACCGGCTACGACCCGGCCGACTACACCCCCGAGGCCGTGGCGGGACCCCTGACGGCGATCGCGGAGACGGGCGAGGTCACCGACGAGCGGCCGACCGAGTTCGCGCCGGTCCTGGAGCACCGGCAGATCTACGACCCCGCCTACGCCGAGCCCGAGACCGGCCCGACCGTGCCCGGCACCCGCCTGGAGGGCACCTACACCGGCGACGACGGCGCCGCGACCGCGTTCGTCCTCATCGTCGGCGAGGACCACGCGCCGCTCAACCTCCTGGTGGAGACCCCGAACACCGGGGAGCCCGTCGACATCGCGTACTGGAACCTCGACTACACCTTCCGCAGCCTCGACGGCGAGGTCGACGTCGCCGTGCCCGACCCCGGGTCCGTGCTCTCGGAATGGCCCGCCGGCACCTTCTGACCGGCCCCGAGCACCGGTTGTCCACAGCCCTCGCCGACGCGTGAACCGGCACGTCGTCACGCTGGCATACTGTCGTTGCGTCGCCGAACGGCGTCGGCGCGTGGTGGTGTGCACGGGGGAAGGGGATGACGTTGGCCGAGCGCAGGGCGCTGGATCTGGACGCGCTCGCGGTCAGTGACCGCTTCCAACTGTTCAACTTCACCCGGCGCGACGACCACATCACCTACCTGTGGATCCTGCGCGCGCTCGACCGCCTGCGCGAGGTCCACCAGGTCCAGGCCGGGGCCGAGGACGTCGCCACCGCGCTGCGCGAACTCGCCGCCGCCCACCCCGGGGCGCCGGTGCCCGGACACGGCCTGCGCCACCGGCTGGACGAGCTCAGCGCCGACGGGGTCGTGCACCGCTTCGACGACGCCTCGCGGGCGGGCGACCTGGCCAGCTACCGCAACCGGCAGTCGGTCTACCAGTTCAGCGAGCTCGGCTACTGGGCCTACCAGGCGGTGGAGAACGTCCTGGGCGCCCGGGTGGAGGATGTCAACCTCTCCCGGCTGGTCTTCTCCGACGTGCTGGAGGACCTCACCGCGCTGGCGGAGGCCAACCGCACCGGCCAGGCGGAGAGCGTCTACCGGCGGCTCTCCCGCCTGGACGCGGTCATGGAGGACATGGGGCGCCGCTCCGCGCAGTTCCACGTGACCCTCGGCGAGATCCTGCGCTCCACCGAGGCCTCCCCGGAGGTCTTCCTGCGGCACAAGAACGCGCTGCTGGTGCACATGTCCGACTTCATGGCCGAACTGGACCGCTACCTCCCGCGCCTGGACCAGGCCGTCCACGACGTGGAGGGCACCGGTCTGGCCACTCTCCTCTCCCGCGCGGCCGAGGCCGACGAACGCCTGTTCATGGCCCGCGGCGAACGCGTGGAGGACTGGCGCCGCCGCTGGCGAGCGGTCCGCGGCTGGTTCGCCTCCGAGGGCGGCGCCCCCACCCGCGCCGCCGAACTGGGCGCCGCCACGCGCTCCGCGGTCTCCGGGGTCATCGCGTTGCTGCGCCAGCTCACCGAGGCCCAGCGCGGCGGTGTCAACCGCTCCACGCAGCTGCGCCACCTCGCCGAGTGGGTGTTCAACACCCCCGACGACGGCGCCGCCCACGCCCTCATGGGCGCCGCGTTCAACGTGCGCTCGGCCCGCCACCTCGGCACCGCCCACGAGGACGACGAACAGATCCCGCCGACCACCACCTGGTGGGACGCGCCCGGCGTGGAGCTGTCCGTCACGCTCTTCCGCAGCGACCGCGCGCCCACCACCGGTGTGCCCAAGCCCGTCAAGCGCAACGCGGGGGCCCGGTCCGCGCTGCGCCGGCAGCAGGCCCAGCAGCGCGCCGCCGAACGCGTGGCCGCCGCGCGGCTCGCCGACGAGGGCGCGCACGACCGCGTCCTGGACGAGGCCGACACGCGTGTCCTGCTCCGCCTGGTCACCAAGGCCCTGGAGTCGCGCTCGGTGGTCGCTGGGCGCCTGGGGCCGGCCACCGGCGCCGACGGCGGCACCGCCGTGCGCCTGGTGCCCAGCGACCGGGGCAGCACCGTCCGCACCAGCCGGGGCACGCTCCACCTGCCGGGCTTCCGCCTCGAACTCACCACCGGGAAGGGGAAGTGATGGCCGGCCGCCGCGGCCCCGCCCGCACCGTCGACCCCGCCGACCTCGGTTCCTACCAGCAGGCCGTGCGACGGGTGCTGACCTGCGACCTCATCACCGCGACGCGGCCCCGCCCCGGCGCGCTCGACCAGGTCCTGCGCTGGGCCGACCAGATGGCCGAGGACCTGCGCGGCCTGTTCGGCTACACGCTCATCGCCACCACCGACCACGTCCGCCTGGTGCGTGAACTCGACGAACTCGACCCCACCCAGCGCCAGGTCTTCGCCCGTCGCGGGCGGCCCTTCGACCGCCGCCGCCTGGCCTACCTGTGCCTGCTGCTGGCCTGCTTCCAGCGCTCGCAGATCGAGATCAGCCTCGGTGACCTGGTACGCCAGTTCACGCCGGCCGCCAACGCCGTCGAGGGGCTGGGCTACGACCCCACCGACTCCACGCACAAGGCCGCGCTGGTCGACGTCGCCCACTGGCTGCTGGACCGCGGGGCCCTGCACCTGTCCGACGGTTCCCTGGAGGCCTGGGCACGCGGCGGCGAGCAGGCGGACGCGCTCTTCGACGTCGACCACGACGTCTGCGAGATCCTCTTCCGCCCGGCCCGCCCGGTCCAGCACCTGGGCAGCGTCACCGGTCTGCTCAGCGACACCGAGGCGGGGGGAGCGCGGCGGGAGCGGACCGCCCAGCGGGCGCGCCGCCTGCTGCTGGAGCACCCCGCCGTCTACTACGCCGACCTCGACGCCGACACGGCCGCGGCCCTGCGGGCCAGGGGCCTGGCCGAGGAGGTCGCCCGGATCACGGGTCTGACGGTGGAGCGCCGGGCGGAGGGCGTGCTGCTGGCCGACCCCGGCGGGCTCTTCACCGACCGGCCCTTCCCGGGCCGCGGCGGCGCGGTCACCCGCACGGCCGGACTCCTGCTGGCCCAGCTGGCCGACCTGTTCGAGACCTCCTGGGCGGCCCTGGTGCACATGGAGGCGCCCTCGCGCGCCGACGAGCACGCCGACCTCGTCCGCCTCGTCGACGCCGGACTGCCCCGGCACGGCGTGGTGGGCGAACTCGCCTGGACCGACACCGGGGACCGGGCCCCGGCGCCGGCCGCCGACTCGCAGCGGGTGCCGCTGGTCGAGCGCGGGCGCCTGGAGGACATGGTGGCCGACCTGTTCGCCGAGTTCGGCGCCGCCTCGTTCACCAACGCCTGGCAGCAGGACCCGCACGGCCTCCTGGACGCCGCCCTGGCCCTGCTCGCCGACCTGCGCCTGGTCCGCCCGGTGCCCGGGGGCGTGCTCGTCATGCCCGCCGCGCTGCGCTACCGCAACATCCAGGGCGCCCTCCCCGAACGCGAGGACACCGGCCACCTGCCGTTCGGGTCCCTGGACGAGCACGCTCCCGCCGCCGCCACCGCCCCCGACACCGAAGGAACGCCCGCATGACCCGCAGGAGCGACCGCTTCCGGCCCAGCCGCGCCGGAGTGATCAACGTCTGGGACTACGTCGACGAGGAGTTCGCCTTCGCCGACGGGCGCCTGATCCTGCGCGGGCACAACGGCTCGGGCAAGACCAAGGCGCTGGAGGTGCTGTTCCCCTTCATCCTGGACGGCTACACCGACGCCCGCAGGCTCGATCCCTTCAGCGGCCAGAACCGCACGATGAAGTCCAACCTGCTCTACCGCGGGGACGAGTCGGCGTACGGCTACGTGTGGATGGAGTTCGCCCGCCCAGCGTCCACCGCCGACGGACGGTCTCCGGCCGCGGACGCCCTCTCGTCGTCCGCGGTCACCGCCGACGGACGGTCTCCGGCGGAAGGCGGTGCCGGGGCTTTCACAGAGGGCGCATCCGCCGCGGGCGCGGCCGGGGAGACCGAGACCGGCGGCGCGGCCGGGGGCACCGGGAGCGTGCCCAGCGGTCCCGGCGTCGGCACCGGGAGCGCCGCCGAGACGGTCACCCTGGTCATCGGGCTGCGCGCGCACAAGCACCGCGACGGCGTCGCGCCGTCGTTCTTCGTCACCGACCAGCGCCTGGGGGTGGACTTCGGACTGCTCGCCGCCGACAACCGCCCGCTGACCGAACGCCAGCTCAAGGCCGTCCTGGGGGAGGGCGCCCACCACGGCACCGCCGCCGAGTACCGGCGGGCCGTCGACGCCCGCCTCTTCGGCCTCAGGGACCGCTACATCCAGCTCCTGGACCTGCTGCTGGCCCTGCGCCGACCGCTGCTCGCCAAGGACCTGGACCCGGAGAAGGTCTCCGACACCCTCACCAGCGGACTCAGCCCCGTCGACGAGGCACTCGTGGACCAGGCGGCCCGCGACTTCGCCAACCTCGCCGCCGTGCAGGTCCGCTTCGACAACGCCACCGCCGCCGACGAGGCCGTACGGGCCTTCACCGGCGAGTACGCCGACTACCTCACCACCAACGCCCGCCACCGGCTCGCCACCGTCACCGCGGCCGTAGAGCAGGCCGCCGCGCACGCCGACACCGTCCAGGGGGCCGCCGCCGAGCACCGCCGCGCCACCCTGGCCCGGGACGCGGCCCGCACCCGCGAACAGGACCTGGACACCCGGATCGGCACGCTCGCGGCCGAGGTCAAGGCCCTGGAGGCCGACGAGGCGCTGCGCAGCCACGAGAGCCTGCGCACCCGGCGCGAGCACCACGAGGAGCGCTCCCGCCACCTGGCCACCCAGGCCGCCCGGGTGGACCACCAGGTCCGGGAGATCACCCACCTGCGCACCGAGGCCGCCCGGGTCGCCGACCGGATCGACCGCGACCGCGCCACCGCCCGGCGCCTGTCCGGCGAGCTCGCCGAGGCCGCCGACGCGGCCGGGATCGGACACGACGCCGAGGGCCCCGTCGACACCGGCGAGGACCTGCCGACCACCGCGCGGGCCCGTGCCGCGGCCCGCGAGGACGACGTCCGCGCGGTCCGCGAGCACCTGGACGCCCTCGACACGGCCCAGGCGGCCCGACAGCGCGCCGACGCCGACAGCGCCCGCTCCGTCGCCGACCTCGACGAGGCCCAGGACGGCTGCGCCCGCGCCGACGAGGAACTCACCGAACTGCGCGCGGCCACCGCCCAGGCGGTCGGCGCGTGGGCCGACCGCTGGAGCGTCCTGGACGCGCAGGGCCGCGACGCCCTCGCCGAGGCGGTCGCCCGGTTCGGCGAACCCGGCACGGCCACCCTCACCGAGGTCTTCAACGAGCACGTCCACGACGCGCAGCTGGAGGTCGCCGCCCGCGTGCAGGGACTGGAGACGGAGGCCTCGGCGATCGACGGGGAACTCACCGCGCTGCGGCGCGAGCGCGACGACATCGCCGCCGAGCGCGACGACGCCCCGCCCGCCGACCACCACCGCACCGCCCCGCGCGGCGGCCGGCTCGGCGCGCCGCTGTGGCGGCTGGTGCGCTTCGCCGACGACCTGCCCGAGGGCGAGGCCGCCGCCGTCGAGGGCGCGCTCCAGGCCGCCGGCCTGCTCACCGCGTGGATCCACCCCGACTCCGAGCTGACCCGCACCGCGCTCGACGACGGCGACGCCGACGCCTACCTGCTCCCCGCGGACGAGCCGGTGGCCGGGCGCACCCTGGCCGACGTCCTGGTCCCCGAACGCCAGGACCACGTTCCCGCCGAGACCGTCTCCCGGGTCCTGCGCTCACTGCCCTACCACGGCGAGGACGGGGGCGCCGTGCGCGGCGGCGTGGACGCCCGCGCCCGGTTCGGGCTCGGCGTGCTCGTCGGCGCCCATCCCAAGCCCGCCGCCGAGTTCATCGGCGCCACCAACCGCGCCCACCGCCGCCGTGACCGCCTGGCCGCCTGCGACCGGCGCGTCGACGAACTCACCGAGCGCCGCACCGCCGTCGGCGACCGGCTCGGACAGGCCAGGGAACTCCTCAAGGACTTCGCGCGCGCCCGCGCCGACCTGCCAGACCCCACCCCCGTCGCCCAGGCCGTGCGCACGGTCGAACGCCGCTCCACACTGCTGGCCTCCGCCCGTACCACGGCCGACCGGCTCCGCCGCGCCCTGGACACCGCGGTGGCCGAGGTCGACGCACACCGCCGCCAGGTGAGGGCCGTGGCCGCCGAGCGCGCCATGCCAGCCGACCGCGCGGGGACCGAGGCGGTGGCGTCGGCCCTCGCCGGGTTCCTGGAGACGGCCGGGGCCCTGCACGCCGCGCGTACCGGCGCCGCCGAGTTCGAGCGCGACCTGGCCGGGCGCCGGGAGACCATCGACCGGCTCACCGGGGCACTGGAGTCGGACCAGGAGGACCTCGCCGAGCAGCGCGCCGCCCACGAGGAGGAGGCAGCCGAACTGGCCGCCCTGGAAGCGGCCATCGACGCTCCCGTCAAGGAGATCCTCATCCGGCTCGACGGGCTGCGCGGGGACCTGCACCGGACCACCGCCGAGCGTGACGGCGCCCGCGGGGAAGCGGCCTCCGAACACGAGGCGGTGATCCGCTCCGACACCCAGCGCGAACAGGGCAGGGAGGCGCTCGTGACCGCACTGGGGGCGCTGCATGAGCGGGTGGAGTCGCTGGGCGAGTTCACCCAGCCCGCGGTGCGCGCCGTGCTGGGCATCGACCTCGCCGCCGCCTGGCCCGACCGGCGCAGCTGGCCCGGGCCCGAGGAGGCCGCCGACGCGCTGCTCTCGGGGACGGCCGCCACCGTGCACGACACGCTGCCCGAGGGGGTCGGCGCGCTCCTGGCGGCCCTGACCGAGGCCGTGGGCGCCGCTCCCAGGGTGGGGGAGGGCGACATCAAGCGCTCCGCCACCCGGATGTCCAACGCGCTGCGCACCTTCCAGGAGACGCTGGGCGGGGACTCCGAGGGCTACCGGGTCGACCACGAGGTCGGACCCACCGGTGTGATCACCGTCTTCGTCAACGACGAGGGCGGACGCAGCCCGGTCTCGGCGTTCGCGCGCACGATCGCGGACCGGGTCGAGGAGCAGGGCGCGCTGATGCGCGACGAGGAGCACCGGGTCCTGGAGGACGAGCTGCTCGGCGGCATCGCCCAGCAGATCCACGAACGCGTCGCCGCCGCCCGCGACCTCGTGCGCCGTATGGACCGCGACACCCGGGCCCGCCCGATGTCCTCGGGCACGCAGATCGGTATCCGCTGGGCCCGTTCAGAGGCGCTCAACGACCGCGAGCGGACCGCCGCCCAGCTGGTCAAGCGCGACGGGACCGGACTGGGGCCCTCCGGCCTGGCCGAGCTGCGCGCCGTCCTGCGCGAGATGATCCGGGAGTACCACGCCGCCCACCCCCGCGCGAGCTACAAGCAGGTGCTCTCCGCGGTCCTGGACTACCGCACCTGGTACCGGTTCGAGCTGCGCTTGGCGGTCCCCGGCCAGGAGGAGGTCCGGCTCACCAAGAACAAGCACGAGCAGATGTCGGGCGGGGAGAAGTCCGCCGCGATCCACCTGCCGCTGTTCGCCGCGGCCAACGCCCTGTACTCCTCGGCCGCACCCACGTGCCCGCGCGTGGTCGCGCTCGACGAGGCCTTCGCGGGCATCGACGACCGCTACAAGCCGGAGCTGATGGGGCTGACCGTCACCTTCGACCTGGACATGTTCATGACCGGGCACGACCTGTGGGTGCACTACGACAGCGTGCCGATGGCCGCCCACTACGACATGCACCACGACAAGGGGTCGCACACGGTCTCCGCCATGCTCATGCTCTGGGACGGCTCGCAGACCATCGACGCCGACGCGGGCTTCTCGGGCAACGAGGAACTGGCCGCCGAACTGCTGGGCATCACCCCCAGCCGCTTCGTCCCCCAGTCCACCGCCGGTACCCTCCTCGCCGAGCAATGACCGAGGACGCGCCCCGCCCGATGTCCTGACGCCTTCTCCGGCCGGGCGAGGCTCGTATTCGACTCGGCGTCTTCGCGGAGGGGTTTCTCGTAATGGTCGGACCCAGGGGCCGCGGCCGTGGTAGAAGGGAATGATTCGTGTTCTTCGTGCGGATCATCCCTTCTGGAGTGTGTCGTGTCGACCGAATTGAACGAGCCGCACGACTCCTACGGGATTCCGGCCTCTGGTGATCGGACCGCCCCCGCCCAGGGGGAACCGGAGCCGACGGCTTCGCCGGGCCGCTTCCGGCTTCCGTGGTTGCCGTTCTCCATCGGCGCGGCTGTCGGAACGCTCGTCGGTATCGGTTCGACCCTGCTCGTGACCACTCTCGATTTCTCCGGTCACCACTTCGAAGCGGCGGTGGACGAATGCGGAATCACGGCGGGGGCCTGGGCTCGGATCGGTGACGACGGGGAATCACTGAGCCTGGACCACCGGGGTGATGACGAATCCAGCGGCATTTCGGTCGAATTCCTCGTCTGCATTCTCGCCGAACTGGAGGCGCCGGACAGCGTCATCGAGGAGATGAGCCAGACCAGGGCACTCGACGGTAGGCAGTCCGCGGACTGGGACGGTATCCACGCGTCGTGGGCCTACCATCCCGACACGGGCCTGGACGTCGTTCTCAGCCGGAGTTGATCCTGAGCACGCTGATCCGCCCCCGGGAGGGCGGTGGGGCGCTCGCGGCTGTGCGCGTCGCGCACGCCTGTGCCGCCCAGTCCGGTTCGGGTGCGCGTCGCCATGGCGGCGGTGTTCCGGCTGATCTGGCCGGAGGTTCGGGACGGCCTGAAATGGGGGCGGCGTGACATCCGTCTCGCCTGAGTCGGGCGCGTCCACCTTCCGTGCGGCTCACCGAGGGTCGTCGCCTCGTGCCGGAACGAGGTTTGTGGGGCGACGAAGAATCGGCGTCCGTGCTGGTCAGCGGGCATGCAGGTGCACACCGCGTTCGCGTGGTGACAGAAGGTGCATTCACGCTCTCCGCTGCGTGTGCTAGTACTGATAATCGTTTTCAAAGCGTGGTCGCCCGCCGCCCCTCGACAAGGGTGCCGAAGGGCTGAGCGGAAGCCCGAAACAGGGGGATCACCGGGTCGAACGCGACTCCGGTGACCGACCGAAGGGAACTTGAACGTGCGTCGACCGTCCCACGCGGGCCACAAGCCCGGCCCGCCGGTTCAGCCAGGTACCGCCACCGACTGGGATCTCCACGCGCTGCTGCCGCACACGCTGTCCGCCGACGAGATCCGGGCGATCAACAACCCCAGCCGCGCGATCCACGAGCACCGCACCTACACCTGGAACGGCTGGGACTTCGACCTGCCTCCGGGTGTGTTCCACCCGGGCGAGACCAGCCGCCTGGTCCACACCCGTCTGCTCGACGGGAGGCTCCCGGTCGCCGGGCTGCGCTACGCCGCGATGGGCGCCGGGCTGGGGGTGGAGGCCGTGGTGGCCGGCGTGCGCGGCGCCGGTGTCGTCTACGCGCTGGACGTGCACCCGGAGAGCGTGCGCACCACCGTCCGCCACTACGAGCGCATCATCGGCACGGACGGCCCGCCGCTGGTCGCGCTCGTGGCCGACGTCTGGGAGGGGTTCCCCGACGGCGAGCAGGTGGACGTGGTGACGTTCAACCCGCCGGCCATCGAACTGCCGCTGTCGGACGACCCGGAGATCGTGCGCAACCTGTGCCTGGGCCGCGACATCGCGACCCGGTTCTTTGACCAGCTGGTGTCCAGGGACCTGCTCGCCCCGGACGGAGTGGTCTACCTGATCGTGTCCAACACCGCTCCGCTGCGCGACATCGTGGCGCTGGCCCTGGAGGCCGGATTCGGCGCCGAGGTCGTCCACGTGCAGGACTGGCCCGGAGACGACGTGCAGACCTACCTGTTCGCCCTGCGCCGCGCGGGCGGCCGTTCCGGCGGGAAGGACTGAGCGCGGTGCACGAGCACTACGCGGACGCCATCGCCGACCCCGACTGCATCCGGCTCGGCCCCGACCTGGTGTGCCTGCGGTTCGAGGTGATGAAGGTGCGTTCGGCCCTGGGGGCCGTGCGCCATCTGCTGGCCACGGAGGCGGTACGCCCCGGCGACACCCTCGTGGACAGCTCCAGCGGCATCTACGCGCTGGCCCTCGCGCTCGCCTGTCACCGGTACGGGATGCGCTGCCACATCGTGGGCTCCACCACGGTGGACGAGACGTTGCGGGTCCAGCTGGAGATCCTGGGCGCGACCCTGGAGCGGATGCCGCCCTCGGACGACCTGATGCTCGACCAGAACCGCCGTGTCGAGCGGGTCGGGAGGCTGCTGCTGGAGAACCCCGGCTTCCACTGGATGCGCCAGTACCACGACGCCATCCACTACGTCGGCTACCGCGAGGTGGCCGAACAGCTCGACCGGGAGGTGCCGGGCGGGCCGCTGACCATCGTCAGCGGCGTGGGCACCGGCTCCTCGACCGGGGCCCTGGCGTGCTACCTGCGGGCGGCCGGCCGGGACGTGCGGTTGATCGGCATCCAGCCGTTCGGCAGCGTCACCTTCGACGCCGGGCACACCGCCGACCCGGACATGATCATCGCGGGCATCGGCAGCTCGATCGAGTTCCGCAACGTGCGCCACGAACTCTACGACCGCATCCACTGGGTGTCGTTCGAGTACGCGCGGGCCGGCGCGGTGGCCTTGCTGAGGGACAGCGGCGTGTTCGCCGGGCTCTCCGCCGGGGCGGCCTACCTGGCCGCGGAGTGGGAGCGCGGGCGCTCGGAGGGCCGCACCGTCGTGTTCCTGGCTCCCGACACCGGTCACCGCTACGTCCGCGCGGCGTTCGCGGCGCACGCGCAGGTGCCGGGCATCGCCGGTCTGGCACCGCACGAGGTGGCCGACAGCGACGGGATCGCGCTGCCCTGGTCCGTCGCCGACTGGGCGGCCTCCGCACCCTCCCCCGACGACGCCCTGCCCGTGCCCGCCCGAGCCCCGAGCGGATCGACCTGACCGCCGGACCCGTCGGCGGGACCGGACCCGTTGGCGGAACCGGACCCGCCGGCGGAACCGGGCCGCTCTCCCGGAGCGGCGCCGGTGCGACGACACCGCGTGTGCGTCGCCACTCTCGAACGACCGAAAGGATCCCCCTTCCATGCAGCACAAGCGACAGTTCATGCGGCGACCCCTACGGCGTCCGGGTCTCGCCCTGGCGGCGGTCGCCGGAGTTCTGGCCGCGACGGCGTGCGGCGGCGGTGGTGGCACCGATGAGGCGACCACGCAGGCCGGCGCGGGGGACTACCCGCTGACGGTGCAGAACTGTGGCCGGGAGGTGACCATCGAGGCGCCGCCCGAGAACATGTACGTGATCGGTGGCGAGGCCGGGACCCTGGTGCACGCCGCCGGCGGCACCGATCGGATCGGCACGTTCGCCCCCCTGATCGGGGAGCCGCTCGGCGATGCGGAGGGTCCGCTCGGCGAGGCCGAGCAGGCCCCCATCCAGAGCTCGGACGACATCTCCCGCGAGGTGATCATCGGCGCCGAACCCGACCTGGTGGTCACCTACGGGCTCAACGAGTTCGGCCCGGAGGACCTGGAGGCCGCCGGCATCCCGACACTGATCATCAGCGGCTACTGCGGGGGCTTCGGTGCCGGGCAGTCCGAGGTCGAGGACCCGCTGGAGGGCGTCTTCGACGACATCACCACACTGGGTCAGGTCCTGGGCACCGAGGACGCCGCCGAGCAGGCGGTCACCGACCTGCGCGGCCGGCTCGACGCGGTGACCGAGCGGGCCGAGCAGTCCCCGCCGGACGAGGACGCGGCCGCCGCCCTCTTCGTCGCCGGTCCGGACGCCGCGATCGGCGCGTACGGCCGACGCGGCATGGTCCACCAGCAGATGGAGTACGCGGGCCTGTCGAACGTCTTCGAGGACACCGACGAGCGGTACTTCGAGCCCAACACCGAAGCCCTGATCGAAGCCGCCCCGCAGCGGATCATCGCGCTCTACGAGCCGGGCGACACCTCCGAGGAGGAGGTGCGCGAGGCGCTCACCGGCCGGTCGGAGCTCAGCTCGGTCCCGGCGGTCGAGGCCGACCGGATCATGGTGCTCGACTTCTTCTACTCCGGGCACGGCACGCTCGCGATCGACGGCCTGGAGCAGTTGGCCGCGCTCATCGATGAGTGAGACGACCATGACCGGCGCCGGACGCGTGGACGGTAGCGGATGAGTGTTCCGGCCACCCGCCCGGCGGCTGTGCAGAAAGGGCCGCGATGGCGTTGACCGCAGACCAGGACGACACGCTCGGCGCGGGCGGCGTGCCGTCCGACGATCTCGACCACGGCCGGCGCACCCGGCGGACACTGCTGTGGGTCGGCGGCCTCACCGTGCTGCTGCTGGTCAGCGTTCCGGTCGCGATCGGGCTCGGCCCGGTCTCGATCCCGCCCGACACCGTCGCGCGCATCATCGGCAGCCACGTCCTCGGCACACCGGAGGCGACATGGACCGCCTCCGAGGACAGCATCGTCTGGCTGGTGCGCACCCCCCGCGTCCTGCTGGCGGCCGCGGTCGGGGCGGCACTGGCGATCGCCGGGGCGGCGCTCCAGGCCCTGGTACGCAACGTGCTGGCCGAGCCGTACCTGCTGGGCATCACCTACGGCGCCTCCACCGGCGCCGCGCTCACCATCCTGTTCGGCGTCGGCGCCTCGATCGGGGCGAGCTCGCTCACCGGCAGCGCGTTCGTCGGCGCGCTGGTGGCGACCGGGGCGGTGTTCGCGCTGGCGACCACCGGAGGCAGGATCACCTCCGTGCGCCTGCTGCTCGCCGGCGTCTCGGTCGGCTACGTCCTGCACGCGGCCACCAGCTTCCTGATCTTCGCCTCGGACACGCCGGAAGGCGCCCGGGCGGTGCTGTTCTGGCTGCTCGGCTCGCTGGCCAGGGCCGAGTGGTCCGGGGTGGCGACCGCCGGGGCGCCGATGCTGCTCGCCCTGGTGATCCTGGTGCTGTGGTCGCGCAAGCTGGACGCGCTCACGCTCGGGGACGACACCGCCCACGCGCTGGGCAGCCCGCCGGCGCGGCTCCGTGTGCAGGTGCTGCTGGTGGTCGCCCTGTGCGTGGGCGCCGCGGTCGCCGTGTCCGGCGGGATCGGATTCGTCGGCCTGGTCGTCCCGCACGTGGCCCGGCTCTGCGTCGGCGGCGTGCACCGGCGCCTGCTCCCGGTCGCCGCGCTGCTCGGGGCGTCCTTCCTGATCTGGGCCGACGTGGTGGCCAGGATGGCGTTCGTCCCCCGTGAGCTGCCGATCGGCATCGTCACCGCCGTGGCGGGCGCGCCGTTCCTGTTCTTCCTGGTACGCCGGATGAAGTCGGCGGCCTGACCCCCGTGTCGCACCCCGTACCCCCGCACCCACACGAGGAAGGCTCCGTCCACGATGGCTGAAGCGCCGCTGATCCTCCTGCTCGGCAACGACGATGACGACGACGACCACCGCGCCCTGTTCGCCGAGATCCACCGCCTCGGCGGCCAGGCCCGGCGGGTGCACCCCGACGACCTGGTCACCGAGGTGACCGCGGACGGCACCCGCTTCCTGGCCGAGGGCGCCGAACTGGCGCCCGACCTGGTGTTCGGCTGGGTCTACGAGGACTACCTGATCCTGGGCATGAACCAGCTGGAGACCGCCCGGCTCGCCGGGATCCCCGTGGTCAACTCGGCGATGACGCTGCTGCGCGGGCAGTCGAAGTACCTGAACTCCGCGCTGCTGCACCGGGCCGGCGTGCGGCACCTGCCGGTGCTGTGGGGCCGGGACGAGGAGACACTCGTGTCCTGGACCGCCGAGCGCGGGTACCCGATGGTGACCAAACCCCTGATGAGCTCCCGCGGGCGCGGAATGCACCGGCTCACCGACGAGGCGTCGGTCCGCGACTACACCCGCGCGCTCGACCCCGCGCCCGAGCAGTACTACGTCCAGCCCTTCGTCTCAGCCGGGCACCGCGACACCCGCGTCCTGTGCGTCAACTACCAGGCGGTGGCCGCCGTGACGCGGATCGCGCCCGAGGGCACCTGGATCTCCAACGCGCCCGGCAACACCCGTCACCGCGCCGAACTCACCGCCGACCTGCGCGCGATCGCCGAACAGGCGGCCGAGGCGATGGACGCGCTGTTCGCCGGAGTGGACGTCGCCCACGACGAGGAGACCGGCGAACTACGGGTCTACGAGGTCAACACCTGCCCCACCTGTACCGCCACGTTCCAGGAACTGGACATGGAACCGGTACCGCTGCTGGAGCTGGCCTCCTTCCTGGTGGCCGCCGCCCGCGACTTCCAGGGGGCGCGGACCGGCTGGCGCCCCTCGGCCACGGTCTGAGGTGCCGTGATGCTCTCGACCCTGCGCAACCGACGGTTCCGGCTCGCCTGGCTGAGCTACACGGCGTCCAGCACGGCCACCTCGCTCACCCCGGTGGCGCTCACCCTGTTCGTGCTCGACACCCAGGGCGGGGTCGCCGTCCTCGGGCTCGTGCTCGGCTCCCGCACCGCGGGTTTCGTGGTCGGCGCGGTCGTCGGCGGCATGGTCACCGACGGCTACCCGCGCCGGACCGTGCTCACCGTGGCGAGCGCCGTGCGCGGCACGGCGATCCTGGCCTCGGTCGCCGCCTTCACCGTCTCCGTGCCCGCGATCTGCGCCGCGATCCTGGTGGCCGGGATCGGCGAGGGCGTCTTCCGCGGCGCCTACCAGGCCCTGATCGGCGAGGTGGTGGCCGAACCGGACCGGCAGCGGGCCAACGCCCTCTCCACGCTGAGCAACCGGCTGATGCTGGTCGGCGGGCCGACCCTGGCGGCCCTGCTCTACGTGGCGGTCGGCGGCTCGGTGACACTGGTGGCCACGGGCCTGCTCTGGCTGGGCTCGGCCGGACTGGCACTGCTCCTGCCGCGCGGTGGGCGGCCGCCGTCCAACGACGCGCGGCGGCGCCCGTTCGCCGACTACGCCGAGGTGCTGCGCGAGGCGGGGCGGCACCGCTGGTTCGTCGCCGGACTCGGCGCGCTGGTGGTCTGGCTGGCGCTCGGGTTCGCCGTGCAGCAGCTGACCCTGCCGGTGGTCAGCCGGAGCGACCTGGGCGGCGAGGCCTTCCTCGGCATCGCGCTCGGCTGCTACTCCGCCGGGGCCGTGGCCGGGGCGCTGCTGCTGTCGCGTTGGACGCCGCGCCGCCCTGGGACCGTCGCCTTCGCCGGGCTCAGCCTCTACGGCCTGGTCCCGCTGGCCCTCACCGTGCCGGGGGTGGCGCCGCAGTGGGGCGCCGCCCTGGTACTGCTGGCCTACTTCCTCGGCGGGATCGGGATCGAGGCGTTCAACATCCCCTGGTTCAGCGCCATCCAGCGGGAGGTACCGCCGGAGCGGCTGGGCCGGCTCTTCTCCTTCGACTTCATGGTCTCCCACGGCGTCGCGCCACTGGGCCTGGTCCTGCTGCCCCTCGCCCTGACCTCGGTCGGCCAGACCCCCGTGCTGCTGGTGTGCGGGCTCCTGACCGTGGCCGCGGCGCTGGGCGCGCTGGCGGTTCCCGGGGCCCGGAGCCTCGCCGACCCCCGGCCCCTCGCACGGTCCGGGACCGCCCCGTGACGACCACACGCCCCTGACCGACCACGTCCCATGAGAGTCGCCCACCGTGATCAGCGCATCCGACGTGACGTTCGCCTACGACGGAACCCCCGTGCTCGCCGGGGTCGGACTCCACGCCGACTCCGGCCGTGTCCTCGGGCTCATCGGCCCGAACGGCAGCGGGAAGACGACCCTGCTGCGCATCCTGTACGCCGCCCTGACACCGAGGCACGGAGCGGTGCTCATCGACGACGATCCGGTGGGCGCGCTGAAGGGGCGCGAACTGCCCCGGCGCGTCGCGGTGGTGGCCCAGGAAGCGCCACCGGAACTGCCGGTCACCGTCGCCGAGATGGTCCTGCTCGGACGGTCCCCCCACCGCTCGTCGCTGCAGGCCTACACCGCGCACGACCACCGCACGGCCGCCGCCGCGCTGCGGCGGGTCGGGATCCGCCACCTCGCCGACCGCAACTTCGCCGCCCTGTCCGGGGGCGAGAAGCAGCGCACCCTCATCGCCCGCGCGCTCACCCAGCAGACCGGCCACCTGCTCCTGGACGAACCGACCAACCACCTGGACATCCGCTACCAGCACGAGGTCCTCCAGCTGGTGAGCGCTCTCGACATCACCACGGTCGTCGTGCTGCACGACCTCAACCTGGCCGCGCGCTACTGCGACCACCTGGTGCTGCTCGACCAGGGCCGCGTGGCCAAGGCCGGGCCCACCCCCGAGGTGCTGACCCCCGAGGTGCTCGAACCCGTCTACCAGATCTCGGTGCGCGTCCTGGAGGACGGGGACCACGTGCAGCTGGTGTTCCGGCCGCGCGACGAGCCCTCCGCGGGCCCGGTGGCGCACCGGCGCCCGGCGGTGGACGCCCAGCCGTACGAAGCGCACTGAGGGCCCCGGGGGAGTGTCACCGGGGCGCTCCCCCGGATCCGGGTGGCGCCCCGGCGCCCGGCGGCTCCGCGGATGTCGCCGAACCGCCTCCACGGCCGTGCCCGGCGTGCGAGGATCGGCCCCATGGCAGACCCCGTCCCGCTCCGCGAGAGCGTCGCGATCGACCGCCTCGCCGACGACATGAAGCACGAACGCGTCTACGTGCTGTGTCCCAACCGCTTCTGGGCCTCGGTCCTCACCGGAGTCGACGGCGGTACGTTCTTCCTGCCCACACCGCTCGGCCTGGTCTTCGTGGAGGACACGGACACCGACGCGATGTGGGCCGTCATCGACTCACTGCCGCGCCCCCTCGTGGCGGGCGAGTGCGTGCTGACCTGGCCGCGCACGCCCGCGGGGCGGGACGCGCTCGTCGCGGCGGGGATCGACACGACGCCCGCGCCGGAGGACGCCGGCGAACTGCCGCTACTGCTGTTCGCCGAGGACGGCGGACGCGAGCGCATGCCCAAGCTCCTCAACGACGCGCTGTCGATGTACCGCCCCATCTCGGCCGCCCGCATCCGGGCCCGCGCCCGCCACACCTGAGGCCGTCGCCACGCGGAGCGGGCGGACACGGAAGCCGGTCCCGGCCGAGAACCCCCGCGGGCACGGAAGTTACGCTGGTGCGCGCGGTGCCGACCCCTGTGGGCGGCAACCGCTCGGGGCGCGCCTCCCGGCGTCCCCGGAGCACCTCTCGGGAGTAGCACCATGACGGTCATCACGAAGATCGCCGACGCCGTCGGCCGGTGGTTCGCCCTGCTGGTCCTGGCCGGAGGCGTGGTCGGCCTCCTGGCGCCCGCGCAGAGCGCGGCCCTCGCCCCCCACATCCCCCTCCTGCTCGGCGTCATCATGTTCGGCATGGGGCTGACGATGCGCCCCGTGGACTTCGCCGTCGTCGCCAGACACCCCCGGGCCGTGATCCTGGGCGTGGCCGCCCAGTACACGGTGATGCCCCTGCTGGGCTTCGGGATCGCCCACCTGTTCCAGCTGCCGCCGATGCTCGTCGTCGGCATGGTGCTGGTGGGCGCCGCGCCCGGCGGCACGGCGTCCAACGTGATCGTCTACCTCGCCCGGGGCGACGTGGCGCTGTCGGTGGCCATGACGTCGATCTCCACCCTCCTGGCGCCGGTCCTGACCCCGCTGATCGTCCTGGGCCTGGCCGGGTCCACGCTGCCGGTCTCCGCCGGCGACCTGTTCCTGTCGATCGTGCAGATGGTGCTCGTCCCGGTCGTGGCGGGACTGCTCCTGCGCCGGTTCGCCACCCGCGCCGTGGAGGCCGTCCTGCCCGCGCTGCCGCTGGTGTCGGTCACCGGCATCGTCGTGGTGGTCGCGGCGGTCGTGGGCGCCAACGCCGACGCGGTCCTGAGCACCGGACTGCTGCTGGGCCTGGCCGTGGTCCTGCACAACCTCCTGGGCCTGGCGATCGGCTACGCGGCGGGCGCCGCCAGCAGGGTGCCCGAGTCCGCCCGGCGGGCGATCAGCATCGAGGTCGGCATGCAGAACTCGGGCCTGGCGGCGGCGCTGGCCACCGCCCACTTCGCCCCGCTGGCCGCTCTGCCGGGCGCCCTGTTCTCCGTCTGGCACAACGTGTCCGGAGCGACGATGGCCACCGTCTGGGCGCGCCGCGAGCCCGAGGACGCGCCCCCGGACCGCGACACCGAGTCCGCCGCCCAGGGCTGAGGGGACGGCCCGGTCGGGTCACAGCCCGTTGGCCGTGGTGGCGATCCCCCCGTCCACGGGGATGACGGCGCCGGTGACGTAGGAGCCCGCACGGCTGGCCAGGTAGACCGCGGTGCCCGCCATGTCGTCGTCCCGGCCGATGCGGCGCAGCGGCGCCGCCTGCGCGATGTGGTCGCCGAAGGCGTCCAGCGTGCTCGCCATCATCTTCGAGGGGAAGGGCCCGGGCGCGACCGCGTTGACGGTGATCGCCTTGGGACCCAGCTCCCGCGCCAGGTGCCGGGTCAGCTGGTGGACGGCCGCCTTGCTGGAGGAGTAGGCGTAGGTGGGCAGGTCCGGGACGTGGATGCCGTCGATACTGCCGACGTTGATGACGCGCGCCGGGTCCTCGGGCGTGGCCGCGGCCTCCAGCGCCGGCAGGAAGGCGCGCACGAGGAAGAAGGGTGACTTCAGGTTGAGGTCCAGGACCTTGTCCCAGGCCGACTCGGGGAAGGTCTCCAGCGGCTCGCCCCAGGTGGCGCCCGCGTTGTTCACCAGAATGTGCACCTCGGGCGCCTGCGCGGTGACCTCGTCCGCGAGCCGCCGGCACTCGTCCTCGGCCGAGAGGTCGGCGGGTACGGCGTGCACCTCCCCGAACGCCGACAGTTCCTCGCGGGCCCGCTCGCAGGCGTCGGCCTTGCGGGAGCTGATCCACACGCGGGCCCCGGCCTGGAGCAGTCCGCGGGCCATCATCATCCCGATCCCGCGGGTGCCCCCGGTGACGACGGCGTTCTTCCCGGTCAGATCGAACAGGTCCATTCCAGCTCCTCCTACGACGGTGTGTGGGGAGGCTAGCCGACCCCGCCGGCCACCGCCGACGCCGGGGGATCGGTGGCGGGGAGTCGGCCGTGTCGGCGAAGGAGCGGGGACCGGTCGCGACGGACCGGCTGCACCGCGGCGGAACCCGTCCGGTGCGGACCGGCGCGGGCCGTGTTCGGCTTCGTCGCCCGCGCCTGAGACAGTATGGCCGGTCACCGCTACCACCGAGGAGCCACGTATGGACCTGTACGACATCCCGCTGCGCACGCTGTCCGGCGAGCCCGCGTCGCTGTCCGACCACCGCGGGCGCGTCCTGCTGATCGTGAACGTCGCCTCCAAGTGCGGCCTCACGCCGCAGTACGAAGGCCTGGAGCGTCTGCACGAGCGCTACCAGGACCAGGGCCTCACCGTGCTGGGCGTGCCCTGCAACCAGTTCATGGGGCAGGAGCCCGGCACGTCCGAGGAGATCGCCACCTTCTGCTCGACCACCTACGGCGTCACCTTCCCGCTGCTGGAGAAGACCGACGTCAACGGTGAGGAGCGCCACCCGTTGTACGCGGAGCTCGTGCGGACCCCCGACGCCGGGGGCGAGGCCGGTGACGTGCAGTGGAACTTCGAGAAGTTCCTCGTCGACACCGGGGGCCGGGTCGTCGGCCGGTTCCGTCCGGCCACCGAGCCCGAGGCGGAGGAGATCGTCTCCGCGATCAAGGCGCACCTGCCGGGCTGATCCCCTGACACGGGCCGGGTCCGTCTTCGGGCCCGGCCCGCTCTCGTTCCCACGGGCCCGCGCTCCCGCCCGACGCGGCCGGACGCTCACCGGACCGGCTCTGACCAGGCCGGTCGCGCCCGAGGGCCGCGCACTCGGCCAGTCTTGTCGGACTCGCCCCAATATTTGACTTGCTCCAGAAAAGGCGGCAGACTTCGAGGCATGACAACCCCTTCGGATTTCGAGCGAATGTTGCGCGAGTCCGCTCTGCGGGTGACCAGCCCTCGACTGGCCGTGCTCTCCGCCGTGCACGAGAATCCGCACGCGGACACGGAGTCGATCATCGGTGTGGTGCGCTCGCGCCTCGGTACCGTGTCCGACCAGGCCGTCTACGACGTCCTCAAGGCACTGACCGGCGCGGGCCTGGTGCGACGCATACAGCCGCAGAACTCCGTGGCCCGCTACGAGACTCGGGTCGGGGACAACCACCACCACGTCGTGTGCCGGTCGTGCGGTGCCATCGCCGACGTCGACTGCGCCGTCGGACACGCACCGTGCCTGAACGCCTCACACAACCACGGTTTCGTCATCGACGAGGCCGAGGTCGTCTACTGGGGCGTCTGCGCGGACTGCTCCAACACACCGAGTTCCTGAAACAGCCAGTTCACTCCTCCCTGCTCCGGAAGGACACCATGTCTGAAAGCAACGAAGCTGTCGACGCGCCCCTCAAGACGGAGGGCTCGGGCGGTTGCCCGGTCGCGCACGGCCGTGCCCCGCACCCCACGCAGGGCGGGGGCAACCGCGGCTGGTGGCCCAACCAGCTCAACCTGAAGATCCTGGCCAAGAACCCGGCCGTGTCGAACCCGCTCGGTGAGGACTTCGACTACGCCGAGGCGTTCAAGGCCCTCGACCTGGACGCCGTGAAGGCGGACATCGCCGAGGTCCTCTCGGACTCCCAGGACTGGTGGCCGGCCGACTTCGGGCACTACGGCCCGCTCATGATCCGCATGGCCTGGCACAGCGCCGGCACCTACCGGTCGCACGACGGCCGCGGCGGCGGCAGCGCCGGCCAGCAGCGCTTCGCGCCGCTGAACAGCTGGCCCGACAACGTCAACCTGGACAAGGCCCGCCGCCTGCTGTGGCCGGTCAAGAAGAAGTACGGCCAGAACATCTCCTGGGCCGACCTCATGATCCTCACCGGCAACGTCGCGCTGGAGTCCATGGGCTTCAAGACCTTCGGCTTCGGCGGCGGTCGCGAGGACGTGTGGGAGCCGGACGAGGACGTCTACTGGGGCCCCGAGACCACGTGGCTCGACGACCAGCGCTACACGGGCGACCGTGACCTGGAGAAGCCGCTGGCCGCGGTCCAGATGGGCCTCATCTACGTCAACCCCGAGGGCCCCAACGGCAACCCGGACCCGCTGGCCGCGGCCCGCGACATCCGCGAGACCTTCGCCCGCATGGGCATGAACGACGAGGAGACCGTCGCCCTCATCGCGGGCGGCCACACCTTCGGCAAGACCCACGGCGCGGCGCCGGACTCCAACCTGGAGGCCGAGCCGGAGTCCGCGGGCCTGGAGATGCAGGGCCTGGGCTGGAAGAACAACCACGGCACCGGCAAGGGCGCCGACACCATCGGCTCGGGCCTGGAGGTCACCTGGACCACCACGCCCGCCCAGTGGAGCCAGGGCTTCTTCCGGAACCTGTTCGAGTTCGAGTACGAGCTCACCCAGAGCCCGGGCGGCGCCAACCAGTGGGTCGCCAAGGACGCCGAGGAGGTCATCCCCGACGCCCACATCCCCGGCAAGAAGCACAAGCCGACCATGCTCACCACCGACCTGTCGCTGCGCGTCGACCCGGTCTACGAGCAGATCTCGCGCCGCTTCTACGAGGACCACGAGGCGTTCGCGGACGCGTTCGCCCGCGCCTGGTACAAGCTGACCCACCGTGACATGGGCCCGAAGGTGCGCTACCTCGGCCCGGAGGTCCCGGAGGAGACGCTGATCTGGCAGGACCCGCTGCCCGCGCGGGAGGGCGAGGTCATCGGCGCCGCGGAGATCGCCGCGCTCAAGGCCAAGGTCGCCGAGTCCGGCCTGACCGTCTCCCAGCTGGTGTCCACGGCGTGGGCCTCGGCGTCCACCTACCGTGACAGCGACAAGCGCGGCGGCGCCAACGGCGCCCGGATCCGCCTTGAGCCGCAGATCGACTGGGAGGTCAACAACCCGGCCGAGCTGCGCGGCGTGCTCAACACGCTGGAGAGCATCGCGGTCGAGTTCAACGCCTCCTCGGACAAGAAGGTCTCGCTCGCGGACCTGATCGTCCTGGCCGGCGGCGTCGGCATCGAGCAGGCCGCCAAGGCGGCCGGCCACGAGGTCGAGGTGCCCTTCACCCCGGGCCGCGTCGACGCCACCCAGGAGCAGACCGACCCCGGTCAGTTCGCCTTCCTGGAGCCGGTGGCCGACGGCTTCCGCAACTACTACGGCAAGGGCAACCGCCTCCCCGCCGAGTACCTGCTGCTCGACAAGGCGAACCTGCTCGGCGTGAGCGCGCCGGAGATGACCGTTCTGGTGGGTGGCCTGCGTGTGCTGGGCACCAACCACGACGGTTCGGACGTGGGCGTGTTCACCGAGCACCCGGGCGCGCTGACGAACGACTTCTTCGTCAACCTGCTGGACCTGGGGACGAACTGGGCCCCGACCGGCGAGACCTCCGAGACGTCGGAGACGTTCGTGGCCAAGGACGACTCCGGTGCGGTCAAGTGGACCGGCAGCCGTGTCGACCTGCTGTTCGGCTCGAACTCCGAGCTGCGCGCGCTGGCCGAGGTGTACGCCTCCGACGACGCGAAGGAGAAGTTCGTCCAGGACTTCGTCGCCGCGTGGAACAAGATCATGAACGCGGACCGGTTCGACCTCGTCTGATCCACCGCGCTGATCTGACGGGACCGTAGAAGTCCCGGATCCGGAGCCGGCCCGACCACCACGGTCGGGCCGGCTCTCGTCGTGCCGGGAGCGTCCGGGTCGCCGACACACGAGGGGCCGGCCGCGGACGTACCGCGACCGGCCCCCACTCACCGCGTTACCGCTTCAGGCCCTTCTCGATGGCCTCGATGATCCGCGGCCGCATCTCGGCGGCGCTGATGATCGCGTCCACCGAGCCGACCTCGACCGCCCGCTGGATGCTGTGCACCGCGTCGAACTCCGCGGCCACCTCGCCGAGCTTCTCCGCCCGGACCGAGGACTGGACCTCGGCCAGCTCCGCGTTGAGCGCGGCCCGCTCGGCGCCGCTGGTCTCGGAGACCCGCGCCTGCAGCCCGGTCACCCGCTCGTCGGTCGCGGTGCGGTTGTTCACCTCACCGGCGAACACCACGGCCGCGGCCGGTGCACCGCCGAGCACCGAGGCGAACGACCCCTCCAGCGCCAGCACGGTCATGTTCGGGTTGAGCGCCTTGGAGAAGACGACGAAGGCGCCGCCGTGGTAGCGGGAGATCACGCAGAAGACGATCGGGCCCCGGAAGTTGACGATCGCCCGGCCGATCTCCGCGCCGTACTCCAGCTGCAGGTTGCGCATGGACTCCGGCGAGCCGTCGAACCCGGACAGGTTCGCCAGCACGACCAGCGGCCGGTTGCCCGAGGCCGCGTTGATCGCCCGCGCGGTCTTCTTCGACGACCGCGGGAACAGCGTGCCCGCGGTGTAGGAGTCCGGGCCGTCGGTGGGCGGGAAGCCGCGCCGGGCCACCGACCGCGACTCGATGCCCACCAGGCACACCGGGCGCCCGCCGATGTGCACGTCCTGCACCGCCGAGGTCTCGGCGTCGGCCATGCCCGCCCAGCGCTCCAGCACCGGGTGGTCCTGGTCGGACAGCGCGCGCATCACCGTGCGGATGTCGAACGGCTTCTTGCGGTCCGGGTTGTGCTCCGCGGAGAAGATCTCGCCGACGGTGCTGAAGTCGCTGTCGGCGATCTTGTGCGGGAACGTCGAGACGTCGCGGTCGACCGGGTCGTTCGTCCCCGCCTTGCGCGGGTCGTCCTCACCGGGGACGACGTAGGTGTGGTCGTAGTGCGACATCAGCACGTCGCGGGCGGCGGGCAGGTTGGGCGCCCAGTACTGCGCCTGGCCGTTGGGGCCCATGACGCGGTCGTAGCCGCCGATGCCGAAGTTGTCCTCGGCCGAGACGCCGCCGGAGAAGTCCAGCGACTGCTTGCCGGTGAGCACCATCGCCGAGTCCGGTGTCATCACCAGGATGCCCTTGGTGTGCATGAGCATCGTCGCCTCGGCGTTCCAGTACGGCTGCGCGCCCACGGTGATCCCGGCGACCACGATGTTGATCTCGCCGCCGTCCTGGGTGAACTCCACGATCCGCTTGAGCGCGGCCGCGACCCAGTCCATGTTCTCCGTGCCCGAGGACATCGAGATCCGCGCGCCCGCGGAGAGCGCGAACCACTCCAGGGGGACCCGCATCCGCTCGGCGAGGTCGATCGCGGCGATCACCCGTGAGCACTCCGGTTCCGAGAGCGCGCCCAGCGCCTTGGTCGGGTCGCCCAGCAGCACCACGCGGGTGACGCCCTCGGGGTGGCGCTCGGTCGGGGTCGTGACGACGCCCGCCACGATCGCCGCCGAGTTCTGCCCCTTGGGCCGGTCCACCGGCACCAGACGGCCGTGCTCGTCCAGGTCGTGCTCGACGAAGCCGCCCCGCGGGCCGGCCAGCATGCCGGTCAGCTCGTAGGGGTAGGCGGTCCCGCGCCGGGCGGCGCGCAGCACCTTCAGGCGGTAGTCGTCCAGCGGGCGCACCGGTTCGGTCGACGGCTTGTCGACGTGCAGGCGCGCGCCGTGGCCCGGGTCGAACGTGATCCGCACGGCGACCTCGGTCAGCTCACCGGCCGCGTTGCGCTGGCGGGCCACGAACTGGACCTCCTCCAGCCCGGCCCCGGCCGTGGTCGGCAGGATGCGCTGGACCAGCGCGTCGAGCTCGTCCAGGCTCAGCTCGGTCGGCGGCCAGACGTACATCATGATCCGGTTGGTGTCGAACCGCTTGTTGCGCGGGCGCCGCGCCTGGATGTTGCGGATCGAGTCCAGGCACGCGGTGATGGTGTCCTCCACCGCGGGCAGGGCGATGAGGCGCCCCTCGGCGTCGCGCAGCGGCGTCAGGTCGCGGACCTGGCCCAGCGCGAACAGCCGCTCGTCGGCGGGGTTGCTGTGCGCCACGGCCTTGAACAGGTAGATCTCCTCGTCCGCCGAGGGCAGACGCGTGAGGTCGAACTCCCGGAGCCGCTCCAGCTGGAGCTTGCGTGCGATCTGCGGGTGCAGGCCGCGGATGAGCCGGTCCTCCGCCAGGCCCCCGTCCTCGGAGCGGAAGGTGAAGTGGTGGTGCATGACCGCGCCGTTGGTACCGGCCACGGTGGTGGTGACCCGATTTACGTTCGCGGGCAGCGGGTGGTCGGCGAGGATCTGGCCGAGCCGCAGCGCCATGGCGTCGGCGTCGGGCTGCCCCTCCCACCGCAGGTACACGTCGGCGACCAGGGCGTGCTCGGGGTCCCGCGCGGCGACCGCGCCGATCGCGGCGATGGCGTCGGGCAGCGCGGCGAAGTCGACGGCGGTGGCCGCCACACCGGTCACACCGTCGGAACGGGTGTGGCGCGCGGTGACCAGCGGGCAGCCGGTGGCCTCGCTCGACGCGACCTCGGACAGCCCCCGGTTGCCGTAGTAGCGGCGGGTCAGCACCTCCAGCAGCGCCGCGTGGTCGCGTCCGGGCCGGCCGATGCGCTGGCCGATCAGCCGGACGAGCGGCTCGGAGCTGGCCACCATGGACTGGATCCGCTCGGCGCGGTCGGCCGCCCGCGGGTCGCGGTCCAGCCGGCGCAGGTCGTCGCGTACGGCGGCGTAGACCTTGGCGCGGTTGCGGCGCAGCAGCGGCTGGGTGAACCAGCGGAACACCACGCCGCGGGCCAGGTCCGACACCGAGGGGAAGCGCACCTGCGTGGCCTCGACCAGGTGCTCCAGGGTGAGGCCGACGGGCTCGCTGAGCGAGTCGACGGGCGGTGCGTCGTCCAGCCACCGCAGGAGCAGCTCCGAGACCACGGCGACGTGGGAGCTCATCTGCTGCTGGGCCAGGAAGATCCGGAAGACCGCGGCCTCCAGCTCCGGCGTGCGGTCCAGGCCGGTCACGCCGTAGTGGGCCAGGACCTTGGTGAGCTTGGCCTGGAAGCTCTCGCTGAGCCCGGCGCGCTCGGCGTCCAGGCTCTGCAGGTAGCTGTGGAAGTACTCACGCGGGCTGTGCACCTGGGAGTCCGGGGTGACGTCGGGCTCACCGCCGGGCCTGTTGCGGCTCAGCTCGGACAGGTCGGCGAACACGGTGAGCACGTCCAGCTCGCCCGCCAGCGGCGACGCGCCCAGCTCGGCGCGCGCGGCCAGGTAGTCCGAGAGCACGTCCTGGCGCACCTCGGGGGTGGCGTCGAAGCCCAGGAACAGGCTCCGCAGGTCCTGCAGGCCGCGTTCGACCCGCTCGGCCGCGGACGGCACGGGCATCGCGGGCAGCTCGATCTCGACCGTCTCGACGGCCGCCTCCGCGGTCTCGTCGCCCTCCTCGGGCAGTGGTTCGAGGCGCATCAGCGGCGCGCCCGTCTCGATCTGGCTGCCGACCGACACCGGGCACTCGCGCACGCGGGCGCGGAACGGCGCGCGCAGCACCGTCTCCATCTTCATGCTCTCCAGCACCAGGATCGGCGCGCCGGACTCCACGGCGTCGCCGACCGCCAGCGGTGTGGCCACGACCAGCGCGGGCGCGGGCGAGCGGACCACGCCGCCCTCGTCGCGGCTGATGCGGTGGGTGACGCCGTCCACCTCGACCAGGTGGATCGGGCCGTGGGTGGCCGAGACCACCCGGAACCGGTGGCCGTTGACCACGATCTGGCCGCTGTGCGCGTCGAAGCGCTCGACCTCGACGTCGGCGGGGTGCGTGTCGCCGCCGCCGGAGACGCCCACCCGGAAGCGCTGGTCGCCGAGGCGGGCCACGCTCACCCGGTAGCCGACGCCGCGCAGCTTGAGGTCCAGCGGGCGGCCCGGGTCGTGCTGGACCTGCGGGCGGCCGCCGTGCGCGGTGGACAGCAGCTGCGTGCGGCTGATCTCCTCCTCGTCCTGGTAGGCCTCGATGGCGGCCGCGGCCAGGGCGATCGCGGAGTGGCGGTGGTCGACCAGGCGCCCCTCGGAGCGCACCCGGTCGATCCAGCCGGTGTCGGCGCTGCCGTCGATGACCTCGGGCTGGTCGAGCAGGTCCAGCACGAAGCTCTTGTTGGTCGCGCCGCCCTCGATGATCACCGTGGTCTCGGCCATCGCGCGGCGCAGCCGGCCCAGGGCCTGCTCGCGGTCGCGGCCGTAGGCGATGACCTTGGCGATCATCGAGTCGAAGTCGGCGGGGATCTCGTCACCCTCGCGCACACCGGTGTCCACGCGGATGCCGGGGCCGGTCGGCAGCACCAGCCGGGAGATCCGTCCGGGGGAGGGGGCGAAGTCGCGGTCGGGGTCCTCGGCGTTGAGCCGGGCCTCGACGGCGTGGCCGCTCTCGCCCGGAAGCGGTCCCTCCAGCCGTCCGCCGTCCGCCACGTGCAGCTGCAGGCGGACCAGGTCGGTGCCGGTGGTGAGCTCGGTGATCGGGTGCTCGACCTGGAGGCGGGTGTTGACCTCCAGGAAGGCGAACAGCCGCTCGCCGGGGTGGTAGAGGAACTCGACGGTGCAGGCGCCGCGGTAGCCGACGGCCACGGCCAGGCGCTCGGCGGAGGTCTTGAGCTCGGCCACCTGCTCCTCGTCCAGGACGGGGGAGGCGGACTCCTCGATGATCTTCTGGTTGCGCCGCTGCACCGAGCAGTCGCGCACGCCCAGCGCCCACGCCGTGCCCTGCCCGTCCGCGATGACCTGCACCTCGACGTGCCGGGCGCCGGTGACCAGGCGCTCCAGGAAGACCACCCCGGAGCCGAAGGCGCGCAGGGCCTCCTGGCTGGTGCGCTCGTAGGCGTCGGCCAGGTCCTCGTGCGAGGTGACCTTGCGGATACCGCGCCCGCCGCCGCCCGCGGTCGCCTTGAGCATCAGCGGGTAGCCGATCCGCTCACCGGCGCGCAGGGCGTCGTCGAGGGTGGCGACCTCGCCGCGGCTCCACGGCGCGACCGGGACCCCGACCTCCTCGGCGATCAGCTTCGCGCCGATCTTGTCGCCGAGCTTGCGCATGGCCTCCGCGCTCGGTCCGACGAAGGTGACGCCGACCTTCTCGCAGAGTTCGGCGAAGGCCGGGTCCTCGGCGACGAATCCCCAGCCGACCCACGCGGCGTCGGCGCCGGTCTCGACCAGGGCCCGTTCCAGGACGGCGAGGTCGAGGTAGGGGCGCGCCGAGGCCGGGCCCAGCGCGTAGGCGTGGTCCGCTTCGCGCACGAACGTCGCGGTGCGGTCGGCGTCGGTGTAGAGGGCGACGGTCTCGATCCGTGCCCCTGTTTCCGCCGAGAGGTCCCGGACGGCGTGGATGAGCCGCATGGCGGCCTCTCCACGGTTGACGATCGCAACACGACTGAACATCGACTCTGTCCCCCAAGTCCCAACACACGGAAGGCGACGCCCGGGCCCTGGACGCCGCCTGCACCTTCTTACACCTTCCTCGGTGCCCGCCTGTTTCAACAATGGGGCGCTTCGCCCATCCCGCCTCGGCTGTGTTGTGGGAACCCCACAAACGACCACCGCGTCGTGAGCCCCGGGGCGAGACTTCTCACAGCCGCCGGGCGGGAGGGCGCCGGAACGGTCGTCGGACACGGGCCGCCGGAAGGCCCTCACGGCTCCCGGCGGCCCGACGGCGCGCCGCTCACTCCTCCTCGAAGTCCTCGCGGCGGACGGCCTCCTCCGCCATCCTGTCCTGGAGTTCGGCTTCCATCTCCCGCCGCGTGTCCGGCCGGGCCGGGTCGTCACTGTGGTCCTCGCGCACGACCTGGTCGGTGTCCGTGGTCTTGGGCTTGGACTCCTCCGGGAAGCTCATGGGACACACCCCCTCGGATACGAACGTCGGAGACCGCCCCCTACCCGGCACGACCGCGGGCGACACATCCCGGTCGGCGGCTTCGACGCCTGGTCAGAGGGCGTCGACACCGCCGGGCCCGAGGCGGAGGCGGCGACGGCCGGGCCGGGTCTCGACGGTTTCCTCGAGGTGGACGAGAAGGAGCGACATCGCGGCGCGCATCGGGGAGGAGCCGCCCATGGCCTCCTGGGCGTCGGCGGCGATGCCGCGCAGGTGGCGGCCGAGCGCGTGCGGGTCCACGTGCAGTTCGAGCGGCGGGTCGAAACGCTCCGGGGCGTCGTCGCCGAGGCTCCACCCGCGGTGGATCCGGACGGAGGACCGGCCCGGCCCCGCGGTCGCGCGCACGCCCTCGTCGGCGAGCGCCGCGACGAGTTCGTCGTACAGTTCCTCGTCCGTGAGGCCGTCGATGGCACCACCATGGCCGCACGGACGTCCGGGGCTCTCCATGGTCCTCACCCTTCCCGCCGAAGGGGGCACGAACCGTCGCTGCCGGTCGGCTCCCAGGCCCGCTGCTCCGCTGCCCCGCTCGCTGCCCTGTGCCGGGGACCCGAGGGTCTGGGGCAGGGCTCCCGGGGCCGGAGCTTCGCTCCGTGCTCAGAGGAGGTCGAGCAGCGGTCCCGCCAGGACGCCCATGGCCAGGGACAGGGCGGCCAGGGTGAGGGCGGCGCCGGTGCTCGTCCGCCGGGCGGGCGCGGCCACGGGCGCGGCGCCCGCGCTCTCCCCGTCGGTGTTCGGTGCGGCGCGGAAGAGCGGGAGCACCCAGCGCAGGTAGTAGAACAGGCTCGCGACGGTGTTGACCGCGGCCAGTACCACCAGCCACACGAGACCCGCGTCCAGCGCCGCGGCGAAGACGGTGAGCTTGCCGACGAACACCGCCGTCGGCGGCGTCCCCACCAGGCCGAACAGGCACACCACCAGGCTGAGCGCCAGCCACGGGCGGCGGTGGAAGAGCCCCGTGTACTGCTCCAGGGTCCTGGCCGCCGGGAGGGCGCACACGACGGCGAAGGCCCCGAGGTTGGTCACGAGGTAGGCGGCCAGGTAGAAGAGCAGCCCCGGCCGTGCCAGTGCGGCCGTGCCCCCGGCCGCCGCCACCGCCATCAGCAGGTAGCCGACCTGGCTGATGGCGGAGTAGGCGAGCAGGCGCCGCGCGTCGGTCTGGAAGAAGGCCCCCAGGTTGCCCAGGGTCATCGACGCGGCGGCGAGGACGGCGCACAGCAGCGCCCAGTCCAGCGGGCCCGGAGCGATCACCTCGTCGCCCAGCCGGTACAGCGCCGCCAGCGCCCCGATCTTGGGGACCGTGGTGACGAAGGCGGCGACGGGGGCGGGCGCGCCCTCGGTGACGTCGGGGACCCAGAAGTGGCCGGGCACGCCGCCGGCCTTGAACAGCAGCCCGGCCGTGACCGCGACGGTGCCCGCCGCCACCAGGGCACGCGGGGCGTCCGGCAGGGCGCCGGCGAGCGCCGCGTAGCCGGTCGTCCCTCCGGCGCCGAGCAGCAGCGCGGTCCCGGTGAGCAGCACGATGCCCAGCAGTGCGCCCATCAGGTAGAACTTCAGGGCGCCCTCGGTGCCGCCGGCGTCCCTGGCGAACCCGGTCAGCGCGTACAGCGGGATGCTCGCCAGCAGGTAGGCCGCCGCGAGCACCAGCAGATCGCTCGCCCCGGCCAGCGCGATCGTGCCCAGGGCGCCGAGCAGCAGCAGGACGTAGGACTCCGACTCCCGGGGGTGTCCGGAGAAGGAGTCGCCGGCCAGCAGCACCGCGACCAGGACGCCGACGAGCACGGCCACGCGCACGGCGTGTGTGCTCACGTCCACCGCGAAGCCGCCGGTGACCGTGTCCCCGGTACGCACCCAGGCGGTGAGCGCGGCGGCCAGCGCTCCCGACAGCGCGGCCACCACGCACAGCCGTACGGTCCACTGACGCCGGCGGGGCGTCCAACTGCCCAGGAGCAGGGCTCCCACCGCCGCGAGCGCCAGCACGGTCTCGGGCACCAGCATCACCGGGTCGACGTGTCCCGCTCCGCTCATCGGATCACCAGGGCCACGAGCGCCCGGGACGCGGGTTCGACCAGGTCGAGCAGGAACCGCGGGAAGACGCCGATGACCACGGACAGCACCACCAGTGGCGTGATCGACACCAGCTCCCGCGCGGAGAGGTCGTCGGTCCGCGCGTGCTCGGGGATCCGGCGGTCACCGGTGAACAGCTGCTGCAGCGCGCGCAGGTAGAGGGCGGCGGTGATGAGGATGCCGAGGAAGGCGATCGCGGCCGGCACGGGGACGAAGGACAGGCTCCCCGTGAAGATCTGGAACTCGGCGATGAAGCCGGACAGGCCGGGCAGGCCCAGCGAGCCGAACGCCGCGACCGAGGTCAGCGCCGCCAGGAGCGGCATGGTCCCCGCCAGGCCGCCGTAGGACGCCATCCGGTAGGTGCCGCCCCGGTCGTGGAGCGTGCCCGCCAGCAGGAACAGCGCGCCCGTGAGCAGACCGTGGCTGACCATCTGCGTGACGCTGCCGGTGACGGCCAGGGCGGCGGCGCGCGCCCCGTCCGCCGTGGCGAGTCCGGCCGCGCCGAGCCCGAGCACGATGTAGCCCATGTGGTTGACCGAGGTGTAGGCGACCATGCGCTTGAAATCGGTCTGGGCGAGCGCCACCAGCGCGCCGTACAGGACCGAGACCACGCCGACGACCACGAGGACCATGGCGTACTCGCGCCAGGCTCCGGGCAGGATCGGCATCGCCACGCGCACGAACCCGTAGGTGCCCATCTTCAGCAGCACTCCCGCGAGGATCGCCGATCCGACCGCGGGCGCGTCGGTGTGCGCCGGGGGCAGCCACGTGTGGAAGGGCACGGTCGGCGTCTTGATCGCCAGGCCCAGGCCGATGGCCAGCAGGACCAGCCCGGCTGCGGGTCCGCCGTCCTCCAGCGGGGGCCGGCGCGTCAGTTCCACGATGTCGAACGTGTGCGGGTCCGCGGCGAGGTAGAGGCCGAGGAAGCCCAGGAGCAGCGCCAGCGAGCCGAGGAAGGTGTACAGGAAGAACTGCAGTGCCGAGCGGGCGGCCCGGCCGTGCCCCCACCCGGCGATGACGAAGTACATCCCGACGATGGACAGGTCGAAGAAGACGAAGAACAGCAGCAGGTCCAGGGCGCTGAACAGGCCCAGCGAAACGGTCTGCAGGAACAGGAAGAGGACGGCGTGGGCGCGGGTCCGCCGCCGCTGCCGCAGCGAGTACACGGCGCAGGCCAGGAAGAGGACCGCCGTCATCGCCAGCAGCGGCAGCGACAGCCCGTCCACCCCGATGTGGTAGCCCGCCCCGACACTGGGGATCCAGCGCAGGTGCGTCTCGTAGGCGAAGGCGCCGACCGCGCCGGACTCCCGGCCCGCGGCGGCCGGATAGCGCGCCCACAGTGCGATGACCAGGGCCAGGTCCAGTGCCGCCACGGTGACCCAGGTCCAGGCCACGAGGCTCTCCCGCGGGCGGGGAAGCGCGAGCAGCACCAGGCCCGCGAGCAGGGGCAGGAACACGGCGACGGAGAGCACGCCTCACCTCATCAGGACGAAGACGGTGGCCAGCACGAGGATCGCGACGACGGCCTGGGCGTAGTACTGGTGGAGGAGGCCGGTCTGCGGGCGCAGGGCCCAGGCGGCGGCGGTCCGCGCCGCCGAGGCGACGGCGCCCACCGACCGGTCGGCGGCGGCCTCGACGCGGTCGCGGATGGTGTCGGCGGCGGCCAGGCCCAGACGGGCACCGGCGCGCACGGCCCCCGCGACCACCCGGTCGTCGAAGGAGGACAGGCCCCGCGCGGTCGTCAGGACCGACTCCGCCCCGGTCCGCGCCCCGACGGCGATCACGCGGTCGTCGACGGCGGCCAGGGCACGCGCGAGCGCCATGGCGGGCCGGACGACGACGCCGCGGACCAGGCGCTCCAGGCCCAGCCAGTCACCCGCCCACCGGCCGACCGGGTGGGCCCGGAGCGCGGATACGGCATGGGCGCCCTGCCGGAGGCCCGCCCCGGACGAGGCGTCCCGCCCGTTCCCGTCCTCCCCTCGGGTTCGTGCGCCCTCCCCGCCCACCGGTTCGGCACTCCGCTCGGCCTCGCCACGCGCTGGGGCTCCGGCGCGCGCGGAGCTCCGGGCGAAGACCAGACCGGCACCGAGCAGCACCGTGACACTCACCAGTGCCGACACCGCCATCTCCCAACCGGCGGGACCGTGCTCGCCCGGCACGTCCAGGAGCGTGCGCCACCACTGCGCCGCCCCGGGGAGAGCGAGCACGCCCAGTCCCACGGCACCGACGGCCAGGGCGAGCAGCGGCCCCGAGAGCGGCGGCCGTCCCCAGCGCGACGCGCGCGCGGAGGACTGCTCCTCCGCCGGGAACGAGACCTGTGCGGAGGACGGTTCCTGGGGGGAGGACGAGACCCGGCCGGAGGACGGCACCTGTCCGGGGGACGGCTCTTCCGTAGCACGCCCGGCCATGGGTGCGCCACGGTGCACGTCACCGTCGTGCCCCTCATGTTCCTCGTGTCCCTCGCTGCGCCGCCGGGAGCGGGGGAGGGGCGGTGCCCACACCGCCACCAGGGCCTTGGCCGCGTAGCCCGCGGCGAGCGCGGCGGCCACCAGCCCCAGGACGTACAGGGCGGGCGAGCTCCGCAGCGCTGACGCCAGCACCACGTCCTTGGCCGCCCAGATCCCGGTCGGCGGCACTCCCGCGACGGCCAGCGCCCCCGCCGTGAAGGCGATCCCCACCACGGGGTGCCGCCGCGCCGCTCCCCGCAGCCCCTCCAGGTCCCGCGCCCCCAGCGTCACCAGCCACGCCCCGGCGCACAGGAACAGCAGGCTCTTGGCCGCCGCGTGCGCCGTGAACTGCAGGCTCGCGCCCGCCACCCCGCCCGCGCCCGCTCCCAGCACGACGAAGCCGATCTGCGCGCAGGTCGAGGCGGCGAGCAGCTGTTTCAGGTCCGACTGCGCCAACGCCACGACCCCGAGCAGGACCGCCGTGGCCACCCCGGCCCACGCCACGAGCGGCCCCGCCCACCCCGTGGCCGCGAGCGCGGGCTCCACCCGCACCAGCAGGTAGCCGCCCGCCGCGACCATCGTCGCCGAGTGCAGCAGCGCCGAGACCGGGCTGGGGCCGGCCATCGCGTGCGAGAGCCAGAAACTGAACGGCAGCTGGGCCGACTTGCCGAGCGCGGCCAGGACCACCCCGGCCACCGCCGCGTCCCGCCAGGGCCCCTCCATCCCCGCGAGCCCGGAGAGCTGGAGCGCTCCGGCCCCGCCGGCGAGCGCGGCCCCGGCCGCCAGGTACAGGCCCAGGTCGCCCGCGCGCGTGGTGAGGAAGGCCGTCCCGGCCGAACCGACGCGCCCGGACTCGCGCCACCAGTACCCGATGAGGGCGTAGGAGACGGCGCCCATGACCTCCCACGCCGCGAGCAGCACCAGCAGGCCGGTCGCCGTCACCGTGACGAGCATCGCGGCGGCGAAGAGCGACATGAACCCGAAGAAGCGCGCCCGCGCCTCGTCCGGGCCGAGTTCCCCGGCCGCGAACAGCACCACGGCCAGGACGACCGCGGTGACCGAGACGACCATGACGGCCGAGAGCCCGTCCACGGCCAGCCCGGCCGGGATCCCGGCCAGCGCCGGAACGGCGGCGGCCGGACGCGTCGCGGCCACGACTACGCCCAGCGCGAGCCCGACGACCGCCGAGGCGACGGCACACGGCGCGGCGACCGCGTCGGCGCGCCGACCGCCCACCAGCAGCGCCGCGCCGGTCAGGGCGGGCAGGGCCACGAGCGTCCACAGCGCCGCGGTCACCGGTCACGCTCCCGGTCCTGTTCGCGGTCCCTCTCCCGGCCCTCCTCCTGGGCCCGTCCGCGGTCCCCGAGGTCGTCGGCCGCGTCGACCATGTCGATGTCCCGGGCGCGGAAGATCGCCGTGGTGACGGCGAACCCGACCGCCATCTCCACGGCCATCGCCGTGATGGCGACCAGAACGAGCACCTGGCCGTCCGGCCGTTCGGGGGAGACGAAGAACCACAGGGCGCCCGCGGCGACGATGACCCCGTTGATCATCAGCTCCAGCCCCATCATGACCATGACGACGGACTGCTGGCTCAGCGCGCCGAACAGCCCCACCGAGAACAGCGCGGCGGCCAGGAGCAGGAACGCCTCCAGGGTCATCGGCCGACCCCTCCGCGGATCGGGTCGTCGGGGCGGGGGCGGCGCAGGTCGTCGCCGTAGCGGTCGTAGCGTCCGCGCGGGGTGGACAGCACCACCGAAGCGACCATCGTCGCGAAGAGCACCATGCCCACGAGCATCATGACCAGCATGTGCGGGCCCATGATCGCCTCGGCCAGCTGCAGGGTGGGATCGCCCGGAGGAGAGCCCTCGCGGGCGGGCCAGGGGACCAGGAGCACCCCCGCGGCGAGGACGGCGAACGTCACGGCCGCCACCGTGAGCGCACCGGCCTTGTTGTGCACCATGCTCATCGGCATGAGCCCGGCCGGGTTCATCATGTACATGATCATGAAGACGACCATCACCATCATCTCCATCACCATCATGAGGACCACCAGCACGCCGAGGTAGGACAGCCCCAGCAGCAGGAGCGGCACCGCGGCGAACAGGAACGACGCCAGCAGCGCGAAGGTCGCCCGGGCCATGGAGTCGACCACGAACACCGCGACCCCCGACGCCACCGCGCCCAGAGCGCAGACCACGAACACGACCGTCTCGGCCATCGCTCCTCCTATCGGGCCAGTACGAGTACGGAGACGACCAGGGCCTGGAGCAGGCTCAGCGGGAGCAGCACCATCCAGCCCACCTCGGTGAACCGGTCCATCCGCACCGTGGGCACGCGGTGACCGATCCAGACCAGCAGGCCCAGCACCAGCGCCGTCTTGAACAGCGACCACGCCCAGGCGGGCAGGATCGGCCCGGCGCCGCCGCCCAGGAACAGCGGCACCGCCATCGCCGCCACCACGGCCAGGAGCATGTACCGGCCGGCGAGCAGCACCAGGCGGTCGACACCGGTCGGCTCCGCGCTCGCCCCACCGGCCAGGTCCCGCCCCACGGGCGCGTCGAAGGGGCCCCAGAACGCCATGGCCAGCGCCGAGACCAGGTAGACGGCGAAGGCCGCCGGCATCAGCACGGCGAACCACACGCCCTCCTGCGCCGCGACGATGTCGCCCACCCGCAGTGATCCGGCGCCCAGGGCGGCCGTGATGAGGGCGAACATGTGCGGAAGTTCGTACGACAGCCCCTGGATCAGGAAGCGGTAGCCCCCGACCAGCCCCCAGACGGAGTTGGCGCCCCAGCCGAGCAGCCACACGGCACACCAGGCCAGCACCTCCATGGCGTTGAACCACACGACGCCCACGGACAGGTCGCTCACGGCCGTCGACCCCAGCGGGACCACCAGCGCGGCCAGTGCCGCGGCCACGGGCAGGAGCGCCCCGCCCAGGCGCCACAGCAGTGCGTCGGCTCCCGGCACGGTCCGCCGCCGCTGCACGAGCAGCCGCGCCGACTCCCGGGCCGGGACGGCGAGCGCGGCCACGGGCGCGGTCCCGGCGGCGCGCGCGTGGAGCAGGGCGGACCCGGCCGCCGCGGCGTAGGCCAGCACGCCCACCAGCACGAGGAGGGTGAGCAGGCTCAGCGGTGACGCGTCGCCCTCAACCATGGGACCGTCCGGGAACGTGCGCGCGCAGCGCCTCGGCGTCGGGGTCCAGCGAGGCGACGGTGAGCCGCACCGCCGCCAGTTCCCGCCCCGTCACGAGCGAGGGCAGCAGGTCCAGCGCCGCCTCCGCGGCCTGCGCCCGTGAATCGCTCGCGGGCCGGTCCCGACCGGCCGCGTCCGACACACCGGGCGCACCGACGGCCGCCTCGACACCGTCCAGCAGGCGCGCCCACCGGTCGGTGACGTCTCCGCGCAGCGGATCCGGCGCGCTCCCGCCGATCCGGCCGAGCCCGTCCGTGGACCAGCGCAGCACCCGGGATCGGCGCACCCGGCGCAGCCAGCGGAGCACTCCGCGCCGTGTCGGCTCGCCGGGGCCGGGCTCCGCGAGCAGTGCGTCGCGCCACCGCCGCCCGGCCTCGGCGGCGGCCGACCATCCCGCGACGGCCAGGAAGCGCTGCGCCGAGTCCAGGTCGGCGGCCGGGCCGGGGACGTCCCAGAAGGCCGAGGCCACGGCGGTCCCGCCGACGATCTCCGCCTCCGCCTCCTGCACGACGTCCCCCTGGAGGGTCAGCCGCAGGCGCAGCCCCGCGGGCCAGTCGGCGAGCGCGGGCCCGAGGTGGACGTGGAGCCGGTCGAGCCTGAGTCCGTCGCGGTCCGGACCCCGGTCGGCCATGGGGATCCCGCCGGGCATGGACATCCCTCCATGGTCGTGCCCGTGCCCGTGGCCGTCGTCGCTGTCGCCGTCCCCGCTCCCATGGCCGTGACCGTCGTCCTGGCCCGCGCCATCGCCGCCGCCGTTCCCGTGTCCGTCACCCTGGCCGTGCCCGCCGTCCGCGTCGCCGTGGTCGTCACCGCCCCCTTCACTCTTGCCGTCCCCGCCCCCCTGGGCGCCTCCGTCCCCAGGACTCTCATCGCGGCCGTGCCCAGCGTTGCCGTGTCCGTCGCCGTCGCTCCGCTGTGCGCGCTCGCGCGCTCGGGCGTCGCGTTCGGCGGCCTGGCGGCGCTGCCGGTCGACGTCCAACAGGTGACCCCGCGCCGAGTCCAGCAGCGGGGCGGCGCCGTCGCCACCGGCCACGCGCACGCGGGCACGGGGACCCGGCATCTGCTCCCACACGCGCTCGACCGCGTCCGCGAGTTCGGCGTCCTCGGGGCCGCAGACCACCAGGAGGTCGGCCTCGCCCGGAGCCGCGGCCTGCCGCCAGCCGCGTTCGCGCAGCTCCCGTTCGACGGCCACGCGCGCGCCCGTGCCGCCGACCGCGGTGACGACGAACGCGCACGGCCGGGCCCGGGCCAGCAGCCATCCGGTCACGTCCACCGGAACGCCCCCTCCCGCCAGGCGTAGACGACGGCGGCCATCAGGACGGCCAGGAAGGCGAACATCTCCACGACGGCCGTCGCGCCCGTGCTGACCACGACGAGCACCCACGGGTACATGAAGACCATCTCCATGTCGAAGGCCAGGAAGAGCATCGCCACCGCGTACCAGCGCACGTGGTAGCGCGACACCGCGTGCTCGGACACCGCCCCGCCCGACAGGAAGGGACCGCCGGACACGGGGGCGCGTCCGAGTCCGACCACCGCGGCCAGGCCGTGGACACACAGGAGGAGGGCGCCCATGGCCAGGGCGAGGGCGAGCGCCGCTCCGAATCCCTCCATCGTCCCCCTAGTGATGCCGACGCTCACGCTAGGGGAGGAGGCCGCCCGAAACCAGGAGCAACGCGCCGACCACGGAGCGCGGGAAGGGCACGGGATCGGCCGGGCGCCGTCCCTGTGCACACCCCCACCTTCAACCCGCCTGAAACTTCGGCTAGGCTTCAGGCAACCTGAAGGATAGTCCGCCAGGAGGGACGACCCCCGTGGAAACGTACGACGACCTGCCTTTTCCCAGCACCGAGGTGGCATCGAACGCCATCCGCTTCGTTCGTGAGGCCGTGCACCCGGCGGTCTACAACCACAGCATGCGCACCTACCTCTACGGGCGCTTCCTCGGGGAGCGGAAGGGACTGCGCCCCGACCTCGACTACGACGACGAACTGCTCTTCCTCGGCTGCGTCCTCCACGACGTCGGGCTCAGCCCCGAGGGCGACGGGGACCAGCGCTTCGACATCGACGGCGCCGACCTGGCCGCCCGGTTCCTCACCGAGCGGGGCGTCGCGGCCGACCGGGTGGAGGTCGTCTGGGACGCCATCGCCCTGCACCTGTGCTTCGACGTCGCCGCCCGCAAGCGCCCCGAGATCGCGCTGGTGACCGCCGGCGCCGGATACGACCTCGGCCTGAGCGGACCGGACCTCCCCGACGGCTACGCCGACCGCGTCCACGCCGTCCTGCCCCGCCTGCACGCCGGGGCCGTGCTCTACGACGGGATCGTCGACCAGGCGCTCACCAAACCCCACAAGGCACCGCCGTTCAGCCTGCCCGGCGAGTTCGTCCGCCAGAGGACGGGGCAGGAGTGGCCCACCTGGCGGCAGCTGATGGACGCGGCGCCCGGATGGAACGACTACGACGGCTACCCGCCGCCCGCCTGACCCGGCTGACCCGGTTCAGCCGCGCGGTCGCGCGTTGAGGCGTGCGGCCTGGCGGGTGAGGTGGTCGCGTTCGGGAAGGCTGGCCGCCGACCGGGCGGCGTCGGCGTAGAGCCGGGCCGCGGTCACCGGGTCGCCGTCCCGCTCGTGCAGGTAGGCCGCGACGGCGGTGTACCGGGGCAGGTCCGGGTCGATCCCGGCGAGCGCGGCCAGCCCGGCCCGCGCGCCGTCGGCCTCCCCGACCGCGACGGCCCTGTTGAGCCCGGCCACCGGGCTGCCGGTGAGGCGCACGAGTTCGTCGTACCACTCGACGATCTGCACCCAGTCGGTCTCCTCTGCGGCCTGCGCGTCGGCGTGCAGCGCGGCGACGGCGGCCTGGGCCTGGAACTCGCCCAGACGGTCGCGGGCCAGGGCCGCCTGGAGCACGTCCACGCCCTCGGCGATCAGCCGGGTGTCCCACAGGCCGCGGTCCTGCTCGGCGAGGGGCACGAGCCCGCCGTTGGGGCCCGTCCGCGCCGGACGCCGTGCGTGGTGCAGCAGCATGAGCGCGAGCAGGCCCGCCACCTCCTCGTGGCTCGTCCTGGCCGCCAGCTGCCGCGTGAGCCGGATCGCCTCGGCGGCGAGGTCGACGTCGCCGGAGTACCCCTCGTTGAAGACCAGGTAGAGCACGCGCAGCACCATGGCCACGTCACCGGGCTCGTGGAACCGGACGCCCGAGACGGTCCTCTTGGCCCGGCTGATCCGCTGGGCCATGGTCGCCTCCGGCACCAGGTAGGCCCGTGCGATCTGGCGGGTGGTCAGCCCGCCGACCGCGCGCAGGGTGAGGGCGACGGCCGAGGCCGGTGTCAGGGACGGGTGCGCGCACAGGAAGTACAGCCGCAGCGTGTCGTCCACCGCCTCGCCCGGGCCGGGCGGCGGCTCGCCCTCGACGCGTTCCTCACGGTGGCGCCGGGAGGTGTCGGCCCGGACGGAGTCGAGGAACTTGCGCCAGGCCACGGTGACCAGCCACCCCTTGGCGTCGCGCGGCGGGTCGTCCGACCAACCGCGCACCGCCTCCACGAGGGCGTCCTGGACGGCGTCCTCGGCCGCCGCGAAGTCGGCTCCGCGGCGGACGAGGACGCTGATCACCGTGGGGGTGAGGGTCCTGAGAAGGGCCTCGTCCATGGTGTGTCACTCCGTGATGGTCGGGGGAGCGGCCAGGAACGGGCGCACCTCCAGCCACTCGTGGATGGGCTTTCCGCCCGCGCCCGGTGCCGCGGACAGCTCGCCGGCCAGCTCCAGGGCCCGCTCGTGGGTCTCGACGTCGATCACCATCCAGCCGGCGATGAGGTCCTTGGTCTCCGCGAACGGGCCGTCGGTCATCGGCGGGCGCCCCTCGCCGTCGTAGCGGACGAACGTGCCCTCCGGGGCGAGCGCCTGGCCGTCGACGAACTCGCCGGTGCCCTCCAGCCGGTCGGCGAAGTCCCGCATGTACTGGACGTGGACGGTGACCTCCTCCGGCGTCCACTGGTCCATCGGCACGTCGTTGACCGCCTCCGGCGCGCCGCGGTAGTGCTTGAGCAGCAGGTACTTGGCCATCGTGTTCTCCTTGGTGCGGTACGGCCCCCGTGGCCGTGTCCACCGCGGGGACGGAGCCGCCCGCGCGTTCTCGACATCTCCCGCGCGCATTCCTCCGCGGATCCGTCAGCGCCGGGCGTCGGGGGAGGCGTGGCCGGTGCTCAGGCGCGCCGGCGCTCGTCGCGCCGACGGACCAGCTCCTCGACCGCGCTCGCCAGGGTGGTCTCGAAGCCGATCAGCTTCGCCCGGGTCGGGGTCACCGCGATCCGGGCCATCTCGTCGTGGAGCGAGCGCACCTCCGCCTCCCACTCGGCCCGCTGCTCGGGGGTCTCCCAGCGTCGCACCGGGGCGGCGGCTCCGACCGTAGCGACCGACGGGGACAGACGGGCTCATCGGCGGAGGGCTCGTCCAGCCCTCGTTCACGATTTCTTGGCCGGACCCCTAGCCAAACGTCATGTTAGGTGTAATATATCACCCATTACACATCACGGGTCTTGCGCAGCGGGTGTCACATAGAAGGTGACGGCGAAGCCGGATGCCGGCCCGTGGGGGTGTGACAGTCCCCCGATCCGCCCATTGGAGTGAGTCTCACATGGCGTTCGACAAGACCAGCGTGAAGCGAGAGGTGTTCTCCAGTCGCTTCGCGTTCATCGCCGCCGCAATCGGGATGGCGGTGGGCACCGGCAACATCTGGCGGTTCCCACGCGATGTCGGAGCAGGAGGCGGCGGCACGTTCATCATCGCCCTCGTGCTCGCCAACCTCGTCTGGGCGATTCCGCTACTGATGTCGGAATCGCTACTCGGCTCCCGCAGCCGACTGGGAACGATCGGCGCGTTCCGCGACTTCATGGGCCGCAGGTTCGCCTGGATGGGCGGCTTCATGGGCGTCGTCACCGTCGGCATCCTCTTCTACTACACGGTGGTGTGCGGCTGGGCGATCCGGTACTTCGTCTACGCGGTGAGCGGCAGATTCTCCTCGGGCATCGACAACCAGGAGACACAGGCGCTGTGGGACGGCTTCGTCTCGAGTCCCGCGCAGACCATCTCGTTCCACGTGATCGCCGCCCTCCTCATCGGTTTCGTGGTCCTGCGCGGCCTGAAGGGCGGCCTGGAAGCGGTTCTCAAGGTCACCGTGCCCGCGCTGTTCGTCATCCTGGTGATGCTCGCGATCAGGGCCATGACCCTGCCCGGCGCGGGGGAGGGGCTGCGCTACCTCTTCGTGCCCGAGTGGAGCGGATTCCTCGACGGACAGATGTGGCTCGGCGCGTTCGTGCAGATGGCGTTCTCCACCGGTGCCGGCTGGGGCCTCTACCTGACCTACTCGGTGTACATGCGCAAGAAGGAGGACTTCGCGCTCAACTCGGCGATCGTCGTCACCGGCAACCACCTGGCCTCACTGCTCGCCGGGATCGCGGTCATCTGCACGGTGTTCGCGGTGCAGACGCCGCAGTACGCGGAGCAGGCGGTCTCCGCCGGTGACCAGGGGCTGATGTTCGTCTACCTCGCCGCGCTGTTCGGCCAGATGCCGGGCGGCACCTGGTTCTTCGCGCCGCTGTTCTTCCTCGCGCTCGTGCTCGCCGGACTGTCCAGCCTGATCTCGATGATGGAACTGGCCGTGCGCAACGTGATCGACCTGGGGGTCGGGCGCCGCAAGGCCGTGGTCGCGATCGTCCTCGTCACGCTCGTCGGGGGTGTGCCCTCCGCGCTCAACCTCGACGTGCTGAGCAACCAGGACAACGTCTGGGGCGTCGGCCTGCTGATCAGCGGGCTCTTCGCGGCCATCGCCATGATGCGCTACGGGCTGGAGCGTGCGCGCCGCCAACTCGACGAGACCAGCGACCTCAGGGTCGGCGCGTGGTGGAAGGTCCTCATCGGACTGTTCCCGCTGATGTTCGCCGTGGTGTTCGGCTGGTTCATGTTCCTGTCCGTCACCGACCCGTCACAGACCTGGTACGACCCGTTCCAGACCTTCAGCATCGGCACGATGGTGCTCCAGTGGGGGCTCCTGTTCATCGCGATGCTGCTGCTCAACAAGTTTCTCGCCCGCACGGTCAAGCGCGGGCCGATGTCCCTGGACGGCGACGCCGCGTCGCCGGTCGACCAGGAGAGGAAGGGCTGACCCATGGACGCCGAGACCCTGATCTGGACGCTGGTCCTCTTCGGCGGAACCGTGCTGGCGGTGGTCGTTCTCAGCTACGTCGCGTGGCGCAGGGAGAGCGGCCGCGCCGATGACGGCGAGCCGCCGCCCGGGACCGAGAAGTAGCCGACCCCGCGCAACCGAACGCACCGCTCCGGTGCGTACCGAGAGAGGAAGACATGACCACACAGGTTCTGACCGCGGACGAGGTCCGTGCCCTGGTACCGATGGGCGAGGCCATCGACGCCGTCAGGGACGCCTTCGTGTCGCTGGTCGAGGGCGAGTTCGAACAGCCCACCCGCACCGCGTTGCGGGACGGCGGCTTCCTGGTCATGCCCGTGCACCACCGGCCGACCGCCACCGCGATGGTCAAGACGCTGAGCGTCAACTTCGACCGCAGCCCGGCGATCACCGGCACGGTCATGTGGTCCGACGCCGCGCGCGCGGACCACGTGATCGCCGACGCGGTCAGCGTGACCGCGCTGCGCACCGGGGCGATCAGCGGCGTGGCCACGGACCTGCTCGCTCCGGCCGGAGCGAGTCGGCTCGCCCTGATCGGCGCGGGAGCCCAAGCCGCCGACCAGGCCCGCGCGGTGCACGCGGTGCGCCCGCTGACCCACCTGGTCATCGTGGACAGGGATGGCAACCGTGCCGAGGAGTTGGCGGAGGTCCTGCGAGCCGAACTCGTCGGCGTGCGGGTGTCGGTGAGCTCCGACGCGGCCCAAGCGGTGGGCGGTGCCGACATCGTGTCCTGCGCGACCTCCTCGAAGACGCCGCTGTTCCCGCTGGCGGCGTTGCCCCAGCGGGTGCACGTCAACGCGATCGGCGCCTTCCGCCCGACCATGCGCGAGCTGCCCGACGCACTCATGGGCGAGGCCACCGTCGTCGTCGACGAACTCGACGCCGTGCTGGAGGAGTCCGGCGAGGTCGTGCACGCCCTGGACGCCGGGACGATCGCCAAGGAGGACCTCATCGAACTGGGCCGGGCGCTCACGGACCCGCCCCGGCCCACCGAACGGACGGTCTTCAAGACGGTCGGCGTCGCCGTCCAGGACTACGCGATCGCCCGCCTGTTGGCCGCGAAGGCGCTGACAGCGCGGGTGTGACCCCCAGCGCCGAACGTGTCGGCCGGTCCCGTGGGCGCCACGGGACCGGCCGACACGATGACGGCGTGTCCGTGGCCGCGCCCCCGTTCCGCGGCCACGGACAACCAACAACAGATATCGACAAATGATGACAGAAGGTATGACCCCCATGTCCCCACTCTCGACACCAGTCCACCGCACGATGGCGGCGCTCGCACTGAGCGTCGGCCTGGTCGCGACCGGCTGCGCCACGTCCGGCGACTCCGACTCGGCAGCGTCATCCGGTGGGATTCCGGAGAGCACCACGGGCGCCGGGAGCGCGAACACCGCCGAGGTGGTCGAGGCCGCGAACGCGTTCCTGGACCTGCTCTCCGACGACCAGCGCGCGTCGGTCGTCTACGACTACGACGACGAGGCCAAGACGACCGGCTGGTCGAACTTCCCGACCTCGTTCGTGGAGCGCAGCGGCGTCGCACTCGCCGACTTCGACGACGAGCAGAAGGCCGCGGTGCTGGCCGTCATGGAGGCGGCGCTCAGCGAGCACGGCTATCAGGAACTCGAAGAGATCCGCGTGGCCGACGCCGTCCTCGGGGCGGAACAGGAGGAGAGCGGGGACACGGACGGACCCGGCGGCCCGGCGACCTTCGACCCGGACGCGTACTACATCGCGTTCTACGGTGAGCCGAGCGAGTCCGCGCAGTTCATGGTCCAGTTCGGCGGGCACCACGCGGCCTACAACATCACCTACGCCGGGGACGACGTGAGCCTGTCGCCCACCCTGACCGCGATCGAACCGATGGAGTTCGAGTACGAGGGCACCTCCTACGCACCCCTGGAGGACTCGCGGAGCACCACCATGGCGGTCATCGACTCCCTCAGCGAGGAGGAACTGGCCGCGGCCGAGATCGGCGAGAGCTACGACGACCTGCTGCTGGGTCCGGAGAACGACGGACCCTTCCCCGACCCCGAGGGTGTGCTCGTCTCCGACCTGACCCAGGAACAGCAGGACCTGGTCACCGAGATGCTGCGCACGTGGGTGACGGACCTGGACGAGGAGGCCGCCGAGGCGCTCATGGACAAGTACGTCGCCGAGTACGACGAGACCTACGTGGGGTGGAGCGACGCCACGGCGCTCGACGACCCCGAGACCTACGTGCGCCTGGACGGGCCCTCGGCGTGGGTGGAGTTCTCCAACCAGCCCGACAGGGAGGACGAGGAGAACATCCACCAGCACACGATCTTCCGTGACGAGACCGCCGACTACGGCTGGAACTGACCGGAGAGACCGACACATCATGGCGCGCAGACTCGTCCCCGTGCTCCTGGTCGTGGTGATCGCACTGACCGCCGGCCCCGTGCCGGCGGTCAGCGCCCACCCCCAGAGCACCTCCGCCGTCCTGCTGGACATCCACGACGACCGCGTCGAGGGCGAGGTCCAGCTGCCGATCGACCGCCTGGCCGTCGGCGTGGACCGCGACCTGACCGCCCAGAGCGTTCTGGCCGAGGATCGGGACTTCCTGGCCGACTACACCGCAGAGCACATCGGCGCAACCGGCGAGGACGGGCAGGACTGGACCGCCGACCTCGGTGAGGGCGCGGTCCGGGTGATCGACGGCGTCGACCACCTCGTCCACCCCCTCACCCTCACTCCGCCCGACCGACACGTCACCGACTTCGACCTGCACTACGACGTCATCGTCGAGAGCCTGCTCACCCACAAGATCATCGTCACCGTCCGCTACGACTTCGACAGCGGCATCCTCAAGACGGACGACGCCGAAACCCTCGGGGTCATCGACTTCGCCACCCCGGGCCTGGACGTCCCGGCGGGTGACGGGTCGTGGCTGCGCGGGTTCACCGCGACGGCAGGGCTGGGCATGGAACACGTCGCCGAGGGCGCCGACCACCTGCTCTTCCTGATCGTGCTGCTCCTGCCCGCTCCGCTGGTGGCCGTGGGCGGCCGGTGGCGCTCCGGTTCCTCGCCCCGGCGCGCCCTGGTACGCGTGGTGCACGTGGTCACCGCGTTCGCCATCGGGCACTCCCTGACCCTCGCCCTGGCGGCCACGGGGGTGGTCGACCTGCCGTCGCGGCCGGTCGAGACGCTGATCGCCCTGTCCATCGCGGTCTCGGCCGTCCACGCCATCCGGCCGCTGGTCGCACGCGGGGAGGTCCTGATCGCGGGCGGGTTCGGGCTCGTCCACGGGCTGGCCTTCGCCTCCCTCATCGCGGACCTGGGCCTGAACCGCGGATCGCTGGTCACCACGCTGCTGGGCTTCAACCTCGGCATCGAGGTGACACAGCTGCTCCTGGTCGCGCTCGTGATGCCGGCCCTGGTGCTCATGGCCCGTACCCCGATCTACCCGGCCTTCCGGGTCGGCGTGGCGGCGGTGGCCCTGGTGTTCTCGGTGTCGTGGATGCTGGAGCGCTCCACGCTCACCCCCGTCGACCCGTTCGAAGGTGCCCAGACCTGGTTGGTCGAGCACCCGCTGCTGGTCGCCGTGGCCGTCACGGCACTGGCCGCCACCGCCTACACGGCCACGCGCGGCAAGCGGGTGCCGGTCGCGGTGGACGGCAGCCCCGAACTCACGGAAGCCGGGCCCTCGTAGGGGAGGCGCCCCGACCCCTTCGACGCGTAGGGCCCCCGTTCCAGGTGGTGGAACGGGGGCCCTACGCATGTGCGTCCACAGGCCGGGTTCAGGCGTCCGGGGCGGTCCGCCCACGCCGTCGGGCGAAGCGCCGCGGGGCGAAGGGACGGGCCGTCTCGGCGACGTCGGCGGCCCGTCGACCGCCCTCGACCTGCGCCGCGATGATCTCGGCCGTCACCGGAGCCAGCGTCACCCCGAGCATGCAGTGCCCACTCGCGACCAGCACGTTGTCCCTGCCGGGCAGCGGCCCGACGATCGGCAGGCCGTCCGGGGTCATCGGGCGCAGGCCCGCCCAGCCGTCCGGGCGCGCGGTCGTCGGCACGCCCGGCAGGAAGTCGCGGGCGGAGCGGACGATACCCCCCAGCCGGCGCGGATCGACGCCCTCGTCGAAGCCGCCGAACTCCATCGTCCCGGCGAACCGCACCCGGTCCGACATCGGTGTGACGGTCACCTTGGCCTCGCCGAGGTAGACCGGGCGCCGCAGGGCCACCGCCCCGCTGGTGTCGTCGAACCCGTAACCCTTGCCGGGCCGCACCGGCAGGGGGACCCCGGCCAGCCGGGAGAGCCGGGACGTCCGCGCGCCCGCCGCGAGGACGAAGTGGTCGGCGGGGAACTCCTCGCCCCCGGCGATGACCGAGGTGGCCACCGTGCCGCGGAACCGGATGCCGGTGACGGGGCTGTCCCACAGGAAGCGGACTCCGAGTTCGCGGCAGCGTTCCGTCAGGCCGCGGACCAGGCTCGCCGGGTCCACGTGGCGCTCGCGCGGGCAGAGCAGGCCGCCGTGCACGTGCGCGCCGAGTGCGGGTTCGAGGTCCCTGGCCTCGTCGCCCGACAGGGGAGCGGCGGTGTGGCCGACGCGCTCCAGCGGCGCCGTGGCCGCCTCGTAGGTCCGCATGGCCTCGCGGGTGTGGAACACCATGAGCGCGCCGTCGCGGTGGTGCTCGAACCGCAGGCCCTCCTTCTCGTACTCGTCGAACAGGTCGACGGTCCGCTCGTTGAGGGAGGTGAGCGCCTCCAGGCCCTGCCGGAAGTCCCGGGGGTTGCAGTGGCGCAGCATGCCGACCATGAAGCGCACGTGCTCCGGGCGCGGGGAAGGGTGGACGTACAGCGGGCTGTCCTTCCGCAGCATCCAGCGCAGCGCCGTTCCGAGCATCCCCGGGGCGGGCACGGGAGCGGAGAGGATCGGCACGACCCACCCGGCGTTGTGGACGGAGGCTCCGCTCCCGCCGCGGGCCGCGTCCACGACGGTGACCGCCCGTCCGTCCCGCGCGAGGCGGTAGGCGGTGGCGAGCCCGATCACGCCCGCGCCGACGATCACTGCGTGGTCCGTCATGGTTCTCCTCCTGGAGCGGGGACGGCCACGGCCCAGCGGCCGGTCGCCCTCGCGGTCTCCTTCGCCGGTCTCCCGGCGAGTTCCTCGGCCTCCGCGTGGAAACGAGGTGCCGTTAGTAAGGTATTACACCTTACATCCTCTTCTGGAAAGAGCTTTTGACGGGTCCTGTGTTCCGTGTTATGCATCAGGTGTGACTACGACTCGTCCGACGGTGGAATCCGCGCCCAGTGCCCGTCTCCAGGCGGTCAGCCTGCGTGAACAGGCCCGGGAGGCGCTGCGGACCCAGATCGTGCTGGGACGGATCGAACCGGGGCGGGTGGAGAGCGTCATCAACATGGCCTCCGAGCTCGGCGTCTCGGTCACTCCGGTCCGGGAAGCGGTCATGGACCTGGCCAACCTCGGCATGGTCGAGGTCATCCGCAACCGCGGCTTCCGTGTCCCGGTGCTCACCGACCACGACCTCGACGAGATCTTCCAGCTTCGCACCATGCTCGAGGTTCCGGCGATGGCCGAGGTGGTCCGCGTCCTGGACGGCGCGCCGATCCCGCGCTTCCGGCGGCTGGCCGAACAGATCACCGCCGCCGCCCGCGAGGGTGACCTCGCCGCCTTCCTGGAGCTGGACCGGCAGTTCCACCTCGGCCTGCTCGAACTCCTGGGCAACCGCCGCCTCGTGACGACGGTCGGTCAGCTGCGCGACCAGGCCCGGATGCGCGGCCTGCAGAAACTGGCCGACCAGGGCGAGCTGACCCAGTCCGGCGAGGAGCACATCGCCCTCGTCGACGCCGTCGAGGCGGGAGACGGCGAGCTGGCCGGCGAACTGATGCGCAAGCACCTCAGCCACAGCCGCGGGATATGGGCGGGCAGGGAGGAGGGCGACTCCTGACCCGGAGCCGCGCCGTGCGCGCGGCCGAGCGGGCGCAGGCGCCCTCCGCGTGTGCGGCGCGTGAGATGTTCTCTTACTCACCGAGCCTCCTGGAGGCGGAGAGGTCGTGGCTCGCAGTCCGAGTCCAGGTGCCGGCATGACGGACAAGACCGACTTCAAGAAGACCCTGGACTGCTACCGGGCCGCCGCGGGCCGCTTCCGGACCGTGGACGTGCCCGACCTGCGGTACCTCATGGTCGACGGCCACGGGGACCCGAACACCTCGCCGGCCTTCACCGAGGCGGTCGAGGCGCTCTACCCGGTGGCCTACAAGCTCAAGTTCGCCAGCAAGCGCGACCTCGGGCGTGACTACGTCGTCATGCCCCTGGAGGGCCTGTGGTGGGCCGAGGACATGGCGGCCTTCACCGCGGCGCGCGACAAGTCGCGGTGGGACTGGACGCTGATGATCATGGTCCCGGACTGGACCGACCAGGACATGTTCGCCGCCGCCGTCGGACAGGCCGCGGCGGGGAACAGGCCCGCCCGGCTGGACGACGTCCGCCTGGAGACGCTGTCCGAGGGCCGTTGCGTGCAGACGCTGCACGTGGGCCCGTTCGACGAGGAGGCGGACGTGCTCGACCGGATGCACCATGAGTACCTCCCCGAGCAGGGGTTGCGCCTGGCCGGAAGGCACCACGAGATCTACTTCAGCGACTTCCGGCGGGCCGCCCCGGAGAAGCTGCGGACCATCCTCAGGCAGCCGGTCACGGCCGCCCCGGCCGGATAGCCGGGGCGGTACCGAAGCCGCCACCGAGGCGCCGCCGTGCCGCGCACGCGGGGTGTGCGACACGTCTGGCGGTTCGGTCTCAGCGTCGGCGGACCAGGCGCAGGAAGCGCTGGAGGGCCCGCCGCGACACCTTCCCTCCCGAGTACCCCTCGATCTTGGCGAACGGCATGTTGACGAGGAACATGACGTTGTTCGCGGCGTGCGGGCGCCCCGCTGCCCGCAGGACGCGGCGCGCCGTGTGGAGCAGCGCCAGGACACCGCGCCCGAGCAGGTTGGCGTGGCGCAGCTGGGCGACGGTGTCGTCGAGCCCGAGCGGTGCCCGCGGGTCCCACGAGGCGACCGGGATCGGCCGGCCCAGGAGCGCGGCGAACTCGGCGTCGCCGACCCGGTGCACGTCCCCGACCGCGTAGGCGCCCTCCGTCCGCTTCCCCTGGACCGCCTCGACGGCCTCGACCGCCTCGGAGCCGGTCCGCGCACCGCGGCCACGGCCGTCGTCCGACTCCTCCCCGCTTGCGTCTGCGTCTCCGTCTCCGTCGACGGTCGCCGTCGTCTCCAGACGGACGTCCGCCACCGACGCGCCGACCCTGATCCAGTACGCGCCGCCGTGGCGGCGCCACGCGTCCGCGTCGGCGTCGAAGTACTCCAGAGCCCGGCCGTCGAGATCGATCTCGACCCGCCGCTCGTGCCCCGGCTCGATCTCCACGGCGGCGAAGCCCGCCAGTGCGGTCGCCGCGTGCGGGACCGGGGACGCCTCCGGAGCCACGTAGAGCTGGGCGACCTCCCGGCCGGCCCGGGACCCGGTGTTGCGGACGGTGAACGCGACCGTCCCGCCGTCGGCCCGCAGGTCGACGGCGAGGTCGGCGTACTCGAACTCGGTGTAGCTCAGTCCGTGCCCGAAGCAGTAGCGCACCGGCACGTCCCGCGTCGTGTAGTACCGGTAGCCGACGAAGACGCCGTCGCGGTGCTCGGCGGTGCGCTCGCGGCCGGGGAACGTGCCCGCCGGGGCGACCGATCGCGCGGACGGGACGTCCGCGTAGCGCACGGGGAACGTCACGGCGAGCTTGCCGCCCGGGTTGTGGCGGCCGGTGAGGGCGTCGGCGACGGCCGTCCCCCCGCCCTGCCCGGCCAGCGAGGTGTACAGGACGGCCGCGACGTCCTCCGCGAAGGGGAGCTCGACCGGAGCGCCCCCGGCCAGCACGACCACCACGCGGTCGTGCGCCCGTGTCAGCCGCTCGACGAGTGCGAGCTGGTTGTCGGGCAGCCGCAGGTGCTCGCGGTCCACGCCCTCGGCTTCGCTCGACTCGTCCAACCCGAGGAAGAGGAGCACGGTGTCGGCGCGGCCCGCGAGGGCGAGCGCCTGGTCGGCGAGCCGGCGGCTCGGTCTGCCGAACCGGTGGAACCCGCGGGCGAATCCGACGACCTCCAGCGGACCGGACCGCAGGGCGCCGAGGGCGCCGTCCAACCGCGTGGGGTTGACCAGCGACGATCCCGCCCCCTGGTAGCGCGGCGTCTCGGCGAAGTCCCCGATCACCGCCACCCGGGCGGAGGCGGGCAGCGGCAGGACCGGTGCGCCGTCGGGGCCGGGGGCGTTGCGCAGGAGCACGAGGCACCGCCGCGCGGTGTCGACGGCGGCGCGGTGCTGGGCGTCCGGGTCGACCGGTTCGGCCCCCTCCAGCGCGGACGAGGTCTCCAGGGCGAGTGCGACGAGGTCGTCGACCGCGCGGTCGAGTACGGCCTCGTCCAGGCGCCCCGAGCGCACCGCGTCGACGATCAGCCGGTCGGTGACCCCGCCCGAGGACGGCATCTCCAGCTGGTTGCCGGCCAGGAGGCCGGCGATCCGGTCGTGGTTGCCGCCCCAGTCGGTGACGACCACGCCGTCGAAGCCCCACTCGCCGCGCAGGATGTCGACCAGCAGGTGGGTGTTCTCGTTCGCGTAGGTGCCGTTGACCTTGTTGTACGAGGTCATGAGCGTACGCGGCCGGGCCTGCCGCACGACGCGGCGGAACCCTTCGAGGTAGATCTCGCGCAGCGAGCGCTCGTCGACCACCTCGTCGATCGACATGCGCAGGTGCTCCTGGCCGTTGACCGCGAAGTGCTTGGGGCAGGCCGCGACGCCCGTGGACTGGATGCCGCGCACCATCCCGGCGGCGAGGTCGCCCGACAGGCGCGGGTCCTCGGAGAAGTACTCGAAGGACCGTCCCCCGAGCGGGTTGCGCACGATGTTGAGGCCCGGCCCGAGCAGGACCGCGACACCCGCACCGCGGGCCTCGGCCCCGAGCAGTCGCCCCACCCGCTCCATCAGGTCGACGTCCCAGCTCTGGGCCAGGGCGGCGGCCGTGGGGAAGCACGTGGCCGGCAGCGAGGCGTTGAGCCCGAGGTGGTCGGACTTGCCGCCCTGCTTGCGCACGCCGTGCGGCCCGTCGGTCAGCATGATCGACGGCACGCCCGCGTGGTCGACCGACTCGGTGTTCCAGAAGTTGGCACCCGAGGTGAGCGCGGCCTTCTCCTCCAGGGAGAGGCGTGCCACGGTCTCGGCGTGCCGGAGGGCAGGTGTCTTCGCCATGTCAGATCCTGTTCGTCTGGAGCACGTAGTACAGGATGTGGTGCGCCGACTCCCGCAGCGCGGTGAGCGTCCCGGCCCGGTCCTGTTCCAGGTAGGACCTGAGCTCCTTTTCGTAGGAGCCGTCGCCGGGCAGGTCGACCAGGAGTCCGAGGATCATGTCGTTGCCCGCGTCGACCGCCTGCCGGGTGTCGAAGTGGCGGCCCTGTCCCACGATCCCGGCGTCGGTGATGACGAACCCCTCGAAGCCCCACTCGCCGCGGAGCACGCCGGTGAGCAGCGCTTCGCTGCCGCCGGCCCAGGTGGTGCCGACGCGGTTGAACGCGGTCATCGCCCCGTGCGCGCCGCCGTCCTTGACCGCGGCCTCGAAGGGGCGCAGGTGCAGTTCCCGCCACGCCTGCTCGGTCGTCCACACGTACAGGCCCATGGAGGCCCGGTTGGTCTCCTGGACGTTGCCCGCGAAGTGCTTGATCACGGCCACCGTGCCCTGTGACTGGAGTCCGGACACGTACTGGGCGCCGATCCGCGCGGTGAGCAGCGGGTCCTCGGAGTAGTACTCGAAGTTGCGGCCGCCCAGCGGTGAGCGGTGCAGGTCGAGCGAGGGGCCGTAGACCGCGTCGACGCCGTACGACCGCGCCTCGGCGCCCATCGCCCGGCCGACCTCGCCCGCGAGTTCGTCGTTCCAGGTCGAGGCCAGTACGACGGGGGTCGGGAAGGCGACCGTGGCCCAGTGCCCGATGAAGTTGCGGACGCTGGCGGGTCCGTCGTACATCGTCGTCGCCGGAACGCCCAGGCGCTCGATGCCCACGGACCAGTAGCCGCCGTTGCCGGACAGGGCGACGAGTTCGTCCTCGGTGAGCTGGTCGAGGAAGTCCTGCCAGCGGGGGTCGTCCATCGGCGCCCCCTTCAGATCGGCGAGTTCCAGGCCGTTGTCGGCACCGGTGACGGGCGCGGCGGCGTCCGGGTCGGCGTCGAGTTCGTAGTCGGCCTCGAGCAGGCCGTCGGGCAGGCGCAGGTCCTCGTCGTCGGGTGCGGAGGGGAAGGTGCCCTCGGCGTCGCCCCGCGACAGGTAGGTCAGGTCGCCGCGGGCGTCGTCGAACCGGTTGGTGATCTCGCCTCCGGTGGCGGAGTCGGTGTCGATGACGACCCGCTCGGGCTGGTCGTGGGTCGCACTGTCCACGGTGTCGTGCACGTCGCGGGCCAGGCGGATCCCGTACTCGCCCTCGTCCAGGACCCAGGCCCGGGCGTCGCGGTCGTCGTAGGAGGCCATCGACGCGGTGTCGAAGGAGACGGTGACGGTCTGCGACTCCCCCGGATCGAGCGGGCCGGTCTTGGCGTACCCGCCGAGCACGGTCGCGGGCTTCTCGATCCCGCCCGGGACGTAGGGGGCGTCGTAGTAGACCTGCACGACCTCCCGGCCGGGGGAGTCACCGGTGTTGGTGACCTCGACCGACGCGGACACGGTGTCCGCGCCGGTCTCGAACTCGGCGCCGGACCACGCGAACTCGGTGTAGGACAGGCCGTGCCCGAACGGGTACTGCACGACGTCGTCGTACTCCTCCTCGGGCACGAAGGTCTCGAAGTAGCGGTAGCCGGCGTAGATGCCCTCGCTGTGGTGCGTGAAGTAGCGGCCGGAGGGCTCGCCGGCGTCGTCGACGTACTCGAAGTCGCCGGTGTTGAGGACGGCGGGATGGGTGTCGATGTCGTACGCGTAGGTGTCGGTGAGGCGCCCCGACGGGTTCACCTCACCGGTGAGGGCCCGGGCCACGGCGTTCATGCCGGTCTCGCCGGGGCCGCCGATCCACAGGGCGGCGTCGACGCTCTCGTACTCCTCCAGGAAGCCGAGTTCCATCGCGTTGGCGCTGTTGACCAGGACCACCACGTGTTCGAAGGTCGAGTCCAGCAGTTCCAGGGTGGCGCGTTCGTCCTCGGTCAGGGCCAGGTCCTCGGGAGTGAAGTCCCGGCCCTCCATCCCGGCCCGGCCGACCGTGTAGACGGCGGTGTCGGAGTGGTCGCGGGCGCCGGACAGAACCGGTTCGGGGAGGTGCTCGACCGGCATCTCCGTCGGCGAGGTGACGAAGAAGCCCTGGAGCGCCGGCAGGAGTTCGTCGACGACGCCGGCCTCCGGCTCCTCGTAGGACTTGGTCGAGGCCTCGCCGCCGTCCGTGTAGTTGCCGTAGACGTCGCGCACCGCCCGGTCGTAGTCGACCCCCGCGTCGTCGAGGGCCGAGAAGAGCGAGCGCGCGCCGACGGAGGAGATGCCGCCCGCTCCGCCGCCGCCGTAGACGGGGGCGGCGGCGCTCGCGCCGAAGACGCTGACCTTGCGGTCCGCGAGCGGAAGCACGTCCTCGTCGTTCTCCAACAGGACCAGGCCCTCCGCCATGACCTGGTCGGCGATCTCCAGCGAGTGCTCCCGCGCGGCGGCCTGGCCGTCCGTGGCCGGGCGCGTCGCGGCGTGGTACCAGGAGCCGAACAGGCCCGCGACCAGGGCCGCCACCACACCCAGGGCGGTGAGCTTGATCCAGCGGTTCCGGCGCCTGCGGAACGTCCTCAAGCCCTTCCGGCGGGCCCTGCGCTCGCGGCGGGGCTCGGCGGCCCTCACCTCGGCGCGCCAGGCCGAGATCTCGGCCCGCTCGGCGCGGCGCGCGTCCAGGCGCTCGGTGAGGGTCGCGCCGCGGCGCCGCCGGCGCCGCGCCTTGAGGTCGGCGAAGCGCTGCCTCGCCTCGGCGCGGTACTGCTTCACCCGTCGCCGGTACTCGCGGTGGTCCATGTGGATCGTCCTTGCCTGAGGCCGCCGAGGGCAGCGGGAGCGTCGGGCCGCCGTCGTGGCGGCCGAGGCCCTGCCTGGGGGAGGGCACGAAAACTATACGTCGTTCGGTTTTTAAAACCAAACGTCGTTCAGTCGTAGGATGTGCTCATGAATCGGCGAGGCCCGTACGGCAAGACGGCGGCGAAACGTGAAGAGATCCTGTCCGCCGCGCTGGACCTCATCGCACGCCACGGGTACCGCGGCACCTCCGTCAAGGCGATCGCCGAGTCGGCCGGGCTGAGCCCCGCCGGGGTGCTGCACCACTTCGGCACCAAGGAACGGCTCTTCGTGGAGGTGCTGCGCAAACGCGACCAGCTCGACGCGGCCCGTTCACGGGCGGACGTGGCCGCCGCGGGCCGGACGTCGCCTCTGCATCCGCTCGACCGCTACGCCGCCCTGCTGGACTCCAACTCCGGCGTGCCCGGGCTGGTCGAGCTGTACTCCGCGCTGGTGGTCGAAGCCGCCGACCCCGCGCACGAGGCGCACGACTTCTTCGCCGAGCGCCGTGTCGAGGGCCAGGCGCTCCTGACGAGGGCCGTCCGGCGGATGCAGGAGGCCGGGACGCTCACGACCAGCATCGACGCCGGGGTCCTGGCGACCGCGCTGATCGCGCTCGGCGACGGGCTCCAGACGCTGTGGCTGATCGATCCCGAGGTGGACATGGGCGGTACCATCACCGCGGTCCTCCAGGCGCTGCGCACGGACGACCACCGGGCGGACGCCCACGAGGTGGACGACCACCAGACGGACGGCACCCGGGCCTGAGGCGCGGTCAGCGGGCGGCCGGGCCCGTGGAATCGCGGATCACCAGGTGCGAGGGCAGCATGACCCGGCGGTCGGGCGTGCGGGCCGTGGAGCGGGACCGGTTCTCCAACAGCAGCTCCACGGCCGAGCGGCCCGCCTCGTCCTGGGGTCCGGCCAGGGTGGTCAGCGCCGGAACACAGAAGTCGGCGCCGAAGATGTCGTCGTAGCCGACGACGCTGACCTGGTCGGGAACCGCCACGCCCCGCTCGGACAGACGGCGGAGCACCCCGATCGCCAGCAGGTCGTTGTGCGCGACCACGGCCGTGGCCCCCGTCACCAGGGCCGCGTCCGCCGCCGCGCCGCCGCCGACCACGCGGGGCGGGAAGGGCCCCAGCCGGGTGACCTTCATGTCGAGGCCGCGCGCGCCGTCGACCAGCCCCCGCCAGCGCTCTCCGGCCGGCCAGGACCGGTGCGGACCGGACAGGTAGACGAGTGAGCGGTGCCCCAGCGAGGCCAGGTGCTCCACGATCTGCCGGCTGCCCACCCGGCTGTCGACCACGGCGCTGGGCAGTCCCTTGACCTCCCGGTTGACCAGGGCCAGGTTGTGCTCCTCCGCCAGCTCCCACAGGCTCTCGTCCGGCAACCGGCTCGACGCCAGGACGAACCCGTCCACCGAGCGGGCCAGGTGCTCGATCTGGGTCCGCTCGCTGTCGGCCGACTCCTCTGTGTGGCTGAGGATGAAGGTGATGCGGGCGGCGGAGGCGCGCCGCTCGGCGCCCTTGATCGTCCCGAAGAAGTGCGGGTTGGTGATGTCCGGTACCAGCATCGCCACGGTCGCGGTCCGCCCGGACTGCAGCGCCGTCGCCAGGGGGCTGGGGCGGTAGCCCATGCGCTCGGCGACCTGCAGGACGTGCTCGCGGGTGGCGGCGTTGACGCGGCGGGGGTTGCGCAGGGCACGCGAGACCGTGGAGGCGGCGACGCCCGCCTCCCGGGCCACGTCGTAGATCGTCGTGCGCTTCGGGGAGTCCATGACGTCCCTGTCTATGCGCTGTGACAACTTTTGGCAATCGCTTGTCGTGACACGAAGCGGAAACCTAGGGTTCACACCACGTCCCGGTGGCGCAGGTCACGCACCTATGACCTGCGCCGATGCCGCCCCCGTTCGCTGAGTGGAGCCCGTTCGGATGCCTGACAGACCCCCGCCCCCCGGCAACAAGCCGCCCGCGCCGCGCCCCGCGGCGGTGCGGTGGCTGGAGACCGCCGAACTGGCCGTCGGGGTCGCGCTGCTCGCGCTGATCCTCGTCCTCATCCTCCTGCAGGCCACCCAGCGCCACCTGCCGGTCCAGGGCTGGGTCTGGACCGGTGAGCTCGCCCGCCTCGGGCTGGTCTGGCTCACATTCTCCCTGGCCGGCTACCTGGTCGGCCGCGACGAGCACATCACCCTCAAGGTGGTCGACCTGCTCCTCGGCGACCGCGCGCTGCGGGCGGTGTGGATCCTGGCCAACCTCGTGGTCGCCGCGGTGGGCGTACTGCTCACCCTGGAGGCCGTCGAACTCGTCTTCGGCGGGTCGCCGCAGCTGACCGCGGCCCTGCGCCTCCCGGTCTCCGCCACCTACGTGATCCCGCTCCTCGGAGTGGTGCTGATGTCGCTGCGCGCCCTGGCCAACGCGGCCCTGGTGCCCGGACCGCCCCAACGCGAGCACCGCACGGCCCAGGCGGGGGAGGAGGCCCGATGAGCGCGCTCATGGTCATCCTCGGCATCCTCGTCCTGCTGCTCCTGCGGGTGCCCATCGCGTTCGCGATCCTGGGCCCGTGCCTGGCCTACATGGCCGTCGGCGGCCAGTCCACGGGTCTGAGCCTGCGCACGGCCGCCCAGGAGGTCAACAGCTTCCCGCTGCTGGCGGTGCCGCTGTTCATCCTGCTCGGTGTGGTCGCCAACCACACCGGGATCGCCGACCGGCTCTTCGCGTTCGCCCAGGTCCTCCTGGGGCGGGCGCGCGGCGGCCTGGGCTACGTCAACGTCGGTGTGAGCGTCGGCTTCTCCTGGATCAGCGGCACTGCCCTGGCCGACGTGGCCGGGATGGGCAAGATGATGGTCCCGGCGATGACCAGGGCCGGGTACCCGCTGCGCTTCACCCTGGGCCTGACCGCCTCCACCAGCCTCATCAGCCCGATCATGCCGCCCAGCATCCCGGCGATCGTGTACGCGTCGGTCGCGGCGGTCTCCACGGCCGCGCTGTTCGCCGCGGCGGTCGTTCCGGCCGCGCTGATGGCCGGCGGCCTGGCCCTGGCGGTGTTCCTGTGGGCCCGGCGCAGGCCCGAACTCGCCGGGAAGCGGGCCGAGCCGGGCGAGCTGGGCACCGCCGCACGGCGGGCGGCGGGTCCGCTGCTGGCCCCGGTCCTGCTGCTCGGCGGCATCCTCAGCGGCTTCTTCACACCGACCGAGGCGGCGTCGGTCGGTGTCGCCTACGTCCTGTTCCTGGGCCTGGTCTACCGCAGGCTGAGCCCGCGCGCGCTGTGGGACATCGCCGTGGAGACCGTCACCACGGCCGCCTCCATCGCGATCATCCTCGCCGCCTCCGGCCTCCTGGGCTGGGTGCTGGCACGCGAGCAGGTGCCCCAGCAGGTCGCCACCTTCCTGCTGGGCCTGACCGACGACCCCACGCTGCTGCTGCTCCTGGTCAGCGCGGTGCTGATCATCATCGGCACCGTCCTGGAGCCCATCGCCGCGCTGGTCATCACCGTCCCGGTCCTACTGCCCGTCGCCGTCCGCCTGGGCGCGGACCCGGTGCACTTCGGGGTGATCACGATCCTCTGCCTGATGATCGGCCTGCTCACACCCCCGATCGGCGGCGTGCTCTTCGTCCTGGGCTCGGCGACCCGCACACCGATGCACGAGGTGTTCCGCGGCACGGCTCCGTTCCTGGTGCCGCTGGTGGCGGTGCTGCTGCTCCTCATCCTCTTCCCCGACCTGGTCCTGTTCCTGCCCGGACTCCTGGACCTGTGACCACCGCGTTCCGAGCCTGACCACCACGCCCCAAGCCCTTGACCACCACTCCCCAAGGAGGAATCCCCCATGCGCACGACGACTCGCCTGATGGCCCTGGTCCCCGCCGTGGTGCTCGCCGCCACCGCCTGCGGCAGCGGCGGCGGAACCGGCGACGAGGAACTCGTCCTCACCTTCGCCAACAGCTACACCGAGGACCACCCGCACACCCGGTGCGGCATCGACCTGGTCGCCGAACGGGTGGCCGAGGCCGACGCCGGGTTCTCCGTCGACACCTTCCCCAACAGCACGCTCGGCTCCAACACCGAGACCTTCGCCTCGGTGATGTCGGGCGACATCGACATGGACGTGCAGGGCTCGGCGGCGCTCGGGTCCTCCTACGAGCCGATCGGCGTCATGGACGCCGCCTACGCCTTCCGCGACGCCGACCACCTGTTCGGCTACTTCGACTCCGAGGCGTCGCAGCCCCTGCGCGACGGGTTCGAGGAGGCCACCGGCGCCAGGATCCTCGGCGCCTGGTACTTCGGCGACCGCCACTTCACCGCCAACACGCCCATCCGCACCCCCGACGACCTGGCCGGGCTGCGGATGCGCTTCCCGGACTCGCCCATCTACCTCGCCAACGCCGAGGCCATGGGCGCCGAACCGACCACGGTCGCCTTCGAGGAGGTCTACCTCGCCCTGCAGCAGGGGACCGTGGACGGCCAGGAGAACCCCGTCCCGACCATCGCCGGAGACAACTTCGACGAGGTCCAGTCGCACATCAGCCTCACCGGCCACCAGATCGGTTCGCAGATGATCGTGGTCTCCGGCCAGACCTGGGACGCGCTGTCGGCCGAACAGCAGGAGGTCCTGCAGAGCGCCGTCAGCTCGGTGCGCGAGGACAACCGCGCCTGCATCGAGGAGGCCGAGGAGGAGATCATGGCGCAGTGGCGCGCCGACGGCTCCATGGAGATCGTCGACGACGTGGACGTCGAGGCGTTCCGGAGCCGGGTCCAGGACTACTTCGCGCAGAACCTGGAGGGCGAGCAGCGCGAGCTGTACGAGTCCTTCCAGGAGACCGAGTAGGCACGGCGAACGAACAGGAAGGCGTGACGCATGCGGCGTTCCATCGCCACCGTCTCCCTCAGCGGGACACTGGAGGAGAAGCTCAGGGCCGCGGCCCGGGCGGGCTTCGACGGTGTGGAGATCTTCGAGAACGACCTCATCGGGTCGGCCCTCGCGCCCCGCGACGTGCGGGACCTGGCGGAGTCGCTGGGCCTGACCATCGACCTCTACCAGCCCTTCCGTGACTTCGAGGGGGTGGACGAGGCCCGGCTGGAGCACAACCTCCGGCGGGCCGAGGCCAAGTTCGCCCTCATGGTGGAGCTGGGCGTGGACGTGATGCTGGTGTGCTCCAGCGTCGCGGCGGACTCGGCCGGCGACGACGCCCTGGCCGCCGCGCAGCTGCGGCGGCTGGCCGAGACCGCGGCCCCCTACGGCGTGCGCATCGCCTACGAGGCGCTGGCGTGGGGGCGTTGGGTCGACGACTACCGGCACGCCTGGCGCCTGGTCAGGGAGGCCGACCACCCCGGCCTCGGCGTGTGCCTGGACAGCTTCCACATCCTGTCCCGGGGCCACGACCCGTCCGCGATCAGGGACATCCCCGGCGAGAGGATCTTCTTCCTCCAGCTCGCCGACGCGCCGCTGATGCCCATGGACGTCCTGCACTGGAGCCGCCACCACCGCTGCTTCCCCGGACAGGGCGCGTTCGACCTCACCGGGTTCACGGGTCACGTGCTGGCCGCCGGGTACGAGGGGCCGCTGTCCCTGGAGGTCTTCAACGATGTGTTCCGTGCCGCCGACCCCGAGCGCACGGCCGCCGACGCCCTGCGGTCGCTGGCCGTGCTGGAGGACGAGACGGCCCGGGCCCGGGACCGCGAGGTCCAGGTCGGGGCCGGAGAGACGCGGGTCGCGGAGCCCGGCGACGACCGGGGGGAGCCGGGGCGTGCGGGGCCGGGCCGCGGTGAGGCGCCCGCGTCCGGTCCGGCCCCGGCGGCGCTGACCCGGCTGCCCGCGCCCACCCGGGCCCAGGGCTACGCGTTCGTGGAGATCGCCGCGCCCGAGCACGCGGTCCCGGGCGTCCGCGCGGCCCTGGCGTCCCTGGGGTTCCGGCACACCCGCGACCACCGCTCCAAACCGGTCCAGCTGTGGTGCGGCGGCGGGGCCCGGGTGCTGCTCAACGCCACCGATCCCCAGCTCGGCCACACCTGGAGCGGCGACGCGGCGGTCACCGCCCTGGGGGTGGACGTGGCGGACGCCGACGCGGCGATGCGGCGGGCGGAGCGGCTGCTGGCGCCGCCGCTGCCCCGGCGGCGCGACCCGGCCGAGGCCGACCTGCGCGCCGTCGCGGCGCCCGACGGCACCTCGATCTTCTTCTGCGCGCAGGACCCGGACGAGCGGCAGGACTGGCTGTCCGACTTCACCGTTCCGGTGGCGGGAGGCGACGACGCGGCGCGGGTCGCCCTCGGCGGCATCGACCACGTGGGGCTGTTCCAGCCCTTCGACCACTTCGACGAGGCCTCGCTGTTCTACCGCTCCGTCCTGGGCCTGGAACCCGACGACGGGATCGAACTGGCCGCGCCCGACGGCATGGTGCGCAGCCGGGCGATGAGCCGGGACGGCGCGGCGCCGCGCATCGCCCTCAACGCCTCCCTGTTGGGCCGGGGGCCCTACGAGGACGTCCGCGGCGGGCCACAGCACGTCGCCTTCGCCTGCGACGACGTGTTCGCGGTCGCCCGCGCCATGCGGACGCACGGCTTCGAGCCCCTGCGCATCCCGGACAACTACTACGCCGACCTCGCCTGCCGCACGGACCTGGAACCGCTGGCCGTGGAGCGCATGCGCGAGTACGGCATCCTCTACGACCGGGTCGGGGAGGGCGAGTTCCGGCACTTCTACACGCCGATGCTCGACGGTCGGCTCTTCCTGGAGGTCGTCCAGCGCACGGGCGGCTACGCGGGCTACGGTTCCGCCAACAGCCCCTTCCGCATGGCCGCGCAGCGAGCGGAGGCGAGCCGTTGACGGGGACGACGCGTGCCGGGGCGGTGGACGCCGCCACCGGCTCCTACCTGGTGGGCCTCATCGGCACGGGGATCGGGCCCTCCCTGACCCCGCCGATGCACGAGCGGGAGGCGGCCGAGCTCGGGCGCCGCCTGATCTACCGGACCATCGACCTCGCCGAGGCGGGCCTGGCCCCGGACGCGGTGGGCGACCTGGTGGGATCCGCCCGGCACCTGGGCTTCAACGGCCTCAACATCACCCATCCCTGCAAGCAGCTCGTCCTGCCCGTGCTGGACGGACTCACCCCGGACGCGGCGGCGCTGGGGGCGGTGAACACCGTGGTCTTCGAGTCCGGGCGGGCCGTCGGGCACAACACCGACTGGTCGGCGTTCGCCCAGTGCCTGGAGCGCGGCCTGCCCGACGCGCCGCGCGAGCGGGTCGTGGTCCTGGGCGCCGGCGGGGCCGGTGCGGCGGTGGCCTACGCCCTGCTCGGGTCGGGCGCGCGGGAGGTGACCGTGGTCGACACCGACGCGGCCAGGGCCAAGGGCCTGGCCGGGCGCCTGGGCGGACTCGTGCCGGGAACGGACTGCCGCGCGGAGGGGACCGACGCGCTCGACGCGCTGCTGTCGGAGGCGGACGGCCTGGTCAACGCGACGCCGACGGGCATGGCGCACCACCCGGGCACCCCCGTGCCCGCGGAGCTGCTGCGCCCGTCGATGTGGGTGGCCGACATCGTCTACCGCCCGCTGCGTACGGAGCTGCTGGCCCTGGCCGAGGAACGCGGCTGCCCGACCCTGCGGGGCGGGGAGATGGCGGTGTTCCAGGCCGCCCAGGCGTTCGCCCTGTTCACGGGCCTGCAACCCGACCCGGACCGCATGCTCGCCCACTTCCACACGCTCATCGCCCAAGGGGACTCTCCGGGTCGGTAGGACTCGGCTCCGAAGCGGGGGCCGCCGGTGTGGCCCGGGGCGCAGCGGGCTCCGGCGGCCTAACGTGGGCCGCATGCGCGTACTGGTCACAGGTGGGGCGGGGTTCATCGGTTCGCACGTGGCGGAGGCCCTCCGCGGGGCCGGGCACACGGTGGTGACGCTCGACGCCCTCCTGCCACAGGCGCACGCGGGCCGGCCGCCAGGGGAGGCGGGCGTCGACCTGGTGTGCGACGTCCGCGACGGCGACGCGGTGGAACGGGCCCTGCGGGGCGTGGACGCCGTGTGCCACCAGGCGGCGATGGTGGGGCTGGGATCGGATTTCACCGACGCACCGGACTACGTCGGCTGCAACGACCTGGGCACCGCGGTGCTGCTGGCCGCGATGGCCCGCCGGGGCGTGCGCGACGTCGTCCTGGCCGGATCCATGGTGGTCTACGGCGAGGGCGCCTACACCTGTGCCGAGCACGGCCCCGTCCGGCCCGGGCCGCGCGGGGAGGCCGACCTGGACGCCGGCCGGTTCGATCCGCCGTGCCCCCGCTGCGGGGCCCGGCTGGACCCCGGACTGGTCGGCGAGGACGCCCCGGCCGACCCGCGCAACGTCTACGCCGCCACCAAGCTGGCGCAGGAACACCTCTGCGCGGCCTGGGCGCGCGCCACGGGCGGCCGCGCGGTGTCGCTGCGCTACCACAACGTGTACGGCCCCGGCATGCCGCGCGACACCCCCTACGCGGGCGTGGCGTCGTTCTTCCGCTCGGCGCTGGCACGCGGCCGGGCCCCGCGCGTGTTCGAGGACGGTCGGCAGCGGCGGGACTTCGTGCACGTACGCGACGTGGCCGACGCCAACGCCGCGGTGGTCGACGCCCTCCCCGGACGGCCGGAGGGCGCCCTCACCGCGTTCAACGTGGGCAGCGGGACCCCGCACACGGTCGGTGACATGGCGTGGGCCCTGGCCGAGGCGCACGGGGGACCAGATCCGGTGGTCACCGGCGAGTACCGGCTGGGCGACGTCCGGCACATCACCGCCTCCTCCGCGCGGCTGACCGAGGAGTTCGGCTGGCGCCCGCGCGTCGGCTTCACCGAGGGGGTGCGGGAGTTCGCGCGGGACGAGCCGCACGCCCGGTCCGGAGCCGAGGCGCCGACGCCGTGACACAGGGTGTCCGCGTGTCGGGGAGTGTCCCTCCCGCACGGAAGGCACATCGCTTCGTAGCGTGATCATCGTGATCGATGAGCGACGACAGCGCGAAGTTTCGGATACGGAGAGTGACCAACCCTCGGGTGAGCCCGAGGCCCCGGCGCGAGGGGAGCGGCCACCCCCGGTGGACGTGGTCCTGCCGTGCCTGGACGAGGCGGCGGCCCTGCCCTGGGTCATCGAGCGCGTGCCCGCCGGGTGGCGGCCGATCGTGGTCGACAACGGGTCCACCGACGACTCCGCCCGCGTCGCCGCGGCACTGGGCGCCCTGGTCGTCCCCGAGCTGCGGCGCGGATTCGGCTCGGCCTGCCACGCGGGACTCCTCGCCGCGACCGCCGAGATCGTCTGCTTCTGCGACTGCGACGCCTCCCTGGACCCGGGCCTGCTCCCGCGCATGGTGGACGCCGTACGCGAGGACCGGGCCGACCTGGTCGTGGGGCGCCGCCGCCCCGCCCGCGGCGGCGCCTGGCCCGTCCACGCCCGACTGGGCAACGCGGCGGTCGCGGGCATGCTGCGCCGACGCACCGGCGTGCGGATCCGCGACATCGGACCCATGCGCGCCGCCCGGCGGACGGACCTGCTCGGCCTCGGCCTGACCGACCGGCGCTCCGGCTACCCCCTGGAGACGGTCGTGCGGGCCGCGGACGCCGGCTGGCGGATCGAGGAGGTGGACGTCCCCTACCTCCCGCGAACCGGCGCCTCCAAGGTGACGGGCACCTGGCGTGGGACGTGGACGGCGGTACGGGACATGTCGGCGGTCCTGCGCGAGCCCGCGCGCACACCGGCGCACCCCGACGGGGGCGAGCGGTGAACGCCCCAGGGCGGGATCCCGCCGCCGGGCGGGGCGCCGGGCCCGTGGGGGCGACGACCTTCCTGGTGATCGCCAAGGAACCCGTGCCCGGGCGGGTCAAGACCCGGCTGACGCCCGAGTACACCGCCGAGGAGGCCGCTCGCCTGGCCGCCGCCGCGCTCGCCGACACCCTGGCCACGGTGCTGTCGCTGCCCGCACGCAGGAGGGTGCTGGTGCTGGAGGGACGGCCGGGGCCGTGGCTGCCGGACGGCGGGTTCGACGTCGTCCCCCAGTCGGGCGGTGGGCTGGACGAGCGCCTGGCCGCCGCGTTCGCCGGGTGCTCGGGGCCCGCCCTGCTGCTGGGCATGGACACACCGCAGGTCACACAGCGGATCCTCGCCCCCGTGCTGGCCGCCGACGCCTGGCGCCGCGCCGACGCCTGGTTCGGCCCCAGCGAGGACGGGGGGTTCTGGGCCCTGGGCCTGGCCGACCCCGATCCCGCGCTGGTGCTGGGCGTGCCGATGTCGACGGACCGGACCGGCCGGATCCAGCGCCGACGCCTGACCGACGCGGGCCTGCGGGTCGGCGACCTGCCGGTCCTGGCGGACGTGGACACGGCGGCCGACGTCGACCGGGTCGCGCACCAGGCACCCGGGAGCCGGTTCGCGCGGGCGGTCAGCGACCGGGCGAGCGGGGTGGCGCGATGAGCACGGCCGAGGCGGGAGTCGTCCCGGCCGAGGTCGCGGCGTGGCGCTGCGACCCGTACACCGAGGCCCTGGTCCGGGGCGGCGGTCCGCTGTACCTGCGGCGATCCGACGGGTCGGCGCTGCCGCTGGACGTCGAACGCTGGTGCGGCGCGGTCGACACGGTCGACGCCGCCCTCCTGGACCGCTGCGAGGGCAGCGTCCTGGACGTGGGCTGCGGCCCCGGACGCCTCGTCGCGGCGCTGGCCGGGCGCGGCCGGTCGGCCCTGGGGATCGACCCCAACCCGACGGCCGTGGCCCGCGCCACCGCCTCCGGCGGCCGAGCCCTGTGCCGGTCGGCGTTCGATCCGCTGCCGCAGGAGGGCGGCTGGGACACCGCCCTGCTGGTGGACGGCAACATCGGGATCGGCGGGGCGCCCGGGCGACTGCTCTCCCGGATCCGGAGCCTGGTCCGGGCCGGTGGACTGCTGATCGTCGAGACCGCCCCCGGCGACGTGTGCGAACACATGACCGTGCGGATCTGCGACGAACGGGGCCGTCTCGGCGACCCCTTCCCCTGGGCCAGGCTCGGGATCCCCGCGCTGTTGCGGCTGGCCGAGCGGGCGGAGTGGACCCGGGCGGACGTGTGGGAGGCCGACGAGCGCCGGTTCGTGGCGCTGCGCTCCGCCGCGGGCGCGCCGGTGGCCGCGGCGGACGCTCGGCCCCCGGGCGGGCGGACCGCTCAGCCCGAGCGGTCGGCGACCGCGCCGCGGGCGTACCGGACGGCTCCGACCACCGCCGAGGCGGCGAAGAGCAGCGCGCAGAGCAACAGCCAGCGCCCGGCGAACGGGTGCCCCGGAAGCCCGCTCTTGGACAGGTAGGCGTCCGACGGTCCCAGGATGAGGGGGAAGTAGACCGCGAACAGCAACGCGGAGAGCACGGCGGGGACGCGCACGTGGTTGACGAGCCGGATCCGCGCCCGGTCGCCGTGCTCCCCGCGTGTGCCGCGTGTGCCGCGTGCACGCGCTCCGCCGTGCCCGCCGCGTCCGGCACCGACCAGGAGCCCGGCCACGGCCTGCCAGCCGCGGTCGGCGAGCGTGTAGGCGGGCACGAGCACCAGGTCGTGGAGGACGACGGCGCCGACGAACCACACGGCGACGCCCACGGGGTCGCCGCCCAGGAGCCGTACGCCCGCGTACGCCGCCAGGGCGAACGACCCGGCCATGAGGAGCAGGTGGGACACCGGGGCCCCGTACCAGCGCCGCAGGGCGCCCATCACGCGTCCTCGAAGGTGAGCCGCCCGACCCACTTCGTGTTGTGCACGCCCGGGGCGGCCGGGACGATGACGCGGGCCGGGTACCCGTGGTCCAGGGAGAGGTCCGCGCCGTTGACGCGCAGGGCCAGCAGGGAACGGGGGTCGGCGACCTGCCCCGCGTGCAACCCGGCACTGGTGAAGCTTCCCGTGCGCTGGACCGACTCCACCAGCACCCACACCGGAGCCGCGGCACCGACGAGGTCGGCCAGGTCGGACAGGCGCACACCGGACCACTCCTGGTCCCGGGTCGACCACCCCTCCACGCAGGCGATCGGCAGGGCCGCCCGGTGCTGGGGGAGGGCGAGCAGCTCCTGCCGTGTGAGGACCGCCTCCCGGCCGCCGCCGCGCACGGTCAGCCGCCAGTCCTCGCCGGTCTCGCCCGCGCCGACCCCGGCACGGGACGCGGTCGTGTTGACCGGGAAGTCGTTGGGGCCCTCTCCCGAGGCCCGGCCGCGCGGCGCCAAGAGCGCGGTCGCCCGCAGCGGGCCCCCGATGCTCTGTCCCACCGTCACCGCGAACAGCGTCAGCGACCCCAGCCCCACCAGGCCCAGCACTCCGCCGCGCGAGAGCGTCGCGGGCGCGGGGTTCGGGGTCCTGAGCCCGGGCGGCTCGCCCAGGTCGGCTCCGGCGGGCCGCCCCGGTCCGGGGACCGGAGCATCCGCGGGACCCGCGCGCAGCGTCCGGACCATGACCGGCACCTTGGTGCCGAGGTGGACGGCCAGGCCGGCGAGGAACACCCAGGAGCCGTAGAAGTGCAGGACGTAGAACGAACCGGGGAAGACGTACTCGAGCTGGACGTTCAGCACACCGGTGGCGAAGACGAACAGTGCTCCGCCCACGAGGAGGAGCAGGGACACCCGTTCGAGGGCGTGCGCCACGGAGCGGACCGGCGGCCAGGTGAAGAACAGGGGCGCGACCGACCAGAGCTTTGCCAGCAGGACCGGGACCAGCACGATGCCCAGCGTCACGTGCAGCCCCTGCGTCAGCCGGTAGAGCCAGTGCGGATCGGTCGGCCACGGGAAGAGGTAGAAACCGAGCAGCCCCTTGTCGGGGGTCTTGTCGTTGACGGGGGTCAGGTCGGGGTTGTAGGCGGCGTAGGAGAGCAGACCGGTGACGGTCACCACCGTCAGCCCGACCAGCAGGACCGCGCCCAGGACCGACGTCGTCCAGCGGCCGCGGACCGGACTGCGCCAGAAGCCGGGGCGCGTCGGCCCGAAGGCGGGACCGTCCCTGAGTAGCGCACGCCACCGCTTCGGCGGCGGGCCCTCGGCGCCTCCCGAACCGGGACCGCCCGGACCGGGTGCGCCTCCCGAACCGGGACCGCCCGGGTGATCGCTGCCCTCGTCCACGCGCGGCCTCCTAGCGTCCTCGTCGCGGCGGGCCGGGCCGCACACGCGATCATGCTAGGCCGGACGGCCCGTGCGCCGCGGCAGCGAAACGCGCTCCGAGCTGGCCTTCCGCTGCTGTGACGACACTCCGACGGGCGGTCGTGGCCGTCCCGGTCCGCCCGGCCTAGGGTGGCGGCGTGACGCCGCGCGACCTCCGGTCCCATGACCACGAAGCGGTCGGCGACGTGCGCTCCGGACGCCGGCTCGACGCGCTCACGGCGCTCGGTGCGGCGGCCCTGGTCGTGCTCGCCGCGCTGGTCGGACGCGCCATCGAGCGCGCCGACGGCGCTCTGTACGTGGACTGGCCCCCGCTGTACGCCTCCTGGGCCCCGCACACCGGACCCGGGACCGTCGCCGCCGTCGTCCTGGCCGCGGCGGTGGTCGCCGCGGGCCCCGCCCTGGCGCGGACCCTGGCCTGGCGCCCGTTGGTGGCGCTCACCTGGGCCGCGTCCACGGTGTGGACGTTCGCCCTCGCCCTCGTCGACGGGTGGCGGGGGTTCGCCGAGCCGCTGGAATCGCCCTACGAGTACCTGGCGTCGGTCGACCGGTTCGCGGACGCGGGCGCCGCGCTGCGCGGCTTCACCGGCCACATCCTCGTGGGACAGCCCGACAACTGGCCCACCCACGTGGCCGGGCACCCTCCCGGCGCGGTCCTGACGTTCGTCGCCCTGGACCGGCTGGGCCTGGGCGGCGGCGCGTGGGCGGGGGCCTGGTGCGTGGTGGCGGGGGCGTCGGCCGCGGCGGCCGTCCTGGTCGCGCTCCGCGCGCTCGGAGCCGAGGGCGCGGCCCGCACCGCGGCTCCGTTCCTGGCCCTGTTCCCCGGCGCGGTCTGGGTCGGCGCCTCGGCGGACGGCTACTTCGCGGGGGTGGCGGCGTGGGGGCTGGCCCTGCTCGCGGTGGCGGCGTCCCCGAACGCCCGCGCGCCCCGGGCGACGGCGCTCGCCGCCGGGCTGCTGCTCGGTTGGACGGTGTACCTGTCCTACGGGCTGGCCCTGATCGCGATCCCCGCGGTGGCCGTCCTGGTGTGCGCGCGGACCGCGCGTCCGCTGCCCTACGCCCTGGCGGGGGCGCTGGCGGTCGCCGCGGCGTTCACGGCGGCGGGCTTCTGGTGGTGGGAGGGGTACCGCCTGGTGGTGGAGCGCTACTACCAGGGCGTGGCCGCGATCCGGCCCTACGGCTACTGGGTCTGGGCGAACCTCGCCACGGTGGTGCTCTCGGCGGGAGCCGCCTCCGTCGCGGGCCTGCGGCGGTCCCTGGCCCGGCTTCCGTGGGCGGTGCGCTCGGGGCCGCGCCCGGTGGAGGACCCGGGCGGCGCGGTGGCCGTGCTCGCCGCGGCCGCGGTCTGCGCGATCGCCGTCGCCGACCTGTCGGGGATGAGCAAGGCCGAGACCGAGCGCATCTGGCTCCCCTTCGTCCTGTGGCTGGTCCCGGCCGCGGCGCTGCTGCCCCGCCGCGACCACCGGGTGTGGCTCGCGCTCCAGGCGGCGACCGCCCTGCTCGTCAACCACCTGTTGCGGACCGGGTGGTGAGCGGGGCGGGCCCGCGGGCGCGCCGCCGCGGCTCCACGGTGAGGCCGCGGCGGCCGTAGCCGCGGGCCACCGTGTCGCCGCCGCCCGTCACCTCGACGGCGGCGAACGACGCCCCGCGGCGCGCCGGACACGGCGCCGACAGTGACATCGCGTCATGCCCCCGCCGGGACGATCGTCATGGCGCCGTGGTGACGCGGCACCACTGCCGGACGGGCGACCAGCGCGCCTTCCAGCACGAGGACTTCCGCCATGCTCCCGATCGCCCAGGGCGAGCTGATCCAGATCTTCCGCAACCGGTTGGTCCTGGTCACCATGTTCGTGGTTCCCGCCGCCTCCAGCGCCTTCTACATCTACCTGCACCGGCTCCTGCCGGACCTGGACCTCGGTGCCGTCGCCGCGGTCCTGGTGTTCATCATGGTGGTGATGGGGCTCTACGCCACCACGGTGACCACGCTCGCCTCCCGTCGGCAGAACCTCTTCCTCAAGCGGCTCCGCTCCACCGCCGCGGCCGACCCCGCCATCCTCACCGGACTCCTGCTCCCGGCGACCGTCATCACCCTGCTCCAGGTCGCCGTGGTCCTGACCGTGCTGACCGCGGTCGCGGCCGGACCGGCCGACGTCCTGCTCCTGGCGGCGGCCGTCCTGGCGGCGGTGGCCATGATGCTCGGGTTCGGCCTGGCCACCGCCGGACTGACCAACTCGCCCGAACACGCACAGGTGACCACCCTGCCCCTGCTGGTCGGGACCCTCGCCGTGTCCGGCTGGGTGGGGTTCACCGGCACGGAGGAACTCACCCTGCTCAAGCGCCTGCTCCCCGGCGGATCGGCCGCCGAACTCGTGGTCAACGCCTGGAACGGCGGCGTCCCCTCGGTGAGTCGCTCATTCTGCTGGCGCCGACGCTGGCCTGGGTCGTCGTGGCCGTCGCGCTGGCCGCCCGCGTCTTCCGCTGGGAGCCGCGCCGATGACGGCCCCCGGACACGGGGGCGTCGCCACCGCCCCGGCGGGCCGATGACGGCCCCCGGACACGGGGGCGTCGCCACCGCCCCGGCGGGCCGACGCGCGGTGCGCCGACCCGCCGGGGCGGTCGCCGGAACGGTCAGGACGTGACGCCGCTGAGCTCGTTCGGCGCCTCGTCCAGGGTGGTGGAGGCGGTGACCTCGCCCGCGGCCAGGTCCACGGCGTGCACCTGTCGGGTGGCGGGGTCGCTCACGTAGGCGGTCCCGCCGCGCACGAACAGCGCGGGCCGGGCGTCCTGCCACTCCAGGGGCTCCTCCCAGGAGTCCATGATCTCGATGCTGTCCACGACCTCGCCCGCCTCGGGGTCGATCACGTGCAGGGCGCCGTCGGTGCCCAGCACCAGGGCCTCGCTGTCCGGCCCCCGCCCGAGGGAGCGGAAGGTGTAGCTGCTGGGCAGGTCGACCACGGTGAGCTCGGCCTCGGCCGTGTCGATGAGGGCGATCCGCTCGGGGCGCTCCAGCTCGGCGTCCGGGTCGGTCTTGTAGTCGCCGAGCACGATCGGGGACTCCTCCGATCCGGCCTGGTTGCCGATCCGCGAGTAGTCGTCGAGGCCGTCGACCTTGGAGAACTCGCCGTCCTGGTAGAGCAGTACGCCGTCCTCACAGCCGATGACGACCACCTCGTCCTCGGCGGTGGCCTCACCGTGGACGCCGGGGCACTCCTCGTTGCGGGCGATCTCCTCGCCGTCGGCGTCCAGGGCCAGGGCGCCCACGCGCTCCTCCTCGTCGCCGAGGGTGGTGACGAGTTCGCCGCTGGTCAGTTCGATGGCCACACCGTGGTGGGCCTCCTCGCTCAGGTAGACCTCGGTGTCCTCGGGGAGGCCGTCGCCCAGGGCATCGGAGTCGAAGGCGGTGACCTCGCCGGTGCCGTCGGCGAACAGCACGGTCCGGCCACCGTGCCGGACGACGTGCCCGGGCGCCTCGGCGGCGAAGAGGGTGTCGGTCAGCTCGCCGCCGGCGGCGTCCAGGACCTGGAAGCCCTCGGACGTGGAGACGAGCACGTGCCGGTCGTCGCCGGCCGGGTTGATCCGGTTGAAGCCCTCCAGCTTGATGTCCGCGGCGACCTCCAGGGTGTCGCCGTCCAGGACGTACAGTCCGCCGTCGTAGGTGGTCACGACCGGATCGGTGACGGCCGCGGCCTCCGCCGCGACCGGGTCGCCGCCGTCCTCGGCGGCCGTGTCCTGTCCCGCGCCGCAGGCGGTCAGCAGGAGGCCGGCCGAGACCAGCACGGGCGGGGCCGCCCAGTTCCTGAGGTGTTTCGCCATACTCATGGGTGGTGTCTCCAGATGTTCTGATGGAAGGGCCGCGGTCGTGCCGAGGGGCGGAGCCCGCCGCGGTGTGGGAACCCGGGGTCCGGGTCAGTCGTCACCGAGTCCGGTGACGATGGATTCGGTGTTGGAGCGGGTCATCTCCAGATAGTTGGCCGCGCCCTCGCCCTCCTCGCTCAGCGATTCGGAGAACAGGGGGATCACCTCGATGTCGACCCCCGCCTCCTGCGCCATGACACTGGCCAGCCGGTCGGGCTGGGAGGAGTCGGCGAAGACGGCGTCGACGCCCGCCTCGCGCACGGTGTCGGACAGGTCCTTGAGGTCGGCGGTGCTGGGGGAGGCCAGGGTGGTTCCGCTGGGGATCACCGTGCCGATGACCTCGAAGCCGTAGCGGTCGGCGAGGTAGCCGAAGACGTGGTGGTTGGTCACGAGCCTGCGGTCCTGCTCGGGGATGGCGGAGAACTCCTCGGCCATCCAGGTGTCGAGCTCGTCCAGCTCCGCCGTGTAGGCCTCGGCGTTGGCGCGCACGGCGTCGGCGTCCACCCCGTCGACCCGCTCGACCACGCTCTCGGTGATCAGGTCGACGGCCTGGACGACCCGCCGCGGGTCGGTCCAGAAGTGGGGGTCGGGCTCGCCCTCGTTCTCGTCGGAGGCGTAGGGGAGCGGGTCCACGCCCGCGCCGACCTCCAGGGCGGCCACCCCGGCCTCCTCCGCCGCCGCGACGTTGCGCAGCACGCCCTCCTCCAGGCCGAGGCCGTTGTAGACCACGAGCGCCGCGTTCTCGACGGCCGCGGCCTCCTGGGCCGAGATCCCGAAGGAGTGGGGGTCGGCGTTGGGCTTCATCAGGACGGTGACCTCGGCCTGCTCGCCCACGATGGTGCGGGTGATGTCGCCCAGGATGTTGGTCGTCACGACGATGCCCTGGCCCCGGCCGTCCTGCGCCGCGCAGGAGGTCACCGCCAGGGCGGTCGCGGCGAGGGCGAGTGCGGCGGCGCCCAGGCGCCGCGCGATCGGTGTCCTCATGTCCGTCACCGTCCCGTCTCGACCATGAGGTGCGGCGCGATCCCGGCGTCGAGGGTCCGCGCGACCCGCAGGTCGTCGTTGTAGTCGATCTCGTGGATGAGGCCCGCCCCGGCGTCGTTGACGTAGGCGCGGCTGGTGTCGACCTGGATCGTCGGGGCGGGGTCCTCGCCCACCGTGTCGAGGAGGGCGGTCCCGGCCCGCTCCTCGCCCGTCCGCGGGTCCAGGGAGCGCAGGGTCCCGTCCGCGGTCAGCACCAGGACGGAGGTGTCCTCGCCGATCGCGCTCACCGCGACGGCGTCGGGCACGTCCAGCCGGGTCCAGGCCGGCTCCGAGAGGTCGAGGACCCACACGTCGCCGTCGGTGGACAGGGCGGCCAGGACGGCGGAGCCGGGCCGGTGGTGGAAGGACTCCGTCCGGGAGCCGCCGCCGTCCGGGTAGGGGAGTGTCTCGGCGACGAGGGCGTCGTCCTCCTCGGTCACGTGGAGGGCGCCCTCCCGGCAGGTGAGGACCAGGCCCCGTCGGGTGACCGCGGCGCCGCCGGGGTCGGTGCACGCCGCGTCGAGGGTCTGCTGTTCGGCGCCCTCCCGGTCGTCCACGCGCACCCGCCCGTCGGAGCCGCCTTCGGCCACCACGAGCCTTCCCGCGTAGGGGAGGGCGGTCGCGGAGCCGCCCGGAGCCGCGGCGGCGGGTTCGACGGCGCCGTCCTCCAGCGCGCCGCGTTCCAGGGTCAGAGAGGCGCCGTGGCCGTCGACGAGGGAGGTCAGGGCGGGGTCGGTGACCGCTCCGCCGGCCGTGAAGTCCTCCAGCGTGCCCACGTGCCCGATGCCGGTTCTGTAGTAGTGGTCGTGGTCACCGTGGTCCACGGTCCACGCCCCGCTGTCCACGACCTCCGTAGTCCCGTGATCCGATGACCGGAGGTATGCGAACCGGCCGTCGCCCGTGATCCCGTCGACCTCCGGTACCGGGTCCAGCGCGGTCACCTCCTCCGTGATGAGGTCCAGGACGCGGACGTCCCCGGTGCGGGTGTCGGCGACGACCAGGCGCGACTGGGGTTCGGCGGTCTCCTCGGCCCCCTCGACGTAGCCGTGCGGGACCTCGTCCGCTTCCGACGCCCCCGCCTGGGCGGGGGCGTCGCCGGAACCGGTGCCCGCGCAGCCGGTGAGCACCAGCAGGGCGACCAGTCCGGTCGCGCCGAGCACGGCGCCGGGGCGGTGTTCGCGTTTCATGGGGTCGTCTGTCCTTCCGTGTGGGCTATGGCGGTGGGCCGCCCGGAGCGGCCCGCGCGGGGAGCGGCGTGCCGGGCGGCGGAGGCGAGTGCGGAGGCGAAGAACAGCGCCACGGCCACGGCCGCGATCGTCGCCCCGGCCGCCGTCTCCCAGTGCCAGGACACGAGCAGCCCGAGGAAAGTGGCGGCGCTGCCCAGCAGGGCCGCGCCGAGCATGATCACCGGGATGCTCCGCGCCCAGAGCGCGACGGCCGCCGGGGGCGCGATGAGCAGTCCGAACACCAGCAGGGTGCCGACCACGTGGAAGGAGGCGACCACCGCCAGGGTGACCAGGCCGAGCAGTACGGCGTGCGCCGCGCGGGGCGCCAGCCCCAGGGTGTGCGCCTTGCGCGAGTCGAAGGCCAGCGCGACGAAGGCCCGGTGTCCGCCGACCGCGACCACGAGCGCCACGGCCAGAGCGGCCCCCAGGTAGGCCAGGTCGCGCTCGCGCACGGCCAGGACGTCGCCGAAGAGGAACCCGGTGAGGTCGACGGCGAAGGAGGCCGAGTGGGAGACGATGATGACGCCGACCGAGAGCATCCCGACGAAGAGCAGTCCGATGCTCGTGTCCTGGGACAGGCGTGGTGAGCGGCCGAGCGCGGTGACCCCGGCGGCCATCGTCCCGGCCGCCAGGGCGGCGCCCAGGAGGAGGTTCTGTCCGAAGAGGGAGGCCAGCGCCACCCCGGGCAGCATGCCGTGCGACATCGCGTCCCCGAGGAAGGCCATGCCGCGCAGCACCACCCACGTCCCGGCGAGCGCGCAGACGGCGGAGACGAGGATCCCGCCCCACAGTGCGCGCTGGACGAAGACGACCCCGAAGGGCGCGAAGAAGGCTTCCATGGTGGGACACTCTACAATGAAAATCATTATCGTTTTCACATCGGGGTGTCGTAGGAGGAATGACCATGGACCGGGTCGTACTGGAGGGCGTGTACGCGGGGTACGGAGGCCCCGACGTGCTCAGGGGCGTCGACGCCCGGATCCCCGAGGGCGAGGTCACCGCCCTGGTCGGGGCGAACGGCTCCGGAAAGTCCACGCTGCTGGGCGTCCTGGCGGGCACGCTCAGGCCGCGCGCGGGTACGGTGACGCGGCACGGCGGCTCCCGGCCCGCCTTCGTGGTCCAGCGCAGCGCCGTCCAGGACGCCCTGCCCGTCACCGTGCGGACGACGGTCGCGATGGGGCGCTGGGCGCACCGGGGGCTCTGGCGCCCGCTGACCCGGCGCGACAGGGCGGTGGTCCGGGAGTGCCTGGACAGGATGGGCGTCGCCGACCTGGCCGATCGACGGCTGGGAGAGCTCTCCGGCGGCCAGCGCCAGCGCGTCCTGGTCGCGCAGGGGCTGGCGCAGGAGGCGGACCTGCTCCTGCTCGACGAACCCACCGCCGGGCTGGACCGGCACGCGCTGGAGTTCGTCCGCGCGACCGTGGACCGGGTCCGCGCCCAGGGGGTGACGGTCGTCCACGCCACCCACGCTCCGGAGGAGGCGTCCGGAGCCGACCACCGCATCGTCATGGCGGACGGCATGGTGGCGGCGCCCGGGCCGCCCGGAGAGGCCGCACGTGACGGGGGCGCGGGCGTCGGCGCTGGTCCGGGGCATCCGGGGGGCCCTGCCGTTCGGTGACCTCCCGGCCGAGGCGGGCCGCCTCGGCCGGGCCGCTGCCGGTACACTCCCGCGTGCGCTGGGGGACCGCGCCCGCCGACACGGTCCCACCCGCGCGGTGCCGTGCGGAGCCGGGAGGGCGGCCCGGCCGACGACCCGCGCCGAACACCGGTCTGCGGAGCCCGGTCGGAGGACCGCACCCGCCGGCGGCTCAGCGGAAGGTCTCCGCGACGCGGGCCAGGCTCTCCCGGCCGTACCCGTCCTCCACCTGCCGGTCGAGCCGGGCCAGCAACGGGGCGAGCAGGTCGTCGGGGACTCCGCGCGTCCGGCCGCTGTCCAGGATCGCGGCCAACCCGGCCCGGTTGATGTTCAGGTTCGACGTCTCGGTCGCGTACTCCCGGGCGTCGGCCTCCCCCGCGAAGAGCGGCAGCACCGCCGCCGCCCCAGCCAGCCACGGGACCAGCAGCTCGGTGATCTCCGCGGCCGTGATCCCTGAGGCCTCGGCCAGGGCCAGCGACTGGAAGAAGCCCGAGAACATCCCGTACATCCCGGCGAGCACGGCCACGTCGTAGGCCGAGGCCAGCTCGGGCCCCGCACCGGCGTACCGGACGGTACCCAGCCGGTCCAGCACCGCGCGGTACCGCTCGAAGGCGGCCGTGTCGCCACTGACCTGGGTGAGCGCCTCCGCGGTGCCCACGGTCTGGGGCACGGCGAGGACCGCGCCCGCCAGGAAGGCGGCCCCCCGGCCGGCGGCCCACGACGCCAGTTCCCCCGCCTGCTCGGGGGTGCCGGAAGACAGGTTCAGCACGGTGCGGCCCTCCAGTTCGGCCGCCGCGCCGCCCAGCACCTCCCGGACCGCCGGGTGGTCGAGCAGGACGGTCACGACGAGTTCGGAGGCGGCCACCGCGGCCGCCGGCCCGGCCGCCACGGCCGCGCCACCGGCCCGCAGCCGCTCGGCCCGCTCCGGCGAGCGGTTCCAGACGGTGACGGGGTACCCGGCTTCGAGGAAGCGCTCGGCGACGGCCCGGCCCAGGTTGCCCAGGCCGAGGACGCTGACGGTGGGACGTGAGTTCATGCGGTGCTCCGATGGACGGGCGGCCGTCGGTCCGGCCGCGGTGACACCACCGACTCTGCGCCGCGCCCCTTCGGGAATCCTCCGGGCCGACTTCGGAGCGCCTTCGGAGCAGCCTGGGCCTGCCTTCGGAGCCCGGTGCGCTTTGACGGGGAATCCCGGCGCGGGGAGGCTCCTACCTTCTATTATGCAAGTATTGCTATACATTGATCAGAGGGGCGGCGACGCGGCCTCCGCGCGCCTTGCGTGTGCGCGGGCCCTCGGGTCGTCCCGCAACCAGTGTCCCGTCGAGTCAGGGAGTCCGGTCATGACCAGCGCCACCGAGCACCGCACGCACAGCGACCACGCGCACGCCCACGGAGAGGCGTGCGGCCACGTCACGTTCCCGCACGGCGACCACGTCGACTACGCGCACGACGGCCACGTCCACCGCGTGCACGAGGACCACGTCGACGAGTGCGTCCCGGCCGGGCACGTGGTCCACGAAGGCCACGACGCGCACGAGCACGGGCACGGCTGCGGCCACGTCGCCGTCCCGCACGGCGACCACGTCGACTACCTGCACGACGGGCACCGCCACGCGGCCCACGAGGGGCACTGGGACGACCACTGACCGTTTCCCCGGGGCGCCGCCCCCGGCTGGAAAGGGAAACCGTTGTCATTTGCTAATATGTGCATATGACAACGGTTTCCTCTCATGATCCCCTGCGGGAACTGCGCCCGGCGGGCGAGCTGCTGCGGGCGCTCGCCTCACCACTGCGGTTGGGGATCGTCCGGGAACTGGCCCAGGGTGACAAGTGCGTCCACGAACTCGTCGACGCCCTGGAAGCGAGCCAGCCCCTGGTCTCCCAGCACCTGCGGGTTCTGCGCTCGTCGCGGATCGTCGCGGCCCACCGCAAGGCCCGGGAGGTCGAGTACTCCCTCGTCGACGACCACATCGCCCACATCGTCCTCGACGCGATCCGGCACGCCGCGGAGTCCTGAGCGGTCCGGCCGTGCGCGAGGCGCCCGGGCGGAACACCCCTCGGGTGCGGCGGTGCCCCGCCTTTCCTCCGGCCCTCTCCCGCACGTGCGCATTCCATGAAGCGGCGACGTTTTTTGTCTCTTCTGTGTTCTCCCGTGATGAGTGCCACTCCTCCCCATTCGGAGCCTGATCCGGTCGGATCTCCGCCCTTTTCTGGCTGCTTCGACCCGTCCCGCCGGTCGGTGTCGGTGTCCTTTCGAGGAAAAGGGCGACCGTGGTCCATTCGGTCGGAGTGCGGGCTCGGTGCGCGTGCGTCGGGGAGTCGCAGGGGCCGCAGGGAGAGGGGTTTCGGTGCCGCGGAGGCGCCGCCGATTCCGGACGGACAACGTGAACTCCTCATTTTTGTCCTCATGGTCCCGCCAGGGTGTAGGAGGGTCAGTCACGGTGCCATTGCGGCCTTGGTCAGGGACCATGAGAAACGCGTTCCCCCGTTCGGATTCGTCTTCCTGGAATGGAGTGCCTCGGTCTTCCGGTCGGCGCTCCCGAGGTCTATCGTTCTGCTGATTCCCCGACGAGGGGAGTGCGCGCCCGGAAAGCGCGGTCGGACGCCGACCGCTCGGTCAGGGCGATGCCACTCCGAGTCACGCCATTCCTTGGGACATCTTCCGAACCGGTGGGGTCATGACACTAGAGATCTCCGTACTGGGTGACATCGCGGCACGGATCGACGGCCGCCCCGTCGACCTGGGACACGTGCGGCGGCAGGCCGTGTTCCTCGGGCTGCTGGCCGACGCCAACCGTCCGGTCACTGTGGACCGGCTGATCGACCGGGTCTGGGGCCGGCGACCGCCCAGCGGAGCCCGTTCGTCCCTGTACAGCTACGTCTCCCGGCTGCGGTCGGCCCTGGACGCGTCCGGCACGGACACCAGGGTGCAACGGCGTCCGGGCGGCTACGTCCTCGCGGTCGCCGCCGACGTGTGCGCCGCGATCGACCTGGTCCGCTACCGCGACCTGGTCGCCAGGGCGCGGGCCTCGCCCAGCGGGGGACCGGCTCTCGCCCTGTACGAGGACGCGTTCGGCCTGTGGCGGTCCGACCCCTTCGGCGCCCTGGACAGCCCCTGGATCAACGAGGCCCGCGAACAGCTGCGGCTGGAACGCTTCCGGGCCGAACTCGACCGCAACGACCTGCTGCTGCGCCAGGGCAGGCAGGCGGCCCTGCTCGGCGACCTGCTCTCCCTCGCCGAACGGCATCCGCTCGACGAGCGCCTGATCGGCCAGCTCATGCTCACGCTGTACCGGGAGGGGCGAGCCGCGCAGGCGCTGGAACGCTTCGAGCACACCCGCAAGGCCCTGGGCGAGGAGATGGGCACCGACCCCGGAACCGAGCTCCGGGACCTGCACCTGAGGATCCTCAACAGCGACCCGGCCCTGGACGCCCCGTCTCCCGTGGCGGCCCCCCGCCTGCGGTCGGACCCGGCCGCCGCGCCCGCGGCCATGCCCGCGCCGGGCCAGCTCCCGCCCGCGCCGCCGGTGCTGATCGGACGCGAGGAGGGCCTCGCCGCACTCGACTCGGCCCAGCGTCCCGGAGCGGTACCGGTCACCGTGGTCTGCGGTCTGGGCGGGGTCGGCAAGACCTCGCTGGCCCTGCGGTGGGCGCACGACAACCTCGACCGGTTCCCCGACGGCCAGCTCTACGTGAACCTGCACGGTTTCTCCCCGAGCACACCCGCCACCACGCCCCAGGCCGCGATCCGCGACCTCCTCACCGCTCTGGGAGTCGACCAGAACGCCGTCCCCGCCAGTACCGACGCGCGGTTCGGCCTGTTCCGCAGCCTGCTCGCCCGCAAGCGGATCCTGGTCGTGCTGGACAACGCGCGCGACTCGGAGCAGGTCCGCCCCCTGATCCCCGGTTCCCCCTCCTGCACTGTCATCGTCACCAGCCGCGACCGGCTCAGCGGTCTGATCGCCACCGAAGGGGCCCGCGGCGTAACACTCGACCCGCTCACCCCCGCCGGAGCGCGCCGACTGTTCACCGCCAGAGTCGGTGAGCGCCGCGCGGCGCGGGAGCCGGACGCGGTGGACGCGATCGCCGCCGGCAGCGGCGGGCTCCCCCTGGCACTCACCATCACCGCCGCCCACGTCATGGCCACCCCGCACCTGCCGCTCGCCGAACTCGCGTCCGAACTGGGGGAGACCGCCACACGGCTCGACACCCTGGACGCCGGCGATGGCGGCACGTCGCTGCGCGGCGTCCTCGACGCCTCCTACCGGGCGCTGCCCGGGCCCGCGGCCCGGCTGCTGGGCCTGCTCGGCCTCGCCCCGGGACAGTGCATCGGGCTACCGGCCACCGCGGCGCTCGCCGGGCTCGCTCCCGCCCGCACCCGGGTGCTCCTGCGCACACTGGAGTCGGCCCACCTCGTCCACCAGCCGGCGCCTGGCCGCTACGAACTGCACGACCTGGTCCGCCTGCACAGCAGGGAACGGGCCGAGCGGGACCAGCCGGAGGAGGACCGGCGCCGGGCCCTGCACGCGCTGGTCGCCCACTACGTCCGCACCGCCGCGGCCGGCAACCGCCACCTGGGCCCCCACGACACCGCCTCGTCCGTAGGCGAGGAACCGGCCGACGGGCCCCCGGCGGCCCCGCCGCCGTCGAACGAGGCCGAGGCGATGGAGTGGTTCTCCGCCGAGCGGTCCTGGCTGCCCACCGTGGTCCGCCTCGCCTCGGACCTGGGGCTGCACCGCCAGGCCTGGCGGCTGTGCTGGGACTCCCACCTGTTCCTGCGGCGCTGCGGCCCGGTCGACGACTTCGTCGCCAACGGCCGTGCCGGGCTCGACGCCGCGACCAGGCTGGACGGTCCGGACGCCCCGACGCTGAGGGCGCTGGCCCACCGGGGGCTGGCCTCCGCCCTGCTCCTGGCCGGGCGCCGCGGCGAGGAACCCGCCGACCACCTCGTCCAGGCCCTCACGCGGTTCGAGGACACCGGTGACCTGCTCAACCAGGCGCACACGCACCAGGCCCTCCTGCTGTCCGCGATCCTCTCCGGGGACGAGCGGTCGGCCGTGGAGCACGGGGAGCGGTCCCTGGACCTGTACCGGAGCGTCGGTGACGCGTGGTGGGAGGCGGGCGCGCTCAACAACCTGGGCTGGTGCCTGGCGCGGTTCGGTCGGCACGAACTCGGCCGCGCCCACTGCCAGGCCTCGCTGGACGCGTGCCGGGCCCTCGGCAACCGGCACGGTGAGGCGGACGCCCTGGACAGCCTGGGCTACGTCGCCGCCCGAGCCGGCCGCCACGCCGAAGCCGTCGCGCACTACCGTCGGGCGGTCCGCCTCTACCGGAGCCTGGCGCGCGCCACCGAGGAGGCCGACGCGCTCAGCGGCCTCGCCGAGGCCCATGCCGCCCTCGGCGAGACGGGACACGCCCGCGAGGCCTGGCGGCGGGCCCTGGCGCTCTACCGCGAGCAGCACCGGGCGGAGCAGGTACGGGAGACCGAGAAGCGGATCCGCGACGCGCGGTGAACCGCGGGCCCCGCGCGTCTCCCGGGTGAACAGAGCGGACATCCGGCAACAGGGCGGTATCGGGACGGGTGAACGGGGAACCGGCCCAACGCTCCCGCCGTCGGTTCATGTGGCATGTCCCCCGAAACAGAGGAGGCCGCGATGCGGCAGCAGGTCAAACGTCACACCCTCGTCACCGGAGCCGTTCTGGGCGCGCTGCCCCTGCTCCTGTCCACCGGTTGCTCCTTCAGCATCGGCGGCCCCGGCGACGTCGACGCCGAACTGGTCGCCGAACGCTCGAGCGAGATGCTGGCGGAGGCAGGCCAGGCACCGGACGAGTTCACCTGCACCCAGGACCTTCCGGCGGAGGTGGGCGCCGAGATCCGCTGCAACATGGTGAGCGGCGGGATGAACTACGGCGTGACCATCACGGCGACCTCAGTCAACGGGACCAGCGTCCAGTGGAACATCCAGGTCGACGACGAGGCCCTGTAGCCCGCACGCACGCTCCGCGACAGCGCGGCCCCGGCCGGTCGCACGCTCCGACGTCGGGCGACCGGCCACCCTCTATCCCTCTTCGCTCCCCCGGCTCCGACCCGACCCGGGGGCGGGGGACCGACCTGACGCGTGCCCGCCCGTCCGCAGACGCCTGCGGACCGGACAGCCCCCGGGTCGGCGAGCGCCTGTGGATCCTGGAGGACTCCTCGGCCGCCACCGTGACCAGGGGGACGGTCGGACCGAGTGCGCCGGGCGGTGCCAAGACCCGTCGGAGGCCGGTCGGATACAGGGCAGGAATTGGCCGCCCCTTGTCTTCGGCGATATCGGACGTGGGGAATGCCGTACACGCCCGTGAACGAGTGTTCCGGGTGCTCCACGCCCACGTCACGTCGAACAGGGGATGATTCCATGGCGGCTTCGACACCCGCGGAGGGCCCGATCAGCGGGTCCCCCGTCTCCGAGAAGCGCTTTTCCGCGACGTCCGTCCCACCGCGGATCTGGGTCGCGCTGATCCTGGTGATCATCGCGGTCTTCTTCGTGGCGCAGAACAGGGACGTGACCGAGATCCAGGTCCTGTTCTTCTCCCTGGAGGCCCCGCAGTGGGCCGCGCTGAGCAGCACCGCGGTCGTCGGCCTGCTCATCGGACTCCTCCTGCGCCCCTCGGAACGCAGGAAGCGCAAGGCCGCGAAGCGGAAGTGACCGCCCGCGGCCGTGTCGGCCCGAGCGGGGACGGCGGCAGCCGGGAAAGGCGCTGAGCCGTGCCGGACCAAGAGGACGTTGACCGTCCCTTGGCCCTAGCCCACGCGCGTGCCGGGTAGGTGCCGCTGCGGGACGCCCGGGGCCGTTGCGAGGCGCCCCTGGACGACGACACACCGCAGGAGGCGCTCATGGCACATGGCACCGGCACCGGGACCGGCCGCGCGACCGGAGGGGTCCCCCGCCCGACGGCGTCGGGGGACGCCGGCACGGAGACGCGGGGCCCGTCGCTGGCCGACACGGCCGACTTCGACGACTCCCGGCGCGGACTCATCGCCCCCGCCCCCCTGCACGTCACCGACGCACGCGGCCGGTCGGTCTGGGACCTGCGCCCCTTCTCCTTCTTCGAGGAGGAGGGCGAACGCGTCCCCGACACCGTGCACCCCCACCTGTGGCGCCAGGGCCGGCTCACCGCCATGAGCGGCCTGTACGAGGTCACCGAGGGCGTCTACCAGGTGCGCGGCATGGACCTGTCCAACATGACCATGATCGAGGGCCGCGAGGGCGTCGTCGTCGTGGACCCCCTGGTCTCCGAGGAGGTCGCGGCGCGGGCCCTGGCCCTGTACCGCGAACACCGTTCGGACCGGCCGGTCACCGCCGTGGTCTACACCCACCCCCACCTCGACCACTTCGGCGGTGTGCTCGGCGTGGTCGACCCGGCCCACGTCGAGTCGGGCCGGGTACCGGTGGTCGCCCCCGAGCACTTCATGGAACACGCGGTGTCGGAGAACGTGTACGCGGGGACGGCGATGATCCGGCGCGGCATGTACTTCGCGGCCTTCGGACTCGAACCGGGACCGGAGGGGCGGGTCGGGATGGGACTCGGCGTCGGGACCTCCCAGGGGCAGGTCGGCCTGATCCCCCCGACCCTGGAGATCACGCGCACGGGCCAGGAGGAGGTGCTCGACGGCGTGCGGTTCGTCTTCCAGATGACCCCGGGAACCGAGGCGCCGGCGGAGATGAACTTCCACCTGCCGGAGCAGCGGGCCCTGTGCACCGCGGAGAACGCCTGCCACACCCTGCACAACCTGCTCACCCTGCGCGGCGCCCAGGTCCGGGACGCCCGGATGTGGTCGCGGTACCTGAACGAGACCCTCCAGCTGTTCGCGGACGACTCCGACGTCGTCTTCGCGTCGCACCACTGGCCGATCTGGGGCACCGAGGGCATCCGCGGCTTCCTCGCCGAGCAGCGCGACATCTACGCCTACCTGCACGACCAGACCCTGCGGATGATGAACAAGGGGTCGACGGGCATCGAGATCGCGGAGGAGCTGGCGATTCCGCCGGGGCTGGAGGAGGCCTGGAGCGCCCGCGGCTACTACGGCTCGATCTCGCACAACATCAAGGCCGTCTACCAGCGGTACATGGGGTGGTTCGACGGAAACCCCGCCCACCTGTGGCAGCACCCCCCGCGGGCCCAGGGAGAGCGCTACGCCCGCGCCATGGGCGGCGTGGACGCCCTGCTGGACCGGGCCCGGGCCTTCGCCGACGAGGACGACCTGCGCTTCGCCGCGGAGCTCGCCTCGCACGCGGTCTTCGCCGCACCGGACCGGGACGACACCAAGGAGCTGCTGGCGGACGTCCTCACCCGGCTCGGGTACGGGGCCGAGAACGCCATCTGGCGGAACTTCTTCCTGGTGGGGGCCAAGGAGCTGCGCGACGGTGTGCCGCCGACCGCCATCGCGCTGGCCGACAGCCTGGTCTCGGCCCTCGACGTCACCCAGGTCCTGGACTCGGTGGGCATCCGCGTCGACGGGCCCCGTGCCTGGAAGGAACGGCTGTCCCTGGACCTGCGCATGACCGACAGCGGCGAACGCTACCGGGCCATGCTCTCCAACGGCGTGCTCATCCACTACCCCGACCCCGAGGGCGAGGCGGCGGACCTGGAGTTGAGCGTGACCAAGGAGGAGCTGATCCGGGTCCTCACGACGGGGGAGCTGGACGGTGTCGAGCACATCGGGGACACCGGGGCACTCGGTCGGCTGATGTCGGTCCTGGACGAGCCGCGCCCCGACTTCGCGATCGTCACGCCCTGACGGTGCCGCGCCGGGGCTCCGGCGCGCTGGGCCCGGCCGGGAGCGGATGCGCCGCTCCCGGCCGTCGCGTCGCCTCCGGTCCTTTCGCGTCGCGGCCCGCCGTGTTCCGGCCCGGAGCCACCGCCCCGGCGGCTCGCGGGGGTATTGACCGTTCACTGGAGGAGTTTTGGCCTGACCTTTCTCGTGGCGGTCGGTACCCCAGCGATGACCGGGTGTCATGGTTCATGTGCGAGTAGTCATTGGACAAGGGAGTGCATGTGCCTTACGGATCCGCGACCGGCTCAGGGACCACGCTGGCGGCGACCGGGATCGCCACCGGCCACCTCTGGCTGATCGCCGTCGGACTGCTGCTGACCGTCGTCGGTGCGGTCCTGATCAGGTGCACGTTCCGTGCCGACCTGGGCCCGACCCAGTGATCGGTTCCGACGACGGTGCCCTCCCCCGGGCGCGCTGCGTACGCCCCGGGGTGGTCGCCGCGCTGGCGGCCGTGTCCCTGGTCGGCTTCGTCGCGTGGGGCGTCCTGCACGTGGTGGTGATGGCCCGCCACGGTGTCAGCGCCAACGTGAACCTGGGGCTGGTGTGGCTCGCCTGTTTCGTCCTGCTGTGGTGGGTCCCACTGGCCTGGTTCGAGCGCCCCTTCCGGGCCACCGCCGCACAGCGCGACGCGCTCGACCGGTTGTTCGTCACCGTGCAGATCCCGGTCTACAACGAGGATCCGCGGGTCCTGGCGATGTGCCTGCGCTCCGTGCTCGAACAGAGCCGGAAGGTGGACCGGGTCAGGGTGGTGGACGACGGCTCCGTCGACCCGGACACGGGCGCCGCGCAGGACTACGCCGACATCCGCGACCGGTTCCTGGCCGACGCGGCGAAGGCGGGTGTGGCGGCGACCTGGGACCGCACGCCCAACCGGGGCAAGCGGTACGCGCAGATGCACGTCCTTGCCGACGACGACGCCGACGTCTTCGTCACCCTGGACAGCGACTCGGTCATGGACCGCGACGCCGTCCGGGAGGGGCTCGCGCCCTTCGCCGACCCCAAGGTCGCCTCCGTCGCGGGCCACGTGCTGGTGCTCAACCGGAACGCCAACCTGCTGACCCGCATGACCGGCCTGCTGTACCTGCCGTTCACCCGCGGTCTGCGCAGTGCCCAGTCGGTACTGCGCAGGGTGACGATCAACTCGGGCACGCTGGCCTTCTACCGGGCCCGCCTGGTGCGCGACCGCGCGGGTGTGTACGAGAACGAGACCTTCCTCGGCCGTCCGATGCAGATGAACGACGACTCCATGCTGACGTTCTACGGACTGCTGGAGGCGGACACGGTGCACCAGCCCTCGGCCCTGGTCTTCACCCTCGTCCCCGAGACCGCGCGGCACTACTTCGGACAGCAGCTGCGCTGGATGCGCGGCACGACGGTGCGCCACCTGTGGTGGCTGCGGTACATGCCGGTCCGCGGCGTGGTGTTCTGGGGGACGGTGGCCGAGTACCTGCACCTGTTCCTGGGCTACGCCGTTCCGCTGCTGATCGTCCTGCATCCGGACCTGCGGACCCACCTGGGGGACATCGCCCTCGCCGCGCTCGTCATCGGCACGGCCGTCAGCTACCTCATCTCGCTGCGGATCTTCATGGTCGTCCGCTCGGACGAGACGGTGGTCCAGAGGCTGCTGCTGTTCCTCTGCGCGCCGGTCGCCACGATCTGGCGCCTCCTGCTCCTGCGGCCGCTCTACCTGTACGCCATGTGCACCTGTGGCCGTATCGCCCGGTGGGGGACCCGGGACAGGGTCGAGGTCGCCTATCCGTCCGACCCCGTGCGGACCTGACACCCGGACACCGACGAGAGACGGCTCGGGCCGCCCGACGCGGGCGACCCGAGCCGTCGCGTGTCCGGCGCCCGGCGCCCGAGGATCGACGGGCCAGACGATCGGTGGGTGCGGTGTCAGTCGGACCGGACTCGGGGAGCGGATCAGAGGAGGCCGTGAAGCCGACGAGGCCATCGGGGTCCGTGGGGTCACAGGGTTCGTGGGCGGCCGGGAGGACGCGGACCGCCTGCGTGTGGCCCTGGGAGATCGGCGCGGCGACGTGGCGGACGCCCGGGACCGGCCCGCGCCCGAGGACGCGGGCGTGCACGTCGGCAGGCCCGTGCGCCTGACCTATCTCAGCCTCGCGGCGGTCGCGTACGTCACCATGATGGGGGCGGGACCGGTGCGCGCGATCATCGTGCTCTTCGCCGGGGCCACCGTCGTGCTGGTCGTCCGCGGCGTCACCACCGAGCCGCCCACGGGCCCCGCCGACCGGCCGCGGACCTCCGCGGACGTCACGAGTGAGCTGGTGGAGGCCCAGGAACTGGCACTGGAACTGGCCTCCCTGACCGGCCCCGAGAGCACCCCGGGAGCCGCCGGGCCGTAGGGGGCCGAGAGCGTCAGGGCGAGGGGCCCTACCCCCGAGGCGTCCCCCGCACCGAGAGCCGCGCCTCCACGAGCCCGCGCTACGCCCATCGCGCGGCCGTGCACCCGGGCCCCGCGTCGCGGGGCCCGTGAGTGCTCAGGGCTTGCGCGCCACGCCGCCGTACTGGGCGACCTCGACGGGGCGGCCCAGGTCGGTGGTCTCCGGGCGCCAGAACGGTACGGAGACCACACCCGGCTCCAGCAGTTCCATCCCGTCGAAGAAGCGCTCCAGCTCGGCGACCGTGCGCAGGTGGATGGGCGCGGAGGCCTCGGCGTTCCACTGCCGGGCCGCCTCGACGATCTGGGGGCTGGTGTCGGTGCTGTCGCACAGGGCCAGGTAGCTGCCGGAGGGCAGTGCGTCCACGTACGTGCGCGCGATCGCGTAGGTCGCGTCGTCGGCGGGGAAGTGGCCCAGCGTGCCCATGATGGTCATCCCGATCGGCTGGGAGAAGTCCAGGTGCTCGCGCGCCTGGGCCAGGAGCGCCTCGGCCTCGACCAGGTCGGCGTCGAGGTAGTGCGTGCTGCCCTCCGGGGAGCTGGTCAGCAGCGCGCGGGCGTGCGTCAGCACGAGGGGGTCGTTGTCGGCGTAGACGACCTTGGACTCGGGTGCGATGCGCTGGGCGACCTCGTGGGTGTTGTTGGCCGTGGGCAGGCCCGTCCCGATGTCCAGGAACTGGCGGATGCCCGCCTCCTTGGCCAGGTAGGTGACGGTACGGACCAGGAAGTCGCGGTCGGCGCGGGCGAGGCGGACGATCTCCGGAGAGCTCTCCTTGATCTGCTCGCCCAGGCCGCGGTCCACGGGGTAGTGGTCCTTGCCGCCCAGCCAGTAGTTGAGTACGCGTGCGGAGTGGGGAACGGTGCTGTCGATGAGCGGAGCGTCCGTCACGGAGCCGCCTTCCAGAGCTGAGGGAGTGTCGACCGTAGTGTTCCGGTGATCGGACGTCGTGCGCAACCCGGAAGCCCTGGCAGGCAGGCGCTCTCGTGCGGTCACCGGACGGCTCGGACGCGGGGCGCGACCGGGTTCCCCCGTTCGGTGGTGATCATGCGCTCCGGCCGTGGCCTGAACCGGACATGGCGCCTGGGGTGATCACCTCACGACCGAACGTGACGGTTGCCAGGGTGGAGGCATGCCGGACCGACTCGCGATCCTCGCCGTCCACTACGCGCTGGCCATCTCGCTGGCTCTCGCACTCACCCTCACCGTGGTGGCGGACGACCCGCACGCCCCGCCCGCTCCCGGCTGCCTGCGGGCGAGAACCGCGTGCGTCGAGGCGCTCGACGCCGTCCCCGGCGCCCTGCGGTGCGCGGGCGGCCGGCGAGGCGGGCGTGCCAGGGCGCGCTCCCGATCCCGCTGTGCGCGTGCGCGTACCACTGGCGGTGGTCGGCGCGACGGGCGCGGCGGTGCCCGTCGCGCGGTGTGGAGTACGCCCCCGCGCTGTCGGCACCGCGGGGTCAGCTGGTGACGCGCTCCCGGGCGTGCAGGGTCGCCGCGTCCGCGGCGGCCCACCCGGCCTCCCAGCCCTGGGCGTTGGTGGGAACGCTCAGCTCGGTCTGCTCCACCTCGGGGAAGGTGGCGTGGAAGGCCTCCTCCACGCGCTCGGAGCGGCGCGCCAGGACCGGTACGAGGTCGGTTCCGGCCTGGGCGTGCTCGCGCACCGCCTCCCGCTCACCGGTGTGCGAGGCCAGCATCAGCCGTTCACCGATCCGGTCGGCGAAGGCCGACAGGAACGACGCCCGGAAGGATCTGGTGGTGGAGCGCCCGTGGCGGTCGCGGGTGGAACCGGCCAGGCGCATCGCGGTGGTGGCCTGCACGAGCAGCGACGTGAACAGCAGTTCCACGGCGTCGACGTCGCCGGGGTAGCCCAGAACCGTGCACAGGGCGAGCTGTCGGTGCCACACCGCCCGGCAGCGGTTGGCCTGGGCGATGACGTTGAGCAGGGCGGCCTTGTACGACTCGTAGGGCGCGTCCACGGGCAGCCGGCGCCCCTGGACCTCGCCGGTGTCCCCGGACTCGGCGACCACGGCCGCGTGGTCGATGCTGTGCCGGGCCATCAGTTCCTGGGCCCGGCTGGTGAGCGCTTCGGCCTCCTCGGGGAACTCGGTGGCCTCGGCCTTGGCCAGGAGGTGGCGGATGCGGGCGAGTTTGGCCGGATCGATCCCGTCCTCGGGCGCCGTCGAGCTGGCCTGCCCGGGCAGCGGGCACAGCACCTGCAGGCCGGGCAGGGAGCGCAGCACGGCGGTCACCCGTACGGCCAGGCGGACGGTGTGGAGCCGGTCCAGGCCGTGGCGCTCGGCGAACCGTCGCGTGTGGTCGGTGTCGGCGCCCCACCACGGCCGTGCTCCCAGGTCGCGCAGTTGGCGTGACCACTCGGGCGCGATCCGGGCGGCGGGGTAGCGGCGGTTCTCGGCGGCGACCATGTCCGTGGCCAGGGCTCCGGCGGTGCGGTCGAGTTCGCGGGTGAGCACGCGCACCAGTTCGTTGGGCTGCCACCCGTTCTGCCAGCACCGCGTCACCTGGCGTTCCAGTCCGGAGAGCAGGGCGCGGTCGACAGCCCGCCCCCAGCCAGGTACCCCCGGTTCGGCGAGTTCGGCCAGGGTGGCGTCCAGCTGGGCCTCACCGCCCCGGCGCAGCGCGTCCACGGCGAGCGCGACCAGCTGGCGCGCGTGTTCCTCGGGCAGGGGCGGAGGCACGGAGCCCTGGGAGGTGGGCGCGGCGGGCCCGCGCTGGCCGTCCCGGCGGCGCTGCCGGTCGCCTGTCGTCCTCAGCCTGGCGCGCCGCCGTTCACGGTTGACCTCGCCCATGCGTATCCGGTTCCCATCGAGACGCTCGGTTCCCTTGAGGACTAAGGATGTCAGGAATTCCAGGCGCCGTGGCCGCCCTGTGGACAACGCCGGGCCCGTGCCCGCGGCCGGGGAATCCGGGGGAGCGCCCGGAGCAGGGCGGGGCCGCTCGGGGCCCGCCCGCCGCCCCTGGGGAGGGGTTCCTGAAAGCCGTCCCGTGCCGCCCGCCCGGACGACTCCACCCTCGCGGGCAGGTGGACCGAACGACCCACCCGTCCCGTCCCGTCCCGTGCCGCCCGCCTGGGCGAGTCCACCCTCGCGGACGGATCACGCTTCGTCGCCGCGCCGGTCACCGGCGGGGCCTCAGTGGTCAAGGCGAAGCTCTTTCCTTTTCGTCTGAATTGTGGCGTGTGGGTATCGCCTCATGGAATATCCACATCTCTGGAGAACTTCGGATTCCGTTGGTAGAATTCTCCGCTGAATGCACCTTCGCGGACAATGTCGTCCCCCTGGTCGGACGGGGCGATCCCGGGCATGACCAGGTCCTTCCCGGTGGTCCGGCCCCGGCACGCCCGCGCCTTTCGCGCGTTCCCCCGTTTCCCTCCTCCACCTCCCGCCCCACGAAGAACGGTGGCGAACGATTCCTCCGCGACGTCCGCGTGCCGTGAAACGCCCGCCCACTCCTGATGTCGACCGCACGTTTCCCCCGAAGGACGGCCGATGAGCACAGCGGAAGCGCACTACACCTCGGTGGAGTCCGGGCCGACGGGCGACCCCGGATTCCAGTTCGTCCACGTGTCCCCGGGACTGCGGCCCGCGCTCCTGCGCCGGATCGAGCGGATCCTGGCCTACGAACCCCCGCCCGCCCTGCCCGTACGGCCCGACCCGTCCGACCTCGCGGACTTCCCCGTCGCCTTCAGCCACACCAGGCTCACCCACGACACCACGGTCCTCAGCCACACCGTCTACGTCGGCCGCGACCACACCGGCCGGTACGGCAACTACTACGCGCACGCCCTCGTGCTGCACGGGACGCCGACGTCCACGGCCCTGCCCATCGACACCTGGGGCTCCCCTCTCTGGCGGACGGGCCCGGACGACACCGGCACCGATTCCGGCCCCGACACCGGCACTGATTCCGACATCGACACCGGCACGGACCCCGGCACCGGTGTCGGCGCCGACCTGACACCGCTGACCGACGCCGAACCCACCGCGCGGGCGGTCGGTCGGCCTCGCGCCACCCCTCCAGGCGACCTCCCGCACGGGCCGGACCCGCTGTCGCCGGACCGCCTCACGGCCTTCGCCCGCCGCCACCGGGGCCGGGCCGCGGCTGTCCTCACCGACGTCCTCCAGGCGCTGGACGAGGACGGCGACGCCGACCACCAGGTCGTCCTGGTCGGCTCCAGTGCCGAGGTCGCCCACTGGATCGCCCTGGCCTGCCACAGCCTGCCCGCCGACCTGGCCGAACGGCTCACCTTCACCACCTACACCCGGCGGCCCGACCTGTCCCCGCACCACGTCATCGGCGTCACCGGGGACTGCGCTCCACTCGCCGACACCGCGACCGGCGACCGGTACCGGGTGCATCCGCCCACGGGCGCGGATTCCGTCACCACACCGCTCACCTGGGCCGTCGCGGCCGCGGCGCTGTGGGAGGCCGGGCACGGCGCCCTGGTGCGCGCCACCGCCTCCGCCGAACCGCGGGACCCCGGCGCACCCCTGGCGCGACGGGTACGGGAGCTGGGCGGTGCCCTGGCCTGCGCCGCCCTGGCCGAGGGGATCGCGCTCCCGGCCGTGGTGGCCCCCGACGCGGTGTCCTGGTGCCGCGACCGCGTCGACGCGCGCCCCCGTTCGTGGTGGGCGGTACTGCTCGCCGCGCTGACCGCCGAGGGCCCGCTGCGCCCGGAGCCGGCCCGCGATCTCGCCGATGCGCTGGAGCGCCGGTTCGACTCCGCCCTCACCGCCCCGCTGGTCACCGCGGCACTGGGCGCCCTGCCCGCTCTGCTCGTCGACGAGCCGGACCACGCCGACCTGCGTGAGGTGCTGCGCTGGGCCCGTACCCGGCTCGGGTCGGCGGGTGACGACCGTGTGCTCCGGCCCGCCCGGCGCGCGCTCCAGGAGGCGCTCGCCCGTGACGGCACGCCCGTCCACGTCCTGCTCGACCTGTTCCGGTTGAGCGAGGCGCTGGTCCAGCCCCACCTCCAGGAGGAGCACGCGGCCCGGCTCCTGGTGCCGCCGCTGCTCGACGGCGGCCCGGGCCGCGCGGAGGTCGGGGCACTCCTCGGCGAACCCGGGCAGGCCCGTTCGCGCGCCGTCGTCCTGCGTGCGCTGGACACCCTCGCGCGCGACGAACCCGGGCCCGTCCTGGACCTGGTCGCCCGGGACGCGCCCGCCTGGCTCCTGGATCCGCCACCACTGCCGCTGCGCGCCCTGCGGGCCGTCCAGCGGCTCGTCGCCGCCCGCCGGGACGCGCGCTCCACGGACACCGACCTCGCCGAGTTCGCCCTGGTCACAGACACGCTGGCCTCCGGAGGCGATCCGGACGGTGCCTCCGTTCGGCTGGCCCTGCGCATGGTGTGGGCCGGGAGCGGACCCGACACCGGCCGCGCGGCCCGCATGCTGCTGGCGCGCCCCCACCCCGACGTGGCCGGGGCCGCCTCGGCCCTCGTGGTCGCGGCGCGGCGGCCGCATCATCGCGTCACGGCCCTCGCCGACCTGCTCATGGACCACTATCTGGACCTCTTCCCGTCCCGGCACCGGCCGGTCGTGGAACTCGTGGCGCTCACCGGACGGCTGCGCGACGTGGGCAGGGGAGCGGGCACGGACCGGGTGGTCCGCCGCCACATGGAGCTGCTCCTGAGCCGGGCCGGGCGCGGCCCGCTGGGCGAGGACGCCGCCCGCGCGGTGGTGGAGCGGGTCGTGGATCCCGACGGTTTCGCGGCCGACGACCGCGTCTTCGCCCTGGAGTTCGCGGAGTTCGCGGCGCGGGCCACCCCGGAACTGGCGGCGGCCTACACCCGTCGGGCACGCGCCGAACTCCCGCCCGTCCTGCGCGGCGACCACCGCATGTGCGCCGCGCACGCGTGGCTGTGGTGGTCGCGCGGCGGAAGCCCCGCCTGGGAGGCGGAGCGGGGCACCCTCCTGGACCAGGTCCTGGCCCCGGCCCTGCGCGGGCTGCGCCCGGCCCTGCGCCGCGACGCCTACGCGCTGATCGGCGCGGTGGCCCCGGACACGGCCGAACAGGTGCGGTCCTGGATGGACGCCGGTACCTCCGGACGGACCCGCACGCGCGGGATCGGGACCGTGCTCCGCCGGGTCGGCCCCGGCCGGGTCCGGGCTCCGGCCGAGCGTCCGGCACGTCCGGACCGCTCGGCGCCCCGGCCGCTGAGCGGCCCGGGGCGGTGAGGAACGCGCCGGCCGGGGGCCGGTGGTCCAGCGGCCTGGCGACGCCGGGCCCCGGGCCGGCCGCGCCCCGAAGGGGAGAGCCCGGGCCCGGTGGTCCAGGGCGGTGAGGAACGTGCCGGGCGGGACCGCGGCGCCGCGGACACGAACCGGCCGCGCACCGACCGGGCGGGTCGGTGCGCGGCCGGACCGGGACCAGGAGGCCTCCGGAACCGTCAGGACAGGCTGAGCAGCAGGTCCCCGCCCTCCACGCGCTGGACGTCCTCGACCGCGATCCTCTTGACCGTTCCGGCCTTGGGCGCGGTGATCGAGGCCTCCATCTTCATCGCCTCGATCGTGGCCACCGTGTCCCCGGCCGCCACCTCGTCGCCCTCGGCGACCGTCAGCGTCACCACCCCGGCGAAGGGCACCGCCACGTGCCCCGGGTTGGCCCGGTCGGCCTTCTCGGCCTCGCGCACCGCCGAGGACAGCGCGCGGTCCCGGATCTGCAGCGGGCGCAGCTGGTCGTTGAGCGTGGTCATCACCGTGCGCACGCCCCGGTCGTCGGCCTCGCTGACCGCCTCCAGACCGATCAGCAGCCGCACCCCCGGCTCCAGGTCGACCACGTGCTCCTCGCCCTCACGCAGCCCGTAGAAGAAGTCCGGGCTGGCGAGCACGCTCGTGTCGCTGTAGGCCGCGCGGTGCGACTCGAACTCCCTGGTCGGACCGGGGAAGAGCAGCCGGTTGAGGGTCACGCGCCGGTCCTTGGCCAGACCGACCCGGTCCTCCTCCGTCAGCTCCTCGGTCGGACGGGCCTCCGCGCGACCGCGCAGGGCCTTGGTGCGGAACGGCTCCGGCCAGGCGCCGGGCGGCACGCCCAGCTCGCCCCGCAGGAAGCCGATCACCGAGTCGGGGATGTCGAACCGGGCCGGGTCCGCCTCGAAGTCCTCGGGCGAGACCCCGGCTCCGACCAGGTGCAGGGCCAGGTCGCCCACCACCTTGGACGAGGGCGTGACCTTGACCAGGCGGCCCAGCATCCGGTCGGCCGCCGCGTACATCGCCTCGATGTCCTCGAACCGGTCGCCCAGCCCCAGCGCGATCGCCTGGGTGCGCAGGTTGGACAGCTGTCCGCCCGGGATCTCGTGCGTGTACACGCGCCCGGTGGGCGAGGCCAGACCGGCCTCGAAGGGCGCGTACACCCGGCGCACCGCCTCCCAGTACGGCTCCAGCGCGTTCACCGCGCCCAGGTCCAACCCGGTCGACCGCTCGGAGTGGTCGAAGGCCGCCACGATCGCCGACAGCGACGGCTGCGAGGTCGTGCCCGCCATCGACGCCACCGCCCCGTCCACGGCGTCGGCGCCCGCGTTCACCGCCGCCAGGTAGGTGGCCAGCTGCCCGCCCGGGGTGTCGTGGGTGTGGATGTGCACCGGCAGGTCGAACTCCCGGCGCAGCGCCGTGACCAGCCGCTCGGCCGCCGGAGCGCGCAGCAGACCGGCCATGTCCTTGACCGCCAGCACGTGGGCGCCCGCCTGCACGATGCGCTCGGCCAGCCCCAGGTAGTAGTCCAGCGTGTAGAGCTTCTCGGCCGGGTCGGACAGGTCCGACGTGTAGCACAGCGCCACCTCGGCGACCCCGGTGCCGGTCTCCCGGACGGCCTCGATCGCGGGCCGCATCTGCTCGACGTCGTTGAGCGCGTCGAAGATCCGGAAGATGTCCACCCCGGTGGCGGACGCCTCCTGCACGAACGCCGAGGTCACCTCCTCGGGGTAGGGGGTGTAGCCGACCGTGTTGCGCCCGCGCAGCAGCATCTGCAGGCAGATGTTGGGCACCGCCTCGCGCAGCGCGGCCAGCCGCTCCCAGGGGTCCTCGGCCAGGAACCGCAGCGCGACGTCGTAGGTCGCCCCGCCCCAGCACTCCAGCGACAGCAGGTCCGGCAGCGTGCGCGCCACCGTGGGCGCCACGGCGAGCAGGTCCTTGGTCCGCACCCGCGTGGCCAGCAGCGACTGGTGCGCGTCACGGAAGGTCGTGTCGGTGACCCCCAGCCGGTCGGAGGAGCGCAGCCACCGCGCGAACCCCGCCGGGCCCAGCTCCTCCAGCTTCTGCTTGGACCCCGCCCGCGGCGCGTCGTCCCCGGTCTCCGGCAGCTTCGCGACGGGGTCGATCAGGTGCGGGCGGTCCCCGTGCGGCTTGTTCACCGTCACGTCGGCCAGGTAGGTCAGCAGGCGCGTGCCGCGGTCCGCCGAGGGCCGGGCGGTCAGCAGCTGCGGGCGCTCCTCGATGAAGGAGGTGGTCACCCGCCCCTGCTGGAAGTCCGGGTCCTCCAGGACGGCCTGCAGGAACGGGATGTTCGTCGCGATACCGCGGATGCGGAACTCGGCCACGGCGCGCCGCGCCCGGCTCACCGCGGTCTCGAAGTCCCGCCCCCGGCAGCTGAGCTTGACCAGCAGCGAGTCGAAGTAGGCGCTGACCTCGGTTCCGGCCGAGGCCGTGCCGCCGTCCAGGCGGATGCCCGAACCGCCGGGGGAGCGGTAGGCGCTGATCGTGCCGGTGTCGGGCCGGAAGCCGTTGGCCGGGTCCTCGGTGGTGATCCGGCACTGCAGCGCGGCACCCCGCAGGGTGATGGAGTCCTGGCTCAGCCCCAGATCGTCCAGGGTCTCCCCGGCGGCGATGCGCAGCTGCGACTGGACCAGGTCGACATCGGTGACCTCCTCGGTCACCGTGTGCTCCACCTGGATGCGCGGGTTCATCTCGATGAAGACGTGGTTGCCGTCCCGGTCGACAAGGAACTCGACCGTGCCCGCGTTGCGGTAGCCGATCCGGCGCGCGAAGCGCACCGCGTCGGCGCACATGCGGTCGCGCAGCTCCGGGTCCAGGTTGGGCGCGGGCGCCAGCTCGACCACCTTCTGGTGGCGGCGCTGCACCGAGCAGTCCCGCTCGAAGAGGTGGATCACGTTGCCCTCGCCGTCGGCGAGGATCTGCACCTCGATGTGGCGGGGCTCGACGACGGCCTTCTCCAGGAACACCGTGGGGTCGTCGAAGGCCGCGCCGGCCTCGCGCATGGCGGCCTCGATGGACTCGCGCAGCGCCCCGGGGGTGTCGACCCGGCGCATGCCCCGGCCGCCACCGCCCGCGACGGCCTTGACGAACAGGGGGAAGCCGATCTCCTCGGACGCGGCCACCAGGGCGTCGACGTCGGTGGTCGGCGCGGAGGAGCCCAGCACCGGCACCCCGGCCTCACGGGCCGCGGCCACGGCGGTGGCCTTGTTCCCGGTCAGCTCCAGCACCTCGGCGGGCGGGCCGACGAACGTGATCCCGGCCTCGCGGCACGCCCGCGCCAGCTCGGGGTTCTCCGACAGGAAGCCGTAACCGGGGTAGACCGCGTCCGCCCCCGCCTCCAGCGCGGTGCGCACGATCTCGTCCACGGACAGGTAGGCGCGCACCGGGTGGCCCTGCTCGCCGATCTGGTAGGCCTCGTCGGCCTTGAGACGGTGGAGGGAGTTGCGGTCCTCGTGCGGGAAGACCGCGACGGTCCTGGCCCGCAACTCGTTGCCCGCGCGCAACGCGCGGATCGCGATCTCTCCGCGGTTGGCCACGAGTATCTTCTGGAACATGCTGGCTGCCTCCTGAGTCTGCTCCCCTGCCGGGGTAGGACCCCGCGGCGCCGTTGCCGGTGTCCGATTCCCCCGCGCACAAGGTCAGGGGGCACCATAACCATCCGGCCCCGCCCGAGTACGCACCGGGTCCGCCCACCGCACCCGCGCAGTGGAGTATGCCCCGGAGACGGGCCCGCCATCCCGACCGCCGCGGTCGACGACGCGGTCGCGCGGGCGGCGTCCGAGAACGTGAGGAAGATCGCCCCGAGCGATCTGGACGGAGGGGGCAGGGGGAGGCGTTCCTCCGGTTCGGCGTCCTGGGGGAGGAGTACACCGCCGCGGGTGCCGGCGACGGAACCGCGGGCGGAACCGGACCTGGGTCGGCACGGCGGTGTGCACGGTGGTGCGCACGGCGGTGTGCACGCGTGGGCAGCACCACACCGAACCGCGCACCGGCACGGCCTGATCACCGGGCCTACCGGCGGGCGTACCGGCACGCGGGCGCGCCGCACGGCCCCGACCGTCGTCGACGGTCCGCCCTCCGTGCGGCGCGCCCCTACGCGGTCAGCAGTGGAGGGTCACTTCGCTGCTGGACTTGCTAGAGGTCCACAGGCCGTTGTCGCCCACGATGCGCAGCCGGTGCTCATGGGTTCCGGCGCACCCGGCCGAGAGGGTGCGCGCGCTGCTGCCGACCCAGCGGACGTGCGAGTCACGAGCCCATCCCCACCAGCGCGAGCTCTCCAGGTAGACGTTGAAGGTCCAGTTCGTGGGGCACCCGGAACTGCCCGCGCGGGCGGCCACGGTCTTGGAGCCGCTCTTGTACGGGTTGTTGGCGTAGAAGGTGCACGCGGCGGCCTCGGCCGCGGTCGCCTCCTGCGCGTGTGCCGGCGGAGCCGTCAGGACGGTGGCGAGCGCCACGCTTCCCAGGGCGAGGGCGGCGGCGCGCGTCAATTTCGACACGGTGATTCCTTTATTCGGAGGTGCTGTTCCACAGGGGTCCGTGCCCTTACCGGGTGGTGGAAAACGCGAATGCTCCGAGGCGGAGAAGTCCGCAGAGAAGGTCGATCGAAATTTCGGCCTTGCCCGGATATATCCGGGCTGGAATCGGTCGGATCGGCAGTCGAGTGACGCTTCTGGGCATCGGATAAGCGTCCTGAAATCGCCTTTTCCGTTGTCCATATCGTGCGCCGTGGGCCATGCGGCGAACGTTCGCCGGGTCGCCCCGGTGGCGGGCGCGGCGATTCGGCCGCGCGGGGGTCGGCGACCCGCGCCCGCCCGAGCGTGACGGCCGCCGGCGCGCGGACCCCGGCCGCCGCTTCATCCCCTCGTGCCGTCGGGGGCCCCTCCGGTGCCGTCGGCCGCTTCCTTCGCGGCCCTCCTCGCCCGCGACGCGCGCGCGGCCCGGCGGGCGTGCTCGGTGGGGCGGATGCGCAGGTCGTCACGCGTGCGCTCGGTGCCGTCCTGGGCGACGAAGCCCACCCGGACGGGCTGTTCGGAGGCGTCGTCGACCACGGCCAGGGGGGCGCCCTCCGGCTGCAGGTGCTTTGATCCCCACTGCAACAGCGCCAGCATCACGGGTGTGAGGTCGCGGCCCTTGTCGGTGGGGACGTACTCGTACCTCGTGCGGCTCCCGGGCTCCTTGTAGGGCACCCGGGTCAGCAGCCCGGCCTCGGTGAGCTGTCTGAGGCGGGCCGAGGCGACCGCCTCGGTGACGCCGACACGCTCGACGAAGAGCTCGAACCGGCGGGTCCCGTACAGCAGGGCCTCGCGCAGGATCAGCATCGACGATCGGGGGCCGATGGCGTCCAGCGCCATCGCCAGGCCGCACTCGTCCGGATGCCAGGAGCGCAGATCGGCGAGGGAGCGGTCGAGCTTGATGTCCATGCCCCGAAGCCTAACCGCGCCCGTCTGACTTGACACATCCATAGTCAGCCTCCTAGCTTCCTGACTATGGAAAAACATAGTCAGACCCTCCGTGAAGGAACGTGGCCCACCGCGTTCGCGGAGGGCTGGGCCGGTTTCGGCGGCACACACGGCGGCCTGGTGGCCGCAGGCCTGCAACAGGCGGTCACCGACCTCCTCGGCGGCACGCCCGGGTCGCTCTCCGCCCACTTCCTCGAAGCCGTGCCGCCCGGACCGGCCGGGATCAGCGTCCGTGAGCTGCGCGCCGGACGGTCCGCGTCCGCCCTCGCAGCCATCGAGGGAAGGGCGACCGCGCTGGCCCGCTACTCCCGCGGCCCCGGCTCGCCCTCAACGGTCCGTTCCGGAGACGGGGCGACCCCGGAGGCGCACCCCGACCCCGCCTCCCTGGACCGCTTCATGCTGCCGGGCGAACTGGTGCCCTTCGGCGACCACGTGGACATCCGACCGCTCGGCCCCTCCCGCCCGCTCGCCGCCGGAACCGACCCCGCCTATGAGGCCTGGATCCGGCTCGCGCCGCAGGCCCCCGGCATCGACCACCTGGACACACCCGCCAGGCGCCTGGTCCTCATCGACGCGATGCCTCCCGGCCTCTTCGCCATCTGGAACCGGCCCGTCCCCGTACCGACCCTGGAACTGACGGTGCACTTCGCGCCCTGCCGTGACGACTCCCCGTGGCACCTGGTCCGCCACCGCACGGTCTGGGCGTCCGCCGACCTGTGCGTGGACGAGACCACGCTGCACACCCGGCGCGGTGAACTGGCCGCCCAGGGCCGCCAACTCCGCCGCGTCCTGCCCGCCTGAGCCCCGACACCGCCACGGCGACCACTCACCGGAAGCCGTGGGACCCCGACCAGAGAAGGACGAGCACATGCCCGAAGCAGTCATCGTCGACGCCGTACGCACGCCCATCGGCAAGGGCAAGCCGAGCGGCGCCCTGCACGACGTCAACGCCGTCGATCTGCTGGCCCACAGCCTCGAAGCCCTCGTCGAACGCACCGGCCTGGACCCGGCGCTGGTGGACGACGTCATCGGCGGCGTCGTCACCCAGCACGGCGAACAGGCGGCGAACATGACCCGCCGCGCCCTGCTCGCCGCCGGATACCCCGAGTCCGTCCCCGCCACCACCGTCGACCGCCAGTGCGGCAGCAGCCAGCAGGCCGTCCACTTCGCCGCCCAGGGGGTGATCGCGGGCGCCTACGACATCGTCGTCGCCGCGGGCGTGGAGTCGATGGGCCGCGTGCCGATGGGCACGAACCTGACCGGCTCGGCCGACCCGCTCGGCTCGGGATTCGCCAAGCGCTACCCGGAGGGGCTGGTGGGCCAGGGAGTCGCCGCCGAGCTGATCGCCGCGCGCTGGGGCCTCTCCCGGCGGCGGATGGACGAGTTCGCCCTCACCAGCCACGCGCGGGCCGCCGACGCCACCCGGCGCGGCGCCTTCGAGGGCCAGCTCGCCCCGATCGGCGGCCTGACCGCCGACGAGGGCATCCGCGAAGGCGGCACACCAGACTCCCTCGCCGCACTGCGTCCCGCCTACCACGACGAGGACACCGCCGCCCGCTTCCCGCAGATCACCTGGGACGTCACCGCGGGCAACGCCAGCCCGCTCAGCGACGGCAGCGCCGCCGTCCTCATCATGAGCGCGCAGCGCGCCGCCGAACTCGGACTGCGCCCGCTCGCCCGGCTGCACAGCTTCGCCGTCGCCGCCGACGACCCGCTGTACATGCTCACCGCGGTCATCCCCTCCACCCGCAGGGTCCTGGACCGGGCCGGACTGTCCATGGACGACATCGACCTGTTCGAGATCAACGAGGCCTTCGCCTCCGTCGTGCTGGCCTGGGCCGCCGAGACCGGCGCCGACCTGGACCGCGTCAACGTCAACGGAGGCGCGATCGCCCTCGGCCACCCGCTCGGCGCCAGCGGGGCCCGGTTGATGACCACCCTCGTCCACGGCCTCCACGAGCACGGCGGCCGCTACGGCCTCCAGGCCATGTGCGAGGCCGGCGGGCTGTCCAACGCCACCGTCGTCGAACGGCTCTGAGCGGGGCGGGGCCACGCGGGCGGGGGGAGCGGCACCGCTCCAGGACGACACGGCTGGTCGGCGGATCGCCTTTTTCCGGTGGCGGAAAAAGGCACGAATACGAACCATCGGTGAAACGACGCGTCGTCTCCGTCCATCGTTGACAGGGGCGCGGCAAGGACGAATATTTCGTTCTGGGGGCGCACGACAATGCCGACTCCGAAAAAGTCCCCCTTCCCCCCGCAAGGAGCAGACACATGCGCTCGTCCCACTCCCTTCGCCGGGCCTCGGCCATTCTCCTGGGCCTGGTCGTCGCCGCTTTCGCCCTCCCCGCCACGGTGTCCGCGGACACCATCGAGGCCACGGGCGGCAGCGGCCCCTATGACGCCGAGTACACGACCACGTGGCGCCTGCGCGACCACACGATCTACCGTCCGGTCGAACTGCCGGAGAACGAACGGCTGCCGATCGTGGCCTGGGGCAACGGCGCCTGCCGTGCCGACGGCACGTGGTTCGAGAACATCCTGACCGAGTTCGCCTCCCACGGTTACCTGGTCATCGCCAACGGCCGTCCCGGCGGCACCGGCCAGACCGACGCCGAGATGCTCACCGAGGCCGTCGACTGGGCGGTACGGGAGGACTCCCGCCTGTTCAGCCCCTACCGGGGCAGGCTCGACACCGACAACATCGCGGTGATGGGGCAGTCCTGCGGTGGTCTGGAGACCTACGAGGTGGCCGACGACCCCCGCGTCGACACCACGGTGATCTGGAACAGCGGCATGTTCAGCGACGCCGACCCGAACCGGCTCGACCACCTGCACGCCCCGATCGCCTACTTCACCGGCGGCCCGAGCGACATCGCCTACGAGAACGCGCTGAACGACTGGGACGACCTGCCCAGCGGCCTGCCCGCCTTCATGGGCCACCTCGACGTCGGCCACTTCGGGACCTTCGCCGAGCCCGACGGCGGCGAGTACGGCCGGGTGGGTACCGCCTGGCTGGACTGGCGGCTCAAGGGCGACACCCAGGCCCGCGAGCAGTTCGTCGGCGACGACTGCGGACTGTGCGCCGACCCGGACTGGGACACCGACCAGAAGAACCTCTCCTGACCCAGGGGCAACGAGTCCCCCGGAGCACCGTGGCGCGCTCCGGGGGACCGGTGCGTACCGCGCACAGCGCCCCCGTGGCGGGCGCCGTTGCGGGTCAGTGCCGGGAGGATCGGGAGGGCCGCCCCTGGGGGCCGTCGGCCGTGATCGGCAGACTGCGCAGTGACAGAGCGGCCGGGGCGGGCAGCGGTTCGTTGGCCGCGTCGGCACGGAACGACTGGAGCAGGTAGGCCACCAGACGGCGCGACGCCGCGCCGTCGCCCGGTAGGGCGGTCGCCAGACCGCAGTGGGCCAACAGGACCACGGCGATGTCGGAAGGGTGGAAGTCGGTCCGTAGCGCGCCCGACTCCTGGGCCCTGCGCACCAGGGTCGCGAAGTCCCGTTCGGCGCGGTCGCGGGCCCGCGTGTACTCCGCGGTCCTGTCCGGGAAGGCCGCGACGAACGCGGCCGGAAACCCTCGTTCCTCCAGTTGCAGCGCGCAGACCGTCTCGACCAGGTGTCGGAACCCCTGCCACGGGTCGGGGGCGGCCAGCGCGTCGGTGAGCGCCCGCGTACAGGTCCGCATCTGCTGCGCGTACGCGCCCCGGACCAGAGCGTCCCGAGTCGGAAAGTGGCGGTACAGCGTCGCCACCCCGACCCCCGCCCGGCGGGCCACGGTCGCCATCGGGGCGTCGATCCCGCGCTCGGCGAAGACCGCGCGGGCGGCGACGAGGACGCGCTCCCGGTTGCGCCGGGCGTCCGCACGTGTCCCGCCCCGGGCCGTGATCCGAGAGGATTCCACCATCACTGTCTCTCGCTTCCGGTCGAATCGGACGATTGCGTCCACTTGGCAGCCTACGTTCGCTCTCGGATCCCTGTACGGCTGACGGCTGCGAAGGCGTGACGATGGACGACCGCATGATGAAGGCAGTGCTCTTCGACCGCTATGGCGGCCCCGACGTGCTCTACGTGGGCCGGGCGCCTCGCCCCGAGCCGGCCCGTGGGGAGGTGCTGGTGCGGGTGCGCGCGTTCAGCGTCAACGGCGGCGAACTGGCGGCCCGCTCCGGCCGTCTCCGACTCCTGACCGGCCGGAGGTTCCCCCAGCGCACCGGGTTGGACTTCACCGGCGAGGTCGCCGCGCTGGGCGCCGGAGTCACGCGGATGACGGTCGGCGACCGCGTGTGGGGGGTCCTGGGACGTACCTCCGGGTTCGGCAGCGCGGCCGAGTACGTGGCCGTGCCCGCCGAGCGGATCGGCCGGGTCCCCGAAGGGCTGGACCTGGTGGAGGCCGCCGCGCTCCCGGTGGCCACCACGGCCGTCACCGCGCTGCGGGACAAGGCCGGGCTGCGCCGGGGCGAACGGCTCCTCGTCAGGGGCGCGGCGGGCGGCGTCGGCAACGCGGCCGTACAACTCGGACGTGCCTACGGCGCCGAGGTGACGGCCATCGCCCGCGCCGCCAACCTCGACTTCGTCCGGGGGCTCGGGGCCCACCGGGCCGTCGACCGCCGGAGCGCCCGGCCCTCGGACCTGGGTCGCTTCGACGTGGTCCTGGACACCGCGGGCACGGACCTGCGGGCGTTCCGGCGCCTCCTGAACCCCGGCGGGCGCATGGTCACCATCGCGTTCGACCTGGACCGGCCCGTGTCCTCGCTCGGCTCCATCGCGGCCAGCGGGGTCCACGGTCGCGGCCGGGTGCGCTTCTTCAGCGGCGACCCCACGCAGGGGCACTTCGACGACCTCGCCCGCCATGTGGTCGAGGGGAAGCTGAGCCCGGCGGTGGACCGGGTCTTCCCCCTGGAGGAGACGGCGGCGGCACACCGGGCTCTGGAAGCGGGCGGTGTGCGGGGCAAGTACGTGGTCAGCGTCGCCTAGGACCCGCGAGGGTGCTGTTCGGAGCCCTCGCCGGCCGCCGCGATCCGCCGCGCGGACGCGATTGACCGCGCTGGACACACCGGGCTCCTCACCCAGGAGGACGACGAATCCTGTGCTGAACTGATGCGGGGTGAGAAAGGGATCCTCTGGAGCCTTCACGCGGTCACTCTTCCCCATCGCGGGTGAGACGCGCGGATCGTGCACCTGCGCCCAGTGGAGCCTCCGGCGTGTGAAGGACGCGAACCCCGGACGGGCCAGGACAGGGTTCGGGGAGGACGTCTCCTTCCTACGGTCCGTTGCGGCCCCCCGATTGGTTCCGGTCCCAGTATGTCCGCGTCCTCGGTGACCATCCGTCGGGCTCCCGGCACCGACGGCACTGTTTATGTTGTCGACCGCGCATCCGGCGTTCCTCCCCTCTCGGGCGCCGGAGTGGGGTCACGAGTGCGGTGAGGAACGAGGACTACAGGTGAAGAATGCGTCGCGGGTCGCCGGTCGGGTCCGTCCGGAGACGTTGAGCTGGGTGGGGCTGGGGCTGGTCGGCGGCGGAATCCTGCTCGTGGCCGTCGACCTGGTGCGGCTCCGCCTTCTCAACAACGGCGTTCTCCTGGACGGCGGAGAACCAGCAGGCCTACAGCCCTGACTCAGGCGGGGTCTCCCTGTGGACGGCAATGCTGATGATCACCCTCGGCACGGTGCTGACGGCGGCCGCGGCGCGGCGGCCGAGACTCCGACCCCTGGCCGGTTCCCTGCTGCCCCTGGCCGCAGGCCTGGTCCTGGTGCTGCTGTTCGAGTTCGGGCTGCGCGCCGCGACGCTGCACCAGCCGACGGAGCACACGGTTGCCGATGCCTTCCCGGACACACCCGCCCCTGTGCCGAGCGAGATCGGCGAGGTCGGCTGGGAGTGGGAGGCACCGCACGGCGTGTCCCTGCGGAGCGTGGAACCCGGCCCGCTCGGTCCGCTCCTGGTGCTCGAGGACGGTGTCGTCGCCCTGGACGGCTCCTCCGGAGAGGTGTTGTGGAGCTACCGGCACCCCTACAACGGTCGGGCGCGGGTGGTGGTCTCGGACGGCGGAACACGGGCGACCGTCACCCGACGGCCTGCCGCGGACCGATCGCACAGTGACCACGTCACCGAGATCGACACCGAGACCGGGGAGGTCATTCGCGAGGTCATCGCGCCGCCGCTGGATGAGGAGGACGAGGACATCCGCATCGACTTCCTCGGCGGCACGTCCGAGGTGGGCCTGTACTTCTGGCAGGAGGTCGATGAGGGGCCGAGGATCCACGTGCACGCGGTGGACTCCAACGAAGAGCTGTGGTCTCCCACAGTCCCGGAGCCGCGCGGCCGCACCTGCTCGAACATCGGCGGCTGGCGGAACGGAGAGGACCTCCTGCTGTACGAGGACCAGGTCCTCATCACGTACGTGTGCGCGGACCTCGACCGGCTGGTCGGGGAGACCACGCTCGGCGGTCGAGCGGCGCGGAGTCGACGCCGTGCTGGCCGCGGAGCGGGCGCTCGGCCGCGCCCCTCGCCGCTGGAGGCGTGCGTCGAGTTCGGCGGCCTTGCGGGTCAGGCTTTCGGCGGACTCCCTCGCCCGCTCGCCGTTCGACTCCTTGCGGCGCGCGAGAGCGGCGCTCGTGACCAGGCGCTCCGACTCGGACCGCAGCCGTTCGGCGACCAGGTGCCGGGTACGGGTCAGTTCGGCCTCGCGCCGAGGTCGCACCTCGGCCACGTACTCGGGTAGCCGGTGAGCGGTCATCCAGCTGGTCGCCCTGTCCTTGGCCCGGGCCGTCCACGTCCAGTTCCTCGCCGCGGTGACGGCCGCCGTGTCAGGGGCGGGAACGCAGTCTCGGCGGGAACTCGGGCTCTCGCTCGACTACCTCGGGGACCGGTGCCTCACCGATGTCGGGATGCTCCAGCAGGTCGAGGCGGGCGAGTGCGATCCCGGGCGGCGGGTGGCTCAGGACCTGGACCGGGCACTGAACTGCGGAGGCGGACTGTGGGACGCCTGGGCCGACGCCCACTTGGCGGATCTGCTGCGTGGACGGCCGACCATCACCGATCTTCTCCCTGAGGTGTTCCAGGTCCGGGCCTATGCCCCGCTCATCATCCCCGATCCCTACCTCACCGACGACTACGCCGCCGCTCTCGGCGGCGTCGAGAGCCCCATGGCCTCACCGCACCTGGACTCCGACCGCCCGCACATCGCACGGCTCTCCGCCGCCTCGTTCGGTTCGCCGTTCCACTGCTTGGTCATCGACGAGTCCGCACTCACCCGATCCCTGGCAGGGCCGGACGTGACCCGCGCCCAAGTCCTGCGCCTGCACAAGCTGTCCCAGTCCCAGCGGATCACCGTCCACGTGATCCCGGCTGACACCGGCCCCCGCCCCGGCCTGCGTGGCGCGTTCTGGACTCTGTGCTTTTCGCCCGCCCACACCCTCGTCTACACGCCTCAGCCGTGCGGACCCGGAGCGCTCATCTCCGAGGCCGCCCACGTCAAGGCGTACACCGACCTCTTCGCCACGCTCCAGGGCGTAGCGCTTCCAGCGGAGGAGTCCGCGCACCGGCTCGTCTCGATCGCCGCCCGCGTGCCCACCCCCGAGCGTCGCGCGCTCACCACCGGCTGACGCACTCAGCTCACAGACCACACGAAAAAGCTCTGGCGGGTGGGTCTAAGCACCCCCAGAGCACGGACGACATCAACCCATCGTTTAAGAAAGCGAATGCCGACATGGCCATTGTGCCGCACCCCCGTGCTCCGATCCACACTCCGACGCCCCCGTTCGCCGGCCGCCGCTGGCCCGCCCGCGTCTACCCCGGGGACCTCGCCCAGACCACCTGGTTCTGCGCAGACCTGCGTGCCGACCTCGCCCGCCTGTCCGGGCTGGACTCGGACCTGGCGGAGACCGTCGTGCTCTGCGCGAGCGAGATGTTCGCGAACGCCAGCGACCACTCGCGCTCCGGGGAGCGGGACGGCCGGGTGATCCGCACGCTCTCGATGCCTACCGCCAACACTCTCTACGTGTCGATCGTGGACGACGGCGCCAAGTCGGGCCCTCCTACCCACCCCGAAGATCCCGCACCAACGCAGCGCCCAGGAATGGGAGGAGGCCGAACGCGGCCGGGGCCTGCTCATCATTGACCACCTCGCCGCCCGCTGGGGCACCCGTGCAGTGGTGGACTTTCCCTTCTGCGACGGCCTGGGCACGGTCATCTGGGCCGAGTTCGCCCTCACGGCCGCGGCCACGTCCACGGCCGGCGCCGAGGCCGCACGGTGAGCGCCCCCAACCACCCGACGACGGCCGAGATCCGCCGCGTCCTGGACGCACCCCGGGGCAGCCGCTTCTCCCACACGCCTTCACCCGCACAGACCCGCGAACAGCGGCTGCTCGGTCAGATGGCCGGTAACCCCAGGGTCGCCCACCGCCAGGCCCACGGCGTCCTCCCCGCTTGGATGGAGGTCGCCGAACGGCGCCGGATCGACCGGGACCGCGCACGCGGCACGAGTCAGCACCAGGAGATCCCGCGAGTGCCGCGCCCGCGCCCGGTCCCTGACGACGGCCCGCCGCCACCGAAACCGGAGCGCCCGCCTCTGCCCCGGCGGCCGCGTCCCCGCCCCCACCGCCATCGCAAACCCCGGTGCCGTATCGGCCGGCGTCTGGCGGCTTACGCCGTCGCCGCCGTGGCCGGAGCCCTCGCCCACCACCTGGCTACGACCCTGCTGTAGCACCCGCCCACGAACCACGCAGGTGGCCGCGCCGACCGGGGTCCGGCGCGGCCGTCACGATGCTCCAGTCTCAGCCGTGTGCGTCTCCCGCGTGCGCGGGGCCTCCGCTCGCGCGGCATACTCGACGGTGGATGCGCACGATCGCCGCGAGCTCCGGGAGGTGCTGTGGGAGAGGAAGAGCCGGACAGCCGCTGGGCCGAACTGACCGGTGGGCGCAGCGGGGCGCGCTACGCCGCCAGGTTCGCCGAGCTGGCCGCGTCTGGAGCCGACGTTCACGGGGAGGCCCGCTTCTGCGCGGCGTTGCTCGAACCCGGCACGCGCGTACTTGACGCGGGCTGCGGTACCGGGCGTGTCGCGATCCGGCTCGCTCAGGAGGGCTACGACTGCGTCGGCGTGGACCTTGACACCTCCATGCTCGCCGAGGCACGCCGGGCCGCCCCGGACATGAGGTGGCTGGAGGCCGATCTCGCCGAGATCGACTCCCTGGGACTGGAACCGGACTTCGACATGATCGTGGCGGCGGGCAACGTCATTCCGTTGCTCGCGGAGGGGACCGAGGCGGCGGTGATCGCCTGCCTGTCCGCGTTGTTGAAGCCCGGGGGTCTGTTCGTCACGGGCTTCGGCGTCGATGCCGCTCACCTGCCGCTGACCTCGGCGCCGGTCACCCTGGAGGACTACGACCGCTGGTGTGTGCAAAGCGGATTGGAGCCGGTGCGGCGGTGCGCCACCTGGGATGGTGATCCCTACAGGGGCGGCGGCTACGCGGTGAACGTGCATGCGCGTGCCTCCGCGTCCCTGCGGCCGGGCGATCGCGCCTGATCGAGGATGCGCGCGTTCGATGCAAGCGGGTTCGGCCCCGGTGTGGGCTGATCCCAGGTACGCGATGATGCGCTGATTGCGGACACCGACGTACTCGGCGACCTGCACGGCCGTGGCCCCGGAGGCCGTTCCTACTCGCCTGATGAACGCCACGCCCCTGAGCTACCGGCCGATCAGTGCGTGAAAATCGACCTGCTCGCGAGCATCATCGAGGTGCGCTGGTTCGCGCCGGAGGAACGAGACGGACTGCCGATGCACCACACCCAGCGACTGCGCGTGGAACACGCGTTGCGTGCGGGCGCACCCTACGCGGGATGACGCGCCCTCCCGCCGATCATCGGGCCCCAGTTCGCCGTCACCGACGAGGAGCAGTGGACACGGATGACCTCGTGCACGTCGGTCGGGAGCAGACAGTCCTTGGGCGGATCACGAGAATGCTGTCACCGGCCGACTCCGGTATCCGTTCCCGCGGTCGACGGGGCGGGATGTGCGCGCACGGCATTCTGGGCGGCCAGTCCGAATTCGACATCGACGCAGGCCGTCAGCTCGCACCGTCCTTGCCTGACCTTGGGCGCGTCTCCGAAGAGGCTGTCCAGCTCTTCGGCCACACCCGGCAGCGCTTGCCCGTCCCAGTGGACGCGCAGACGGGTCAAGACGAGTTCCGGCGCCTCGTAGGCGAGTTCGAGCGAGACGTCGTCGACACCACCGACCTCAAGAACGACATCATCCGAAACCGTGGAACGCATCCCCTCCAGGGGTAGCACCAGAAGCGGACCTCCCTCGCGCACGATGCGCATCTCCAGGTCCTTGCCGGAGCCGATGACGGACAGCTTCTTCAGGGGCAGGCCTTCGACGGGCAATGCCAGAGACCAGACTTCGGGTTCCATCGAACCTCCACACCGCGCTGGCCGGACCACGGCCGACCAAGGACGAACAATCTCACCTTGTGTATACGCGGCGGGACTGACAGTCGGCATTGTGCGGGTTCAGGCCAGTGGAAGCTCTCCCTGGCCTCCCGTTCGGGGTGCTTTGCGATAGCCGGGTTTGACGGGCAGCACCCTGGCTCCGGTGAGGTCTCGGGTTGTGATGAGGGGACCGCTCAGGACACGGTCGAGGAGTTCGTGCTGACGCGGCTCCAGGTCGACAAGCCGGGTCAGGACGGTGACCAGGTGCAGGAGGTCGTCGGTGAACCGTGGTGTTCAGCGCTCGGGGCGGATGTCGTCGAGCGGCGATCCGCGCCGCTTGCCCACCGGCGTCCTCTCGCGGGAGGCGAACCACTTGCGCACCACGCGCATGCCGCCGACGTCGCGGGGGATCGTAAGTCCAACTCGCCAGATAAGGCGGCTCGGGAGGTCACGTCCGGTGCCCATACCGAAGGGTGGACTTCCTGGGTTCGAATAAGCGACGGCAAGACCCTTGACACGCTGCGTCAGGAGCTCCTCGACCGGATGGCGCGCCAGACGAAGAAGAGCGACACCGGTGATGGCCACCTCAGTCTCTCGCTGGAGCGGCACAAGAAGTTGAAGCGGGCCCGCAGACGTGCGGACGAGCACGTTCCGGAGAGCTTCCAGCTTCGGGAACTCATCGGCCTGTGGGGCGCCAAACGCAGGAGTCAGGAGCTCATGCAGTTGGTCGAGGTCGACCTGGCCAATCACGGTCTGACAGCGCGGCCCGGTCTGATGCAGGCACAGCCGGCGGACTCGATCAAGCTCGTGCACAGTGTGGAGGGGCACGAGCGCCTGAGCCCGACCGTGGGGGCCTTGCCGAGCGCCGGAGCGGGGATCGAAGGGGTCAAGGAGAACGCCGACCTCCAGGCGGCTTTCACCCTCATGCTGCTCAAGGACTATTCCCAGGTCCCGGTTTTCAGCAGGAGCAAGAATCCGGTTCTGTGCGGAGCCATCACCTGGAAGAGTATGGCTCGAGCTATGAACTCGGACCCGAACTGCTCGCTGACGCAGGCGATCGAGCCCTGTGACCCGGTGGAGTCACACCGAGAACTGCTGGAAGTGATCCCGGAGATCCAGGACAAGGGCTTCGTATTCGTCAACGGGAACGACGGGCAGGTCAGCGGCATCGTGACCACGACCGATGTGGCCCAGCGCTACAGCGAGGCCGCCATCCCCTTCCTGCTCATCGGGGTCATCGACACTCTGCTCCGGCGTACCGTCGCGGAGAACATCCCGATGAGTCTGATCAACACGCTGTGTTCGCCGGAGGGCGAGAGACCGAAAGACCTGGTGTCGGCCAACAACATGACCATGGGGCACTACAAGAGTGTGTTGGAGAACCCCGAGGGGTGGAATCGGTTGGGCTGGCCTGTCGACCGGGCGGCCTTCATCAAGCAGCTCGGCGTCATCGTCAAGATCCGTAATGACATCATGCACTTCAACCCCGATCCCTTGCCACCGGACTGTGTGGTCCAGTTGAAGAGCATGATCTCTCTCCTGCGTGACCACAGCAGGGTCTGAGACCCAGAGGCAGCGAGTCCCCCGGAGCACCGTGGCGCGCTCCGGGGGCCGGTGCGTACAGCACGCGCGTCGGATACGGGCGGTCTTCGGCCGGATCGGCCGATGGCGGCCATCAACGGTTCCTGACCTGTTCCTTCGCCGCACCGGGATCTACTGTTGAAGGACCTCACCCATGTTGCGGCATGGGCGGTTCGTCCAGCGGGAGAGAGGTGAGCGGTCATTTCGGACACACCTGAGGACCCTCGGAAGGACGGTCGGTCCCAGGAAAGGCCCCGCGTCGAACGCCGGTGGGCGCTCGTGTCGGCGGCCGCCACCCTCATGGCCGGGTTCGTTCTCGGTTTCTACGCCCGGAACCCGGAGAACAGTTCCGCCTATATCGAACTCGCCGAGGAACACGACACCCTCGGGATCGAGATGAGCGAAGCCAGGGAACGGGAGACCTCCTACGAGGAAACCGTCAGCGAACTACGCGCCGAGGTCGAGCAGCTCGAAACCCCGTTCCGGGAACTGGACGAGCGGGAAGAAGGGCTGGACGAGCGCGACGGCGAACTCAGTGAGCTCTCGACGGAGCTCGACACCCAGAGTGAGGAGCTCGACGAGCGCGAGGAGGGGCTCGACACCCGCGAGGGGGAGTTGGACGAGGCCGAGGCCCAGGCGGAGCTGGAGACGATCCCCGGAGACGGAACTTTCCTGGTCAACGAGGAGGTCCTGCCGGGTACCTACCGCTCCGAGGACGTCGGGTCCTGCTACTGGGCACGTCTGTCGAACGCCGAGGGCACGCTGGACTCGATCATCGCCAACGACTTCGGCAGTGGACAGCAGGTCGTGACGATCGCCGCCTCCGACTACGCCTTCGAGACGAGCAGCTGCGGAAGCTGGAACAAGGTCTGAGGCCCCCTACCGGCCGACTCGGTGCCGGGTGCGCCCCACCCCCTGTTGTGGCTCTCCTATCCATTCTTCGTGGAATCCTGCCACGACCACGCCACCATCTGATCGGTCGTACCCCGTCAGGGCATGGGAATTTACTGTGTTCTCCCACCGCGCCCGGGGTGTGCCTGCCATGATGAAGAGGTCTTCCGCATGGCACCCGCAGCGTTCAGCAGACCACCCCCTAAGCTGGAAAGTGACTCGGTATGACGATCTCTTCGTGTGAGGCGGAGGTGATGCACGGCATGATCTTCAGCCAGCCAGAAGACCCGCTGCTGCGCTCCGTGCTCTCTCTGCTCCGGGTCGCGCGGGACCAGGGGTACACCCTCGACCGGACCAAGATCGCCAAGCTCCTCTATCTCGCCGACCTTTCCGCGGTCGAGAACGGAGGCGTCGCTTTCAGTGGCGCGACCTGGAGGTGGGAGAACCACGGGCCCTTCGACCCGGCCCAGTACCGGGTCGAGGACGCTCTGGTCGCCTCCGGGATCATCGAGCGCACACAGGACCCGCAGAGCCCCTGCGGAGAAGTGCGGCTCCGGCTGGTCGAGGATGTCGACGCACCTCTCGAACCCGCGTCGCTGACCGTGCTCGGCGGAGTCGTCGCCGAACACGGTGACAGGTCCGCCGCCCAGCTGAGAGATCTGGTCTACGAAACCGCCCCCATGGTGCAGGCCCGGTCCGAGGGAGAACGCGGGGTGCTCCTGGACCTGAACCGCGCCAGGCGCCGCAAGCAGTACGCCGCCCTCAAGGAGCGCTACAAGGCGCGGTTGGCCGACAGAGCCCCCGCTGAATCCGACCCGGGCGTGGGGGACGACCTTCTCGCGGAGATGGCCGAGTCCGCCGAGGCCCGTCGCCGAGCGACCGCGAAGGCGCTGGGTGAGGAGTGAAGCCCCCGATCAAACGCGGCGGGATCTACTGGGTTCCCGACCGCCTTCTCACCCTGCCCCCTGACTACGACCGGGACCCGCACCCGCGGCGCGCCGTCGTTGTGATCAGCGGCGACGCCGAGCACGAGAACCCCGACTGGCCGATCGTCCTGGTGGCCCCGTGTTCGAGCCAGTCCTCCCGCAGGACCCGGTACTGCGTGAAACTCAGCCAAGGTGTCGGCAATGTGCAGAAGAAGTGCTGGATTCGTGTGGCGGCTGTGCAACCCATCGCAAAGTACGACATCGGGGACTACGTTGGCCGACTTCCCGCTCATCTGCTGGAAGACGTCTACGTCAACCTCGCCGAGTACACCGGTCAGGTCTGAGCCGGCCTCGCGACGAGAGACCGTTGCCGTGCGCGCCCGTCATCGTGCGGAAGGGAAGGGGGCCACACACGGGAGCCATGGCTCGACGCCAAAGACGTGACGTTCTACGGCCCAGTACGCGTCGACGCCCATGGGGCCTCGCTTTGGTGGAGTGCTCGTTCAGCTCCCGGTGCGGTTCACATGTGTACCAACCGTGTGCTGCTGGATCGACACATCAAGCTGGGTATGCCCTTATTGGCGTCAACCCTCGCTGGTTTGGAGTGGAGAAATGCGTATGCCCCGATGGTGCCTTCATTCCCGTGGAGGGAGGTGACAAGCACGTCCTGGATGCGCATGGCAATGATCGATGATGTCTCTTGAGAGCTGACATGGGTACCTGGGGAGCCGGGGTTTTCGAGAATGATACGGCTGAGGACCTCTTGGAGGCATTGGCACCGATGGACTCTGGAGGTAGGGAACGGCTTCTGGTGAGTGTGCTCGCACCCGCCGGATCCGTGGATCCTGCAGAAGCCCTGGCCGGTGTCGCGCTGGTCGCGGTCGGAATCTCGGGAAATCCCGTTTTCTCCGGAGCGGAGGATCACCCCGGAATGGAGAACTGGTTCCGTAGGGACTCGCTGGTCGGCATCTGCGGCATCGCGCTACGCGTTCTGCAAGTGATGGAGAACGAGTCTCACCAGTACTGGAATGGTTGGATTGACGAAGACGACAAGGCAGAGGCTCTCGTTGATGTTGCGAGGATGAAGAGCATGCTCTCCGGTGGCTGACTGCGTTGTCCCTTTCGATCGACCGGTCGAACGATCCACCGCGATGTGCGTCACCTTTCTGGGTGGGTCGGATCGCCGATGGCGTCGGACGTGGCGGCCTTCGGGCGTGCCGAGGGGCACGGCCCGCATCGTGGCCGTGGGTGACCCACTGTGGTCGCGTGCACGCGGCGGAGGACCACTGCTCCGGTGCCTTCGGCCGCCTTGCCCCCTGGTTCACGAAATCGCCGTAGGGGAGGGGTTCGCGCCGATACTCTGATGGCGCGCACGTCCCCTCATCCTTCGCCCGCCGACTCCCCGTGAGCGGAAAGGAACCGTGTGAACCAGGCTCCGCAGACAGCACCGGACGAGGTCCGGACCATGCTGGCCATCGTCTGTGAAAGCGCCCATGACATCCGCGACCGGTTGAGCCACCGTCCCTCGGGCCCCGTGCTGGTCGACCGGGTCCTGGACGCGGCACGCGCGGGCCGGGATCCGGCCCCGGACCTGCGGCTCCTGCACACCGCCCTGACGATATCGGGCATCGAGCACGGCCTGTACTCCTTCAGCGCCGAGCCGGTCCTGCCCCCGGAGCTACGGGGGCTGAGCGCGGCCGGTATCGGCCGCGCCCGGCCGGCCGCGGCCGACCACCGCTGCCCCCGGAACCGGTGCGCCCGGACCTGGAGGCCGACCCCTGCCGAGGTAGCGCCCACCTGCCACGTCGACGGTGCGCGGCTGGCACCCGGCGCCGGAGCCTAGGCGGTGGACGGGCTGCTGACGGCGCTGGGCACGAAGCTCACCGAGAAGTGGCTGACCCTGCTCGCCCTGCCCGGGGCCCTGTACGTGGCGGCGGCCGTGGGCGCGCGCACGCTGGGGCAGGTCCACCCGTGGGACCTGGGACACCTCGTCGACCAGATCACCGCCTGGGCCGAGGACCCGCGCATCGACACCGTGGCCGGACAGGTGGTGGTGTTCGTCGCTGTGGTGGCCGCCAGTGCCCTGGTCGGGCTCGCGGCCCAGGGGGTGTCGGCCGCTCTCGAGCGGGTGTGGTTCGCCGCGGACTGGGCGTCCTGGCCCTGGTTCCTGCCCCGCGTGGTGGCGCCTGTCGTCGGGTGGCGCCGGGAAAGGTGGGCCGGGCGCTACGCGGCCGTGGAGCAGGCCCGATCCCCCGATCACGCGTTCCGGTCGGCTGAGGGGTACACCTTCGAGGTCGCCTATGACCGGATGGCGAGGACGAGTGTGGAGGAGCCGCAGCGTCCGACCTGGTGCGGGGACCGGTTGCACGCCGTGGCCCAGCGGTTGGACCGCGATCACGACCTGGATCTGGCGGTGGTGTGGCCGCATCTGTGGCTGGTGCTGCCCGACCCGGTGCGTGCGGAGATCACCGAGGCCCGGCAGGGCCTGGGGCGCGCCGTCGCCCTGGTGGCGTGGGGGGTGCTGTATCTGGGGCTGGTGGTGTGGTGGCTCCCCGCGGTGCTGGTGTTCGCGGTCCTGTGCGCGCTGGGGTGGTGGCGGACGCGGTCGGCGACCGAGGCGTACGCGACCCTGGTGGAGGCGTCGGTGCGGTTGCACGCGGGCGATCTGGCCGAGCGGGTCGGTGTGGACTACGGCGGGCTGCTCACGACACAGGTCGGGCAGGACCTGTCGAACCGGTTGCGCGCCGGTTTCCCCCGGGGTCCGAGCACCGGAGGTACGGACGCCCCCGCGTCCGGAGCCGACGAGTAGGGATCGTCCGGCGCCTCATTTGCGCGGCTCCGGATGTGGCCACGGCTTCCACAGCGCACGTGATCGGCCCGGGGCAGCCGCGCCGTGCGGCCGGACACCGCCTCCCCGTCCGGCGCGACGAGCCGACCGCGACCACACCCCACCACCGGTCACCGCGCGCCCACCCTCCATATCGCGGACGGCCCCATGCTCAGGCACCGATGTGCAGATAGGCCGCCCAGAGCAGGGGCGCGGCCGTCCGGTCCCACCCGGCCAGTTCCGGCGGTAGGCCCGCGCCGTCGCGGACCGCTCGGACGGCGCCGTGCAGCGCCTGCGGCACACGGGTCAGATCGGGCTCGCCGCCGTCCGCGCACAGACGGCGGTAGAACTCGTCGGCGACGACCACCGCGACCTCGTCGTCGATGGGCCACAGCGTGCCCACCACATGGGGGAACCCCGCCAGTTGGAAGGCCGTGCAGACGTGGATGGACTCGTCCCACAGGTCGGGGACCTGCACGGCGGCCGTCTCACACGCCGAGAGGTAGGCGAGGCGGGCCCGGTCGAGGCTGACCGTCGCCAGCCGGGCGACCGTCAGCGGGGAGGAGGCGTCGTCGGCGAGCACCAGCCGGCTGAGCGAGGGATCGCTGGTGTGGCTCGCGCCGTGGCAGGCGAAGTGCGCCACCGCGCAGTCGGGCAGGACGTCCAGGACCGCCTCGCTGCCGGCGGCGGTGCCGTCCATCCCCAGTGCGACCGCGTCGGGCAGATGGCCGACGACCCTGGCCGCTTCCTCCTCCACATGCTTGAGCAGGGGAGCGTCGGCCTGGCCCGGCACCCCGGGCATCGCGACGACCAGTGCGTGCCCCCTCTCCCCGCGCGCCGCGGCCCTCTCGCGGTCGCGTGCGTGGCGCAGGGACCGAACGCTGGGCGTGGTGGAGGAGACCGCGCGGTCCATGACGGTGCGCGGGGGTCCTTCGGGGCGGGAGGTGTGGTGGCCGGCGGCGTGGACCGGCAGTTGCCCGAACAGTCCGCCGGTCACCCACCAGATCCGCGGCGGATCCTGCTCCGTGCCGGTGAGATCGAGGGCGTCCAGGATGGGGCCCGCGGCCACGTCCCACAGCCAGGCCAGGGTCTCCGAGAGCGTCTCCTGCGGTGCGCCACCACCGGCCGTCTCCTGGTTCAGCCCGGCCGCCGAACGCGTCCGCCGCAGAGCCTGGACCCGGTCCGTCAGGTCGCGGTGGGTCACGTCGGGCAGGGGCAGGTGCCGGATCTCGGACCCGGTGAGCAGGAGGGCGTCGCACCGCTCGGGACTGGCGTTCAGGACCACGATCGGTCCCCTGTCGGCCGCGGCCAGCAGCTCGTCCGGCCCGGGAGGCAGGCCGAAGCCGGTCAGGCCGGTCTCGTGGCGGATGCGCTCGACGAGCGTGTCGAGTTCACGGGTGAGCTCCCGCCGGTCCAGGCCCGCCCCCGGCGACCACGCGCGTGCGGTCGGCCCCTCGCCGGACGAGCCGGGACCGCCCGCCACCGCCGCGAGCGCGGGTTCGGCGGCGAGGGTGCGGGTGGAGGGGACGACGCCCGCGAACGCGGAACCGTCCAGGAGGTCGCGCAGTCTGACGAAGCGCTCGGCCAGGTCCGCGTGGTCGTGCCAGAGGTCGGTGAGCTCGCCGCGTACGTCGAGTGCCTGGCCGATGAGGACCCCGCGACCGGTCTCCAGGGCTCCCAGCGCGCGGACCGCCCGGTCGGCGGAGGTGCCGCCCGGGGCGCTCAGCGCCGCCGCGGCGGCCCGGGCCGCCAGCCCGGGGAAGCGTTCGAGCGTGTTCTGCTGATCGCCGCGGCGGAGGCTGCGCGGCGCCGCCCGCACCAGCAGGCGCACGGCGGCGTCCAGGACCTCGCTCGCCCGGGTGGGATCGTTCGTGGTCTCCGCGACGGCGAGGGCGGCGCTGATCCGCAGGGTCGGGGGCGCCGACTCCGGCTTCCACGCCCGCTCGAAGGCCACGCGTGCCGCCTCGCGGTCGGCGGGCCGGCTCGTGAGCCGCCACCGGTCGTCCAGGGCGCCGCCCAGCGCGAGCAGGACGCGGGCTCCTTCCGGCGTCGCGTCGAAGCCCTCGGACGAGGCGGCCTCGAACGTCTCCACGGCCTCGTCCAGGTCGTCCGGGTCGCCCCGGTGCGCGAAGCGGTCGTGCAGGGCCTCGGCCAGGAGCGCGCGGTGCGCGGGCACCATGGAGTGGCCGTGCGGTACCAGCGTGAGCGCACGGCGCATGGCCAGGACTGCCTGGTCCAGGCCACCCCCGTCGCCACCGCGGTACCGAGCCAGATGGGCGCGTGCCAGCCCGTTGAGGAAGACGGGCAGGTCCAGGTGGTCCCCCGGAGTGGCCAGGACCGCGGCACCGGTCGCCCGCACCGCCTGTTCCAGGTCCTCCCGGTTCCCCGTGCCGAAGAACCGCGAGACCAGCGCCGCGCCGAGCGCGTGGGAGGCCGTGCCCCAGTGCGGATCGTCCTCGGCGAGCGCGGCGGCAGCGGCGCGCAGGGCGGTGACGGCGTCGTTCGCGTCCTCGGTGTCGCCAGTGCAGAGGTAGCGGGCGTGCAGGGTGCCGCCGAGCGAGTACAGGGCCAGGGCCCGCTCGGCTCCCTCGTCGGGGCAGGCGCGCAGGGCGCGTCGGCCGAACCGGACCGCGTCGTCCAGGGCGGACTCGTCACCGGTGTGCTCGAAGCGCGTGCGCAGTGCCACACACAGGTTGATCTGGGCCCTGATGCGGACGGGGTCGCCCTCCGGGGCGGTCTCGGCGGCCTGTTCGAGGCGGACGACGCTCTGAGCCAGGTCGTCGTGATCGCCGGTGCGCCAGAACCGGACGATGCGGAGCAGGCCCAGGTTCGCGAGGAACCCGGCCAGGTCCGCGGGTGGTTCGGGCCTGCGCTCGGCCGTGTGTACGGCGGCGGCCGTGGCCGCGACGGCGCGGTCCAGGAGCGCGGGGTCGGTGGTGCGGCCGGCCTTCAGACTCAGGGCCTTGCCGAGGTTGCTCAGGGCGGCGGCCCGATCGACGTCGTGCGGCGGCGTGGCGGTGGCGATGCGTTCCCACTGCTCGACCGCGGAGTCCACGATCGGGACGTCGTGGAGCGCGGCCGCCATGTCCAGTGCGATCACCGCGCTGGGGAAGGCCCGCTCGGCGAGCAGGGGCAGGAGGTCGCCGGGCAGCGGCTCGAGGCCGAGGACGAAGTGCTGCCCCAGGAGTCTCACGGCGGCCGCCCGCTCGACCTCGCGCTCCTCCCCGGACAGTGCCTCCGCGCGGGCCCAGCGCGCCCACCCGAGGACGAAGGCGGTCTCCAGGTCGCCGGGTGCGGCCTCGTGCTGTTCCATCAGCCGTCCGACCTCGGCGACCGCCGCCGGCTCCCACAGCTCGGCCGGGTCGGCGCCCGACACCTGACGGCTCACGCGCTCGAACACGGTCCCCAGCAGTCTCTCGCGCATCCTGTGCCCTCCTGCGGGACCGTGTCGTCGGCGTCAGGATGCCAGCCGGTTCGGTGGCGGCGGAGGGGCTTGTCCGGCGAAGGCCGGAAGTGGCCACCCGGGTTTGACTGGACGAGGGTCTGCCGGACGGAGAGCGGGAGGTCGTCCCGGCCCCCTGTCCTGCGGAACGTCTCGTGGTGACGTCGACCGCCCCGAGAGCCCCTGCTCGTCGGCACGTCGTCCTGGTAGCCGATCCGGTACCCGCGAACGCGTGCCTCATCGGAGTGTCGGAGGCCGCAAGGTGTAGGTGGTGTCGCTGGCGTGCGCGGGTCCGCGGCCGGGACCGCCGCGGGCACGCTCAGACGTGGCAGTCGACCAGCTCGTCCGGTACCGGGAGGGTGAACTCGACGGAGACCGTCTCGGTCCCCGCCAGGGCGTCGTTCAGGACGGCGCTCCCGGTGGCCTGGCTCCCGGAGACCTCCAGCGCCACCTCCTGACCGGAACCCGTCGCCCCCTGGTTGGAACCGAACACCCCCTCGGGGCCCGACCAGGAAATGCTGTCCATCGGCGCCCCGCCGATCGTCTGCACGTAGGCGTCGACCTGGATCGTCTCGCCGTCGACGGAACCACGGCCCTGCAGTTCCACTTCCCGTTCCACGCCGGCCTGTTCCAGCGGAACGCAGTTGCGGACCTCGGTGATCTCGTACTCCACACCGTCCACGGAGACCGTGCCCAGGACGGTGCCGGCGTCGCCGCCGTCGGACTCCTCCTGCGCGCCCTCCTCAGCGGCGGCCTCCTCAGCGGCGGCCTCCTCAGCGGCGGCCTCGTCCGTGACGGACGCGTCGTCCTGGGGAGTGGTGTCCTCGTCGCCGGTGCCCAGGGCCGAGCAGGCGCTCGCGGCCGGAACCAGGGCGAGGGCCAGCAGCAGGGCAGGGTCCAGGCGTCGGTGGTGCATGGTGTGCTCCGAAACGTGTCGAGTGGTCAGGGAGGGCTGGATGCGGCAGGCGGTGTCCGCGGTGGAGGTCGACCGCGGCGGGCGGCGGCCACGGGGTCCACCGAGCACGGGGCCCACCGGCGGTGCCGCCCCGCCGAAGCCCGGGCCGGACGACACTTCCCGGCTCCCGGCGCGCCGAAGGACAAGGTAGTGACGCGCACCGCGGTGCCACCATGGTGAATTTCTGACTACGGCCCCACGCGGGACCGGCCGCAAGGCATCGATCGCTGTTAGGCTCCCTCGTCATGGCTCACGGACCGGAGCCGCGGTCCCCGCGCGAACACCAACGGCGCGACCTGGTCGCCGCACTGTCGTCACGGACCGGAACGCGCCGCGCACACCTGGTGGAGGGCCCCGGAGGCATCGGCAAGAGCCATCTGCTCCGCGACCTGGCGGGGGAGTTGCGAACCGCCGGCCTCGTTCCCCTCCTCGTCTCCGGTTCCACCATCGGCGCGGACATCCCCCTGGGAGCGTTCGCCGGCCTCGAACCGTCGGTGGCGCAGGCCACGCGGGAGGAGTCCTCGCCCACCGCGCGCCTGATCTCCTACCTCGCCCAACGGCGGTCCGTGGCGATCCTGCTCGTGGACAACGTCGACGCACTGGACCCGGCCTCGCTGTTCGCCACGGCCCACCTGGTCCGCGACACGCACCTGCGCGCGGTGGTCACGACCCGGCGGCTCACCGAGGCCCCCGGGGCGGTCCGCGAACTCTACGACCACGGCAGCCTGACCGCGCACACGCTGTCCCCGCTCTCGGAGACCGAGTCGGTGCGGATGGCCGGGCAGGTCATGGACGGGCACCTCACCCCCGGGGCCGCCGCGGCGATCGCCGCCCGCGCCGAGGGCAATCCTCTGCACATCCGGGAACTCGTGCGCGGCTCGCGCGCCGAGGGAACCCTCGTGCACACCGTCCACGGATGGGACCTGAACGGCCCCCTGCGCCCCACGAGCCGGCTGACGCAGCTCATCGGCTCCCACCTGCACGCCCTGCCCGCGCACGACCTCGCGCTCGCCTCGGTCCTCGCCGCGGCGGGAGAACTGCCCGTGTCAGCACTCGCCCACCACGAGTGGGACCACCTCATCGGCGAGAGGGTCGCGGCGGAAACCGACGGATGGCTGCACCTGGCACACCCCCTCTACGACGAGGCTCTGCGAGCCCGCGTCCCCGACACCCACCGGCGCAGGCACCGCAGGCGGGCGGCCGAGCTGCTCGCCTCGGCGGCGGAGTCGGTCGCCCCCGCGCGGGCCGCCGACCTGACCAGGCGGTCCGTGATCCTGGCCGTGGAGTCCGGTGACCCCGTCTCCACCGAAGCGGCCGCGGCGACCGCCGAACACGCCCACGCGCTCATGCGGCACGACCTCGCCCTGAGGATCGCCACCCGTGCGCTGGAGAGCGCCCCCGGCGACGTCCGGGCGTTGAGCGTGGCCGGGCGGAGCGCCTCGGCACTGGGCGAAGCCGACCTGGCCGACCGCCACCTCGACCTCGCACTGGAGCGCGCGCGAACCGACACCGAGACCTCGACGGCGGCTCGGGCGAAGGCGCACCACCTGGCCACACGCCACCACCGTGCGGCCGACGCCGCCCACCTCCTCCAGGAGGCGCTGGAGCGCGTCAGCGATCCCGTGGAGACCGTCCGGCTGGAACACGACGCCTTCCAGTGGCGGATGGTCGGCGGCCTGCACGCGGTTCTGGCCCCACCGGTCACCGCGTCCCAGGACACCGCGTACGCCCACGCCCTGCTGGTCACGGTGATGGCGACGGTGATCACGGGCCCCCTGGCGGAGGTGGAACAACTCCTGCGCCGACTGGAGGAGGTCCTGCCCGGGCACCGGGAGCAGTTGCCCGCGGCCGACCAGATGACGCGCCTCGCCGGGTACATGGCACTGTCCTACACAGGGGACGTCGTCGCCACCCGCGGCGCGCTGGAGCAGGCGATCCGCTCCTGCACGCTGGAACACCCCCAGATGCGCGGCACCTGGGAGTACGCGCTCGGACTCACCGAACTCCTCACCGACGACGCCGAGCGCGCCCACGCACTGGCCGCATCAGCCGTCCGGCACCTTCGCTGGCGGGATCCCATGGGCCTGCTGCCAGCCGCCCTCGCCCTGGCCACGGCCGCCTGCACCGCCGTGGGCAGGCCGGGCGAGGCCGGGATCCACCGGAGCGCCATCAGCGAGGCGAGCCTGGCCGACCCCAAGGTCAGGATGCAGCTGACATGGGCACGGGCGTGGGACGAGCGGGCCTCGGGCAGGCCGGAGGAAGCCGCCGCGACGCTGGCGGAGGGCGCCCGGTACCTGCTCGACGCCCGGCACGTGTTCCTGGCGGGGATGCTGGCGCACTGCGCCGCGCGGCTCGGCCGTACTGGGCCGGTGGCCAAGCTCGTACAGGAGGCCGCCGACGCCGCGGGCGGCGGCCTCGCCGCCTTCATCCAGGAACACGCGGCGGCGGTGGAGCACCGCGACCCCGAGGCGGCGGCGGACCTGTTCGCGCGCGCGACGGATCTGGGCATGGGCGCCACCGCCGCGGACACCGCGCTCATCATGGCCCGCTGGTCCTCGGCGGACGGAGACCGGCGGGCCGCGGACCTGTGGAACGCGCGCGCCGCCCGGATCGGACGGGGACCGGCCCTGTGGTCGGCCGTGCCCGACCGGTCCGTGCTGCTCACCCCCAGGGAGTCCGAGGTCGCCTTCCTGGCGGCACGCCGCCTGACCTCGAAGGAGATCGCCCACCGGCTCGGCAGTTCCCCCAACACGGTCAACAACCAGCTCGCCGCCGCCTACCGCAAACTGGGTGTGCGCGACAGGGCCGAGCTGCGCGAGGTCCTGGCTCCCGAGGACGAACCGCCCGCCCCGGCCTGAGGTCGCGCGGGGCTCTGGGTGCGGCGCGGCCGTGGAATCGGGGCGGTCGTCCCGGCGGCCGTCCCGACGGCGGGGGAGTGCAGGGCCCGGGTTCGGCCGGTCTCGGCCCGGTCGGCCGCTTGGCCCCCCTCACCCGAACTGCTCCCCGGTCGATGGAACTGGACTTCCCGGTCCAACTTCCGGGGAGCAGTTCACACCCCGGTCGGCTCCCGTGCCCGGTCGCCTCGACGCGGTCGACTCGGTCAGCTTCGGCCAGGTCGGCCCCTCGCCTCGGTCGGTTCCTTGGTCCCCTCGACCCAGTCGGCTCCTTCGCCCCCTCGCCCCGACCGCCCCATGCCCCCGATCCGAGCCGTCGTGGGCCGCTCGCCTGCCAGGTCGCCGGGTGTTCGCCTTCCGGTCACGGAGACCGCGCCGTCCGTTGCCCTCCCTGATGTCCCATGGTCTCGGAGCTCCGGAGCCGGTTCCCCGACGCCGGACACACCGGGGTTCGCACCAAGGAACCAGTTGACCGCTCACCTCGCCGCGAAGTGCCCCGAGCACTTCGAGCGCGCTGCGGTGCCGACGGAACACCGCGGCCGGGCGGGGTGGCAACCGGACCGGGGTGTCGTCTCCGCGGCGCCCCCACCGGCGGACGAAGGAGAGGACGGCCGTGGCCGGCATCGAAATCCCGAGAAGACGGCGCGTGAGGTCGGCTCGGCCGGTGACGCCGCCACCGACGGTGTCGCTGGTCATCCCGGCGTTCAACGAGGAGACCACCATCGAGCGGTGCCTGCTCGCCGCACTCCGGCAGACCCAGGCCCCTCGGGAGGTCATCGTGGTCGACAACCGGTCGACCGACGGCACGGCGGCGGTCGCCCGGCGCGTGGCGGAGTCCCACCCCGGCGCCGGGGTGCGGATCCTGCGGCAGTTCGACGTCCAGGGGCTCGTCCCCACGCGCAACGCGGGGTTCGCCGCGGCGCGGGGTGACATCATCGGACGCATCGACGCGGACTCCGTCATCGCTCCGGACTGGGTCGAGCACGTGTCCAGGGCCATGGGCGATCCGGCGATCGGAGCCGTCACCGGCCCGGTCACCTACTACGACGTGCCCCTGTTCGGCTCCTCCTCCGTCTCGGACGACCTCGTGCGGCGTCCGCTCTGGCATCTGGGCAAGAGCCGCTGCCCGTTCCTCTACGGCAGCAACATGGCCATCCGGGCCCAGGCGTGGCGAGCGATCGAGGGCTCGGCCTGCCCGGACCACGACGACGTCCTGCACGAGGACATCGACCTGGCGGTGCACCTCAAGGAGACCGGTATCCGTGTCGCCTACGTGCCCCGGATGCGGGCGGGGGTCTCCGCACGCCGGATCGAGTCCTCCCCGTCGGCCTTCCGGGCGTACACACACCGCTTCAACGCCACGTACGAGAGCCACGGCATCGATCACTGGACGCTCAGGGCGCCGCGCCACCTCCTCCAGGGGCTGTTCTGGGGCCTGCGCTCGGCGTCGTCGCTCACTCCTTCCTCCGCCACGCGCAAGGCCGACGCCGACCTCGGCCTCTCCCGGAAGGTGTAGCGGCCAGGCCCGCTGAACACGCGCCCCGGCCCCGCCTCCCGGCCCCGCCTCCCGGCCGTGCCGGGCGGACCCCGCCCGGCAGGTCCCCGGCGGCGGGGACCGGAGGAGGCGTTCGCCCCGCCCCGCTGGAGCCATCGGCGACGGCGGTGGGACGATATGCGGGAGATGAGCGAGAACAGTGCGTGCCGTCCGCTGCGCGCCGGGGTGTTCACCCTGGTGTGCGCGAGCCTGTCCGCACACGGGCACGCGCTCAGCTCCGGGCACGACGTTCCGCTCCTGGGCCTGCTGCTCGGTATGCCCGTCGTGTTCGCGATGGCCTGGGCGGCGTCGAACCACCGCCAGGGCTGGGCGGCCCTGACCGGGTGGATGCTCTGGGGCCAGTTCGCCCTACACGTGACCTTCAGCTACGTCGGCTCCTTCGGGACGCCGCACAGCGCGTCGCACGCGGACCTCGCGGTGGCCGACGCGGCGATGCCCGCCTGGACGATGATCGGGATGCACGTCGTCTCCGCGCTGGTCAGTGCCTGGTGGCTGCGCCAGGGGGAGACGGCCCTGTTCGCCTTCCTGCGCTTCATGGCGCTCTCCCTCCTGCCGCTGCTGCTGGTGCTGGGCGGACCGCCCGCGCCGCGCGGACCGGTGGTCCCGCGCCTGCGGGCCGCCGACGCGTGCGTCCGTATCCGACTGCCCTACCTGCGGCACAGCCTCATCCTGCGCGGGCCGCCGGCGTCGCTCCCCGCCTGAGACCCCGCGTTCGCCGCACCCGCCGGAACGCCGGGGCGCGGCCTCCCGTGCCGTGACCCGTCCTCCGCCGCGTGGATCCGACACCTGCCTCCGCCGTGTCGGGGAACGGTCAAGCGCGCCGTTCGGGCGCCCGTACCGACCCTTCTCCCCACTCCGGGCGTGCCGCCGACGCGGCCGTCCGACGAGTACCGCGGAACCCGCCGGCGCGGGAGCCGGCGACCGCGGACGGCGACAGAAAGAACGGACATGCTCTCCCTCTGTGAGACCTCCCCCTCAGCCGTGCCCGACGGACCCGCGGCGGTCGATGGGCGCGTGGCGTCCGACAGGACCGCCGCCTCTGACAGGCGTGCGGCCGCCGACGGGCCCGCGGCGTCCGACCGGCGGGTTGCCGCGGACAGGACCGCCGCCGGGAACGAGCACGGTGAACTGACGGTCCTGGCCCTGCGCGCCAAGGAAGGCACCCGCGAGGCACTGGACGCCCTCTTCGCACGCACCCGCGACGACGTGGCACGCTTCATCGCCCGCCGGGTCGATCCCTCGTGGGTCGACGACCTGACCCAGGAGACCTTCTCGCGCGCCATGCGCGGCCTGGACCACTACGCCGGCCGCGCCCCGGTCCGCTCCTGGCTGTTCTCCGTGGCGCGGCACACCGTGGCCGACCGCTACCGGTCCCAGAACCGCGTCCCGCGCCACGAGACCGTGGACACCTGGACCGAGTCGGGCACCCTCGCCGAGCCGGGCCGGTTCGACGAGTACCTCGCCCTGCTGGACCTGCTGGACGCCCTCCCCGAGGACCGCAGGACGGCCTTCGTGCTGACCCAGATCCAGGGGATGCCCTACGCCGAGGCGGCCGAGGCCATCGGCGCGCCCATCGGCACCGTGCGCTCCCGGGTGTCCCGCGGCCGCCGCGACCTCGCCCAGATGCTGCGCCAGGCGGCCTGAGCCCGCTTCCCCGGGGCGGGGCCCCGGCGCCCCGCCCCGTTCCGAGAGCACCCGGCCGTCCGACGGCCGGCCACCGACCATGAGAGAAACCACCACCATGATCTCCCGTCCCGCACGCGCTCTGGCCGCGGTGCTCTGCGCCGCCGCCCTCACCCTGGCCGCCGGCTGCGCCACCGGCGATCCCGTCGCGGAGGCCGACTACTACCTCGACCTGTCCGACGAACCGATGGCGGCCTCCGACATCGACCTGGCGACCGTCGACGGTGAGCCCTGGAGTTTCACCGACGTCGCCGACGACCGGCTCACCCTGCTCTTCTTCGGCTACACCAGCTGCCCGGACGTGTGCCCCATGACCATGGCCGAGATCGACCTGGCCCTGGGGCAGGCCGAGGACTCCGCCGACGACTACGACGTCGTCATGGTGAGCACCGACCCCGCCCGCGACACCGACGAGCAGCTCCGCTCCTGGCTGGATCGATTCGACCCCTCCTTCCAGGGCGTGCGCGGGGACATCGACGCCACCGTCGAGGCCGCGGGCGACTACGGCATCCCCATCGACGCCCCACAGGAGACCGAGGGGCAGTACCTGGTCACCCACGGCGGTCGCATCGTGGTCCTGCTGCCCGGCGGCGAGGCGGCGGGCATGTTCGACGAGGGCACCGAGGCGGATCAGATCGCCGCCCTCCTCCCGGCGCTCGCGGACGCCCAGCTGTGAAGGGCCCCGCCGAGACCGCCGACGGGCACCGCCGACGCGACGTCCTCGCCGCCGCGGGTGCCGCCGGGGTCGCCGGCCTGGCCACCGGGACGGTGACCGGGGCGGCCTTCACCGAGTCCCGCGACACCGCGGACCGCGACGCCGCACTCGCCCCCGCCCGCTCCCGGGCGGGGGACCGCGACGGCCTGCCTCCGGCACTGCTGACACCCACACCCGCCCACGTCCACCTGGTCGCGGTGGACCTGCGCTCCGAGGAGGGGAGCCGAGCGCGCGAGGCCGCCCGCCGGGTCCTGCGGATCTGGAGCCGCGAGGCGGCCGCCCTGCACGAGCACGGGCCGGCCGCCCTGGTGGAGGGCGCGCCAGCCCAGGGGCTGCACCCCGCTTCGCTGGGCGTGACCCTCGGGCTGGGGGCCTCCCTGCTCGCCAAGGCCGGGGCCGGCGACCGGGTTCCCCCGCACCTGGAGGAGTTGCCCGCCTTCGGCACCGACCACCTGCGACCGTCCTGGTGCGGCGGGGACCTGCTGCTCCACGTCGGCGCCGAGGACCCGGTCGTGCTCTCCTCCGCGCTGAACCACCTGCTCGGCGCGGTCGCCGCCCACGTGAGGGTGCGCTGGTCGCTGCCCGGATTCCAGCGCTCGGCCGCCGCGGCCGCCGACCCGGAGGCCACCCCGCGCAACCTCATGGGCCAGATCGACGGCACGGTCAACCCGCACCCGTCCGAGGCGCTGTTCGGCCCGCAGGTGCTGGCCGTGCACCCCGAACCCGCGCTGGCGTGGATGGACGGCGGCACCTACGTCGTCATCCGCCGGGTCAGGATGCTTCTGGACGACTGGTTCGGCCTGGACCCGAGCGACCGAGAGGCCGTCATCGGCCGCCGCCTCGCCACCGGCGCCCCGCTGGGGGGCACCGCCGAGGACGACCGTCCCGACCTCACCGCCGTGGGGGAGGACGGCGCGCCCGTCATCCCCCACGACGCGCACATCCGACTGGCAGCCCCGGAGAACACCCTGGGCGCCCGGATGCTGCGCCGGGGCTTCAACTACGACCTGGGATGGGACACCGACGGGAACCGGGAGGCGGGCCTGGTCTTCACCGCCTGGCAGGCCGACCCCCGCGCGGGATTCACCCCCGTCCAGCGGGCCCTGGACGAGGGCGGGGACGCCCTCAACCCGTTCATCCGCCACGAGGGCAGCGCGCTGTTCGCCGTCCCGCCGGTGCGCGCTGGGGACCCGTGGACCGCGCACGACCTGCTCGGCGGGTGACGGCGCGCTCCGGCGGGAACCGGAACCGTCCCGGGAGCGACTCCTGTGACGGGCACGCGCGCGCCCGCTCCACCACCGACCACGACCACACGGAAACCGAGTACACCATGCCGTTCCCACGCGTCACACGCCCCCTCGCCGCCCCCGCCGCACTGGCCGCCGCTCTGCTGTCCGCCACGGCCTGCGGCACTCCCGCCACGGCTCCGGCCGCCGACGCGGCCCCCGAGGAGGCGCGCGGCCACGCTGTGGCGGGAGACCTGGAGATCTCGGGCGCCTGGGTGCCCGAACCCGCGAACCCGCGGGTCGCGGTGCTCTACCTGGAGGTGGCCAACGCCGCTCACGAGGACGCGACGATCACCGGTGTGACCACCGACGCCTCGCCCGACGCCGACCTGTGCAGCACCGAGACCACGGAGTCGGGGGCGTCCCGGATGCGGGTCGTGGAGGAGATCCCGGTGGCCGCCGGGGGCTCCACCGCCCTCGTGGACGGCGGGTACCACATCATGCTCAACGACCTGCCCGAGACCCTGGCGGCCGGGGACGAGGTGGAGGTGACCCTCGCCTTCGACGGCGGACGCGAGGCGGAGTTCACCGCCCCGGTGGAGCCCATGGCGGCCGGGAGCACGCCCGAGGACGACCACGGCGCACACCACTGAGCCCGCACCGACACCGACCCGGGGCCCGGGTGCCCCGCCACCCGGGGCCGGAGTCGTCGCCCCGGAAGCCGCTCACCGGGCGTCGGAATCCACGGCCGAGGCCTCCTCGCCCCGGAAGCCGCTCACCGGGCGTCGGAATCCACGGCCGAGGCCTCCTCCGCCTTCCCGGCGCCGCGGTTCTCCTCGGCGGCCGGGCCGGACGGGGCCGGACTCCTCCGGCGGCGCTCCCGCCACCCCAGGAGCGCGTCCACCGCCAGGAACGCCAGCAGCGACACCCCCAGCAGCGGCACAGCCCAACCGGTCAGCGCCAGGACGGCGACCACCGCCGCCTTCCACGGCCACGACAGGGACCGGAAGGCGCCCCGCGGGTAGGGGCGGCCCACGCCCAGGGCGCGGTCGCGCGTCGGCCGGCGCTGCCACCACATCCGGTAGCCCCACACGACGACCACGATCAGTCCCACCGCCACGGCGGTCAGGACGAGCTGGTTGGGCACCCCGAACAGGACCCCCATGTGCGCGTCGATGCCCCACCGGCTCAGCTTGGCCACCAGCGGGTAGTCGGAGAAGCGGACCACGTCCACCACCTCCCCGGTGTCGGCGGCGACGGCGGCCGCGTCGACGCTCGTCGGCCAGGAGCGGTCGATCTGTGTGACCGTGTAGGGAGCGGCGGGGCCCTCCGGGAAGGCGACCTCCACCCGCCCGTCCAGCCCGGCCTCCCGGGCGCTCGCCAGCACGGTGTCGACACCTGCGTCCACACCGGGGGTCGCGTTCGGAATCTCCGCTGACACGGCCGGGGTGGTCCAGGCCAGCCGTTCGCGCAGGTCGGCGATGTTCGCCCCGGCGTACTGCGACCAGGTCATACCCGTGGCCGACAGGAACAGCAGTCCCGCCAACAGCCACAGCCCGATCGCCCCGTGCACCGACACCGACCGGGACCGGCCCGGCGACGTACCCGCTCCGGGCACCAGCAGACGCCGGGCGCCTCCGCGCCCGCGCCGACGCCGCAGCGCCGCCGAGACCCACAGGGCGGCCCCGCCCAGGGCGACCGCCCAGGTCCAGCTCGCCGCCAGTTCGCTGTACAGGCGGCCCGCGTCGCCCAGGTGCAGATTGCGGTGCAGCGTGTCCACCCAGGTCCTGACCGGCAGGGCTCCGCTGGTGCCGTAGGTGTCCATCACCCCCAGCACCTCGCCGCCGTAGGGGTCGACGAAGACCGTCATCCGGTGGCTCGCCGCCGACTCGGGCAGTTCGAAGAGCACCCGGGTGGAGTCGTGCTCCCCGGTGGCCGGGCGCACCGCGTCCGGTTCGGTGCCAGGCAGTTCGGCGCGGGCGATGCGCACCTGTTCGTGCAGGGGCAGGCGTTCACCCTCAGGTTCGACGTGGAGCTGTTCGGCGTGCACCGCCTGTTCGAGCTGCGGCGTCCACACGTAGAGCAGCCCCGTGACGGCGGCCACCAGGATGAACGGGGCGACGAACACCCCGGCGTAGAAGTGCAGGCGCAGGATCAGCGGTCGCAGCGCGGCCCAGCCGCCGCGTCGCGCGGGACGGGCCCGATCCGGTGCTGGGGCGTCGGGTCGCGGTTCCACGTGGTCGTACTCCTCGGAACGGGCACCGGGTGGTCGTGTGCCCGGTGACAGGTGCTTTCTCCCCTCTGTGGTCGTTCGACCGGGCGTCCGGGTTCCCGCCGCGAGCGGATCCCCGCAGATCGGTCGGCGCGGAGCAGCGCACCACGGGGAAGGGACACTCGCGGTGCTCGCGAGGCGTGTTCCCGGGGCGGGCCGGACCATCGATCGCACACCTCGGGGGTTGTACGGCCCGCGCCACGGCCTTGTGCCAGGATGCGGGCATGAGCCCCCGAACCCCTGAGTCGGCTCTGCCCGCGCTGGGCGCCCTGCTGGACCGCTCCCTGGTCCAGATCGCCGACGCCGCGCACACCTTCGACCACCAGACCGTCACAGCCGTGGCCGACGTGTGGGACAACAACACCTTTCCCCTGTTCCGCGCAGCGACGGGACGCTCGGCCCGCCAGCGGGAACGACGTGCCCGAGCGGCTCTGGAATGGATGGCCCGCCTCAGCCCACAGCGGCGGGCCTGGATGGTGGAGCAGACCGCGATCGCCGGGTACCGGATCGACACCCATCTGTCGGGTACTGGTCGCCGAGCCGAAGCCCGGGTCCCACCCCGTCAGGGCGGGGGCCGGCTCGACGAGCCGCCGCAGAAGGGCGAACTGACGGGTTCCACACTGGGCGCGGCGACCTTCCTGCTCCGCGCGATGGTGCTGATCCGCTCGGTCGGCCATTCTCAGGAGGCAGCACGAGTCCCGTTGGCCGCGTATTGCCGTGCACTGCGAGGGGCAGGCCAGGACATACTGTCGGCCGGTGCACGCCCGCGTCGGCAGCGTGAAACGGCCTTCCGTTCCCTGATTGCCGCATGGCTTCGACGCGGCGGTCCCGACCTGGTCCGGCACTGGAACCGGCTCCTCGTGAACGTTCCGGACGCCAGGGAGCTGGCACGCGAGGTGCGTGACGACCTGAGCGAGACGTAGGCCGCTGTGGAAGGTGCTGGAGCTGGCCGGAACCAGGAGTCGCGAGAGATCTAGGGCCGCAGCGTCCCCATGGGGCGGCATGGAAGATGAGAACGGGAGCGGTGTCCGGGATAGCGACTTCACCGACCAGGGCCGGGCCGAACGAGATGTCGTTGATGTTCCATGCGAGTGCGATGGAGGATCACGCGTATGCGCGGCCGGTGGAGGGCGCCGATCCGTGCAGGAATCCGCCGCCCACAGCCAGCGGGGTCACGCCGCGCCCAGGCACACGATGAAGCCATCGACCAGGGTGTGACTGTCGACCATCGGTGTCCAACCGGGCACGCTTTCGCACACGTGGTTTCTTTGCAGGCCCGCCCCCTCGATGTATGCGGGGGCGTTGTTCGTTGCGGGTTGCCGGCCGAGGACGGTGTACTGGGCGGCTGCGGCACCGCAGGGGACCTCGACGTGGATGCTGGGCCTGATGGCGCTAACACAGTCCCCCGACGCCAAATCTTCGGTGCCCGAGTTCAGCCACTGACTGACGAAGACTGAGAACGGCTGGTGGTTGGAATACAGCAGGACAGCAACGACAGTGGCGACAAGGGCGATGATCAGTTTCCCTGAGGAGGCGTCCTTTGGCCTCTTCGGGGCTACTGGTCTCGTCGGTGCCCTCTTCGTCTGTTCCGGGAAGACGAAGCTTCCGGGCCAGCGCCGGTAACGGGAGGTCGTGACGCCGTTGCGGGTGGAGGGGGCGTAGGAGTCTTCACCCGGACGGATCTCGAAGGTGACCGGGCCACCGTCCTTCAGGGTGATCAGGCCCGCGTGGACGGCGGCAAGACCCACCGAGGAGTCATCGCGGTAGACTCCATCTCCCCAGACCATCCCCTGGCTGGTGCTTCCGGCAGGGGGAAGGGTGGCGGTGAAGGTTTCATTGTTGCGCCCCCGGAAGTTCACGGCTGTGAAGCTCCACTTCACGTTGGTGTTTCCGATGGGCACCGGTTTCGACCGTCTCGGTTTCGCCGGCCTCTCCGGAGACCTCTTCGAGTCCTTCTGCCTCTCCGGCCCTGGGCGGATCGATGAATGGTGTTCGATGAGTCCGGCGAGGATCTGCGTACGCGAGCCGCGTGGTCTGGATCTGGGTTCGGCCTTGGCTCTGGTCCTGGGTTTGGCGGAGGTGGGGGGCTTCTTCTGTTTGGTCGGGGTCAGGATCTTGGTCTTGTCATGAACGATGATCTCGGTGACGGCTTCGGGCAGCCACTGCCCCTCGGGACGGGCGCCGCCGTCGCTACACAGAGCGGTGAGGTCGTCCAGTACCTCGTGTGTGGCGGGCCGGTCGTCGGGGTCCTTCGCCAGGCAGGCTTCGATCAGGTCCGCCAGGCCGTCGGGCAGGCCGGTCAGGTCGGGGGGCTCGTGCACAATGCGATAGGTCACCGCGTGTGCGGGGCCGGTGCCGAAGGGGCTGTCCGCGGTGGCGGCGAAGGCGAGCACACAGCCGAAGGCGAATACGTCAGTGGGTGCTGCGACCTCCTTCGACGCCCGGGCCTGTTCGGGGGACATGAACGCGGTGGTGCCCATGACGGTGTGGGTCTGGGTGTAGGAGGTGGCGTCCAACGCGCGGGCGATGCCGAAGTCGATCAGCCGTGGCCCGTTCTCAGCGAGGATGATGTTGCCGGGTTTGACGTCGCGGTGGACCAGGTTCTGGGCGTGGACCGCGGTGAGGGCTTCGGCCAGTCCGGCGCCGAGGACGGCCACCGACGCCATGGGTAGGGGGCCGTGGTCCAGAACGGCCTGGTGCAGGGTGGGTCCGGGGATGTAGGCGGTGGCGAGCCAGGGCGGGTCGCCGTCGGGGTCGGCGTCGACGACATGGGCGGAGTAGAAGCCGCCGACCTTGCGCGCGGCTTTGATTTCGACGGCGAAGCGTCGTCGGAAGTGCGGATCCCCGGCCAGGCCGGGGTGTACGACCTTCACCGCGACCGGGTACGCGCCGGAGGATCGGCCCAGGTACACCCGGCCCATGGCGCCTTCGCCCAGTCGTTCGTGCAGCGTGTAGGGGCCAACCCGGGTCGGGTCGCCATCGTGGAGGGGGTTTGCCATGGCGCCGTTTCCACCTGAAGTCTTCTTCCGGTCTGCCCGATGATGTCAGAAGGGCACGTCTTTGGGTACCTGTCGTGTTGCCAGAGGGAGCCTGGGATGGCGGACCACATGCATGTCCTGGCCGTGGATAGCGGTGCCGCCGGAGATCCAGGGCCGGCAGTCAGAGGCCTTGCTGCACACCACTGGTGGCTTGGGCGCGGCCAGAACGGTTTCGCTCCGGGGGACCGCGGTGGTCAGCGTGAAGCCAGTGCTCTGAATAGCACTTCGGTGGCATGATCGTGTGAGGAAATTTTGTCTGTAAGGAATTCTGAAGCTCTTGGTGTCTTCCTCAAGGTGGCGGCTGATTCGCGACTTTCCTGGCGCGCCGTAGGGCTTGCTGGGCGAGGAATAACCGCGGACGCGGCCAGTACTGACTGGATCTCTTCTGTGGGAAAGAAATCGTTGAATGGCGAGGAACTGTATAAGCTCCTCACGGGGGAGATGGGCTTGGTTGAAACACTAAGTGAGGCGTGGGGTGGTTTTGATTGTGGAGACATGTCTGGCGTAGACTTTGAAAATCTACTGGAGAAGTGTGTTCTGGGGCTCGAAGAATGGGGGAAGGGGTTCCTGGGGAAGTAGCACCCCATCGTGTTCGGGAGATTCTTATAGGTTTGTGCGGGTCCAGGTGGCTTCTGAATGCGAAGGATTTCCAGTTTCCGATCTGTTCGTTGTTGGGGGTGTTCAGGTTGCCAATGAGTGTCTTCGTTCGTGACTATCCGGAAGCCTTGGGGGTACGGACACTGGACATCGACACCGCCTGGGGGACCCCGTATCTGGGAGCACGTTCTGCCTCGTCCGCGGCGCTGTTTCGTTCCGGGGCTGCTCGGAATCAGTGGTTCGTATGGGATCACTTCGGACCTGGGACTGATGCGGTGGTGCCGGGGGTGTTGGCGAGGGCGGCGAAGACGATGAGGTTGTCCGAGTAGTGGCCGGTGGCGGTGTCGAAGTCACCGTCGCAGGTGATGAGACGCAGTTCCGGGCGCTCGGTGTCGCCGTAGACCCGCTCTGTCGGGAAGTCGCCCTTGGCGTAGCGCTCCACCGCGTAGACGGTGAAGTCCACGACGGCGCCGTCCGCGCGCTCGACCGACACGGTGTCCCGCTCGCGCAGCTCGCCCAGTCGGTGGAAGACCGCCGGACCGGTCACGGAGTCCAGGTGGCCCGCCAGGACGGCGGGCCCGTCCTCGCCGGGGGCGGCGCCGAGGGTGTACCACCCGACGGCCGCCCAGTCCTGAGGGGCTTCGAGGCGGTTGTCGCTGTTCAGTCCGAGTTCGACCATGCGTGAGGTGTGCAGGTCGATGTCCTGGATGGTCAGCCGCTCGGGAGCCGATCGCCCCAGGGCGGCGGGTGCGCTGTCGGCTGCTGGGACGGACGGCTCGGCCGGGGCGGCGGAGTGCGGCGCACTGATGTCGAGGGGTGGCGGGGAGGGAGCGTAGGCCTGCCCGAGCCCCAGGGTCAGAAGTGCGATGCCGGTTCCCGCGCACGCGGCCGTGACCGCCGCGGCGATGGAGCTGCCGCGGCGGCGGGTGCGCGTGTGACGGCCCATCAGCCGTCGCGCCCCGGCTTGCGGGTCAGGACGAGTCCGCTCGCGGCCACCGCCACGAGGACGCCACCGGTGCTGACCAGCCACAGGTTCGATCCGGCGTCCGCGGTGCCGCCGGCACCGGTGTCCACGCCGCCGACCGGGGTCTCGTCGCCTCCGTTCGGGTCCTCCTCGGTGTCGCCCGAGGTGTCCTCGTCCGTCGTGTCCTCGCCCGAGGTGTCCTCGTCCGAGGTACCGGTCTCCGTGGTGTCGTTGGCGTTCTCGCCCACGTCGTCCTCCTCACAGCCGATGCCGTCACCGTCGGCGTCGAAGTTGTGAGGGTCGCCCTCGCTGACCTCGAAGTTGCGCTCGCTGATGTCCTCGCAGTCGAAGTCCGGCGGAGGCGGCGGGGCCGGGTCCTCCGCCAGGGCCGGTGCGGCGGCACCCAGAGCGAGTGCGGTGCCGAAAGCGAGCGTGACGGCAGCGGTCGTCGCGGTACGCGTGATGTCCATGTGTTCCCCTCGTGTTCGTGATGGGGCTCAAAGCCGTACGCGGTGCGCGCACCGGTCTCCGGCGCCATCATCGAATGGGATATACACCCACAAACCGGGCGAGAATCCTTCTGCCCGAGTCGTCGGAAGAACAAACGTTGTCGACATTTCGACGGGTGTTCGGTTCTTGGCGAAGAATCGATCGTTCTCGCGGGCGTCATAGACGGGGATGTGGGATGACTGTCATGGCGGCTGTGGTCGGGCGGCAGTCGACACGCGGGGGAAATCGGGAGAAGTGCAATAAATCGACTGCCGTAAAGCCGATGGTTCATGGTGATGCTGCTTGGCGTTGTCGTGGCCGGGGCCATGCACGAACCTTGCCGAGCGTGGCCCGTGCGAGGCGGGGAAGTGTGCGCACCGAGGATGGCTCGACGGCGGGCCGCCACGTCTGGTTCGCTGCGGCTGCGGCTGCGGGCGCGGGCGCGGGGGGGCGCCTGGCTCTGGGCGGAGCCGTCGGGGACTCCAGCGGCTCCGGTGTCGGTGGTGTGTGGTTGTCTCGACGTATGGGTGTTGAGATCGAGCGGTTCATGCGGTTGGTGAAGGCGCTGCCGGACTGCGAGCACAGGGACTCGGAGCAGTACACGACGTTCCGCGTCCACGGCAGGCCGTTCGGTTACCTGTGGCCGCGTACCGCCACGGTGGGCCTGAAGCAGACGCTGCTGGAGCAGGCCGCGCTGGTGGCCGAGCGGCCCGATGTGTTCGAGGTGCAGTTCACGGCCGGTGGGTTCGGCTGGGTCGTGGTCCACCTCGACGCCGTCGACCTGGACGAACTCAGTGAGCTGACGCTGGAGGCCTGGTACCTGACGGCACCGGAGGAGCTGCTCGCCGCCTCGCCGACCCCGGCGTCCTTGGTCGCGGCCTGATCCGGAACGCTCATCGGCCCGAGGCGGGGCGGTTCAGGTTGGCCGCCTGCGTTGGTCCAGGCCGTGGACGGCATCGCCGAAGAGCTGTTCCAGGACGTGCTCGTCGCGCTGGGTGTCCACCCCGGCGGCGGTGATCGTCTGGACCGCCGGGTAGCCGCGCAGACCGACATCCGTCGGCCGTCCCGCGGAGACGAGCGTGTAGACCTCGCGGATCGGATAGGTGTGGACGGCCCTGACCTGGTGCGCGAGGTGGTCCAGTGCCGCACTGGACCGGAGTTCGCGCAGTACCTCTTCGTCGCGCACGGCGAGCTCGATCCAGCCGAGGTAGGTCCCGTCATCCTGCCACTGGTGCGGTACACCGGGCGATCTCATGACCGAGCGCGAGTACGGGGGCAGTGGCTCGACGCGCAGGCGCAGCACGTCCGGATGCTCGCTCCACGGACGCGCGATGCGCTCGGCCAGGGTGCGATGGAACTCCTCGGTCGACGAGGCCGCGGTCCTGGGGACGAAGCAGAGCAGGAACGTCGGCACCGGGGGAGGGCCCTGCATGGCCGGGTCGTTGATGTGATCGACCAGAGTGCGGCCGCCGGAGGTCAGTTGGGAGCCGATGCGGCCGAGGAAGTGGCGCGCGTCGTTGGGAATGGTGTCCTGCGTGATCGGATTCCGGCTGAACACCGCCAGGTCGTCCTCGGACAGGAAGAGCCCGTGCGGGACGCCCTGGGGCTGGGCCGTGTCCGGCGCGTCGAAGGAGACGTCCTCGACCGGTGGCCAGAGATCGGGTCGGTTGGGCGAGAGGCGCAGCTGTCGGCAGTGCCACAGGCCCGGAGCGCGGGCGAACATGATCCCGTGCACGTCGCGCCAGTAGTCCTCGCACACGCGTCGCGGAAGGTCGGCACGCCACCAGCAGAAGGCCGTCAGGGCCATGTCGGCGGCGTTCTCGATGCGGGCTGTGTCCGCGCGACCGGCGTGGGCCTCGGCCATCAGCTCAACGGCTCGCTCCTCCTTCGGCCGGGCGGTGTTCCCTGCTGTCTGCTCCTTGTCACTCATGGACTGTACCCCTACCCAGGGGAGTCGTTCGGACCGGATGTCCACCGTCTCCGTCCGTCCAGGGCCGCCCGCTTGCTCAGCCGCCTCCGTCTCAGCCGCCTCCGTCCGTCGCGGGCGGGGTCTCCTCGGAGGTGCCGACCAGGGAGTGACCGTACGCGGCCACCAGCGGGTTCAGCTCCGGGGTGCCGAAGCGCGTGCGCATCTCCTTGAAGCGGATGACCTTCTCCTCGCCGAAGCGGGCGACGGACGCGGCGTAGGAGTCCGCCGTGACGAACACCGGTGGGTTGCGCTTGCTGTGGAACTTGTCCGCGTACATCACCAGTTCCTCTTCGGGGGATTCGGCCACGTAGTCCTTCTCCGGGATGGGCAGCCCCTGCTCCCGGACGTCCACGCGGGTCAACCCCACACCGGTGTGGTGGGAGCAGAACCGGCACAGTGCCCCCGGAAGTCCCTCCCCTGCGAGGATCTCGTGGCCGAGCACGCCGTGGCTCACGTAGTGCGCGTGGTCGAGTCGGCCGGTCGTGCCGAACAGGCGGTAGACCCCGATGTCGTGCAGCAGGCACCCCGCACGGACCAGGGACCGGTTCAACGCGAGCCCGGAGCGGTCGAGCAACTGCTCGGCGACCGCGCACACGATCTCGCAGTGTGTGTACACGAGCGCGAACGCCTCGGGTGTGGGCGCGTACTTCTCGTGCAGAGCACGGATCTCTTCGTCACTGGGGATCACCATGGCCTCGACGGTAGTGGCGGCGGGCTGTGGACCGGTCATGGGCGGGGAACGCTGGGCCGGTGTAGGTACGGGGGATCGTGGTTCGGGGCTTCGGCGCATGCGGACTGTGGCCCGATCCCGCTCGGTGAGCGCGCACGGATCGTGGCTCGTCGGCTCCGGCCTTCACCGGAGTTCGTCGAAGGCGGCGAGGTCGATCTCAGGGGCGCCGGCGTACTCCACCCCGCGTTCGGGAGGCACTGGTTCGCCCGAGGCCGCGTCGGTGCAGTGCGCGTTGAACATCTCCGCCTCGTCGAGCGGGAACAGGGTGCGTTCGCCGACGCGCCAGCCCCGGACGAGCGTGACGGGGACGGCGGTGCCGTCGGGAAGCGTGTGGGAGATCCGGTCGGTCAAGGTGCGCAGGACCAGCGCGGAGGGCGAGGGCCTGGAGATGGCGGCGCACAGCCGCTCCACCACAGCTGGATGTTCGACGTCGAAGCCCTCCCCGCGCGCGTCGATCGCGGTGGACATCGGATGGCCGGTGTTCAGGGTGAGGACGTGGTGGTCGCCGGGCAGGTCGCGCAGGAGGGCGGAGAGCAGGGTACGGGCGTCCGTGGTCAACATGACTTCAGTATGTGCTGGTGGAAGCGCCCGGATCCGGTTGTCCACAGGGCCGGTTCGGCCGGGGCGGGGCACTCCTGTCGCGCTGCCGCGTCAGACGCGACGCTCGTGCCCACTGGGGTGTCAGCCGTCCGGTTCGCGGGTCGGTGCCTCCAGGGGGCTGATTCGAGTCCCCCGTGAAGAAGGACCTGGACCGAGTGCCGGTCCGACTCGGCCCGACTCGGCCCGGACCCGGACCCGGACCCGAGCAGGATGTCCGCCCGAAGGACCTTCGTGCGTCGGGGCGCACTCTCTGTCGCAGATTCCTCGGCCGGTGGCGGTCAGAGCGCACGACGAGGCAACTATCCGAAACTTTTCGGAAAGATTGTTCGTGAGTCTCCAGGCGACTTTTGATGACTTCTGGCAGTGGAGAGTGCGCTGATTCCTTCCATGCCATTCAGCAGGCTTGATGTCATTTTCGGGCGCCCATGGCTATCGAAAGTTTTCCGAAACCATTGACACGCCACGCGGGCGGACGAATACTCGTCACCGACGGCGACCGGGCAGAGCCGCCCCGTGGCACGGCATCGCGCCACCGCGGCACCGCCCCGGCCGTCGGCAGCATCGCCGGGCCGTCCCGCCATGGCCCGGTCCCTCCCATCCCCCCAGGAGGAAGCATGTCCACCTACGACACCCCCGTCCGCCCACGGAGCCGCAGCCACCCCGCGCCGGCCCGGTTCGGCCGTGCCAGGAGGCTGCTCGGCCGAGCGTGCGCCGTCGCGTCGGCGCTGGTCCTGACCGTGACCATGCAGCCGGGCGTCGCGAATGCGGCCGTCACCTCGAACGAGACCGGCAACCACGACGGCTACTTCTACTCCTTCTGGACCGACGCCCCCGGGTCGGTCTCGATGGATCTGGGGTCCGGCGGCAACTACAGCACCTCATGGAGCAACACCGGCAACTTCGTCGCGGGCAAGGGCTGGAGCACCGGCGGGCGCAGGAGCGTCGAGTACTCCGGCAGCTTCAACCCGTCCGGGAACGCGTACCTGACGCTCTACGGATGGACGCGGAGCCCGCTCGTGGAGTACTACATCGTCGACGACTGGGGCACCTACCGGCCCACGGGCGACTACCAGGGCACCGTGACCAGCGACGGCGGAACCTACGACATCTACCGGACGATGCGCTACGACGCGCCGTCCATCGACGGGACCCAGACCTTCCCGCAGTACTGGAGCGTCCGCCAGTCGCCGCGTACGAGCGGAACCATCACGACCGGCAACCACTTCGACGCGTGGGCGAGCCACGGGATGAACCTGGGCAACCACGACTACATGATCATGGCGACCGAGGGCTACCAGAGCAGCGGGAACTCCAACATCACGCTGGGTTCCTCCGGTGGCGGCGGCGACCCGGGCGACCCCGGTGACCCGGGCAACGGCGGCTGCACCGCGTCGTTGTCCGCGGGCCAGCAGTGGAACGACCGGTACAACCTCAACGTGTCGGTGTCCGGTTCCGACGACTGGACCGTGACGATGAACGTGCCCTCCCCGGCGCGGATCAGCGCCACCTGGAACGTCAACGCCACCTGGCCCAGCTCGCAGGTGCTGACGGCCACCCCCAACGGCAACGGAAACAACTGGGGCGTGACCATCGACCACAACGGCAACTGGACGTGGCCGACGGTCTCCTGCAGCGCCAACTGACCCGGACTCGTCGGAGTCCCTGACCGCGTGGCCGTGCCGGATGGTCTGCCCCCGGCGCGGCCACGTTCGATCGTGACCGCCGTGATCGCCGCGACCGCGGGACCGCGGTGACGGAGGCGCCAGCGGGGCCGCGTGGTGTCACTGGCACGGAAGGGCGACTCCCGGGGGCCAGGTTCACGTCGCGGCCCGAGTCCGCCGCCCGAGCCCGCCCCCCGGACGCCATCCGGGTCTCCGCTCCGGTCCGAGCCCCGAATCCCGACTCGGTCCACGCCACGGCCGAGACGTCCGTCCAGGAAGGCCCGCGTCACCCGCGCTGCGCAGTCGGCGCATGAGCGCGGGGAACGGACGGCGTAGGGCGGCGGAGTCGCCCAGCACGGCGGTCAGCTCGCCCGGCCGCAGCCCTTCGTCGAGGACGCGGCGCGCGGCCCGCTCCAGCGAGGTGCGATCGGCGCCGGGATCGTTCAGGGCGTCATCCGGGACCTGGGCGAGCCGCAGCGCTGGACCAGGCCCGGTTCGGGGGATCGCCCTCCTCACGACCGCCCACCCCGGCTCGTCCCCGCCCGGTCACCCCTGGTGTCCCGGCCCGCTCGACGCGGCCCGACGCGGGTCCGGGCACGGCCACTCTCCGTGGGTACGGGGACGGACGCGGAGCGTCCCCGTCGTGCGGTAGGAAGGGAGGCGCATCCGCCCCTTTTCCACCACACGGACACGGAGCAGTACATGGACCCGCAGACCCCCGGCCCCCTGGATCAGGGCGAACTCATCCAGGAGCTCGGGCAGGCCCTGGTGTCGGCGACCCCCGAGGGCTGGCAGCAGCTCACCTACCTGGCCAGGGTGATCGGTGCCCTCAACGACGACGTGCTGGCCGTCCAGGGCGCGGACGGCCAGGTCGGCCAGGTGCCGGTGCCCGACGGGGCCCGCGACGCGGCCGAAGCGCTCAAGCGGCGCTGCTACCAGGAGGGCAAGGGCACCTGGCTGTCGATGATCGTCTCGGTCCACCACACCGGGAAGGTCGACATCGAGTACAACTACGACACCGAGCCCGACCTGACCCGTGAGCCGAGCCCGCTCGCCTACGCACAGGAGCTGGAGCGCTACCCGCGCGCGGACGACGTGCTCCCCGACTGGATCCGGGCCAAGCTCGACCAGGCGCGCGGCCTCGACACCGGCGCGATGACCTCCGCCATCGGTGCCGCTCTGGTCGCCGCGTGCTCCCGCGAGGGCCTGGTCGCCGAGCACCGCCCGCCGACCGGCCTGCGCGTGGCCCTGCCCGACGGCGCGGTCCTGCTCGACACCGACATGCGGACCACGTTCGACCAGGCGCTCATCATGCCCGAGGACCAGTGGGAGGGCCTGGCCGCCCACTTCGCCGGGTACGTCGCCCAGGCCGCCCGGGGACGCGACGCCGGACCGGCCGATTCCGCGGGTTCCGCCCCGGCCGCGCCGACCGGGGCGACCACCCCGGTGGACCCCTCGGACGGTGTGGCCACCGCCCTCGTCTCGGCCTTTCGCGACCTGGGTTCCGAGGTCGCCTTCCAGGACCGGAACACCCTGGTCATCCCGATGTCGAACGGCAACACCGCCTCGGTCGACATCGGCGGCTTCCGCACAGCCATGGACAGCGAGGCTCCCGAGAAGGTCGCCGAGCACGCGGCCGGATTCGCGCGCAACGTCGTCGACCAGCTGGACCGGGCGACGCGGCAGGGCACCGAGTCGGCCGGGGAGCTCCGGGTCCGCGTCTACCCGGTCTCGGCCTTCCCCGAGGGCGCGCTGGAACAGCTCGTCGGTCGAGAGATCGCGCCCGGTCTGTGGCAGACCGTCGTCGTCGACAGTCCCCAGAGCCTGCAGCCGCTGTCACGAGCGGCGCACGAGAGCTCGGGCCGGTCGGACGCCGAGGTCTTCGCCGCGGCCGTGGCCGCGTCCCTCGCCGACCCCGTCGAGGTGAGCGAGCACGACATCAACGGCACGCGGCTCGTGCACATCGGTGGCGGTCACCCGTATGTGGCGGCCAACGTGCACGACCTGGACCGGCACCTGGGGGAGGCGCCGCACGGCGCCCTGGTGGTCCTGCCCGTCCCGGAGGTGCTCATCGCGCACCCGCTGGGCCAGGCGCACCCCATCGCGGCCATGGAGAACCTGCGCGAGGTCGCCCAGCGCTTCGCGGCCGACGCGGAGAAGCCCCTCAGCACGCAGATCTTCTGGTGGCACCCCTCCTCCCGTACGAGGGAGCAGAGCGCGCCCGCGGACCTGCGTCCCGTCGGGGCGGAGGTCGACCACGAAGCGGGGTCGGTCACGCTGCACACCTCGGACGACGAGTTCGGGCCGCTGCTGAGCTCGCTGATGGGTCAGTAGCCGGACAGCGGAAGCCGGATACCGCACCGGAAGCCGATGAACAGGTCGGGCCCCGGCCGTCCCCGCGGGGACGGCCGGGGCCCGCTGTTGTCCGCCGTCCCTGCGTTGTTCGGGGCCGGTGCGGGCAGGCGCGGGCGACACGGAGGCGGAACGCGGCATGGCCGCGTTCGGGGGTCCGGACGGTGGTGGCTGGTCCGGGGCCTCGAAGAGCCGGTGCGGCCGCGGTATCGCGAAGGGAATGCCGCTGACCCGTGCCCGGAAAAAAGCGAGGGCAAGGGAATCAGGATTCCTCTTGCCACTCTCAACCTATAGCGCACCCGAGGGCTTGCGGCAAGCCCCCCGTCGTCCCGCAGAATGAGCGCTCGAACAGGAGCGGTACCGGTGAGCGGGGGGTTCATGCCTGAGGTGATCGTGGTCGGCGGCGGGCCGACGGGGCTGATGCTGGCGGCCGAACTGCGGCTGCACGACGTGCACGTGGTCGTGCTGGAGCGGCGGTCCGAGCCGACCCGGCAGTCCCGCGGGCAGGGCCTGCACGTGCGCAGTGTCGAGATCATGGACCAGCGGGGACTGCTGGACCGGTTCCGCGCGGTCGGTGAGGAGTTCCAAGTCGGTGGTCTCTTCGGCGGCATCACCAAGCCGTGGCCGGACCTACTGGACACGGCGCACCCGTACGGCCTCGCGGTCCCGCAGCCGGTCACCGAGCGGCTGCTCAACGAGTACGCCATCGAGGCCGGAGTGGAGATCCGGCGCGGCCACGAGGTGGTCGGGGTCGGACAGGACGAGAACGGGGTGACCGCCGACCTGGCCGACGGCACACGGCTGCGTGCGCGCTACCTCGTCGGGTGCGACGGCGCCCGCAGTACGGCGCGCAAGCAGGTCGGCGTCGGTTTCCCGGGGGAGCCCGCCAGGGTCGAGACCCTGCTGGGCGAGATGGGGCTGACCGCGGACCAGGAGGAGATCGACGCCGTCGTCGCGGAGGTCGGCAGGACGCAGCTGCGGTTCGGCGTCGCGCCCCTCGGCGACGGGATGTACCGCGTCGTCGTCCCCGCCGAGGGGGTGTCCGAGGAGCGGACGGCCGAACCGACCCTGGCCGACTTCCAGGAGCGGCTGCGGGCGGTCGGGGGCACCGACTTCGGCGCGCACTCGCCGCGCTGGCTGTCCCGGTTCGGGGACGCCACCCGGCAGGCCGAGCGCTACCGGGTCGGCCGGGTGCTGCTGGCCGGTGACGCGGCGCACATCCACCCGCCGACCGGTGGGCAGGGGCTCAACCTCGGGGTGCAGGACGCCTTCAACCTCGGGTGGAAGCTGGCCGCCGCGGTTCAGGGCTGGGCGCCGGACGGGCTGTTGGACAGCTATCACGACGAGCGGTACCCGGTGGGGGCGCGCGTGCTGGACAACACGCGCGCGCAGATGACGCTGCTGGGGGCCGAACCGGGTGCGGTCGCGCTGCGCGGGCTGTTCCGGGAACTGATGGACTTCGAGGAGGTGAACCGGTACGTGACCGGCATGGTCACCGCGGTCGACGTCCGCTACGACTTCGGTGACGGGCACGACCTGCTCGGCCGGCGGCTCCGGGACGCGCGGCTCGGGCGGGGACGCCTGTACGAGTTGATGCACGGTGGTCGCGGGCTGCTGATCGACCGGACCGGCCGACTCTCGGTGAAGGGCTGGGACGACCGGGTCGACCATGTCGTCGATACCCGCGATACCGGCGATACCGGCGATACCGGCGGCGCGGGTGACGCGGGTGACGCGGGTGACGCGGGTGACGCGGGTGACGCGGGCGGAGCGGGGGACGCGGGTGACGTCGGGGAATTGAGCGTGCCCGCGGTGCTGCTGCGGCCGGACGGTCACGTGGCGTGGGTCGGCGCGGACCAGAAGGACCTGGTCGGCCCGCTGTCCAGGTGGTTCGGCGCAGCCGCGGGCTGAGAGAGGACCCGGTCGCGCGCTTCGGAGGGTACGGTGCCGCTGCCGTCCAGCGCGAAGAGGCCGGACACGGTCCCGAGCCGCCCCCCGGTGGCGTCCGGCCGAGGTCGAGCCCGCGTCGCCGTGGGCCGACGATCAGGGCGACTGATGCGACTTGAGGTGGCTGGGACGATCGCGGCGCCTGGGGTGGTCGAGGTGCGAGGTGGTTGGGACGATTGCGGCGGCTGGGGCAGCCGGGGCAGCCGGGGCGGTCGGCGGTGCCGTGATGGCGGTGGGTCGGTGAGGTGGACGCTGCTGAGATGGCTGGGGTGGTCGAGGTGCGAGGTGGCTGGGACGATCGGGGGGATCGGCGGTGCCCTGATGGTGGTCGGTCGGTGAAGTAGCTGGGGCGGCAGGGCCGGTCCCTCAGTGGTGTGCCCCGCCCAGGAGCTTCTTCTGGACCTTGCCCATGGCGTTGCGCGGCAGGGCGTCGACCACCCGAACCTCGCGCGGGCGCTTGTGCACCGACAGCCGGGCGGCCACGAAGTCGATCACCGCCGCCGCGTCGATACCGTCGCCGACCAGATAGGCGACGATGCGCTGGCCCAGGTCGTCGTCGGTCTCGCCGACCACGGCCGCCTCGCGCACGGCGGGGTGGCCGAGCAGCACCGCCTCGACCTCGCCCGCGCCGATCCGGTAGCCGCCGGACTTGATCATGTCGACCGACATCCGCCCCACCACGCGGTGCCAGCCCCGCTCGTCGAGGACCGCCGCGTCGCCGGTGCGGAACCAGCCGTCGTCGGTCCAGGCCGCCGCCGTGGCCTCCGGCAGGTGGAGGTACCCGTCGAAGAGGGTCGCGCCGCGCACCTGGAGTTCGCCGATGCTCTCGCCGTCAGGCGGCACCGGTTCCCCGTGCTCGCCGCGCAACCGCGACTCGACCCCGGTCAGCGCGGTGCCCACCCAGCCCGTGCGGCGGGGGGCGTCGGCGCGCGCGGCGAGGGTGATGAGCGATTCCGTCATGCCGTACCGCTCGACCGGGGTGTGCCCGGTGGCCGCCCGCAGGCCCTCGGCCACCGGGTCGGGGAGCGACGCGCTTCCCGAGACCAGGAGCCGCGCGCCGGCCAGGTCGCGGGCGGCGGAACCGTCACGGACGATCCGCGACCACACGGTCGGCACACCGAAGAACAGTGCCGACCGGCGCCGTCCACGGCCGCCAGAGCCGGGGGAGGTGCGGCTGCTGGAGGATGTGTGGCCACCGAGGTGGTCGAGGCGGCCGGAACCGCCGGAACCGCCGATGCCACCGAGGTCGCCGGGGCCGTTGATCGCGCGGGCCGCGGCGGCGTAGGCGGCCGGGGTCGGCCGGACGGTGTGCAGCAGCGGACTCCCCACGCGCAGGGCGCCGAGCAGGCCCAGGACCAGGCCGTGCACGTGGAACAGCGGCAGACCGTGCACCAGGACGTCGTCCGGGGTCCAGGACCAGGCGTCGGTGAGCGCGTCCAGGTCGGCGGCCACGGCCCGCCGGGACAGGACGACGCCCTTGGGCGGTCCCGTGGTCCCCGAGGTGTACATGATCAGCGCGGTGGCCTCGGGCGGGGGCTCGGGGAGTGAGAAGGAGGAGCGCTCGGCCGGGTCGACCGGGAGCACGGGCAGGTCGACGCCCTCCCGCGGCTCTCCCAGCCACAGGGCGGCGCCCGAGTCGCGCACGATGTGGCGGCGCTCGGCGAACCCGGAGTCGGCCGGGACCGGGACCACGGGGACACCGGCCAGCAGACCGCCGACGACCGCGACGACCGTGCGCAGCGAGGCCTCGCCGTGCACGGCCACCGCACCGGCTCCGGCGATCCGCTCGGCCACGGCGGAGGCCGCCGCCCACAGGGATTCGCGGTCGAGTCCCTCGTCGCCGACCCGCACCGCGAGTCCGACGTCCGCACCGGTACCCAGCAGCATGGTCTGTTCCCGTCCCTCGTCCGCGCCCGGTCGCGAGCCAGTACACCACACGGCGCCGGACGGGGAGCGGGCGAGGGAGGTCGTCGGTCGGGGGAGCCGGAGGGTAGATACCGACCGGGCGGTATGTAATCCTGGCACTCCGTGGCACGGACACGTCCCCGCATTCCCGTGTGTCCGACGCCCCGCACCGACCGACCACGACACAAGGAGCCACCGATGGCTGTCGATCCCTCAGGAAGCGCCCTCAAGGACCTGCTCGCCGACGGGCGGGAAGGGCCCGTCGTCATGCTCAACCTCCTGCGCTTCGCCCCCGGCGGGCGCGCGTCGTACGACGAGTACTCGCGCAAGGCGGGACACTTCCTGAAGAAGTACGGAGCGGAACTGCTCTACGCCGGTGACGGCCTGGCGCCCCTGGTCGCGGAGGACGGCCAGAACTGGGACGCGGTCCTGGTCGTGCGCTACCCGAGTCGTGAGGTGTTCGGCCGCATGATCGCGGACCCCGAGTACCAGAAGATCACCCACCTGCGCACGAACGCCCTGTCCGAGGCCGTGCTCCAGCCCACCGCTCCCTGGAACTTCCGCCGCGACTCCTGACCTCGCCCGGGGCCTGCCGTCCTACGGCCCGCCCGCCCGCCGGTGCCGGACACGGCCGTCAGCCGCCCTGGCCCACCGGCGGGCCCCGGGTTAGGCTCCCGCCTACAGGGAAGGGAACCGGGGATGCCCAAGAAGAAGCCGCGCCGCCGCCCGGACCGGGGCAAGGGCGCGAACGACATCCATCGCGGTCCGACGCGCAATCCCGGGAGCACGGGTGCGGTCGGCTGCTACGTCATCCTCGTCGCGGTGATCGGGATCGGTCTGCTGATCCTGCTCTTCGAACTGCTCGACTAGGGGCCCGCCTGCCCGTTCGTCGAACCGTGGCCCGGTCCGCACGCACGCACGCCGGTCCGAACGTCGGTGCGCCCGCCTGTTCGCCCGCCTGCCCGTTCGCCGGACTGTGGCGCGGTCCGCCCCTCCGACAGGGCGCGCCCGGTGTGCGCCACGTGCCGGGACGGCGGGCGATCCCGTCGCACGGCGACGCGGTCGGTCCGGGTCCCGTATGCGCCTCCTCTCATGGCCAGGGCCCTCGGCGTGCCGACAGTTCCCTATAGGATACGGTGATATGCCTAAAGTCTTTAGGTAATCTCCTAGGCGGATCGGAGGGGCGGAGGATGGCGCGCGCCGGACTGAGTGCGGAACGCCTGGCTCGGGCGGGAGCGGAGATCGCCGACGAGGCCGGGTTCGACCAGGTGACCGTCTCCGCGCTGGCCAGGCGGTTCGACGTCAAGGTCGCGAGCCTGTACTCGCACGTGAAGAACTCCCAGGACCTCAGGACCAGGATCGCCCTGCTCGCCCTGGAGGAGCTCGCGGACCGCGGTGCCGACGCCGTCGCGGGGCGTTCCGGCAAGGACGCGCTCGTCGCGCTGGCCAACGCCTACCGCGACTACGCCCACGAGCATCCCGGCCGGTACGCCGCGGCCCAGCTCAGGCTCGACCCGGAGACGGCGCGCGCGAGCGCGGGCCCCAGGCACACCCGGATGACACGGTCGATCCTGCGCGGCTACGACCTTCCGGGGGAGGAGCAGACCCACGCCGTCCGGCTGCTGGGCAGCGTCTTCTACGGCTTCGTGAGCCTGGAGACGGGCGGCGGATTCAGCCACAGCGCTCCCGAGTCGCGGGAGAGCTGGTCGCGGGCGATGGACGCCCTCGACGCCCTGCTGCGGAACTGGCCCACCGCCACGCCCTGAGCGGTAGCTCGGGCAGCCGCGCGGGACCCGCTCCGGCGGAGCCGCCACCGGGAGCCGGACCGGACGCGTGAGCCACCGTCGTGAGCCCCACCGGCCGCGAGCCCCACCCACCGTGAGCCCCACCCTGATCCTGGCCCGCCGCGAGCCGGACCGGCCGCACACAGAACACCCACTGGTAGAGAACGATGACCACAGAACAGCACTGGACCACCACGCCCATCACCGAGGACCTGCTGCGCGGCGCCCTCGAACTGGAGCGCACCGAGCGCGGCGTGCTCCCGCACCGGCTGCCCTCCTGGGCCCGCGCCCAGTCCGCGGACGGGCAACTGGCCATGGCCGAGTCCCAGCCGTCGGGGGTTCGGCTGGCCTTCCGTACCCGGGCCACCGCGGTCGAACTCGACACGCTGCCGACCAAGCGCGTCTACCCGGGACTCCCGCCCCGCCCGGACGGGGTCTACGATCTCGTCGTCGACGGCCACCTGGTGGACCAGACCAGTGTGACGGGCGGCAACACCCTGGTGATCGACATGGCCGCCGGTAGCGCGGAGCTCCGCCCCGGCCCCGTCGGCACCGCCCGCTTCGCCCGGCTGCCGGAGGGCGCCAAGGACATCGAGATCTGGCTGCCGCACAACGAGACCACCGAGCTGGTCGCCCTGCGCACCGACGCACCCGTCGAACCGGCGCCGGACCCGGGCCGCAGGGTGTGGCTGCACCACGGCAGTTCGATCAGCCACGGGTCCGACGCCGCCAGCCCGACCGCCATCTGGCCCGCGCTGGCCGCCGCGCGAGCGGGCGTGGAACTGGTCAACCTGGGCCTGAGCGGCGGTGCGTTGCTCGACCCGTTCACCGCCCGGACGATGCGCGAGATCCCCGCGGACCTGATCAGCGTCAAGATCGGCATCAACATCGTCAACACCGACCTCATGCGAGCGCGCGCGTTCGCTCCGGCGGTGCACGGCTTTCTCGACACCATCAGGGAAGGCCATCCCGACACGCCGCTCCTGGTCGTCTCACCGCTGCTCTGCCCCGTCCACGAGGACACGCCGGGACCCGGCGCCTTCGACACCGAGGCTCTGAACAGCGGGAAGCTGCGGTTCAGGGCCACTGGCGACGCCGCGGACCGGGCGGCCGGGAAGCTGACCCTCACCGTCATCCGGCAGGAGCTCGACCGCGTCGTGAAGCAGCGGGCGGAACAGGACGCGCACCTGCACTACCTCGACGGCCTCGACCTCTACGGGGAGGCGGACCACGCCGAGCTGCCGCTGCCCGACCGGCTCCACCCGGACGCCGCCACGCACCGGCTCGTGGGTGAGCGCTTCGCCGCGCGGGTCTTCGGTGCCGGAGGTCCGTTCGCCGCCGCCGGCGCCTGAGCGGTCGGTCCCCGGTCGCGCCTTCGCGCGACGACAGGGGTGGCGGCGCGACCCCCGCACCGAGTGGTCGTGCTGTTCGAGCCGGTCGGCGCTCGGTGGAAAGGGGAACTCGATACCCGACGACGGGACGCGCAGCCCGAGGACAATGACGCGGTCGCGGATCATCGGGCACGATAGTTCAAGGTGAGTGCATCCGGAGTGAAGGAGCCGACCGCGCGGATTCCGGTTCTTCGTGCGCGCTTCAGGAAAGGGCGTTACGGATCATCGCTGCGACCCGGCCGCGCATTCCTCACCGGGGGTCGCGCTCCGGCCCCGTGACGCGTGCTCCGCGGCCGCGTGCGCCGGGCAGGGCCACGTGCCCCTGCGTGACGAGATGGAACCGTTCCAGGCCGGGGCACTGGACCTGGACCACCGTCGTGCCGTGCGCCAACACCTGGAGCCGGTGGGCCGCCACACGGTGGCCCGCGGCGGTGATCCGGTCCACCACGGCGGCGTGCTGGTCGGACACCGGCGTCCCCTTCGCGACGGTCTCCGGCGGCAGCGGCCCCTCGGGCGACTCCGGGAGGCGGGCGGCGAAGTCCAGCATGGCGCAGGCCAGCAGCCGCGGGTGGCCGCGGAGCCGGGCGCGCACGTCCGCCTCGATGTCGTGGTCGGCGACGAGCTCCGCGTACGGCTCGGAACGGTCGTCGGAGGCCACCTGCTCGGACACCATGCGGGAGAGCAGTTCGTCCTGCACGAACTCGGTGATCGCGCGTTCGGCCGCCAGGGTGCCCCACAGCGACGCGCCCAGCCCGTAGCGGTGTTTCGGGCCCGCGCCGGAACCCGCGCCGGAGCCCGCGCTCGTGCCCGCTCCGGCTCCGAAGGGCCGGTGCCCGTAGGCCATCACGGTGGGCACGCCGAGGTCGGTGGTGAGGTCCAGGAGGGTGACCGGCCCTTGGACGAGTTCCTCCGCGCGGTCCAGGTGGGCCCGCAGCGTCGGAGTCAGGCCGTCGCGGGACACCCGCGCGGGCATGGGGCCGCGGTCGTAGACCGACCGCAGCAGGAACAGTGAGAACGCGTCGCGCTCCACCCACTCGTTGAGGGCGTGCAGCAGGGCCTCGTCTCCGGTCGCACCGATGGCACAGCCGGAGTTCACGCTGTAGGCCAGTGCCGACCGGTAGTCGGCCGTGTCGCCCAGACCGCGGCGCACCGCGTCGGCCTCGGGGGTCGGCGGCGGGTACCAGGGCGCCCACAGGTACACCGGAACGTCGAAGCCGGGTCCGCCGTCGAGCGCCTCATAGCGCACGCACGCCACCCGCGCTCCGTCCTGCCGGGCGATGTCGCGGACCGCCCGGTCGGCGGCGAAGGGCCCCTCGGCCAGCGCGGGGGCGTCCACGAGCCGGACCGGGAGCGACTCCAGGACGGTCGGGCCGGTGAACGCGTGCTCCACCGCCTCGAACCGCGCGCCCACTCGGGCCGGTGCACCCGGCCCCTTCCCGGCGCCCAGGCCGTAGGGGATCTCCGCCCCTCCGGCGTCCCACAGCGCGCACTGGACGGCGGTCGGGTCGGTGTCGTCGAGCGAGCGGTGCCGCCACACCCAGCCCAGCGCGGCGATGTCCGCCCGGATCCGCCGGTCGGCCTCGGCCAGGGTCAGTTCACGCTCGAACGTCCCCGACCACTGCGTGTCCCCCGAACCGGGGAGCCGGCCCGTGGCAGCCGACTCCCCGAGGACCCATGCGGGTCGCACCATGGTTACTCCGCGGTCTCCTCGTCGAGTTCCTCGACCGCCGGCGCCACGTCGTCGGCAGGGTCGATCGGGGAGGACATCATGAGTGACGCGCAAGCCATATTCGACTCCTTGACAGTCCGGATGAAAGCGGCGGAGTGGCCTCCGTGCTGGGGTATTCCTATCTCAGGCATGCCGTTCCTGTCACGACGCATACGTAAGAAGAATGCGGAGAAAAAATGGCGATCACCATGTTTGAAAGCGAATAGCGGTACCTGTCTGCGCAGATGCGGCAAGCGCGGTCGAGTGGCACACTCGCGCCATGGCGAACGCGAGAAGCGAACTGGTGGCCCGTGTCGACGAACTGTCCGACGCGGTGTGGGTGCTGTCCGCGCTCGCCGCGGCGGTGGGCGAGGACCGGCTGTCGGACGAACACGGTGCGCTGCTGGCGGCGTGCGGGCTCGCCGAGCGCGACGGCCGCGCCTGGCGGCTGCGCGCCGATCACGCCGCGGTGCTCGGGGCCCGGCGGGACCCGGTGGCCTTCCCGCGCCGGATCGCCGAGCAGTTGCGCCGGGCGGCGGACACCGCGGAGGGCCGGGCGACACCCGACCGGACCGACGACGCGGCCCTCCTCGCCGACGGACGGTCGTCCGGAGCGCACATGCGGGTCTTCCTCGACGCCCTGGCCGAGCGGGTCCCGGGCTTCGCCGACCTGTTGGACCGCGGCTCGCCGCGCTTCCTCGACGTCGGAACGGGGATCGGGGCGATCGCCGCCGCGGTCGTCGAGCGAGCGCCGGGGGCCAGCGCGGTCGGGCTGGACGTGGACCCGCGGGCGCTGCGCCTGGCGGAGGAGTACCTGAGCGAGCGCGGACTGCGCGAGCGGGTCGAGACACGCCTGCTGGACATCGCCGATCTGTCCGAGACCGGCCGCTACGACCTGGCGTGGCTCCCACTGTCCGTCCTGGCCCCGGAGACCACGGAGGCGGCGCTGCCCCGGATCCGGGCGGCGCTGCGCCCCGGAGGGCGTGTGATCGTCGCGACCGCCCTGGCGACCGACCCGACCGACCCGACCGACCTGGCCGCCCCTGGCGACCCCGTCGCCCCGAAGGACCCCGCCGACCCGGCCGCCCCTGGCGACTCCGGCGACCTCGCCGACCCCTCCGACCCGACCGACCCCGTCGCCCCGGTCCCCCCGGCCGACCCCGGCGAGAGGGGGGAGGGGGAGCGGGACGGCGGGGCGGCCGTGCACGCGGCGGTCGTCCGCTGGCGGATGGCCCGGTCCGGTGTCACCCCGTGGGGTCCGGAGACGGTACGGCGCCGCCTGGAGGCGTGCGGGTTCGAGGACGTGCTCTCGGTGGGAGCCCCGAGCGGGGCGGTGACGGTCCTGACCGCCCGCGTCCCACAGGTGTCCGCCCCGGAGGCGTCCGTCTGATCGGCACCCGCCGCGTGGGCGCCCGACTCATGATCGCGGGCGCGGGAGCGTTCGGAACGCCGAACGGCATGGGCCCATGTGACGGGAGGTGCGCCTGTGACATGGGGGACGTGTGTGGCCGGATACGGCCACATCCGAAAGGAGTATCCGGAAACGACCGGGGAAGCGGTTTCGTGGAACGGAAGAGCGGCTCGGGTCGCCGCGCCCGGCGCGGCCCCTCCCGGCCACCAGGACACACCGACCACGGGCACGGGTGAACGATGGACGAGAGCGGACAGGGGGCCGCCTGCGCGGATCCCGCGTGCGCCGGGACGATCGACGACGAGGGCTACTGCGACGCCTGCGGCCTGCGGCCGGAGAGCACGAGCCCGCCCGCCGCGTCCGCGACTCCGTCCCCCGGCCCCGCGCCCGGCCACCCGGGCGACCCCGCGTCCCGGCCCAGCTCCGCCTACGGCTCCGGCCCCGCCTCCACCGGCACCGGGACGACCGGCGGGCGCGGCCGCTCCTCCGTCGGCGTCCTGGGCGAGGGCCTGAGCGAACTCCCGCCGATCCCCTACCAGGACCCCGCCGACGTCGTCATGCGCGACCCCGAGGTGCCCGAGGAGCGACGCTTCTGCGGGTCCTGCCACGCGCCGGTCGGCCGGTCCAGGGACGGGCGGCCGGGCCGCCAGAGCGGGTTCTGCCCCGACGACGGCAACCCCTACTCGTTCGTGCCGACGCTGCGCCCCGGCGACCTCGTCGCCGGCCAGTACCGGATCGAGGGCGCCATCGCCTACGGCGGCATGGGCTGGATCTACCTCGCGGCCGACCAGAACCTCGACGGCCAGTGGGTGGTCCTCAAGGGCCTGCTCGACTCCTCCGACGAGTACGCCCAGGAGGCCGCCGAGGCCGAACGCCGCTTCCTCATCTCGGTGGACCACCCCAACATCGTCAAGATCATCAACTTCGTCCAGCACACCGACCCCACCACCGGCGCCGTGCACCGCTACCTGGTGATGGAGTACATCGGCGGCGGCTCGCTCCAGAAGATGCTCCGCGAGCACCTGGAGCGGACCGGCGAGGGCCTGCCGCCGCGCCAGGCCATCCCCTACACCCTGGAGATCCTGCGGGCCCTGGACCACCTGCACTCCCAGGGCATGCTCTTCTGCGACCTCAAACCCGCCAACGTGGTCCAGGTCGAGCACCGGCTCAAGCTCATCGACCTCGGCGGCGTCCGGCTCATGGACGACGACACCAGTCCCAAGTTCGGCACCCGCGGGTACTCCGCGCCCGAGTTCGCCGAGACCGCGAACGTCCGCACCGACCTGTACACCGTCGGACGCACGCTGGCCGTGCTGTGCTTCCCCTTCCGCCTCACGCGCCGCGAGAACGGCGTCCTGGTCGACAACCCGCTGCCCGGGACCGACGCCCCCGAGTACGAAGCCCTCCACCGGCTCCTGCTCCGCGCCACCGCCGCCGACCCGGCCCAGCGCTTCGCCAACGCCACCGAGATGGCCGACCAGCTCACCGGCGTGCTCCGGGAGATCCGCGCGTTCCAGGACGGCAAGCCCTACCCCGCGCCCTCCACGCTCTTCGGACCCGAGCACGACGTCGTCGGCTCCGAACTGGCCGCCTCCGCCACCCGGCTGTTCGACCCGCTCGACCCCCGCCTCGCCGCGGCGTGCCTGCCCCTGCCCGCCGCCGACCCGGCCGACCCGGCGGCCGCGGCCCTGACCGGCCTCGTGATGCCCACCTCCGAACAGGTGCTCGCCCTGCTGGACGCGCTCCCGCCCTCACCCGAAGGACTCCTCGCGCGCTGCCGGATCCTCGCCCAGTCCGCACACCCCGGGACCGCCGCCGCCCTGGCCGAGGCCGCCGCCCAGCTGCCCGGCGACTGGCGCGTGACGTGGTACACGGCGGTGGGCCACCTGGCCGGCGGCGGCGCCGATCGGGCCGCCGCGCTCTTCGACGCACTGGTCTCACACTTGCCGGGGGAGGCCGCGCCCAAGCTCGCCCTGGCCATCGCCCTGGAGTGCTCGGGTCGACCCGAGGAGGCCGCCCGGTGGTACCGCACCGTCTGGAGCACCGACCACGCCTGGACCGGCGCCGCCTTCGGCTACGCGCGCACACGGCGCGACCGGGTCGAGGTGCTGGACCAGGTTCCGGCCTCGTCGGCCTTCCACACCGCCGCCCAGCTCGCCCTGGTCGCCCACGCGCTGCGGGGCCACGGCGACCCCGGCGCCGAGGACGGGGGCCGACCCCCGAACGCCGACGCGCCACCGACCGGTGCGGCCGTCACGGCCGCCGCCCACCGCCTCAACGCCCTGCCCGACCAGGGTGGAGCCGTCGGCCGTGCCCTCGCCGCCGACCTGCTGGAAGCCGCCCTCGACTGCCTGGAGCGGGAGGGGTCCCTGCCCGAGGCGGACCTGCTCGGCGCCCCGACGTCACACGGCGCGCTGCGCACCGACCTGGACCGCCGCTACCGGGAGCTGGCCCGCACACAGCCGCGCGGCCCCGGCCGCCGACTGCTCGTGGACCGGGCCAACGCGGTCCGCCCACGCAGCCTGACCTGAGGGCTCCCCCGCCCGCCCAC
>NZ_LGEC01000113.1 GCF_001279585.1 Nocardiopsis sp. NRRL B-16309 | reverse complement strand
CATCTCGGTCAAGTGGGACTCCGACACCACGGTCTCCGCCATCGACATCCGCGAGGCGGCCGGGGCCGAGGGCAACATCGGCTCCTGGCAGGTCGTCGAACACGACACCGGCGAGGTCCTGGCCACCGGCAGCGGAGCGGGCGCCATCTCCTTCGACCCGGTCTCGCTGCGCAAGATCAACTTCGAGATCACCGGCTCGAACGGCACCCCGCGCGTCGCCGAGTTCGAGACCTACGCCGACGCGCCGCCGGACGGCGGAGGGGACAACCCGCCGGACGACGGTGAGGACCCGCCGCCGGACGGTGGCGGCGACACCCCGCCGCCGTCGGGCGACGAGATCTTCGTGGCCCCGGGCGGCAGCGACGGCGCCTCCGGTACCGAGTCCGACCCGACGACGCTCACGTCGGCGATCGACCGGATCGAGCCCGGCGGCTCGATCTACCTGCGCGGAGGGACCTACGACCAGTCCGAGACGGTGCGCATCGAACCGGGCAACGACGGCCTGTCGGGCGACCGCAACGAGCTGTTCGCCTACCCCGGTGAGACGCCCGTGCTGGACTTCTCCGCCCAGAGCGAGGACTCGGCCAACCGGGGGCTCGCCATCGGCGGCGACTGGTGGCACGTCAACGGCATCACCGTCGAGCGCGCCGGTGACAACGGCATCCTGCTGGGTGGCAACCACAACGTCATCGAGCGGGTGACCACCCGCCACAACCACGACAGCGGGCTGCAGCTGTCGCGCTACACCGCCGGGGCTCCCAGGTCGGAGTGGCCCTCGGACAACCTGATCGTCAGCTCGGTCTCGCACGACAACGCCGACTCCGACGGAGAGGACGCCGACGGGTTCGCCCCGAAGCTCACCGTCGGGGACGGGAACGTGTTCCGCTACACCGTGGCGTACAACAACATCGACGACGGCTACGACCTGTTCACCAAGTCGGACACGGGCCCGATCGGCGAGGTGACCATCGAACACTCGCTGGCGTTCGGCAACGGCTCGCTCTCGGACGGATCCCAGCACTCCGACGGTGACCGCAACGGGTTCAAGCTCGGCGGTTCGGACATCGGGGTGGACCACGACGTCCACCACAACATCGCCTTCGAGAACGGCAAGCACGGGTTCACCTACAACTCGAACCCGGGCAGCATGACGGTGTCGAACAACCTCAGCGTCGGCAACGAGGAGCGCAACTTCCAGTTCGACGGTGGCGACTCGGTGTTCCGCAACAACACCTCGTGTGACAGCGGTTCCAGCGACCGGTACAGCGGCGACGCCGACGGTTCGAACCAGTTCTGGGACGGTTCCAACGGTTCCCGCTGCTCCCAGTACTCCGGGTCCCTGGACTGGGGCTTCGACTCCAGCGGCCGTCTCGTGGTGACCATCGGCGGCAACGAGGTCGACCTGTAGCCGACCTGGCCGTCCCCACCGGAGCCGACCGGATCCCGGCCGGTCCGTCCGACCACGTCGGGCGGACCGGCCGGCCGGTTCCGGGCACCGGTGCCCGGGCCGGGCAACCCGCCGCACCCGATGTGCGGCCCCTCTCCCTTGGCGCCTATGCCGTTGCGCCCGTGCCGCCGGGCGCGGGGCCGCTGGACGCGCGTACGACCAGGCGCGGGGTGAGCACCTCGTGGCGGTCCCCGGTCCGGCCGCCCATCCGCTCCAGGAGCAGGCGCACGGCGAGCCGCCCCATCACCAGCCGGGGCTGGTCCACGCTGGTCAGACGGGGGCGCACGGTCTCGGCGAGGGTGGTGTTGTCGTAGCCGACCACGGACAGCCCGTCCGGGACGGGTACGCCGGAGGCGTGTGCCTGGTCCAGCAGGGCCAGGGCGGCCAGGTCGTTGACGGCGAGCACCGCGCTCGGCCGGGCCGAGCCCAGCAGCTCCGACGCCGCCCGGGCGCGCTGAGGGGGATCGTCGCCGATCGGGCGGACCGCGGTGTGCCCGCCCAGGCCGAGTTCGCGCATGGTGGCGCGGTAGCCCTCGTCACGCGCGCGTGAGGCGGGGCGTCCGGTGCCGGACAGGTGGGCGATGCGCTCGTGGCCCAGCTCCGCCAGGTGCAGGACGGCGGCCCGGGCACCGGCCTCGTCGTCGTTGGCGACGGTGTCCACCCCGGGGGAGAAGGCGGTGGGGCGCCCCACCATCACCACGGGGGCGCGCCGCGCGGCCTCGGCCAGTACGGCGGGGTCCAGCCAGGAGCTGATCACCACCACTCCGTCCACGTTGAGCTGGAGCAGGGACTCCAGCTGCCGCCCCAGCCGGCGCCGGTCCCGCTGCCCGTGAGCGAGCAGCACGGTGAAGCCCTCCGCGTCGGCGGACTCCTCCACTCCCGCCACGACCTCCGTGTGGTACGGGTTGGCCAGGTCGGTGAGCAGGACCCCCAGGATCATGGTGCGGCCCTGCACGAGGCTGCGGGCCAGCGTGTTGGAGCGGTAGCCCAGGCGCTCGGCGGCCGTCAGGATGCGCTCGCGCGCCGCCTCGCCGACCCTGTCATCGCCGCGCAGGGCCAGGGACACCAGGGACTTGGACACCCCCGCCTCCGCCGCGACGTCCACGATCGTGGGCCGCCTGTCCCGCCGCCCGGTCCCGGATCCGCCCGTCCGTTGTGTGCTCACCCCGTCATTGTGCCGTGTCCGGAAGGCGGCTCCGGGACACCGGTCCTGGGTTTTGGAACGTTCCAAGCTCGTTTGCCCGCGAGTCACCTCGCTTTCCCCCCACGTCCGGCCCCCGTGCCTAGCGTCGACACCGAGCACACCAGACTCCACCTACGACAGGGGAACCCTTGGACACGGCCGCCTCCGCACTCCGCCACCGCCCCGAAGCCCTGCTGTTGGACTTCGGCGGCGTGGTCTTCCAGACGCGCAAACGGCCGGAGGGCCGCGCCGACGTCGCCCGCCACCTGGAACTGGTCCTGGCCCGAGCCGGACACACCGTGGCCGCCGACACCCTGCTCGCGTCCCTGAACGCCGGGCTCGCGGCACTCAAGGACTGGAAGAACGCCGCGGGGCGCCGTCTCACCCCGGCCGAACTCGACCACCGCACCATCTGGACGGACTTCCTGGTCTCGGACCTGGACGCCCCGGTCCGCGAGGTGCTGGCGGGCAGCGCCTCGGAGCTGCTCGCCCGGATGTCGCCCCTGCTGTCCGAGCACGAGGTGCGCCCCGGCATGCGCGAGCTCCTGGCCACCGCCGACGAACTCGGCGTGCGGGTGGGCATGGTCTCCAACGCCCACTCCGGCCGCTCCCACCGCACGCTCCTGCGCGAGGCCGGGCTGGAGGACCACTTCGGCGTGCAGGTGTACTCCGACGAGGTCGGCATCCGCAAACCGCACCCCGAGATGATCGCGCTGGCAGCGCGGGCCCTGGGCACCGTCCCCGAGCGCTGCTGGTACGTGGGCGACACCCAGGACCGCGACGTGGTCGCCGGGCGCCGCGCCGGGGTGGCCGCCGTCCTGCTCACCCGCCACCACCACACCGACTCCCCGCCGTACGCGGTGCGGGTCCGGGCCGACGCCGTCTACGACACACCCGAAGGGCTGATCGCGCCCCTGCGCGAGAGCGTCCCGACCGACGGCGCGGGTGCGGGCCGGACCGCCGCCCCCGCCCAGGTACGGCGGGAGAACCCGTCCGGGGACGCACGGGACCGCGTCGCCACCGGCTCCGGGCCGTGCGCGCCCCGCTCCGGCGACTCCGAGGCCTCCCGGCTCCCCGCCGCGCTCCTCCTCGACCAGGGCGGGGTCATCGCCGACTCCACCCCCACCCCCGACGCCCAGCGCGCCTTCGCCGAACGGCTCGTCGCCCGCCTGCGCCGGGCCGGGCACGAACTCGCACCCGACACCGTGCTGGAGGCGGTCCTCACCGGACGCGACCGCTACCGGGCCTGGAAGGGCGCGCACCCCGAGGGCGCCGCGGTTCCGGAGGCCTCACCCCGCCAGTTCTGGTGCGAGTTCGTCGGACGCGACCTCTCCTCGCAGGTCAGAGACTTCCTGTACGCCGAGTCCGCGCAGCTCATGGTCGAGTACGCCCGTGCCAAGAGCCACGCCCGCATGCGCCGGGGCGTGCCCGAGGTCCTGCGCTTCTGCGAGGCCCACGGCGTGCCGGTGGCCATCGTGTCCAACACCGTCTGCGGCCGGGCCGTGCGCGAGGAACTCGACCGCTTCGGCATCGAGCACCTCGTCGGCGCGCACGTGTACTCCGACGAGCTGGGCCGCCGCAAACCCGACCCCGCCACCGTCGCCGCGGCGCTCACCGCGCTGGACGCCGATCCCGCGCGCAGCTGGTTCGTCGGTGACAAGCCCTGGCGCGACACCGCCGCCGCCCACCACGGCGGGGTCGGCACCACCGTCATCGTGCGCGGCGGCTCGGCCAGTGACGAGCGCGTCGACGCCGCCCTGACCGGTGTCGAGCACGAGCGCCCCACCCACGTCATCGACGAGATGGACGACCTGCTGGAGCTGTGGGCCCCCGCCCTCCTG
>NZ_LGEC01000112.1 GCF_001279585.1 Nocardiopsis sp. NRRL B-16309 | reverse complement strand
CACCCAGCCCGCCCTCTGGATCAACGCCTGCCCTACCCACCGCCTGCACCCAGCCGACGGCGCCGCCGTCCTGATGCCCGACGGCCGCCAGGTCGCCCTCTTCCGCACCCTGGACGACCACTACTACGCCGTCGACAACATCGACCCCTTCACCCAGGCCGCCGTCATGTCCCGCGGCATCGTCGGCGACCGCGCAGGCGAGCCCACCGTCGCCTCACCCATGCTCAAGAACGTCTTCTCCCTGCGCACCGGCCAGAGCCTGGACGACGAGACCGTCCGCCTCACCACCTGGCCCGTACGCGTGCACGACGCCACCATCCAGATCAACACCCGCGCAGAACAGGGGACCCCTTGACCACGCCCGTGACCGGACCACCCGCCCACGAGCCCGCCACCACCGCGCCCCTGGCCGGCTTCACCGTCGCCGTGACCGCCGCCCGCCGCGCCGAAGAGCTCAGCGCCCTGCTGTGCCGCAAAGGCGCCCAGGTCATCGCCGCACCCGCCCTGCGCATCGTCCCCTTGAGCGACGACCAGCGCCTGGCCGCCGCCTCCACCGAACTCACCCGCCGCCCCGCCGACGTGGTCGTGGCCACCACCGGCATCGGCTTCCGCGGCTGGATCGAGGCCTGCGAGACCTGGGGCATGGCCGAAGGCCTGCTCAAATCCATGCAGTCCTCCCGCCTGCTCGCCCGCGGCCCCAAAGCCAAGGGCGCCATCCGCGCCGCCGGACTCAACGAGGAATGGTCCCCGCCCTCGGAATCCTCCGCCGAAGTCCTGGACTACCTGCTCTCCACCGGCGTCCAGGGCCTGCGCGTGGCCATCCAGATGCACGGCGAACCCCTGCCCGACTTCACCGCCGCCCTGCGCCTGGCCGGAGCCCACGTCCTCGAAGTGCCCGTCTACCGCTGGACCCAACCCGAACAGACCGCACCCCTGGACCGCCTCATCGAAGCGGTCACCACCGGGGGAGTGGACGCCGTCACCTTCACCAGCGCCCCCGCCGCCGCCGGACTCCTCTCCCGCGCCCGCACCACCGGCCACGACGGCGCCCTGGTCCAAGCCCTGCGCGGCGACGTCCTGGCCATGTGCGTGGGCCCGGTCACCGCCCGCCCCCTCATGGCCCACGACATCCCCACCGTGTGGCCCGAACGCGCCCGCATCGGCGCCCAGGTCCGCAAACTCACCGAAGAGCTGCCCGCACGCTTTCCCACCCTGGGCGTGGCCGGACACCGCCTGCGCCTGCGCGGACACGCCGTCCTGGTCGACGGCACCGTCCACACCCTCTCGCCCACCCTGATGCGCATCATGCGCGAACTGGCCCGCCGCCCCGGCCAGGTCCGCGACCGCGCCCACCTGCTCACCTGCCTGGGCGAGGACGCCGACGCCCACGCAGTGGAGACCGCCGTGGCCCGCCTGCGCACCGCCCTGGGCGACGCCAAGATCATCCAGACGGTCGTCAAACGCGGCTACCGCCTGGCCTTGGACAGCACGGACTGCTCACGATGAACCGACACCCCACCCTGCTGCTGGCCGTCCACGGCACCCGCCAGGCACGCGGCACCGCCATCGCCCACTCCCTGGCCCTGCGCGTGGGCGAGATCACCCAGCGCCCCACCCGGCTCGCCTTCGCCGACGTCCTGGCCCCCTCGGTGGGCGAGGTCGCCGCCACCGTCCCCGGCCCCCTGGTGGTCGTGCCCGCCTTCCTGGCCACCGGCTACCACGTGCGCACCGACATCCCCCACCAGCTCGCCCAGGCCGGGCGCGCCGACGCCGTCATCACGCCCGCCCTGGGCGCCCACCCCGCCGCACTGGCCACCGCCCACCAGCGACTGCTGGCCGCCGGCTACCGCAGCGGCGACGGCGTGGTCCTGGCCTGCGCCGGCACCTCCGACACCCGCGCCCACACCGAACTCGACCAGGCCACCGCCGGACTGAGCGACCTGCTGGGCACCCCGGTGCTGCGCGGCAGCATCGCCACCGCCACCCCCACGGTCGCCGACCAGGTCGCGGCCCTGCGCCTGAGCGGGCACACCCGGGTGGTGATCGCCAGCTGGCTGCTGGCCCCCGGACTCTTCCACGACCGCCTGGCCCACTGCGGCGCCGACGCCGTGGCCGCCCCGCTGTGCCCCGACGCCGCGATCGCCCGCGCCCTGGCCGACCGCTACCACCAGGCCGCCATCCCGCTCCCGGTCTGAACCAGCACTCCGCCAGCACCCCTCGTGGCCGCCGCCCGCCGGCGGCCACACGCATGCCACGCCCAGCAAAACCGCAGGTCAAGTGGTGATAAGTTCCACAAACCACCACTTTCCGGTACCGTGACCTGCGCGTGACCCCTAAGCTCTGCGCCCAGACCCCCGCGTGCAACACCCGGCGGTCCGACTCCACCCGCACCCAGCCCCACCCCACACACGGGGCACCGGGCACGGGCCACGCGCACCCGCGCCGGAGACACGGACCGCCCCACCCTGTTCCCGTTCGAAGGACACCGCCGTGGGCACCACCGAACCCCAAACGACCCAGCACCAGAGCACCGCCACACCCGGCCCGCGCGTGAGTGCCGCCCGCACCCGCCACCGCAGAAAACGCGTCCTGGTCATCGCCGCGGCCGCCGGAGTGACCCTGGCCGTGGCCGGCACCGCCACCGCCGCCGTCATCGCCGGAGCCACCGGGCCCGAGACCACCGTCAACGCCGCCCAGATCCCCCAGGCCGAACCCGACCCCCTCACCGACGCCTCCTCCGAACCCGACCCCTCCCGCGCCGAACAGGCCGAACAGGCCGTGTCCGGGGCCACCCAGAGCTCCACCGCCGACGGCAGCGCCGTCCCCGAGGAACCCGACCCCGAACCCGAGACCGCATCCGGCTCCGACAGCAGCGGGGAGTCCGCACCCTCCACGCAGGGCACCCCCACCGGCGAGGGCGGCACCTGCGAGGCCTCCTTCTACGGCGACGGCTTCCACGGCGCCACCACCGCCAGCGGCGAGACCTTCGACACCTACGGCATGACCGCCGCGCACAAGACCCTGCCCTTCGACACCATGGTCCAGGTCACCAACCCCGCCAACGGCAAGTCGGTGACCGTGCGCATCAACGACCGCGGCCCCTTCATCGAAGGCCGCTGCCTGGACCTGTCCACCGCCGCCTTCGACGAGATCATCGGCACCGGCGCCGGCGTGGGCACCGTCGAATGGCAGGTCGTCAGCTGAGGCGTGGCCGCCGGGACACCGCGGGCCAGGCCAGAACAGGCCGGACAACCCCGGCCCCGGCCAGGAGCCCCGCCACCGGGACGCCGCGCTGACCGCATCCGCGGCCAGGGCCGCAGACCGCCCTCGCCCGGCCGCCACCGGGTCCGGCCACCGGCTCCACCCCTGAGTGGCCCGCCCCGCCGCCATCGGGTCGGCACGCTGACCGCGCCCGCGGCCGGAGCCGCACCCCGCCCCGCCGCCACCGGCGCCGTCCCTGGGCCCGACCGGACCGCCATCGGGGCCACCCGCCGACATCCCGAACCGGCCCGCTCCGGCCGGAACCCCGGCCCCGGCACGGTGGTGTTCCGGCGCACCACCCGCGCACGGTCCGTCACCGTCCGCCCCGCACCCGCGCGGTGCTCACAGCGAGGCGCACCCGTGGGCCGCGCCGCCTCATCACGCTCCCGGGCCACCGTGCCCGGCCGGTCCACTCCCCGGGGCGCGGGCATGAACAACGGCACGAGCGCCCGCCCGGCACCGGATGCGCACACACCCGCAGCGCCGTCCGCCCCGCGTCCTCGCGGACGCCGCCCCGGCATCGGCCGACAAGTGACGCGGGCCCCGCCAGAACCACCGCCCGGCACGGCAGGTACCACGCCCGCCCGCGCCGCTGTCTCCGCGACCGCCGCCGCGGCCCGCGCACGGGCGCGCCACACCGCCTCCGCCGCAGAATCCACACCCGCACCGTCCGCCCAGAACCGCCCGGCTCGATCAGCGGAACACCACCACGCCCCGGGCCGCCTGCGGCTCGACCAGCGGAACACCACACCTTCGGGCCCCTGGGCCGCCGCGGCCCGACCGGCGGATCACCGTCACCACACCCTGCCCACCCGCCGCACGAACCCCTCCCACGGGGCCGGGTCGGCGGTGCAACGCCTCCACGGGCCGCACAGAACGTCGACGGGCGCGCACACCCGCAAGGACACACCCGGCGGCCCCGAAACGCCCACCAGCGCCCCGTCCACCGCCTTTTCGCACCCCGCACCGCGCGTAGCAGGGCCCACACGTCCCCCGCCCATGGCACAATCCCCACACCCGCACCACCCACACACCACAGGGAGCTCCGGCGTTGTTCCGCACCACCACCGGCTGGGTCGTCTCACCCACCGACCTCGTCGACACCCTGGAATGCGACCACCGCAGCGCCCTGAAGACCGCCCTGGCCGCACGCCTGCCCGGAGCCCCCGCACCCGAACCCGTCGACGCCCTGGTCGCCCACCACGGCCTGGCCCACGAACACGCCGAACTCGACCGCCTGCGCGCCCTGTTCGGCGACATCGCCCACATCGACGACCCCCACCCCGACGACGCCTCCCTGGCCAAGGCCGCCGCCGCCACCACCGACGCCATGGCCGCGGGCGTGCCCGTCATCTACCAGGGCAGCTTCCACCACCGGCTCGACCACGACGGCACCCGGCCCGTCGCCTTCCACGGACGCGCCGACTTCCTCATCCGCTCCGACCTGGACCCCGCCACCGGCCGCGCCCGCACCCCCGCACCCGAGGCCTGGACCTACGAGCCCTGGGACACCAAGCTCGCCCGCCGCCCCGGCCCCGGCGCCGTCCTCCAACTGGCCGCCTACGCCCACGCCCTGACCGTGGCCACCGGCCGCACCCCCCAGCACATGCACCTGCGCACCGGCGACGACCACACCCACACCCTGCCCACCGCCGACTTCACCCCCATCCTGCACACCATCACCCGCCGCCTGCTCACCCGCCTGGACACCGAACCCGCCCTGCCCACCCCCACCTGGGGC
>NZ_LGEC01000111.1 GCF_001279585.1 Nocardiopsis sp. NRRL B-16309 | reverse complement strand
GCCCGCGTAGGCGACCACGTCCAGCGTGGACATGACCAGGCCCGCGCCGTTGCCGATGATCCCGACCTCACCGTCGAGCTTCACGTAGTTCAGACCCTTGGCCTTGGCCTGAACCTCCAGCGGGTCGCCCTCCTCCGCGAAGGTGAGGCTCTCCAGGTCCTGGCGGAACTCGGCGTTCTCGTCCAGCGTGACCTTGCCGTCGAGCGCGACGACGCGGCCGTCCTTGGTGAGGATGAGGGGGTTGACCTCGACGAGCGTGGCGTCCTTGCCGACGAAGGCGTCCCACAGCTTCGTGATCAGCTCGGCCGCGCCCTCGGCGGCGGCCTGCGGCAGCTTGCCGGCCTTGACGATCTCCGCGGCGACGTCCTTGGGGGCGCCGGTCAGCGGGTCGACGGCGACCTTGGCGACCGCGTCGGGGTTGGTGACCGCGACCTCCTCGATCTCGACACCGCCCTCGGCGGAGCAGATCGACAGGAAGGTGCGGTTGGCGCGGTCGAGCAGGAAGGAGAAGTAGTACTCCTCCGCGATGTCGGAGGCCTCCTCGACCAGGACACGGTGGACCGTGTGGCCCTTGATGTCCATGCCGAGGATCTGCTCGGCCTTGGCCTGAGCGTCCTCGGGGCCGTCGGCCACCTTCACACCGCCGGCCTTACCGCGACCGCCCGTCTTGACCTGCGCCTTGACGACGACTCGGGGCTTTCCGGCGGCGGCGAACTCATCAGCGATGGCACGTGCCTCAGCGGCCGTGCTCGCCACCTTTCCCTGGGGTACGGGAACCCCGTACTCTGCGAAGAGTTGCTTCGCCTGGTATTCGAACAGGTCCACGAGGGTCCGTCCTTGTAACTCGCTGGCTCAGGATGTCTACCGGGGTGGCCTCGTCCGGATCGGCGGTGACGTTCTGAGTAGGTGTCACACAACGCGCAGCCCGCTGGGCTGAGCCGTCTACAGAGATCGAGATCGCCGCGGCGTTGCCACCCGCGACATGCGCAAAGCTTAGTCGCCCGCGATCCGGCCGCCGGACACCGGGGGCGTGTTGCCCCGGCCGATGCCGCCCCGAAAGCCGCTCACGCGGCATCCCAGGCACCCCGGGATGGGAATTCGTGTGACCAGAGACACGATCCATAACAGGGCAAACGCCCGATTCGCCCCACTGTGGGGTTCTCGGCGGGTGCGACGAACATCACGGGCCGACCGGGCACCCGATCGCCCTCACCGCACCGGCGGCGGGACGGTGAACCGTGCGGACGCCGGACCGGCGTCAGGCGGCGTGGGCCGGGCGGATGTTCTCTCGGACCCAGTCGGCGATCTCCGAGGTCGGCGCACCGGGCGTGAAGACGCGCGCGACTCCCATGCGCTCCAGCTCCTCGATGTCGGCGTCGGGGATGATCCCCCCGCCGAACACCCGGATGTCGGTGGCGTCGTTCTCCTTCAACAGCTCCATGACCCGGCCGAACATGGTCATGTGCGCCCCGGACAGCACGGACAGCCCGATCGCGTCGGCGTCCTCCTGCAGCGCGGCGGCGACGATCATCTCCGGGGTCTGCCGCAGTCCGGTGTAGATGACCTCCACACCCGCGTCGCGCAGCACACGGGCCACGATCTTGACCCCGCGGTCGTGCCCGTCCAGGCCCGGTTTGGCGACGACGACCCGTGCGGCACCCTTTGACATGGCGAAACCCCTCAGTGCGTTTCCCCGGCCTCCCGTGCTCCTTGTGAGAGCGCCGCCGGTCGGACGGGGCGGAGATGATGAACTCGTCAGCAGCGTAACGCAGGTCACTGCGGGATGGCGGGCACGGGTGCGGGTATCTTCCGACCATGGGAGAAAACAGCACTGATTTCGACCAGACCAGTACAGAGGAGCTGCGGGAACGCGCCATCGACCTGGCGCGCAAGCGCTGGGACGTACGGTTCTTCTGGCAGCTGCTGCGGATGATCCCGGCCGCCGAGGCGGCGGCGGGGAACGAGGAGGGCAGCCGGGCGAGCATCGCCCAGGCCTCCGGCTTCCTGTACGAGGCACTGTCCGCCGAGTCCGACCCGAAGGTGCACGAGGCCCTGCGCCCCGTCTACATCGAGTACCTGCGCGAGCACGCCGCCGAGGAGAGCGGTGACCCCGGCGGTGGAGGCGGCCCCGGGGCCCCGGACCGGTCCGAGGGCTGACGTCCAGCCACCCGGCTCCCGACCGCCTCAGGACCGCCCGCGGCCCCCTCGGACACCGTGTCCGAAAACCGCCAGCACCGGGGGTCGGCGTCGGGAAGCATGGGTCCCGTGATGGACGACGACCAGCGCTACCGCGCCGTACACAGCCGTGACGCCCGCTTCGACGGAGTGTTCTACACCGCTGTGCGGACCACGGGCATCTACTGCCGCCCGAGTTGCCCCGCCGTCACCCCCAAGCGGGCGAACACCCGGTTCTATCCATCCGCCGCCGCGGCGCAGGAGGCGGGCTTCCGCGCCTGCAAACGGTGCCGACCCGACCTCACGCCCGGATCACCGCAGTGGAACATGCGGGCCGACGTCGTCGGCCGGGCGATGCGGCTCATCCAGGACGGCGCGGTCGACCGGGGCGGCGTCGGCGGCCTGGCCTCGGCCGTCGGCTACAGCGAACGCCAGCTCAACCGGCTCCTCGCGGCCGAGGTGGGCGCCGGCCCGCTGGCCCTGGCACGCACCGAGCGCGCCCAGACGGCCAGGATCCTGGTGGAGACCACGGACATGCCGATGACGGACGTGGCCTTCGCGGCCGGCTTCGCCAGCGTGCGCCAGTTCAACGAGACGATGCGCGCGGTGTTCGACCGCTCCCCCACGCAGATGCGTGAGGCGGGCCACCGCGCCACGTCGGTGGCACCGACCGGCGCGATCACCCTGCGCCTGCCCTACCGGGCGCCCATCGAGCTCGGCACGATGCTGGCCTTCCTCGGCGCGCGGGCGGTGCCCGGCGTCGAGGAGTTCGTCGAGGTCGAGCCGGGAGACGGTGGCTCGGGGGACGGCGCGGCCACGCCGCGGACGCGGGGCGGCGCCCGCCGCTCCCGGTGGGTGTACCGGCGGACACTGCCGCTGCCCCACGGCCCGGGACTGGTGGAGCTGTCGGAGGGCGAGGGCCACGTGCTGTGCCGCCTGCGCCTGACCGAGCCCCGCGACCTGTCCAGCGCCGTCCGGCGGTGCCGCCAGCTCCTCGACCTCGACGCGGACCCCAGAGCGGTGGAGGAGGTGCTGGGCGCGGACCCGCTCCTGGGTCCCCTGGTCCGGGCCCGTCCGGGCCTGCGGTCCCCGGGGCACGTCGACCCGTCTGAGCTGGCCGTCCGTGCCGTCCTCGGCCAGCAGGTGTCCGTACGCGCCGCCCGCACGCTCGCGGGACGCCTCGTCGAACGCTTCGGCGAACCGCTGCCCCCGTGCCTGGTGGCTTCCGGCGGCGGACTGACCCACCTGTTCCCCTCCGCGGAGACGCTGGCGGAGGCGGATCCCACCGACCTGTCGATCCCCGTCTCCCGCGGGCGCGCGCTGACCGGCCTGGCGGAGGCGGTCGCGGTCGGAAAGGTCGACCTGGGGCCGGGCTGCGACCGGGAGGAGACCGAGCGGGCGCTCCTGTCGCTCCGCGGGATCGGCCCCTGGACGGCGGGCTACATCCGGATGCGCGGCCTCGGCGACCCGGACGTGTTCCTGCACGGGGACCTGGGCGTCCGGCTCGCGTTGGAGGCCCGGGGCCGCACGACCACCCCGGGGGCGGCGGCCCGGGACGCCCTCGACTGGAGCCCGTGGCGCTCGTACGCCAACCACCTGCTGTGGGCCTCTTTGGCCGACGCACAGGAGGACCGGGCCGCGGCCGTCCCCGCTCGGAGCGCGGAATGACACCGGGGGTGGCGACCATGGCGCCGAACACGACAGACTCGGAACGGACGAAGGGGACCGGCATGGGCATCGAGCAGGACACACTCCCACTGGACATGGCGATCGAGCGGTCAGCGCCCAGGAGGAGCGAGGTGGAGGAGTTCCGGACGCCGCTCCCGGGCCCCACGCGCTACACCGTCATGGACTCCCCCGTCGGCGAACTGACCCTGTACGGCGACGGCGAGGCCCTCGGCGGCGTGACGACCCCGGCCAAGGACGGCGCGCCGCGACCGGTCCCCGAGCACTGGGTGTCGGACCCGGCGCCCTTCCGCGAGGCGGTCCGGCAGCTGGAGGCCTACTTCGCGGGCGAGCTGACCGTCTTCGACCTGCCGCTCGCCCCGGCGGGCACCCCGTGGCAGCTGCGGGTGTGGGCGGGACTGACGACGATCCCGTACGGGGAGACGTCCAGCTACGGACAGCTCGCGGAGGAGCTGGGCCGGCCGACCGCCTCGCGCGCGGTGGGCATGGCCAACGGCCGCAACCCGATCAGCATCATCGTGCCCTGCCACCGCGTGATCGGAGCGGACGGCACACTGACCGGCTACGCGGGCGGGCTGGAGCGCAAGAAGTTCTTCCTCGCCCTGGAGGCCAGGACCGCCGCCGCACACCGCTGACCCCCGGCCCGGTCAGGCCTCCGGCTTCGGGGTCGGGGACCAGAGTCGGAGCCGCGGTCCGGGCTCCGGCACCCGCGAGGACGGGAGCGAGGGATGCTCGACCCGGTCCGGAAGCGGCGGGGCCGACCGGGTGTTGGACCCGGTATGAGGATCGGACAGGCGTCCCGCGTCAGCGGCGCGAGCGTACGGGCCCTGCGGCACTACGAGGACGAGGGGCTGATCACCCCCGGCCGACACGGCAACGGCTACCGCGACTACTGCGACTTCACGATCGCCCGGGTGCGCCGGGTCCGCTCGCTCCTGGACGTGGGGCTGCCGCTGCGCCTCGTCCGGGAGGTCCTGCCGCACCTGGAGGACGAGGCCACGCCCATCAGCTCCGTGTGCGACGAGTTCCTGGACGAGGTCCAGCGGTACCGCGACAACGTGGCCGCGCGGATCGCCGACCTGGCCGCGCAGCAGGACAGCCTCGACACCTATCTGCGGGACGCCCGCGGCCGGCAGGGGCCGGACAGGGGTTGACCTTCCCCCCGGTGTGAGGGTTCTACCTTCGGGCCATGCGCACCTTCGGCAATCGCCCCTCCGTCGGCACTCCGGTCATGTCCGCCCTGGTTCAGCACTCCCGGCGCGGACCGTCCGACATGGCCCTGGCGACCGATGTCCCCCTGCCCGATCCCGGACCGGACGACCTCCTCCTTCGGGTGACGGCGGCGGGCGTGAACTTCGCCGACGCCATGCAGACCCGTGGCAGCTACGGCGGCGGCCCGGACGCGCCCTACGTGGCGGGTTTCGAGGCCGTCGGCGAGGTCGTCGGAGCCGGACCCGACGTGCGGACGCCGCCCCTCGGAGCCCGTGTGGTCGGCACCGGCCCCGGCGCCTTCGCCCAGTACATGACGATGCCCGCGGCGCGTGCGATCGACGTCCCGGACGGCTGGGCCGACGCGGCGGCTCTGGGGATGGAACTCAACTGGACGACGGCCCTCGCCGCGCTGGTCCCCCTCGGCGGGGTCCGCCCGGGATCGGTCGTCCTGGTCCACGCGGCGGCCGGAGGGGTCGGACAGGCCGCCGTCAGGCTGGCCCTGCACTACGGAGCACGGGTGATCGGCACCGCGTCCCCGGCCAAGCACGACGCGGTCCGGACACTGGGAACCCACGAAGTGCTGGACAGCTCGCATCCTGCCCTCGCCGCGGAGATCATGCGCTTGACGGACGGGGTCGACCTCGTCCTGGAGTCCGTGGGCAGGGCGACATTCGACACGAGCCTGGCGGTGGCGAAACCGATCACCGGTCGCGTGGTGGTGTTCGGCAACAGTTCGGGCGAGGCGACGCTGAACTCCCATGACCTGACCTTCCGCCACCCGGTACAGGTCAAGGGGCTGCACATCGGAACCCTGGCCGCCTCCGCGCCGGGAATGTACGCCGACCTGCTGGGTGAGCTACGCGACCTGGTGTCCGTCGGCGTCTACCGGCCCGGAACACCGACCGTCCATGCCCTGGCGGAAGGACCACAGGTCCTCCGCGACCTGGAGGCGAGGCGTACCCAGGGCAAACACGCCCTGGACCCCTGGACCTGAGTCGCCCACGAGCCGATTCGCTCATTCGCCAGCACGGAGCATTGACTCTCTGTAGCGTTCAGCCATGCCCGGCTTCGATCATGAACTCAAGGTGCGGTTGTTCCAGAACAACCCGGAACTGGCTCCGATCATGCTCCGCGACACCATCGGCTTCCCTGTCCCGGACTACTCACGAGTCGAGCTGGGGTGCACCGATCACACCAAGCTCAAACCCGTCCCGTTCAAATCCGACAGCGTCATCGTCCTCTACGACGAGCACGGGGCCAAGCAGATGGCCATCATCGCGGAGGTACAGCACAAGAAGGATCCGGACAAGCCCTTCTCGTGGCCCCTCTACGTGGCCACGGTCTGGGAGCTGATCCGCTGTCCGGTTCGGCTGATGGTGGTCTGCCCGGACAGCAGCACCGAGCGGTGGGCCAGAGAACCCATCCGGTTCGAGGCGGGCGGTACCACTCTTGCTCCCGCTGTGATGGGGCCGAGCAACACACCGGTCATCGACGACATCGAGAGGGCTCGCGCTCTTCCAGAGCTGTCCGTGCTCTCTGCCGCCGCACACGGTGACGACCCCGCAGTGCTCAAAGCCACCGAGGCTGCCCTCGATCCACTGCCCGATCACACACGTCTTATCTACAATGACTTCATCGAGTCGAAGCTCAGCGAGTCGGCTCGGCTCATGTGGGAGGAACTCATGGCAACCGGCACCTACGAGTGGCAGAGCGACTTCGCCCGCAAGTACGTCGGGCAAGGCCGGAAGGAGGGCCGAGAGGAAGGCCGAGAGGAAGGCCGAGAAGAGGGGCAGCTGCTGGCCAAGCATGATGCGCTCCTGCGGCTGTTGGAGCGTCGGGGCATCCCTGTGAGCGAACACGAACGCTCACTGATCAACGCCTGCGACGACCTCGACCAGCTCGACACCTGGTTCGACCGTGCCATCACCGCCACGACAGCGGAAGAGCTCTTCGACTGAGACGCCCACGACCGTCACGGCCCCGGCAGTGCGCTGGGGCCTTTGATCGCCATCACACTTCACAAGC
>NZ_LGEC01000110.1 GCF_001279585.1 Nocardiopsis sp. NRRL B-16309 | reverse complement strand
GTGGTGGGGTGCGTGCGGGGGTTCAGCCGCCCAGCAGGGGGGCCATGCGTGCGGGCTGGTCCAGGCCCTGGCCCCACAGGGCGGCGAGCCTCATGTCGGCGGCCAGGGCGGCGACCATGCCGTGGACCTTCTCGTGGGCGGGATCGTTCCGGTTCCAGTAGGCGTTGACCATGGCGCCGAAACCGGCGGTGTGGTCGCCGTGTTCGGCGTCGTAGAGGGCCATGGCCTCCCGTAGGAACGCCTCGTCCAGTGCGCCGCCGGCGGCGTGCTGGCGCTGGGCGAGCTCGGCGAGGTTGACCCCGGACAGGGTGGCGGCGGCCGCGCCCTGGCCGCCGGCCACTTCGGGGGTGCGGGTCAGGCCGCCGATGCCGACGACGGGGCGGCCCCGCCCGGTCAGGGCGACGGCGTCGCGGACCTGTGGTTCGACCCGCGTGAGCAGCTCCGAGTGGGGGATGAGTTCGCATGCGCGCAGGTGTGCACCGAGGTCGGTGTCGACCTGCTCGGTGATCAGCGCGGTCATGTGCTCCCAGATCGTGCTGGGCGGGTAGGCGGAGGGCACCCGGTCGGGCAGGCCGTCCTGCCGGGTCTGGGGGCGCGCTTCGGCGGGGCGCCGGTCCACGGGCAGGGTGTCGAACACCCCGCCGGGGCGGGCCAGGATCTGCACGCACGCCCCGGCGATGGTCGGCACGACGATCTGCCGTGTGGAGGCGGGGTTGGAGTGGGCGAGCACCAGCTGGTGGGTCAGCGGCACCATGGCCACCACCGGGGTGATGAGCACTTCCGCTCCGGGGAGGCTGTACATGTCCAGGCAGGCGCCCTCACCGGGACGGTAGGGGTCATCGGCCCACTCGAACCCCTCGATATGGGCCTGCAGGACGATCCGGGAGGAGGCGCCCGAGGGCCGGTCGAGCACCGGGAACATGGTGCGCATCGGGTTGTTCTCGCCGCCGCCGATCACGCACACGTTGAACTTGTCGGCGAGGATGTCCAGGTCGGCGGCCCGGCACGTGCTCTCGTGCAGGGTCGCGCCCTGCTCGTCCAGCAGCTGCATCCAGCGGCCGCCGATCAGCCGGGAGTCGATGGCGGTGGTCTGCCCCTCGCCCGGGAGCGGGGCGATGATCTGGACCGGGTCGGTGGCGCCGCCGGTCAGGACCAGCCGCACCGCCGTGGCGGTGGGCGCGTCGGCCGACCACAGGTCCAGCCCCAGTTCTTGCTCCCACAGGCGGGTGGTGGGCAGGCTCACCTGCGTCAATCCGGGCGGGGAGCCCAGGATCTCCTCCTTCGTGAACCGCGACATCACATCCACCCGCCAGCCGTGGCGGGACAGGGCGGTGGCGGCGGTGAGCACCGACCGTCCGGTGCCCACGAACAGCGCCGAGGGGCGCTCCTGGTGTGCGGTGGTCATGATCGTGCTCCGATCTCGTCGATGGCGGTGAGCAGGTCCGGGGCCAACTGGGGGTCGCCGACGACCACCGGCGTGGTGTAGTTCAGCCCCCACACGGCTCGGACCACGTGCGGGTCCGGGTCGGCGCCGTCGGTGGGCGCGGTCATCGCGACCATCGGCAGGTCGGCATAGGCCAGCGCGGTGGGGACGACCCCCGGGGCGCGGCCGGAGACAGTGGGGTCGCCCACGATCAGCACCGCGGCGGCGGCGCGGGCGAGATCGGCCCATCGGGCGTCCTCGCCCGGAACCCCGGCGGCGGCCACGATGACGACCTGGTGAGCGGGGGAGGGCAGGGCGACCCCGACCCACATCGACCCGGGCAGGTGGGTCTGCACCGGCAGCGCCCCGGTGTCGGTGATCTGCCCCAGGGAACGGGTCAGGGGCTGGTCGGGGTCCGCGCCGACCAGCGCCAGCACGTCCACGCGCACATGCTCGGCGCTGTGCCCGCGCGTCCAGGCGCTGAGCCGGGCGGGCAGCCAGTCCGGGCGCAACACCGTGATGAGGTCGTGCTCGCGCAACCGGTGCAGGCCCACGTACACCCCGATCACCGGCTCCTCCACGCGGGCGGCGAGTTCCACGGCGGTGGCGGGGCGGCGCAGATGGCGCAGTCCGTGCAGCAGTGCGAGGGCGGTGTCGTCCAGCCCGGCCGGGACGGACATGTGTTCGGTGGCCTGCACCAGGGTGGACAGGCCGATCCCGACCGGGCGCAACCGGATGCGTAGCGGCGCGGGGGGAGCGTCCTGCCTCATGCCGTCTCCACCAGGGGGCGCAGGGCCTCGCCGAGCAGGACCAGGTGTCGGCCGAGGTCGGGGAGCTCCAACGCGCTGCCGTCGGGCCGCGGGGGTGCGTCGGCGACCAGGCCGATGGTCTCCACGACGGGGTAGACCACCACCGGCCACCCCGCACCGGGGCGCGCGGGCCCGCCACCGGCGCCGTAGGTCAGCGTGATGAGCTGCGCGACCTCTCCGCGCAGGCCCGCGCCCTTCCGCCACAGCGCGCAAGGCACCGCCTGCGTCATGGACAGCAGGCGCTGGTAGAGGGCTCCGGCCTGCTCGGCGCGCATCTGCGTCCGGGGGTTGACGGGGACCTCGTCGCCGCCGGCGAACGCGATGACGACGCCGTCGTCGTCGAAGAGCACCACATCGCCGAGCCGGTGCTCGTCGCGGAACCGGGTCAACCGTGGCGCGAGACGGCCGTTCTTCTGGTGCGCCAGGGGCGCCGTGGACGTGTGCATGCGCCCAGACTCACCGGAGCGGCCCGCAGGCGTCGATGGTGTGGCGGCAACACCGGTGTTGCCAGATGGCAACGCAGGTCAGCGACTCACCGATGAGATGTTTCGTAGGAACAGACCAACGGCCCCGCCCGTGGGGCGGGGCCGTCGTCGCCGGTGGTTCAGTGCAGGGGGAGTGCTGTGGCGTCGTCCCACCGGTACAGGTGGCCCTGGCGGCGCAGGGCGATGAGGTGGACGCGGTCGATCTGGACCGCCACCGGTCCGCCTGCGGCGGCCAGGTCCTCGCGCACCGGCTCCAGCGGCAGGCCGGTGGTGTTGGCGTAGGCCAAGGACACGTGCGGCCGCCACACGGTCCCGCCTTCGACCGCGTCGTTGCCGAGCACGCCGCCGATCGCCTCGCGCACCCGCTCGCGCACCGCGTCCAGAGCGCGCGCGCCTTCGCCGCGGGCGGGCAGGTTGACGCCCTCGGCGTCGATGGTGGCCGGTCCCAGCTCGACCGTGATCGGCCCGGTCCCGGCCAGGGACCGGCGGGCGGCCGCCGCCACGCGGGCGGCCTGGTCCTGGTTCACTACGGCGGTGTCGCCGACGCCCTGCATCGTCAGGTGCAGCCACCGGTCCGGCACCAGATCCCACCCGGTGCGCTCCACCAGGGGCCGCAGCCGGGCCGCCTCCGCCACCAGGGCCGGTGTCCCGGGCTGGTCGGCGAACGTGGCATGGACGGTGTACCACCGCGTTTCGGGTCCCCAGCCGGGGCGCACCCACCAGTGGTCACGGGTGCGGTGGTCGGTACTCGGTTCGGGGTCGGTCAACACCACAGGGCAGCTCCTTAGGGGCGGGCGAACTGGTTGATGCGCTCTCTGAGCGTGTCGGCTTCGGTGCCCTTCGGCAAGGCGCGTCCGACCTGGCGCATCCGCAGCCGCAGCGGTTGGGCACGCTGCTCCTGGGGGGTGTCCAGGATCGGCACCACCGCGGCCATGGCCTCCTCGGCACGGTCCAGGCGGGCTAGGGCCAGCGCGCGGTGCAGCTGGAGCATCCTCTCCGACCCGTGGTTGCGGACCATGCGGTCGGCGGCGAAGTCCAGTCCTTCCTCGGCGACCGCGACGGCTTCGGCTGGGCGGTCCAGGTCCAGCATCGTCTCCACGAAGTAGCCGTAGGCCCGGGACGGCCCGCACGCCAGCGGCCCGGCCAGGTCGCTGTCCTCGGTGGGCTCCAGGTCGATCGCCCGGCGGGCCTGGCCCAGCAGGTCCAGCGCCGCCTCCTCCTCGCCCAGATGGGCGTGGTCCTGGGCCAGGGCGCTGAGCGTGATCAGCAGGGCGCCGCCCCGGACCCGGTGCGCGGCCTCCAGTCCGGCGGCGGCGTGGCGCGCCCCCTGGCGGCGGTAGGCCTGCCAGTAGGAGATCGTGCGGCGCAGCACCGCGGTCCATGCCGCGACGCCCTCGTGGCCGCTGTACTCGGTGCAGGCCGCGGCCGCGCGGGCGTGGACCCCGGCCAGGTCCGGGCGGCCGCGGTCCACGCACACCCACCCGGCCAGTGCGGCGTGCCAGCCGGCCAGCGCCCACACCTCCCGGGCCCGGGTGGGCGCGGGGCTGCGGATCCGCCAGGCCGTGACATGGGCGTCGATCTCCACCAGCTCGGCGAGGGTCTCCTCGATCGGCACGGTCAGGTAGCGGGCCGCCGAACCGCGCAGGTGCTCGTCCACGGCGGCCGCCGACCACTCGCCCACGGCGTCCTGCTCGACCTGGAGCAGGAGACCGGCGCTGGAGCGGCTCAGCGTCTCCAGCAACCGCTCCGGCCCTGGGCCGACCGGGGCGGCGGTGCCGGTGTCGATGGGATCGGCCGCCGTGGGCGCTCCCAGGGCGGCCAGCGCCGCCCGGATGGTGTGGGCGTTGGAGAGCTTGCGGCGGCCGTTGATCTCCCGCGACACCGACGCGGCGGACAGCCCGGTCAGGCGGGCCAGGTCCGCCTGCCGCAGGTCGGTGTGCCGCTCCACCAGGCACAGCACGGCTCCCAGGTCCTGACGGGCCGCGGCCGCGCGGGCCTCGGGTAGGCCCCAGAACCAGGCGGGGACCGTGGTGGCTTCGGACCAGGTGTCCGGCAGGGACATCATCGGGTGTGCCCTTTCTGCGTGCGTGTGCCGTCGGGGGTGGGCTGGGGCGCCCAAGGGGACCAAGCACCGGCCACGACCGGGGGAGGAAAGGGCGGGACCGATGCGGCGCCGGGGGTGAGACCTCCCCGGTCGGATGGCGGCGCCGCACCGGGCCTCACGCGATCACCGGAGCGGGTTCGGTGGGGTGGGAGCCGGGGACTAGGGCCCAGACCAGGTGGCCCCGGTCGGGATGCTCATCCAGGAGCGGCCGTGCTCCCCAGGCGCGGGAAAGGGCATCCACGAGCACGAGGCCGCGGCCGTGCTCGACGTCGGTTGCGCGCCCCAGGGCGGGGGCGGTGCCGTCGTCGCTGCCGTGGTCGCGCACCGCGACTCCGACGGTGCCGTCGTGCTCGCGGAGCAGGGCCAGCACCAGCGGGAGGTGGCTGCGGGTGTGCACAACGGCGTTCGTGACCAGTTCGGAGGCGATGAGCTCCAGGACGTCGATGGCGTCCCCGCTCACTCCCCATGTCTGGGCCGTGGATCGGACCCAGGCTCGACCGGCCGCCGGGGCGTCCAAGGTGCTGTCGATGCGCGTAGAAGTGATCCGGGGCGCGTGGTGCCTTCGATCCTGGTCAGCCCTGGGGGCCGGTATGGCGGTGGGGGTCACCACGTCCTCACCCCCCGACGGTCCCGTTCGTTGTGCGGGTGATCGAGAGCGGCTGGTCGGGCGGTAGGGTTCGGCATGTTCTCACCGTTTTCGCACGTGGGTGGGAGCCGTACCTCGGGGTCGTGACGCGGCCGCCGAGGCCTTTTTTTCTGTACACCCCTGACAGGTAAATGCCGTAGGGTGCCATGGCTCCACCATGCCCAGATAGCTATCGTGCGGCTACAGGTAGGCACTTATTCAGCCATAGTTGCAGCATGCCATGGCAAGTATTGGCATTCACCTGTCATACTTGTGGCATGGCGCGCACGAAGAATGTGGTTGATGATCTCGCTCTGTCCCGTTTCGCACAGGAACTGAAGGCACGACGTACCGAGGCCGGCCTGAGCCAGGAAGATCTGGGCAAGCTCGCCGGCTTCAGCCGCCAGGCGGTCGGCGAGGTTGAACGGTGCCGACAGCCGCCCACCCGCACACTCGCGTCGAAGCTGGACACGGCCTTGGGAGCCGGGGGCGAACTACTGGCCTTGTTCCCTCGGCGAGGGGTACCCGAGCGACAACGCCTCTTGGACGGATACGTCTCCCTGGAGGGCCAGGCCAGCGCAATCGACCAGTTCCACGCACAGGTCGTTCCAGCTCTGCTCCAGACCGAGGACTATGCCCGTGCTGACCTGGCCGGAACTGTCCCGCCCCAGCCTGCACCCGTGTTGGCCGCGTGGCTCCAGACGCGAATGAAGCGCCAAGAGGTGTTCCAGCGGGATCGGCCGCTGGCCGCGCAGTTCGTAGTGGACGAGGGCGCTCTCCGGCGGCAGATCGGCGGCCCCGACGTGATGGCCGCGCAGTACGTGCACATCCTGGAGCAGATGGAGAACCCGTTCATCGTCGTCCAGGTGCTACCGTTCGCAGCCGGCGCGCACCCTGCACAGCACGGGGCATGCACGATTCTGCACCTGGACGGGCCACCGGCTGAGTCCGTGCTATACGTCGAGACAATGGCTGAGAGCCGCATACACGCGGATCCCGCCACCGTCGCGACGGCCACCCGGCGGTTCGCAGCACTGCTGGGAATCGCTCTCTCCCCGGCAGCCAGTCGAGATTTCATCCAAGCACTAGCAGCAGAAGGACGCCCATGAGCATTCCGACCCCGCCCGACGAGCTGTTCTACAAGTCGTCGTACAGCTCTCAGGGCGGCGAGTGCGTGGAACTCGCACGGACTGGGCAGCACGCTCACCTGCGCGACACGAAGAACCGTGACGGTCTGTGCATCTCCGTTCCCGCGCAGGAGATGCTGGCCTTCCTCCGAGCAGCCCCCTCCGAGTAACCACACCAGCCCAGAAACAGATCGGCCCCTGCCAGGCTACGAGGCAGGGGCCGATCCATGTGCGAGGCCACGCTACTGGTCAGTCACGACCCAACGCCAGGACGAAAGGCCCGGATGCTCCTACGGCTGCGGGACCAGCGGGTGAAGGCTGCGACCAAGGACCCGCCGCGGTTCGTCCACCCACAGCCGGGTCCCTGCCTCATCCACTGTCAGTCCGAGCCGGTCTCGACCCGGTCGGCCCGCCGCGCACCAGGCCTCCCACGCTGCGCCGACCTCCGCCCACAAGTCCCGTGGTCCGTCCCGCCGCGCCTCGTAGGGGGCACCGGCCGGGGTGTACTCGCCCAGAGCCCAGGATCCGCCCTGGTCGTAGACGTAGATGGTCGCTTCCCCCGCCCACTCGGGGCGGTCCTGGGCCGCTTCGTAGGAGGCATATCGAAGGTCGGGGACCAGGTGGCCCAGGACGAGTTGCCATCCCTGGTGGGGGTGGGTGACCAGACGCGGGTTGACGGCGGTACGGCCGGCGACGGCGGTGGGGGAGTTCTGGTTCACGACCTCCCGGTGGGTCTTCGCACC
>NZ_LGEC01000109.1 GCF_001279585.1 Nocardiopsis sp. NRRL B-16309 | reverse complement strand
GGATGGGGGGCGTGCGGTGGGTGGTTGGGTGGTGTGTGTGGGTGTGGTGCCGCCCTCTGGGGATATGTGATGGTCCTGTCGTCCTATGGTTGGTTTTGTGACACGCAGTAAGACACCGCCGCGGGCGGCACAGACACAGGGGTCGGGGCTGGCGCACACGCTGCGCCGGCGGCACATGGCGCTGATCGCGATCGGCGGTTCGGTGGGGGCGGGCCTGTTCATCGGGTCGGGGGCGGTGATCCAGACGGCCGGTCCGGCCGCGGTGCTCTCCTACGCGCTGGCGGGGGCGCTGGTCTTCTTCACCTTGCGGGCGTTGGGCGAGATGGTGGTGGCCGTGCCCGCGGGCGGTTCGTTCTCCGACTACGCGCGCCTGGCGTTCGGGCCGCGGGCGGGGTTCACGATCGGGTGGGTGTACTGGTGGATGTACGCGGTGCTGGTGGCCGCCGAGTCGGTGGCCGGTGCGGCGATCCTGGGCCAGTGGGTGTCGGCGCCGGGGTGGGTGCTGGCGTTGGCGGTGCTGTTGTCGATGACGGTGGCCAACCTGGTCTCGGTGCGGGTCTTCGCGGAGACCGAGTCGTTGTTCTCGATGGTCAAGGTCGCCACGATCGTGGCGTTCTTGCTGATCGGCGGGTTGTGGGCGCTGGGTTTGTGGCGCGGTTCGGACGGGTCGGGTCTGGCGAACCTGTGGCAGGTGGGCGGGTTCGCGCCCAACGGGTGGATCGCGGTGCTGGGTGCGACGGTGGTGGTGCTGTTCGCGTTCGGCGGGGTGGAGATCATCACGATCGCCGCGGGTGAGAGCGCGGAGCCGGAGCGGGGTGTGGCCTCGGCGGTGACCAACGTGCTGTGGCGGATCGGGTTGTTCTACGTGGCCTCGATCCTGGTCGTGGTGATGGTGGTGCCGTGGAACTCCACGGAGTTGGACCGCAGTCCGTTCGTGGTGGTGATGGAGACCGTGGGGGTGCCGGGTGCGGCGCTGATCATGGAGGTCGTGGTGTTCATCGCGGTGTTGAGCGTGTTGAACGCGGCGATGTACACCTCCTCGCGGATGCTGTTCGCGCTGACGCGGCAGGGGGACGCGCCGCGGGTGCTGTCGGGGACCAACCGGCGCGGGGTACCGGTGCGCGCGATCCTGTTGGGCACGGTGGTGGGGTACGCGGCGGTGGTCGCGGACTTCGTGTGGCCGGGGCGGGTGTTCGCGTTCCTGGTGGCCTCGATCGGGGCGATCCTGCTGGTGCTGTTCGTGACGATCTGTGCTTCGCAGCTGGTGGTGGGTGCCCGGTTGCGGCGCAGGGCGCCGGAGCGGGTGACGCTGCGGATGTGGGGTTTTCCGTATCTGACGTGGGCGGTGCTGGTGGGGTTGGTAGCGATCGCGGTGGCGATGGCGACGATCCCCGAGCACCGGCAGTCGCTGTGGGCGACGCTGGCGTCGGTGGCGGTGGCGCTGGTGGCCTTCGAGGTGCGGCGCCGGTGGGGGCGCGCGCCGGTCAGCCGGGTGGTGCTGGGTGTGCCGGGCCGTGCGGATCCTGAGGAGTTGGCGCGGGTGGCGGGCCGGGGCGGTACGCGAGCGGGTCGTCCGGACGCGGGTACCGGGCAGGGTGCTCAGGAGGGTGGAGGCGAGCGCCCGGGCGGTTGCTGAGGCCGGGTCGGTGAGATGCGGTGGCGCCGTTCCAGCGGGGGCGGCGCCACTGGTGTGTGCGGGGCCGGGCGTGGACGGGGTCTCGGGCCTGGCCGGGAGTGGGAGCGGTGCGGGGCGGTGCGTGTGTGCCGGGGCTGGGCGGGCCGGGCGCATCCGAGCTGGCCGGGACCCGGCGGTGTGGGACGGCGCGGGGCGGGAGCGGTACGGGGCCGCGCGTGTGCGCCGTGCTGGGCGCGTACGTATCGGAGCTGGCTGGGACGCGGTGGTGCGGCGCGGGAAGACGCGGGCTCAATGCGGGGCTGCGCGGGCGCGGGTCCGGGCGGACATGGGGTGGCACGGGGGCGCCGGCCAGGCCGGGAGCGGAGACGGTGGCAGCCCGTGTTGGTGGTGTGTGCGCAGAGTTTCCTGGTCATGGGCATGCGTGCCGAATCTGGCTTTTGTCGCTAGGGTGCTGGCAACCCCTGAGAGGAGCACCCCCGTGCGACATGTCGTCGGCTTCCTGTCCGGATTGATCCTGGGCCCGGTCCTGCTGCTGCTGAGCGGGTGGGCGTTCTCCCACCTGCGCCGGCTGCACGGTTCGGGCCTTGGCGCCTTGGACGGCGCCGGTCCCCTGGCGGTGGCGGGCCTGGTGGGTGTGGGCCTGGTCGTGGCCCTGCTCGCGGTGCCGCCGCGGTTGACCCCGATGCTGCCGTTGGGTGCCGCGCTGGTGCTGGGCGGGGTCAGTGCCGTGGCGGTGCTGCGCGGGCACCTGTTGGAGCGGTTGCCGTCGCTGCCCGGTAGTGAGGGCGCTCTGTTGCTGTTGCCGCTGGGGGTCTTCGTGCCGGTGGTGCTGGTGCTGCTGGCGCCGGTGTTCGTGGGCGGCCGGTGGCGGCGTGAGCCGGAGGGGGTCACCGATGAGGAGTACTTCGAGGGCTTGTACGGCGATGACGACGAGCGCGGCCGGGGTCCGTCGGCCGGTGCCCACAGTGGTGCGCCCGCGCGTTCGGGGCCGCGTCACCGGGCCTGAGGGCGGGCGTGTGCGGGCTTCGGCGGCTTGGGTCGCCGGGGCCCGCTTGTGTGTGCGGCCGCGCCCGTCCCGGGGGTGCCGGAGGAGGGCCGGGCGTGGCGGTGGCCGTACGGCGACATGGCGTGCCGCGCGGGCACGCTGGTCGGCCGCCGACCGGTGGGGGCGCCCCCCGCAAGAGGCAGGGGCAGGGCAGCCCGGTGCCTCAGCGCCAGGCGGGGCCCCAGCCGGAGCTGTTGGAGACCCCGGGCGGCAGCGGCGGCAGCCCCTGGGGTTGGGCCGGTGCGGTGTGGGGGCGCGGGGCCGGGCGCGGCGGTGCGGGGTCGGGGGCCGCGGCCGGTGCGGGAGCAGGGTCGGGATCGGGGTCGGGCGCGGGTTCCTGGTCCGGTGCGGGTGCGTCGTCGTCGGCGGGGACGGCGCCCAGGAAGCCGCGGACGCGCTCGGCCTCGGGCTCCTCGTCCTGGGCGGGCATCAGGACCGGTTCGGGCAGGGGCGGGTGGCCGCCCTGGCCGTCGGGGTCGGGGATGGCGGGTTCGGCGGGGGCGACCCGCTTCCACCACACCCCGGCCTCGGCGGGTGTGAGCTCGGACTCGATCTCCAGCCATCCGCGCACGTGGGGGTGGCGGCGTCCGGCGTTCCAGGAGCGGGGGTAGGGCAGGTCGTCCAGGACCAGGACGTGTTCGCCGTCCACGGTGGGGATCTCGGCGGGCACGCCCTCGTTCCACACCCAGGTGCCGTCGTGGGCGACCAGGTTCCACCAGCCGCGGACGGTCTGGGCGGCGGGGTCGGGTTCGGCGTCGCGGTAGGCGGCGGCCCAGCGGGGGTCGGGGGGTTCGCCCTCCAGGCCCTGGGCGCGGGGGCCCACGAGGGCGTCGGCGAGCAGGGTGTGGAGTTGGAAGTTGTCGCCGATGCCGTCGAAGAGGACGCGGAAGGCGCGTTGGGAGCGGCGGTCCATGACCAGGGCTGAGGTGGCCTCGGCCATCCGTAGCAGGGCTCGGACCTCGTCGAACTCGGTCAGGTGGTCGCTGAGCTGGTTGGCGATGGCCACGAGTTCGGCGTGCAGGGAGGGGTCGCGGCGTACGTGGGAGCGTACTTCGCCTTCGCTGAGCATGGTCTTGGCGGCCAGGCCGTGGCGGCGGATGGTCCACCAGCACATGGTGGCGGAGGGGGCGTCGGTGCCCAGGTGGGTGGCCACGCGTGCTTCGGTGTCGGCGGTGACGGCTTCGGGGTCGGGGGGTGCGTCGGGGCCGGTGCGCTGCCAGGCGCGCAGGAAGACGATGGCGCCCTTGCCCATGGTGCGCAGGCGGCGCAGGACTTCGGGGCCGGTGGGGCCGGGGTCGGTGCCCATCTCGACGATGGCTCCGGCGACCACGGACAGGTCGGCGATGATGCCGGGGGCGGTGTGGTCGCCTGAGAGCAGGGGGGTCAGGGCTTCCAGGGCGAGTTCGCGTTCGACGAGGGGGACCTGGGAGGCCAGGGTGTAGACCTTGTGGACGGCGGGTGGGAAGGTGTGGGGGTCGGCCGCGACGGAGGCGTCGATGAGTTCTTGGAATGCGGCGCGGAATTCGTCGACCATGGGTCCGTCCCCTTTCTCACGCAACCAACCTAATGTCTCATCAGGGCAGGATCGCACGTTAACGGGTGATTTCGAGGGCTGTCGGTGGGTTCGTTGGCAAGCTGAGATGCGTGGCCGGGCCTGGGCCCGGGCCAGGTCACAGGCCCAGGCGGGTCACGGCGTTGTCCTCCAGGGGGTTGGCGGTGCGGATGTAGTCGTGCACGGTGCGCGGATTGGTCCAGCGGCCCTGGCGCATGATCTGGCGGTCGGTGGCCCCGCCCAGGGCGGCCTGGGTGGCGAAGCCGGCGCGCAGGGAGTGCCCGCCGAAGTCGTCGGGGTCCAGCCCGGCCCGGGCGGCGTAGCGTTTGACCAGCTCGCCCACGGCCCGCCCGGACATGGGCCGCTCCCCCACCCGGCCGTGCCGGCTCACCGCGGGCAGCAGCGGGCGGGCGTGCCCGTCGGCCAGGCCGTGGTGGTGCGGGCTCTCGCACCGGTGGGCGGCCGCGGCCGCGGGGGGCCGGGCCCCCTCCAGGTGTGCGCGCACGGCCTCCTGGCCGCCCTCGCGCAGGACGCTGAGCACCTCGGCCCAGTCGGCGAAGGCACAGATCGGGCAGGTCAGGCGGTGGCGTCCGCGCGGTAGGGCCACGACGTGGCCGCGGCGGCCCTCCTGGTCGGTCTTGGTGGCGCCCAGGTGCACGACCAGGGCGGGGGCCCCGGAGGCGGCGTCGGTGCGCACGGTGATGTCGTCGAAGGTCAGCGCGGCCAGTTCCGAGCGGCGCAGGGCGCCGGCGAACCCGGTCAGCAGCAGGACGGCGTCGCGGCGGCGCGCCAGCCCGCCGGGGAAGCCCTCGGGCGGGCGCACGGCCAGCAGGGCCTCCAGGGTGGTCAGGGTGACGGGGTCCTTGCGGCGCGGGCGGGCGGCGCGGGTGCGGCGGATGCCGCGCAGGGTCATGCGGACCACGTCGGAGCGGGTGGGTGAGGCCAGCCCGTGGGCGCCGTGCACGGCGGCGATGGCGGCGGCGCGCCGTTCCAGGGTGGGGGTGGCCAGGGCCCAGGCGGCGCCGTCGGGGGTGCGGGTGTGGGCGCAGGCGGCCAGGTAGACGGCCACGTCCACGGGTTCGGCGGGCAGGGCCTGGCGTTGCTCGGCCAGGCACCAGGCGGTGAAGGCCGTCCAGTCGGTGCGGTAGGCGCGCAGGGTGTTGGGCGACTGGGCGCTGGCCAGGTAGCGGCCCAGGGTGGCCGCCTGTTCGGCGTCGAAGCGTTCGCGGACCTGGCTCAGGGTGTGGGTGTCGACCAGGACGCTGTGGGTGACGGCGGCCAGTCCTCGGCGTACGCCGGCGGGCAGTTCGAGGGCGCCGGGCGCGTCGTCGGGTTCGGGGCGGGGTCGGGGTGTGCTCACGGTGTTCCATGATGGCGCACGCGCGCGCCGGTGCGGGTCAGGCGCCGCGGCTGGTCGGTCAGCCGCTCAGGTGGGCGCGCAGGGCGTCCCACAGGTCGGGGGGCGGCATGACCCAGAACAGGGGGACGGCGGAGACGACCAGGGCGGTGGTGAAGCCGATCGCGGCGATCCTGCGGCGCAGGAGGGCGGCGGCCACGGCGGAGGCGGCGGGCACGAGCAGGGCCAGGACCAGGACCCAGATCAGGGCGTTGCCCACGGCCGACAGGTCGGGGGCGGCGGTGGGGTCGCCGCTGGTGGCCAGGGCGGCCTCCTGCATGTCCAGGGCGGCGAAGAGCAGGTTGGCCAGGGCCAGGGGTGTGCCCAGGGCCCACAGCACCGTCAGGGCGACCCACAGGGCGGTGATGCGCCGGTCGGGCGGGTCGGGCAGGACCACGGGGGTGCGGTCGGGGCCCGTGCGCGGGGTGTCCTGGCCGCCCCCGGTGGCGGGGGTGCGGTCCTGGTCGGTGGTGCGGGGCCGCCGGGGGGCGGCCTTGCGGCGTTGGCGTTTCTTGGGTGACACGCGCCTGTCGTCCTTGCCTGGTGGTGCGGTGGTGCTGTGGTCCCCGGGGCGGGCGGGCCCTGGAGCCTACCCGGCCAGTCCGGCCAGGTGGATGGCCGAGACGAACACGACCGGCCAGGCCAGCAGGGCCAGGGACCACAGGGCGGCGCGGCGGTCGCCGGCCACGGTGGCCACGGCGGCGGCCAGCAGGGGCAGGCCGATGGCGGCGCCGAAGGCCAGGGTGACCCATTCGGCGCCGGAGTCGGTGGGGGTGTCGGCGCGTACGCCCATCAGGTAGCCGGCCGGGCCCAGCAGGAGGGCGAACAGGGCCACGATGGCGATGACGACGCGGATGCCGGTGGGGTGGCGGGTGTTGCGACCACCGTCGGGTGCGGAGGGACGGTCAGACACGGGGGCCGTGGTGCCTTTCGTCTAACGGGCGGCGGGCCTGGGTTGCGTGCGCGGGGCGCACCGGCGCGCGCGGTGGTGGGTCCTTGGGGGCACGCGCCACCCGTGCACCGTGGGCGCGCGGGCGTGGCGGTGCGGTGGGCGTGCTGTGTAAAACGTACCTGCCCCGGCAGGCGTGTGGAACCTGCGCGGGGCTGTGGTGGTAGCGGGGCGGGAGGGCTCCGGCGCGGGCGCGCGCCCGCTCGGGGCGGGTCCGGGCGCGGCGTGCGGGGTCGCAGCGGGGGGCCGCTCGGGCGCGGCCGGGGTGGGCGGTGGTGGGCGTGGGACGGGGTGTGCCGCCGACCGGCCGCTGGGAGTGGGCGCCCCTGCCCCGCGCTGGCCCCCTCCCCCGCCGAACACGCCCGCGTCTTCGTCACCGCCGATCGGTGGAAGGACTCATCCGGTGGGCGGTGAGGGGTGGGCCTGGGAGACCAGTCCGGTGAAGGCGGCCAGCAGGCGCAGGTCCTCGATGGTGCGGGGGGTGGTGGTGAGCAGGTCGGGCGAGTAGACGACGGTGGCGGCGACCTGGGCGCGCGAGAGGGCGACGTTGAGGCGGTGGCGGTCCAGGACGAAGCCGGTGCCGCGCCCGCCCTCGGCGGCGTTGGAGGCGGTCATGGAGCAGATGACGGCGGCCGCCTCCTGGCCCTGGAACTTGTCGACGGTGCCCACGCGCACCCCTTCCAGGGCGGGGGTGTGCTCGCCGGCGCGGGCCAGGGCGCGGCGCAGGGCGCGCACCTGCAGGTTGTAGGGGGCCACGACGAGGATGTCGTGGCCGCTCATGGGGCGCGGGGGCTCCCCGGGGCCGGGGGTGAGGGTGTCGCCCACCAGGCGGGTGGCGATGGCCACGACGGCCTCGACCTCTTCGGGGCTGTGGGTGGTGCGGCCCTGGTGGGGGGTGGGGTGGGCGTGGACGCCGGGGGCCAGGCGGGCCAGGGTGCGCGCGCGGGTGTCGGGGTGGGCCCGCAGGCGGCCCTGGTAGGACAGGGCCGACACGGCCCGGCACAGGTCGGGGTGCATGCGGCGGGTCTGGTCGAGGAAGTAGCCGCGGGCGGGGTCGATGAGGGCGGCGCCCTCCATCAGGTGTTGCAGCGCGGAGGCGTCGGCGCCTTCGCCGTGGGTGCCCTGGACGACCTGTGGGAGCTGTTGGGGGTCGCCGAGCAGGACGAGGTTGTGGGCGGCGGCGGACACGGCCAGGGTGTCGGCCAGGGCGAACTGTCCGGCCTCGTCGATGATGAGCACGTCCACGGGGTCGGCGACCATGGCGGCGTTGGCCATGGCCCAGGCGGTGCCGCCGATGAGGACGGCTTCGCCCGCGGCGGTGTGCTTGGTGCGCCAGGTGGCCAGGGCCTGGGGGGTGGTGGGCTGGTCCCAGGGCGGGGCGGGGGTGTCCTCGCCGGCGGGGGTGCGGCTCTTGGCGCGTTTGGCGGCGGCCAGGGGCACGCCGGCGTCGGCGGCGGCGCGCACGGCGGCGCTCATGACGTTCTCGACGGCCTTGTGGCTGGTGGAGCACACGCCGATGCTGGCGCCGCGGCGGGCCAGGTGGGTGATGAGCTGGGCGGCGAGGTAGGTCTTGCCGGCGCCGGGCGGGCCCTGGACGGCGAGGTAGGAGTGGTCCAGGCGGTCGGCGGCGGCGATGACGGCGGCGATGGTGTCGCCGCCGGTGTGGGCGGTCTCGGGCAGGGGGCCGCCGCCGTGCAGGCGGGGCGGGGTGCGGCGCAGCACGTCCAGGCCGGGGTGGCGGGGCCAGGAGGGCAGGTCGTCCACGGCGGTGCGGGCGACGAGTTCCAGGGCGCCGTCCTTGGGTTGGGGGTTGACGGGCGCGCCGGGCAGGACGGCCACGGGGGGCCGGGCGGTGGTGGTGTCGGGGTCGGAGGTCTCGGTCAGGGTGAGGGCGTCGGGGTCGGTGCCGGTGACCTTGGCCTGGGTGGTGGCGGCGGGTTGGCCGGGGGCGCCGGGGTAGAGCAGGTGGACGTCCTGGCCGGTGGTGAAGGGGTGGGGGTGGGCGGTGTCCAGGCGCATGTGGATCTCGCGGCGGGCCTTCTTCTGGCGGCCGGTGGGTTCGATCCACTCCCCCGCGCGCACCCGCCAGGGGACGGCGCAGTCGGTGTCGGCTTCCAGGTCCTGCAGGGGTGCGCTGGTGCGGCGGTAGTGCTCGCGCCAGGGCGGGAGCTGTTCGCGCTGGTAGTAGCCGACCAGGGCGGCCAGGGCGGCGCGGGTGTGCTCGTCCGGGTCGCGCTCGGCGGCGGTGGGGGGCACGTCGGCGAGCAGGGGTGTGGTCAGGGCGTGGTGGCGGGCGGCCTTCTCGGCGCGTTTGCGGGCGCGTTCGGCGTCGGCCTCGGTGAGTTCGAACTGGATCAGGGGCCGGTCGGTGATGCCCTGGCGGGCGCGGTGGTCCTCGAGCCAGTCGCGCAGGCGGGCGGTGGAGTGGCAGTCGTCGCGGTTGTAGGCGGCGATGTCGTCCAGGACGCGGGCGGCGCCCTGGTCGTCGCCGGCCTGGCGGGCGGCCTGGTAGGCGGCGTAGGCGTCGATGGAGGAGGTGGCGGTGGTGACGCCGCCGGTGCGGGAGGCGGGCAGGTAGAGGGGTTCGAGGTACTTGATGGAGTAGGAGCGCTGGGACACGCGCATGCTCTTGCGGACGACGGTGTACAGGTCGATGAGCCGGTTCTCGCGCAGGAGGCGGTTGACCTCTTCTTCACGGGTGGCGTACTCGGAACTGAGGTGTTTGAGGCGGTCGACCTCGTAGGAGGCGTAGTGGTAGATGTGCGCGTTCTCGTCGGCGTCGATGCGGGCGGTGGCGAAGTCGACGAAGTCCTCCAGGGCCTGTTTCTCCTGGGCGCGGTCGTGGGCCCAGAAGGCGTGGAAGGTCTCGTGGCCGTCGGGGTCCTCGGTGGTGGCGCCGAAGAGGTATTCCAGGCCGCGGGCTTCGTCGCTGGAGTGGTAGGGGTAGCCCTCCATGTCGAAGAAGACGTCGCCGGGGCTGGGTGCGGGCAGGCTGGCCAGGCCGTCGGGGGCGAAGACCTCGGCGGTGACGGTGCCCTGGGGGTCGGTGGGGGTGCGGGTGGAGTCCTGGCGGACCTGGAGGGCGGCCTGTGCGCGCAGTTGGTCGAAGGAGCGGCGGGGCAGGGTGGGGGGGCGCTGTTCGTCGGTGGCCGCGGCCAGTGCGTCGATGGTGCCCAGGCCGGCGTCGGTGAGTTTGGTGGCCTGGTCGGTGCGTAGTCCGGCGACCAGGGACAGGTGGCGGGCGGCGGTGCGGCCCTGGGTGCACCAGGTGGCGTAGCCGCAGTTCTCGCAGGCCGGGGGGGGGCTGCCCCAGGTGGGGG
>NZ_LGEC01000108.1 GCF_001279585.1 Nocardiopsis sp. NRRL B-16309 | reverse complement strand
GTACACCGCCACCGACAAAGCCTTCTTCGCCTGATCCTGCCCGATCACGTACGAGTCCAGGAACTCATAGATCTCACGCGGCTTCGGCAGACTGTCCCAGCCGAGATCGGAGGTCTCGACCGTGTCCTCCTCGTCCACGATCTCGTTGCACAGTCCGACGCACTCGTCGCAGATGCAGATGTGGCCGGGGCCCGCGATCAGCCTGCGGACCTGGCGCTGGTCCTTGCCGCAGAACGAGCACTGCAGAAGTGGCCCGCTGTCACCGGTGCGTGTCACTCGAACGTTCTCCTCACACGGGCGGCGCCCGGGGCGATCGGCGGCGGGAACGAACCCCCGTGCCAGATGTTCACATCATCCGAATGTTCAAGGTATCTCCTGTCAGGGCAGGTGACAAAGCCACACTCCGCGCCCCCGGGGACAGACCCGTGCACGTGTCCCACCTCACTCCTCACGATCTCACATCCTGGCGTGCGCCCGAGATGGCCACGGCGTGTCCCGCGCCGCGCCCGCTCGCGCGCGCCACGACCCGCCCCCCGCGCACCTGCACCGCCGCCTCGGCGGCGTCACCAGCCTCCCCCGCGGCCACGGCCTCGGCGATCTCCCCGGTCTCGTCCAGCACCAGGCGCAGGCGCGGGCGCGCGTGCGCGGGGAAGGCCCGGCGCAGGCTCGCACCGAGGTCGGCCGCGCACAGCCGGGCCAGCGGCATCCGCTCGTCGGGGTCGTCGGTGACCACCACGGCCGCCACCCCGGCGTGCGCGGGCGCCGAGCGCAACGCGTCCTCGACGGCCGCCAGCCGCGACAGCCCCAGGACGAGCACCACCCCGTCCCCGCCGAGCGCGGCCTCGCTCCCCCGGAGCACGTCCTGCGCGGCGGGCGGCGACCACGGCTCGTCGACGGGCTCGGCCGGCACCGCGTGGTCGAGGTGGGGCAGCGGCCAGGTGTCGGCCAGGTCGAGCCCGGCCAACCGCTCGCAGGCGCGGATCACGTTGAAGGGGTCCACGAGGCCCGGCGCCACGACCGCGGTCTGCGCCGCTCCCACGAGGGTGGTGAGCACGGTCTCGGCCAGGCGCACCCGGCGCCGCCCCGGCTCCCCCGGCCCTTCGAGGGCCTCCAGGGCGAGCCCGAGCAGGACCGCCCCGAGCCGGTTGAGCTGGGTGTAGGAGCGCCTCGTGGGCTCGTCGGACAGGACCTCGGGGGTGAGCACCGAGCCCAGGCCGGGCGGTCCGCCGAAGTCGGTGAGCGGAAAGCGCTCGGTCCAGGCGCGTGCCAGGGCGCCGAGGGCGTCGGCGACGGTGTGGACGGCACCCGCCTCGGTGAGGCCCTCGGACCGGGCCTCGCGGTCGGCCTGTGCGGCCGCCTGCGCCAGGACGGCGAAGTACAGGGCGCGCTTGCCGGGGAAGTTGGAGTAGACGGCGCCCCGGGTCAGGTCGGCCCGGGCCGCGATGCGGTCGACCTTGGCGTCCCGGAACCCGCGCTCGGCGAACTCCTCGCCGGCGGCGGCCAGCACCCGGGCCCGGTTGCGGGCCCGCTGCTCGACCCTGTTGAGCCGGACCATCGTCCTCCCTTGTTCGGCGTCGTCCCATCCTAGGGTGGGATACGACGAACATCCGGGTGGTCGCGGTATCCCCGTGTCCGGGGCGTCGTGCGGCACCCGCCGCCGCTGACCGGTGTGCCGCCCTTCGTCCGGATCGGCGGCTCCTTCGTCCGGGTCGGCGGGTTCAGGAGCCGTCCAGGACCAGGACGGCGGCGCCCGCGACCCGGTCGGCCGCCAGGTCGGCCAGCGCCCGGTCGGCATGGTCGAAGGGATAGGGCGTCGTGGTCACCCTCGGCGGTCGCGCGGCGACGTGGTCGAGGTAGGCGCGGGCGTCGGCCCGGGTGTTGGCGGTGACGCTGCGCAGGGACCGCTCCTGGAACAGGTGCCGCTGGTAGTCCAGCGGTGGGATGCCGCTCAGGTGGATGCCCGCGACCGAGAGCGTGCCGCCCCGGTCCAGCGCCGCGAGCGCCGGGAGGACGAGGTCGCCGACGGGGGCGAACAGGACCGCCGCGTCCAGGGGCTCGGGCGGAGGCTCCGCGGAGCCGCGCGCCGAGGCGCACCCGAGGTCGAGCGCCAGCTCCCGGGCCCGCTCCGAACGGGTCATCACGTGCACGCGCGCGCCCCGGTCCAGGGCGGTCTGCGCCGCCAGGTGGGCCGAGGCACCGAACCCGTAGACGCCGAGCACGCCCCGCTCGGGCAGCTCGGCGCGGGCGAGGGCGCGGTGGCCGATGATCCCGGCGCACAGCAGTGGGGCGGCCGTCCGGTCCGGGAGAGCCTCGGGCAGGGGGTGGGCGTAGCGCTCGTCCACGGTGAGGTACTCGGCGTAGCCGCCGTCGGAGTCCCACCCCGTATAGGTCGAGGTCGGGCACAGGTTCTCGTCGCCGCGCCGGCAGTACCGGCACTCCCCGCACGTCGAGCGCAGCCAGGCCACGCCCACGCGGGTCCCGGCCGGGAACCGCGCCGCCGCGGGTCCCGCCGCCACGACGCGGCCGACCACCTCGTGTCCGGGCACGGTGCCCGGCCGCCGGGGCGGCAGGTCGCCCTCAGCCAGGTGCAGGTCGGTATGGCACACCGCGCACGCGCGCACCCGGACCAGGATCTCGCGGTCCCGGGGCACCGGCACCGGGCGGCGCACCCGCCGCAGCGGGCGGGAGCTGATCGGTCCCGGGCGCTCGACGGTCCAGGCGTCCATCTCGGCGGGGATCGGCATGCTCCGACTCCAGCACGGCCGCCCGGCGGGGTCAACGAGCGGACGCCGCCGCGTCGGGTTCGGCCAGGGCGTGCTCGGTGTCCTGGGCGGCCGGAAGGTGGACGACCAGCCGGAGCCCGTCGCCGCCGGGGCGCGCCGCGCGGCCGAGGTCCGCGTGGCGGCCCTGACCGTCCGCGTGCGGCGGGCGCTGGCCGAGGAGGCGACGGGGGCCGGGCGACGACGGCTGAGCGCGGTCGGCGCGGTCGGCGTCAGGGGGCCACCATGGTCGGCGCGGGCGGCAGGGTCGGCGTCAGCGGGGCCAGCACGGGCGGCGGCTTCAGGGGGCCAGCGCGGTCGGCGTCAGTGTCAGCGCGAGCGGCGTCAGGGGGCCAGCACGGTCAGCGCGGGACGAGGGGGCGGACCTCCTCCGCCACGAAGCGCACGAACCCCTCGGGGTCGGGCTCGTCGGCGGTGGGCTGCAGGACCACGGTGTCGGCGCCCGCCGCCGCCAGCCTTCGGACGGCCCCGGCGACGGTCTCGGCGTCCCCGGCCGCGCCGTGGTCCTCGGCCCGTGGGCCGCCCCAGGCATCGAGTTCGGCGGCCAGGCGGTCCCGGGCGTCGGGGCCGGTGGCCGCGTGCAGGTAGACGACCACGTCGGCGCGGCCCGGGCGGCCGGCGGCGCGCCGCCCCTCGTCGATCAGCCTGCGCGCCTCGGGGAGCGCGCCCGGGGTCATGTCCGCGTCCAGGACGGTCCCGTCGGCGGCCTCGCCGGTCAGGCGCAGCGTCCTGGGCCCCTGCCCGCCGGCCAGCACGGGGACGGGCGTCGCGGGCGGCCAGTCGAGCGCGACACCGCTCAGCCGGACGTAGCGGCCCTCGGTGTCGACCCGTTCGCCGCGCAGCAGCGCGCGCAGGGCCTCCAGGTGCTCGCGCAGCAGGGTCAGCGGCGACTCCGCGCGGGCACCGACCTGGCCCATCCAGTCCTGGACTCCGTGCCCGACGGCGATGGCGGCGCGGCCGGGGAAGAGCCGGTGCAGGGTGGCGGCCTCCATGGCGGTCAGCGCCACGTTGCGCAGCGGGACCGGGAGCAGGCCGATGCCCACGCGCAGGTGCTCGGACCAGGCCAGCGCGGCCGCGGCGGTGGCCACACCGCTCTCCAGGAAGCAGTCCTCCCACAGCCAGAGTTCGTCCAGCCCGGCCTCGTCGGCCGCGCGGACGACCCCGCGCAGCCGTTCGGGAGGGAGTTGGGGGCGGAAGACGGCACCGAGGGAAGTCATGGCCCCTTCCTACCGCCCCGGAACGGTCGCGCACAATCCGTCGCGGAACCGAAGCGAACTCGTCGACCGCAGGTCGCCGCGCGGTCATCCGGGGCGGGCACAATGGCCGCCTTCCCCGCTCCCCCCCTCCCCCGCCTCCCCCTCCGAGAGCGAGCCCCACCCGTGTCCCCCACCGCCGTCCGCACCGGACCCGTGTCGGCGCCGACCCCGCGCACCACCGTCGGCACCGGCGGGCACCGGCCCGAGATCGACGGCCTGCGTGCCGTGGCCGTGCTCCTGGTGGCCGCCTACCACGTCTGGCTGGGGCGGGTCTCCGGCGGCGTCGACGTCTTCCTGCTGCTCACCGGCTTCCTCATCACCGGCTCCCTGGTCCGCGCGGCCACCGAGGAGGGGATCCGCTACGGCGCCTTCCTGGCGCGGCTGGCCGCGCGCCTGGTGCCGACCGCCGCCGTCGTCGCCCTGGCGACCCTGGCCGCGACCTGGCTCCTGCTGCCCGAGACGCGGTGGCGCGAGGCCCCGGGGGACGCGGTCGCGGCGCTGCTCCACCACACGAACTGGCGCCTGGCGCTGGGCTCGGTGGACTACCTGGCGCGCGACGGCGACACCAGCCCCTTCCAGCACTTCTGGTCCCTCTCGGTCCAGGGGCAGTTCTACCTGTTGTGGCCCGCGCTGGTGGCGGCCGCCGTGTGGGCGGCCCGGCGTGCGGGTCGTGACCCGCGGCCGGTGCTGGTCGGCGCCCTGTCGGGCGTCCTCGTCCTGTCGCTGGCCTACTCGGTCCTGATGACCCGGGCCGACCAGCCGTGGGCCTACTTCGACACCGGCGCCCGGCTGTGGGAGTTCGCGCTCGGCGGGCTGCTGGCCCTGCTGCTGCCGGTCCTGCGACCCGCGCGGGTGGCGCGGGTGGCGCGGGTGGCGCTGGGCTGGACCGGGCTGGCGGCGCTGGTGCTGTGCGGGGCGCTGTTGCAGGTGTCGTCCGTCTTCCCGGGGTACGCGGCGCTGTGGCCGACACTGGCGGCCGTGGCCGTCGTCGTGGCGGGAACCTCCGGATCGGCCCTGGGCGCCGACCGGCTGCTGACCCTGCGGCCGCTGCGCTACCTCGGGTCGATCTCCTACGCCCTGTACCTGTGGCACTGGCCGGTGCTGGTGGTCTACCTGGCCGTCACCGAACGCGGCCTGGCGACCCCCGTGGGCGGGGCTGCGGTGCTCGCGGTGTCGGTGCTGCTGGCGGCGGCGACCACCCCGGTGGCCGACCGGGTGGCCCGGCTGGGCCGCGGCGGCGGGCGCCGGGCCGTGGTGCGCGGGGCGGCGGCGGCCCTGGCCTGCCTGCTGCCGGTCCTGGGGGCCGCGGCGGCCTGGTCCGGCCAGCAGGCCGCCGAACGCGCCCGGTGGGCCGACCTGCTCGCGGACGGGTCGAGCTACCCCGGCGCGGCGGCCGGTGACCGGGTCCCGGACCTGCCCGTGTACCCGCCCCTGGTCTGGGCGGCCGAGGACGCCCCCGTGACCTACGCCGACGGCTGCAACCAGACCACCGCCGGGACGGAGGTGATCACCTGCGTCTACGGGTCGCGGGACCCGGTGCGCACCGTGGCCCTGGTGGGCGGCTCGCACGCCGCGCACTGGTTCCCCGCCCTGGAGGAGATCGCCGACGCCCGCGACTGGCGGCTGGTCAACATCGTCAAGGGGGCGTGCCTGTTCACCGACGCCCCGCAGACCTACCTGGGCGAGCCGTACACGGCGTGCGCGGAGTGGAACCGCGGGGTCATGGCCGAACTGCGCGAGCTGCGGCCGGACACCGTCTTCACCACCGGGACGACGACCAGCCTGGACGGGTCGGCCGGGTTCGGCGAGGAGCAGGTCGTGGACGGCTACGTGGACCGGTGGCGCGAACTCGGCGACCTGGGGATCGACGTGGTCGCCGTGCGCGACACCCCCCGGTTCGGCTTCGACGTGCCCGGCTGCCTGGCCTCGTCCGGACCAGAGGAGTGCGCGGTGGAACCGGAGGGGTCGCTGGCCGCGGTCTCGCCGTTGGACGGGCTCGACCTGCCGCCGAACGTCACGGTGCTGGACCTGACCGACGTCTTCTGCGGCCCGGACGTGTGCCGCCCCGTGATCGGCAACGTCCTCGTCTACTGGGACGCCAGCCACATCGGCGCGACGTTCATGCGTACCCTGGCGCCGGAACTCGACCGCCGCTGGGCCAGCGCCGAGGGTCGGCGGGGCTGAGCCCGACGGCGGCGCGTCCGGAGGCGCACCGCCCCCGGACGGCACCGCCGTCGGACACGCACCGCCTGCCGGCGAAGTCGGTTCCCAAGGCGGTCAGCGCCCGGTCGCGCCGTCGATCTGCTCCCGCAGGATGTCGGCGTGGCCGGCGTGGCGGGCAGTCTCCTCGATCATGTGGACGAGGGCCCAACGGGTGCTGGGCGCGGGACGGCGGGCCCGACGCGGCCGCGGGACCGGTGCGGCCAGGTCGGCGCACCCGTCCAGTACGGCGTTCGCGCGCTCGACGGCCTGCCGGTAGCGGGCGACGACGTCGGCCACCCCGTCCTCCGGCGCGGCCCGGAAGGTCGCCGGCCAGTCGGTGACGTCGTCCCCCAGGAACATCGAGCGCTCGACCGCGGTCAGGTGGTGGAGCAGGCCGAGCAGGTTGGTGCCCGAGGGCACCCCGGCCGTGCGGACCCGCGGTTCCGGTGCGTCCTCGACCTTCGCGGCGATCGAGGTCCGCAGGTAGTCGAGGAAGCCGCGCAGGACGGCGGCCTCACTGGTCCCGGTCCGGGGCGGCGGGGTGTCGCCGCGCTGGTCGCGGCGGGAGGCGGTGGGCATGGTGGTCCCCTTCTCGTCGGATGCGCCCAGTCTCTTCACCCACACCCCGCTCTGGCACGCGCTCATGCGGTTTCGGCAACTCGCCCTCCGGCACCGCCCGTGGGAGGGGTCCTCGTCCGCCGGTCCCGACCGCGCGACGACGACGCGCGACGACCGGGCCCTCCCCGATCACGGGGAGGGCCCGACACGTGCGGCGCGCCCGTCCCGAACGGGCCGACGCCCCCCGGTCGGGGGCGGGGCGCCGTCGGGAACGCGGCCCGGCGCCCCGACCGGGCCGGAACCGGAGCCGGGACGGGGCGGGAGCCGGGAGCGGGGGGGTGGAGCCCCGGTGCCGGGCGGGAACGGGGCGCCGCTACTGGACGGCGCCGTACAGGGGGTAGGAGTGGCCGGCGGCGAACGCGGCGGCGATGAGCAGGAGGCTGACCGCGATGAGCAGCGCGTCCTCACGGGTCGCCCTGAGGTGGGCGAGCCGGATCCGGCGCCCGTCCGGGTGCTCCGCGGCGTAGGTGAACCCCCTGGTCTCCAGCGCCTCCACCGTGGTGCGCGTCCGCTTGGCGGTGTTGAGCATCAGCGGATAGAAGGCGGCCACCACCGTGGTCGCCGTCCGCACCACCACCCGCCACCCCAGCAGGCCCTTGGACGGCAGCGGGGCGGCGCGCAGCCGGTGCCCGTCGACGACCGTGTGGAACTCCTCCATCAGGATGGGCAGCATCCGGTAGCCGTAGCTCACCCCGAAGCTGACCATGGCCGGGGCGTGCAGGCTCAACAGTGCGTCGGAGAGCTTCTCCGGGTCCAGCGACACGAAGGCCGCCATGCTCGCCAGGCTCACGGTCGCCAGTTTCAGCGTCAGTTCCACCAGTGCCAGGACCGTGCCCAGGTCACCGCCGAACATCCACGCGGCGATCAGGACGTAGACGCTCTCCAGGACGAAGCCGATGATGAAGAGCCCGAGGACCAGCGGGCCGACGCGGCTGAGCACCACGAAGGCCGCGCAGATCACGAAGAGTCCGGCCAGCACGGTGATGTTGTGGGTCAGCCAGGGGACGACCGCGAAGATCAGGTACCAGCCGATGACGACCCTGGGGTCGCGCCGGGACAGCAGCCCGCCCCTGGTGGCGTAGGCGGTCCGCAGCAGTTCGAGCTTGACCCACTCCACGGACAGCCGGTCGCGTTCCTTACGCATGCTCGCTCCTTCCGGCACGGGACGGGATCTTCCCCGCGGGGACCGCGGAGGACTCCAGCCGTGCGAGCAGTTCGGCCACCGACAGCGGCACCGGGCTCATCCCGATCCCCGCGCCCACCTGGACCACCTGGGGCGGTACCAGGCCCACGGCCGCCATCAGCTCCTCGTCGGCGAAGAGCCCGGCCGGGTCGGTGTCGGCGGCCACGCGCCCGCCCTGGAGCACCACCACCCGGTCGGCCCACTCCGCGACCAGGTGCATGTCGTGGGTGGCCACCACCGTGCAGCGGATACTGCCGGACAGCGCGGCCAGCATCGCGGTGACCGCGTCCCGGCTGGCGGTGTCCAGGCTGGAGGTGGGTTCGTCCAGCAGGAGCAGCGCCGGGCGCATGGCCAGGCCGATCCCGAGGGTGGCGCGGCGCTGCTGCCCGCCGGAGAGCAGCCGGCCGTCCCGGTGGGCGAGGCCGGCCAGCCGCACCCGCTCCAGGACCTCCTCCACCAGTGCGGCGGCGTCGGCGGCTCCCCGACCGGTGGGGAACATGGCCACGTCCTCGCGGACGCTGTCCTTGAGGAACATCTGTTCCGGGCGCTGGTAGAGGTAGCAGACCCGGTCGGCCAGCGCGGCGGCGCTGGTCGTGCGGGTGTCGGTGCCGCCCACGCGGACGGTGCCCTCGCGCGGCACCTTCAGTCCGGTGAGCAGCCGCAGCAGGGTGGACTTCCCCGCCCCGTTGCCGCCCACCAGGGCGACCCGGTCCCCTTCGCGCAGGGTCAGGTCCAGGCCCTTCAGCACGAGGGACAGGTCCCCGCCCACCTCCCGGTAGCCGTGGGTCACCCCGGAGAGCTCGGCCACGGGTGCGGTGGCGGTGACCGGTCCGGGTGGACCCGGGTCCCCACCCTCCCGAGGAGCGTCCGCCACGGCGGCGGCGAGTCCCCTCTCCCGCAGCCGGTCGACGCACTCGGTGACGGTCAGGGGCACGGGGCCGGACGGGTCCAGGGACTGGGCGACCCGCACGACCTGGGGCGCGGGGATGCCGTGCGCGTCCAGCTCCTCCGCGCGGGCCAGCGCCTGGCGGGTGGGCAGGTGCCACACCGGCGCGCCGTCCGCCATCAGCACGACGGAGCGGGCGTGGCGCGCCACGAACTCGGCGTGGTGCTCGATCACCACGACCGTGGTGCCCAGCCGGGTGTTGAGGTCGGCCAGCGCGGCGTAGATGAGCTCCGCGCGGGCGGGGTCGAGTTCGGCCACGGGTTCGTCCACCACGATGACCCCGGGCCGCAGCGCCATGACACTGGCCAGGGCGACCAGGTGCTGCTGTCCGCCGGAGAGCTGCCAGGTGAACCGGTCGGCCAGGTGCGCCACACCGAGCAGCCCCATGGCCTCCTCGGTGCGCTCGTGGTGGTCGGGCCGCCCGAAGTTGACCGGGGCGAAGGACACCTCGTCGCGCACGGTCGGCCGCACGAGCTGGTTGCCGAAGTCCTGGTAGACGTAGCCGACCAGGTGGGAGAGGGCACCCACCGTCAGGTCGCGGGTGTCCTGGCCCAGGACCCTCACCGAGCCGTCGAAGGTCCCCGACCAGTAGTGCGGGACCAACCCGTTGAAGGACTTGCACAGGGTCGTCTTGCCCGAGCCGTTCCCGCCGATCACCGCGACGAAGTCGCCGCGCTCGATCCGCAGGTCCACGCCGCGCAGGCTGTCGTCGTCGGCCCCGGGGTAGCGGAACGTCAGCCCCGACACCTCGATGGCCGGTGTGCCGTCGGGCCCGCTCATCGGGGATCACTCCCGGCGGGTGCGTCCTCGGCGGCCTCCGTCTCGGTTCCCGCGTCCTGGGCGGAGCGCTCACGGCGCGACCGGAGCACGAACCTCGTCGCCGCGACCGCCGCTACGAGCACGATCAGCGCCGCGGAGACGCCGATCCACAGGAAGCGCTGGCCGTACTGGTCGATGAAGCCGGGTTCCCAGACACCGAAGTTGTCCACGATCTCGGAGGTGAAGGCCGCGATCATCGAGACGAAGGACAGCACGATCGCGAGCAGGGCGAAGGCGGCGGTGCCGCGCTGGGCGAGCGGGACGGGGTTGCGGGGGTCGCGCGGCGCCAGGCCCAGCAGCGGCTCGATCTTGCCGTACAGCCGGGGCGCCAGGACCATGGCGGGCAGGGCGCCGAACAGGACACCGCTGATGATCAGGTCCGTACTGAACCCGATGCCCTCCAGGAGCAGGATCGACTGGGGCAGGCCCTCCACGTACTCGGCGTCCTCGACGCCCACCCACACCTTGCCGATGTCCACGACGGCGGAGAGCATCTTGTCGACGGTCACCGTAGCCAGGGCCGCCAGCAGCAGCTGCGGCCTGCGGCGGGGGTCGCGGACCAGGCAGCCGCCGATGTAGAGGCCGAGGAACATCTGGAGGTAGCCCTCCAGCTCGCCGATGCCGGAGAAGTCCCCCATCAGCAGGTCGACGAAGACGATCTCGCCGAGCGGGGCGCCGAGGGCGGCGTAGAGCGGGTTGAACAGGGAGACCATGACGACGGGGACGAACGCCAGGTAGGAGACGGACAGCTCGACCGGGCCGATGGAGATCTCGGGGAGGACCTCGGTGACGATGTTGGCGAGGCCGAAAAGGGTCATCGACAGGACGAAGACCATGAGCTTCTGCCCGGAGGACAGTTCCGGGGGACGGAGGGCGTCCGGGGTTCGGGACGGCGTCGGCTTGGACATGGTGGGCCTTTCCGGGGGACACGGGTACGGCGGGGGGGGGGGCGGGGGGGTGGGGCGGGCGGGCCGGGGTCCGGGGGGCCGGGTCGGGGGCGGGGG
>NZ_LGEC01000107.1 GCF_001279585.1 Nocardiopsis sp. NRRL B-16309 | reverse complement strand
GGCCAAGAACCCGCCCGGGCTGATCTGGCGACTCGCCGAGGCCCAGGCCCTCACGGTCGGCCCTCAGGTCGTCAAGACGCGGGACTGCGCGTGCGGCGCTCAGGTCAACGTGCCGTGCCCGGAGGAGTGCACCGAGACGAAGGGGCGTCGCCCCATCAACCCGCGGTTCGCCTTGGCCACCGAGCCGCCGGGCGGACAGCTCTTCCCGGGGCCGATGAGCCGGTGGGAGTACCACAACCCCGGCAAGATCTCGAAGCGGCTGCGGGAGGAGGGTCCTGACAGCACGCTGCCGCCGCAGAACCGCCGCCAGCTCTTCCCGTTCTCCCAGGTTTTGGCCTGGCCCGCGTTCGACCGGACGCTGGACCTGCTGCACCTGGGGGTGTACGTGTTCATCGCGGCCCACACCAGCCTCTCCGAGAGCATGATGTCCACTCAGGAGGACCTGTACCGGCATGCCATCGGCCGCCGGTTCTCGCTGTCGGCGAGCAGGGTCAGTGAGATCACCCGGCATCTGGAGGAGCGCAAGTTCATCGCCAAGAACGGATTGGTCGAGCGCGGCGGCCACCGGCACGGGATGACGGGGGAGCCCACCTCCTACGTGCTCCGGGTCATGCCCCCGGCCGGCCTGATGCACCCGCAACCGATCCGTGTCTCGGAGTGGCGCGACGAGGACCGGATCACGCAGCGCCAGGAGGCGGTGCGTTCGGTCCGCAGCGCTAGCCTCCGATTCCCACACACCCCCTCTGACCTGCGAACTGTGGACAACTCTGGTTATCCACAGAAGGGGGTGTGTGGAAAGACGAGGGTGGGTGTGTGGGAATCGGAGGCTGTGGATGTGGAACCTGGAGAGCTAAATACAAACCCCACTACACACCCCACTACACACCCGTCTCCGTCCGTAGGCGCTCAGGCACGGGAAGGGGATCGCCCGGTTCGTGGCAGGGGACGTACGGACGGAGTGGGGGGAGCTCCGGCAGGGTGGGGTCATCAGAACGGGGCGCCTGCGGCGGCCCCGGCCGGGCCCGACCCGCTGGTGGACCTGGTGGAACGCTACGTGCCGCGGGCGATGTGCCGTGGCGGCCGGGCCGATCAGGAGGCGCTGGCCAAGATCTTGCGCGCCTTCAGCGCATACGGGTTCACGCAGGCGGAGATCGAGGACGCCTTCTTCGAGGTCAGTCCGGGCACGGTGGTGAATCCTTACGCCGTGGTCCGGGACCGGATCAAGTCCGTGCCTCGCTTCCGGGAGCACCTGAAGGTGGTCGCTGACCGTCGTGCGGCGGCCGCAGCGGCACGGCGGCCACGGGGTCCTGTGCCGGGCCGGTGCGGTGTGCACGGCACGGCGTACGTGCCGGAGCTGTCGACCCCGGAGGCTCCGTTCTGCTTGCGCTGTGATCAGGAGGTTCGGGAGGAGGCGGAGGCCGCGCTGGGCTGGGCTGTCGCAGCCGGACAGGTCGCAGGTGAGGAGTGGGAGCCGGTGGTGGAAGAGGTCGACCCGGAGGTGGCCGCGCAGCTCCTGGACAGTCTGCGGACCGCCTCCGCCGACACGACGGCCCCGACTGCTGGGAGCCCGTCAGGAGAGGACGATCAGTCGAAGGAGCCGCCTCCGTGCGGAAGCTGCCACGCGCTGACCAGGTCGGTTATGGTGAGCGTGGTGTCTGCGGCAGGTGTTGTGGAGGAACTACGTCCTTGTCCCGAATGTCATCCCAGCATGCGGTAAGTACCGATTCATCACCTTTACAACGTAAAGATGGTGGATTGGGAAACGACAGATTCAGGGTTGTTCTCAAGGGCTCAGGCTGCGCATCCTCGAGCGGCCCGGTGGTCGGGGCGGCCACTGGGTGTGCGCGGATAGCGCGGGCCCGAGAGCCTGACCAAGGTGCCGGGGGAGCGCAGTAGCGCGAGCTCCCGGCACCAAGCGGCCCAGGCCCGACGCTCGGCCGTGTAGCGGCGCATCCGGCGGCCGCGGGTCCCGCTCGTGCGCAATCGGGTGGCGGCCCGGTCGTAGCGGTCAGGGCGCAAGGTCCACCGGCCACCCTCGACCTCGGCCAGGTGCAGAGCCAGGAGTCGGCCCAGGTGGCGGGCCGTAGTCTTCGGCGTGTAGCCGGTTCGTCGGCTGAGGGCCTGCACCACCCGGTCCTGGGCCAACGGCGCCAGCAGAGCGAGCGCGGCCGCGCTGCGCTCCAGATGCCGACCGAGACCACCACGGCCTCCTGGACCGGGTTCGGTCCACACCTCGTGTGCGGCATGCTCCAGCCGAGCGCGGATCTGGCCGACCAGCCCGTCCCGGGTCTCCTCCGGGACCGGTGTCGCGGGCGCTGGGGTCGCTTGTGTGCCACCCCTGGGACTACCGGTCCTGACCACGCGGATCCGCCAGTCCTCCACCCGCACCAGGCGGTAGGTGTGTGCTCGCGGGCCCTCCCCTGACCGCACCAGCTCCAGGCGGCCGTCCATCCGCAGCCGGCGCAGAGCACGCGAGGCGGTCGAGGCGGTCATGCCGGTGGCGTCGGCCAAACGCCGACAGTCCACCTCCACCTCGGGCGCCAGGGCCTCCAGCGTCATCTGCGCGACGAACAGCAGCGCCTTGAGGTCGCTGGCCCCGGCCTGGGGCCGCCACCAGGACTCCCACCAGGTCGCCTCCCACACACGGGCGGCCTGCTCCACGAGCCCCCGCACCTGCTCGGTGTCCTCGCCCGGATGCGGGACGCGGTGGGGCAGGCGGGAGGCGAAGGCCAGTGCGCGCGCCCACTGGCGCACCAGCACCGCGCGCTGCTCGGACGGGCCGCGCCGGCGCCGCCGCCCCGGCCCACCCTGCGAGCGCAGGTGCTCCAGGCCGGGAGCACCCGCATGGCGGGCCACCAGGTCCACGACCTGGTCCTGGGACCAGCGGGACAGCGCGAGCCCGACCAGGATCCGCGCCAGGTGCGCGGAGGCGTCGACCGGGGCCTCGTCCAACAGGGCAGCCTGGGCCGCCGACATCGGCCGCCACCGGCCCACCAGGGCCCGCGCGGCGAGGTCGATGGTGCCGCCGCCGTCGGTCAGCTGGTCTGTCTCGGGCGGGGGAGGGCCGAGCAGGCGGGAGAGCTCGCCGAGCTTGGCGTGGTGGTTGCTGGCTCCGCACAGGTCCAGGGCATCGGCGGGATGTGTGGGGAAGAGAAGACGGGCGTAGCCGCCCAGGCGGTGCAGGGATCCGGGGGGGCGCACACAACCGGAGACGGGGTTGCACAGGGCGCTGATGTCCAGGCTGGGGCAGTGCTGGCGGGCCGCACGGGCGATGTCGCGCACCAGCTGCGGGTCCGCGCCCCGGCCGGAGCGGTCGTGGACCGGCACCCACAGGTGGCGGCCGCCGCCGGGCCCCGAGGCGACCGTGAAAAAGGCCAGGCCAGCGCGATCTAGGAGGGCAGCCAGGGTCCTCATGTCGGCCAGGACCTGCGCGGGTCCGCCTGTCTTGGTGTCCAGGTCGAAGACCAGGAAGCGGAACCCGGTCTCGTCGGCCAGGTACATCGCGAACGGGCCCTGCGGCGCCCGGGCACCGCAGGAGACCTCCTCGTCGTAGCGGTGCGCCCACGCCCCGTCCAGGGTGCGCACATCGACGCGCACACGGCCGCGGGGCGCGATCCACCGCGTGAGGTCCTCCCATACCTGGGCAGGGGGAATCGTGGTCTCGGGGGAAGGGGCTGGCCTGGGCACACGCGCGCCACGGCGCGGTGGTGTCCACCCGGTTTTCGGGCATACTGGGCCAAGCCCGGGGGCCTGGGGTATGATGGGCTCCGTCCGGACGTGGAAGCGTGCGGGAACGCCGAAGGGGCCTGGCCGCAAGGCATGCGGACAGGGTTCAGCGGCAAGAGGTCAGGACGGCCCGGTGTGGGCCGACCTAAAGAACCAAACGATCACCTCCCGGGGTGGTCGAGCGGGGCTAGTTGGCGCTAGTCCCCGAAACGGAATCTCTCTCCAGCAGCGGAGATCGCGAGCATTGGCGTGCGGATGCGATCTCCTACATCTTCAAATCTCGTGAACATAGCCCGGTTGGCCGCCGGGCTTCACGTGTTTCTAGGCGCTCTCGGGCAGCTCGCCCAGATTCTGGCGTCCCCGGTCGACGAGCGCGAGCACGTAGGCGTTCATGTCATCGAACCCCTCCTGCTGGTACTCGTTCTCCAGTTCGCCGAACACGTCGAGGGGGAAGCGGACAGTCAGGGGCTTGCGCGGCCCCTTGGACTTGCGACCCCCGGTCTTCTTCCTCTTCTTCCTCGTCATGTCACTCATGCCCCCTGTTCTATCAGAATCAGAAACGAGGGGATGGCGTTTTCGGCCCAGCCCACGCGATCATTGTGGATCGAGTCCGGTTTGTGGCCTTGAGCGCGGATCGTCACCGGGGGCAGGCGGCGCGATCTTCCCGAGCTGCTCCGCACCTCGGATGATCACTCAACGTGCCTATCCTATGGCAAGTAGTAACGTGCAGTGTTGGGCCCTTCGCCCCTTGTGATCCCGGCCTGCAGTGTGTAATGAACCGGGGGCATCGGCGCGGACCGGAACCCGCCTGGGCGCATCGACCGCGGTTCGCGAGTCCGGCCTCCGTGATTGCGTAGTGGGGGATATGGGCCAGAAGCTCCGGATCCAGTGGATCACGACCTCATCACCTGATGGACGGGACCCACCGGCCCATCACCGGCCACCGCTCACCGGGGTCATCGACCGTCCGCGAACCCGCACCGAGCGAGCCACGCGACGCGCCCCTCCACACCGGGGCCCTCGTCGGGGGCCGCGAACACCCACTCCAGCCTGCTCGCGGCCGCGGCCGCGACGAATTCCTCCACGAGCGCCCGCCCAACCCCGGCGCCGCGCCAGGAAGCAGCGACGACGACCGTCTGGATGTAGCCGTGCGGCGGCCCTACCGGGGCTCCCGGTCCCGGATACGCGCCGTCCAGCACGCCCTCCAACCAGCCCACGACACCGTCGCCGCCCTCGGCGAGTAGAAGGACACCCTCGCCCGGGCGGTAAGCCGCCCCCGCTTCGACGGCCAAAGCCACGAGCGCAGACCGATCTGCGGCCACGGCCCGGCGGATTCCGCCGGGAGGCCGTGGCAGTGCCGAGCGCGTCACAGGTACGCCGCGATGACTTCCAGCTCCGCGAGGCGCTCGCGCCGGCGGGCGATATCGGCGGCCACCGCACGACTGATCTCGGCGACATCGGCTTCCGGGACCTTGGCATCGACCAGGGCCTGGTGTAGCCACGGCGCCGAGGTCTCCAGCGCGCCCACCTCCGCCATTCGCATCCGCCACGCCAAGCGGGCGCTCAGTAGCGGCCCCACATCAGCCTCCGATGCGACCTGGGCAAGCCACAGGGGCACCACGTGTGCGCTCATCCAGTGCTCGGCCCACCCCGCCCAGCGCTCGTCACCGGGTTCGGGCATCCCGAGCGGCCACCCGCTCGGCCTCTCACGCCATGCACCCATTTGACCAGCCGTTCTTCCAGGTTCTGACCAGGATTCTATGTGTCCCGGGGCGCTGTCACCGGTTCGGGCGTTGCGCCGACGTGGGCCCGCCGGCTCCCGGGCGCGGCGGAGAACCGGCACCCCGAGCGGGGCGAGGCGCCGGGCGTCCGCCTCGCGCCAGCGCCGGACCGCGGGCCTGGGCGCCATCGGCGCGCTCGGCCTGAGCCCACAGCCGGTCCCAGCCGCGAGTCAGCTCCTGGTGCGCCGAGCGGATCACCTGCGGGTCGGCGGCCACCCCAGCGGCCTGGGCCCCCTCCCGGGCGCTTCGACGAGCCTGGTCCAACTGTTCGGTGGCCGCGGCCAGCACCCTACGAGCCTGGTCGGCTTGCGTGCGCACCTGGGCGCGGCTGGTGCCCTCCAACGCCAGCGCCACGTGGCCTCGCTCGGCACGGGCGTCGAGTTCGCTCACCCGCTCCCGCGCCTCCGCCACAGTGGTGGCGGCCTCGGCCACGCGCTCCAGAGCGCCCACGGCCTCGACCAGCGCCCGGCGGCGCTCCAGCAGAGCGCGGCCGCGCGGCCCCGGTTCGTCGGTCGCGGCGGTGACCGGGGCGGCTCCTGCGTCGCCGCGGCCGCGCACGGCCTCGCCGGTGACCATGGCGTCGTCGGGCTCGTTGACGGTGGGCGCGTAGGCAGCGACCGCGCGGTCGGTGCGCTCGCGCTCGGTGCGCGCTCGGCCGCGCTCGACCTGCTCCTCCAGGCTCTCCAGGACGGCCAGAGGAAGGTAGAGGTCGGTGCGGAGCTTGGCGCGTGACATCGCCGAGTACAGGGTGTGGCCGTCCACGCCGAGCCCGTAGACGTGGGCCCGGTCGGCGGTCAGGCCCTGGGCGGCGGCCACGGTCAGGGCGTAGCCGTGGCTGAGGTGACCCTGGGCGATCTGGGAGGGGCTGATCCACTCCTGGGTCTTCTCGCGGCCTCGCCGCCACTGGATGAGCGCGCCCTGGCGCCGGTCGACCTTGAGGACCTCGGCGCGGTAGCCGTTGAGCACGTCCGCCCTCTCGGCATCGCGGCGGGAGCGATAGTCGTTGGCGCGCACCCGCACGATCTCGCCGCGGGCCAGGCTCAGGCGCTCCCCTCCGGCCAGGGCGAAGGTCACGTCGCGCCCCGTGAGCCGCTTCTCCAGGCGGAACAGGCTGCGGGCGCGCAGGTTCAGCTCCTCCACGTCGGTGTTGCGCCCGGCCAGCAGCAGCACGTGGTCGACCACGTCCAGTGCCGCGGGGTGGTTGGAGGCGTCGCGCCACCAGTTCGCCAGTGCGGCGACGAAGGCGTCGGCGGGGGCGTCGGCGGCGTGCACGCGACCGGCGCCCGCCCACTGGGCGAGCGCGGTGAACCGGGCCTCGTTGGTGCCCTCGCGCCAGGTCGCCAGCGCGGTCCGGTCGAGCTGGACCTTCTGGCGCATGTTCTCGTCCAAGATCGCGCCGTCCACGATGCGGTGGATCTCGGCGAACCCTCCGCCGATCCCGACCGCGCGCAACTGCTTGGGGTCGCCGATCCCGACGACCTTGACGCCCTGGGTCTCGGCCGCCGTCAGCAGGCGGGTCAGGGCGCGGTCATCGACCATGGCGCCCTCGTCGATGACCAGGACGTCGATGTCGCCGAGCCCCTGGCCGTTCTTGACCGCCTCCAGCAGGGACGCGATGGTGCGCGAGCCGATGCCCGCCTCGGCGTGCAGGTTCGCCGCCGCCACCGCCGCGGTGGCGGCCCCGCCCACGCGCAGGCCCTGGTCTTCCCAGACCTGGCGGGCGGCGCGCATGATCGTCGTCTTGCCCGCACCGGCCACACCGATCAGCGACTCGACGCCGTGCCCGGCACCCACCAGGCGCTCCAGAGCCTGGCGCTGGCGTGCGGAGAAGGCGAACCCCTGGTCGCGTTCGGCCTGGTCCAGGAGGCGGCGCGCGTGTTCGACGGGCACCTGGGCGCAGCCGGCGAAGCGGCGCTTGCGGGTCTGGGCGCGGATGGCCTGTTCGGCCTGGAGGACGTCGGAGCTGGTGTAGCGGGCGGCGTTGGCCATGTGCGCGCCGCCGGAATCGGGCAGCCGCACCGCGAAGGGGGAGGCCAGCACGTAGTCGGTGAGGCGTTCGGCCGCCTCCAGGTCGGCGATACCGTCGGGCAGGGCCTGCATCACCGCGCGGAAGACGTCGGTGCGGCGCACGACCTTCTGGCTGGCGGTGACCCCGCGCTCGGGGTCGAAGACGATGCGCGCCAGCTCGTCGGGGGACAGTGGCGCATCCGGGATCGCCGTACCTGCGGCGGTGCTGCCGCCGCCCAGGACGGCCGCGACCAGGGCCTCGGGGTCGATCCCGGCGTCCAGGGCGCGCTGGCGCCACTGGGCCCGGACATCGGTGGGGGCCAGGTCCTGCTTGTCCTCGGCCAGCTGGGCGGCCACGACCCTGGACTGGGCGGAGGTGGCGTCCTTACCTGCGGCGGCGAGGATCTGGGCGCTGCGCCGGGAGAACGGAGCGCGCTGCTCGGGGCCGACCGGGTCGATCTCCCAGGCCCGGGTGCGCTCGTCGCGCATGTAGACCAGGCCCAGCCGGTCGCGTAGCTTGGCGCGCATCCGCGCCTCCACGAAGGAGCCGAGCGCGCCGATGTGGCGGAAGAAGTCCCGGCCCCCGGCCGCGACCGTGCGCCACTGGCCGTCCGAGCACAGCACCATGTTGGCCAGCATCACGTGCGCGTGCAGGTGGGGATCGCCGACTTCCCCGTCCACCGGTCGCGCGGTGCGGTGCAGGGTGATGGTGCCCATCAGCCCGGAGGTCTCCAGCACCTCGGCGGTCTGGCCGTCGCCGTGGTGGCCGCTCATCCCATAGGCCACCCACTGCTCGGCCGCGGCCACGGTCTCGCGCACGCTCTCCATGAAGATGTCCTCGACCAGGCGGTTCAGCGACTCGTCGCCGAGCGCGTAGAAGGCACTGAACGACTTGGGCAAGTCCAGGCCCATATCGCCGCCGCGGTTGCCCGAGCGCACCCGGCGGTCGGCGTTGGCCAGCGCCTCCTCCAGGTCGGCGGCCGGCCACAGCGTCTCCGGGTCGATCCCGGCGGCTTCGGCGATGGGGACCATCTCGGCAGCGGGTGCGCGGTGGGCATCGCCCTCCCGCTTGACGCCCCGCTCCAACTGGGCGAACCGCTCAGCCAGGGCGTCGGTGCCCAGGAGTTGGGCGCTGCTCATGCGGGCGGCCTCGGCGACCTGCCACACGGCCTCCACCAGCTCGCGCGCGGACAGCTTGGCGTCGGGGTGCACCGACAGCTTCGGCTTCACCAACCGGGAGCCGTCGCGCGGGTCGCGCCCGTCCATGATCGCGCGCGCCATGTCCAAGTCGTCGGCCGAGCGCAGCGTGGTGCCCGCCGCGATGCCGAACTCGGCCAGCCCGGAGCCGACCCATTCCAGCGGGCGCTCGCCGGAGGCGAGCCGGTATTCAAGCTGGGCGTCGTTCTCCTCGGGGGTGAGGATGACGCCAATCTCGCACCCGGACTGGGCGGTGAGGCGGTACTCGACCTGAGCCTGATCCGGCCCCATCTTGCGGTACGAACCGCCCACCTGCACCTCCTCACCGTGAGTGCGACACGCCGAACTCTGAGTATCGAAGATACCTGGGTACATCCGTTTTTTGAACCACTGACGCGCATTCGAACATATGTTCGAATGCGCGTCAGTGGTTCCCCGGTTGAACCTCGCTTGTCCGGGGTTCAACCGAACAACACTGTGCGGCGTAGCCGCTCCTTTTCCCGGGGCCAGCAACCTTCTCGGGAACCGGGTGCGAGCACGCGAAAGGGCCCCGGCGATCGCCGGGGCCCTGACAGGATGCGGTGGTGTCTCAACCGTCGGTGTGGACGGTCAGTGCGACGACGCGGTGGTCGTAGAACAGGACGGTCATGACGAACCCGAGGCCGCGAAGCTGGCGGATGTAGGGGTCGTCGGGGTATTCCGGGTGCCCGATGGCGAGTTCGTCGGGATCATCGGCCGCCGCCAGTTCCAGCAAGGCATCCCCGGCGCGGACACGGACGAGGGGTGTCAGGGCGCGCAGCTGTTCGCGAACCCGTGGGTCCAGGGTGATGGAGCGCTTCACGCAGCGTGCTCGGCGTCGTCCAGGAAGACGGCGTACAGCGTGCGCCGCATGGTCGCCTCGTCGGCGGCCTCGATGGTGATGCCCTCGGGCGGGAGGCCGGCCGCGGCGCGGTGGCGGGCCTGCTCGATGACGTCGGCGTCGGTGACCGGTGCGTCCACGTCGGGCTCCTTCCTCGTATCCCAGGAGACCACGGTACCAACACGCCTTGGTCTCGGATATGCGAAAAGGGGCCCCGGTTGTCCGGGGCCCCTGGTTCACCTACCAGATCAGGTGTTCTCGCCCGAGCGGTGGTGCGGGTGTTCGGCCTCGCCGGTACCTGCCAGTGCGTGCAGCAGATCGGCGAGATGGTCTTCCCCGTACTCGTCCGCGAGCACAGCGAGCTGGACGGCCGGGCCGTCGTTGTTCACGGCTGCGGCGCGGCGCGCGAACACCTCGCTCACCGCCTCGTCCAGCGCGCCCTCATCCGGGTCGAGCTGGGCGGCCAACCGGTCCAGGTGGGTCGGGGGTGCGGGCGTGGCGCTGGTCTGCTCTGGGCGACTCTCCTCGGCGAGGCCGCCCAGGACGACCCCGTCGTTGAGGACGACCTCCAGCGGGACCTGCCCGGCGCCGTCGCGCGGCCAGCTGTCGTCGGCGCCGTCGGCGCCGATCCACACGACCAGGCCCTCGGGCTCTTCGCGGACGCCGACGACGATGCCGCCGATCTCGATGGCGGGGTCGGCTCCTTCCTCGGCGTCCGGCCACAGGAAGCGGGCGCGGCAGTCTGGGACGGAAGCCACGTCCTCCGCCCAGGGGGCTGCGAGATACTCACCTTCCCGAGCCTCGTTGTAGATCGCGATCGCCTCGGCGGGGTCGGCGGGCGGGCTATCGGGGTCGTCGTCGAACAAGGGCAGCTCGTCCCACCGCTCGTGGACCCTGCGGAGGCGTTCCCGCTCCGCAGCGGCCTCGGAGGGAAACAGGGAGATCTCCTCCCCCGGGCACGAGTTCATGCGGCTCTCCTCGAAGAGCACCCACACCTGCGTGAGCGGCACGGGGTGGGAGGCGGGCGCGTTCTGGTCGGTCATCGGGCTCCTATGCGTATGACGGTCCGGGGTGTGGGGCGGGGTGGTGGGCCCCGCCCACGGGCCGGGGGACCGGCTAGACGCCGATCCCCCGGTGGTTGTCGCTCTGTCGGGGCTCAGATGACGACGCAGTCCACGTCCTTGTGGCAGCACAAGCAGTGGTGCAGGTCGTCGGGGAACTCTGCCAGGTGGCTCAGGTCACCC
>NZ_LGEC01000106.1 GCF_001279585.1 Nocardiopsis sp. NRRL B-16309 | reverse complement strand
GGCCCTTGGTGTGGTGCCGGGGTCGGCGGCGGGTGTCCGGGGGTTGGCGGTGGGTGCGGTTGCGTTCCGGGCGCGGTGGCGCGGGGCCGGGCGGTCAGATGGCGAGGAGGGTGTGGGCGTCGGCGTCGGTGAGGTCGGCGCGGGCGCCGCTGTGGGTGATGCGTCCGGCGTCCAGGACGGTGACGTGGTCGGCCAGGCGCAGGGCGACGTCGAGGTACTGCTCGACGAGGAGGATGGTCGTTCCGTCGGCGGCGATGTCGGTGATGGCTTGTTCGATCTCGGCGACGATGGAGGGCTGGATGCCTTCGGTGGGTTCGTCGAGGATGAGCAGGGTGGGGTTGGTGACCAGGGCGCGGGCGATGGCGAGTTGTTGGGCCTGGCCGCCGGAGAGGAGTCCGGCGCGGCGGTGCAGGAGGGGTTTGAGGCGGGGGAAGCGGTCGAGGGCTCGGGTGATGAGTTCGGGTCCGCCGCGTTGGGTGGCGTGGTGGGCGAGGTGGAGGTTCTCGGCGACGGTCAGGGGGGCGAAGGTGTCGTGGCCTTGGGGTGCGTAGGCCATGCCGCCTCGGATACGGGTGTGGGTGGGTTTTTTGGTGATGTCGGTGCCGTTGTGGGTGATGGTGCCTTGGGTGGGGGTGAGGAGTCCGGCGATGGTGTTGAGCAGGGTGGTCTTGCCGACGCCGTTGCGGCCCATGACGCAGGAGATGGTGCCGGTGGGGATGGTGAGGTTGATGTCGAAGAGGACGCGGGCTCGGCCGTAGCCGGCGTGGAGGCCGGTGACGGCCAGGTGGGATGTGTTCATGTGGTGGCCTCCTGGGGGTTGCGGCCGAGGTAGACCTCTTGGACTCGGGGGTTGTTCTGGACGGTGGCGACGTCGCCGTGGGCGAGGACGCGTCCTTCGTGCAGGACGGTGACGTCGGTGGCGTAGCGGCGTAGGAAGTCCATGTCGTGTTCGATGACGACGATGGTGTGGTCGGTGGCGATCTCGGTGAGGAGGTCGCCGGTGCGGGTGCGTTCCTCGGCGCTCATGCCGGCGACGGGTTCGTCGAGCAGGAGCAGGCGGGGGCGTTGGGCCAGGAGCATGGCGATTTCGAGCCATTGGCGTTGGCCGTGGGAGAGGGTGGCGGCGCTCTGGTCGGCGTGGGGTGCCAGGCCGATGCGGTCGAGGATGTCGGTGACGGTGGTGGTTCGGGTGCGTGGTCGGGTCAGGAGTTGCCAGGGGCGTAGTCGGAAGGAGGCGGCGAGGTCGACGTTGTCGGCGACGGTGAGTTCTTCGAAGACGACGCTGGTCTGGAAGGTGCGGCCGATGCCGGTGCGCACGATGTGGTGTTCGCTGCGTTTGTTGAGGGTGTGGCCGTTGAAGGTGATGGTGCCTTGGGTGGGGCGGGTGCGGCCGGTGATGGTGTCGATGAGGGTGGTTTTGCCTGCGCCGTTGGGGCCGATGAGGAAGCGCAGGTCGCCTTCGTCGAGGGTGAGGTCGATGTCGTTCAGGGCGGTGAAGGTGCCGAAGGTGACGGTGAGGCCTTGGATGGAGAGCAGGGTCATGGGTGGCTCCCGGTGGTGGTCTCCGGTGTGGGTGTGGTGTTGGCGGGTGTGGGGCGGGAGAGGGCTTGTGCGGCTGTGCGGGTGAGTCCGGCCAGGCCGCGGGGGGCCAGGGCGATGACGATGACGAAGAGGGCACCTTGGAGGTAGGTCCAGCCGCCGGCGAAGGTTTCGGCGAAGGTGGTCTGGGCGGCGTTCATCAGGACGGCGCCGGTGGCGGCTCCGGCCAGGGAGTAGCGGCCGCCGATGGCCACGGCCAGGACCATCATGATCGAGGGGATGACGCCGATGAGGGAGGGGGAGATGATGCCCATGATGGGGACGAACAGTGCTCCCGCGGCGCCGGCGGCGGTGGCGGAGAGGGCGTAGGCGAGGGTCTTGATCCAGGTGGGGTCGTAGCCGAGGTAGCGGACGCGGTCTTCTCCGTCGCGGATGGCGATGAGGAGTTTGCCGTAGCGGCTCAGGGTGATGTGGCGGAAGAGCAGGTAGGTGGCGCCCAGGGTGAGGACGGTCAGGGCGTAGAGGGTGTATTGGGCGGTGGGGGTGTAGAGGCTGGTGCCGGCGAAGACGGGGAAGTCGGTGAGGCCGTTGGAGCCGCCGGTCAGGTGTTGTTGGCCGATGAGCAGGATGACGAAGGCGGCGGCCAGGGCCTGGTTGAGGATGGCGAAGTAGGCGCCGCGGACGCGTTGGCGGAAGACGGACCAGCCCAGGAGGGCGGCCACGGCCGTGGGGACGAGCAGGGCGGCGGCGATGGCGGTGGCGGGGTTGGTGAGGGGGCGCCAGAACCAGGGGAGTTCGGTCAGGCCGGACCAGACCATGAACTGGGGCAGGTGGCCGGGGGAGAGGGGGTCGGTGGCGGCCGCGGCGAGGGTGAGGTGCATGGCCATGGCGTAGGCGCCCAGGCCGAAGTAGACGCCGTGGCCCAGGGCGAGCATGCCGCCGCGGCCCCAGGCCAGGGCGATGCCCAGGGCGACGATGGCGTAGCACAGGTACTGGGCGAGCTGGTTGAGGCGGAAGGGTTCCAGGAGTAGCGGCATGACGAGCAGGGCGGCGGCGAGTAGGCCCAGGAAGGTCAGGGGGCCGCGCAGGCGGGTGATGAGGGCGGGGGCGGTCATGTCAGGGCCCTTGTCTTGACGGTGAGGAGTCCTTGGGGTCGGGCCTGGAGGAAGGCGACGATGGCGGCGAAGACGATGAGTTTGGCCAGGGAGGCGTCGGCCCAGGCTTCGACGGTGGCGTTGAGCAGGCCCAGGGCCAGGGCGGCGAGGATGGTGCCGCGGAGTTGGCCGAGTCCGCCGATGACCACGACCAGGAAGGCGTCGACGATGTAGTTGGTGCCCAGGGTGGGTCCGGTGGGGCCGATGAGGGTGAGGGCGACCCCGGCGATGCCGGCGAGTCCGGAGCCGATGAAGAAGGTGGTGGCGTCGACTTTGCGGGTGTTGATGCCGGTGGTGGCGGCCAGGTCGCGGTTGTGGATGACGGCGCGCATCTGGCGTCCGGCGCGGGAGCGGTTGAGGTGGTAGGCGATGGCGACCACGCACAGGATGGCCAGGGCGAGGATGAACAGCCGGGAGTAGTGGATGCGGATGTTGTCGGTGAGGGTGAGGCCGCCGGTGAGCCAGGCGGGTGCGGGGACGTCGACGTTGGGTGCGCCGAAGGTGTCGCGGGCGGCTTGTTGGAGGATCATGCCGATGCCGAAGGTGAGCAGGAGGGTGTCCAGGGGGCGTCCGTAGAAGTGGCGGATGAGGCCGAGTTCGAGGAGCCAGCCCAGGGTTCCGGTGACGGCGAAGGCGGTGGGCAGGGCGATCAGGAGTGAGTAGGCGGGGTTGAGGCCGATCCAGGCGTGCAGGACGTAGGCGGTGTAGGCGCCGATCATGATGAGTTCGCCGTGGGCCATGTTGATGACGCCCATTTGGCCGAAGGTGAAGTTGAGGCCGAGTGCGGCGAGCAGCAGGACGGCGCCGATGGACAGGCCGACGGGGAGTTGGCCGATGAGGGCGTCCACCGCGGCTCCTTTCGGTGCGGGGGCGGGTGGGGCGGCCGGGTGCGGGGTTCCGGCCGCCGCCGGGGGAGCGGGGGGCGTGGTCAGCCGGTCAGGTCGGCGGCCCAGTCGTAGCCGGTGAGGTAGGGGTCGGGGGTGATGGGTTCGGGGGAGGCCCAGATCTCGTCGATGAGGCCGGTGTCGGTGATCTGGCCGATGCGGGCGGTCTTGATGACGTGCTGGGTGTCGCCGTCGATGGTGATGGTGCCTTCGGGGGCGTCGATGGTGGTGCCGTCCAGGGCGGCGCGGACGTCGTCGACCTCGAAGCTGTCGGCTTCTTCGACGGCGGCCTTCCACAGGTGGACGGCGTTGTAGGCGGACTGCATGGGGTCGGAGGTGACGCGGTCGGCGCCGTAGGTGTCGGTGAAGGCCTGGACGAAGCCGGTGTTGGTGTCGGTTTCGGTGGTCTGGTAGTAGTTCCAGGCCGTGAGGTGGCCGGCGATGTTGTCGGGGCCGATGCCTTCGATCTCCTCTTCGGCGACGCTGACGCTCAGGACGGGGGAGTCGTCGGGGGTGACGCCGGCCGAGCGCAGCTGTTGGAAGAAGCTGACGTTGGAGTCGCCGTTGAGGGTGTTGAAGACGGCGTCGGGTTCGGTGCGGGCGATGTCGTTGGTGATGGTGGAGTATTCGGTGTGGCCGAGGGGGGTGTATTCCTCGGCGATGATCTCCATGTCGTGGGCGTCGGCGTAGGCGGTGATGATCTGGTTGGCGGTGCGGGGGAAGACGTAGTCGCTGCCGACGAGGTAGAGGCTGGTGTGGCCTTGTTCGCGCAGGTAGTCCAGGGCGGGGATGATCTGCTGGTTGGTGGTGGCGCCGGTGTAGACGATGTTGGGGGAGGATTCGAGGCCTTCGTATTGGACCGGGTACCACAGCAGGCCGTTGTTGCGTTCGAAGACGGGGAGCATGGCTTTGCGGGAGGCGGAGGTCCAGCCGCCGAAGACGGTGACGGCGTTGTCGTCGTTGAGGAGTTTGTTGGCGCGGTCGGCGAAGGTGGCTTCGTCGGAGGCGCCGTCCTCGATGACGGGTTCGATCTGGCGGCCCAGGACTCCGCCGTCGGCGTTGATCTCGTCGATGGCGAGTTCGACGGCGTCGCGGACGGTGACTTCGCTGATGGCCATGGTGCCGGAGAGGGAGTGGAGCATGCCGACGGTGACGGTGTCGTCGGTGACTCCGGCGGGGTCGCCGGGCGCGCAGGCGGTGGTGGCGGCCAGTGCGAGGGCGAGGGTGGCGGCGATCGCGGTGGTGCGGGGGCCCGGGGGCGTGGGTGCCATCGTGTGCCATCTCCTTGGGGTGGGGGCCGGGTGGGCGGGGTCACCTAGGAGGCTGGTGGCGGGGTGTTTCGTGTGCCGTGCCCGACCGTTACGTATACATGTCGGTATCCGGTGGGGTCGTTAAGGTTTCGTGTGGGGGCGCGGTGTGTGTGGGGGTGGTCGGCGCCCTGATGACCACTCAACTTGACATAATGTGCATTATCGGCGATATGGGCGGGAGTGCGGGGAAGGGGTCGGGCGGGTCGTTTCACCCGCGGCCGGTCAGTGCGTGGCGGCGTCCGGGCTCGGGTGGATGGCGCCGTCGGCGCAGCCAGGCGCGCGTGGCGCGTCGGCCCTGGGCGGTGCCCAGGGCCATGAGCGGCTCGCTGGTCAGTCCCAGTACGGCCCATGATCTGTCCCAGGATGAGGATCTGTGGTGCGGCGGGTCCCTGGTCCGGGTCGACGGACTGTGGGCAGGAAGGCCGGGAAAACAGACCCTGGGCTTGACGGCGTCGGCGACGAGGTCGTCGGTGAAGGCGCGGGCGCTGGTGAGGCTGTGGGGTGCTGTGCCCTGGTGGGGTGTGTCTTCGCTGGTCAGGGCGCGGATGTCGAGGTGGACGAGGTAGTCGGCGCCCAGGTGGCGCGCACCCGGACCTAGGCGGTGGCCGCGGCGGCGTGGACGAGTGTTCCGGTCTCCACCCCCAGGGTGCTGCCCCATGTGCGCGGTCCCCCGGCGGCGGCGCGAGCCACAGGATGTCCAGGTGGTGGGGTCCAGGGGCCAGGACCGGTGCGGTGGCCGCGGCCAGGCAGGGTGTGGGGTTGGAGCATGGTGTTGAGCTGAGCGGTCCCCTGGTGCCGACCGTGACCTGTCCATGTTTGATGCATAATCTGTGTTATGCATCCTTTTGCAGGGCTTTGATCACTCATGCGTGGTTCGTGGTGATCTGATGGGCTGCCGTGTGCCGACCGTGCGCCCCCGCCTCCCGCGGGCGGATGCCGCCGCCCCGTCATCGGCGGGCCCGTCCGCCCCCTCCCGCCTCGCTCCCACCGTCCTGCTCCCCCGCATCCGTGCTCGTACGGTGCCTCCACTCCCCCGCGGCCGCGCCCGATGAGCCGTCCGATCGCCCGGAGTCCGCCCGCCCACGCGTGCCCGCTCCGGTGCCCGCTCCGTGCGCGCGCCCGGTGGGGCTCCGGGGCGCGTGCTCCGCGCACGGTCGCGACCCCTCCCCTCGCGCGGCGGCCGTCCGGCCGCACGTCGCGATTCGTACGGGCGTTCGATGCCCTCGCTCGTTCCTGAATCGGCCTCTCCCCTGCCCTGTGGGTTCATTCGTCCGGGTTCGCACCGAGTCGGGACTCCCCGCCCCGGCCCGCGGGGTGCCGGTCTCCCCTCGTGTTCGATTCTGTTCGAGGCGGGGGCGTGGATGTGGCGGCGGATCGGGGATGCTGAAGGCATGAGTGGTGCAGCTGGAGCGGGGCCGGTCCTGGCCCAGGACGCGGTGGAGCAGTATCTGGTGGCGCGGCGGGCGGCCAAGCCCTCGCCGCACACGGTGGCCGCCTACCGGCGGGATCTGAACGCGGTGCTGGCGCTGGTGGCGCGCGATCGCGGGTGCACGGTGGGGCAGGTGGCGCTGGCGGAGCTGGAGGCGGGTGTGCTGCGCTCGGCGTTCGCGGACTTCGCCACCGAGCGGGCCGCCTCCAGTGTGGTGCGGGCGTGGTCGACGTGGAACGGGTTCTTCGGGTTCTGGGTCTCGGAGCGGGTGGTGGCGGGCAATCCGATGTCGGCGGTGCCGCGGCCGCGGGTACGTCCCTCGGGGCCCAAGCCGCTGATGGGCGAGGACACCCCGGAGCGGTTGTTGGAGGCGTTGGCGCGGGGGGCGCGCCGGGCGCGTGATCCGTGGCCGGAGCGGGACCTGGCGGTGCTCGCGTTGGCGCTGCTGACGGGGATGCGGTCGGCGGAGATGCTGTCGCTGCGGGTGGAGTCGGTGGGCGGCCGTGCGGGTGAGCGGCGGATCCGGGTGGTCGGTAAGGGCGGTGGTGAGCGGGTGCTGCCCATCGAGGTGCCGTTGGAGGTGTTGTTGGAGGCGTATCTGGCCTCGCGGCGGCACCGGTTCGGAGTCGTGCGGGGCGCGGATCCGTTGTTGGTGGACAACCGGGGCCAGGGGTTGCGGCGGGGTGGTCTGCAGTATCTGGTGCGTCAGTGCTACAAGCACGCGGGGGTGCACGACCGGGTGGCGCGGGGGACGCTGGTGCACGCGCTGCGGCATACGTTCGCGACGCGGTTGGCGGAGGACGGGGCGTCGGTGAGCGAGATCATGCATCTGCTGGGGCATGCGTCGGTGTCGTCGTCGCAGGCCTATATCGAGGTGACGGCGCGGGCGCAGCGGGAGGCGGCGGGGTCCAACCGTACCTATGGGGTGGTGCGGCGCCTGGTGGCCGAGGGCGGGTCCGAGGGTGGGGTGCAGGAGGTGGTGGGTGGCTAGTCTGTGGCTGTGAACGATCTGACGGTGTCGACGGTGAATGTGAACGGTCTGCGGGCGGCGGCCAAGAAGGATCCGGGTTTCGTGGCGTGGTTGGCGGCCACGGAGGCGGACGTGGTGTGTCTGCAGGAGACGCGGGCCGAGGCCGAGCAGTTGTCGGCGGCGGTGGTGGCGCCGCCGGGGTGGCACGTGTTGTTGGCTCCGGCGGCGGCGAAGGGGCGTGCGGGGGTGGCGGTGTATTCGCGCCGTGAGCCCGAGGCGTCGAGGGTGGGTTTCGGTGAGGCCGAGTTCGAGGATTCGGGCCGGTATGTGGAGGTGGACCTGGGGGCGGTGACGGTGGCGTCGCTGTATCTGCCCTCGGGTGAGGTGGGCACGCCGCGGCAGGAGGAGAAGGAGCGTTTCATGGACGCGTTCCTGCCGTATCTGATCAAGCGGCGTGCGCAGGTGGAGGCGCAGGGCCGTGAGCTGGTGGTGTGCGGTGACTGGAACATCGCGCACCGGGAGGTGGATCTGCGCAACTGGCGGGGCAACAGGAAGAGTTCGGGTTTCCTGCCGCAGGAGCGTGCGTGGTTGTCGCGGGTCTTCGATGAGGCCGGGTATGTGGATGTGGTGCGTGCTCTGTATCCGGATCAGGAGGGCCCGTACTCGTGGTGGTCCTATCGGGGGCGGGCCTTCGACAATGACACGGGGTGGCGGATCGACTTGCAGGTGGCCACGCCGGGGTTGGCCTCGCGTGCGGTGTCGGGGCGGGTGGAGCGTGCGGTCGAGCATGGTGCGCGCTGGTCGGATCATGCTCCGGTGACGGTGCGGTACGGGTCCTAGGAGGGCTGCTGGTATGGGTGTGCCGATCGTGTTGGTGCATGGTCTTCGGTTGTCGGGGAGTATGTGGCGGCCGCAGGTGGAGTTGTTGTCGGCTCAGGGGCGCCGGGTGGTGGCGCCGGATCTGCCGGGTCACGGGTCGCGGCGGGGTGAGGAGTTCTCGCTGGGGCGTGCGGTGGACACGGTGCTGGGGGCGATCGACGGTGTGGGCGGGCGTGCTCTGGTGGTGGGGTTGAGCCTGGGCGGGTTCGTGTCGATCGCCACGGCCGGGGCGGCGCCGGGCCGGGTGGCGGGGTTGGTGGCGGCCAGTTGTACGGCCAAGCCGGCGCAGTCGTTGGCGCAGTTGTACCGGATTCCGTCGGTGTTGATGGAGCGGTTGCCGGACAAGGGTTTGGCGGTCAACGAGCGGTTCCACCGGTTGACGTTGCGTGATGGTGCGGTGGATGCGGTCTTGGACGGCGGGTTGGCGGTGGAGGCGGCCACGACGGTGATCGACTCGGTCTCGGACATGGACGCGTTGTCGGCGTTGGCGGCCTATACGGGGCCGGTCTGGTTGATCAACGGGTCGCGGGACCATATGCGTATCCATGAGAAGCAGTTCTTCGACGCGTGTGCGGACGGGCGGTTGGTGAACGTGCCGCGGGCGGGGCACATGGTGAGTCTGGACCAGCCGGTGAACTTCTCGCGGATCGTGGGTGATGCGGCCGATGTGGTGAGTGCGCGTGAGGTGGCGCGTGCGCAGGTGGATGCGGGCGGTTCCGGGGAGGAGCCGGTGGAGTCCGAGGGCTGAGCACGGGCCTCGTGCGGGCGCGGTGTGTGGTGGGGTCGGGGGCTGTGTGGCTCCGGCCCCACCGGTGTGTCGGGGGTGGGGTGTGGTGGGGCCGCTCCCCCGGCGGAGTGGGCGCCGGTGCGCGGTGGCCGTGCGGGGTCGGGCCGGACTCCGTCCGCGGCGTGTGCCCCTGGCCTGTGTCCCTGGCCCGGGGCGGGCGCGGTGGCGGTCCGCGCCTTTGCGGTCTGCCCTGGATGGGGCGCTGTGGGGCGGTTCTGGAGTGAGTGGGCCGCGTCCGACGAGCGGATCACCGCGATGGGGCCTTCCCAGGCGGGGAAGGCCCGCGCCTTGCGTGGCCTCTCCCCCGGGCGGCAGTCTGTCGGTCTGTGACCCCTGGGGCGGGCGGTCGCGCCTGCTCAGCTGCGGTCGGGGCGGCGCAGGCGGGCGCGCAGCCGGGTCAGGCGCCGGGTGTTGGCCGAGTCGGGGCCCTCGCGCTCGGCGCGCTGTTCGAGGCTGCCGGTGACCGAGACGTGCAGGGGTTCGTCGGGCCACTTTTCCCAGCGCCGGGGGCGTTTGCGCTCGAAGCGTTCCTGTGCCTGTTCGGCCAGGCCGGTGTCGGCGGTGCCGCGGATGGTGGCCAGCGTGTGGGTGGCGGCGCGGCGGTTGGCGCGTGCGACGTGCCGTTGGGCGCGGCGGATGCTCTTGCGTGAGCTCTTGTCGTTCTCGCCGTATTCGTTGCGGCGGTCCTTGGTGTAGCTGAGGCGCTTGTCGTCCTGGGGTGTGCGGCGGCGCGGCACGGTGCTGGGTCCTCCCCTGTCCTTGGGACGGTGAGGTTACCGGTCGGGTCGGGGGCGGGGCAACGGGTGGTGCGGGGCCCGGCTCCGGGCGCGGGTGGCGGGGCCGGAGCCGGGGTCAGCGGGCGTGGTGGGCGGGGGCGGCGGTGCGGGCGCGGGTGGCGCTGTGGGGCAGGTGGAAGTAGATCATCGGGTTGCGGTGGCTGGTGTGGACGGGTTCGGTCAGGTGGAGTTGTTTCTTCAGGTCGGTGAGGGCTTGGTGGTGGTGGGGTGCTCGGGCGGCGGAGGCGGTGAAGAAGTTGGTGGTGTGGGCGGTCAGCCAGGCCAGGACGACGGCGCCTTCGGTGAAGGGCAGGGCGCGGCGCTGGTGGAAGACGTCGTGGACGCTGACGGGGATGCCCGGGGCCAGGGTGGGCAGCAGGTGGTGCAGGTACCAGCGGGCGAACCAGCCGTTGTGGGCGGCGTCGATGCACAGGTGGTCGGTGCGGGCGGGGATGAGGTGGGTGTGGGTGCGTACGTCGCCGTGGGTGAAGGTCCACTGGTCGGTGAGGTGGTGGGGTACGTGCTGGGGGGCGTGGTCGGTGGTGTCGAAGGAGTGCAGGTGGCCGGTGCCGTTGTCGTGCAGGGCGTGCAGGATCCAGGCGGTGGACCAGCCGTGGGCGGTGCCGATCTCCACGACGGTGGCGGGGGTGTTGTGGCGTAGGAGGAGGTAGGTGATCTCGGCTTCGAGGTCGTCGAGTCGGGGGGTCATGGTGTGCCCGGTGTGGCGCCGGTGGGCGCGCATGTGTTCGCGTACGCGGGCGAGGTCGTCGCGGTGGGTGCGGTAGAGCTCGCTGATGTGCGCCAGGTCGATGGCGGCGGGCATGTTACCCCCTGGGGTCGTGTTCGTACCGTTGGTGATGGTCGAAGGTAGCAGTGTCGTGCGGGGGCGGGGTGGCGGCGCGGGTGTGTGTCGCTTTCAGCGGGGTGTGGCGGGGCGGATGAGGCCTGCGTCGTAGGCGGCGATGACGGCTTGGGTGCGGTCGCGGACGCCGAGTTTGGTGAGGATGTGGGAGACGTGGGTCTTGATGGTCTGGACGCCCAGGACGAGGTGGTCGGCGATCTCGGCGTTGGTCAGTCCTTGGGCCATGAGGGTGAGGGTTTGGGATTCGCGTTCGGTGAGGGTGGCGACGGCGCGGGCGGCGGGGGTGGGTGCGGCGGGGGGGGGGGGGGGGGCGGGGGGGGGGGGGGGGGGGGGGGGGGGGGGGGGGGGGGGGGGGGGGGGGGGGGGGGGGG
>NZ_LGEC01000105.1 GCF_001279585.1 Nocardiopsis sp. NRRL B-16309 | reverse complement strand
GGCCAGGACGGTGTGGAGTCGGGCGTCGGAGGCCATGAAGGAGAGTCGTTCGCGGGGGTAGGCGGGGTCCAGGGGGACGTAGGCGGCGCCGGCTTTGAGGATGCCCAGCAGGGCGGCGACCATCTCCGTGGAGCGGGGTACGCACAGGCCGACCAGGCTTCCCCGGTCCACGCCGCGGTCGCGCAGGAGGTGGGCGATGCGGTTGGACCACTGGTCCAGGGCCGCGTAGCTGAGTTGGTGGTCGTCGGACGCGACCGCGATCCGGTCGGGGTACTGGCGGGCCCGCTCCTCGAACAACCCCGGCAGGGACACCGGACCGGCGGTCACCGCGTGTGCGGCACCGAACCCCATCTCGACGGTCGCCCTGCACTCGGCTTCCTCGACCATCGGCAGGCGGCGGACCCGCTGTCCGGGGTCCGCCACCGCGGATTCCAGGAGCACCTCGAAGTGGTCGGCCATGCGTGCGACCGTCGGTTCGCCGAACAGGTCGGTGCTGTACTCGAACCCGAACCGCATCCCCTCGGGTGACGCCTGGATCATGCAGGTGAGGTCGAAGCGGGACACACCGACGCTCATCCCCTGCTCCACCAGACTGTGCATCCAGGGTTTGGGCTGGACGAGGGCCGACTCGTGCTCCAGGAAGGGCAGGCTCTCGTCGGCGAACATCACCTGGAAGACCGGGTTGTGCCCGAGGCTGCGTGTGGGCCGCAGTGACTCGACGAGCCGCTCGAAGGGGACCTCCTGGTGGCTCTGGGCGTCGAACAACTGCTTGCGGACCTGCACCAGCACGTCCTCGAAGCGGGGGTTGCCGCGCAGGTCCACGCGGAGGGCGACGGTGTTGACCAGGAAGCCGATCATGGACTCCAGGCCGGGGTGGTTCCGGTTGGCGATCGGCACGCCGATCACGACGACGTCCTGTCCGCTGTGGCGGGAGAGGAAGACCGCGAAGACGCTGAGCATGGTGATGTAGTCCGTCACCTGGTACTCGCGGCTCAGATGCGCCACCCGCCGGGTCGTTTCGGCGGGCAGCCGCCGCCTCAGGAAGTCGCCCTTGAAGCTCAGCTCGTCCGGCCGGGGCTCATCGGTGGGCAGCGCCAGCAGTTCCGGGGCCTCGGCGAGCTGTTCCTTCCAGTAGTCCAGATGGAACGCGAGCCGGTCCGGCTCCAGCCAGCCCTGCTGCCACACCGCGTAGTCCGCGTACTGCACCTCCGGATCCGGCAGCGGGGAGGGCGCACCGTCGGCCAGGGCCCGGCTGATCTGCAGGAACTCCTGGCAGAAGAGGCCGATCGAGTAGCCGTCGAACACCGTGTGGTGGGCGCTGAGGGCCAGGACCTGCTCCGTGCCCGACAGTGTGACGAGGAGGGCTCGCAGCAGCGGCCCTTCGCCCACGTCGAAGGGCTGGTCCCACCACCGGCGGATCTCCTCCTGTGCCCGCTGCTCGCTCTGGTCCTCCGGGAGCATGGACAGGTCGGTCGTCGGGAGCGCGACCGGCCGGTCGTCGGCGATGACCTGCCAGACCCGGCCGTCCTCCTCGTGCAGGGTCGTGCGCAGTGACTCGTGGCGCCGCACCATCTCGGCGAGCCCGTCCCTGAGCACGTCCGTCCCGATGGACGCCGGCAGCGGGATGAGCCAGTTGACGGTGTAGGACGTCGTCCCGGGGCTCAGCCGGTCGATGAAGTAGAGCCGCTGCTGGTCGAAGCCGGCGGGCGGAGCCCCGTCGCGGGCGACCGGGACCAGAGGACGCGGTTCCAGCGGTTGCGACTCCTCCTGCCGCCGCTGCAGGTCGCGGGCCACCTCGGCGATCGTGGGCAGCTCGAAGAAGAGGCGGACCGGCACCTCCAGCGAGAACACCTGCCGGATCCGGGTGGCCAGCTGGGCGGCGAGCAGCGAGTGCCCGCCGAGCTCGAAGAAGTCGTCGAGGACACCGATGGGGGAACGGCTCAGGACCTGCTCCCACACCGAGACGAGCAGGGCCTCGGTGGTGTCGCGCGGGGGGACGTGGACGGTGTCCGACGACGTGGAGTCCCGGGGCGCCACCAGCGCGCGCCGGTCGAGCTTGCCGCTGGAGGTGACGGGCAGGGCGTCGAGCGCCACGAGGTCGGACGGCACCATGTAGCCCGGCAGCCGCTCGGCCAGGTAGGCGTGGAGCCGGGGCAGCAGGAGGTCCTGGATGTCGGACGTGAGCGGCTGGTTGGCGTAGTCCGTCCAGTCCCGGTCGGCCCGGTCACCGCCCGGCGGCGGGACGAGTTCCTCCTCGTCGACACCCGGTTCGACCCCGTGCCGCGTCAGCAGGACGGTGTAGTCGCCGTCGGGGCCGTGTCGGCTCCAGTCGAAGGCGGCCCGATAGCCGGCCTGCTCGGCGCATGTCCTGATGTCCTCCGGTTCCACGCCGCCCGGGGCCTGCTCCTGCGCGCGCCACGCCTCGACCGTCTCCGGTCCGGGCCCGCCCTTCAGCCAGCGAAGGGTCCGTACCGCCTCCTGCACACGCGCGTTCGCGACGCCGCGCAGCCGCAGCCGGTCCGGCCGCTCGCCGCGCAGCGTCTCGCGCAGCGCGGAGAGGGTCAGTCGTTCGGCGGTCCAGTCGAGCTCCGGGACGTCCGGGCCGGGACCGTCCCCGCCGTCCCGGGACGCGTCCGCGACATGGAGCACCACCTGGTAGCGGAACATCGACATCTCGTTGAGGTGGCGGCCGCCCTTGGGGCGGATCTCGACGCGCGAGACGACGCCGGTGCCGGCGGCCCACTCCCGGAAGAACGCCGGGTCGAGGGCCAGCTCCTCCTCCTGCCGCACGCGGTGCCGGACACGCTGCCAGAGCTGTGCGCGCGTCATGGAGTCGGGTACGCGCTGCGCTTCGACACTGGCGTGGAAGGCGTCCAGAAGCGGCAGGCTGCGGACATCGCCGACGATGACCCGGCCGCCGTCGGCGACGCGGGCCAGCGCCCCGTCGAGGACGCGTACGAGGTAGTCGACCCCGGGGAAGTACTGGACGACCGAGTTGATGACGACGGTGTCGACCGGCTCCAGCGGCAGATCGCCGACGCCGGCGGCCTCGCCCTGGCTCAGGACGACGGTCTCCCGGAGCCCGGGGTCGGAGTCGAGGCGGCGTCGGACGGACTCCAGGACCGAGGAGGACAGGTCCGTCCCGTAGTACCGGCGGCAATCGGGAGCCAGCGGGAACAGCAGCAGGCCGGTACCGCAGCCGATCTCCAGGACCGTGCCCGGGTCGCCGTCGCGGACCAGGGCCACCGTCTCCTCCTGCCACGCCCGCATCTCGTCCAGGGGGATGGGCTGACCGGTGTAGCTGCTGTTCCATCCCGAGAAGTCGTGGCCGTGCTCGGAACGCTCCGCCGCGCTCGGGTCGAAGGCGTCGTAGACCTCGCGCCATTGGTCGACGCGCTTGGCCGCCAGCGCGTCCTCCTCCTGCCCCCGGACGGCCTCCTCGGCGAGCCGGGGGTGCGGTACGACGTACGACGCCAGGGTGCGGTCGCCCGGCCGGTCCTCTCGGACGATCGTGGCCGAGTCCCGCACGGCGGGGTGCTCGCTCAGGACGCTGTCGATCTCGCCGAGTTCGATGCGGTACCCGCGGATCTTGACCTGGGAGTCGGTACGGCCGAGGAACTCCAGGTTCCCGTCGGGACGCCACCGCGCCATGTCGCCGGTCCTGTAGAGGCGGTCCCCGGGGGTGGCGCTGAACGGCGAGGGGACGTACTTGCCCGCGGTCAGCTCCGGTTCGTTGGCGTAGCAGGAGCTCAGACAGGTACCGCTGATGTAGAGGTCACCGGGTACGTCGATCGGACACGGGCGCAGGCTCTCGTCGAGAACGTAGTAGGAGGAGTTCTGGATGGGCTTCCCGTACGGAATGCTCGGCCAGGAGGGGTCCACCTCCCCGACGCGGAAGTAGTTCGACCAGACGGTCGCCTCCGTGGCACCGCCGAGGCCGACGACCTCCACGTTCGGGAACGCCGCCGTCATGATGTTCGGCGACTGCAGCGGGATCCAGTCGCCGCTCATGAAGACGAGGCGGACGGAGTGGGAGACGGTCTCGACCGCGCCCTCCCCGTCCATGGGCAGAAAGGGGACCAGCTGCATCAGGGCGGCCGGTGCCGAGTCCCAGAACGTGATGGGCTCGCCCGAGATGTAGGCCAGCAGGTTCGCCGGTTCCTGGATGTCCCGACCCGACGCGATCCGGATCGACCCTCCGGCGGCGAGAACGCCGAAGACGTCGTAGACGGACAGGTCGAAGGTGAGCGACGTGACGAACAGGATGCGGTCCTCGGGGCCCACCGAGAACGTGGTGTTGACCCATTCGATCAGGTTCACCGCGGGGAAGTGCGCGACCGTCACGCCCTTGGGCGTCCCCGTGGAACCCGAGGTGAAGATGATGTAGGCGATGTCCTGCGGGCCGACCTGCGCGGGAAGGCCGCTCCGCGGCATGTCCGCGATCTCGTTCGGGGAGTGGACGGCGTACGGGGACCGGAGCTCCTCGTCGTCGGTCTCCGGGTCCAGGCACAGGATGTGGGCGAGGTGCGGGAGAGGGTCGGCGGTCGACAGGCGCCGCGCCAGGGCGGTCTCCGTCAGGACGCAGCTGATCCTCAGCGAGTCGATGATCCAGTGCCATCGCTTGACGGGTGCGTTGGCGTCCAGGGGGACGTAGGTCGCGCCCGCCTTCAGAACGCCCAGCAGCGCGGGGACCATCTCCGCGCGGCGCTCCGTGAGGATCGCGACGTGGTCCCCGCGGCCGATCCCGATGTGCCGCAGGAAGTGCGCGACCTGGTTGGCGTGCTCGTCGACCTCGCGGTAGGTCCAGCGCTCGTCCTCGAAGAGCAGGGCCAGCGCGTCGGGGGTCTCCTCGGCCTGCCTCTCGACCAGGTCGTGGATGCAGAGCTCCCGCGAGTACGGCGCGTCCGTGTCGTTCCACTCGTGCACGAGCTGGGAGAACTCGGCGGGGGTCACGAGGGTGAGCTCCCCCAGGCACGCCCGCGGCCGGTGCGCCAGCTCCGTGAGGATCCGGTGGAGGTGCCCGACCAGCCGCTCGACCGTCGCGGCGGTGAAACGCGCGGTGTCGTAGTGGACCGCGAGGGCCAGACGTTCCCCGGGTGTGGCCACGACGCTCAGCGGATAGCCGGCATGGCTCTCCTCCCAGATCCGCGCCATCCGCAGGGAACCGGGCTCGGGGGCCGTCTCCTGCTCCTCGACCGTCACCACGGTCTCGAAGAGCGACTCGCCCGAATCGATCCCGCTCCACCGCTGGATCATCGGCAGCGGGCTGTACTCGTGCGCACGGATCCGCGCGTACCGCTGCCGCAGGTCCTTCATCCACTCGGCCCAGGGCGTCGCGGGGTGTACGGCGACGCGCAGGGGCAGGGTGTTGATGAGGGTCCCCACCATGTCCTCGACGCCGGGCAGGTCGGCGGACCGGCCCGGGGAGGTGACCCCCATGACCACCTCCTCCGAGCCCTGGTACCGGCTCAGCAGGAAGGCCCAGGCCCCTCTCACCAGGGTCGGGAGGTCCAGGCCGTGCCGCTCGCCGACGGCTCGCACGTCCGCGGTCTCCCGCTCGTCCAGGACCAGGGACATCTGGTCGTAGGCGACCCGGGACGCGTCCGCCGCGTCCGCCGCGTCCGCCGCGGCCGGTCCGGCCGGGGAGGGCCGCAGCTCGACGGGGAGGGGGCTCGCGGACGGCACGTCCCGGAGTTCGTCGCGCCAGAAGGCTTCGGCCCGGCCGGTGTCCTGTCCGTGCCACCAGTCGACGTAGTGGCGGAACGGCGTCGTCGGCGGCTCCTCGACCTCCCGGTCGGCGACGAGGCACGCGTAGACCTGTTCGACCTCGCGCAGGACCCTCGCCTGGCTGCGTCCGTCCATCAGTGCGTAGTGGAGGCTCCAGAGGAGTTCGTACCGCGCGTCCTCCAGCCGGACGAGGCGGAGCCGCCACAGGGGCGCTTCCGCCACAGGGAATCCGTGCTCGTGGTCCTGTCGCAGGGCGGCCTCGCGCAGGGACGACCGCTCCTCCTCGCTCAGGGACCGCTGGTCCTCGTACTCGAACGGGAGGTCGACGCTCTCCCAGACCAACTGCACCGGCTCGTCGCCCGACGTCTCGCGGAAACTCGTCCGCATCGCAGGGTGGCGCCGCGCGACCCGTGCCCAGCTCCGGCGGAACGCGTCGATGTCGAGGACGTGCGCGATCCCGAGGACGGTCTGCGCGTGGTAGAGCCCGGTCTTCTCCCCGTGCAGGGACTGGAACAGGATGCCTCGCTGGGTGGGCGCCATCGGGTACGAGTCCTCGACCCGACCGCTTCCCGAAGGGGGAAGAGGGTTTTCTTCTGGGTCGTGAAGAGAGTTCAAGGCTGCAGTCCTCTGGGGTGAACGATGATTTGCACTATCGATTGACGTGTCGATATCAGCACCATTCGCGCGCGCCACAGCAAGCCCCTCTCCGTCCGCGCCATGTCGCTTCGCCAGGCATGTGCCTCGCAGACTAATTTGTGCGGGATCGTGGAGAAATGCCCGATTGGCATACTGTCACCCTGATCGATCGGCTACCCCCTCCAGGCGGTCCTTGGGGCACCCCTCGCCCCGCATCGGCTCGCTCCTCCCCCAGCGGATCGCCGACCCGACCGGACGGGACCGCCGGTCAGGGGCGCGCGCCGGGGAGACCGCCCGGCCCCGACCGCCCTAGCCGTTCGGATCGGTGCCATCGTCGGTCCGGACGCGGGGGTGGCACTACGGCGCGATGGGTGTCAGACTCCGAGGCGGCTCGTACGCGGGCGGCGGAGCGGCCACGCCTCCGGGCACGGTCGGCGGCGGGCCGGTCTCCGGCACCGCCGGACGGCGAGAACGGCCGCTTGCCCCGCATCCGCACGACAGGAGCGCCCTGACATGGCCCTTCTCCTCTTGAACGCGGTCCTGGTCCTCGCCGTCGTGGCCGCCGTGCACCTGTACGTGCACAGGCGGCTGGTCAGGGACGTGTCCCGGGAAGGCAGCGCGTGGCGGCGTGCCGGGACGGCACTCGTGTGGCTGCTCTCGGCCGTCACCGTCGGCGCGATGGTCGCCGGACCCGCCGACCTGCCCTTCCGGGTCGTCCGCGCCTTCGAGTGGCCGGGCCTGCTGTGGCTGGCCCTGCTGCCCTACCTCATCGTCGCCCTGCTCCTGGGAGAGGTGGTCCGCCCCCTGCTGCGGCGGTTCCTCGCCCGCCCCTACGAAGGCTCCTCCCCGCCCGGGACTCCCAGGGGAGACGGAACGGAGCGCGGGCCGGTGAGGGACGATGGCGCGAACGACGGGAAACCGGCGGAAGAATTCTTCGGAGAGAACAGGGAAGCGGAATCCGCCACACCCCGGCGCCTTTTCATCGCCCGAACCATCGGTATCAGTGCGACCGCCCTCGCCGGAGGTATGTCGTATGTTGATTCCATGGTTGGAGAGACGCCCGCGCAAAGTACGGGGGACAACGCCGTCGAGGTCTCATTTCCCTTCACGGGACTGTGGCGGGTCGAGAACAGCCCGGCCCGGCGCGTTCCGAGCCACGGAACCGACATGTTCGGCGGTCGCTACGCCATCGACTTCGTCGGGGTGGACGACAGGCACCGGACGGCCGGCAGCCGGAGCTGGCGGACCTTCCTCGCCACCGAACCGCCCGAGCTCTTCGTCGCCTTCGGCCGGCCGGTCCTGGCACCGGCCGACGGAACCGTCGTCGCCGTGCACGACGGCGAGCCCGACCACGAAGCGCGCCGGTCCCAGCCCGCGTTGATCCCCTACGCCCTGAGCCAGGGCGCACGGGTGCGCCGGGGGGTGGAGGCCATCGCCGGCAACCATGTGGTGATGTCCCTGGCCGGAGGCGGCGTCTTCGTCGCACTGGTGCACTTCCGGGCGGGCAGCGTCCGGGTGTCGGTCGGCGAGAGGGTCGTGGCGGGCCAGCACATCGCGGACTGCGGGAACTCGGGGAACTCGACGCAGCCGCACGTGCACATGCAGGCCATGGACAGCGCGGACCTGTCCGTGGCCAGGGGCGTGCCCATGCGGTTCCGCCGCTTCCGCGAATGGCCGTCCGGACCGGCGCGGAACCGCGTCAGGGACCTGGCCGTTCCGGGCGAACGCGCGGTGGTGGAGCCGCTGTAGCCCTCGGCGCGGCCGTCGCCGTGGCGGACGGAAGGGCTTCCGGACGGAAGGGCTCCTTGGCGGGCGGAAGCGCTATTCGGCGGGCGGAAGGCCGTCGGCGGACGCGGGCCGAGGGGCCCGCGTCCGCCGACGGATGATCGGACGAGCGCACCCGCCGCCGGCACCGGGACCGGGCGCCGGCGGCGGGTGCGGGCCGGAGGGCGGGCGCCGTTCGCCCTCATGTCCTCCGGGACATCATGCGGAAGGCGACCAGGAATCCCACGAGGGACCACACCGCCAGGACGGCGAACGGCATGAGCCGGACGCCGTCGGGCGGCACGCTGAGCGTGTTCCGCACGCTCTCGGCCATGTACTGGAACGGCAGCACCGCGTGAACGGCGGCGAGCCAGTCGGGCAACCGGGAGACCGGGAAGACGATCGGGGAGAACATCAGCGCGACGAACACCACGAGCTGGGACATCATCCGGGCGATCGGCGGGGTCAGCCCGTAGCCGATGCCGTAGCCGATCCCGATCGCGGCGGCCGCGGTCAGCAGGATCGCGGGAACGACCAGAGGACTGATCTGCAGGTCCAGATCGAAGCGCAGCCAGGCGACCACGAGCGCGGCCAGCATTCCCGGAAGCGCGGTCAGCAGGGCTATCGTGGCGTCGGACGCGATGAGGGCGCTGCGGGGCACGGGCAACGACCGGTTGAACTCGAAGATGCCCTCCTGTTTCGCGCTGGCGACCTCCTGGGGGCCGATCACCATCCCCACGGTGACGAGCCCGAGCACCGGCGCCCCTGTCGAGAGGTAGAGGGCCGTGCCGGCGTCCAGGTTGGGCACGAGGAAGGCGAACCCGACGATGATCCCCACCGCCAGGCAGGTCTGGATCACCAGGTTCAGCGCGAGGGTCGCGCGCCCCCGCAACCCGGCCCAGCCGAGCAGCAGACCATAGCTAGACATCCAGTAGCGCATCGCGTTATCCCTCTTCCTCTGCGGCCGTGGACTCCGCGCCCACGAGGTCCAGATACACGTCCTCCAGACCGACGGGTACGAGAGAGAACTCGTCGATGTCCTGTGACTCGCGCAGGCGCTGCGCCCAGGCGAGCGCGTCGGCGGCCCCGCTGGATTCGAGGGCGACCGTCAGCCGCCGGGAGGTGCGCAGAGGAGCCCCGGCGGTCGCGATGTGCTCGGGGAGGGAGGGCAGACCGTCGATGTCCGCGGCCGTCAGCTCCAGCCGGAGGTCGCCGGCCGCGCGGGAGCGGAGCTGTGCCGCCGTCCCCTCCGCCATGACCTTGCCGGAGTCCAGGACGACGATGCGGTCCACACTGCGCTCGGCCTCGATCACGTTGTGGGTGACCAGGAGGACGGCGCACCCCCGGTTCGCCAAGGCCCGGATCTGCTCCCACAGGAGCCTCCGGCGAGCGGGGTCCACGTCGTTGGTCGGTTCGTCGAGCATCACGACCTTCCCGGGCGACGCCGCGGCCATGCCGAACGCCGTCAGCCTCCGGACTCCCCCGGAGAGCCGTTCGCCCGTGGTGTCGGCCCACTCGCCGAGGTCGAGGTCCTTGATCAGTTCCTCGGTGCGTGCGGAGGCGGCCTGTTTGTCCATGCCCCGGATCCGGGCCATCGACTTGATGACCTGACGCGGCGTCACGCCGGTCAGCGGCGCGTGCGACTGGGGCATCACCGCGATCATGCGGCGGACCTTCGACGGTTCCGCCACCGGGTCGCAGCCGTCGACGCGGATGGTGCCGGACGTCGGTACGGTCAGCCCGGCCACCTGGTTGATGAGGGTCGTCTTGCCGGCGCCGTTGTGCCCCAGGAGGCCGACGACCTCGCCGGCCTCCACCTGTATCGTGACGCCGTCATTGGCACGGACTCCGCCTCCGCGCTTGTAGGTCTTCACTATGTCTTTGATGTACAGCACAATATTTTCCCATTGAATCGGAGACAGGGTCCAGGCTGTTATGCCGGATCGGCGCCCGAGCAGTGGATTTCACGACATTTTCCAGGGGCACGCGAAACTCTCCGCCACTGTGAGGGTTCACGCGGACCCCGGTGCCGTCGTCGTGGGCGGGGGCGGATGCTCTGCCCGATGGATCTCACTGATGCGTGGAGGCGTCCTGCTCCACCAGCTTGTACTGCAGCGCCATGGATGCGGCCATGGTCCTGTTCCTACAGTTCAGCTTGGCCAGCAGATTGGCGACCAGGCGTTTCGCACCGTGCTGGGAGATCCGGAGCCGCGCGGCGATCTGCTTGTTGCTCAGACCGCCGACCAGCAGTTGCAGGGCCTGTCTTTCCCTCGGTGTGAGTTCGGGAAGTACCAGGCGAGGTTGACTCTGTCCGTTCCGCCTTCTGGCCAAAAGGCGTCCGGCGATCGACGGCGGAATGACCACGTCACCACTGGCCGCCTTCTGTAGGGATTCATCGAGGATTTCCGTGGTCATCTGGTCCAGGACGAGGAATCCGTCCGTCAACACTTGAGCAGCGCGGTCGAACAAACTCTCGTCACTCCGAGTGAGTAGAAGGAGTACTTTTGTTCCCGCTTCTCCGAAGCGCTTCGCCACGTCCTCGATGTCATCCGACTGCTCGTCGTCAAAGGCCAGAATGATGACCTCTGGCAGCTTCGCCGGCTTCTGAGGCGGCTCGTCCCCGACTGAGTTGCACGACACGATCTCATACCGTGTCGGAGCCGAACTCAGCATCGCAACGAGGCCTTGATGGATGACTTCGTTGTCGATGTGAAGCGCCACCATCAATGATCCGCATCGGCGCCCGGACATTGACCTGGTCATGTGAGCAGTCCCATCGAATTCTATTGCACTCGCCTTTGGTCACAACATAAGAGAATTCGGACGATCCCGGTGATACCGTTTCTCCAGCACGCACAGGTGCCGACCCGCGAGTCCGTCAGCGCTGTTCGGGCAGGTCAGGTCCGTATCTTCCGTGATGCCGCGCGGGCTCCGGGGGCCTCCGGAAGGCCTGTCGCCCTTGGTGCGGCGGTGGTCGGAAGTGTGGGGCGGACATGACTGCTCCGATGTCAGGGACACCGTGGCTCGGGCAGGTCAGAATCGGCATTGTGAAGAACGTCGTTCGGGAGAATCGAGGTCAGAGGCCCCACGCAGGATCCGGTGGTTTCGCAGACCGATCCTGATTTGATATGGCCGGTGAACAACAGGAGTCCGACAGGTTCTTCCACGGCGTCGTGGAGATGTCGGATTTGATCGAGTCCTTATCTTCGCTGTGTCATTATCTCCTCCATGGTGCCGGGGCCCTCCCTGAGCGACCAAAGTCTATCTTTGCCCAGGCGGGACGTGAATGCCTCGCCGAAAGAAACACTGACCGTATCGGCGCTGTTGCGATGTGTTTCATTGCGTTCAGCTGTTGTGTTTGGTATGGGAAATTGGCTCTTCGCGGGCGCGTATTGGCTGGTCACGGCCGATCACCCCCGTCGGCGGGATCCGAATGCGGTGATTCCAAGGCGTGTGAACATATAGTTATATGTCAGGTATGTTCATTGGTGTTACCAATGTAGCTTTTTGGGCGAAAGATGCTGTCTTGTGCCAGCGGGCACTGGAACTGACTCCCGTGGTTCAGGCGGCTGCGGAGCGTCAGCACTGGTCTTGGGGTCGGGCGCGGTCGCCGGCGGCGTCCGGTTCCGGCACGGGCCGCGGTGCGGCGGGCCTGGTGGGGACGCAGCGGAGCCGGATCCGAACGGGATGTGGCCGGATGTGGCCAGGCCGATGCTGGCCGTTCGGGGGTGCGGTGCGCTATCGGCGGCCGCTGCGCGGTCCGGTTGCCGGAGGAGCGCGGCGCGGTGGCGGCGGCGTTTCGCCCCGCCCGCCCCCGCCC
>NZ_LGEC01000104.1 GCF_001279585.1 Nocardiopsis sp. NRRL B-16309 | reverse complement strand
CACCCGCTCGGGGCGCCGGGGCGCGGGCACGGGGGCGAGCAGGTCGCCGACCGGGGGCCGGGCGGTCCACTGGTCGAGGCGGCGCAGGGCGTCGGCCTGGACGCGGGCGAGGTCGCGTTCGTTCTCGAAGGCCCGGTAGTAGCCGCGCACCAGGGCGACGTCTTCGGCCGGGATCGGCGCGGGCGGCGGGGCCAGGCGGGGCGCCGGGCGAGACGCGGGCGGCGCCGGGCGAGATGCGGGACGAGGCGCCGGGCGCGGCACCAAAGCAGCGCTGGCCTGCGTGGGAGCCGGGACGGGCGCGTAGCGGCGGACCCGGGTGGAGCGGCGCCGGCGGGCGGCCGAGTGGCGCCCGCGCGCGGGGGAGAACAGGGCTCCGATGGTCGCCCGGAGGAGGGCGATGGCATAGCTGAGGACGGCAGGGCTAGAGTGAGCCATGTCGGCAATCCTTTGCGTTAAAGGTGTGAAATTGCTGGCCACGGCCTCGGGCGCTTGCTAGCGTCGCGGGGCCTCCGCTTGTTCGGTTGTGTTTGTCAGCAAGATTAGGGCATGGGCGGTGTGGAGGGCGACGCTACCGGGAGGTAATTTCGTCGCCTTTCGGGGGTGGGGGTTCTTCTTGGATCGCGGTATTTATGATTCGTCCGAATTTGGCATGATTTACTTTCTGCCCGGGTCGCACGCGCGCGGCCCCCGGCGGAACGCTCCGCCGGGGGCCACGCGTGTTCGAGGACGCGGACGATGACACGCACGTGTGCGGGTCCGCCGCGCGGGGATCACCCGCCCACGCGGGAGGGCACCTCGTCGTCGTCATCCGGCCGCCCGTGCGAGGCGGCGGCGTGCGCCGTCTCGGACTCCCTCCCGTGCTCGGCCCCGACGGAGGCCGCCTCCTTGGCGGCGGTCGCCCTGGCGCTGAGCAGGCTGGTCATGGTCGTGATGGCGAGCGTGGCCAGGATGACGAACAGGGACGTCAGGGTGCCGATCTCGGGCACGTGCCAGTCGGTGGTCTCGTGCAAGGCGTGCAGGATGAGCTTCAGACCGATGAAGCCCAGGATCACGGACAGGCCCTTGTTCAGGTGCACCAGCTTGGTCAGCAGGCCGCCGATGAGGAAGTACAGCTGGCGCAGCCCCATCAGCGCGAACGCGTTGGCGGTGAAGACCAGGTAGGGCTCCTGGGTGATACCGAAGATGGCGGGGATCGAGTCGAGCGCGAACAGGATGTCGGTGAGGCCGACGGCGATCATCACCATCAGCATCGGCGTGACCACGCGCTTGCCGTCGATGCGCACGGTCAGCTTCGCCTCGTGGTACCGGTCCGTGGTCGGCAGGAACCGCCGCACCATCCGGACCGCCGCGTTCTCCTTGTACCCCTCTTCGTCGTCACCCGACTCGGTGATCAGCTTCCACGCCGTGAACAGCAGGAACGCGCCGAAGAGGAAGAAGACGCCGGCGAAGGCGTTCACGACCGCCGCGCCCAGGGCGATGAACAGCCCGCGGAACAGCAGGGCGAGCGCGATGCCCACCAGCAGGACCCGCTGGCGGTGCTGGGCCGGGACCGCGAACGACCCCAGGATGAGGATGAAGACGAACAGGTTGTCGACGCTCATCGAGTACTCGACGATCCAGCCGGTGAAGAAGTCCAGGCTCTGGGCCGGAGTGCTCAGGAATCCGAGGCCGATGCCGAAGGCGATGGCCAGGGAGACGTAGACGCCGATCCAGGCGGCCGCCTCCCGCATCGATGGCTCATGGGGTCTGCGCGCGATGATGACGAAGTCGACCGCGATGACGGCCAGCAGGACCGTGATGGTGACGGCCCAGACCCACGGTTGGATGTCCACGTTGTCTCTCCAGGTGCTCGTGCGGGCACAGCGGAGCCGGCGGAGTGGCGGCGAGGCCACTCCGCTGGCACCACGGTGACTGTCAGGAGTTGTTCGAGGGCTTCCGACGGGGGCCCGGGACCCGGCGCCGCTGGTTGAGGTGGATGGCGTGCTCCATGTAGCGCTCGACCAGCCCCGCGGCCACGGCGTTGTGGTCGCGGACGCGCAGCAGCCATCGCGGCGCGATCCGTTCGTGCAGCCACAGGAAGCCGATGGTGAAGCCGAAGCTCAGCATCGCCTGTAGCGCGAGGAAGGACAGGAGCGGTTCGTCGAGCACGGTGTCGCTTCCGAGCGCGGCCGCCACGGCGTAGGAGTCGATCAGCCGGGCGAGGGGGAAGCCGACGAACCAGTACAGGGCCAGGGGGGCCACCGCACCGATGCCGAAGACCCCCCGTGCCAGCAGGACGCAGTATCCGGCGCCGAACAGCGCCAGCGGAACGCCGAGCCCGGCACCGATGGTGACGGTGACCGCCGGCGGGAGGCCGGCCATCATCGCGACGCCCATCGCGAACAGTCCCGCCACCAGTCCGATGGCCGCTCCGGGGACCGCGACCTCCGCGTTGTCGCGCAGGGACCGGCCCCCCGGGAGGGTGAGTGGAGCGTGCATCAGGCGATCACGATCCCGAAGGCGGCCAGCGAGTAGAACAGGGCGCCGAGGTAGAACACCGCCGCGAAGGCGATGATCGCGTTCGAGACGATCCCCGGCCGGATCGGCTTGGGCAGCGTGATGTTGTTGACCAGCAGCAGCACCACGCAGTAGGCGCCCATGGCGAACGACGACAGGAAGGCGAGGATGTCCAGGATGGACGCCGGGCCGTCCGCCGGGCCGAAGAGCAGGATGACGATGCCGAAGGCGATCAGGCCCCAGAGGAAGATCGCGTACAGCTTCGACATCCCGATCTTCTTGGCCCCGGGCACGAAGTTGAACGTCATGTCGGCCTGGCCGCGGGAGAACGAGTCGAACAGTCCCAGCGTGGCGTTGAGCCCGATGAGCGCGATGAAGCAGAAGAACACCGTGCCCAGGATCGGGCTGCCCGCCGCCGAGAAGGAGGCGGCCATCGCGTCCAGGGAGGCGTCCCGGTCACCGGCGCGGATCAGTTCGGCGACGTTCGGGTCGAACCGGGCGGCGGACTGGGCGAGCACGGTGAACGAGATGGTCACCAGCATCGTGATGCCCCAGAACAGGACCAGCGCGTCGAAGGTGACCCAGCGCCGCCAGCCCTTCCACTTCTCCATCTCCTCGGGGTCGGAGGTGTCGAACATGAAGCCGCGCGTGGGCATCGTCTCCTGCTCACCGGAGTGCCGCAGCCCGCGGATCTTGGGGATGTGCGCGCCCATGCCCGCGCCCTTGTCCCGCAGGTGCAGCGTGTACCACATCTGCTGCATGCCCGAGGGGCCGGCGAAGGCGATGGAGCCGACGATGATCGGGAACCACGCGGCGGTCGTGGCCTCCGCCGGGAAGTAGCCGAACGCGAACATTCCGGAGATCGTGGACGTCAGGTCGGACAGGTTGCCGACCATCGCCGCGACCACGGACGTACCGACCACCAGCAGGCCGATACAGATCGACAGCACGTTCTCCAGCAGGTTGTAGATGACCTTCGCCAACGTGAAGACCACGCCGACCAGGAGCATCCCGGAGACCGCGGTCAGCTGCCAGGGGATGCCGGTCACCCGCTCGAACGCCGAGGCACCCGCGGACAGGTGGCCCGGCCAGATGTAGACCAGGATGGCCGTGAGGAAGAAGAACCACATCAGTGGCTTGAAGACCCGCGCGGCGCCGTAGAAGATGCTCTCGCCCGTCGCCATGGCGTAGCGGGACATCTCCAGCATGACCACGGCCTGGAGGGAGACGCCGACCAGGAACAGCCAGCGGATCTCCGGGCCGAAGACCAGGACGAGCCGCGGCCACATGTAGGACTCGCCCATGCCCACGCCGAGCGCGACGAGGAACACGGTCGGGCCGAGGATGTGGATGGAGGGAGGCGCCTTGGGCAGGCGCCGGATCGGCATCGGCTCCAGTCGGCCGGCCTTCCAGAAGCGCTCCTCCTCCTGGGGGGCGGCCGCCGCGTCGGCCGTGGGGGTCGCGGAGTTCGAGTCCGCCTCGGGGGGAGGCGCCTGTCGCTGGGCGGGGACGTGGGGGCGGTCGCTGGCCGTTTCGACCGGGGGTTCGGCGCCCGCGCTCTCGGAGGGATTGGGGGGTGGGGTCATCGGGAGACTCCCTCGTCTACTTGTTACATGTGTGTTTCACTGCCCCCTGCAGCCCCCAGGGACACGCTCTCCTCTCGTTGAACACCAGGGCGGCTCCTGGTGGGACGGACGGTGACGGGTGGCCGGGAGAGCACACGGCGGCTTCGCGTGCTCCCCGGCCCATCGTGAGTCGGATTCCGCGCCGGAGGCTCCGTGGAGGGTGGTGGCCCTTCCCTCGCGGAGTTCCCCCGGGCGGTGGTGGGTGCCCCGGCCCAGGGCGCCCCACCCGCGGTCAGAGCAGTCCGGCGGCGCGGGCCCAGCGGTACTTCGCGCCCAGCACCTTCACCGGCATCTCGGTGGTGTAGGGGTAGGCGACGATCCCGTGCTCGAACAGCTTGGCGCTGGCGGCCTCCACCTCGGTGTCACCCGAGAGCGAGGCCACGATCGGCTTGTCGATCCCCGCCGCGCGGGCCTTGGTCGCCACGTCGATCACGACGTCGGCGAAGACCAGCGGCGGGGTGACGATGGTGTGCCAGTAGCCCAGGACCAGGGAGTGCACCCGGGGGTCCTCCAGGCCCAGGCGGATGGTCTTCTCGTAGGTGGAGGGCGGCTCGCCGCCGGTGATGTCCACCGGGTTCCCGGCGGCGCCGAACGGCGGGATGAACGCGCGGAAGGCCTCGTCCAGGTCCGGCGGGATCTCGTACAGCGACATCCCGTTGTCGACCACGGCGTCGGACAGCAGCACGCCCGAACCGCCGGCCCCGGTGATGATGACGATGTTCTCGCCGGCCGGGGCGGCCATGACGGGCAGCGCCCGGCCGTACTCCAGGAGTTCGGTCAGGCCCGGGGCCCGGACCACGCCCGCCTGGCGCAGGATGTCGTCGTAGACCTTGTCGTCGCCCGCGAGCGCCCCGGTGTGCGAGCCCGCGGCGCGGGCGCCGGCGGAGGTGCGCCCGGCCTTGAGCACGATGACGGGCTTCTTCGGCACGACCTCGCGGGCGGCCGCGACGAACGCCCGGCCGTCCTTGAGGTCCTCCAGGTGCATGGCCACGGCGTTGGTGTTCTCGTCCTGGCCGAAGAAGGTGAGCAGGTCGTCCTCGTCGATGTCGGCCTTGTTGCCGACGCCGACGATCGCCGACACCCCCGTGCGGGTGCTGCGGCTGTAGCCCAGGATCGCCATGCCGATGCCCCCGGACTGGGAGGTCAGCGCGGTGCCCCCGGCCACGTCGTAGGGGGTGCAGAAGGTCGCCGACAGCTTCTCCGGCGTGTAGTAGTAGCCGTAGATGTTGGGGCCCAGCAGCCGCACGCCGTGGCGGCGGGCCACCTCCAGGACCTCCGCCTGGAGTGCGTGCTCCCCGGTCTCGGCGAAGCCCGAGGGGATGAGGATCGCGCCCGCCACGCCCTTGCGGCCGGCCTCCTCCAGGGCCCGCGCCACGAACTTGGCGGGGATGGCGAAGACCGCGACGTCCACGTCGCCGGGGACGTCGGTGATCGAGGCGTAGGCCGTCCGGCCGTAGACCTCGGGCGCCTTGGGGTTGACGGGGTGGATCTCGCCCTCGTACCCGCCGTCGACGATGTTGCGGATGACGGAGTTGCCGATCTTGCCCTCCTCGTTGGAGGCGCCGATGATCGCGATCGAGCGGGGTTTGAAGATGCGCTCCATCGACGCCAGGATCTCCTCGCGCGAGAACGTGCGCGGGCCCTCGGCGGGCTCGAAGTCCAGGACGAAGCGCAGGTCGGCGGCGATCGCGCCGGTCTCGGAGGCGAACACGGGGTTGAGGTCGGCCTCGGCGATCTCGGGGAAGTCCGCGACCAGGTCGGAGAGCCGGACCAGGACGTCGGCCAGTGCCTCGCGGTCCACCGCCGCGCTCCCGCGCACGCCGTCGAGCACCTCGGCCGCGCGGATGTCGCCGATCTGGGACAGCGCCTCCTCGCGGGTCAGCGGTGCCAGCCGGAAGGACACGTCCTTGAGGACCTCCACCAGCACGCCGCCCAGGCCGAACACCACGACCTTGCCGAACGTGGGGTCGGTGGTGGCGCCGATGAGCACCTCCAGGCCGCCGCCCACCATCTGCTGGATCTGGACGCCGTCGATGCGGGCGTCGGCGTCGTAGGCGCGGGCGTTGGCCACGATGCGCTCGTAGGCCGCGGTCACCGCCTCGGCGCTGTCCAGGCCGACCTCGACGCCGCCGGCGTCGGTCTTGTGCAGGATGTCGGGGGAGACGATCTTGGCGACCACGGGCAGGCCCAGTTCCCGGGCCAGGGCCGCGGCCTCCTCGGCGGAGGTCGCCAGCGCCTCCCCCGGAACGGGGATGCCGTAGGCCTGGGCGAGTGCCAGGCCCTCCGGCGCGGTGAGCGCGGTGCGGCCCGCCGCACGCGCGCGGTCCAGGACCTCGCGCACGGCGGCGCTGTCGTGGTCGGACCGCTTCGGGGTGTAGACGGCCATGGGTCTAGATCACTCCGTTCGATGAGAGTTCGGCCAGCTCGTCGGCGGTCAGGCCCAGTTCGCCGCCGTAGACGTCCTCGTTGTGCTCGCCGAGCAGGGGGGAGCGCTCGACCGCCACGGTCGAGTCGGAGAGCCGGATGGGCGAGGCGACCGTGTGGTACGCGCCGCGCTCGGGGTGCTCGACCGTGGTGACGACTCCGTTGGCGCGCAGCGTGGGGTCCTCGATGATCTCCCGGGTGGACAGGATGGGCCCGCAGGGGATGTTGTGCTTGTTCAGCTCGGCCAGGACGTCCCACTTCGGGAGTCGGCTGGACCACTCCTCGATCAGGGAGAAGACCTTGTCGAGCTTGTCCAGGCGGGCCTCGGGGGTGGCCCACTCGGGGTCCTCGACCAGCTCGGGCCGGCCGATGAGCCGGGTGATGGGCGCCCAGCCCGGCGGCTGGATGATGACGTAGACGTAGTCGTTGGGGCCGCCGGGCGCGGTGCGCACCGCCCACCCCGGCTGTCCGCCGCCGGAGGCGTTGCCCGAGCGGGGGACCTCGTCGCCGAAGTCGTCGTTGGGGTACTCCGCGAGGGGCCCGTGCTCCAGCCGCTGCTGGTCGCGCAGCTTGACGCGGCACAGGTTGAGGACGGCGTCCTGCATGGCGACCTGGACGCGCTGGCCCTGGCCGGTGCTGGTGCGCTGGAGCAGGGCGGCGAGGATACCGGCCACTGTATGCATTCCCGTGCCCGAATCACCGATCTGCGCGCCCGTCGCCAGCGGCGGCCCGTCCTCGAAGCCGGTGGTGCTCATCGAACCGCCCATGGCCTGCGCGATGACCTCGTAGGCCTTGAAGTCGGCGTAGGCGCCGGGTCCGAAGCCCTTGATCGAGGCGTAGACCAGGCGCGGGTTGGCCTCGTGGAGCACCTCCCAGGTGAACCCCATCCGGTCCAGGGCGCCCGGCGCGAAGTTCTCCACCAGGACGTCGCTGCGCCGGACCAGGTCCAGGAAGATCTCCTTGCCGCGCTCGCTCTTGGTGTTGAGCGTGACGCTGCGCTTGTTGGAGTTGAGCATCGTGAAGTACAGGCTGTCCACGCCGGGCTTGTCGCGCAGCTGGCGCCGGGTGATGTCGCCGGTGACCGCCTCGACCTTGAGGACGTCGGCGCCCATCCAGGCCAGGATCTGTGTCGCCGAGGGGCCCGACTGGACGTGTGTCATGTCCAGGACGCGGATCCCGTCGAGTGCCTTGCCCATGGGTTCTCCTTCCCGGGCTACTTGTACATCGTCTGGTTCATGGTCCCGGGCGCGTAGACCTCGGGGTCGATCCAGACGTTGATCAGGGAGGGCTTGCCGGACTCGCGGGCGCGGCGCAGGGCCGGCGCGATGTCGGCCGGGTCCCGTACCTCCTCGCCGTGCCCGCCGAGCATCCTGGCGAACTCGGCGTAGTTGACGTCGCCCAGGGTGTTGCCGATCTCGCCGCGTTCGGCGCCGTACTTGGCGATCTGGCCGTAGCGGATCTGGTTCATGGACGAGTTGTTGCCGACGATCCCCACGAAGGGCAGGTCGAAGCGGACCAGGGTCTCGAAGTCCCAGCCGGTGAGGCTGAAGGCTCCGTCGCCGAAGAGCGCGACGACCTCCTTGTGCGGGAGGGCCTGCTTGGCCGCCATGACGAACGGGATGCCCACGCCGAGCGTGCCCAGGGGGCCCGGGTCCATCCAGTGGCCGGGCGACTTGGGCTGGACGACCTGCCCGGAGAAGGTGACGATGTCGCCGCCGTCGCCGACGTAGATGGAGTCCTCGGTGAGGAACTGGTTGATCTCGTTGACCAGCCGGTAGGGGTGGATCGGCGTGGAGTCGGAGGTGAGCAGGTGGGCGCGCTTGTCGAGCGCGGTCTGCTCCTGGGTGCGCAGCTCCTCCAGCCAGCCCTTGCGGCCCTGGGCGCCGGTGTCGCCGTAGGCGGACGTGGCCTGCAGGACGGCGGACAGGATGGCGTCGGCGTCGCCGACCAGGCCGAGGTCGATGTCGCGGTTCTTGCCGACGGTCGCGTAGTTGAGGTCGATCTGGACGACGGTGGCGTCGGGCGAGAGCCGCTTGCCGTAGCCCATCCGGAAGTCGAACGGGGTGCCGACGATGATGATGAGGTCGGAGTTGGTGAAGGCGTAGCGGCGGGAGAGCTGGAAGTGGTGGGGGTCGCCGGGGGGTAGCGTGCCGCGTCCGGCGCCGTTCATGTAGGCGGGGATGTTGAGCGCGCGGACGAGTTCGACGGAGGTGTCGGTGGCGCGGGTGGTCCACACCTGGTTGCCGAGCAGGATGCTGGGGCGCTCGGAGCGCACGATGAGGTCGGCCAGCCGCTCGATGTCGGCGGGGTCGCCGGCCTGGCGGGTGGAGGCGCGGTAGCGGCCCTTGGCGGGGATGCGGGCCTTGTCCAGGGGCACCCGCGCGTCCAGGATGTCGCGGGGGATCTCCAGGAAGGACGGGCCGGGAGCGCCGTTGAGCGACTCGCGGAAGGCCATGGAGACCAGGTCGGCCACGCGCTCGGTGTGCGGGACGGTGGCGGCGAACTTGGAGATCGGGTTGATCATGTCCACGTGCGGCAGGTCCTGGAGCGAGCCCATCTTGTGCTGGCTGAGCGCTCCCTGCCCGCCGATGACGAGCATCGGGCTCTCCGCGCGGTAGGCGTTGGCGATACCTGTGACCGCGTCCGTGGTGCCGGGGCCGGCGGTGACGACGGCGCAGCCGGGTTTGCCGGTGATACGGGCGTAGCCGTCGGCGGCGTGCGCGGCGACCTGTTCGTGGCGGACGTCGATGACGTCGATGCCCTCGTCGGCGCAGCCGTCGTAGATGTCGATGATGTGTCCACCGCAGAGCGTGTAGATGACGTCGACGCCCTCGGCCTTGAGCGCTTTGGCCACCAGGTGGCCGCCGGAGATCGTGGTGTCGCTACTGGTGCTGGTGTTGGGTGTGCCCTCGGCCATCGGTGCGACGACCCCTTTCGTGCGGGTTCGGTGCTTTGGCTGCTAGCTGCCGGTGCTCTTGTGGTGCGAGCGACCGGGTGGGGATGGTGAGCGGGTCAGTGTCTTCTGTAGGCGGGATACTGTATACCGTCTGCATCACATTGGAGCACGCCGCCGCCCCGCTGTCCAGATCCTCTTCCGGATCGGCAGTGTCCGGACCGGGAACGGGCGGCGCAGCGCACCCGTGAGCAGGGTCGCGGCGGCGAGCGCGACAGCGGCTGTGACCAGCCATGACGCCGCCGCGGGTGACGGCGCCAGGGCCAGGAGGGCGACGGCTCCGCCCACGCCGAGCAACCCGCCGACCGCCTTGGAACTGTGCACCAGACGGGGGATCCCCGCCGCCCGGTCCGACCCGAAGTGGGCCTCGGTGACCGCCCGGCTCAGCGGGTAGCAGGAGCCGGTCCCGGCGCCCGCCACCGCCGCGAGCGCCACCAGGAGGGCGGCCGGGCCGGTGTCCGCGACGGCGGCGAGGCCGGCCAGGGCGAGCGCCGCCGCGCCCAGCAGCACGGCGAGCAGGCGGCGCCGTCCGGTCCGCTCGACCGCGGCGCCGCAGGCGATCCGGCCCAGGCCGCTGGCGGCGGCGAAGGCCGTGACCGCGGCGGCGGTCTCCGCGGCCGGGCGGTCGGCCGCCACCAGGACCACGGGTAGGACGGCGATGGTGAACAGCCCGCCCGCGCCGGAGAGCGCCACCACCGCGTGCAGGGCCGGCAGGGAGGGGCCGCTGGCCCAGGCCTGGGCGGTGCTGAAGTCGGCCGCCGCGGGCGGATCGGCGTTCCCGCGCAGTGCGACCGCGCGCGGGTCGGCGCCCGGCGGCCACCACCGGCCCGGGGCCTGGCGCTGGCCGACACCGCCCGCCAGACCCAGGACCAGGACGGCCGCGGCGAGCAGGGTCGTGGCGGCGGACAGCGGGGCGGGGGAGGGCGACAGCGCGAGCGCGGGCAGCAGGGGGACCGCGCCGAGGGCGAAGGCGCCGCCGACGGCGCCGAAGCGGACGCCGGGCCGGTCGGGGAACCAGCCGCCGACCAGGTCGGCACAGGAGTGGTACACGAGCCCGGCGCCCACGCCGCCCAGCACGCCGTAGGCCAGGGCCGCGGGAACGGGGGCCGACACGTGGCCGAGGGCCACCAGCCCGGCGGCGCACAGGGCGGCGCCGGTGCCGACCGTCTGGCCCGGCGTCAGCAGGCGCCTGGCGCCGAGGTGGTGCGGCAGGGGCGCGGTGGCGCCCTGGAACAGGGTCCAGAGCAGGAACGGCACGAGGGCCTGGGCGGGCGACCAGCCGTGCGCGTCGACCAGGGCGGGCACCGCGGCGCCGTAGCCGAACTGCGTCACGCCGATCGCCGCGACGGCGGCCAGGGCGCGGGCGAGGACGACCGGGCGGGGAACGCCGGTGAGCACGCGTGCGGTGGGGCCGACGCGGTAGCTGCGGCCGCGCCAGTCGCGCACGACCTCGGCGTGGGCGGGGGGTGGAGGGTCGGGGGTGGGGTGTCCTGACATGGCGCGACCTCCTTGAATACAGTATGCAAATCCATCGGCGACCTGGGAAGGGGGTGGCGCAGGACACATTTTTCAGAGTAGGGGTATTGAATATTGCATACAGTATGGAGTACCACTGAAGAGTCGGGACCCCATGCGACAAGGAGGCACGGTGGATCTCCATGAGTACGAGGCCAAACAGCTCTTCGGTGAGTACGGGGTGCGCCTCGTGGAGGGCGAGATAGCCGACACCCCGGACCAGGTCCGGCTCGCGGCCGGACGGATCGGCCGGAAAGTTGTGGTGAAGGCGCAGGTCAAGGTCGGCGGCCGGGGCAAGGCCGGCGGTGTGAAGGTGGCCGACGGGCCGGAACACGCCCGCGCCAGGGCCGAGGAGATCCTCGGCATGGACATCAAGGGCCACACGGTCCGCAGGGTGCTGGTGGAGGAGGCCTCCGACATCGCGGAGGAGTACTACTTCTCATTCCTGCTCGACCGGGCCAACCGCACCTTCCTGTCGATCTGCTCCGCCCAGGGCGGCATGGAGATCGAGGAGGTCGCGGTCACCGACCCCGACGCGGTGGTGCGCACGCCGGTGGGCCCCGAAGGGGTCGACCGCGCGGCGGCGCTGGAGATCTGCCGCGCCGCGAAGCTCCCCGAGGAGGTGCACGACCGCGCCGCCGCCACGATCGTCCACCTGTGGGAGGTCGCGGTGGGGGAGGACGCCACGCTGGTGGAGGTCAACCCGCTGGTCCGCACGACCGACGGGCGGATCATCGCCCTCGACGGCAAGGTGACGCTCGACGACAACGCGGCCTTCCGGCACGCCGAGCGCGTGCCCTTCGCCGACGACTCCGGCACCGACCCGCGCGAGCTGAGGGCCGTCGAGAAGGGTCTGAACTACGTGAAGCTCGACGGTGAGGTCGGGATCATCGGCAACGGCGCGGGCCTGGTCATGTCCACGCTGGACGTGGTCGCCTACGCGGGC